>NZ_JBZYDN010000006.1:0-211739 GCF_058933135.1 Halomicrobium sp. HArcel3 | reverse complement strand
ACGGAAACCGACACGGAAACGGAAACCGACACATCGGATAAGGACGGAAAGAAGAAGCCAGATATCAAAAAGGACGTTCGATTTGAGGCAGAATGTCGAACAGACAAACGTATCAAACACGTCGTCCACAACGACACGAAACACGATCTGAAGTTCTCCTACAGGCTGAAAGGAACGGGTAAGGGCGGGAAGGTCACGGTCGACAAGCACAAGTGCAAATCCTTCTGGATCGGAAACAAGAGCGACGCCGGCACGGTTATATTCATGTTCGATGGTAGGAAGGTCGCGACGATCGATATCGAGTCGATCCCCGAATGTGGCCGCAACTGAAGGGTGAGTCACTAGCCCACTTCCTTTTTTCAGGTAGCCTGTTGCACGGTTTCGAGATCAGTCCAGATGTCCCACGCAGCGATCACTACTGGGAAAATAGTCACTTTCACTAGATTGGAAGTCGGATCATGACTGTGTCCAACACCCGATCCGACGCTCAGGGCAACTTGCCCCCAACAATATTCGGCCTCCCAGCGAGACTCCAGCAGGGGGAATTCTCAGTCTCGTGAGGATTGTGATCAGTGAATTCCAGATTCGTTGCTACCCCCCGGAGGCCCCAAGAGTTCGAGTCACCAGCCACCCCCTGGCCTATATCAGCCTTTGAACAAGATCGGCGTTCGTTTGGGTGATGACGATGCGCATCGAGATCGCCAGCCGGGGGCGCGAACGAGAAGCAATGGACCTCAGTTACGATGGGTAGAATTCTGCCATTCGAAAATTGGGAGTCAATTGCCGAGGTCCACATCGAGAGTCCACCGTCGACGATCGGTGGGGAACAAAAAGAGAGCTGCCTGTTCGTCACCGGTCGAGCGAGATGATGGCAGTATCGCTCGTGACTGCGATTGTCTTCTGCCCGTTGTATTCACCTGGCTTTCCGAGGGCGATTCGAACACGGTCGCCTTCCGAGAGCGTGCGAACCATGGGACCGTACATGGACCGGCGCCAGACCGTCACCTTGGCTGACGCTCCCTGATCATCTTCGAGGTAGCCGACCTGGTACTGATTCCGGGTCGCGGGCTCGTCGAACAACCACGTGATTTCGCCTTCGACGGTGACCCACCTGTCGTCGGGATCGATCCCAGCCACGTTGATCGGCACAGTGGGGTCGTCCGCCCACTCGTTCAGGACCGTGAACACTGCCTCGGTGAAGGATGTTCCCTGCTTGTCCCACTCCTCGGCCAGCCGCCGTGCAGCGTCGGCACGTGAGAGGGCTTCGAAGCTCGCTGCTATGGAGGTCGCCCGTTCGTTCACCCTGGCCAGTTCTTCCTGACTCAGCGTGGCTCGGGGGTCCACCGTTTGCGTTCGACTGGATTGAGGGATGGTGACGAACTCTCGACCAGCCGCGAGGTGCGCTCGTTCCCAGAAGTCCCTCGCCGTTCGCGCTTGTTCAATCTGGGTTTGCGCTCTACAGGATTTCCCACGTTCGAGGTCAGCCTCCGCAGCCGCCAGTGCGTGCTCGCGATGGCGCTCCATTTCAGCCGCTTCGCCCAGCCGCCGTTCTTGCGACGCGAGAGTTTCACCGTATCGACGATCCGGACCGACGTCCGTCGAGCGCGTCCAGTCGTAATCTTTCTTCCCCTGGATTTCCTGTTCCACAGACGGGCGCAGCTCCTGTTCGTGAGTCGTTTCAGCGACCTCGTTCAGGAGACCGTTCGCGTCGACCTGGGACGCCACTGACGTCTGCAAGGTCTGCTCTTCTGGCGCACGCTGCTCGTCCGCCACTCCGCTGTGCTTTCTGACCGATACTTTCTTGTGCGAACCGTGTGAACTCATAGATGGATAACACTTGTAGGGCGTCTCACGACGTCCTCTGCAACCAACCGTCGAGAACCATCTGTCCTCCGCGCCCTACAGAACGGAGAACAACCACACTGAGCGAGCGATACAACCACTGAACTCACGACCGGGCTGACCACCCCACCCTGCGGCGCGGTGGCTGCCGCCGGGGCGGTCACCCGCTCGACGCGAGTTCACCCCTTTTTAGAACCGTTTATCGGATAGGGTTCTCCGTCGCGGGTACCGCACCGATTACCCCCGATATACCCCGGTATACCCGGTTGCGGGTCCAGTGGCACGGAGTCGAAGACGAAGTGCCACAGCGGCCCGCTCTCGGGTCGTGGGGTCGCGGGGGCGCGGTGGGGTGCCCGCGAGCGGCGTGCTCGCGGTGTGAGCACGCCGAGTCGGCGCAAGTCCCTCCGGACAATCGGTGCGTGAACTCCGCGTGGTCGCCGATGGAAGCTCCCCGGCGGCGGCGGGGAGCAGTCTCGGCAGCGAGCGGAGGAGTGCGAAAGCCGATGAGGAGGAAACGCGCACGACCGGAAACCCATATCCGATAAACGTGTGTAGGCCAGTGAGCCTGGCAAGGCTCTGGGAAGCCGCGCCTGCGGTGGCGCAACAGACGCGTCGCGTCGACGCACTGTCGGCCGAGGGCTGTGGAAGGGACCCGCCGTCGCGCCGTCGACGGCGGGGAGGGTCCGCAGTCCTCGGTCGACCGGGCGAGTAAGCGTGGCGTCTGTGAGCTATCTCCGACGGCGCGGGGCCCCGTCCGTTCGCGGGTCCGGCGAAGCTCGCCCGTCGGGCGAGGAGTCGCCGGTCCGGGCCCGCGAAACGCAACGGAATCCGCCCCTGCGGGGGCGGACGTGGCCGCGCGCCGAGAGAGAAGCCTGGAGGAATCCCCCGGTGGCCCCAAATCCGCGACATGCCCGCGTGTATGCGAGCCCCGCGCTCGGGCAGTGCTGAGAGAGCGCGGAAGCGAGCAGCCCGGACCGTGCCCCGTCCGTCGAGCGGTGCGGAGAGACGCAACGGAAGGCGCGAAATGCCCGGACCGAGGAACGGGGGCGCGGGGGTCGGGTGGGCGGTGGTGTCAGACGGACAACGTCGATGCGCGGGCCCGGAATCGCCAGCGACCGCGGTGTGGCGGTCGATCTCCGTTGCGAACGCAACGACGTCCGTGAGCGAGGGAGATCGCGACCCGCCACAGCGTGGGAAGCAAGACTCCCGACGGGGACATCTGTTCGATGTCCCCAGGCCCGGGTATCGGCGGGAAACGTCGTCCGAGGAACACCGGTGGTCATCGCTGTGTCAGCCAGTGCAACGGACCTGGCCCGGATGCTCCATCGATTACTCCTGAAACGTAGCCGTCTCGATTACAGAAACTCTCGTGGCCCTGAGTGAATCGGCCGATGGGGAGTCAGACGGTAAATGTCGTCGGCTGCCTCTTTTCGAGAGAGGCTAGTATCACCACCTGGCGACTCCATCGCCCCTAACAATTATATCTCGTTTCGTGATTTCGGACACTGTCTGATATTATGCAACGAGGTATGAAGCGGATCTTGGTTCCGGTTACAGGGAATCCGCTTGGTCCGCCAGGAACCGCTGTAGAGTCGCGACGTCTTCTTCTGGTTCCTGTTGCAACTGAAAAACCCCTTTGAGAGAGTCGATGAAACCGTCGCTCCTGATCTTCTCCTTGACGGTCTGTATCTGTTGCTTGAGTGCGTTTGAATCACCACGGTGAAGATGGCGCTCGATACGGTCGAAGTCCGTATGCGAGGTCATCAGAACGAGGTCACGAGCGTCCGTCAATCGTCCGCTATGGAGCTTCAGTGCAAAGAGAAGCGCAGGTTCTGGGATCCGAGCTTCGAGGCCTTCAGCGAGAGACAACGACTCGACGACACTGTACTCGGCAAGATATCGATACGACCATTCGGCATCGGTCTGCCTGCATCGAAGAGCTTCGACGAGAGCGTCGAATTGGACTGTATTCTCGCCGACTGCTTTCTCGTACCGGACAATTCGGCCCTGGTAGACGTTGGAAATGTCGGTATCAAACTCCTTTGTGTACCCTCGATCTGCGAGTAGATTCGTATACTGATCGACGGCTACCTCGGAAATGACCATGTCGACGTCAGTCGTGAAGCGGGACTGGAACGCCGACACTGCCCACCCGCCGACGAGGACGAACGGGAGGTCTTCTCTCTGTACTGCCTGATACGTCTCGATGAGCTCGCGCTGTCGTTCAGTATGACTCATTTCCTGAAGTTAGGTGTTATTCGATTCGAGGGCCTGGTCGTGATGACTCGCGTCGATATCGACGTCGTATTTGTCGGCGATGATCTCGAGGGCAGGTTCGTACGCAGCCCGCGTGTCGAGCATTTTCTCGATCGCGTTCTCTAACTGAATGACGGGGCTGCCATCCACCCAGGCCGGATCGATGTCATCGGTGCTCGGAAAGAGCACGTAGTGCACAGACCCGTCGACGTCGTCAGCGTCTGGCCGTTCGCCGATGGTCGCGTCAACACCATATCTATCGAAGAACTCGACCCATCGTTCGACGTCGTGGTCGTGGACGGTAATGAAGACGGGATAATCATCGTGACTTCGTGCGACCTGGTACCCGCCCTCGGTCCAGACGAACGCGGCGTCGATCTCGGTGAAGGCGAACTCCATGCCAGCGAAGTGTGGAATGATGTAGGCGTCGTCCTGGGTAATCTCGTCCCGCTGATACAGCGCGCCGAGCATGGTGTCGAAGTCACGTCGGAGTCCCTGGTCGACGACTCGAACCCCAGTATCGGTATTTGCGATTATCGATGCCGTTTCGAGCCGGTCGATCCAGTTGTACACCCACGAGTACGAGATGCCGATTTTCTCCGCGATTCGGCTTATAGAATCCCCATATTCCGCTGCTAAGACGATCTTCGCAGCAGTGGGATCCATGAATTCGGTCATCTCCATCGGTGACTCTTAGTATCTTATTCGAGATATCTCTGTATAAGGTTTCTGCTAGAGAGCACACCGAAGAAGGGGGCAATTCGTCGTGCTAAGGTGCCCATCTGACTGTACACACCTTCTCTCCCGCGTCGAACAGAACTCCCTACCAGATCAGGTGAAGTAACCGAACTGGTCCGCTGTTCATGACCAGGTAACCTGTTCAATACGTGCTAAACATTGTGCTCACAGTACCTCAGCACATTCGGAGAGCGGATATTCTGCCTCCGCAATGAATCAATGTTGCCAGCGAGGGCCGTCTTCTATGGTTCACTCAGGATTCTGGATAGTCTGCCAGTGCTTGCGAACTGAGACGGCTGAGACGTTTGCTGCGTCGGCGATGGCGCGTTGAGTCAGCTGGGGATGGTCGTCGCGTCGGCCGACTGTGTAGAGACACCCAGCAGCGATCGCTGAGGGCTTGCCCTGGAGGGTACCTGACTCGTGAACCTCGGTGGCCAACTGTTCGGCTTCGAGGCGCATGCTGGCAGGGATTTGCTCCTCAAGAGCAGCCGTGATCTCGGGAACGAAGTCTGCTGGCTCCTGTATCGGAACTGGCAACGAGAGTTCTCGCTTGAGGACGCCGGACATGTTCCACAGATCCTCGACTGAACAGCGGGCCGGCTCCACGATAGTTTCTGCCTGACGCGGACAGTCGTTCAACCGGCAGGTAATGAAGATGGCTGCCGCTACGCCGGCTTCGATAGAACGACCGACCAGGAGGTCGTCGGATTGGGCAGTTTCGAAGAGGGAACACGCCTGCTCGACGAGGCCGTCGCCGAGTTCGAGATGGCCAGCGATACGTTTGATCTCGCTGTTCCCTGTAATCTGATTCCGCTCGCGTTTCGAGCGCGTCTGGGATTGGGAGTGGAGCTGCCGCTGGCGTGCGAGTCGTCGCTGTTTATTCCCGGAGAGCGAGTTCCCTCGTGCGTCGACGCCCCGACCGATCTTCGTCGAGAGCCCGCGGTCGTGGCGGGCCTGTGTCCGGGGAGCGCCGACGCGTTCTCTGGTATCTGCATCGAACGACCGCCACTCGGGCCCGTGGTCGACGCGGTAGATGTCGACGATGAGACCACAGGCCTTGCAATAGCGTTCGCGACCGAACTGGGTGACGTCGCCCTTGCAGTCGGGACAGGTAGTTGACGAGTGCTGCTGCTCTGTGGTTCGGGATGCAACCTGGGGCATAAGTGAGGAATCCTCCTTCACCCGGTGAGGAGAGATAAAAGCCGGACGAGAGCGGTATACTCCCAATTTATCGTTTTGCCAGTCAGGCGGTTAGTCTGCGGGATCGACGTTGGTCTCGGCCCATGTCCGGGTCTCGGTAGCAGCCCAGAAGAGGTAGACGCCGCCGACACCGAGCAGTGCGCCGACACCAAGGGTCGGCAATGCGAGCGTGTAGCCGCTAGCGTCGAGCGCCGCACCGAACAGGACTGGCGAGACGATACCCGGAAGCGTCCCGAGGAAGGCCTGTAGCGACAGCGCGGTTCCGATCTGATCGTCGTCGACGACCAGCGTGATCGTCGTCGAGGTCGGCGCGCTGTCCATCGTCAGCACGAACCCGTACCCAAAAACGACCGCAGCGAGAACCGCCAGCGACTCCCACGCGAGCCCACCGAGCACGATCGTTCCCGCACCGCTACACGCGAGCGCGACCGCTATCACTCGAAAGCGGCCGAGACGGTCGCTCAGCCAGCCGCCGGCGAGGTTTCCTGCGCCGCCGACGGCCGTGACGACGCCGGCCAGGAGGCCCGCAGTGGCGACCGGCGCGTCGGTCGCCCCGACGGCCGCCGTCGTGACGAGAAAGGCCGGCAGCCAGTTACGAATCCCGTAGAGCTCCCAGTTGTGCGCGGCGTAGACAGCGACGCCGGCGAGAAATGCCCGGTCTGTCAGCAGCGAGCGGTCGAACCCGCCACCGTTCGACGCCCGGTCGGGATTGTCTCGCCCCAGCAGATACACGAGTGGGCCGGCACCGAGCGCGAGGAGGCTCGTCGCCACGATACCGGTCCGCCAGCCGGCGCTCCCAGCTATCGACGAGGTCAGCACGAACGATAGCCCGCTACTGAGCGAAAAGGTGCCGACGTAGACGCCCATCGCGGTCCCGCGATCGCTGGGATCGAACCACTCGCTGACGAATCGCATCCCCGGGACGTAGACGGCTGCCATCCCGACACCGCTGAGAAAGCGGAGCGCCGTTCCCGCGAGGAGTCCGTCTGCCACCGCCCCGAACGCGAGGCTACCGATCGCCGCGACCGTCGCGCCCACTGCGATGACCGGCCGCGGAGCGTACCGGTCGGCGAGGGCCCCGAACGGGATCACGCCCAGGAGGTAGCCGGCCTGGAATGCCCCGTAGACGACGCCAGCCTGGAGGCCACTGAGACCCCAGTGATCGACGACGGTCGGTAGTACCGCCGAGTAGTTGAACCAGAGTAACGTCGACAGCAACAGCGTTGCGCTGACGACCGCCAGCATCCGGACGTTCGGTCGGTCGATCCACCCGTCGCTCGACTGGTCCGCGTGCGCCGACATCGGTCCCGAGGGTCAGTTCCGCGCCGCCGTCGGTTTCCGCGCCTCGATAGTCGCCGCGACGACGTACTCGCTCGGGTCGAGCCGGTCGTCCCACTCGCTGATGAACTCGGCGCTGTCGTCTTTCGGTTCGATCCGGACATCGACGAACCCGGCGTCGGCGAGCAGCCGTTCTATCTCCGAGACGGGCGACGCGCCAGCGACGCAGGCCGCCACCGAGTCCGGGTCGGTTTCGAGGGACTCGGGCAGCTCCGCGGTCAACACGACGTCCGAGACGGCGAGGCGACCGCCCGGAACGAGGACGCGGAACGCCTCCGCGAACACCTGGCCTTTCGCCGGCGAGAGGTTGATGACGCAGTTCGAGATGACGACGTCGACCCGGGCGTCGGCCACGGGCAGGTGTTCGATCTCGCCGAGGCGGAACTCGACGCTGGTCGCGTCATTCTGTTCGACGTTGTCTCGAGCTTTCTCGACCATCTCGGGGGTCATGTCGACGCCGATTACCTGCCCCTCCTCCCCGACCTCGTTCGCGGCGAGGAAACAGTCGAACCCGGCGCCGGAGCCCAGATCGAGGACCGTCTCGCCCGGTTCGAGGTCGGCCATGGCTTTCGGGTTCCCGCATCCGAGGCCCAGATCTGCACCGTTGGCGACCGCCTCGATGTCCTCGCTGGAATACCCGAGTCGCTCGCTGTCCGTCCCAGTCGACCCGTCACAACAGCCGTCTCCGTCGGCTGTCGCGTCCTCACAGCAGGAATCCGCGTCGTCGCCGGTGGCGATGTCGGCGTAGCGTTCTCTGACGAGACGACGCTGCGCAGTAGCGTCGCGGTCGAGCGACGACTGCTCTGACGGTGTGTCACTCATGGTCGCCCCCCCAGAGCGTCGAGCGTGTCCAGGATCTGTTCGGCGTCGTCGGTCAATCCGTAGTACCGCCAGGATCCCTCTTTCCGTCGCGTGACCAGCCCCGCCGAGTAGAGCCGCGACAGGGCCTGACTGACGCCACTCTGGCTGATTCCGACTGCGGCTTCGAGGTCACAGACACAGACGCTGTCCTCCGCAGCGCCGATGCGGCGAACCAGTTCGTAGCGGGTGTCGTTGCCAAGCGCCGAGAGCAACTGGACGTCGCCGACCAGCGCGTCCTCGTCGATATCGGGAATCGGCGTACAACACGCGCTCTCGGCCGAGTCATCGGGTCGGCCGGACTGGGAAGCCGTGTCAGTAGCGTTCTGGTCCATTTTAGTGATTAGTAATATGAGCAGGTTCTAATATAGTTGTTTCGACCAGCGGGAGACGAAATACCGCTCTCAGGCCCCCCGGAGCAGTCACGCCACATCCAGCCGGAGATCGTCATCACCTGCGAGACGCTGTCTCTCCGGTATCGGGACGCGGCTAGGCGACAGCTGACCAACGTGATCCGCAGAGAACGGCGTCGTCGAGGAGATACATAGTCGTACGGACCACTATTAGCAAGCCTCATAGTCCGATCGCGGGGTATCAGTTCCTACCGCGACGAGGCATTCCACCGCAATCCCGCGCTCCACAAATGAATCCGAGACCAAAGTTCAGTGATACCGTGGAATCAGCCCACGAACGACTCGCCGTCGACGACTGCGGGGAGCTGTACATCGTCGGAGACGTCCACGGGAGTCGGGCCGCCCTGGAGAAACTCCTGTCCGAACTCGACCCGGCTGACGACGACCGCCTCGTCTTCGTAGGCGACCTGGTGCGAAAGGGGCCGGACAGCCCCGGGGTCGTCGACCTCGTCCGCGACGACGACCGGCTCGTCAGCGTCCGCGGGAACAACGAGCAGAAGATCGTCCGTGGCGACAAGGACCCGGACTGGCTCAGAGACGGCGATCGGGCCTACTTCGAGTCGCTTCCCGCCGCGATTTCCTTCGACGACGCGATCGTCGTCCACGGCGGCGTTGACCCCGACCGACCGCTGGACGATCACACCGTCGAGGAGCTACTGACCATGCGTGCGCCCAGCGGTGACGGGTACGACGGGCCGTTCTGGTACGACGACTACGACGGGCCCTACCGCGTCTTCTTCGGCCACACCGTCCACGACAGTCCCATGGAACGAGAGTACGCCGTCGGGCTGGACACCGGGTGCGTCTACGGCGGGACGCTCACCGCCTACGACTACCGGAACGACGACTACGTCACGATAGACCAGCCGACGACCCACGAGCAGCGGGACGACTCGAAGTTCGTCTCCGTGGTCTGAACGGGTCTCGTCCTTGACGTCGCGTCGACTACTCGTATTCGCCCCGGAGGCGTTCCCGTGCTCCCTCGCGCGTCTTGAAGTACCGGCGGTCTCCGTCGGCAGTACGCACAGCCCAGTCGTACGTCTCGCTATCGGGATGGTACCAGTGCTCGGCGTGGATGTCGAACAGGGACGTGCTGCCGCCGTCCGACTGGGCCCTGTTCGCCCCGTCGGTCATCGCGACGTTGTCCACGTCCTTCGGCGCAGCCTCAGGCTCCTCGGGTTCCTCGTCCACCGCCGGCTCCGGCACGTCGTCGATCAGGAGGTCGCCATCTACGAGGTCCGTATCGACTGCCAGTCCGGGTCCGTGGCCGCGGGCGACGGCAGCTTCCGTCGCCGCCATCAGAATTTCCTGGATGTCCCGCACCGGTTCGTCACCCGGGGTGACCTGCTCGTACTGGCCGTCGCTTTGCATCACCCACCGGCGGCGGTTGTCCACCAGTGACGCCTCCAGGATGAACCGGAGCTGTTCACGCAGTTGTCGGTTCTCCACGGGCGTGACGGCCTCGACCCGGTAGTCGAGGTTTCGAGTCATCCAGTCGGCCGACCCGATGTACCACTCGGGGTCGCCCGCGTTCTCGAAGTAGAAGATCCGCGCGTGTTCGAGGAACCGGCCGACGATCGAATGCACGGTGACGTTCTCGCTCAGCCCCTCGATTCCCGGGCGGAGCCGACAGATGTCCCGGACGATCAGGTCGATGTCGACGCCGGCCATCGAGGCGCGATACAGCGCCGCGACCATCGCCGGGTCTTCGAGGCCGTTCACCTTGACGACGATCCGCGCCCGTCGACCTGCCTCGGCGTGCTCGATCTCGCGCTCGATCATGTCCGTAAATCGCTCGCGCATGGTCACGGGGGCGATCAGGAGCTTCCGAAAGCTATCGTCGAGCGTCGGCCCCGTGAAGAAGTTGAACACCTTCGTGAGGTCGTGCCCGACGTCGCGGTCGGCCGTCAGCAATCCGAGGTCGGAGTATCCCTTCGCCGTCTCGGAGTGGTAGTTCCCGGTGCCGACGTGGGAGTACAGTTTGACGCCGTCGTCCTCCTGTCGAACGACGAGGGCGGTCTTCGTGTGCGTCTTCAGTCCGACGGTGCCGTAGGCGACGTGAATGCCCTCCTCCTCGAGTTGTCGGACCCACTCGAGGTTGTTCTGCTCGTCGAACCGGGCCTTGAGCTCGACCATCACCGCCACCTGCTTCCCGTTGTCGGCGGCGTCGATGAGGCTCTGGATTACCTTCGAGTCGCTCGCAGTGCGGTAGATGGCTGCCTTCACGGCGAGAACGTCGGGGTCGTTCGCCGCTGCGTCCAGGAACCGCTGTATCGTGCCCTCGAAGGAGTGATACGGATGGTGGGCGAGGATGTCTCCCTCCCGAATCTCCTCGAAGATGTGCGTCGCCTCGTCGCTGGCCTCACCCGCAGCCTGTTCCAGTCGGGGATGTGCTTTCGGCGTCCAGCCCGGTAGTTTGAGGGACGGATAGTCCAGGTCGACGAGTTCGAAGAAGTCCTCGAAGTCGATCGGCCCGTCGCAATAGAACACCTCCCGTTCCTGGACGTCGAGTTGCTCCGTGAGGATGGACACCGACTCGTCGGGCATGTCGGCGTCGACCTCTAGCCTGACGACCGTGGCGAACCGACGTTCCTCCAGGACTTCTTCGACCATGTCGATGAGGTCTTCGGCGACTTCCTCGTTGCGCCGGACCTCTGCGTTCCGGGTCACTTTGAACTTCGAGACGTCCCAGATGTCGAGGTCGGGCAACAGGAGGTCGAGGTTGGCCTCGATCAGGTCCTCGATGAGCACATACTGGTCCGAACTCCCGGGGACCTCGATGAGTCGAGGCTGGTTCGACGGGATCTTGACGCGAGTGAACTGCGTCTCCCCGTTTTCCCGGGTGGAAAGCACCGCCAGGGAGAGTGAGAGGTTCGAGATGAACGGGAACGGGTGGGCCGGGTCGAAGGCGAGCGGCGTCAGTGTCGGGAGGATCGATTCCTCGTAGTAGACCTGCAACTGCTCGCGTTCGTCGGCGGGCAGTTCGCCCGGTTCGCTGATCTCGATCCCTTCCTCGGCCAGCGTTGGCTTCAGGGTTCGTTCCCAGTACTCTGATTGTTTTCGAAAGAGGGGGCGGGCGGCGTCGAGTATCTCGCGCCACTGCTGTTTGGGTGTCCGGCCGTCCGGCGTCGTCCTGGTCACGCCGGCCTCGATCTGCTGTTTGAGTCCCCCGACGCGCTTCATGAAGAACTCGTCCGTGTTCTTGGTGAAGAAGGCGAGAAACCGCAACCGTTCGAGAGGTGGATTGCGCTCGTCGGTCCCTTCGCCAAGGACGCGCTCCTGAAAGGCGAGTTCCGAGAGCTCCCGGTTGAGATAGTACTCGGGATCGGTCAGGTTCCGCTCGGTCATCGGCCCACGCTGTCTCGGCGAGCGATCAGTGGCCATTGCGGAACTGGCAAGCGCTGACCGACGGTTGTCCCTGCCCACAGTCTCTCGGTCGAAGCGTAGTCCGTCGTTCCCCCACACGCGTAGACGGCGTCGCGGACTGGGACTACGCACCGTCGCAACACGGCCCGTGGCATGGTACGGAAAGGCCGAGTATCATACAAGGAACCTTCTAGTAGTTCTATTGCGACGTACGTACCACTTTCAGGGAGCGAAGGTGGTCCCGCGGCAATGCCGGCAACGGCGCGGCGTGACGTTGTACGAGTGGCCACACTGGCGACAGGTCCAACAGGGGAGGTTCGACCGGGCGTTTCGATCCTGGGTGGGTTCGTCTGTTGATGACATGGTGGGTGGCTGGACCGGCTGGCAGGTTGTCTGCCGTCAGGCATACAGATGTCAGACAAGATATAAAGATTTTATATGACTTCTATATATTAATGGGGTGTACGTCGGGTATGACGACGGCCGCTGTTGACGGGCAAAACCAGGCGCTCTGCCGTGGAGTCGCGACCGGCTACGTACTGCTCTGATCCGGACAGACCGCTCGGTAGAAGTATTATAACGCCTTATGCGTGAATTCGACGAGTTTCGTCTGATGACAGCCGACCCGGCACACGTGGACCGAGCGCCGGATGACCCCCTTGCGGCCGCACGGCGCGCCCTGGCCGTCGAACGACAGCGAACAACTGACGAGCGCGACGCCCTCTCGACCTTCCTCGACCGGGTCCGGGACGTGGACGTCGTCGAGCCGACGCCCATGCAGGGCCCAAAACGACAGATCCAGACACCCCAGACGACGGGTCTGGCCACCGTCCGCGACGCGTACGTGGGGACGGTGATGAGCGTCCCCCACTACGACGAGGAGTACGGCGACAGTTACGGAGAGAGCCTCGAGGCCGAGTTCGGTGCGGACGTCGCAGCGGCGCTCCTCCAGGGGCACTTCGGCGAGTACTGCAAGCAGTCGGTGCTCGCGAAGACAGAACAGGCGCTGGCCGAGCGCGTCGTCGACAGGGACGCCGAGGCGGACAAACTGTTCGCCATGGTGACCAGGCACTTCCGCCGGGCGCTCACCGACCTCCACGAGGTGGAGAAACTCGACCAGGGGCGCGACGACCTCTTCGAGTACTACTACGCGTGCCGGCAGTTCGAGCGCATCGCCGACCACGCGGAGAAGATAGCCCGCTTCGCTCTCGATCCCGACGCGGGCCTGCCGGCCGACTTCAGCGATCGGGTCGTCTCGCTGGGCAACGACGCGCGCCAGATCGTCGACCAGGCGGCGGACGTCATCCTTGCGGACGCCGGTATCGAGGCCGCTCACCTTGCCCTGGAGCACCGTGACGAACTCGTCACGGAGATCGAGACGCTCGACCGCAACCTCTACGACCACGACGTCCCCAGCGAGGCCCATACCGCCGGTCTCCTCCTCGACAGTCTTCGCCGAACCGCCGAGTACGGGGCGAACGTGGCGAACATCAGTATTCAGCAGGTCTCCCGGACCGAGACAGACGAGTGACGGCGTACCACCCGGGCTCGGCCGGCAACGTCGCGTGCCGGAGGGCGTCCCGCCGTTTTCCTCACCAGTCATGGCGGGTGAGACGTTCTGGCTGTACCGGTTCGACGAGACCGGCGTCTACGATATGCTCTGTGCGCCCCACGAGATCTTCGGCATGGTCGGACGGGTCGTGGTCGGGGAAGCATCGGCTGGCTGGATGGACGACGATGAGGGCGGTGATGACGATGCTGGCGACGATACTGAAGAGACCAACGGCGACGACGACGGAGACGATTCTAGTGACGATGGTAATGGAGACGACGACGATGCCGATGAGTCGGGGATGACCGAAACTGGGACCAGTACCGAAGTCTCGACGCCGGGAGAGGGTGGTGGGACCGGCCCCGAACTGCGACCGCCCGAACTGACGGCGGCGCTCGTGTTTGCCGATCCCGCTCTGGACGTCGACAATATCCAGGAACAGGGGCAGGTGAGCTAGGACGCCCTCGCCGACGAGAGCAAGGAGATACTCGTCGAGCTGCCAGAATCGGGTGGGGAATAGCGACGCTTCGAAGATAGCGTTCGCGGTCGAAAGCCGTCTTTCTTCATTGAACTCCGGATATCTATTCTACCGAGTTCCCGGGAAACCGACCGTATTCCCGCCGAAGACTGTATATTGAGGTATCGCCTCACTCAGTGGCAGAGGGAGCGTGAGCAATGATGTGATTCCCGTTCACAGCCCTCCTCAGCCCATGCAATCTGACCACGAAAACCAAGCAATCGGTGCGGCCATCGTCGACTTCGAGCAATCGCTCGCCCAGCTCATTTTGGAATCGTTTGCAGAGGGGGTTCCAGTCGAAGACTCCTGGGACATCACTGTCCCCGTTGGCGACGCTCCGGACTGGACCGTCACTATCGAGAAGACGTATCCAGCAGAAGAATCGTCATACCAGCCCGAGTTCCTCAAAGAGTGAGAATTGGCTCGTAGAGGTGATCTGATACGCATCTGGTGCAATCGCTTAATGGGATCGCTTCCCACTCGGTAGATGTACTCTGCCGAAGTCGCACGTGACGCAAGGAATGGTGGGTGATTGTCGGTTGAGTATAGGTACTAGCAGTATGACGACCAAAACCCCAGCTGAATCGCAGCACAATCGGCAGACCGACGACCTTGCAGCTTCCGAGATCTTCCCCTTGCTCGCAAGCGATCGACGTCGCGACGTTCTGCATTATCTCACTCGACAGGTCGGTTCCATCTCTCTCGGGGAACTGGCCGAACAGATCGCTATCTGGGAGGACGACCCCACGTTTGACCAGTACGAACGAATCCTCACGAGTCTCCATCACACCCATCTTCCGTACCTGGTGGAAGGTGGACTCGTCCAGTACGACAGCGACCAAGAGACGGTGGATGGACTCGACGCCATCGAGTCTGTGCGACCATACCTGGACCTGGCGCTTCGCGACGACCACTGACGACAATCAGCTATCTGGTCTCGTGGGAAGGGCCAGATAGCCACGTCCCGCTGTCGACGTTGTCACGATCGAAGAGGAATCTATACGCCAGAAGGAACAACAGGTCGAGCCTACAGGTCGCGGGGCTGGACCGTCCGACGGTCGTTTGTCTCGGCGCGTCGGACCGCGTCATCACGCAGGGCAGCGACCTCGCTATTGAGGACGCCGTAGAGATCGGTCGCGACGGGTCTTCTGGGACGAAGCGTTCAAACTGGTCGGCAACAGCGACAGGTATCAACGAGCTGCACTACTGGCCACCGAATTGAATCAGTCCAGAGATAGTTCACAGTGTGGACAGATTCGTGACCGCATCGGGATATCTCGCTCACATCCGGGACTCTCTATCTCCTTTCTGGCCCCGAATGCCGGCGTCTGCGTGGAGTAATCTCCCATATGTCATCTTCTTCCCGGATTGATATAAAACAACCGGATCTCTGACAATTACTGATTCGACTGTAGTGATATTGAGCCACAGTGACCGCTCGATACCGGGCCGGAAGGTATCGAGTCCGGAAAGCAAGTCACTGCACATGTCCCTGGTTCGGTACCGCCTGACTGTCCCCTGACGGTATACGTGACGTTCCGACGGCTCCAGCGGTGAGGGCGGGTTTCGTGGCGAGAGCACCGCCTCGATCCGCTGACTCACCCCTCTGTCTGGCAACTGGATCACAGAGCTTCGATCATTGTGTTGTCAGGTATTGATCTATAGCTGACTACAATCAGTACGTGAATTTTGAGGGCCGTAAACACGTACAATTAGACAGAAATATCAATATTATAAACGGTCATTGAACCGACTTTCGTACGGTCCCGTGCGGCAATGAGGCACCAACAGATTACAGCGCTGACTGGGGTACTGATTCTCGTACTGGGGGCAGTCACAGCTGTCCCGGCGGCTGGACACGCAGGTGGACACGCGGCGAACGAAACGAACGCATCGCAGCACGAAGCCAACACGACAGTCGACACCGGCGGCAATGGCACTGTCGTCGTCGACGTGACGATGGACGGGGAGCCGACGGACGCACAGATCATCGTGCGCCCGCAGTCTGCTCCCGACGAGATCGAGGCGGTCAGATACACCGCGCTCGACGAGGTGGGGACGGCGACGTTCGAGCTCCCTGCTGGAGCGTATCAGCTCGAAATCGACGCTGGTGGCGGGCACCTCGCCGAGCGTGAGTACGTCAACGTCACCGTTCCGGCTGGTGGCGAGGCGAACACCAGCGTCGACGTCACGCAACTCTACGAGCCCAACGACCGGGGCTGGTACGGCGTCGACCCGCACGCACACAGTCCCTGGGCGAACTCGACGAACGCTCACGACAGCACGGATCCGAACGAGACCATCGCCGGCAGTCCGAACACACGCGGTGACGCGTGGGTCGTCGCTCACCTTGCTGCACAGACCGACGCCGTCGCTATTAGCGACCACAACATGGTCGACGGACACGCGCCGATCAAGGAGCGTGCCACGGATCGCGGCGTCCCCTATCTCCTGAGTGAGGAGATCTCGACGTCGGAGTGGGGCCACCACAACGCCTACGCCCTGGAGGAGGGCAATTACGTCGACCCGACGGGGAACATGTCCGAAGTCTACGGGGATGCTCGCGAGTCCGGCGCCGAAGCCATCCAGGTTAACCACCCCTACTACAACGGCGATGATCCGGACGGCATCGGTTACTTCGCTGACCGCAACCGGTCCGGATTCAACTACTCCTTCGACGGCGCGGAGGTGTACAACGGGCTCGACGAGGAGGACGACGAGAACATGACGATCCGGCAGATGTACGCGTTCTGGAACGACGGCCGACAGTACGCCGTCACCAGCGTGAGTGACAATCACGACGCGCTCACCCACGGCCCCGATACTGGGACCCCGCGGACGTACGCGTACGGTGACCCGGGTGCCGGTCCCGCCCCCAACGGCACGGAGTGGGCAGAGGCCGTCAAGAACCAGCACACCTTCGCCACGTACGGGCCGCTGGTCTACTTCGAGGCCGGTGATGGCGCGATTCCCGGTGACCGGGTCGCTGCCGAGGACGGGACCATCACCCTCAGCGCCGACCTGCAGAATGCCGAGGGCGACCTGACGCACGCGCGACTCGTCAGGAACGGAACGGTCGTGGAGACCTTCGACCTCGACTCGCAGGAAGAGAGTATCACCTACGACGCCCAGGTGAACGGCACGAAGTGGTTCGTGCTCCACGTCGAGGACGAGAACGGTGACCGGGCGATGACCAGCCCGATCTGGGTGACGGAGGATGGGGAGACGACGCCCGAACCCTCGCCGAACGAGAACGAGTTCGACGTCACCCTCTCCGAAGCTCCGGACGGGCTCCAGTCGTTCAACGTCACTGTCCACGCCGACAACAGCACGATCACGGACGTCGAATCCGACCTGCTTCCCTCGCGATTCCTGCAGGTCTCCGAGACGGGGCAGGACTCGGTGACGATCCGCGGTGCGGACATCGGCAAGGACGTCGATGAGACCGACGACGCGCTCACTCTCGCGACGGTCACGCTCGCCGAGGACGTCAGCGCGGAGAACGTCACGGTCACGGTCGATTCGGTGACCGACGACGACGGGCAACCGATCGATGCCGACGCAGTCACGGTCGAGAGCGCGAGTCGGTTCTCCGAACCACTGCCGGGGAGCGGATCCGATGCCGCGCCGACCGATCGCGACGATGACGGACTCTACGAGGACGTCGACGGCGACGGTGATGTGGACTTCGACGACGCGGTGGCGCTCACCTTCGTCGACACCGAGTCGCTCTCGGACGAGCAGCGGGCCGCCTTCGACTTCGACGAGGACGGTGACGTGGACTTCGACGACGCCATCGAACTCGCCTTCCAGGCCTGATGGTCACGTCGCACGGACGTAGCGCCCGTCAACCACCTGCGACCGAATTTTTCGAACGATTCCAATGCTATCCATCGAGAGACCAGCTACAGTCGTCCTCGTCAGTATCGTGCTCGCGTCGGCGCTCACCACAGGCATCGCAGCCGCAACTGGGCCCCTGGGTGGGGCCGATCGAACGGTCGGTGTCGACGAACAGACGCATATCCCCGTGACACTCGACGAAGCGCCCGCCGGTATCCAGCGGTACAACGTGACCGTCCGCCTCGAAAACGACGATGTCGCGGCGATCGAATCCGCCTCCGGCGGCGATATCGGCGCGTTCCAGGTTCGTTCGCGGACGGCGGACTCGGTCACATTCCGGGCGGCCGATCTCGGGCAAACCGTCCAGCCAGGGGCGACGAACGTGACTCTGGCAACGGTCACTGTCAGGTCGACAGCGCCCGGCATGTCGACGGTCAGCTACACCGTCCACGACTTCCGGACCGACGACAGCGAACAGGTAAGCCCCGCTGTGCAGGATGGGACGTTGACGGTTCGCAGCGATGGCGGTGATGGCGGTGATGACAGCGATGAGCCCTCCCAGTCAGGGAACGAGGAGAACCCACCAGTCGGGCAGTCTCGCTCGGGGAAGACCTACGGCTGCTCGAAGGCGGCCGCCCGGTGGTTCATGGAGAGCGACGACCACACGCTCATCGTCTGTGATACCCAGGCCGGATTCGAGGGGGTGACCGAACAGCTGGGTGGCCGTCACTACGTCGTCGACGGCTCGAAGACGATCAACCCGCTCGACATCCAGCCGGTGCCAGAGTACGTCCGTGAGAGCGTCGGGCAGGTCAACCCCTACCAGATGAAGGTCAACGAGGCGACGCAGTTCTTCGCGGGCGTCCTGAAATCCCAGGGCGTCGACCCCGGCTCGTACACGTCGACGATCGAAGAGGGACTCGAGGAGACCTACGCACGCTTCGACATCTATCCCGAGGACCTCGACAGCCACGCGAACGAGAGCCCGACGGTCGCGGACTTCCTGGAGACACTCGAAGACATCCTCGAACATCCGGGCGAGTACACCCACACGAATCACGAACGGGAAATCGAACGGAAGGTTGCCCGGGTGTCGGACCTGCTCGATAAGCTCTCGGGGTTCAAACCCAGCGGGAAGTACAGCTATCTCGTTGGGCAGACCGAGGAGAGCCTGACCGACCCGGACCTCGATATGGCGTATCTGGACCTTCGCCAGTTCCGCGGGTCGTCGGACGCCGAGAAATCAGTGATGCTCCAGTTGATGCTCGGTCAGGTCTACGAGAAGGTCAAGCGCTCCCGGCAGAAGGTCGTCTTCCTCATCGACGAGGCACACGTCCTCCTTCACAGTGAGCGGATGGTCACCTGGCTGCAGAAGGCAGCACGTGAGTGGGCACGCTACGACGCAGCGCTGTGGTTCGTGAGTCAGAGTCCGCGAGAGTTCCTGTCGTCGATGCAGGGCCACGCTGCGGCGGAGGAGAGCCACCGGCGGACGATCGTCGACCAGTGTTCGACGGTCCAGTGCTATCGAACGCCGAGCGTCGAACCGGAGATTCTGCGCGAACTCGGGCTGAACAGCACCCAGATCCAGTTCGTCAAGCGAAAGGCGACGCCGGGGAAGGCCGCCGCTGGACACTCGGAGTGCCTGATCAAACTCGACGACTACCAGTCGTGGATACCGACGTACGTCGAAGCGTCACCGTTCGAAGACACCGTCCTCCAGTACAGTCGCCGTGAACACGGGGATTACAGCGAATACGTCGAGCGCGTTTTGCGAGGAAATTCTGAGGGGAGTCCGACAGTCACAAGAACTAATGATCGGATATCCGACCAGCGACAGCGTACATCGAACGGGAAAAGTGATACTGAACGCAGGGGGCCTGAGTCAGATAGTCGGAACCCCACACAGCCATAGCAATGGAGAGATCGATTAGCCGCATCGAAACAGTCCATCGAAAACGTTGTCGAGTACCGCACCGAGAGGTAATTGTTCTACCTGCAGTTCGAGGACATGGAATGGTACCCATCTGAACTAGTACTTCGAACACGGCCTCGGGATTCCAGAGCGCGGCGCGGTACACCACCTCGCGCACGTCGAACTTCGGAGGTCCCGGCCGAGCGAGGTCTCGAGGTCGGTGATCAGGTCCCGCTCGCCGTCGGCGACGTCGACGTGGACGAAGAAGGCCAGTCGCTCGTCGCTGTCGGTCATCGCGTACACATCACGCGGGAGAGACGAACGTGACAGAGCCCACGTCCGTCGGGCGCGGCATTTCCTGGACCCAAAAAGTGAGCGAACGCGACATGCAGCCCCCGAAGTCGGGTTGTCCTCGTCGAATCGACTCACATCGACCGTGCGAAGACGATGAACAACGCCAGGCCGACGCCGGCCAGGAGGGCGAGCATCGAGTGCTCCGTCTCGTAGGACTGTGCTTCGGGGAGCAGATGGGCCGCGGAGACGTAGATTAGCACGCCCGAGACGAATCCGAGCATGAGGCCCAGGTCGCTTCGACCGAGGTCGCGTACCAGTGGATAGGCGACGAAGGCGCCGATCGGTGTCGTCAACGCCGCGATGAAGAACGCGTACACTGCCGCCGTTCGTTCCGTCACGTTCCCTTTCAGCAAGACGAGATACGTGATGACCCCTTCGGCGAATTCGTGGACGACCAGCCCGGTTCCGGCCAGAACGCCCGTCAGCACCGAGATGTTGAACGTGACGGTGTAGACGACGCCGTCGACCAGGGAGTGGATCCCGATGCCCTCCGCTGCCGTCACCCCGAACGCGAGCGTCTCCTCCCCGGTGTGACGCTTGATAACCTGGTTGGAGAGGTACATGAAGAGGAAGCCGACCAGGGCGGTGAACCCTGCATCAGCGTTGTTCGCGACCGCGTCCGGGAGGGCATGAATTAGCGGCGTCGTGATGAGGATCCCCGCGGCAAAGCACATGAGATACGGGAGCGACCGTTCCGCCCACCCCCGGTGTCGAAATATCGTGACGATGCCTGCGCCGTTCACCAGTGCGGCGACGATGGCGAACGCCGCAATCCAGTAGAACGTCCCTGGCAACGCTACCATCGCTGATTCTCGTTTCCGTTCGGCCTCGGCCGCTCACGTTCGGTCGCGAAAAGAGACGTCCGGTCTGCCAGTCCGGGTCTCGCTGACTTTCCCATGTGGCACCTACTGCCGTTAAATACTAAAAACGACGTCCGTCCGACTGGCAACGACTCGACTCTGACTCACCGTTCAGTTACCCACCTCTCGATATATCGACATGGGATATAGTCAGCGAACAAACTTGATCTGGGGCGAACAGGGGTCGTCTGTGACCAGCGACCTACTCTTCGTCGGCCGAGTAGCCCATCGCCAGCAGTTCTTCGAGCACGGCCTCGGGGTTCCGGAGCGCGGCGCGGTACACCGCCTCGCGCACGTCGAACTTCGGGAGGTCCCGGCCGAGCGAGGTCTCGAGGTCGGTGATCAGGTCCCGCTCGCCGTCGGCGACGTCGTCGTGGACGAAGAAGGTCAGGCGCTCGTCGCGCTCGAACTGGACCGACTTGTCCTGGATCGCCCGGCGGACGATGTAGGGCTGTCCCCCGGACGACGACCCGACGTCGATCGACGACGCGTCGAGAGCAGATCCGCCGTCGTCTGCGGACGAGTCCGACGGCTGGGTCGACGAGCCAGCGGTCGTCGACGGGGAAGACGCCGACGCCGCCGACGATTCGGAGTCCGCGTCGCGGTCGGATTCCACACTCGATCCGGCAGCAGTCCTGTCGGGCGTCTCCGATTGCTGCTCTGACGTCCGGTCGGTGCCAGTCTCGGTACTCGAGTCGTCGGCGCCGGCGTCGTCGGTATCGGTGGCCTGAGCGTCGTCCGCCTCGTCGTCTTCGTCGCCGTCGTCGCCCCAGAGATCGTCGCCGGAGCCGGATTTCAGCCCCGTCATGCTTCCACCTCGGCGTTCTCGGGCTCGGCCTCACCGGGCTCGGGCGGGTTCGGCGCCTCGACGCCGCCCTCGGATTCGAGGTGCCGGGCCAGCTGGTCGAACTGCGCCAGCGTCTCGACCTCGTAGTCGCGCTTGCGGTCGCGGTGGTCGCGGACGTACCGGAACGCGCTGCAGTGGGCGCGCCAGCACCCTTCCAGCAGGGAGGTCCGGTCACGCAGGATGACCGGCACGTCGAATCCCGCGTCCTCCACCTCGGCGACGACGTCGTCCTGGTCGCGCGTGCCCTTGAACCGGTTGGGCACAGCCGCCAGGACGCCGATGTTGATCTCGAGTTGCTCTTCGAGGTTCGTCACGAGGTCGTCGAGTCCGCTGACGGAGGCCTGGCCTTTGCCGGAGGGTTCGATGGGAACCACCAGGTTTCGGGTCGCGTCGAGTGCGTTGTAGAGCTGCGGGCCGGAACTGGCCGGCGGGTCGACGATGAGGACGTCGTACTGTTCGTTGATCTTCTCCTCGCGCAGAACGCGCTGGAGCTGGGTCCACATCGGGAACGACTCGCCGAAGTCGCTCCGGGCCTCCTGTTCCTTCCGGAGCGCTTCGCCGAGGTCCTCGAGCCGGTTGTGCTCGGGGATGATGTCGACGCCGTGCTCGACGGTCCGGATCAGGTCCGAGAACTCGCCCATTCCCCGGCCGACGAGGTGGTGGACCAGGGTGTCGACGTCGCTGTCCGCCCGGTCGTGGTCGGCGTCGAACAGATAACTCAGGTCGCCGTCCTGCGGGTCCAGCGGGACCACGAGGACGTCGAGTCCGGCGCGAGCGTGCGCGACAGCCAGGTTTGCGGTGAGCGTCGTCTTCCCGACCCCACCGGCCTCGCTGTACACCGCATACGAGAGCATACCATCCGTTGCGAGGCTTCGAGTATAAGTTTTCGTCAGACGTTTCAATTCAACGTACCACGTACACCAAACAGTTGTTTGTAACGTTTGCTTGCAACACCTGCTTCAAACAACCGATTGTAACAGTCGTTTGCAACGGACGATTGCAACAGGAGTTTGCATCGAACGTTCGGAGTAATCGGCTGGAACATCTGTTCGATACAATCGGAACGAAGAATGTCGGATGTAGCGCCTGTAGCCTACATTTCCAACGATCAATCGATTTCAACGTACGTTTCGTCTGTTTGAAACGGTTGTTTGCAGTAATTAGTTGCTACAATTGTTTCATACGCTCGTTTGAAACAGTTGTTTGTAACGACTGGATCATTGACTCGATCCCGACAACCACAGGGCTCGATCGAATCGACTGGGACGATCCAGACGGGGGGTGTAACCGACGATCGAACCAATTGGTTGCAACAACTGTTTGCAACAACTGTTTGCAACAACTGTTTGCACCAGTCGTTTGCAACAGACGTTTGTAACGACCATTTGCGTCAGCCACTGGCTGTAGGAGGGAGGGAAGAGACGAACTACGGCTCCGACGAAGCGTTCGGCCAGTACAGCATTCGGCGCGGCAGAGCGCCGATTCACTCCCCGTCGGCGGACTCGAAGGCGGCACTCAGCTTCTCTCGCATGAACTGGCGACGCAGCTCACGTCGACGGTCGGCAGAGAGGTAGTCGTGCCAGACGACGTCTGCAGAGGCGCTCCCCTGTTCGTCGGCGATCTCCGAGACCTGGTGTTCGACGAGCATCTCCACGGTGTCCGAGTAGCGGTCGTACCAGAACCGTCGCCCCATCTGCGGGACCGTGTTCTGGCCACCGATCTGCCGGGGGACGTCGGCCCTGGTGACGAGGTCGGCGAACCAGTTCCCGATGGTGCTGTTCGACCGGTGACCCGTGGCGGACCGTGACGACGGGAAGAGATAGCCGGACCAGTCGGCTTCGTCGGCCAGTTCGGCGAGGCGTTCGCGAGCGGTGTCGGCCCCGTAGATCACGGCGACCGTCCCCGGACCGTTCTTCCGTTCGTCGAAGCGAATGTGGGGGTTCTCGTCGTCAAGGACCAGCTGGCGGGCGTGCAGTGCGGCCACTTCGCTCGTTCGTAGGCCCCAGGCGCAGAGCGCGACCACGATCAGTCGCTCGCGAGGATTCGAAGCGGCGTCGAACAGCGCCCGGACGTGATCGGGAGACAGCGCCGGATTCGAGCCGCGCTGGTCGTCGTCGACGGTCCAGTCGTAGTCGAGGCCGTCGGTGGGGTTCAGCGCCGCTTCGCGACGGCTGACCAGCGTCGTGTACCAGTTCGACGTGGTCCGGTAGATCCGCCGTAGCGTCCGCCGGCCGACGTCTCGGTCCAGCGCATCGAAGGTGTCCCAGCAGGCGTCGACGGCTTCGTGGGGCGGGATGTCACTGTCCCGGGCGACGGGCGTGAGAAGATCGGCTGTGCCGTTCACGTCTTCGTAGGCGCGCACGTAACGACCGAGGCGGTAGGCGTGGGCCTCGACCGTGCTGTCGCTCCAGGACAGGCGCTGGGCCTGCCGGTCGAGGTACCGTTCGAGTGCGTCGACGGTCGGTCCGTGGTCGATTCCCCAGTCGTACCCCCCGGATTCGAGCCCGAGGACGTCGTTCCAGAACTCGGCGAAGCTGCGGTCGTGGTACTCCCGGAGGGCGTACACCAGGCCGCGAAACCCGTGTTCGGACAGCCAGGAGTGTGAAGGACGATCCGCCTCGGAATCGAGCCCATCGGCCTCCATCGCTGGTGCGACGACGTCCCAGTACGCGTCTTCGAGGCCGTCGAGGCCGAGGAGCGTCCACTGGACGTCCGGTGTGGAATCTGAGTGCCCCGATTTCGCCATGCTGGGGCCATCTATCGGTATTCAAATAGTTGTTGTGGTTGCGTAGACTGCAAGAGTCTGCGCAGTCAACGGTAGATCATGCGCAACAAGCATAGAATTGTATGAATCGTATATCGCTATATCATTTTTCGGCGTGCGATTCCGGTTGTGAAGGACGAGTCCAGTAATCGTGCCCTAAGAGGTGAGAATGGCGAGATCAGGCGGCTCGGGAAGTTGTGTTCAGCGAGCTCGAGGGGCAGAGCGCTGTTGCGAGAATTCCTCGGAAACTGTTTCGATGGCCCCTGCAACGTAGCTCAAACGCGCCTACGCATCTGGCCGAATCTGCGCAGACGAGAGACGACAGAATCGTACGAAGCAATATATAGAACTCCTAGTAG
Source organism: Halomicrobium sp. HArcel3 (assembly GCF_058933135.1). NCBI lineage: Archaea > Methanobacteriati > Methanobacteriota > Halobacteria > Halobacteriales > Haloarculaceae > Halomicrobium > Halomicrobium sp. HArcel3. The sequence goes on along the minus strand of NZ_JBZYDN010000006.1, from coordinate 186,723 downwards.
AACGTCGCCAACTGAGAGGTACGTTCCGCTCCGTTACGGGCCGTACAGCTCATATACACGTTCATATCCGTACTCCCACCCGTCTCAGGTGATGACGCGTGACCAGCGTCCGGACGACGTATCGCGGCGGAAATTCATCCTGGCGACCGGTGCAGCGGGGACGGCGGCGTTCGCCGGGTGCTCGGGCGGCAGCGGCGGTCAGTCGACACCGACGCCGCGCGTCGAGACGCGGACGGTCGTCAAAGACCAGTCGGGAAGCCAGGCATCCTCAGATTCGAGCGGCCCGTCGGACCTGTCCGCCGAGGGGTCTTCGACCGTGTACCCCATCTCGAACAAGGGCGGGTCCTACTGGAACGGGAATCCGCCGGCCGACGACGAGGAGTACTGGGGGCCGGGCCAGTACGGCATCGACACGGACATGCACCTCGCGGATTACTTCGCGAGCCTCTACGGCTTCGAACCGACGGAGACCCGCTCCGAGGCGCCGTTCAACATGAGCGTCGGTCTGAGCCACTCGGGGACGGGCTGTAAGTCCGTCCGCGACGGTCTCGTCGACATCGGCAACTCGTCGGGACCGATCACGGCGGAACTCGGCATCAGCGAGGAGAAACGCGACGAGAACTACGTCGACCACGTCGTCGGCCGGGACGGGCAGCCGGTGTTCGTGAGCCAGGCCATCTACGACGCGGGCGTGACGGAGCTCACCGGCGAGGAGGTCCGCGGCATCTACCAGGGCGACGTCACCAACTGGAGCGAGGTCGGCGGCCCCGACCAGGAGATCTACGTGGTCGGCCGCGCCGAGGGCTCCGGGACGGACACCTCGTTCCGACTCAACATGCTCGGTGACGCCGATGCACCGATGGACGTCGACACCCGCAAGGGCCAGAACCAGCAGGTCCAGACGGTGCTCGAACAGAACGACGGCGCCATCGGCTACATGGCGCTGGCCTTCCAGAGCAGCGCCATCTCGCCAGTGGCGATCACCTTCGACGGGACGACCTACGAGCCCGACAAGGACGCCGAGAACACCATCTTCGACAGCGACTATCCGCTGAACCGGGACCTGCACATGTACACCCGGATCACCGACGAGACGCCGGAGGGGACGAGCATGAAGGAAGCCGCCTTCATCAACATGTTCCTCACCGAGTTCGGCCAGCAGACGTTCGTCGAGGCGAACAACTACATCCCGCTTCCCACGAAGGACATCGAGGCCGAGCGCGAGAAGCTCCCGGACCAGGTGTAACGAGCGGACCGCCAGCGGCTGCCACGATCCACGACCCCGATCTATCCATTTCGATACCCAATGTCTGATCTCCGACGACCCCCTCACGACGGACGCCGATCGGTTCAGCGACGCCTCACGGCGGCCCGCGAGTTCGTCGACGAGACGCCGCCGACCGCGCTCGCCGCCGGCCTCGTCGGCGGCCTCGCGCTGATCGGCGTGCTCGTCGGCTTCCTCGTCCAGTCCCCGCTGACCGTCCTCGCGCTCGGTGCGTTCCTGGCCGCGTTCGCCTACGGCTGGCTGCGCCACCAGGCGCTGACCGCACGCGCGATGACGTTCGCGATGACGGCCTCGACCATCCTCATCCTGGGCCTCATCACGGTGTTCATCTTCGCCGAGGCGTGGCCCGTCTTCGAGTACGCCTCGGGGACGGTGTTCGGCGTGCAGGTGCCCGGCCTCGAACTGTTCACGACGACCAACTGGAGCCCGGTGAGCGAGCCGATCGGGTACTCGCTCGCCCCCATGATCCACGGGACGGTGATGGTGACCGTCGTCGCGACGGCCGTGGCCGGCCCGCTCGGGGTCGCCGCCGCGCTGTTCATCGGCGAGATAGCGCCGCCGACGGTGCGCGAACTCGTCAAGCCTGGCGTCGAGATACTCGCCGGCATCCCATCGATCGTCTACGGCTTCATCGGCTTCACCATCCTCAGCCCGTGGGCGAGCGAGGCGTTCGACCTCGTGGGCCAGGGGACGTACCTCTTCGTCGGCCTCGTCGTCGGCCTGATGGCGCTCCCCACGGTGGTCTCCGTCGCCGAGGACGCGATCAACAGCGTCCCGGAGTCGATGAAGAGCGGGTCGCTGGCGCTGGGGACGACCGACTGGCAGACGATGACCGCCATCACGCTGCCGGCGGCGTCTTCCGGCGTCTCGGCGGCCGTCCTGCTCGGCGTCGGCCGCGCCATCGGCGAGACGATGGCCGCAACGGTGATGCTCCGCAACAGCCCCGCCCTGCCGGAGCCGCTGTACAACGCCTTCTACGGGTACGAGACGCTGACCTCGCTGATCGCGGCCCGCTACGGGGACGCCCACGGCCTCCAGTTCAACGCGCTGTTCGCCGCCGGGGTCGTCCTGTTCGTGACGGTCCTCGCGCTCAGCGTCGGGTCACAAATCATCGAGGCGCGCATGGAGCGCGAACTCGGGGGGAACCAGGGATGAGCGGGGCGACCGAGTACGACCTCGTTCGCGAGGACACCTCGACCCTGGAACTCGGCGCCGGTGCGACGGTCGGATTCGCCGTCGTCCTGTTCGGGTTCGGGCTGGCCGGGCTGTTCGAACTCGTCGCGGTGACGGAGTCGGTCGCGGGCGTCCAGTTGCCACGGCTGCTCGGCGGACTGCTCACGCTTGCGAGCGCAGCGCTCGCCTGGTTCGGCGTCGCGTCCCACCGGGGCCTCGTCCCGACTGACCCGCGACCGAGCGCCGGCGTGGTCGCCGCCACAGGGGCAGCCGGCGTCTGGTTCGTCGTCGGCGGCCTCGTCGGGTCACAGACGCTCGGCTTCGGGACGGTCGGCTGGCTCGCCCTGGCGCTCCTTGCGGGCGCCGGCGGCTTCGCGGCCACCGCGCTCCCGCGCGAGGACCTCGGAACCACGCTTCCGGTCGCTGCCCTGACCGGGCTAGGTGGGCTCGCGCTTCTCACCGACGTCATCGGGCCCGACTGGGCCTGGTCGCCGGTCGGCCTCCGGGCGACGTTCGCCGCCCCGATCGCGATTCCAATCATCGTCCTGTTCTGTTCGCTCCTCGTCGGCTGGGCGGGGGCGAAGGCCTACGGCGGGTTCGGCGCGCGGGGCCGCCACCTGGGCGCGTACGCGCTCGTCTACCTGAACGTCCTCTCGATCCTGGGCGTCCTCGTCGGCCTCCTCGCGTTCGTGTTCACGAAGGGGGCACCGGTCGTCGTCCAGGGGATCACCGTCGGTCCCGGCGCGGGGCCGGAGACGACGATCAGGCTGTTCGGATTCGCCCACACGGTCGTCTGGCCCGTCGACTGGCCGTTCGTGATGAACGGGGTGTCGCTGTACGCGGAAGTCAGCGGCGTCCTGCCGGCCATCGTCGGCACCGTCTGGCTCGTGGTCGGCGCCGTCCTGTTCGCCGTCCCGCTCGGCGTCGGCGCCGCCGTCTTCCTCGCCGAGTACGCCGAGGAAGGGCGGTTCACGCAGGTCGTCGAGGTCGCGACCAACGCGCTCTGGAGCACGCCCAGCATCGTGTTCGGGCTGTTCGGCTACGCGTTCCTGGTCCCCCGGTTCGGCGGGTCGAAGTCGCTGCTGTCGGGCATGTTGACGCTCGGATTCATGCTCCTGCCCCTGGTCGTCATCACGAGCCGGGAGGCCATGCTCGCCGTCCCGGACGAGTACCGCGACGCCAGCGCCGCCCTCGGCGTCTCGAAGTGGCAGACGATTCGGAGCGTCGTCGTCCCGGCGTCGCTCCCCGGCGTCATCACGGGCGTCATCCTCGGCGTCGGCCGCATCGCCGGCGAGACCGCGCCCATCCTGCTCACGATGGCGGGCGCGACCGAACCGTCGGCGGCCGAGACGGCCGACGTCGTCGGCGGGTTCGCGCTGTCCTCGTCGCCCCCGTTCGTCACGAACCCAGCACTGCTGGAGGCGACGAGCGCGCTCCCCTACCAGCTCTATGCGATCATCTCGGCCGGCGTCGGCGGCGACGCCGCCTTCGGCTGGGGGACGGCGCTGGTCCTGCTCGTCGTCGTCCTCACCTTCTACGCCGTCGGTATCGCTTCGCGGACCTACTTCAGGAGGAAATTACACGAATGAGTACCGAACTCGACGAGACGCAGACGGAGGCGGCACAGTCCCCGGCCGAACTCGGCGGCGCGACCACGGTCGGCGAGACAGACGAACGGACCCGGGCGGAGTGGGTCGACCACGAGTTCGACGGCGACACCAAGATCGCCGTCGAGGACCTGAACGTCTACTACGGCGACGACCACGCGCTCACCGACATCTCGATGGAGATTCCCGAAGGGAGCGTGACCGCGCTCATCGGTCCCTCGGGTTGCGGAAAGTCGACGTTCCTCCGCTGTCTCAACCGGATGAACGACCGCATCGGGAGCGCCCGGATCGAGGGGTCGGTCCGGATCGACGGCGAGGAGGTCTACCGGGACCGCGCCGACCTGGTCGAACTCCGCAAGCGCGTCGGCATGGTGTTCCAGCAGCCCAATCCGTTCCCGAAGTCGATCCGGGACAACGTCTCCTACGGGCCGCGCAAGCACGGCGACCTCGATACGACGTTCCTCTCGCGACTGCTCGGCCGCGACGACGTCGACGAAGAGGCGTCCCTCGTCGAGGAAACGCTCGAACAGGCCGCCCTCTGGGAGGAGGTGAACGACCGGCTGGACGACAACGCGCTGGGCCTCTCCGGCGGGCAACAACAGCGCCTCTGCATCGCCCGCTGTCTCGCGACGGACCCCGACGTCGTCCTGATGGACGAACCCGCCTCGGCGCTGGACCCGATCGCCACCGCCAAGATCGAGGACCTGATCGAGGAACTGGCCGAGGAGTACACCGTCGTCGTCGTCACCCACAACATGCAGCAGGCGGCCCGGGTCTCCGACCAGACCGCCGTCTTCCTCACCGGCGGCGAACTCGTCGAGTACGGCGACACGGACCAGATATTCGAGAACCCGGAGAGCCAGCGCGTCGAGGACTACGTCACCGGCAAGTTCGGATAGCATGGAGACGCGCAAGATCCAGATCGCCGGCGGGACGACGTACACGGTGTCGCTCCCCAAGGAGTGGGCCAGCGAGCAAGAGCTGGAAGCGGGCGCGCGTGTTCGCGTCCATCCCTACGAGGACGGCTCGCTGCTCGTCCAGACGGCGGGCCACGCCGAGCCGGAGCGCGAACCGCTGCAGCTCGCCCCGACCGACGGGTCCGTCGAGACCCTCCGGCGCCAGGTCTGGGCCGCGTACGAGACCGGTCGCGAGGCCATCGAGGTGACCGGCGACGCGGTGGGATCTGCGGACCAGCGCGCGCTGCGAGACGTGGCCTCGTCCCTCCTGGGCGTCGACGTCGTCCAGCGATCGGACGACGCCGTCGTCTACCGGAGTCTACTCGACGCCAGTACCGTCTCGCTCGAACAGTCACTCCGCCAGCTCCAGTTCGTCGCCGACTCGGCGCTCGGCGACGCCGTGTCGACGCTCGTCGACGAGGAAGTAGGCACCCACGGGATCGAGGACCGCGCCGCCGAAGCGGGTCGGCTCGCGGCGCTCGTGGGCCGGCAGTTCGCCCGGTCGCTCGACGATCCGGCCGTGCTCGACGACCTCGGCGTCGAACGGACGACGCTGTTCGACTACCACGCCGCGGCGACCGAACTCGAACGGATCGTCGACCACGCCACCACCGTCGGGACGGTCGTCCAGCGACAGCGAACACCGGTGCCCGCAGACGTCGCCGACGCGCTCGTCGCGACAGTCGACGAGGCCCGTGACGGTATCGAGCAGTCGATGAGCGTCCTGCTCGACGGCGGCACCGCCGAGACCGCCTGCGACGTCCTCGACAGTTGCGAGCGCGTCGACGTCGCGCGCTTCGACCGGCTCGACGACGACGCGCCGGCGTGGCTCGGCGTCGTCTTCCGGTCGCTCGTCGACGCTGTCGAGGCGAGCGGTGCTATCGCGGCCATCGGGCTCCGGGCGGCGCTCAGGGAAGAAAAGTGTGGCCAGTGAGCGGCGTGGGAATTAGCTGTCCGCGTCCGGCCGCGGCATCGCCTCGATGTCCCGGATCCGGGGCGTTTTCTCGACGGACTGGTACTGTCGCTGCCAAGCCTCCTCGGGGAAGAGACCGTTCCGGTCGAACAGGGCTCGGGCCTCCGGGGTGAGTTCGTAGAACTGGTAGGGGTACCCGCCGACCCGTTCCCCCGGTTCGAACTCGCGTTCGCGAACCACGCCGACGTCGGCCAGCGTGTCGAGGTGCCGGCGAACAGCGTGCTCACTCAGCGGTGGATTCATGTAGTCTAGTTCCTCGACGCTGGGCAGCCCCTTCGGATGGCCGACGACGTCGGCGAGGATGTCGGCACGCTTCTTGTCGGTCGCCTTTTGGAGCGCACGCCAGGCGTTGAACCGGTCGCCGCTGGCCCCCTGGGCCCCTTCCGCCTGGGCACCCGCCTCTGTCGTCGGCCTCATGTCTCTGACTTGTCGCCCCACGCCCATAAACACTTGCACTCAGATGAAGGTAGGACCACAACTGGATCCACAACTACATGCGCATCTGGTATCCAAACTCGTCTCGAAATCCACTAGGTAGCGACCGTGCAATTAAAGTCGCGGCAATGTTGTAAATTAGTCAATGAATTCCGGGGATGAAGACCGGGAAGTGGCCGACGACGGGACCGACACAGTTCCGGAGGCCGAGGAGATAATCGACGACGTCGAAGCGATCAGTCTCACCCCGAGCGAGCACCAGCGCGTCAAGGATCTGGTAAACGGGGACCAGATGAACCGGATCGAGGGACACGAGCGCCGGTACCTGGTGGCCGGGGCCGGTGGCGAGACGGGAGCCGCCTCGCGACGGGAAACCGTCTACGACCTCCTCGACGCCCGACGGGACCCGCCGGCCGTCGCCGTCGAACTGGAAGACTTCGGCCTCACACCCGAGGAGATAGGACTCTGGACGCGCGTGTTCGACATTCTCTGCGGCATGGCGACCCACATCGTCGGGGTGATAGAGGACTTCGATGGCGGCTACGTCTGGGAGCTAGGGCTACTGTTCGCACCGTCGTATCGGGAGAAGACCTGGATGCTGAAGCGGACGTACGACGACCCGGAAATGGAGCGAGACAGGTACGACAACGGGATGGCCGCCTCGTACCTGCGACTCCTGAGCAGCGAGCGGTGCCACGAGTGGGCCGGTGCCGACGAACTCCCCGACGTCGTCGCGGAGATTCCGTAGACGACATCTCAGATTCGCCGTTCGCCCGTCGACTCGGCCTCGACAAGTCAGTCGTCGCTGACAGTCACGGACACGCTGTCGCCGGCTAGCCCGTCGGCCGCGGCCTCGATTTCGACCGTCCCAGCCTCGCGGGGCGCTCGAACGACGACGACGCAGGAGCCGCGATACGCCGAGCAAGCATCGCCGACCCAGGGCTCGTCGCTGTCGAGGTTCCCGTTGTCGACGCTGGCTATCTCGCCGGCGCCCGAGACCTCGAAGTTGACCTCGTGGTCTGCGCGAGGGACGCGCGCGCCGTCCTCGTCGGTGACGGTCGCCTCGACGTACACCAGGTCGCGGCCGTCCGCCGCGATGGCCTCGCGATCGGCGTCGAGTTCGACCCGTGCGGGTTCGCCCGCCGTGTGGAGTTCGTGTTCGGCGACGACCTCGCCGTCCGCCTTCGCGACCGCCCGGAGCGTCCCCGGCTCGTAGGGGACCCACCACTCCATCGGGCGGGGGCCGTCGTCGGCCCGCTGGGTGCCGAGCGACTCGTCGTTCTGGTAGAGCTCTACCGACTCGGCATTGGTGAAGGTGTAGACGTTGACGAACCCCTGGGAGTCCTCGCGGTCGGGAAAGTTCCAGTGGGCCGAGAGCGGTGGCCCGCTCCAGGCCGGCCGACAGGCGGGCCGCTCGCGGTCGTGGTCGACCGCCGCAGCGAAAACGGTGGGGTCGTCCGACCACGCGGCCTGGTGGAACCGGCCGGCGGGTTTGATCGCGCCGGTCGTGTCGATGGGGCCGGTCGGCCACCCCTTGCTGGGCCACTCGCGGGCCTCGCCGAGGTAGTCGATCCCGGGCCAGAGGAACTGGCCGCAGACGTCGTCGCGCTCGACCACGTCGGCCCAGGGATTGTGCGGGACGAACGCCAGCGGGTCGTCGCCGGACCCGCGGAAGAACCGGCGGTTCTCCGAGCCGACGATGGGAATGTCGATGCCGGCCGCGCGGTAGTCGTCGTACCAGTGCTCCTGGTAGTTACAGGAGAGCACGTCGACGTGTTCGGCGACTCGTTCGACGTTCTCGACGACGCCGTCGGTGCCGTCGCCCCACGGCGGGTTCCCGTAGGTGACGGGCCGTGTCGGATCCATCTCGCTTGCGGCCTCCGTCAGCGCGGCCAGGTCGGCGATCATCTCGTCGTCGCCCTGGTCGTAGTTCTCGTTGCCGACGCTCCAGCACACAACCGAGGGATGGTTGCGGTCGCGGTCGATCATCGCCGCCAGGTCCTCGCGCCACCACTCGTCGAAGAACTCGTCGGCACCCTCGTGGCGCCACTTGTCGTACACCTCGTCGACGACGAGAAAGCCCATCCGGTCACAGAGGTCGAGCAGTGCGGGCTGTGGCGGGTTGTGGGCGGTGCGAATGGCGTTACAGCCCAGCTCCTGGAGCGTTTCGAGGCCGCGTTCGAGCGCGCGTTCGGTGACCGCCGCGCCCAGACAACCGGCGTCGTGGTGGAGGTTGACGCCCTTCAGGTCGACCGGCTCGCCGTTGAGGAAGAAGCCCGCGTCGGCCGTCCACTCGAAGGTGCGAATCCCGAAGGGAGTGACGAAGTCGTCGACTGGGAGGGCGGCGGAGCCGCCCTCCTCGTTCCGCGACGGCGAAGCCGTCGCGCCGTCGCCCTCGCGATAGACGACGCTGCGGACGAAGTAGCGAGTGGGGTCGTCCAGCGTCCAGCGGTCGGGGTCGGCGACCGAGAGGCGCTGCTCGAACTCGTGGGGCTTTGCGGGGTCGACGGTCGCTTCGCTCCCCGCCGTCGCCACCACCTCGCCGTCGGCGTCGAGGATCTCCGTCTCCAGCGCGCAGTCGACGGGCGCGTCCGTCCCGTTGCTCACCTCGGTCAGCACCTGCACCTCCGCGCGCTGGCGGTTGACCGCCGTCGTGCGGACGTCGGTGCCGAAGGGGGTAACGGCGACCGGGTCGGTCTCGATGAGGTGGACGTCGCGGTAGATGCCGGAGCCCGTGTACCAGCGGCTGTGGGGGTAGTCGTCGTTGGCGACGCGGACGGCGAGCGTCTCGCCGCCGTCGACGCCCAGGTCGGCCAGGTCGTAGGTCACCGTCGAGTAGCCGTAGGGGCGGTGGCCGACGTGCTCGCCGTCGACGTAGACGTCGAAGTCCCGGTAGACGCCGTCGAAGCGGAGCGTCGCCTCGCCGTCGATATCCTGGGGGAGTGTCCGACGGTACCAGCCGACCCCGCCGGGAGCGAAGCCCTGCTGCTGGCCGCCCGGCTCGTCGGGGTCGAAAGGACCCTCGATGCTCCAGTCGTGGGGCACGTCGACGGCCTCCCAGTCGCCGTCGTCGAGAGCGGGGTCGGCGCCGTCCGCGACGTCGCCGCGGTGGAACCGCCAGTCCGTTTCGAGACGGCGGACGCGTCGATGCTGCTCGGTGGGACCGGCCGCTGTTGTCATACGGTCACATCCGGCAGGGCCGGTAACAAAATTGCGGTGCGTCGTCGTCGTCCCGACGGCGTCCTCGGAAGGTGGCTGCCCGGCGGCCCGGCCGCCGAACCCGCGTCCCACCAGGTAACGTCACCTTATCGAGCGACCGCGCGTGATCCGCTGGCCTCTTTCGGGGACGGTGTGGGGACTCAGGGCCCAGCGAACGTGCGAGACGTCACCATATGGAACCGTCACGAATATATTTACTCGTTAGTGAGTAAGGCTTATCTATAGCAGGTGCTCCCGCACTAGTAATGCGAGTAACAGTTCCCTACGATCACCGTACCGTCCCCCAGTTTTGCACCGAAATCACCGCCACCACGCCCCCGGTCGAAGGAAGCCAGCGATGATGTGGCAAGACCTCGTCTTCATGGCCGGGAGTTCCCTCTCGCTGTTCTTCCTCATGCCGACGCTGCGCGACTCGATGGCCCACGTCCCCCTGGGGACGTCGCTCCCGTCGGCCACCATCGGCTTCGTCTACGGCGGGACGTTCCTCTCGCTGGGCATGACGTTCTCCGCGATCGGCGCGATGTGTACGGGCGTGATGTGGAGCGCTATCGCGACGCTCCGGTCCCCGAACCCGTTGCCGTTCTTCGACGACGAGGGGGCGCCGTCATCGACGGCCACCGCACCGCACGCAGACTGATAGTGGTGGTTATAAGCCCGTACCGGCGTTCGACGTCGCCGGTGCCATCGAACGCCGGTAAAAAGTTACAACCACCACTATGATCCGGTCGAGCGAGAGGACAGCATCTGCGAGTATCTGCGGTCATCTCGCGAACGCGCGAGCACCCTTCCCCACGAGCGATTCCGAATCCGGCCCGTTCACTCCCACAGCTGTTCTTCCAGTTGCTCGCCGAACGACGACTCGTCTTCGACGGAGCCGATGACGGAGATCTCGCCGGACGATTCGAGGACGACGGCCTCGACGTCGTCGAGAGAGCCGAAGTTCTTCTTGCGAAGGGCGGCGTGAATCTCGGATTTCGCGACGCGCTGTTGCCGCATCGCTCCCTTGACGAACTCGCCCCGGAAGTACAGTAACGCGGGCGGATTCGTGACGACGCGTCTGAAGAATGGCCACCGGATCTGGAGCCAGGTGACGACGTACTGGAGCGCCAGGAGGAGGCCGAAGGCCACGATGGCCTCCGAGAGCGCGACGTCCTTGGCCGTCAGCGCGCGGCCGAACACGGAGCCGATAGCGACGGTCACGATGAAGTCGAACGCGTTCATACTCGAGAGCGTTCGACTCCCCGTGATGCGGAGGAAGAGCACGAGCGCGACGTACATCGAGACGCCGACGACGACGATTCTGACGATCGGGTTCAAGCCGGAGACGAAGAAGGTGACCTCGGTCATGTGTCGATAGGGGGCCAGTGCCAGGCGTCGGCGGTCACGATTCCGAGCAGTTTGCGGCGGCGGTCCGCCAGCTCGTCGAGGGCGTCGGCGAACTCCTCGTCGGAGACGGTGGGCACGCCCTCGCTGCGGAGCCGGTCGAGGTCGGGCGGTGGCGGCGCCTCGTCGGCCGGATCGATGAACGCGTTGTTGAGCGTCTCGAGATAGTTCTGGCTCGCCGACCGCGCGTTCTCGACGAGGACGGTGTCGGGCTGGTCCTCGTCCAGAACGCCGAACCGGAGGACCGTCATCGACTCGTCGAAGACGGCGACCGCCATCGCGGAGGCGTGCTTGGCCTGTTGGCTGTGGTAGTAGTGGAGGATCGGGTAGGACTTGTGCTGGTCTGCGAGCGTGTCGAGCCGTGAGGCGAGCGAGTTGAGCGGGAGGTGGAGCCCGTCGAAGTCCTCGCCGTCCCACGCCGCACAGACGACGGTCTCGCTGTCGACCCCCATCCCGGAGACGCTACTGGCGAAGGAGCGCTTGTTCGAGACGGCCCCGAGGACAGAGAGCACGTAGGAGACGCCCATCGTCACGAACAGCATGCCGGTCGCGGTCGTGAGCGACGCGGCGATCTGCCAGATCCCCGCCGGGGGGTAGAAGTCGCCGTTGCCCATCGTGAACATCGTGTACGCCACGAAGAATATCCGGCCCGACCAGGTGACGGGGACGTCGTCCCGGGCGGCCAGCAGCGCGTTCTCGCCGCCGGCGAAGACGAGCGTCCAGCCGCCCCAGATGAGGCCGACCCACGTGACGAGCGTCAGCGTCAGGATGACCGGTCCGGCGAGGCTGAGTGCACGGGACCGCGTGTCACCGATCTGCCGGAGGCCGCGCCAGATCCACGTCGTCAACCGCGCCGAGAGCGGGCCGGAGCCGCCGTCGACCCAGAGCGTGGTCCAGAGGATGTCGACGATGGTGACGCCGAGCAGCACCAGCCCGACGACGAGATACAGCGGTCGTATCGCCTCGGCCCCCTGCAGCGGGACGAGGTCAACTGTCACCCCGGAACCGTAAGCGGGCGACGGGACAAGTCCCAGCGTGTCCGCGAACATTCTCACGCAGCCGTAGGTGCTTGACGTGCAAAATGTTAGCGAAGTAACTAATACGTTCGTCGCAGGCGCGCAGTCGTTCGCGGCCCCGTCTGGGCGTCCGTGCTGTTGCTCGGCTACGCGCTCGTCGTCTCCGGGCACGTTGCCGACGGAACCCGGTGACCGTCGGCATCGAATCCACGCCCGTCGGGGCCGAAAACGCCGCGGAAGAGCTATACGGCCAGTCTCGAAAACGGGGATCACTGATGGTCCCGACACGACACCGTCTCGTTCGCTGTCGGCTCGTCCGCGAAGCCGTGCTCGGGAGGTGGACGAGATGAGGCTCCGGAACCTCGTCCTCGTCGTCGCGAGCGGAGTCGCGGCGTTCCTCGTCGTCGGCGTCGCGGTGACCGAACTCCTTCGCCCGTCGATCGAGTTCTCCCTGTTCGTCGGTCTTCCGGCGGGACTCGTCGCCGGGGTCCTCGTCTCCGCGGGCGTCTTCCTCGGTCTCGGGGACGAGACGTCCGCACGGCGACGGCGCGTGGCGCTCGCCGCTGGCGTGTTCGGCGGTGTCTTCCTCACGGTGCTTCTCGTCGCGGCGGGACTGTTCGGGCTCGGTACCGTGACGGCGCTCGCGTTTGCGACGCTCTCCGGCGTCGCGGCAGCTGTCGCCACTTTCGTTCGGAGTTCGTGACCGCTCCCCGTCCGGAGGTCTCGACCGGGCAAACTACGACGGCCGGTCGTCCGTCACTCGGGGAGGAAGAAGTCCGATTTCGGTCGCCGCTGGCTGGCCGCTCCCCTGAGCCTGGCGGACTTGGCGGGGCCGCTGTGGCGGACGATGACGACGTCGTAGGCCTCGTCGGTCGCGATGCTCCCACCGACGCTACTGATCGACGTGACGAGGCGGCCGGCGTTGTCGCTGCCGATGAACACCATCGACGCGTCTTCGCGCTTTGCGACCTTGCGGATCCGCTTCGAGATGGCGCCGGACGGCGCGTACCGGCCGACGACGAAGTGACGGAAGTCGGCGCTCGGACACAGGTCGGACACCTGGCCGTGTATCTTCGAGACGACGGCGGACCGGTCGAACGCCTCGTCGGACTCGATCCAGCCGCGTTCTCTCGCGTACTCGACGTTGCCGTCCGGGATGACGGTGACCGCCACCACGGACTCGTCGAAGACGACGCCGAACTGTTCCGCGCGAAGCAGCGCCGCCTCGGAGAGTTCCGAACCGTCGAACGGGACGACGAGGGTCATACCGGCTTTTTGGTCCGCCGTCCCAAATAGCCACGAGTCGATCGTCGCGCCGCGAGAACGGGCGTTTCCAGATGGCGACGGCGACCGTGTCGTCGACGAGGCTTCGATTCCCGTGACGGTCAACAGGTGACGGCGATCTGACAATTAACAATTCTAGAATAGGCTATTCCAGAATAGGCTAATTTGAAATAGCCTATTTTGAAATTGGTTATTCGAAACGGCTTTCCGCCGATTGCAGCCGCCGGACGCCGAGGGCGACCAGCAAGTACCCCGGCAGGGCCACGGCCAGCACGGCCCCGATCAGGCCCCAGTCGGCCGGGCCGAGCGGGACCGTGCCGAAGTAGTCGGCCAGTGGCGTGTAGAGGACGGCGATCTGTAACGCGATCGAGCCACCGACGGCCGTCGCGAGCCACCGGTTCGACAGCGTCGGCGTCTCCCGGAGCCAGCGGATGACGTACAGCTTCTCGAACTCGAGGAAGACGAAGCCGGTGAACACCATCGTCATCACGTACGGCGTGACCGCCGGGGCGCCGTCGAGCGTGAGGACCAGCAACGCGAGCATGACGAGCGTCGAGATGGTGCCCGTGCCGCCGACGAGCCCGAGCATCGCCCGGTCGACGATGCCGCTGTCCGGGTCCCGCGGCGGCCGTTCCATCACGTCGCCGCTCTCCGGGTCGGCCCCGAGCGCGAGCGCCGGCAGGCCGTCCGTGAGCAGGTTGATCCACAGCAACTGGACCGCGGGGAGGACGAGGTAGCCGAACAGGGACGCGAGGAAGACGATGGCCACCTCGGCGACGTTGGCCGAGAGCAGGTACCCGACGAACTTCCAGACGTTGTCGAAGATGGCCCGCCCGCGTTCGACCGCGCGTTCGATAGTGGCGTAGTTGTCGTCGAGCAGAATAACGTCGCTGGCCTGCTTGGCGACGTCGGTCCCCCGGACGCCCATCGCCACGCCGACGTCGGCGTTCTTCAGCGCCGGCGCGTCGTTGACGCCGTCGCCGGTCATCGCGACGACGTGGCCGCTGGCCTGGAGCGCCCGGAGGATCCGGACCTTGTGTTCCGGCGACGTCCGGGCGAACACGTCGACCGACTCGACGCGGTCCCGGAGTGTCTCGTCGTCCATCGCTTCCACCTCGCCGCCCTCGATGGCAGACGTCCCCAGGCCCAGGGACTCGCCGATGGCGGCGGCGGTCCGGGCGTTGTCGCCGGTCACCATCTTCACGTCGATGCCGGCGCGCTTCGTCGCGGCGATGGCGTCGGCCACCTCCTCGCGCGCCGGGTCGATCATCCCAACGAGGCCGAGGAACGTCAGGTCCGCGTCGACGGCGTCCTCGTCGAGGGTCGCGGGGTCGTCGGTGGTCGCCACGGCGAGCACGCGGAGCGCGTCGTCGCCGAAGGCCTCGACCTGCTCGCGGATCCGGTCGGCGCGCTCCTCGGTCAGGTCGACGGGGCCCTCGGCCGTCCGGACGCGTGACGACATCTCGAGGACGACGTCCGGTGCGCCCTTGACGTGGGCCACGTCGCCGTGGACGGTGCCCATCCACTTGCGCTCCGACGAGAACGGGATCTCACCGGTTCGGGGCTGGCGCTCGCGCAGTCGGTCGACGTCGTACCCGTGGTCCGCGGCGGCCGCGACCAGGGCCTGCTCGGTCGGGTCACCCTCCTCCAGCGTGGCGTCGTTGCACAGCGCGCCGGCGCGCACGAGCAGGTCGACGCGGTCGCCATCCCTCGCGACCCGGTCGTCGTCCTCGCCGGTCGCCCGGTCGTCCGACGGGGCGTCCGCGTCGACCACGGCGTCGTTCACCCAGAGACGGCTGACGGACATCCGCCCCTCGGTGAGGGTCCCGGTCTTGTCCGTACAGATGACGTCGACGGCGCCGAGCGCCTCGACGGCGGGGAGGCGGCGGACGAGCGCGTTCTCGTCGGCCATCTTGCGGACGCCCAGCGCGAGCGTCAGCGTCACCACCGCGGGCAGCCCCTCGGGGACGGCGGCGACGGCGAGCGAGATGGCGGTGAGGCCGGCCTGAATCGGCGGCGTATCGCGGAGCAGTAACAGCGGGATGACGAGCGCCGCCAGCACCACGACGCCGATGCCAAGCGTCCGGCCGAGCGCGTCGAGTTCTTCCTGGAGCGGCGTGTCGGTCTCCTCGGTGCTGGCGAGTTCGCTGGCGATGGCACCGACCTCGGTGTCCATCCCGGTCGCCGTGACGACGACGGCGCCGGACCCCCGCGTCACGTTCGTCCCCTTGTAGGCCATCGACTCGCGCTCGGCCAGCGGCGCGTCTGCGGCGACTGGATCGGTGGACTTCGAGACCGGTGCGCTCTCGCCGGTGAGCGCCGCCTCGTCCGCCTCGAGGGAGCTCACCTCGATCACCCGCCCGTCCGCAGGGACGACGTCGCCCCCTGCCAGTTCGACGACGTCGCCCGGGACGAGGCCCGTCGCATCGACGTCGACCGTCCGGCCGTCGCGTCGGACCGTCGCCGTCGGTGCGGTCAGCTCTCGCAGCGATTCGAGGCTCTCCTCGGCGCGGTAGTCCTGGACGAAGCCGAACAGCCCGTTGGCGACGACGATGACGGCGATGAGCACCGCGTCGACGGTGTGGCCGGCCCACACGGAGAGGACGGCCGCGGCCACCAGCACCCAGATGAGGACGCTGTCGAACTGGGCGACGAAGATGTCGAGCGCCGTCCGCTCGCTCCCCCGTTCCACCTCGTTCGCGCCGTGTTCCCGGCGCCGGCGGTCGGCTTCCGCGTCCGACAGCCCGTCCGGGTCGCTGTCGACCGACGCGAGGACGTCGTCGACCGGCTCGTCGTGGGCGGACCGTGACACGGGTGGACTGTCGCGGGCCGGATTCATGTAGGTTGTCCGGGGTGGCGGTGCGGACGGGTACCCGTGACGCGGAACGCGCCCGTCGTCGAAAACGACGGATAGAAGCCGACGGAGCCGTACACCGTACCCAATGACGAACCGTGTCGTCGGTGGCCTCCAGGACCAGGCGACCGTCGAGCAGCGCGTCGAGAGCGGGGCGGCGCCCGACTGGGTCGCCGCCCACTGGCACTCGTTCCGCGAGCGGCTCGTGGGCGACAGCGACGGCGCGCCCTTCCCGTGTTTCTTCGGGGCCGAGTCGGTCGCCAACGGCGACCCGCTGTACACCGCCGTGCCGTCGATGACCAGCCGCGACGCGCTGCTGGACCTGGGCCGGACGCTCCTCGAGTACCTCGATACCTACCAGGACCACAGCGACCGCGCGTCGCTGGTCGCCTTCTTCAGGCCGCCCGAACGCGACCGCTCCGAGCGCGACTATCACGAGGGGCTCTGGCACATTCTCCAGTTTCTCCACGTGCACGACCCGGAGCCGTGGCCCGAGGACATCCCGACCGACCCGGACGACCCGTACTGGGAGTTCTCCTTCGGCGGCGA
Source organism: Halomicrobium sp. HArcel3 (assembly GCF_058933135.1). Taxonomy (NCBI): domain Archaea; kingdom Methanobacteriati; phylum Methanobacteriota; class Halobacteria; order Halobacteriales; family Haloarculaceae; genus Halomicrobium; species Halomicrobium sp. HArcel3. The sequence continues at coordinate 169,989 of NZ_JBZYDN010000006.1, read as the reverse complement.
ACCGATGTTTCCGACCTGTCGCGCGCCGTTCTACGACCAGCGGCTGAGCCGGCACTGTCCCGTTGGCCTGGAGGTCACGTTCCAGCCCCGGGCCCTGTTCGAGTCCCTGGACGTGACGGGGGACACGGAGTGGGGACAGCAGGCCAGGGGGATCATCCAGGACCGCCTCGAGGAGTACGACGGCGTCTGTCCCCACGCCGACCTGGGCGACTGGGGCGTCGAGGGTGACCGGGAATGGCGCCAGTACATGCTGTCGAGCGACGACGCGCAGGCGCCGGACCGCTGTCCGATCAAGGTCACGCGCGAGCATCCGAAGGCGACAGCGCTGTGTGAGGGCGGCGGCGAGGCGGACGCCGGCCGGTCGTCACCGGGGACGGTTCGATGACGGTCGACCTGCCCGCCGACCCGGTGCTCGTCCTCGTCGACTTCCAGCAAGGGTTCGACGACCCGCAGTGGGGCACCCGAAACAATCCGGACGCCGAAACCGAGGCGGCTCGATTGCTCTCGGCCTGGCGGGAAGGCGGCCTCCCGGTCGTCCACGTCCGACACGACTCCACGGAGGCGTCGTCGCCACTCAGGCGGGGAACCCCCGGCTTCGCGTACAAATCGGGACTCGAACCGCGAGATGGCGAAGCGGAGTTCGTCAAGCGAGTCAACGGCGCGTTCGTCGACACCGAACTCGAGTCCTGGCTCCGTGACCGGGCGTACGAGACCCTCGTCGTCTGCGGGCTGACGACCGACCACTGCGTGTCGACGACGGCGCGCATGGCCGAGAATCGTGGCTTCGACGTCCGGCTGGTCCGGGACGCCACCGCGACGTTCGACCGGACGCTCGACGGGGAGTCGTTCGACCCGGAGACGGTCCACCGAACTGCCCTCGCCCACCTGGAGGGGGAGTTCGCGACCGTCGTCCGTCGCGAGGGGATTATCGACGCGACACCGGCTTCGGGGGAGTGACGCCCTCCGAACCAGTCACTCCTCGGATTTGACCGCTTTTCTCCCCGTCAGTTTGTCCGGAACGAGACGGAACTGCCGGAAGGTCACGTCGTCGGACGAGCTCTCGAAGATATCGACCAGTGGGATGTCCACGCCCCACCGTTCCGCCATCGCAGCCGAGTCGGACGGCACGTCCGAAAGGTCTTCCAGTTCGCCGGTCGCGACGACACTTCGCCATCTGTCCCCCTGCTCGCCGTGTGAGACGAACGAGACGGGACTGTCGAGCAGCCCTCTCTTTTGCCTGCTCGACGGCTCCACGAGTCGGAAGTGGAAGTGTCCCGACTCGGCGTCGTATCCGTACGAGACCGGTCGCGAGTACGGCGGGTCCCCGTCGCGCGCCGAGAAGGAGAGGACACCGGTCCCGCCGTTCCCGAGAAAGTCGTGGATCTCTTCGTCGGCCATCTGTAGCCATCGGAGTTCGTTCATGAATTGACGTGTCGAGTCCGTACACTCCTCATCGTTACTCGTTCCCGGGCTGTGGCCCGCCGCCGGTCTGGGCTTCCTGAGCCTCGCCCCAGCCGCCGGCGTCGACGACCGCGAACAGTTTCCCCCAGTTCTCGTCGTCTTCACTCTCGGGTAACTGGTCGCGAAGCTGCTGCAGGTCCGACGGTGGGACGAGAGTGGTCACGAGGTCAACGATGACCTGGGCGTGGTAGGCGGCCTCGGACCGGTCGATCCCCTCGACGTCGGCGACCCGTTCGACGAAGGTAGACCAGTCGAAGCGCTGGCCGTGGTCGTGGACCGCACCGGTCGGGTACCACTTGATCTCCATGGGGAGCGACGCGGCGAGGTCCTCGGCGTTTCCCTCGGGGATGCGCCGGCCCAGATTCGACAGCGTCGCCCGGATCGCCCGCACTGCTTCGCCAGTCTCCGCAAGTTCGAGGCGGTGCTGTACCTGCCCTGTGAATTCGTCGAAGTTCATGCCGGTTCTGGCTTCGCATCGCAGGATTGTCAATCAACTTGCCAGTTCCCAACGGCCGAGAAGCGGCGTCGCGCCCGGCTGGTCAGAAGCGCAGGCCGATTTATCTGGCGATGGTTCCTACACGGAGATACGACCATGATCGACACCGTTCTCGTCCCGACGGACGGCAGCGACCACGCGGTTCGCGCCGCCGAACACGGGGCCGCCATCGCCGAGGCGTTCGACGCGACCCTGCACGTGATATCCGTCGTCGACACCCGCGCTGCGGCCGGCCCGTTCGACGCCGGTGGCCTCCGGGAGGAGTTCGTCGAGCGCCTCGAAGCGGACGCCGAGGACAGTATCGACGCCGCTGTGGACGCCGTCGACGGGTCGAACAAACTTCAGACCGCCGTTCGAAAGGGCGACCCCGTCGACGAGATTCTCGACTACGCGGGCGATCACGGGATCGACCTGATCGCGATGGGGACCCACGGCCGGACCGGCGTGGAACGGTACGTGATGGGGAGCGTGACCGAACAGGTCGTCCGGCGGGCACCGGTGCCGGTGCTCACCGTCCGGGCGACCGAATCGAGTCGGCACGTCGGCGCGTACGACGAAATTATGGTCCCGACCGACGGCAGCGAGTCCGCCGACGTCGTGGTCGAGCCCGCGCTCGAACTCGCGGCGCGATTCGACGCCCGCGTCCACGCGGTCCACGTCCTGAACGTCGGCGACGCCGACGTCGGCGTCGAACACCCGGAGTCGGCCGCGTTGCTCGACCGCCTCAGGTCTCACGGAGAGCGCGCGGTCGAGGGAGTCGCGGGTCGGGCCCGGGAGGCGGGCGTGGACGTCGTCACGACCGTCGACGGCGGGTACCCGGCAGCCAGTATCCTCGAGTACGCCGACGCGAACGACGTCGACTGCATCGCCATGGGGACGGCAGGTCGCACCGGGATCAACCGGTTCCTCCTCGGGAGCACCACCGAGCGGGTCATCAGGCACGCTGACGTCCCCGTCCTGGCAGTCAACGCGCGAGACGACGGCGAGGACTGACCGCGCCGACGACGGCGGGTGCACGCGCTACTCACGACGGACCGAACTCCGTTCGACGTATACGGCCATCGCCAGCGACCCGAGAACGATCACGACGCCGCCCCCGACCAGCAGCCACGTCGTCACGCGCACCGACTGGGCGGCGACCGGGACGAAGGCGCGCACGTCGAAGCCGACGACCAGGAGCGCGCCCACGACGTCGAAGACGAGGTCGAGCGCCGTGTCGCGCCAGCCGTAGTGGACCAGCACTGGCTCGACGTCGTAGCGCCGCCCGACGTCGCGCGCGATCAGTTCGATCAGTTCCCAGAAGACGCCCGCTGCGAGCGTGAGCACGACGGTCAGCACGGCGAGCCCCCCGAACGAGTCGTCGAGGACGGCCACACGGGGTGCGACGACGATCAGGCCGGCGTAGGCGAGCGCCGCGACGAGCGCCGCAGAGACGGTGTGCGTGACCGAGTCCCACCACTCGACCGTGTCGTACGGTCCGAGCATCCCGAACGAGTGGATCAGTCCCGCCGCGGCGATCCACAGCGAGAGTTCGGGACCGACGGTGACGCTCCGCCCGGAGAGAAGCGGCGCGACGAGTTCCAGGGCTGCGGGAACGAGCGAGGCGGCCAGGGAGACGGTCCCGTTCACGGCGGCGGCGAAGTCCCGTCGTCGGAGCGACTCCAGCAGCAGGAGGACGATTCCGGCCTGGAGCACGACGGTGCCGGCCGTCACGAGTTGCGCCATCAGTTCGTGCTCCCCTGGCAGTGGCTGTCAGGTAGTCGTTTCCGTTCGCCGCTACTTCGTCGATTCACTGGCGTTTGGGCCTTCGATGCGTGCCGAAACGGTACGTTCGATAGGTGCCGGAACGGGACGCTGTCGGGGTGTCGCGTCAGCACACCCCGTCAGCGCTTCGGCGGCACGTCAGCACGTCGCTGACGCGTCAGCGTTTCGGCGGCACGTCACTCCTGGAGCATCCAGCCGAAGCGCTTCTCCCAGAACTCCTCGTCCGGGTGCTTCTTGGTGCGACCGTACGTCTTCTCCTCACGGATCTGGCGCTCCAGGACGTCACGCGCCTCCTTGATGGCCTGACTCGCGCCGTATCCCTCCCCGGACGCGACGTACAGCCCCCGGTCGGTGTGCAGGCGGATCCGGGCGAGCAGGAGTGGCGTCCCGCGCTGTTTCTCGTCGTGCTCGTGGAGGTGGAGCTTCGTCTCCAGGACGTTCATCTCCCGGTCCTTCGCGTCGAGGCCGTCGACCATCGACACGATCTCGTCGTAGCTCATGTCGTCGACGAGGTCGGCGCCGTACACCTGGACGCCGCGGTTGCCCTCGGCCTCCCAGGTGAGCGCGTCCAGGACGTCCGTCTTCGTGACGATGGCGAAGGGGCGTCCGTCGTCCGTGACGACCAACGACGAGCCGCCGACGTCGAACATCTCGTCGACGGCCACGTCGAGCGTCGCGTCCGGGCGGATCGAGCGGACCGGCGACACCATGACGTCTCTGACCGGGAGGTCCAGCAGGCGGGCGAGTTCTCCCTCGCGCGCGCCGAACCCGCCGCCCCGGGCGCGCCCGGAGCTCGCGGAGACGTCGCCGCCGAACGAATCGGTCCCCCCGGCGTTGCCGCCCTGGCTCCGGTCCGTCGACCGGACCGTGACGTCGGTGACGTCGTAGAGGCTCAGGATACCGACGGCGTCGTCGTCCTCGACGACCGGGAGGTGCGTGATGTGGTTCTCCCTGAAGACGTGGAGGGCCTCCCCCACGGTCGACGCCGGTTCGACCGTAACGAGGTCGGTCGTACAGGCCTCCTCGACCGTCGCCGCGTCGAGGAAGGGTCTGACTTTCCGGAGGATGGCGTCCACCGTGACGACGCCGACCAACTCGCGGCCCTCGAAGACGGGCAGGAGTTGCGAGTCGCTGTCGATCATGAGCCGCGCCACTTTGCGGACGTCTTCACTGGGATCGAGCCTGGGGACGTGCCAGACCAGCGATCCGAGCTTCTCGTCGGGTGGGTGGTGCGACGTCGCGAGCTGTCGCCTGGTGACGACGCCCTCGAACTCGTCGCCGTGGACCACGACGCCCCTGACGGCGGGGTCCTCGAACGTCCCCGCGAGCTTCGAGACGGGCGTCTCCGGGCTGAACTCGACGTATTCCTCCGAGATGATGTCGGTGATATCCATGGGTTTGAGAGCCGGGTGGCCGCGCTTCGGTACCGCGGAACTGCGCAGCCAACGTATCAGAGTTGGTCGTGGAATTCCAAGTACTCTCGGTCCATTCTCACGCTGTGGAAACCGACCCCAGTCGTCTCGGCCCGGGGACCGTGGGTCGGGACGGACCGCCGGAGAGATTCGCCGGAAAGCCACGGTTCGTTGATATAGTTGGAAGTCCAACACGTCTGCATGTACGATACTGTACTGGTAGCCACGGACGGCAGCGGGTCCGCGAACCGTGCGGTCACCCACGCCCTCGAACAGGCCGAACAGCACGGCGCGACACTGCACGCGATCTACGTCGTCGACACCGACCGCTACGCCGAGCCCGGGCTGAGTAGCATCGAACTGGAGACGGCCGGGGTCGAAGACTGGGGGAACGAACAGCTCAACGAGGTATCGGAGCGGGGCGATTCCCTCGGTATCGACGTCGTCACCCGGTGCTGTCACGGGAAGCCGAACGTGGAGATCGTCAGCTACGCGGACGAGATAGACGCCGACCTCGTCGTGGTCGGCTACCAGGGCCACTCCCACACGAAGACCGGCCTGATCGGGAGCGTCACCGACCGGGTCGTCCAGAACGCGGGTCGACCGGTGCAGGTCGTCTGACGGCCGGTGCGATTCCGGAGACCGCGACGGCCGGCGGCGGCGTCGTCTGCGACGGGAGTCAGTCGGCCTCGCGCTCCCGGATCGAGAGAACGGGAACGTCCGAAAGCCGAACGACCCGTTCGGTGACGCTCCCGAGGAGATAGCGGTCCAGCCCCGTCCGGCCGTGAGTCCCCATCACGACGCAGTCCACGTCGGATTCCTCGGCGTACTCCGCGATCGCCCGGTACGGGATGCCGCTGAGTACTGCCCCCTCGATCGCCGTCACGTCGGCGGCCTTCGCACGGGTGCGAACGTCGTCGAGGGCCTGCTCCCCGATCTCCTCGAGCGCGTCCAGTACCATCGCGACGTTGGCCCCGCCCCAGACGGCGCCGCTGTCGACGACGTTGATAACGTGCAGGGTCGCGCCCGTCGACCGCGCCAGGTCGATCGCGTGGTCCGCCGCGGCGGCGGCACAGGAACTGCCGTCCGTCGGGACGAGGACGTCGTCGAACGACGGATCGACGACCGTGTCCTCGTGGACGGTCATCACTGGTATCGAGGACTGGCGCAGCGTCAGCTCCGCGACGCTTCCCAGGACGAAGCGGTCGAGCCCGGTCCGGCCGTGGGTCCCCATCACGATGCACTCGACGTCGTGGTCCGCGGCGTACCGGAGGATCGTCTGGTGGACGGTCTCGCGTTCCTGGAGGGTCGCCGTCCGCGTTTCGACGCCGGCGTCGGCCGCCATCTCCGCGACGGTCGCGGTCGCCTCGTCACCGTCCTCGACTGCGTCCGTCGGTGGGGCGTCGCCGGCACCGACTGGACGCTCGGTGGGTTCGCGAACGTGGAGCACGTGGAGTTCGGCGTCGACCCGACGTGCGAGCGCGACCGCGGTCTCTCCCGCAGCGTCCGCGACGGTGCTGCCGTCCGTTGGAACGAGCAGTCGGTCGTACATGGCTATCCTGGTCGTGACAACGAGCGCCAATGTTGTAAACCCGGGTGCCGGCCCCAGGTGCCAGCTTCTCGATTGCGCGCGCCTGGCCCGGAACTCGTCGTCCCAGTTCGGTCACAGATCCCGGGGACAGTTTAGTGGGAGACGGGCGAACGGTCCCGTATGGCACCCGTTCGCCGCCTCGTCGTCGACGTGCTGAAGCCCCACGACCCGTCGCTGGTCGCGTTCACCGAGCAGGTCAGCGAAACGGACAGCGTGGCGGCCGTGACCAGTTCGCTCATCGAACTCGACCAGGAGGTCCAGAACGTGAAACTCACCTTCGAGGGGGAATCGCTCGACGTCGACGCCGTCGAAGCGGCCGTCGAGGAACTGGGCGGCACCGTCCACTCCGTCGACCAGGTCGCCTGCGGCGAGCACGTCGTCCGGGACCACCCGACGCTCCAGGACCCCTGATACCCGTGGCGTCACCGCTCTCGGAGCTCCGTCGGCTGCTCGGCGACGAGGACGTCAGGTCGATTTCGCGGCGATACTTCGTCTCGAACGGGTTCGACGGCACGCTCACCTGCATCGGCGTCGTCGTCGGCGCCGTCCTCTCTGGCATCCCGGACGGGTTCACTGTCGTCAAGATCGGCCTCGGCGCGGCGGTCGGTCTGGGGACCTCGGCGGTGTGGAGCGTCTGGGAGATCGAACGCGCCGAGACGCGCGCGGAGATCCTGCGCCTCGAACGGGCGATGCTGACCGACCTCGACGACACGCGCGTCCAGCGCGACCAGCAGGGAGCCCGGCTCGTCCACGCCACGATGAGCGGGCTCGGGCCGCTCATCGGCGTCCTCGTCCCGCTGATCCCCTTCCTGTTCGAAGCGACCGTCCTCACGATGGTCGAGGCCGCCCTGATCTCGGTCGCACTCGGCATCTCGATACTCGGCGCTTTCGGCGCCTACATGGGCTCTATCTCCGGTCAGCGCTGGTACGTCGCGGCGGGTCGGATGGCGCTCGCGGGGCTCGTCGTCGCCGTCATCAACGTCTTCCTACCCGGGTGAGGCCGGACTGTCGAGTTAACTGTCCGTCTTCGATTCGACCCTGGCCGTCAACTCGTCGGGGACGAGCCGGTAGAAATCGAACTCGACCTCCCGGAGCGGGCGGTGGAACACGTCGACGAGGGGGATGTCGACCCGGTCGAGCCCCGCGAGCGTCTCGGTGGCGATGCCCTCACTCTCGACGTCCTCCAGCCGGCCGCGCGCGACGACGCTGCGCCACCCATCGGTCTCGCCGGTGGTCACGAACGAGACGGGACGGTCGTCGAGTTCCCCCTTCGATCCGTCCGCGCCCGTCGCCAGCCGGAAGTAGAACGTCGCTTCGGTCGCGTCGTAGCCGTACGACACCGGCACGGAGTGTGGTGGGTCGTCTGCCGCCGACGACAGGGAGATGACGCCGGTGCCACCGGTGCCGAGGAACTTCTCGCGCTCCGGGTCGTCCATCTCGACAGGGCTGTCAGCGCTCATGCTAGAGACAACGGCCAGACAGATGTTAAGTCCGTGGTCGGCCGTCGCCAGTCGGCCGTCGGTCGCGTTACTCGTCCGGCGACTGCTCGTCCGCGGAGACGGAGAGGACGGGCATCTCCGCGCGCGAGATCAACTTCTCGGTCGTGCTCCCGAGGAGGACCCGGTCGAGTCCGGTCCGTCCCGCGGTCCCCATCGCGACGAGGTCGATCTCGTGGTCGTCCGCGTACGCCAGGAGAGTACGCGCCGGGAATCCCTCGCGAACCGTCGTCGTCACGTCGACGCCCGCGTCGTTCGCGCGGGTCGTGACGGCGTCGACCGCCTCCTCGCCCGCCGTCCTGAGTTGCTCGACCAGCGTCGTCGGGGGCGTGACGCGCGGCGTCGTCGACGCGGCACCGACGTCGACGACGTGGACCGCGTGGATCCGGGCGTCGAACAGCTTCGCGATGGCGATCGCGTGGTCGGCGGCGGCGAGCGCGTGGTCGCTCCCGTCGACCGGGACGAGCACGTCGTCGTATCCGTCGTCGACGCGGCTTCGCTCGGTCTTCCTGACCGTCAGCACCGGCACGTCAGAGCGGCGGACGACGCGTTCGGCGACGCTCCCGGCGATGTACCGCCGTATCCCGGACCGGCCGTGGGTCCCCATCGCGATCAGGTCGATCTCGTGGTCGCCCGCGTAGTCGAGGATCGCGTCGGACGGCGTGCCCCTGACGACGTCGGTCTGGACGTCGTCCGCCTCGTCGAGCACGGCGTCGAGTGACCGGATCGTCTCCTCGCCCCTGTCTTCGAGGCGCTCGACGAACTCCTTGTCGAGGCCCCCGGCGCTGAACGGGCCGGCCGCCTCGGCGACGTTTATCACGGTGACGACGTGCAGTTCCGCGTCGAAGGCCCGCGAGAGCGCGAGCGCGTGTGCTGCCGCGCGGGCGGCGTGTTCGCTACCGTCGGTCGGAACGAGGATGCGCTCGTACATGGAACGGTCTCGTGTGAAACGTGGGAGAGCGACGGTATAGTTCTGTTTACGGGCCGCTACGGTCCGACAGACCCGACAGACCCGACAGACCCGACAGACCCGGCCCGTCTCCCGTCGTCGTGACCGGGTTCCCTCGTCGGCATAGAACCGCTCACTTGACGACCGTCACCGGAACGGGGGCGCGGCGGGTCACCGTCTCCGCGACGCTGCCCAGGAACGCCCGTCCGATCCCCTTCCGCCCGTGGCTGCCCATGACCACCTGGTCGACGTCGTGGTCCGACACGTAGTCGAGTATCTCGCGTGCCGGCTGGCCGACGACCGTAATCGTCGTGAGTTCGACGTCGTGGGACCCGGCCAGCTGCTCGGCTGCCCCGTGGATCTCGCTGGCTCGCTCCTGGGCGTCGTCGTACCAGCCCTCGGCCACCGGCAGGCCACCCGTTTCGACGTCGTAGACGGAGCTCACCGGGTCGATGACGTAGATCGTGGTGACGGACGCGTCCGAAAACTGTTCGATCGTGTGTTCGAGCGCGCGCTCGGAGAGCGGCGACCCGTCGTAAGGGACGAGGATGCGGCGCGTCATCGGTTCACCGTTTGGGGCCCCGCAAGAATGAACGTGGTGCACGCGACGGTGCGCGCTGCCTGGCGGTGGACGTGCGTGCCACCGCCCGTCAGTCCGAGGGTCGTGATTCGGTGTCAGTCAGCGAGTGTCGGGATTCGGTACCAGTTAGACCGCCAGCACGACCAGACCGGTCACGACGACGACGCCCAGCACGACGGCGACCAGCCGCCCCAGTCGAGAGCTACCGAGGACCCACGCCAGGCCGGCCTTGACCAGCGTGTTCGCGATGGCCGCGATGACTATCCCAGTGGTCGCGACGTCCGTCGAGACCGTCCCCTCGGCCGCGAGCCTGCTCAGCGTGATAGTCATCGCGTCGACGTCCGCGAGTCCCGAGAGGAACGCGGTCGCGTACAGGCCCGACGTCCCGAGCCACTCGTTCGCGTACTCGGAGACGAGCAGGACGACCGCGAATATCAGGCCGAACGCGAGCGCCGGCCGCAACCGGAACGGGTTCTCGAGCGCCTCCGGTTCGACGCTCTCCTCGGCGGCCGTCCGCCAGTACAGCACGCCGGCGGCGGCGACGCCGACGGCAGTCATCCCCAGCAGCGGCGGCGCCGCGCTCGCCAGCAGGTCGGGGTTGACGACCGCGACTTCGATGAGCGCGCGCGGAAACATGATGATAGATGCGACGACGACGGCGAAGGCACAGACGTGATATAGCGTCTCGTTCGCGACGGACTTCTCGGCCATCGAGACGGTGGTGGCGGTCGAGGAGACGAACCCGCCGACGATGCCGGTCAGCGCGATGCTCTGTTCGGGACCGAGGAACTGTCCGAGCAGGTACGCGACGAAGCCCAGTCCGGTGACGAAGACGACCATGAGCCAGACGAATCGGGGATTGAGTCCGAGGAGGACGTCCATCGAGCGGTCCGGGAGCGACGGGAGCACGACCAGCACGACGAGGATGAACTTCGCGGACGCGCGGCGCTCGGTCTCGTCGATCCGGTCGGCGAACTCGTGGATGGGGTCCTTGACCGAGAGGAGGACCGTCACCACACCGCCGACGACGACGGCGACCGTGGCCCCGACCGGCGAGTGCATCGCCACGGCGCCCAGGACCGTGGTGAGGAGGGCAGCCAGCAGCGTCGTCAGGCCGATGTCACGCTGGTACCAGACTTTCGCGACGTAGGCCGCCGTCAGCGGCACGACGAGGACGCCGAGGGCGACCGGGAGCGCCGCCGGGAAAAAGAGCGCGACGAGCGCGCCGTAGAGCGCGAACAGCGGGAAGGTACGGCTCCCCGCGAACGTCCCGGCCGACTCGCTCTGTTCCCGCTCCAGCCCGATCAGCGCACCGATTCCGAACGCGACGAGCAGGTGCAGGAGGACGTCGACGAGCGGGTCGGTCGCTGGATCGAGCATGGTGAAGAGAGTAGAGTGACGTGGAGTTGTCGGCAGGCCCAGTGCTGCGGGGGCGGCGACTCGCGGGGATTACGAAGGTCCGGCGCAGGTCAACCGTCCGTCCATGGAAATGCCTACGAGAGATGGCCTGATAAGTGGTAATGAGCGTTCTCGGCCACGGAGATCCACTGGGGAGGCGCTTCGGCCTGACGCGCCGGAATGGCGCCGAGACGGTACCGGAGAACCCCGCACTGCTATACAGCGCGGCCACGTCACGTCGGTAGACAGATCGATGGATCTCGGCCTCGAACAGGTACAGTCGCTCGTCGGTAACGTTCGGCTGTTCAGGTCGTCCCGTACCCGGCGCCGGTTCCTGGTCCACGCCGCGATTGCGCTCGCCGTCCTCGCCGCGACCGTCTTGCTCGTCCGTCGGTACGTGCCGATCCTGACGGACGCGAGCGCGCTCAGGACGGTGATACGTGGGTTCGGCGCCCTGGGGCCGCTGGTGCTAGTGCTGCTGCAGGCGGTACAGGTCGTCGCCGCACCGATTCCCGGCCAGGTCCTGGGTCTCGTCGCCGGATACCTGTACGGCGCGTGGTGGGGGACGCTGTACAACCTGGTCGGGATCACGCTCGGCAGCACGGCCGCGTTCTGGTTCTCGCGTCGCTACGGTCGCCCGTACGTCGAGCGCATCGTCCACCCGGACACGCTCGACAGGTTCGACGCCATCGACGACGACCGGACCCGGGCGGCGCTGTTCGTCTTCTTCCTCCTCCCCGGGTTGCCCGACGACGCGCTCTGTTTCGTCGGCGGCCTCACCAGGCTCCCGCTCTGGCAACTCGTGGTGATCGCGGCCGTCGGCCGGGCGCCCGCGTTCTTCCTCGTCAACGTCGTCGGCGAGTTCCTGGGCGCCGGGCGTCTCGCGGCCGGTCTCGCAGTGGCAGCGCTCGTCGTCTCGGTCTCGCTGGTCGCCTACCGCTATCACCGGGACATCCTCGCGTACTTCGAATCCTGACCGGCTCACCCGTCCAATCGGGGAAGCGAAAGCGACCGGGATTTCCCCGTTCGTGAGAATCTCCCATAGATAGTTTACGCTACGGAGACATTTCGAAGCATGGCGTACGATTTCGAAGCGCAGACCGCGATTGTCACCGGCGCCGCGTCGGGCATCGGCCGAGCAACCGCCGAACAGTTCGCGGCGGGCGGCGCGAACGTCGTCGTCACCGACGTCGACACCGAGGGCGGCGCAGAGACCGTCGAACGGATCGAGGCTGCGGGCGGGACGGCCACCTTCGTCGAGACGGACGTGAGCGACGCCGACGACGTCGAGGCGATGGTGCAGGAAGCGGTCGCCGCGTACGGCGGCGTGGACGTCGCCGTCAACAACGCGGGGATCGAGGGCGAGACCGAGCCGCTGGCCGACCTGTCCGAAGACGCCTTTGACCGCGTCCTCGACGTCAACCTGAAAGGCCTCTGGCTGTGCATGAAGCACGAACTCCCGGAACTGGTGGCCGGCGACGGCGGTGCCATAGTGAACGTCTCGTCGATCGCGGGGCTCGTCTCCGCGGGGGGCGCGCCGTACGTCGCCAGCAAGCACGGCGTGATCGGGCTCACGCGCGTCGCCGCGACGCAGTACGCGGGCGACGACGTCCGCGTCAACGCGGTCTGTCCGGGCGTCATCGACACGCCGATGGTCGACCGCGCGGGCGAGGCCGACCCCGAGTCCATCGACCAGTTCGTCGGGATGCAACCGCTCGGCCGCAAGGGGACCCCCGAGGAGGTGGCCAGCGCCATCGTCTGGCTCTGCTCCGGGGAGGCGTCGTTCGTCACCGGGAACGCCTACCCCGTCGACGGCGGCTACCTGGCCCAGTGAGGCGCCCGTCTCCACCGCCGTCTTCGCCGGTTCCAGGCGGTGGAAACTACCTGAACTGTTGTTGGAGTGATAGTATTTGGGAGCAGCGGTTCAACCACCTGTATGGCACACAGCCCAGGGACGCCGTCTCCGCGGGTGGAAGACGCCGTCGAGTGGCGTCGAGTAGCCCGCGAATCGACCGGCGGATCGAATCCCGGAGTTAGCGTTCGAGGGGCCTGATCACGGATGACACAGACGATTCTCGTCCCGATGGACTACTCGGAGCTGTCGAAAGAGGCGCTGCGGACGACGCTCTCGCTGCACCCCGACGCCGAGGTGGTCGTCCTGCACGTCCTCGACTGGCACGCGAGCGACATGGGCCCGGGCGGGTGGGGGTCGACGCCCCACGACTGGGACGACTGGCTCGAAGAGGCCCACGAGCACGCGGACGGACTCTTCGAGGAAGCCCGGGACATCGCGGCGGAGTACGACGTCGAGATAACCACCGAGACGACGGTCGGTGAAGACGCCCAGAGCATCGTGTCCTACGCCGAAGACCACGACGTCGATCTCGTCGTCATGGGAAGCCACGGCCGGTCGGTACCCGCCAGAATCCTCCTCGGCAGCGTCGCCGAAACCGTCGTTCGACGGGCTCCGGTCCCCGTGCTCGTCGTTCGGTAGTCGGTTCGTCCGGTAGTCGGTTCGACCGGTAGTCGGTTCGTCCGGTAATCGGTTCGTCCGGTAGTCGATCCGACCCGGTCGGTGCGAGAGACGACAGCTATCGTCCCGGTGGAGAACCGTAGCGGACGGAGCCCGTGGAACCCGCTCAGCGGGCAGGGCTCTCGGAAGCCGCCCGTGGGTCCACAACAGTAATGATCGGGGCGTCCGAAATGTGCAGTATGGGATATACAACACAACAGCGTGTCGCAGGCTCGTTCGACGACGTCGTCGACGCGACGGTCGACGCCCTCGGGGACGAGGGGTTCGGCGTCCTCTGTGATATCGACGTGCAGGCGACGTTCGCGGAGAAACTCGACGAGGAGTTCCGCCAGTACCGCATCCTCGGCGCGTGCAACCCCGGCCTCGCCCGCGAAGGATTAGACGACGAGATCGAACTCGGTGCGCTGCTGCCGTGTAACGTGATCGTCTACGAAGACGAGGGCGAAGACGGCGCAGTCACCGTGAGCGCCGTCGATCCGGCACAGCTGGTCGGAATCGCCGACAATCCCGCGCTCGACTCCATCGCGACCGACGTCAGTGGTCGGTTCGAGCGCGTACTTGATGCGATCGACGACGAATTCGAATCCCCGGCGGAGGCCTGAGGGATGTCCTCAGCGACCGAACTCGACGCGACGACGGCCGTGCTCCTCGTCGTCGGAGCGGTCGTCGCGCTCCCGATGATCGTGATGGCACTCGGATTCGGCGGCATGATGGGGTACGGCGGGATGATGGGTGGCGGAGCGATGGGCGGCGGGAGTGGATGGTGGCCGCTGTTCGGCATGCTCGTGCCACTGCTCTTCCTCCTGGTTCTCCTCGGCGGGGGCTACGTCCTCGCCCGGCGCCTGGCCGGTGACCGAACGTCCACGGATCCCGCTCTGGAAGAACTCCGCGTCGCGTACGCTCGCGGGGAACTCACCGACGAAGAGTTCGAGACTCGCCGCGAACGACTCGAACGGTCGGAGTAATTTCGAAGAAGTCGGCCGGTCCGACGCCGCTCACAGGTCCATCTCGGCTGCCCGCCCGTCACCGGCCTCGACGACGTCCTTCCGGGCGACGACCTCGATGGTCGTGTCGGCCCCGATGGCCGTCCCGCCGTCGACCGCTTCGACGCGGAGGATCACGTCTTCCGGGCTCGCACAGCCGCAGTTGACGAACTCCGCCCACTCGTCGCCGACCGCGGCCGGGCCGGCGTGGGCGTAGCGCAGGTATCGAAGATAGGTCGGGTCGGTCATGCCGTCCCGGAGCCAGGCGCTGTCGGCGATCCACCAGCTGTCGTTCTCGTCGGGGTCCGCCTCCGGCGCCCGAAACGAGACGACGACGCGGTCGGCCTGGTCCTCGACCGTCGACGGGTCGATCCGGTCCTCGGGTCGTTGGTCGGCCCTGTCGTCGGTACCGTCGTCGGTAGCGCTGGTGGCCGACGGCATCAGTCGTCGGCCTCCGAGACGGCCGTGGCGGCAGTGGTCGTCGCCGCGGCGTCGGGCGCGGATTCGAAGTACTCCTCGGCGTCGAGGGCAGCCATGCTCCCCATCCCGGCGGCGGTGACCGCCTGCTGGTACTCGGTGTCCATCACGTCGCCCGCGGCGAAGACGCCGTCGGCCGCCGTGGCCGTCGTCGCCCACGCCTCGTCGGAGTCGAGCGTCTCGACGTAGCCGTCGTCGTCCAGTTCGACCGGCGTGTCACGGAGGAAGCCGGTGTTGGGCTCGTGGCCGATGGCGTAGAACACGCCGCCGACGTCGACCTCGCGGACGGTGACGTCCTCGTCGCCCGACTCGTACCGGTCCACCGGATAGCCGTTCGGGTGGGAGACCAGCGTCGCGCCGGTGACGCCCTCCGACTGGGACCCGTCGATGGACAGGAGTTCCGTGTTCCAGGCGAATTCGACGTCGTCGTTCTCGCGGGCGCGCTCGGCCATGATCTCCGAGGCCCGGAGCTCGTCGCGACGGTGGACGACGGTCACGCTGTCGGCGAACTTCGCGAGGAAGGTCGCTTCCTCCATCGCGCTGTCGCCGCCCCCGACGACGAGGACGTCGTCGCCGCGGTGGAACGCGCCGTCGCAGGTCGCACACGTCGAGAGGCCGTAGCCCATCAGGTCGTCCTCGCCGTCGGCGCCGACCCAGCGCGCGCTCGCGCCGGTGGCGACGATCAGCGAACGGGTCCGCAGCGTCTCGCCGTTCGACAGCGAGAGCTCGATCGGTCGCCCGTCGACGTCGGCCGACTCGATGGCCCCGTGCTGGAACTCGGCGCCGAACGCCTCGGCCTGTTCTTTCCCGCGCTGGATCAGCTCCATGCCGCCGACGCCCTCGGGGAAGCCGAGGTAGTTCTCGACGTCGGTCGTGAGCGTCAGCTGGCCGCCGGGCTCGTCGCCCTCGAGGACGAGGGGGTCGAGGTCGGCGCGGGCGGCGTAGACGGCCGCCGAGAGGCCGGCGACGCCCGATCCAGCGATCACGAGGTCGCGTGTGTCCCGATCCATTTACTCGGTGTAGTTTTCGATCATCGCACGGAGCTGGTCTTCGCCCTGGAGGCCGACGATCTCCTCGACCTGCTCGCCGTCGGCGAAGAGGACGAGCGTCGGGACGCCCCGGACGCCATAGGCGGAGGCGAGTCGCTGGTTGGCGTCGACGTCCACCTTCGCGACCGTCGCGTCCGTCTCGGCGGCGAGTTTCTCGACGACGGGCTCGATCATCTGGCACGGCCCACACCAGTCGGCGTAGAAGTCCGCGAGGACGACCTCCCCGGTGTCGACGAGTTCGTCGAGCTGGGACTGGCCGTCGACGTGGACCGGTTCGTCTGTGGTGCCCGCACTTGCCTCGGTTGCGTTCTCTACTGTCATCACTCTACGTTAGGGGCCAGTAGTAGTTAAGGGTTTTGGGCAATCCGTGCAATACTGTTTGTCAGCCGGTCCGTGCCACTGGGGGCAGACGATCGGGTCACTGAGACCGGTCTTCGGGCGTCCCCGACCGCTCCGTGCGCTGGGTTCCGTCGACGCGGGCGGCCACCAGCCGGTCGACGTTGTAGAGGAGGACGCCGACCGAGAGCAGCGTCGTCGCGAGATAGACGATGAAGCCGGGCGGGCCACCGAGCGTCGTCCCGACCAGCCCACCGACCGTCCCGACGACCGTCAACTCGATCCACGTGACGAGTACCCGGGAGAGCAACCCGGTCATCAGTAGGACTCCTCCGGGTCCACGGGACCGCTGAACGCCGAGTAGAGGACGACGAAGTACCCGAATACCAGCGGGAGCAGGACGAGGGCGCCGACGGACAGTATCTGTAACGACAGGGGCGAGACGATGCCCTCCTGGATGGTCAGCCCGGTCGCCCGGTCCACGTACGGGAAGGAGAGTGCCGCGACGAGGGCGACGAGGCCGTAGACGAGCCCGCCCGTCGCCGCGAACGCGAGGTAGTGGCGGTCCCGCTCCAGGGCGACGGCGTACCCGACGGCGAACAGGACCGTCAGGGCGACCAGGGCGAGCGCGAGCGGTGACGTGAGTTCGGGCCGGACGGCGGGTGTGGTCGCGTAGATGACGCCGAGCGACGCCACCGCGAGCGCGACGTACGCGATCACGGCCCGTCGCCCGCTCCGTCGGAGGTCGGCCCGCAGGTCGCCCCTGGTCTTCAGTCGGAGGAACGCCACGCCGTCGACGACCGTCAGGGCGACGACGGCGAGTCCCACGACGACCCCCGGGAGCGTCAGCGTCCGCGTGGCCCCGAGCACCCAGTTCGCCGTGAACAGGCCCAGCAGGAAGGGAGCGGCCACGCTCCCGACCACGAAGGCGCGACCCCACCACCGTTGCCAGGCCTCGTCGTGGCGTTGCTCGTACAGTTCCGGGGCCAGCCCACGCAGGATGAGTGCCCCGAGGATGGCGAACATCAGCAGGTAGTGCCGGCTGAACAGCGCCGCGTAGACCCGGGGGAACGCGGCGAACAGCGCGCCGCCGAAGACCACCAGCCACACCTCGTTCCCGTCCCAGAACGGCCCGATGCTCGCGATCAGTTGCTCCCGTTCGCCGTCGTCCGCGCGCGTCGCGAACAGCGCGCCGACGCCGAAGTCGAACCCGTCCAGCAGCAGGAACGTCGCGAGGATGAAGAACACGAGCCCGAACCAGATCTCCGGGAGCGGCAGGGCCGCGAGCGTGTCGGCCAGCAGGGGTCGGAACTCAGTCATCGGCGGTCCCCTCCGCCGGCGTCGCCGGGGCGGCCTCGCTCGTTCGCAGTTCCGCCCGCTTCGGTGGGCCGGCGCGGATGATCCGGGCGATCACGTAGGTGTACAGGGAGAGCAAGCCGAGGTAGACCACCGCGAACCCGGCGAGCGTCAGGGTCGCCTCACCTCCCGTCAACCCGGGGGAGACGCCGTCGGCCGTGCGGAGGACGTCCTGGATGACCCACGGCTGGCGACCGACCTCGGTGACGATCCAGCCCAGTTCCACGGCGAGGATGCCCAGAAGTGACGACAGCATCAGCGCCTTGTGGAGGAGGTCGTCCTCGTAGAGTTCACCACGCCACCAGCGATAGACGCCCCAGAACCCCAGCAGGATGAACCAGAACCCCAGCGCCACCATTATCCGGAACGACCAGAACACGATGGCGACCGGGGGCGCGTCGTCGTACTCGTTCAGTCCCGTGATGGTCGCCCCGGGGTCGCCACCGCTGGCCAGCCACGAGGCACCGCCGGGGATGCCGATGCCGAACAGTTCCTTGGCCTGCGGGTCGGTCAGGTCGCCCAGGTTCGTCGGGAAAGCGACGATGTACTCGGGGACGTACGAGTCCGTCTCCCAGACCGCCTCCATCGCAGCGAACTTCTGGGGCTGGGTCTCGTAGACGTGGCGGGCGTACAGGTCGCCGTGGACCGCCTGGAGCGGCGCTGTGATCACGAGCGCGATCAGGGCGATCTTCAGGGTCGTCTCCCAGAACGAGACGCCCTCCACCGGGTATCCCCAGACGTGGTGGCGGAACACGTAGTAGGCGGCGACGCCCGCCATGAACAGCGCGACCGAGAGGACGGCGGCGTTCTGCATGTGGACGAACATGTACGGGAACCGCGGGTTCAGGTACGCCGCCGCCGGGTCGGTGAGCGTGACGATCTCCCGGCCGCCACGCTCGACGAGTTCGTAGCCCCGCGGCGTCTGCATCCACGAGTTGGCGACGAGGATCCACACCGCCGAGAGCCACGTCCCCAGCCCGACCGCCACGGAGGATATGAAGTAGAGAGCGTCGCTCACGCGTTCCCGCCCGAAGACGAACACGCCGAGGAACGTCGCCTCCAGCATGAACGCCATCATCCCTTCCAGCGCGAGCGGCCCGCCGAACAGTTCCCCCGCGACCGCCGAGAACGCCGCGAAGTTCGTCCCGAACTCGAACTCGAGGACGATGCCGGTCACCGTCCCCACGACGAAGGAGACGGCGAACACCTTCGTCCAGAACCGCCGGAGCTGTTCGTACACCGGCGGCCCTCCACGGACCTCCCGCCACGTGAAGTACACGAGAAACGGCGCGAGCCCCATACTCATCACAGGGAAGATGATGTGGACGATCGTGGTCAGTGCGAACTGGAGTCGACTCGCGATTACTGGGTCGATCATGGCTGGGGAAGTCAGGACGAACGTTCGAACCGGCGGACTCGATCGGTAGTTTTTACGGCACCCCCATAGGTAACCCGCCGCGACGAATCCCGGGAAGTAAGATCAGCCGAACACGTTTTATTCCTTGAAGTCAATCGGGGTCGTTGGCCCCGTTCGTCGTCACCGCTGCCGGTCACCTCTTGAGGCTCACGACGGCATCGCTGCCTCACTGGAATGTCTCTGTCGCGATATCGCGCTGGTTGCGAAAAGTAACGCCGTCGACGCGCGGCGGATCAGGGGCCGACCGGGTGGCGGAGCCTCACCCTTCGACGGTCGCAGTCGCCTCGGCCTGGTCGTACTTGTCCTCGAACTCCTGGATGAGCTGGCCCATCTTGGCGTACCAGTCGTTGAGCATCCGCTGCATGTCGTCGGCGATGTTCGAGGGGTCGGTCGGGAGGTAGACGTGGTAGTAGCCGCCCTGTTCGTAGTTGATCTGTTCTTTCTGGATGAACCCCGTCTGGAGCAGGCGCTGGACGGCGCGGTAGGCCGTCGACCGTTCGCGATCGACCGCTTCGGCGATTTCGTCGACCGTAAGCGGTTCCTCGGAGCCGACGAGCGCCTGGAAGCACTCCCTGTCGAGCTGCTTGAGCCCGTGGAAACACTCGAGGAGTCCCTCGCATTCCATATCCTGCTGGAGTTGTTCCGACATCGAATCTGACATCTGTATCGAACCTAGGTAGCCGGTATACGGTTAAAAGACTTGTGTATGGATCGCACAATGCTGCGCCAGAATGCTGCGCCTGGCTAGTCTAGCGCGTGTGAGGGTGACCCGGACTCCTCGCGAAGCGCCGTGATACTGCTGTACACCACGGCCCCGCTGACCAGGAGCGCCGATCCCAGGATCAACACCAGGCTGACGGTGTCGAAGACGCCGATGCCGTAGACGTTTCCGATTTCACGCACGGCCACGGCGAGCGAGCCACCGAGCAGCATCAGGCCGAAGTACACCTTGATCTCGCCCTCGTCGACGATGCTCGTCGCGGCGGAGCCGACCCGGGCACCGAGTGCGCTGCCCGCCAGCAGCGGCAGCACGATGGAGAGGTCGACGCCACCGTCCATCGCGTAGAGGAAACTGCCGATCCCGCCCGAGAAGACGATCTCGAACAGGTCGGTCCCGACCGCGATGGGCACCGGGACGCCGATCAGGTAGAACAGCGCGGGCATGCGGATGAAGCCGCCGCCCACGCCGAGGAAGCCCGACAGGAGCCCGGTCGCGAACGCGACGCCGAGGATCATCCACAGCGAGACCGAGATCCCGCCGCGGAGTGAGATCATCGGCGGCACGCGATAGGACTGGATTTTCTTCGCGATGTCGGGGATGTCGTCGGCGTCGATGTCTGCGTCGGCCGCGTCGTGGTCGACGCCGCCGTCGCCGTCACCCTTCAGCGCTTCGTAGGTCACGAAGAGCCCGATTCCGCCCAGCAGGAATACGTACGTGACGCTGATGATGCTTCCCGCCATGCCGAGCTCTTCGAGGTGGAGCACGATCTCCTTGCCGACCTCGATACCGGCGGTCGTCCCGGCGATCATCAACACGCCGAGCTTGTAGTCGACCTGCCCGAGGTCGCGGTGTTTCAGCGTCGCGATGACGGACGTCCCGAAGACGAACGCGAGTCCGCTCCCGACCGCGACGCGCGAGGGGTACCCCATGACGAGGAGCGCGGGCGTCACGAGGAACGACCCGCCCATCCCGAAGAACCCGAACAGAACGCCGATCAGAAGGCCGAACCCGACGAACAGCACGAGCATGGCCAGGCTGATTCCGAATACGTCCATGTTATTTGTTCTCTATACGCTCGATCAGTCGATTTCCGACTACCTGTTCCACGAAGCCGTAGCCGACGTAGAGGATCATCGCCTCGAAGAGGACCGCCCCAATGAGGACACCGGCCTGTACCGCCGGTGAGAGCGTTCCGATCTCGATCATTGCTGTCGACCTCCGAATGTGAGTGGTTTTGTGAATATCATACCGTTCTGCTCGCTCGATGCTAGCCGGAGGGTGGTAATAGGAGTTTTGGAAGAGTCGTACAATATTACTGCAACGGATGGCACGGGAAACCCACGGAGATATTCTCGTACGTTACGTGAATACGCCCGATTCTCGGCCCGTCGAAACGAGGGCGAAATAGACCGAAAATTCGTCACGCGCGCCGTCCAGGAGCGATTCGAAACGCGCGCCGCACGCCGGCCGAGGGTGTGTGGGTTGTGGTCGAACGCGAGTGGAGAGCGTGACGTCGGCCGGCTGCGCGGCGCCAGTGACGGCCCCAGGTATTGTGGAAACAAAACAATATTATACGGCGGGCGCGACTGTTCGATCATGAGAGCGATTTACGCGACCGACCTCTCGGCGGCGAGCGAAGCGGCCATCGAGAACGAGACCTGTCTCGAGTGCCTCCAGCGCATCGGCGTCGAGACGGTTCACCTGGTCACGGTCGTCCCGTCGAACGTACACGCCGGGATGCCCGGGATGAACCTCGAGGAACGACGCGAGCGCGGGCTACGGCAGTACGCGAACGTCATGGAGAACGCCGGCTTCGACGTCGAGACCCACGTCGTCAGGGGGACGCCACACCGCCGGATCAACGGCATCGCCGAGACCGTCCGCGCCGACCTGACCATCGTCGGGTCGCGCGGCCAGAGTCCGCTCGAGAACCGCGTCATCGGGTCGACGGCGCGGAACCTCGCCAGGTCGACCGTCGTGCCGCTGCTGGTCAACCGCATCGAGCGCGCCGAGGACGAACCCGAGGTGCTTCGCGAGCACCTGTTCCAGCGCGTCCTCTACGCCACCGACTTCTCCGAGAACGCCGAGCGGGCCTTCGGCGCGTTCTCGTATCTCCGGCACGCGACCCAGGAGGCGACGCTCGTCCACGTCCAGTCGCCGAAGGACCAGGGCGCCGAAGACCCCGAGGACCAGCTCGCCGACCTCGCGTCGACGCTCGAAGACTGGGACATCGAGACCGAGACCCGGGTCCGCCAGGGTGACCCCGCCGACGAAATCCTCGCCGTCGAGGAGGAGGTGACGCCCACCACGACGCTGGTCGGGTCACGAGGTCGAAGCCGCCTCCGCCGGCTGATGCTCGGGAGCGTCTCCGAGGAGATCGTCACGCGCGCCGACGGGAACGTCTACCTGGTGCCGCCGCCGCGGACGGCCTGATCTCTTCGGCACTTATCGCAGAGCGAAACGCTGTCGGATCTCTTCTCCTCGTTTGAACGGCGTTTCGCCGACGGTGTCGTGGACGTGTCCGGGTGTGTCTCCCGCTACGCTACGAAGATCTCACCTCTCGGAGGTATCTGAGCTGAAGGCTATCGATCCACCATATCCAACGTGAATAAATATCAATATTAAGCAGAATTTTCTCACTTCGAAAGGATATACTACAGTCTATCCCCAGCCCGATTCCCGCGCTATGATCGTCAACTGTCGTGGAGAAACGACGGAAACGTGGGGGGTGGGGAAATGGGGAAATCGTGGTTCCGGCTGATCGTCTCTCCCCCTCCCCATCCGTTCTCTGATACGACGGAAACGTGGGGTGGGTGTCTCCCTGTCTCGGGTCGAGTCATTCCTTCAGGTAGGGCACTCCAACTTCGATATCAACGGATCTCCATCCCGCCACTGCTAGTAGCTTTACCAACACAGGAGGGGTCTCGTGGTGGGTTGGTTACGCTTCGATGGTGGGAAAGTGGAAAACAGGGATATACCAGCCCAGAAGTGATCCAGAGACACCCCTCTATCGAAGTGTTCCGGCAAACTGGTCCAGGATGAGAGAACCCGAGGCGTATCCAACACGTGAGAAAATCGATCGGTGAGTCCTCGGTGAGAAAGACACCCCTCTATCGATGTGTTTGCCATAACCCGAAACAACCGGGTCGAGAGGGAGCCGAAGGCGAAATCGAGCGATTATACGTATGCGCACTACGCATACACCCCCACATGCCCGTTCGTCCTCGTCGTGGACCGTTACCGGTTGCCCCGAACACATCGATAGAGGGGTGTGTCCCTCGCCGGTTCCGGATCTATCAGCCGAGAGGGAACATTTCGTTACGCGTCTCGTGAACTCGGTCTCGGTCCCGCCCCACACGCTGAAAGAGCTCCTCACGCCCCGTTCCAAAGTTCCGTCGTCCCCACCCACTTGATAGCAGGAGCTCTTACTTGCGAGTCCAGTCGTGCATCCGAGTATCCTCGAGTACCGTTTCACGAACGATCTGAGGATTTTCAATGAGCCGGTTCTGGAGGTGGATGCCGCCTGCACTCCCCTTGTTGATCTTCTCGATTTCGACAATACCCAGGAAGGCCTGTTCTTTCAGGATGTCACGGAACCGTCGCACGGAGAGAGAGTCTATCTCTAGGTGATCGCAGATCTGTTTGTACTGATCGTAGACGCGGCTCGTCAGGAAGGCATCGTCGTTGGTGTTGACGCTCAGTTCCGTTATCGCGAGCAGGGCCGCTTTTGCCTGTGTGGGCGCGCCGTTGACGAGCTCCCTGAACCGGTCCTTTTCCGCCTGTTGCTGCGCCTGACGGACGTGATCCTCCGTCACCCGTTCCGTATCCGCCTCGTAGGCGACTTCCCCGGCATGTCGAAGAATATCGATCGCTTTTCGAGCATCACCGTGTTCTTGCGCTGCGAAAGCCGCGGATAACGGGATCACGTCCTCGGAAAGAACGCCGTCCTGGAAGGCATCGTCGCGGTTGGACATGATCTCCCGGAGTTGGTTGGCATCGTACGGCTTGAAGAAAAGCTCCTTGTGCTGGAAGCTGCTTTTTACCCGTTCGTCGACGCTGTCGACGTACTGGATCTTGTTGCTGATCGCGATGAGACCGACGCTACAGTCGATTTTCCCCGCCTCCTCGGCACGCGAGAGCTTCATGAGCACGCTGTCGTCGTTCATCAAGTCGATTTCGTCCAAGATGACGATCACAGAATCGAATCGGGCGTCGAGTGTCTTCCAGAGAAGTTTGTAATATTTCGACGTACTGAGTCCGGTGTGGGGAACGGAGATACCGGTTGCCGATTCGTCGTTCAGTTTCGCGGCGAGTGAAGAGATAGCCTGGGTCTCGGTATTATCCTCGGCGCAGTCGACGTAAGCGGTCCCGATATCGACGCCCTCCTGCGCTGCATTTTGAGCGCGTTGACAGACGTGTTTCGAGACGAGCGATTTTCCAGTTCCCGTCTTCCCGTAGATCATGACGTTCTCCGGGGAGTATCCGTGGACCGCGCCGTTTAGACGCTTCGCAAGTTTCGAGATTTCCTGGTCCCGACCGACGATCCGGTCAGCATCGGGCACGTGACCGATTTTGAGGAGATCCTTGTTCGCGAAGATGCGATGGCCGGATTCGAAGAGTGGGTCGTCCACAGAACCTGATGAAGAATCGGACGGCGCCATATATTACATCCTCACAAGTCAGTAATAAAAGCCTTGTGAAATTTCAACCCCACATTTCCGACGTATTGTCCTCCAAATTCAGACGGCAAACGGTGTATAACGCCAATGTAACTTTCTAGATGGTTTAGCCGTGTTTCCGACGAACGAGATATGAGTTAGGGACGGCTCGGCGACCGACTTTTCGGACGGCGAGCCCACACACCCCACGTTTCCGTCGTAATCCGTCACGGTGGAGGGAGTCTACGTGAAGAAACGGTCCGGGGACGAAACCGCGTACGAAAGCCGATGTATCGGCTAAGCACAAGCTATAACGATTTTCTCGGTCAAGGTACATTTCAGCCGAGTGAACGAATACCGCTCTCGTCACTCACTTCACGAAGTAAGTTTAGTGGTCATTTCACACCCCACTATATTTAATATAATGGTCTGAGTACGACATACTATATCGCGGGTTTTTACATTGGATTCTATTCCAGTTCGATTCCCGTGCTATGCTCATCAACTGACGTGGAGAAACAACGGAAACGACGGAAACTCGGGGGGTGTGGGAAATGGGGAGAGCGAGGTTCCGGCTGATAGCCTCTCCCCCTCCCCATCCATTCTCTGATACGACGGAAACGTGGGGTGGGTGTCTCCCTGTCTCGGGTCGAGTCATTCCTTCAGGTGGGTCTCTCGGGCTTCGACGTCACCAGATTCCAATCCCGCCACTGGCAATAATATCAATTGTCGTTGATCGTCTCGATTGTGGCATTCGCCGAGACTTCATCCGGGAGGTCGTCTGATCTTTCTCGACATTGGCATCGCCTCCCTCACTTCACGAAGATTATCTCCATGGGGAGGTTCACCGGGGGGACGATGGTTCCCAACGTCGCTGTCTGTAACACTGCAGGAAACATATTTATAAGCGAGTTTCGTGCGACGTTACACAGTTCCTTCACTTCGAACACGTCAGGCGACGTGCAGGACGGCCATCGACCCGTAGCCGAGCGCGAACGCCAGGGCGAACGAGCCGACCCACGCGCCGACGGTCACGAGGATCTTTCGCGCGCTGACCGCGTCGCTGCCGCCGACCGCGGCGCCGCTCCCGATGATCGCGCTGACGATGATCTCGTTGAACGAGACGGGGACGCCCAGGAAGACGGCCAGCTGAGCGATGAGAAAGGCCGGGACGAGTGCCGAGATAGACCGTCGCGGTCCCAGCGAGGAGTAGTCCTGCGAGAGCGATTTGATCATCCGCGGCGCGCCGGTCCAGGAGCCGACCAGGATGCCGGCGCCGCCGCCGACGAGGACGACGAACGGCGATATCGCGCCGACGTCGTCGAGGATGGGGAGCAGCGGCCCGACGGCCAGTCCGACCTGGCTCCCGCCCGCGGAGAAGGCGACCAGCGAGCCGAGACTGAGCAGTACTCGTCGCAGGCCGCCGGCTTCGTCCCGTCGGATGTCCGCGTAGACGAGCGTGGCGACCGCGACGGCCGCCAGCACCGACAGGCCAACGGCGACGAACACGCCGTCGGCGCCCAGCAGGCGCTTGCTGGCGTCGACGAGCGACCCCGCCGACCCGTTCGTGCCCAGAAACGAGAACCCGACGTTCGCCATCACGGCGCCGACGAGGCCGGCCAGGGCGGCGACGCTGAACCGTTCGGGGACGTCCGCCCGGGGGAGGACGCTGGCGATAGCGTAGGCGATACCGCCGCCGACGAACGGCGTCAGCGCCCAGACGGCGCCGATCTGCTGGTACTTCGCCCAGACCGGTGTGCCGCCGAGCGCGAGGCCGACGCCGACGACCGCGCCGGTCACCGTGAACGCCGTCGCGATGGGGTAGCCGGTCTTGATCCCGACGGCCATCAGCCCGGCGCCGATGGCCAGCGCGACGATGACGCCCGTCGCGGGGAGGCTGACGCCGCCGACGAGGCCGCGGCCGACCGCCTCCGAGACGTTCGCACCCTGCGTGACGGCGCCGGCGAAGCCGAAGATGCCGACGACGAAGGCGGCCCGCATCGTCGTGATGGCGTTCGCCCCGACGGCGGGCGCGAACGGCGTCGCACCGCTCGACCCGGCGCCGATGACCCACGCCATGAACAGACTTGCGAGTGCGGCGACGACGAACAGGCCGACGATAGCGAGTTCCATTACTGGTGTAGCCTCAAAGAATTCGAGTCAGTCAGTCGGTCAGTCCGCGCCGGCCGTCGCGGGCTCACCAGTCGTGGCCCGGCTCCGCCAGCGGCCCTGGAGGTACGCGCCGACGAACATCCCGGCGAGCGCCCAGAGGATCGCGACGTTGCCGGTGCCGAGGCTGGCGTAGGCGGCGCCGGGACAGATGCCCGACAGCCCCCAGCCGACGCCGAAGATGGCGCCGCCGACGAGGACGTTCCGGTCGAAGGGCTTCAGCCGGCGTTCGTAGCGGTCGCCGGTCAGCGGGGCGCTGTCGCGTATCCGGGGCATCACTGCGAAGGCGATGCCGGAGACGATGGCCGCGCCGAACATGACGAACAGCAGGCCGAAGTCTTCGAACTGGAGGAAGTCCAGCACGACCTCCGGCCGGGCCATCTGGCTGAAGCCGAGCCCGAAGCCGAAGATCAGGCCGCCGACGAGTATCAGCGGCATGAACAGGGGATGACGATCCTGTGCCATACTAGGGACTCACCCCCAGTGCCGAGACGACCTGAGCCGTCCCGATGGCCACCGTCAGGAACGTGATCACGCCGACGATGGACGTCTTCGAGGCCGACCCGACGCCGCAGACGCCGTGGCCGGACGTACAGCCCTTGCCGACCCGGGTACCGATGCCGACGAGGATGCCGCCCAGGAACAGGCGCCAGGGCTGGACCTCGGTCATCCAGAGCGTGACGCCAGCGACGTCGTAGAGCTGTCCGGTCGTCCCGGCCTCGTAGAGCGAGGTCGTGATCACGCCGGACTGGACCGTCGCCGCGAACACCGCCGCGCCGAGGATGATGCCGAGCGTGAAGACGACTCGCCAGTCACGCGAGGAGACGTACTGCTGGAACCGGGACTGGCTCGAGACGTACGACAGCGTCGACTCGAGGAAGGTGCTCGCCCCGGCGGCGATCCCCGTCCCGAGGTAGATGACGACGGCACCGAGGCCGACGAGTAACCCACCGACGGCGTAGCGACTGATCCCGTTCGGGAACAGCTCGGCGGTCAGTTGCAGTGGGACTGGTTCGATCACTAGTAGATACCCGCGTTAGTCACCGGCGAGCGACTCCTGGCTCGCGGCACAGTTGTTCGGTCCGAGTTCGAGCGTGAACGCTTCCTCGTCGTCGACGGCGTTCTGGCCGAGGTTCGTCGCGATGATGTCCTCGTAGTTGGCCGGCCGTGGCGGCATGTCCGAGAGGATCAGGTCGACGAACTCCTGTTCGTCCATCGTGAGCGCGGCCATGTCCTCGACGAGGTCGCCGATGGGCGCGGTGAAGGTGCCGTCGTCGGCGGGTTCGGCCGAGTCGCTGAAGTGGGCGCCGCCGACGAGCGTGTCGTCGGGGAGCGAGAGGACGCGCTCCTGCAGGGACTCGTAGAGCATCCGTGCCGCCTCGGGCGCGCCGTCGTCGCCCTCTTCGAGGTCGGGGCGGGCGACGCTCTCGACGAACAGCCCGTCACCGGTTGCGAGGAGGCTGTCGTCGAGGAGGTAGGAGGTCATCCCGGTCGTGTGGCCGGGCGTGTAGACGGCCTCGACGGTCGCGTCGCCGACCTGGAAGGTGTCGCCGTCGGCGGCCGTCGTGACCTCGTCAGCGTAGGTGACGCCGCGGTCGACGGCGGCCTCGGGGATGACGCCCTCGACGCCCTCGGCGTCCAGGTCACGAACACCTGAGATGTGATCCGCGTGCACGTGCGTGTCGAACGCGTATTTCAGTTCGACACCGAGGTCGTCGGCGTCGGCGAGGTAGCGGTCGGTGAACGCACGGAGCGGGTCGACGATTGCGGCCTCACCGTCGTCGTAGAGCAGGTAGCCCAGACAGCCCGAGGAGGGGCGCTGGTACTGGAGCAACGTGCCGGCGCCGTCGTATCCGTCGACCTCGACGGCCTCGTAGATGCGCGCCCAGCCGTTCATGCCGTCTTCGAGGTGGTTTACGTCGTACCCGCGTTCCGCGAGCGTGCCCGCGACGTACTCGCTGGCGCCGCCCTTCGCACAGAGGACGGTGACCTGGCGGTCGTCGGGGATCTGTTCGAGTACCTCGTCGTCGATCTCGTCCTCGAGGAAGTGGAAGTAGGGGGCGTTGATCGACTCGACGGTGTCGCCGTCGATGCGCCACTCCTCGTAATCGGATTGCATCCGTGCGTCGAGGAGCGTGACGTCCTCGCCCGCGTCGATGCGTTCCTTCAGCGTTTCCGGTTGGACCGTCTCGACGTCTGCGTCCGGCGTCGGGAAGTCTTCTGGATTCATTTCGTACACTGCCTTCTATCGGACGGGCATACAAAAGGGTTTTCATAGTAATTCGGATTCTGTACAATACCGTCGGGCCGTACCCAGTCGGGATGGGCGAATACACCGCATCCCCCCACAATATGGAGGGTAGATCCGGGATCGCCCCCATCGTAGTAATTCGCACATCCCACAAGAATCGACATCCTTTTACCTCCGACAATAATATTGTGAGGTAGCTCCAATACAGAGCAACAGAGATTACAGATCATGAGTGCAGAATTCGACATCACGGAGACGCTCGACGTCAAAGGTGCATCGTGTCCCATGCCGGTCGTCAAGACGAAGTCCGCCATCGACGAGCTCGCGGAAGGCGAGGTCCTCGAGGTACTGGCGACAGACTCCGGCAGCATGAGCGACATCGACGGCTGGGCCCAGGGAACGAACGGCGTCGAACTCCTCGACCAGGTCGAGGACGGCGACGTCTACAGACACTACGTGGAGAAGACGGCGTAAGATGAGCACGGACACACAGTCGTCGGACGGCGACGAGCCCCTGACCGAGGCACAGCTCCAGGCCCGCGTCGAGGAACTGGAGGACAAGGTCGCCACGCTCGAGACCGACGTCGGCGACGACCAGAAGAAGATGACCATCGTCGCCACGAAGGGGAGCTTCGACATGGCCTACCCCCCGCTTATCCTCGCCAGCACGGCCGCGGCGTTCGGCTGGGAGGTCGTCGTCTTCCACACCTTCTGGGGGCTCGACATCCTCCACGAGGAGAACTCCAAGAACCTCCAGCTCTCGGCGGTCGGCAACCCGAGCATGCCGATGCCGAACGCGCTCGCCGCGCTCCCGGGGATGGACCGCATGGCGACGAAGATGATGCAGAAGAAGATCGACGAGAACGGCACGGCCAGCATCGACGAACTCATCGAACTGTCCCTCGACCAGGGCGTCGAACTCCAGGCCTGCCAGATGACCATCGAACTGATGGACTACGACGAGTCCGAGTTCTACGACGAGGTTACCGTCGGCGTCGGCGCGGCCACCGCGCTCCAGCACATGGCCGAGTCGGACGTCCAGCTCCTCATCTGATCACCCCCGACGAACAAGTTTGCCCATGTTACACACCCAAACGACGGAACGGCCCGTAGATCGCGTCCTCGCTGCGGTCGCCGCGGCCGAGGAGACCGACCCGCTCTCGCTGCAGCCCCCCCTCGGTGAGGTCGTCGACGCCGACGCATTGAACGCGCTCGTGACCGGCAGCCAGGACCGGTCTGGCGCCGACGTCACGGTCCAGTTCACCTACCGCGGCCACGACGTCACGGTCGGCCCGGACGGTGACGTCACGATCGGCCCAGACGGCGACGTCACAACCGGTCCGGACGACGTGGACCTGCGGTAACTCCTTTCTCACCCAAAGTCTCCACCGAAGGCACGCGCCTCCGCCAAAGGCACGAGCCCCCGACAAAGACACGAGTCCCCGACAAAGGTACGAATGCCCTACAGCTCCGGCGCCAGCCCGTCGAGCAGCCGGTCGACGTCCCCCTCGGTGTTGACGGCGTGGACCGACGCCCGGACCGCGTTCGGCCACGGGAGGTCGCGCACGACGATCCCGTCGGCGGCCAGCCGTTCGACCGTCGCCGCCGGGTCGTCGACGTCGATGGTCACGAGTCCCGACTCCGGCGTCGACGGGCTGAGAACCCTCTCTGCCGGAACGCCGTCGACCAGCCGGGAGGCCAGCCGGTGAATGCGGTCCTCGATACGGCCGAGACCGACCTCCTCGATGGCGTTCACCGCCTCGCCCAGTGCGACGTGCGGCGCGGGGTTGGCCGACCCGACCTCGAAGCGACGGGCGCCGGCCGCGTACTCGAAGGGGTCCGCCGTCGGCGTCTCGACGCTCCGGTAGCCGACGGCCCGGGGTGCGAGCCCCTCGGCGACCTCGCGGTCGACGTAGAGGAACCCGCCGCCCCAGAGCCCGAGGAGCCACTTGTGTCCGGCGGCCGCGACGGCGTCGGCGCCCCACTCGCCGACGTCCATCGACAGCTGGCCAGGCACCTGGACGGCGTCGACGAGCGCGAGCGCGCCGGCGTCGTGGGCGACGTCGACCAGGTCCGCGACGGGGAGCCTGGTTCCGTGCGTCCACGTGACGGCGCTGAAACAGACCAGCCGCGCGTCGGCGACGGCGTCCGCGAACGCGTCCCGGTCGACTCGTCCCGCAGCCGTCTCGACGACGCGCACCTCGACGCCCTCCCGCTCGAGCCGTTGCCAGGGGAGTATCCCCGCCGGGTGCTCGACGTCGGTCCGCACGACGACGTCGCCGGGCTCCCAGTCGATAGCGTTCGCCAGCGCGTTGATGCCGCCGGTAGTGCTCTCGGTGAGTGCGATTTCGTCCGGGTCGGCCCCGACGAACGAGGCGACGGTCTCGCGCGTCCGGTCGAACGCGTCGAAGGCCGTCTCGTAGGGGTCGTCCCGGACCGGCGAGTGGTACTCGTGACGCTGGACGAACTCGTCGGCGGCGTCGACGACGTACCGCGGACTGGGGCCGTGGGCCCCGAAGTTGAGGTAGACGTCGTCCTGGAGCGCGGGAACGTCCGCGCGGAGTTCTGTGGGGTTCATGAGCGAAAGTGTGGTAGTGGTTAGTGTACGGCCGGTCGCGTTAATAGTTTTGTGACATCCAAACAATACTGGTCGGCGACAGCGGCAGGTCCGGGAAGGCCCCGTTCGGGTACGGTCCCTGTTCGGGTGCTGTCCCGTTCGGGTGCTGTCCCGCTCGGGTGCTGTCCCGCTCGGGTGCTGTCCCGTTCGGGCGCGTCCCTGTTCAGTCTGACTTCGGCGGGGACTGCTGTTGTCCGATCGCCCGCGCCACGGCGAACAGGTAGCCGAGTCCGTGCTGGATCTCGGGATCCCGGATCCCCCTGACCAGTCCGACGGGACCGACCGGTTCCGTGTCGCCGCTTTCGGCCGCGCCGACGCCCTCGAGCATCGTCTCCAGGCCGTCGCGGGTATCCTCGTCCGCGGCCGTGTCCGCGATCTCGCCCAGCGCGGCGCCGGTCCCCGCGAGCGACGTGACCATCTCGTCGTCGAGCGCGGCCGTACCGAGCGAGACGACGTCGGCCAGTTCGGCGAGTTCGTCCAGCGTCCCGGTCCGCTGGAGGCGGACCAGCGTCTCCAGGGCTTCCTGCAGTTCGGTGCCGTTCTGTCCCACCGTCTCCGCCAGCGCGACGGTCTCGTCCGTCGCGATGCCGTCGGCCGACTCCGCGAGCGTCGACGTCGTGTCGGCGAGTTCGACGACCATCTCGTCGGTGAGCGCGCCCTCGCCGAGCGCGAGCACGTCGAGCAGTTCGTTGACGCCGTCGAGGCGCCGGACGAACGTCGCGACCGCTTCGGGGTTCTCGGCGATGGCGTCCGCGAGCGGGTCGGCCTCGGCGTCGGGGTCGCCGTCGGCGTCGATTTCGCTGGCCATCGTCAGAGCAGCCCCCGTGCGGTGAGCCAGTAGGCCTCGTTGTACGCCAGTTTCGACCAGTGGAGCTTCCGGGACGGCGGTGCCGGCGACGGCGGTCGCTCGAAGTCGAACTCCACGAACGAGGCGGCGTCCATCCCCGTCTCGATGAAGCAGAGCGTCTTGCCGTCGTAGGTCGCCGTCGCCGGCTGGCCGCGGACCTCGCTCGCGATGCGCTGGGCGACGACGCCGGCCTGGTAGTGGGCGACGCTCCCGGCGTTGGGCATGCCGGTATCGGCCGTGTCACCCAGCGCGTAGACGTGCTCCGCCGCCTCGGCTTCCAGCGTGTGCTTGTCGACCTCGACCCAGCCCCGGTCGCCGAGGCCGGCCTCCTCGACCAGGTCGACGCCGCGGTGGGGCGGGATCGTGACGAGGAGGTCGTAGTCGATGTCAGTCCCCTCCATCGACCGGAGGACCTGCTCGTCGGCGTCGACCTCCTCGGCGTTGAAGAACGTCTCGACCCCGATGTCGCGCTCGTCCATGATCGGCCGCGCCCACTCGGCGATGTGGGGGTTGCCGTGGACCCGCTGGATCGGGTACGTGTACGTGACGTCGACGTCCTCGCGGAGGCCCCGCTCGCGGAGCCAGTCGTCGACCATGAACACGAACTCCAGGGGCGCCGCCGGGCACATGTGCGGCGTCCCGACGACGCTGAGCACCAGGTGCCCCTCGGTGAACGAGAGCAGGTCGTCCCGGAGGTCGGTCGCGCCGGCCTCACTGTAGTAGTCGTGGCCGGCGTCGGCCAGTCCCGGAATCTCCTCGGGCGCGAGCGTCGACCCCGTCGCGAGGACGAGGGTGTCGTACTCGATCGGATCGGGGCCCTCCATGCTCTGCATGCGCTGTGCGTCGGTGTCGATAGCGGTCACGCGGTCGATACGCACGTCGACCCGGTCGTCGACGAGTTCGGTCAGCGGCCGGCGGGCGTCCCCGGGTTCGCGCTGACCGAACGGGACGTACAGCCACACCGGCTTGTAGACGTGGTCCGGGTCGTCGTTGACCAGCGTGACCCGGACGTCGCCGGCGTCGATTTCACCGGCCAGTCGCTCGGCCAGGTTGTTGGCGAGGACGGCCCCGCCGGTGCCCCCGCCGACGATCACGACGTGCTCGGTCATGCTTTCTCCACGTAGAACGCGTGGTGGTCCTCGCGCTCCTCGACCCCGTGGAGTTCGTTGCCGGCCTCCTCCGTCCACTCGGGGACGTCGGTGAGCGACTGGTCGTTGTCGCTCAACAGGCGGACCACGGTTCCCGGCTCGACGCTCCGCATCTTGCCGATGAGGTCCATCAGCGGCCCGGGGCACGCTGCCCCACGGGCGTCCACGGTCTCGTCGGCTTCCACGTCAATTTCGGTCATCGTCACAGGTGAACCTCCGGGCCGGATCACTTTAGTATTGTATACCAATTCCAAGATTCTGAAAATCACCGTGCAGTATAGGTGCTCGACGCGGTGTGGTGACGGTCCATCGCGATCGACGGGTCGGGTGACCGGCGACCCGAATCCTATCGCTCGAACGCGAGCCCGTAGTGGTACGGCGGGAGGTCGACCCGCCGCTCGAGGGACAGGTCGCCCGCCGCGCGAACGGCCGCCTCGGTCTCTTCGGCCGACACGCGGAGGTCGGTCGGCGGTCCCCGCGGTTCGCCTCCGACGGTCGTCTCCTCCCGCGGGCGGTCCTCCCAGTTGACGACGATGAACCGGCCACCCGGACGGAGCGACGCCTCCACTTCCCGGACGAGCGCGTCCCTGTCGTCGACGCCGTGGAAGGCGTTGGCCAGCAGGACGACGTCGACCCGCTCCGGCAGGTGATCGGACAGGCGGCGGGCGTCACCGTGGACGGGCGCGACGTTGTCGACGCCCTGTCGGTCGGCGAGGGTCGAGCACTCCGCGAGGAGCGACTCGTCGAGGTCGCAGGCGTACACCGGCGCCGGATCGACGATCCGTGCGGCGGGCAGCGCGAAGTAGCCGTTCCCGCAGCCGACTTCCGCGAGCGCGTCCCCCGACTCGAGGCCCAGTTTGCGTAGCGTCTCCCCGGGCGCCGGCCACAGCCGTCCCCACCAGTCCCAGTCCGGTTGCCCGGTGTTCTCGAAGGGATTCATGGTCACCGGGCGTCCGCGGTGTCGATCCCGAGTACCCGGTACACCAGGCAGACGCGGGTCAGGCCCGTCCCGATCAGAACGGCGCCCACCAGGAGCGCGAGCACGCCGACGAGTGGCCCGGTCTCCAGTGCGCCCGCTAGTGAGCCACCGCCTATCGCCGCCAGCAGTCCACCGACAGCCAGTCGAACGGTGCGATCCGCTCCCCCGATATTGTATTTCATGCCCAATTTAACACACTATAACGAGTTAAGCGTTCCCCGACCCGGTGGGCCGTCCCGAGCGGTTCGTCGATGTGGCGCGTCACCCGACGTATCGCACCACCCGGGCCATGCCGGACTCCAGGTGGTAGAGGTTGTGGCAGTGGAACAGCCAGTCGCCCGGATTGTCGGCGACGAAGTCGAGCGTGACCTCGCCCATGTGCCCGGGGACGAGGACGGTGTCCTTGACCGCGTCCCCGACCTGGAAGAAGTGGCCGTGGAGGTGCATCGGGTGGAGCACGGGACTGCGGTTCACCATCCTGATCCGGACGTGCTCCCCCTGTCGGACGTCGAGCGGGTCGGCGTCGGGGTAGGCCTGTCCGTCGATGAGCCACTCGGTCCCGCCCTGGCGCCCCGACAGCGTCAGATCGAACGACCTGTCCGGACTCCCGTCGATGCCCGCCAGCGGCGAGCGCGCCTGGAGGTCGCCGTACGCGAGCGCTCGTCCGCCGTTCGACGGCGCCCCCGGTGCCGCGGAGTCGTCGACCCCTTCGTACGTCACGAGGGCTCGCGCCGGGGGTTCGTCCCCGTTGACGGCCTCGGCACGGACCTCCCACGTGCCCGGGTTATCGGCCTCGACGACCGCGTCGTATCGCTCGCCAGAGCCGAAGACGAACGAGTCGACGGTCACCGGATCGACCGGGCGTCCGTCGGCGTGGGTCACGGTCAGGGGGTGACCACCGGCGCGCACCCGGAACGCCGTCGCACTGCTCGCGTTCACGAACCGAAACCGGACGCGCTCGCCCTCCCGGACCGAATACGTCCGGGGGTCGTCCGGCAAGCGTCCCCCCATCAGGAGGCCGGCGTACGGCGGTCGTCGGTCGGCCATCGGGCCACCGCCGCCGCTCCCGCCCGGGCCACCGCCCATCGGCCCGCCGCCTCCACCGGGACCGCCGCCGCTGGGGCCACCGGGACCACCGCCGCCGCTCCCGCCCGGGCCACCGCCCATCGGCCCGCTCCCCGACTCGAGTTCGGAGAGCGGGCGGGGCTCTCCGGCGAGGTAGTCGTCGACGACGACGGTGTACTCGCGGTCGTACTCCACGTGCGGGTCGTCCTCCTCGACGATCAGCGGGGCGAGGAGACCGCGGTCGAGCTGGAGCCCGACGTGGCTGTGGAAGAAGAACGTTCCCGCGGGTTCCGCCCGGAACCGGTACGTGAACGAACCGCCGGACTCGACCGGATCCTGCGTGACGTCCGGGACGCCGTCCATCTCGTTGGCCACGGGGACGCCGTGCCAGTGGATCGTCGTTCCGTCTGCGAGCTCGTTGTCCAGTTCGACCTCGACCACGTCCCCCTCGCTCGCGCGGAGTTCGGGCCCCGGGAACTCGCCGTCGTACAGCCAGTTCTCGGTCGTCGCGTCCGCGCCGGGCTGGACCTCGCCCGGTGCCGCATCCAGTGCGGCCCGTACGTCGGCGGAGCCGGACGGCGGACTGCGGGGGGTCGGACGGGACGAATCACCTGGGCCCGTCCCTTCGGTCGCCAGACACCCGGCGAGTCCACTCGCGCCCGTTCCAGCCAGCGCCTGCAGGAAGCGCCGTCTGGTGGAAGTTGACGGCGAGCTCACGGGGACCCGAGCACGCGCTCGAACCGTTCGCCGGCTCGTGTTTTCATAGTAAATTCCATACCGCACAATAGTATCTGTTCGTCGTATTACTCTTTCGCGGCGAACGGCGACCGAGTTACGCGCCGGAGGACGCGTCTGCCCAGACGCCGGGGAGCCGCGCGTACACCGTCGCGTTCCCGGTGAGCGCGCCGACGGTCGTGTACTCGTCGACGGCGTGGACGGTGTCGGTGCCGAGCGCGAACTCGACGGTCGGGATTCCGGCGTTCCGGAGCTTCTTCGCGTCACCGCCGCCCGTCGCACTCCGGCGGTAGACGCGCTCGTCCGTCACCGTCTCGGCCGTGGACGCCACCGCCTCGACGAGCGGGCTGTCGATCGGTTCGGCGGTCCCGACGCTCCAGGAGACGTCGGCCAGCGTGATGCCCTCGCAGTCTGCGACGCAGTCCCGGACGTCCGAGAGCACCCTGGACGTGTCCACCCCGGCCGTCAGCCGGACGTCGACCTCGGCGCGGGCTGACTGGGGGACGCTGTTGATCACCTCGCCGCCCTCGATGGTCCCGAGGTTGATCGACGGGGACGCGAAGAGCTCCCGGGCGACGTCCGCGCCCATCGTCGGCGCGTAGTACTCGACCGACTCCGCGAGTACCGGTTCCAGGACCGGGTCGACGTCGAGTTCGCGCGTCCCGAACCGCTCCCGGAGGGTCGTGATCGCCCCGTAGAGCCGATCGATGGCGTTGTCGCCCAGCACCGGCCGGGAGCCGTGTGCGGCCTCGCCAGTGGCCGTCATCGTCAGCCAGATGCTCCCCCGGTCGGCGACGGTCACCGAGTGACGTCCCTCCTCGCAGGTCGGTTCGCCGATGACGCAGGCGTCGGCGTCGAGTCGGTCGGTCTCGAGCAGTGCGGGGAGGCCCGCGTCGCCGCCGACCTCCTCGTCGCTGACGAACGCGAACTGGAGGTCGACGGGCGGGGCGTCGTCGGCCTCGGCGAACACGCGGATCGCCGAGAGCATCGCGGCGACGGCGCCCTTCATGTCGGTCGCACCGCGGCCGTAGATTCGGTCTCCCTCGCGTTCGCCCAGCGGATCGAACGACCACTCGTCGGCGTCGAACGGCACCGTGTCGAGGTGGCCGACGTACAGCAGCGTCCGGTCGCGCTCGCCCGGTATCGTCGCGAGAAGGTTCGGCTTCGCCGGATCGACCGTGATCCGTTCGACGTCGACCGACAGGGCAGACAGGTACTGCTCGATCAGGTCGACGATTTCCCCGGTTTCGCCTGGCGGGTTCGACGTGTCGATCGCGAGCAGATCGAGTGCCAGGTCGACCAGCGCGTCGCTATCGACCGGCGGGCGCCCGCCCCCGGCCTCTCCGGCGTCGCTGGTTTCTCCGGCGTCATCGTCCCCGTTCTCGACGGGGGACGCGTCGGTCGTCATCGCTCCAGTTTCCCGGCGAGCACCTTCGCCGCGGTGAGGACCGGGTCCCAGACCGGGCTGAACGGCGGCGCGTACGCCAGGTCCGCGTTCTGCAACTCGGTGACGGTCAGCCCGCCGTGTAGCGCCGTCGCGACGGTGTCGATCCGCTTCGCGCCGTCGCGACCGACGACGCTCCCGCCCAAGACGGCTCCCGTCTCGCGGTCCGCGACGAGCGTGACCTGTATCTCCTCGCTCCCGGGGTAGTAGTGGGGCCGCGTCGCGTCGGTGATCGTGACCGACACTGGGTCGAAGCCGGCGTCGCCGGCCCGCGCCTCGTCGAGGATGCCGGTCCGGGCCGCGCCGAGGTCGAAGGCCTTCACGATGGCCGTGCCGGCGGTCTCGCCGACCGCCGTTGGCGATCCGGTGAGAGTCTGGCCGATGGCCCGGCCGGCGCGGTTCGCGGTCAGCGCCAGCGGGACGTGGTCGGGTTCGCCGGTGACGACGTGGACGTTCTCCGCGCAGTCGCCCGCGGCGTAGACGTTCGCCGCGCTCGTCCGGCCGTATTCGTCCGTCGCGATGGCGCCGGTCGGTCCGAGTTCTATCCCCGCGTCTTCGGCGAGCGCGACGTTCGGCTTCACGCCGACGCCGACGACGGCGATATCTGCGGAATGGCTCTCACCGCCGTCGAGGTGGACTTCGTCGACGCGG
Organism: Halomicrobium sp. HArcel3; assembly: GCF_058933135.1. Taxonomy (NCBI): domain Archaea; kingdom Methanobacteriati; phylum Methanobacteriota; class Halobacteria; order Halobacteriales; family Haloarculaceae; genus Halomicrobium; species Halomicrobium sp. HArcel3. The sequence goes on along the minus strand of NZ_JBZYDN010000006.1, from coordinate 131,406 downwards.
CCCTCGCCGGCGAACCCCGAGACGGCCGTCTCGAGGTGCAGGTCGACCCCCTGTTCCCGCAGGTGGTCCTCGACCACCTCCGCGACCGCGTCCCCGAACGGTTGCAGGACGCTGGGCAGCATCTCGTAGAGACTGACGTCGAGGCCGCGCGCCGACAGCGCCTCGGCCATCTCGATACCGACGTAGCCACCGCCGACGATAGCGGCGCTCTCAGGCGTCTCCTCGGTGACGTAGCGCTCGATGGCGTCGGCCTCGTCCATGTCGTGGATGGTGAACACGCCGTCCAGATCCGTCCCGTCGAACGGCGGAACGACCGCACTCGCGCCGGTCCCGACGAGGAGGTGGTCGTAGGCCTGGTCGAACGTCTCGCCGTCGGCCGCGACCGTGACCGTCTGGCCCCCGGTGTCGACGGCGACGACCTCGTGGCCCGTCCGGAGGTCGATACCCCGTTCCTCGCGGATCTCCTCGGGCGTCAGCGCGACGAGGTCCTCGAGTTCGGGGACGTCGCCTTTCACGTAGTAGGGCATCCCGCAGGCCGCGTAGGAGACCCACTGGCCCTTCTCGAAGACGACGACGTCCATCTCCGGGTCCTCGCGCCTGGCCTTGCTCGCGGCGCTCAGTCCCGCTGCGTCACCGCCCACGACGACGAGGGTGTCGCTCATACGTGGGGATAGGGGCAGTAGCGCCAAAAGTATTCCCGGAAATTCCCACTACTATACACACGCATCGGGACGGAAACAGCGGCTTCGGCGTGTCCGAGTCGACCGGTATCGACGCCGCCAGAGTTCGGGTCGGATCGAGACGACCGACCATCGACGATCAAATATCGAAGCGACGGTTTTCACGCTTCACGATTCGAAAGAGAGGACCTGTTAGCGCTCAGGTCGCGGAGCGGTCTCGTATCGTTCGATCTCGTCGGTCTTCTCCACCCGGCCGTACACCTCTCGGAGTGTCTCCCGTGCTCGGAGAAGGTTGTGCTCCTCGAGGAACGGCCGCCCGCTCTCGCTGATTCCGTAGAACTTGTACGGCAAGTCGTTCTGCCGGCGGTCCTCCGGGAGCAGCACCTCCTCGACGACACCTGCGTCGACGAGTTGCTGGAGGTGCTGCCGAATCGTCGTCTGGCTCTTGCTCGGGTTGACGTAATCGAGTTCCTTCAGCGTCGGCAGTTCCGACGGATGCCCGATAATGTCCTGGAGGAGCGCGAATCGCGTCTCCTGTGTGACGACGTTGAGCCGCTCCCGGACGGACTCCAGGTCGCTCGGCGTGTGGTCGGAGGTACTCATTACACTACAGTTCGTTTAGTACGTACAAATGCGTTTCGCTAAAATGCGAATCGGTTGAAAGCGATGCGTGTAGATACGATTCGGTCGGCAATGTGTTCGCCACATTGAAGCGAGGGTCAGGAGAATGCCGGACTAGATGAGCGGGGATCCGGTCACTGTGGACGAACTCGCGGAGAAGGCCGACGAGTATCTGCACGAGGCCTCACTCACGCCGGCGGAGTACGAAGCGCTGAAACAGAGTGTGGCGGAGCTCACACCGATCTTCGCGGCTGAGAACTCGTACTTCGTTCTCGGCAGCTACGGGAAACACGAAATCCGGCATCTCCAGCTCGTGAAAGACCGTCTCAACCGACAGCCCGGTGCGTACGCGTTCCTGATGGTCGACATTCGGAGCGAGTGGACCAACACCTACCTCAAATTCCGGCTACTCGCGGATTACACGGACTGTATCGTGGGCGTCGCCGAACACTCTCAGGGCGGCTTCCTCGTCGAGCAGGGCTACTTCACGGCCCTCGAGGAGTACTTCACGAAGACCCACGTGTTCAAACGCGAGTACGACACGGCGGATGCGGACACGATCGACACGAGCGTCGACGTCGACAATCCCTACAGCGGAATGCAGACGGCGATCTTCGAAATGCTCGACGACGTCGGGCGTCTCTGCCGGTGGACGACCGAGGACGACCTCGTCGAGTGTGCTGAATCCCGCTCGTGAATCACGCTCTTCGATCGTCTCCGGTCGGCAAGATTCACCCCATAGCGTCATTGTTACGGAAGATCCGCCGCTTCCGATCGAACTTCCACCTCACACATGTGTTCTGTAATATTCGAATTTGAAATAATTAACTCAACTGTTTCAAGTGAAATGTACAGACAGACACCACTCTTGCAAGTGAAGCGTGAGAACAGCGATACTAGATCGGACAACAGTCCACTGTTTCATCTAAAGCTGTGACATGTTACGATCGGTCCTGGACGTCAATCTAACCGTAAAAGACGGTCTAGCTGACCTTCTCGTGATGTTCGGAATTTCATACGGTTCCTGTCTGTGAGTTGGAGAGGCGCAATTTTCAGCTTCACTTGAAGATGTGGTGTGTCTCTGTTCGCCAACTTCCTGGGACCACACCGGGCCGATGCCAGTGGTAAGTGCTCAGGCCCGCGAGATTCGGACGAAAGCTAGGTGTCGCAACTGCGCGAACCGGACCGCCACCGGACGGCGGCGCCGGCGACGCCGACGGCCAGCGCCGCAACCGCGATCTGGAGGAGCGTCGCGCCGAGCGCGGCCGTCGCGCCGCCCGCGGTCACGCCGCTCGCGGCACCGGTCACGGCGGGCGCCGTGAAGAGACAGCAGAGACTCAGTGCACCGCCGACGCCGAGCAGCGACCACCGCGACCCGTCGTCGGACTCGGTCGTTTGACCTGGCTCGACTGTTTCGCTGGGCTCGGCCGTTTCACTGGGCTCCGAGTCACGCATCTGTACGATCACCTGACGAGGGAACGTTCCATCTATCTTCGGGTCGCACCGGGGACCGAGGCGTCGGTCCATCCCAGCACAGGCCGTTCCGAGACGGACTCAGCACGTCTCACACCCCTTCTTCCGCTGGTAGTACAGTATCGCGCCGAAGGCGGCGACGCTGAGGACGCCGAGCAGCGGCCGGTACGGGTCGAAATAGGTCATGAGCGCGGAGGAACTGAACAGCGCGAGCAAGACGGCGTTACAGATGGGGCAGCCGAAGGCCAGGAAGCCACCGACGATCCCGCCGGTCGCGAACCGGTCCCCGACCGGCTGGTCGACGATGGAGCGCTGGTAGACGAACGCCGCGGCGAAGGCCGACGTCGCGACCAGAAACAGGTAGTCGGCGGGCGTACTCGGGACCATCCGAACGTACACCGGGTTCGGCACGAGGCCGGTCACCGTCCCGAACAGCAGGAAGGCACCGACGCCGGCGCCGACGCTCTTGAGCAGGGCTGGATAGGGCAGGGACATCAGTGAGTCACCACCCAGTCATCTCGTCGGTGTGTTCCATACATGGATTCGACTCACTGTATCGCGCAGGTCCGCGGGTCCCCCGTCCGGCCCAGGAAGAACAGGAGCAGGAGAATACCGCCGACTCGAAGGAGATTGCCGTCGAACGGCAGCGCGGCCATCGCGCCGACGAAGCCCAGCGCACCGAGGACGCCCGCACCGCAACTCGCACAGCCAGCGGCCAGCAGACCGGGGACGACCCCGACGAGCGTCGAGGCGCTCCGCCGCCGAGCACGACGGACGAGGGTGACGGCGTTCGTCACCGCGACGCCCGTCAGGAGCGCGTACGCCGTGAGGAGCGCGAGGCCCAGCCAGCCGGTCGTCAGGTAGGCCTCTCGCGTGAGCGTCACCAGCGCGTACGGGAGGTCCGTGGGGTCGTTCGTCAGGAGCTGCAGCGAGAACTGGGGGAAACTGCTCAGGACGAGGACGGCGTAGGTCACCGCCGTGGCGACGCCGGCGACGAGTAACCGACCGTTCGAGGTGAGTGGGTAGGCGACCGCGTCGCCGACCGCCCGGAGCCAGCGGCGCCCGTCAGCACCAGCGCGTCCGTCCGCACCAGCGCGTCCCTCAGGGTCAGTCCGCCCCTCAGGGTCAGCCCGTCCGTCCGTATCAGCCCGTCCGTTCATGCGTCTCGGATCTGGTCGATAGCGTTCGCGAAGTTCTCGTACGGATGGGCACCGACCATCTTCCCGGCGACGTCGGCCTCGCGGTTGTAGAGGACGAATCCCGGGGTTCCCTGAAGTCCCGCCGAGCGGCCGGTCTGGAGGTCGACGTCGATGCTCTCCTGGACGGCGTCGCCGCGGTTCTCGCGGCAGTCGTCCACCGCCGACCGCTCGACGTTCTCGGTCTCCTCCGTGATCCCGGCGAACGTCTCCTCGTCGGCCCAGTCGTGTCCGGACTCGGACTGGGCGTCGAACGCCGACTCGTGCCAGTGCCAGTACGCCGCCGGCTGCGTCTCGGCGACCTGGTCCCACACGCAGCGACTCCAGACGGCGGCCGGCAGCGAGTACTCCCCGATGTTGGGATAGGAGAGAAAGACGACTCTGACGTCGCCCGTCTCGACGTAGTCCGTCCCGATGTCGGGGAGCGTCTCCCGCTCGAATTCCTTGCAGAACGGGCACAGGTAGTCCGTCCAGTAGTAGACGTCCACGGGCGCGTCGGGCTCACCGACGATCGGTCGCCCGGCGAGTTCGACCCCGAAGCCGGTCGTCTCCTCGCTCGTGTGGAAGTTCGAGGGAACGTACGCCTGCTCGTTCGACCCGGAGCGCGAAGCGGCGTACGCGACGCCGCCACCGAACAGGAGCGTTCCACCGCCCGCGAGGAGCGCTCGACGCCGCGTAATATTGCTCCCTTCGTCCATCGATGGACAATCCTATTCCCGCTCCACCGAAGGGTTTTTCGGTCCGATCGAGAGACGGCGGCCGGGAGCGGCCAGTCCGACCGCGAGCGTCCAGTCCGACCGGTGACGCCTACTCAGGCGTAGTTCTCGACCGTGGTGCGCAGTTGCGCCTCGTCCTGCATCCCGACGAGTCGCTCGGCGGGCTCTCCGTCGGCGAAGAGGACGAGCGTCGGGACGCCGCGGACACCGTACTCCGAAGCGAGTCGCTGGTTCGCGTCGACGTCGACCTTCACGACCGTCGCGGCCGTCTCGGCGGCGATGGACTCGACGACGGGTTCGAGCATCTGACACGGGCCACACCAGTCCGCGTAGAAGTCGGCCAGAACCACGTCGTGGTTCCCGACGACGTCGTTCAGCTCCGCGGCCCCGTTTACCGGGACGGGTTCTGCCGGGGCCGACTCCGCGGTCGACTCCCCGTCCGCGTCACCGGTCTGGTCGCGGAGTTCTTCGATCTTCTGTTGGCGGATCTCCTCGAGGGCTTCGTCCTCGGTCATCGGCAGTCAATTCGGCGCGGGCACCCTTAGTTGTTTTGCACGATTTGTACAATACACTCGGAGGAGATGCGCGGGGCAACACGGTGGGAAGAAACGCGGGGCTACCCATTCGAACGGTCACGTCCCGCTCCCCGATCGCATCTCACCGCGGACTGACAGTCCCGGTCCGCGACGTGGCGTTCCCTGAACGCCGCGATCATCCGGCCCAGGCGCGCGTACCTGTCGTTGAGACGTCGTCGCAGCTGGTCGGCCAGGGCCGCCGCGTCCCGGGGCTCGTACTCGTGGTAGTAGCCGCCGCGGTCGTTGTTGACCTGGGTCTGCACGACCACGTCGGCGTCCAGCAAGCGCGAGACCGACCGGTACGCTGTCGAGCGCTCGCAGTCAAGGCCGTCGGCGATCCGGTCGACCGTCACCGGTTCCCCGGCGTCGGCGAGCATCGCGAAGACCGTCACGTCACGCTCGTTCAGCCCGTGGAAACACGCCAGGAGCTCGACACACCGGAGCTCTCGTCGCAGGTCCTCGGTCACCACGTCGGTCATCCCGATCGATCGTTTCCAGCCCGGTGCCGATAAGGTTGTTCTCGAACCCCACAATACTGTCCGAACGGTCACTCGTCGAGGTGGGTCCACTCTCTGCCGGATAGAGTGCACAGTAGAGTGTGATATCCAGTTTTCACCGCTGTTTCGTCGCCGAATGGATAGCCGGCCGTCCGCGCCATCGCCGCCGTCCCGGCGCCAATCGGTCGAAAGGAGTATTCTTGGTGGACCCAATACTCCCCACATGGGATACCACACGTTCGACGCGTCCCGGGCCGACAAACTCGAACAGGCTGGCCAGCGGTATCGGTTCCTCTCCGCCGAAGAGCTGGTCTGGGGCCTCGACCTCTCCCCGGCCGCGACCGTCGCCGACCTCGGCAGCGGCACGGGCTTTTACACCGACGACGTCGCCCCGCACGCGGACACGGTGTACGCCGTCGACGTCCAGGCCGAGATGCACGACTACTACCGCGAGAAAGGCGTCCCGCAGAACGTCGAGCTGCTGACGACCGGTGTGGGTGACCTGCCCCTCGAGACTGGTGCCCTCGACGCCGCGTTCTCGACGATGACCTACCACGAGTTCGCGACCGACGAGGCACTCGCCGAGGTGCACCGGGTACTCCGGGCGGACGGGCGCCTCGTCGTCGTGGACTGGGCCGCCACCGGCAGCGGCGAGCACGGGCCGCCGCTCGACGAGCGGTTCACGGCTGCCGAGGCGGCGGAGACGCTCCGGACGAACGGGTTCCGCATCGAACACGAGGCGGTCCGTCCGGAGACGTTCTACCTCGTCGCCACGGCGGAGTAGTCCGCGCCGCCTGGACAGCGCAGCCGAACCGGTCGCCATCCTCTGGAAGTCTGCGTTCGCTGGCTCGGACTAGATGGACGTCGTTCGTCGCGTGTCTCACCGGAGATTGATTTAGAATACGCTCAACCATATCCCACCGACCTATTCCCAAATATCGAATCTGTCGGCGATAATCCGGAATTCTACCGTTACTCTCCAACCACATCGAAACCATTAATTCAGGTTCTATTCAACTATTCGTCGATGGCACAAGCGACGGACCGACTGCGGCGATATCTCGACGACGAACTCGGGGAGTGTCGAAACGAGGACGTCGAGCGCCGACTCGACGAACTCGGCACCCTCGAAGCGGCCCTCGGGACGGCGCAGGTCGACGCCGAACTCGGCGTGCTCTCGGCGCTCTCCAGCGAGACGCGGTACACGCTCGTCCGCGTCCTCGTCGCGGCCGAGGAGGAACTCTGCGTCTGCGAGCTGCACGCGGTCGTCGACGTGAGCGAGAGCGGGCTCAGTCACGCACTCTCGGCGCTCGTCGACGCCGGCCTCGTCGACGCCCGGAAGGACGGGCGCTGGAAGATGTACCGCGCCACCAATCGCGCGGTCGCACTCGTCACCGTGCTCGAGGGGAGCGTGAGCGATGCGTAACGGCGACGCCCACGACCACGGCCCCGACTGCGAGTGTGAGAGCTGTGGCGACCCGCGGTCGATGGACTTCCTCGACAAGTACCTCACCGTCTGGATCTTCGGTGCGATGGCCATCGGCGTCGGCCTCGGCTTCGTCGCGCCGTCGGTGACCCGGCCGATCCAGGAGCTCCACCTCGTCGAAATCGGCCTCGTCCTGATGATGTATCCGCCGCTGGCGAAGGCCGATTACTCGCAACTTCGGACCGTCTTCAGTAACTGGCGCGTGCTCGGATTGAGTCTCGTCCAGAACTGGCTCATCGGCCCGACGCTGATGTTCGGGCTCGCGGTGATATTCTTCAGCGGCCTGGTCCCGGGACTGCCGGCACGCCCCGAGTACTTCCTCGGGCTGGTGTTCATCGGGATGGCCCGGTGCATCGCGATGGTACTCGTCTGGAACGAACTGGCCGACGGGTCGACGGAGTACGTCACCGGCCTCGTCGCGTTCAACAGCCTCTTCCAGATCGTCACCTATGGGGTGTACGTCTGGTTCTTCGCGCTCTTCCTCCCGCCGCTGCTGGGCATGGAGACACTCGTCGCCGGGATCACGACCTTCGACGTCACCCCGATGCAGGTGTTCGAGGCCATCGTCGTCTTCCTCGGGATTCCCTTCGCAGCGGGCTTTCTCTCCCGCTACGTCGGCACGCGCGCGAAGAGCGAGCAGTGGTACGACGACGAGTTCGTCCCGACGATCGACCCGCTGACGCTCGTCGCGTTGCTCTTCACCATCGTCGTGATGTTCGCCACGCAGGGCGGCAACATCGTCGCCGCGCCGGGCGACGTCCTGCTCATCGCGATCCCACTCACGATATACTTCGTCGTGATGTTCCTCGTCAGCTTCGGGATGGGACGGGGCATCGGCGCCGACTACTCGACGACGACGGCCATCGGCTTCACCGCGGCGTCGAACAACTTCGAACTCGCGATCGCCGTCGCCGTCGCGGTGTTCGGCGTCGGCTCCGGCGTCGCCTTCGCCACCGTCGTCGGCCCGCTCATCGAGGTGCCCGTGTTGCTCGCGCTGGTCCACGTCGCGCTGTACTTCCAGCGACGGTACGACTGGGGCGGCTTCGATACCGGGAGTCTCGATTCGTCCCCGCCCGACCCGGCAACTGACGACTGACCACAGAACCATGTCACCCAACACTGAGACAGCCGACCCGATCCGTATCGCCTTCGTGTGCGTCCAGAACGCCGGCCGCTCCCAGCTGTCCACGGCCTTCGCCGAACGTGAACGTGAGCGACGCGGACTCGACGACCGCGTCGAAATCCTGACCGGGGGGACCCACCCGGCCGACCACGTCCACGACGAAGTCGTCGAGGTGATGGACGAGGCGGGGTTCGACATCTCGGGCCGGACGCCGAGAGAGATTTCCCTGGAGGAACTGCGCTCCTGTGACTACGTCGCGACGATGGGCTGTTCGACGCTCGACGTCGGCGACGTCGGTGACGCGGTCGACGTCCGCGACTGGGCGCTCGACGACCCCGACGGCCAGGACCTCGATCGGGTGCGGGAGATCCGTGACGAAATCGAACGGCGGGTCGTCGCACTGTTCGACGAGTTCTCCCCGTCTGAGTGAGCAGCGCTCCGCCCACCGTTATCGAGCAATCGGTGGCCGGTCGGATACTCGCATTCGGCCGCCCCGAGGGGCGGTACCAGTGACACCGGTGTTACTTCCCGACACCGGTGTCTCGAAGCAATTTATGGCCGACGGACGACGACCTGTGGGTGACGACTCACCACCCGAAATGTCCCAACGCAAACCCGACTACGTAGACGACGCCGATATCGACGAATCGCTCGACGACCTGCCCGCGGCGGACGCGATCGAAGAGACGGTCGAGAACCTCGAAGCGAACGGGTTCGAGGTCGTCGTCGTCGATTCCGCCGACGCCGCGCTCGCGGAACTGCAGTCGCTCATCCCGGCGGGCTCGTCCGTGATGAACGGCCACTCGACGACCCTCGAAGAGATCGGATTCGCCGAGTACCTGAGCGAGGGAGACCACGAGTGGGAGAGCCTTCCCGACGAAATCTGGAGCATCGAAGACGACGCGGAGCGACAGGCCGCTCGCCGTGAATCGCAGACGGCCGAGTTCTTCCTCGGCGGCATCAACGCGATCGCACAGTCCGGCGAACTCGTCGCTGCCGACCGATCGGGCAGTCGCATCGGCGCGTATCCGTTCGCCGCCGAGAACGTCGTCATCGTCAGCGGTGTGAACAAGATCGTGCCGACAGTCGACGACGCGCTCGACCGGCTGGAGTCCGTCGCCTACCCTCTCGAGAACGAGCGCGCCCAGGAGGCCTACGGCGTCGACTCCGCGATCGCCAAACAGCTCATCTTCCGACAGGAACTCGAAGAGGGACGGACGACCGTCGTCCTCATTCGCGACCAGTTCGGGTACTAGCGGAACCGGCGGATACCGGGACGGACGGAGGGCCGAGTGGCGGCCAGCCAGCCACTATTCCGGAAGGTCAGCTGGGTCGTACTCGTGTTCCCATTCGGGTCGGCCCGGCCCCGGTAACTCGTCGACGTGATCGTAGAGTTCTGCTTCCGAGTCGCACGGGTAGCACTGTCCCATCGCGTCGAACCGTCGGAAAAAGGAGAGGTGGGACCAGCTGTAACTCGCGGGCGGTTCGTCCATCCCCTGTCGACGTTTCTCGAGGAAACAGTTACAGCGGGGACGTTCGTATCTCCGCCCATGAGCGAGCGCACGAAGCCTCCCGGGACCCCGGTGTCCGACAACCCGTTTGGCGACGAGGACACCCTGTCGTTCGAGCGGCAACGCCAGGCACATCGGTTTCTCACCCAGGAGACGCGCTACTACATCATCCAGGCCCTTCTGGGCCATCCACACCACCTGGCCTCGTTCGACGAGCTCGAGTACCTGGTCCCCAAGAACCGATCGACGAGCATCTAGACCGGCTAGAAGAGAAACAGCTCCTCGCGAAGTACGAGTACACGGGAGACGAGAGCGCCCAGAACGAGCCGACGGAGTTCTGGGGCTTCACCGAGTTCGGTGTCGAACTACTGTACGACTTCGACTACCTCCGCTACGTGCCCGTTCTGCGGGTGGTTCAGGACCACCTCTACGTGACCGAGAAGATCCGGCGCCACCGTGATGCGCGACGCCCGGACCTGCCAGAGAGTGTGGCGGAGGCGTTCGACCTGCCCGAGGAGATGGACGGTGAGAACCGCGAACTGCTGGAAACAGAGCACTCCACACTCATCGAGGGCGGTCAACTGTTCGACGCACCACCGGTCGACGCGGACCCCGATGCCGAAACCGAAGGGGACGCAGACCGGCCGATCGACGAGCTGTTCTAACTGGATTCCGGATAGTCGACGGGCACGAGCATACCTCAAACGTCAAATCCGAGGACGCCAATGAGAGAACGAACGTGGCCGTTACCGAGTCTCCCCCACTGTCGACGTGTACTGTCCCCATCGAGCGGCGAGGCGGTCGTGGTAAAGCGGGGGCGCGGGCACTCGAACGCCACCTCGAGAGCGTCTCTGGCGTCCACGACGTCGACGTCTCCTTCCGAACGGGGAGCGCCCGGGTTACCTACGACGGGGCGGTCACGTCCGAAGCGACGATTCGAGACGCTGTCCGCGACCGGGACGTCTCGATCCAGGACGACGAGGAGACGGCGACGGACGACGTGAGCACCCGTTCGGACCTCAGACGGGAGGCGACGTTCGTCGGACTCACGTTGCTCGGGATGGTGACTGGCCTGGTATCGGGATGGCTCGACGGCCCCGCACTCCTCACGTGGACCAGCTACGGCGTCGCGTACGCCTTCGGCGGCTGGTACGGGCTCAAAGGCGCAGTCGAGACGCTCCGCCACCGCGCGGTCGACATCGACCTGTTGATGATCGTCGCCGCGCTCGGTGCGCTCTCCATCGGTGCGCCGTTCGAGGGGGCGATGCTGCTCTTCCTGTTCTCGCTGTCGAACACGCTCCAGCACTACGCCATCGGGCGCTCGCGCCGGGCGATCAAGTCCCTCGTCGAGATGCGGCCGGACGAAGCCCAGGTGCTCCGCGATGGGGAAGAGGTCACCGTCCCCATCGACGACGTCGCCGTCGGTGACGTGTTCGTCGTCCGTCCCGGCGACAACATCCCGCTGGACGGCGTCGTCGCGGCCGGCGAGGGGACGGTCGACCAGGCCTCGCTCACCGGCGAGTCCGTCCCCGTGCCGAAGGAACCCGGCGACGAGGTGTTCGGCGGGACGATCAACGAGAGCGGCAGTCTCGAAATCGAGGTCACGCGACAGGCCCACGAGTCGGCGATCAGCCGCCTCATCCACATGGTCGAACGCGCACAGAGCGAGAAGGCGCCGACACAGCGGCTCATCGACCGCCTCGAACAGCCGTACGTCCTCGGCGTGTTCGCACTCACCATCGCAGCGATCGCGCTTCCGCTCGCGCTCGGTAGCGAGTTCGACAGTACGTTCTACCGCGCGATGACGCTCATGGTCGCGGCCTCGCCGTGTGCGGTCATCATCTCCACGCCCGCAGCGGTGCTGTCGGCGATCGCCTCCGGCGGCAAGCAGGGCGTCCTGTTCAAGGGCGGCGAGCACGTCGAGACGGCGGCGAACATCGACGCGGTCGCCTTCGACAAGACGGGGACGCTCACGCGGGGCGACACGCAGTTGACCGACGTCTCCGTCCGCGAGACGGCCGACGAGACGGTGACCGACGACGGACTGCTCTCGCTCGCGGCCGCGGTGCAGGCCCGCTCGGAGCATCACCTCGCGCGTGCGACGGTGGCAGCGGCTGAAGAACGATCACTCGACGTCCCCGACGCACAGCGGTTCCAGTCGGCCGCGGGGAAAGGCGTCCGCGCCGACGTCGAAGACGCCACGATCCACATCGGGAATCGAAGTTACTTCGCGACCGTCCTCGAAGACGCGGCGATCGACGGGATCGACGCCGGGCTCGACCGGCTCCAGTCCCTGGAGGCAGAGGGGAAAACGAGCGTCGTCGTCGCGCGGGAGGACCACGGCGCCGTCACCGTGCTGGGGTGGCTCGCGTTCACCGACACGGTCCGTCCCGGGGCCGCCGAGATGGTCGCCGACCTCCGCTCGCTCGGCGTGGAGCACGTCGTCATGCTGACGGGCGACAACGAGCGCGTCGCCGAGCGGATCGCCGACGAGGTCGGCATCGACGAAGTGCAGGCGGAACTGCTGCCGGAGGAGAAAGTCGCGACTATCGAAGAACTGGTCGAACGCCACGAGAACGTGGCGATGGTCGGCGACGGCGTCAACGACGCACCGGCGCTGGCGACGGCGACGCTGGGGATCGCGATGGGCGGCGCCGGAACCGACGTCGCGCTCGAGACGGCCGACGTCGTGTTGATGGGCGACGACCTCAGCAAGATCCCCTACGTCCTCGGGCTCGGACGGAAGACCCGACGGACGCTCACCGTCAACCTCGCGATCGCCTTCGGTGCGATCGCGCTCATGGTCGGCACGATCTTGCTCCGGGGGATTCCGCTCCCCCTCGCCGTGGTCGGGCACGAGGGCTCGACGGTCCTCGTGTCGCTGAACGGGCTACGGTTGCTCGGCTTCCGCGAGTAGATTCCGGTCGGGAAAGCCTCTGCGTGAAGCGGGCGTTGCTCCAGAGGAGCCAGGTATCGACAATCCGGTCTTCGACCCAGCGACGAAGTCACCACTACGGCGGGATTTCTCTGGGGTTTTCAGGTAGTTCGCAGTGTCCGGACGGGTCGACGACGATTACGCCGACTCGACCGCCTCGAGTAGTTCGTCGTAGTCCGGTTCGTTCGTCGGGTCGTCAGCGACCCAGCTATCCGTGATCGTGCCGTCCTCGTCGAGGACGAACGTCGCGCGGTTGGCGACCCCGTACAGGCCGAGCGGCTCGATGTCGATCTCGAGGTCGTAGGCGTCGATCACCTCGCCCGCCGTGTCGCTCACGAGGTCGAACTCGATCCCGTGTTCGTCGCGGAACGCGCCCTGGGAGAACGCCGAGTCGGCGCTGACGCCGAGGACGGTCGCCCCGGCCTCGTGGAACTCGTCGAGGTGGTCCTGCAGCGCGACCATCTCGCTGGAACACGGGGGCGTGAACGCGCCCGGGAAGAACGCGAGTACGACGGGACCGTCCCCGAGGTGGTCGTCGAAGTCGAACGGTTCGTGGTCGCTCGTGCCGAGCGTCGCGGTGAACGTCGGTGCGGTGTCGCCGGGTTCGAGCATCACGTCGGTGTTGGTTCCCCGAGCCCTTCAATCGCCGTCCGAACACGTCCGCCAGGTAGGGGCTGGACCAAAACCTCCCGGTGGTCGAATCCGCGATGGAGCGCGATCTCCTCCCGCGACTCTAGACGCGGGGATCATCCACGTTGCAAGAGGGTCAGCGTCGATTCCACAACATCAGGACATCGAACGCGACCACCGACTGGGAACGAACTGAGAAGCACGCTTTTGCCGGGGACGGCCGAATCCTTCCACGAGAGAATACCGGCCGACGCCGCTCCACGAACAGTGGACGGACGAACCCAGCGATCGAGTGAATACAACGATCCAGTGAACACAATGAGACCACCACACCTGCGCGGCTATCTAGACGAGGAGTTCGAGTTTCCGGTCGACCGGTCGGGGGTCGTCGAACGCGTCGGGGACGTCACGATCGACGCCCCGGACGACGACGATTCGGCGGCGATCGCCACGATGCTCGAACGGGACAACGACGAGACGTTCGAGAACCTCGACGACCTCTTCGCGTCGATCTACGGGACGCTCGACGAGCGCTACATCGGACGGAAGTACTACGACGACCGGGGCGGGACCCTCGAAGAGATGGACAGGGACTTCCCGCGCGACGACCGGAACGTGTCGTTCTGAAGCGAAGCCGTCTACCAGATTTGAGGTTCTATTCGACGGACTCGCGTTTCCGTCGAAGACGTGGAGGCCGCGAAAGAACGTGCACAGGCCTTCACGGCGACGTACGAACCGAGCGGGGAGTGATACGGCATCGTCGCTTCCCCGGGAGCGGGCGTCGAAAAGCGACGGGGGAGACGCGCGGTGGCCGGCGACTCACACGCGGCGCTCGTCGACCGCGTCGTCGTTATCCAGCCCTACCTGGATATATTCGGCCGAAACCACTCGACAGTCTGCGCGAAACGACCGACCTCGAGAGCGAAGCCCACGCGGCCGACCGGCGATTGACCGTCGCTGAGGCCGTCGACGCGGTCGAACAGACCCGGAGCGGTCGATACGTCGATCTCGTGACCCACGAACGACACGGCCATCCGACGTCGTATCTCTACGGAGCGCTACGGTCGGTAGCACGACGCGTTAGAGTTCCGGAACCGCCGTGAACAGGAGGACGGCCGCGTTTACGGCGAGGAGTACCAGTACGAGCCACTGGAAGATACGCTCGGGAATGTGGTCGAAGATGTACACGCCGAACCAGGCACCGAGAAACACCATCGGCATGGCGACGACAGCCTCGATCATCAGCGGCGTCGTCACGGCTCCCGTATAGGTGAGGCTCCCGAGACGGTACAACATGAGCGTCCCGAAGAAGGCGGTGAACGTAGCCTTCATCTCCTCGTCGCTCCAGAACCCGCTCGCCGACATGAACGCCCCGTAGACGATCATCGGCGGGCCGGGGACGGCGACGGCGCCGCCCAAAATCCCCGCGAGCAGCCCGGCCGTCACGCCGACGATTTTCCCCGGCCTGTAGTCCTTTTCCTCGATCCAGTCCGTGACGACGTCGAGTTGCTGAGTCGCACCGACGACGACGACCGCCAGCACGAGAACTGCCCCGATGGCGACGCGCATCTGTGCCGCGTCGAACCGACTGAACACGTAGATACCGAGCGGCAACCCGACGACGAGTCCGCCGACGGGAACGATCCACTTCTCCCAGTCGAAGGCGTCCCGGACGCTCCACCAGACGCGAGCGTTGCTCACGACCGCCGTCGCCGTGAAGATGATCGACGCACTCGAGGGCGACCGAAACAGCGGCATCAGCCCCATCGACACCTGCGCGAAACCGAATCCGGCGATCCCGTGAACGACGGACGCGACGAGGATGACGACCGCAGACAGCCCCGTCGTTACCCAGTTAGTCGTCATCGATACCGCCTCCGTTGCGACGGTAGCAGACGCATCTGTCTGGCCGAGACTACGACCGCATCACTTAGGGAAGTTGCCACTATGAAACGTAAGCGAAACGCCGAATCGAGTTTCGCATCCGAGACAGCGTGTCGATTCGAATTTGTTTCGTTATCCGATCGCGGTCCAGAGGGGCGCGGTTGCGTCCCAGGTACTCGTTCAAGCGTTCTTCGACGGTCGTGTGCAGTATTTGTAATTGTAACCACAACTCATGAACGCTCGACGTCCGTAGGGACAGTCGTGCCACCATGAACGGGAACGAAAGGGTCACCGGCGAGTGGCGATCCCTCGACGGCGCCCCCGTCGGTCGCGGCGACGACGACGAGGACGCCGACGTGGTCTTCGCTCACGTGAGCGACCTCCACGGACAGTTGACGCCGCGCCACCAGGTCTATTACGACAACCCCACGTCGGGTCCGGCGTTCGACTTCGGCGAAGGCGACCGAGTCATCGAACGTGCGGGTGGCGTACCGATTCTGGCGGCCAAACTCGACGAACTCCGCGAGGACTACGACGTCTGTACGCTCATGAGTGGCGACACGTTCCACGGATCCGCCGTGACTACCTACACCGACGGGCGAGCGATGCTCGACCCCATCAACGAACACGTCGCGCCCGACGTCTACGTCCCGGGGAACTGGGACTACTCGAACGAAGCCGCCGAGGACGGCAACTTCGTGGAACTGATGGACGCACTCGACGCCCCGGTTCTCGCGAACAACCTCTACGACTGGGAGACCGACGAGCGACTGTACGACGCGTACCGGATCCTCGACGTCGGTGGACTCTCTGTGGGCGTCGTCGGCATGACGAACGTCTACGTCGACCGGATGGCGCCCGCGTTCTCCGAGGGGAAGTACCGCTTCGGCAAGCACCCCGCGCACCTCGAAGCGTCAGCACAGGCCGCCCGCGAGGACGGCGCGGACGTCGTGGTCGCGGTCACCGAGATCGGCCTCCCGTGGATGGTCCAGGCCGCCAAGGACTGTGCGAGCGTGGACGTGCTGTTCAGCGCGCACACCCACGAGTACACCTACGACCCCATCGTCGTCCCGGAGACCGAAACCGTCGTCGTCGAGTCAGGAATGGGCGAGGCGCTCGGCCGCGTGGACCTCCGCGTTCGCGATGGCGAGGTGCAGTTCCGACACCACCTCTACTGTCTGACCGAGGACGGCGAGCACACGCCGGAACCGGACGCCGAGGCGGCGGAGACGGTCGAAGCCGAGCGTGCGCCCTTCCTCGAGGACGAGCCAGGATTCGAGCGAGGGGCCGGGACGCTCGACCGTCCGCTGGATACGGTCGTCGGCCGGACCGAAAACCCACTCTACCGGCAGTCGTTCCTCGAGAGTGCGTGGAACACGCTGTTCAACGACGCGCTGCGGGCACACTTCGATACGGACCTCGCCGTCTCGCACGGGTTCCGGTACGGGACCGCTATCCCGCCCGGCGAGATCACGCTCGGCGATCTATACACGTTCTTCCCGATGACGGCGCCCGTCGCCCGCGGCGTCGCTTACGGCCAGCAACTCACGAGCCACGTGGAGGCGTTCCTCGAGGACAACTTCACGCCGTACCCCTACGACCAGGAGGACGGTCGCGTCCGTAGCTTCTCCTCGAACGTCGCGGTGACCGTCGACCCGACCGCCAAGCGCGGCCGTCGCCTCGTCGAGATGCGGATCGACGGCGAACCAATCGACCCCGAGGAGACGTACTCGGTGGCGACGTTCCGTCGGCCCGGTGATCCCGAACGCGACCTCGGCAACTGCGGGTTCCCGTTCCAGGACGTCGAGGTCGACGACGGGACCATCCCGGTCGACGTCGTCGTCGAGTATCTCGAAGACCACTCGCCCGTCGACTACGAGGTGATGGGACTGGTCGAGACCGCCGACGACGGCGGCCGAGCCCAGAACACGCCCGCAGACGGGGCGTATCCGTTCATCCAGCCCGGCGTCGACTACGCGGCCGGCGAAGCGTACTGCGAGACGTCCATGATTCCACGCAGGAACACGTTTCCCGACGAAGGGCGTAATCGAACGCGCTAGGCGGCGACGGCGGCCCCGATAGATCCCACGAACGGCGAACGACACCACACAGGTGAGATACGATGGTCACAAACATCACTGCGGAACAACTCGCGGACGAGATCGACGCCGGCGAACAGTTCACGCTCATCGACGTGCGTCCCGAGGACAGCTTCGAGGCCTGGCACGTGCGCGACGCGGCGAACGTTCCATACGACCCCGACGAGGGATTGAGCGAGGACCAACTGAACGAGGTGGACGCACTGGTCGACGGCGGACCGGTCGTCGCCATCTGCGGGAAGGGGCTGACGTCGACGCCGTTCGCGTTCGACCTCGAGGAACACGGTTACGACGACGTCTCGGTCGTCACTGGCGGGATGGAGGCGTGGAGCAAGCGCTACGAGGTCGTCCCCATCGAGACGGCGAGCGACGACCTCGTCGTTCGGCAGGTCCAGCGCCGGGCGAAGGGCTGTCTCGGCTACGTCGTCGGCTCGAAAGCCGCCGAAGAGGCAGCCGTAGTCGACGCGACCAGACAGACCGACCAGTTCAAAGTCGCTGCCCAGGACGCCGGGCTCTCCATCACACGCGTGCTCGATACGCACGTCCACGCCGACCACATCTCCGGCAGTCCGGCACTCGCCGACGAGGTCGGCGTGCCCTACCACCTCGGCGAGGCAGCCAGCGAACGCGGTGTCGAGTACGAATACGAACCGCTCTGGGACGGCGACGTCGTCGAGGTCGGCGACGTCGAGATCGAGGCGCTCCACACGCCTGGCCACACTTCGGAGATGACGAACTACCTCGTCGACGGGGAACTCCTGTTGACGGGCGATACGCTGTTCGTCGACTCCGTCGGCCGGACGGAACTCCAGTTCGGCGAAGACGACGCCTCGCGCGGCGCGGAACTGCTGTACGACTCGCTCCACGAGACGATCCTCGACCTCCCGGACGACACGACCATCCTGCCGGGCCACCTCACCGTCACGAGCGACGGACGCTACGAGAACGGGTCGCCGGGCGACCCCCTCGAGGCCCGGCTCGAGGACCTCCGCGACGAACTCGACTTCCTCGGGCTGGACCACGAAGCGTTCGTCGAACGATTGGCCGGAGACGCCCCGGAGAAGCCCCCGAACTACGAGACGGTCATCGCCGTCAACACCGGTAGAGACACCGTCGACGGCGAGCGCGAGGCGACGGAACTCGAACTGGGCCCGAACAACTGTGCCGCGTAGGGCACACGCCTGCCCTCCCGTCGCAGACCACCCTCTCCCGTCGTAACCCCTTCTGGCCGAGAGGCCGATCGCCCTCGGTGCGTTCGCGAACTGTGCCGGTCAGCGACCGGAGGCCGCGTCCTCGGCCTGCCCGGGCCGCTTCAGGTGTTCCGTCCCCCAGTCGCGCATCGCGTAGATGACTGGCTGGAGTGACTCCCCGTGGTCGGTCAGCGAGTAGTGGACGCGGAACGGTTTCTCGCTGATGATCTCGCGGTCGACGAGCTGGTTCGCTTCGAGGTCGTCCAGGCTGTCCGAGAGGACCTTGCTGGAGATGCCGTCGACGTTTGCCTTGAGCTCGTTGAAGCCGCTCGGGCCGTGTTCGAGCAACCGGTGGACGATCACGGGGTGCCACTTCTTCCCGATCAACGTGGCGGTCGTCGTGACCGGACACCAGTCGTTCCCCGCACACCAGACCTCGAGTTTCTCGACGGGGTCGTCCGCTACGTCGTCCATATCAGTCGATCGACCCTGGGTACGTTAGGAGTTACTACTAGAAACCAGGTTGTGAAAGGGGACTGGGATCGCCCCCCGTAGTCGCAATTTCCCCGCCACAGACCAGGGCCACACCGCCAGGAGCCGGTGGAACGGGCGGCGAACGAACCGGCCGCCGACAGTGCTACCGCCATACGAGACGGATCACGCGTCATGTGAGCACAGACAGTACCGTTCGGTCTCGTGGTCGAACGAGACGACGTGGTCGTGAACCAGCGTCGCGACAGCGTGCATCTGCTCGGCCTGTTCCCGCGTCGTGACGGTCGTCCCGTAGTAGTGTTCGGTTCGTCGGGCGTCGTAGAGCATCTGTAGCGTCTCGACAGTGTCGACTGCTAGCGGGACGTGCCCCTTCGCGAATTCGTACGGTGAGGAGTGGTCTTGCAAGTCGGCAGCGTCCGTCCCGGTCATCGCCAGGAGATACCCCTGGAGCGTGTGCTCGATAGCGATGAACGAGTGCTCGAGGACTGCGCCGTAGTAGTCGCCGACGTCGTCGAGTTCTCGGACCGTGCGAGGAGCCGGCACGCCTTCTGTATCTGCACCTCACCGTCGCTCGCATCGGGGGCCGAGTTGATCTCGGGTTCGAACGTCGGTTGCCCGTGTGCGTGACCGAACGCGTCTTCGGCCGCCGCGATCGCGTCGAGCAACTCGCTGGGATCACTCATTTCCGAGCACCTCCTGCTTGGTTCGGTCGAGGAGCTCGGTCGACAGGATCGTGATTCCCTCGCCGAACAACGCTTCGGCGTCGACCCGGTCGGCCTGATTGAGGATCGACTGTGGCGTCTCGACGAGTATCTCGAACGAGTGGCGCTGGGCCGAGGACCAGGTCTGGTCGTCACTCTCCAGCGTCTCCCTGATACTGTCCCAGCCGCTCTCGAAATCGGTGTTCAGCGCGTCCGCGACGGCGATGGAGGAGGGAATCCGGATGCCACCGAGGTGCTGTGCGAGTTTGTTGGCCTCGTGTCGTTGTCGCACGTGGTCTCCCTCGACGAGTACCCAGAGGTCGATGTCGGACTGCCGGTCTGCGTCGCCACGGGCGACGCTACCGAACAGGATGATTCCCCTCACGTCGTCGAGTTCGTCCTCGATGTACTGCCGTGCGACGCGTGTCGGAGTCTGGAACTCGGTCTGTGAGATACTCCGTATCGGGTCGTCAGGCTTGTCGAGTCTCGACCTGTTGATGTGGACGCGACGGGCGTTCCCCTCGTGGAACGTGACGACGAGTTCGTTTGCCTCGAGGACGTCGACGGCTTCGCGCGTCGAGCGCTCGCTCACGGGCGTGACTCGCGCGAGCTGTCGAATGGATACGTTGACGTCGGGGTTATCGCCGAGGAAGTTGAGAACGTGTTTGCTTGCACTGTGTTTGAACAAGCTGGACTCCCGAACTGGTAGCGCGAGGTCGATGGACACCCCACCCCCCGGCTCGGATTCCGCTGGTCCCGTTTTCGTCGATCTACTACACCCCATACGGCATGACAGTTCGCCCAGGTACTTATAATTTATATAGTCGGGAGAGATCGGGCGTCGTCCCGCCAGACTGGACCAGCGATGAAGCGGTTTGCGGCCCCAGCCGTTCACGCGCGAAGAGTCCCAGCGCGTCCGGTTCGCAGTTTTCCTGGGTAGAGGCTGTACATGCACCCGTTTTGACGCCTGACGGGCACCGACAGACGAGCGTGAGCGAATAGTCCGTACCGACGATTCGGCGATAGTTTTACCAGATGGTAAGTCCATGAACGATCATGGAGGAATGCCGACCGGGCGACAGACGCGGCCGTTCGTCGCTGCCACGGGAGACGGGCGGGCGGCACGGGAGGAACGGGTCGAGGACCGACGATGACTGACCAGGGCAAGATACTGGACGGCGTGAAGGTAGTCGACCTCTCGACGTTCGTCACCGGCGGGTTCTGTTCGGCGATGCTGGCGAACCAGGGCGCCGAGGTCGTGAAGGTCGAACAGCCGGGCTACGGCGACGCCGTTCGCCACACCGGCCCGCCGTTCATCCAGGGCGAGTCGCCGTACTACTGGTCGCTGAACTACGGGAAGCAGAGCCTCGAACTGGACCTGAAGAACGCTGCGGCGAAGGAAGCCCTCTACGACCTCGTCGCGGAAGCCGACGTGTTCGTTCAGAACTTCCGGCCCGGGACCGCCGAGCGCCTCGACGTCGACTACGAGACGCTCTCGGAGTACAACGACGACCTCGTCTACCTCGCCATCTCGGCGTTCGGGCAGACCGGCCCCTGGCGGGAACGGTCGGGCTACGACCTGCTCATCCAGGGGATGAGCGGGATCATGAGCGTCACCGGTGAGGAGGGGCGCCAGCCGGTCAAGGTCGGCCTGCCGATGACGGACCTGATCACCGCGATGTGGGCCGCCTTCGGGACGATGACCGCCCTGTATCGGCGGGAACAGACCGGCGAGGGCGAATACATCGACCTCGGGATGCTGGAGGCGACGCTGCCCTGGCTCACGAAACAGGCGGGGATGGTGTTCGCCGGCGAGGAGCCCCGGCGGATGGGGACGAAAGATCCCGTCCTGGCGCCCTACCAGACGTTCGAGACGAAGGACGGCTACATCAACGTCTGCATCCTCAACGAGAAGCTCTGGGGGGAGCTGTGCGAGGCCATCGACCGGCCGGACCTGCCCGAGGACGAGCGCTTCGAAGTGAACGCCGACCGCGTCGACCACCTGGACGAACTGGAAGCGGAGATAGAGTCGACGCTGCGGGAGCAGACGACCGACGAGTGGATCGAGATCATCGCGGAGGACGCCGGCGTGCCGGCCGGGCCGGTGTACGACGTCGAGGAGGCACTCAACAACCCACAGATCGACGCCCGCGGCACCGTCACGTCGATCGACCACCCCGAACTCGGGGAGGTGCCGGTGATCGAACACCCGCTCCGGTACGGCGAGGCCGACAGCGGGTTCGACCTCCCGCCGCCGCTGCTGGGCGAGCACAACCGGGAGGTATTCCGCGAACTCGGCTACGACGAAGCCGAGATCGATTCGCTGGCCGAGGCCGGCGTGTTCGGTGAGCCGGGCGAGGACGAAAGCGAAGAAGCAAGCGGGGAGTAACGCGGCGGGACGGCCCGGGACCGCCCGGGCCGGAGCACCCCGGCCGGGCTATTCGTCGACGGACAGCGAATCGAGGATAAACTCGTCGATGGCCTCGCGGGCCTCCTCGGGGGCCTCCTCGTGGCCCAGTGAGATGCGCCGTTCGCGACCGACGTGGATGGCGTCGGTCACCAGCTGGCCGAAGCGGTCGGCGTCGACGTCGCGGAAGACGCCCTCGTCGATGCCGCGCTCGATGACCGCGACGATGCTTCCCTTGATCTGCTCGTAGTGATCGTCGAGGATCTCCTGGTGGCGGTCGTCGTTCTGGGCGTGGGCGAACAGCTCGTGGTACACCTTCATGCGGTCCCAGTGGGTGAACTCGTCGAACTCGGGGCCGAAGAGGCACTGGTCGATCCGGGCGTCGAGTTCGGCCCGGGGGTCCATGTCGTCGTCCACCTCGACGCTCCCCTCGTACTGCTCGGCGATGTACTCGAGGAAGGAGGCCATCAGGTCGTCCTTCCCGTCGAAGTGGTAGTGGATCACCTGCCTGGTCAGGTCCATCTCCTCGCCGATGTGGCGCATCCGGAGGTCGCCGTACCCCCGCTCCCGCAGCGCACGGAAGGTCGCCTCCATGATGACCTCGCGGGTGTCCTTCGAGGAGACCGTCTCGTCCGGCTCGCTCATACCACTACTCCGATCATGGGCTATATAATAGGACTGCTCCCTGGTCGGCCTACTGGTCGGCGATCCACTCGCGCGCTTCCGCCAGGCTCTCCGCCATCACGTACGTCATCGGGAGGTCGGTCGCCTGGTCGACGAGCTTCTCCGTCTCCATCTTCGAGATAGAGCTATCGGCCGACGGGACCGACGCGCTGTACTCGATGCCCGCCTCGATCTCCCGGGGCATCCACTCCTCCTGGAGCCACTGCTTGTCTTCCGTATCGTGAGCCTTGATCTCGCTCGTGTCGACGATGAGTTTCGTCGCGTTCTCCTCTTTGATAACGTCGAGCAGTTCGTTACAGCCGTCGCGGAACTCCTGTCCGGACGTGTACTCCGTCCAGATGTGGAGGAGTGCGCCGCTCTCGTGGTCGTATTCGATCCGGTAGTTTTCCGCATCGACTAGCACTCGTGCCATACGTGAACGAGGCCGATTTCTCACCTTTACTCTACCTCCCTGATTATCATCTGTGAATTCGGTGCGGGGAGAGATCGCGTACCGCCGTTCCGCATGGGCGGTCTCGCACGACTTCCCGAGAGTTCGTGGCGTCGACGGCGACACACCTCCGATTTACCGTCCGGTAAAGTTATACCCTACTGGTCAATCATTATAGTTGTCCATGTCACGGACCATCATACAACACGGGACGGTCGTCTCGCTGGACCCGGAGATCGGCCAGCTCGACGACGCGGACGTCCTGATCGAGGACGGGGAGATCCTGGAGATCGGACGCGGCCTCTCGGCGTCGAACGCCGAGGTCATCGACGCGACGGACCACATCGTGATCCCCGGGTTCGTCGACTCGCACATCCACCTCGCACAGACCCAGGTCAGGGGTATCGCCGGGGACTGGTCGCTCATGGGGGAGTACTTCGACCACATGCTGGGCAACATCACCGGGCTCTACCAGCCCGAGGACATGTACCTCGGCGGGCTCTTCGGCGCCTTCGAGAAGCTCCACACGGGGACGACCACGGTCCTGGACTGGTCGTATCCCAACACCCTCGAACACGGCGAGCGGGCCGTCGACGCGCTCGACGACGCCGGGCTGCGTGCGGTGTACACCTACGGCCCGCCGGGCGACGACGCGGCGAAGTGGTGGTTCGAGAGCGACGTCGGCCTCCCCGAGGAGAACATCAGAGCGCTGTACGACGAGAATATCCGCGACGAGGACCTGCTCAGCCTGGCACTCGGGCTACGGGGGCCGGACTTCTGTGTCGACGAGACCGCCCTCGCGGACCTGGAACTCGCCCGGGAGCTGGACGCGCTGGCGACCATCCACATGGGCGCGGCGCTGTGGCCGTCGTCGGTCTACAGCGAGGACTACCAGGGCTTTGGCTGTCTCGAAGACGAGCTCGGCCCGGACGTCAACATCGCCCACGGGAACCACTTCTCGCAGGAGGACGTCCAGCACGCGGTCGACGCCGGCGCCTCGTTCTCGTCGACGCCGGAGGTCGAGATGCAGATGGGCCACGGCATCCCCGTCACCGGGAAGGTCCTCGAGGCCGGGGGGCGCCCGACCTGGGGCGTCGACGTCTGTTCGAATATCGCCGGCGACGTGAGCAGCCAGATGCGAGTCGGCATGCAGGTCCAGCGGATGTTCGACAACCAGGAGATCCTCGAGGGCCACGAGGAGGTCACCGAGGTTTCGATCTCCTGTCGTGACACCCTCGAGATGGCCACGATCGAAGGCGCGAAGGCGCTGGGGCTGGAGGACGAGATCGGAACGCTCACGCCCGGTAAGCGCGCGGACATCATCCTCCTGCAGGAGAACGACTTCCTGACGGCGCCGTCCCACGACCCGGTCCAGACCGCCGTCTTCCAGTCCGAGCCGTCCCACATCGACACCGTCCTCGTCGACGGCGAGGTCGTCAAGCGCGACGGCAAACTCCTGAACCCGCTGGTCGACGAGGAGTTCGACCGGTTCTGCGAGTCGGGCCACCGGCTGATCGAGGAGGCGGGAATCGAGCTGTAGACGGAACTGTGCCGCAGGGCGATGCAGAACTGGGCACACTGACTTCCCAATAGCGAAGGGTACCGAACGAGAACCGACGACCGAGAGTAGATACATGCGAATCGGACAATACGCGACGACGGAGAGTGAACAGCCCTGGTGTGGCGTCCTGCGCCCGGACGACACAGTAGTCGACCTGCCGACGGCCGGCGCGGCCGCCGGCGTCGACGTCCCACACCGCACGAGTGACCTGCTAGCGACGTGGCAATGGCGCCGCAAGGCCGAGATGGCCGTCGAGTACGCCGAGGAGACCGGCGTCGGCCTCCACCAGGAAGACGAAGTGGAGCGCCGAGCCCCCGTCAGCGACCCGCAGAAGGTGGTGTGCGTCGGACTCAACTACCGCGACCACGCGGAGGAGGGCGACAACCCCATCCCGGACGAACCGGTCCTCTTCTCGAAGTTCCCGACGGCCGTCAACGGCCCCGACCAGCCGATCACCTGGGATCCGGAGCTCACCGAGAAGGTGGACTACGAGGCGGAACTGGTGATCGTCGTCGGCGAGGAGGCCCGACGGGTCGACACCGAGGACGCGATGGACCACGTCGCCGGCTTCCTCGTCGGCAACGACGTCTCCGCCCGCGACCTGCAACACGGCGACGGCCAGTGGGTCCGCGGGAAGAGCCTGGACACGTTCGCCCCGGTCGGCCCGGAACTGGTGACGACCGACGAGGTCGACGACCCCCACGACCTCGACATCTGGACCGAGGTGAACGGCGAGCGCCTGCAGGACTCCTCGACCGACCAGTTCATCTTCGGCGTCGACGAGATCGTCTCCTTCTGCAGTCAGGCCTTCACGCTGAAACCTGGTGACCTGATATTCACCGGGACGCCGCCCGGCGTCGGCGTGTACCGCGACCCGCCCGTGCTCCTGGACGACGGCGACGAGGTCACCGTCGGCATCGAGGAACTGGGCGAACTGACGAACCCCTGCACGTTCGACTGACCCACGGAAATCGGTCCTCGAAACCTTCAGTGGCGGCTATCCCGAGATTTACTCCTCGAAGTCGAACACGTCCCGCGGGTTCTCCAGGACTACCTGCCGGATGTCGTCGACGTCGATGCCGTAGCGGTACAGCTCGAAGATAGCCCGTTTCAGGGCGAACGGATCGGTCCGTAACACGTTCGCGCAGTCGGTGTCGACCATGATCCGCTCGGGCCCGTACTCGTCGATGGCGTTCGCGACGTCGGCGGCGGTGACCCCGATCAGCCACGAGTGGCCGATGGTGTAGCTCAGGTAGCAGTCGGTCTCCGCCATCAGCCACGCGGTGTTGTTCCGGTCGGCGTGGGAGGCGACCACTCGCTCTTCGTCCAGGCCGGCCTCGTTCGCGGCCTCGACGTCGATCTTCACCGCTTCGAGTTGTGGATTCTCCGCGTCGATCACCGGCTCCTGCCCGAGGCCGGCGTTCTTCTCGTAGCCCGGCGTCCCCGGCGGGCGCTGGTACTCGCGGCGGCGCTCGGTCGTCGTGTTCGGCGTGTGCAGGATGACAGGCAGGTCGTGATCGGCAGCCAACTCCATCTGCGCCCCGACGACGGCGCGCTGGCCGTCGAGGTCCCACCGACTGACGTGCTGGGAGGGTGTGACGCCGGTCTCACCCACCGCCACTACCTCGTCGAGTTCGCAGTAGCCCGCCATCGCGTCCAGCAGGTCGTCGGGGTTCTCGATGCGGACCCCAGTGTGGATCCCCAGCCCGAGTTTGGCCTCGAAGAAGTGGTTCCGCTCGATGGCCGCGCGCCGGTTGATCGCGTCGTCCCAGAGGAACCGGACGTCGTCGGCCTCGACGGGCCGGTACGGCGTCCAGTGGTAGCCCGACGCGACCATGAGCATCGACCGGCATCCGGAGAGGGCGTATCGCTCTCGGTCCTCCCACGAGAGCGTGTGAGCGTGGTTGTGGGGGTCTATCCACGGGAGGTTCAGGAGCTCCCGGGGCAAGTCGTCGGCCTGGTCGTCGTCCCGGTCGTCGAGATGCGCTGCGTCGGTCGGACGTTTCGTCGGGTGAGATGGTGTCATTGGTGGGGTGGGGTCATTGGTGGGATGGTGTCATCGGTGGGATGGCGTCGTTGGTGAGGAGCGGTGATCGGGCCGGGAGCGGCCTCACCGCGGGTGAATCGTCGTTTGCCGGTTGACGCCCCTCTCACTTAGATTTTACAGGGCGGTAAACGTTTATTAGGAGTGCAACGCACACGTTCACGTATGACACTATTGATCGGGACAGACGAGGGCCTGTACCGGGTCGGCGACGTGCCCTTCGAGCGCGAGGAACCCGAGAAGGTGCTCGACTGCGAGGTGGTCACGGCGGTGGAGTCGTGGGACCACGCGGAGGGTGTGTTCGTCGCGTCCTCGACCGGGGCGTACCGCTCGCGGGACGGCGGCCGGACGTGGGAGGACCTGGGGGTCCCGCTCGGCGACCGGTTCTGGCACGCCGGCCAGAGCGAGGTGTGGTCGATTCTGGCGACGGGCGACGGTGCGCTCTACGCCGGCACGAACGACCCCTACCTGTTCCGCTCCGTCGACGACGGCGAGACGTGGTCGGAGCTGAAGAGGTTCCGCGAGCTTCCGTCCAGGGGCCACTGGGAGTCGCCAATCGACCCCCACTACGCCCGACTCCGGGCGCTCGAAACGGTCCCGGGTCGCCCCGAGACGCTGATCGCCGGCGTCGAGGCGGGCGGGGTCCACCTGAGTCACGACGGCGGCCGGACGTGGGTCGACCGACGCGACGCCATCGTCGACGACGTCCACCAGGTCCTCCCCATCTCGGAGGACGTCTGGCTCGCCGCGACCGGCTACCTCGACCACGACCTGGAGAACCTGGGCCTCGGGCACGCGGTCGGTGAGGGCGGCCTCTGGCGGACGACGGACGCCGGCGACTCCTGGGAACGGATCGACGGCGGGAACGACTTCTCGTACGTCAGGGAGGTGTTCGTCCACGACGGCACCGTCTTCTTCGGCGGCGGGGAGGAGGCCCCACCCGCCTGGGTGAACGACGAGCACGGGGTCGCCCTGTTCGAGTCGACGAACTTCGGCCGGGACTGGGAGCGCGTCGCTTACCCCGGCGAGCCCCACGAGGTCGTCGAGACGTGGGCCGTCCACGATGGCGACGTGCTCTGCGGGTCAGGGCTCTTCGACGTCCCCGACCAGCGCGACGACGTCGAGGGCCGCATCATGCGCCGGATCGACGGTGGGGAGTACGAGACGGTCGGGCGCGTCAGTGCGAACGTCAGCCGGATGGGGGTGGTCGAGGCGTGACCGACGCCGACGCGCCCGGGAGCCCGCCGTCGGCGCTCGGGCGAACGCTGTACGCCGGTATCCTGGCGTACATGGCCGTCGACGGGTTCCAGAACAACGAGAAGCGCGTCGCTATCGCCGCGGAGAAGGGCGTCCCGATGGCGGACGTCTTCGTCCCGTTCGTCACCGGGATGTTGCTGGTCGCCAACCTCGGCGTCCTGTTCTGGAAGTTCCCGCGAGCCTCCGCGGGTGCGCTGATCGTGTTCTTCCTCGGGACGACGCCGGCCATCCACGACTTCTGGACGATGGAGGGACAGGAACGGCAGGCCAACAAGATCAACTTCCTGAAGAACGTCGCGCTACTGGGCAGCGCGGTCGTCCTGCTGGACGAGGCGAGCAAGCAGGACGAGTAGCCCAGACCGGTCCGGATTTCAATTCGCAGACGGGGGGTCTGGCTCCGTCGGCGAGCGGCACCGGTCCCGTACCACGATACCGGTCAGCTGGCCGTCGAGCGCTTTCTTCCCACGCACCCTCAGTTGAATTTGGAATATCATTTATGGCTCCACGTCCAGTGGCACTGTATGAGCCCTGATAGCGAGACGTGTAAACGGCACTCCTCCGCGCGCCCTCTCCCACGCCGTCGGCATCGCCGTCGACCAGCGACCGGCCGCGACACGACCACCAGCGGGGTCACCCGATGACCAGGTCCCGGGCCCTGCGGGCACTCGTCGTCTGTGCCGTGCTCGTCAGCACGGGAGTCGCCGCGACGGCCGTCGTGGCGGCCCAGACCGACGTACAGATCACGTCGGTGTCGGTGACGTCGAACGAGACCGTGACGGGCGAGCCCGTCACCCTGGAGACGACGGTGTCGAACCTCCAGAGCAGTAACGGGAGCGTCTACATCACCGACATCTACCTCCGGACGTCGGGCGACGCCGACACCCAGCAACGGATCGAGGACGTCGGGTCGGTGCCGCCGGGCGGCTCGGTCACCATCCCGCTGACGACGACGTTCGAGAAGGCGGGCGAGAAGCGCCTGACCGCCCACGTCGTCGTCCGGGACCAGAACGGGAACCACAACTCCTACGAGTACCCGGTGTACGTCGACGTCGAGGACCCGGTCGTCAAGGCGGATATCTCGACGCGGACAGCGGGCAACCAGTCGGGGACCACCGAGGTTTCGCTGACGAACTTCGGCAACACGGAGCTGTCGGACGTCGAGATCGCGGCGAGCGCGGACGGCGAGGAGTTCGACCGGAACTTCCTGTTCGACGTGGCGCCCGGGTCGAGCCAGACCACCACGTTCGACACGGAGAACCTCTCGTCCGACCGGGTCACGTTCACGGCCAGCTACACGGCGGCGGGCCAGAGCCACACCACCGAAGAGACGGTCAACCTGCAGAACGTCAAGCAGGTCGACGGCGAGATTCGGCTGACCGGCGTCGAGACGACGCGCACCGGCTCGCGTGTCACCGTCGACGGCGACGCCGCGAACATCGGGAGCACCGACACCGAGTCCGTGCTCGTCAGCATCCCGAACGAGAGCGGCGTTCGCCCCGTAGCGCCGTCGGGCGAGTACTTCATCGGCGCCATCGAGGCCAGCGAGTTCGCGACCTTCGAGCTGACCGGCGAGGTCGACGCCGGGACGTCGACGGTCCCGATCGAGATCACCTACATCGTCGACGGCGAGCGCGTGACCACGACGCAGGCCGTCAACGTCGGGTCGGGCGGTGGGGCCGGCGCCGCCACCGGCGGGGACGCCCAGCCCGGCAGTGACGGGCAGAACCCCGCCAGCGGGACCGGCGGGCCGGACGGACAGGCCGGGTCGGGCGGCCTCCCGCTGCTTCCCATCGGCGTCGTCCTCGTGATCCTCGCGGTGGCCGGCGTCGCGGTCTTCCTCTGGCGACGATGAAC
Source organism: Halomicrobium sp. HArcel3 (assembly GCF_058933135.1). Taxonomy (NCBI): domain Archaea; kingdom Methanobacteriati; phylum Methanobacteriota; class Halobacteria; order Halobacteriales; family Haloarculaceae; genus Halomicrobium; species Halomicrobium sp. HArcel3. Next base: position 101,360 of record NZ_JBZYDN010000006.1, on the reverse strand, counting down.
GTCATCGAACTCGAGGACGTCGTCAAGCGCTACCGGAGCGGCGAGGAGATAATCGAGGCGCTGAAGGGCGTCGATTTCCAGGCCGACCGCGGCGAGATGGTCACCGTGATCGGACCGTCCGGCTCCGGCAAGAGCACGATGCTCAACATCATCGGCCTGCTGGACACGCCGACGGAGGGGACGGTCCGGCTCGACGGCCGGAACGTGACCGACTTCAGCGAGGACGAACTCACCGAGGAGCGCCGGTCGGGCATCGGCTTCGTCTTCCAGGACTTCCACCTGCTGCCGATGCTCACCGCGACCGAGAACGTCGAACTGCCCTCGATGTGGGACACCAGCGTCGACCGGCACGACCGGGCCATCGACCTGCTGGAGCGGGTCGGCCTCGGTGACCGACTCGAGCACACGCCGAAGCAGCTCTCCGGCGGCCAGAAACAGCGCGTCGCCATCGCGCGGGCGCTCATCAACGAACCCGACATCCTGCTGGCCGACGAGCCGACGGGGAACCTCGACCAGGACACCGGCGAGACGATCCTCGAAGAGCTGACGCGACTGAAAGAGGAAGAGGACGTCGCCATCGTCGCGGTCACGCACGACGAGCAGATGCTCGGGTACACCGACAGCACGGTCCGGATCGTCGACGGCGTGATCCAGGAGGTGGTCCCCGCGTGAGCGTCGCGGACGTCCTCTGGCGGTTCCCCAGCGCCCTGATGGCCTGGCGCAACCTCGGCCGGAACCGCGTCCGGACGGGACTGGCCGCGCTCGGCATCGTCATCGGCGTCATCGCCATCGCCTCGCTCGGCATGGCGGGCGCCGCCATCCAGCAGCAGGCGACGACGGACCTGGGTGGCCTGGCGAGCGAGGTGACGGTCTCGGCCGGCGAGGACAGCGAGCAGGACGGCCTGACCGACGACCAGGTGGCGGAGATGCGAGCCATCGCGGGCGACGCGCCCGTCGTCCCCCAGAAGTCCAACGCGACGCGGCTGACCTCCCGGAGCGGCGAGGAGGTGTTCGTGAGCGTCACCGCGGTGGAGCAGGCGAACGTGCTGTACAACGTGACCACGGGGGACTCACCCGACCGCCTGGAGTCGGGGGCGCTGATCAGCGCCAGTACGGCCGAACAGCTCGGGCTCGAGATCGGCGATCCCGTCGAGTACGACGGGCGACTCTACCGTATCCGCGGGCTCATCGAGTCCGGCGGCGGGTTCGGTGGCGGCGGCAACGAACTCGTGTTACCGCTCTCGGCGCTCTCCGACCAGCAGTACTACGACTCGGTGACGATCGAGGCGTCGGACGGCGACCAGGCCACGGCCATCTCGAAGGACCTCGAGGAGCGGTTCAACGAGGGGGACGAGGAAGTGATCAGCGTCACCAACTTCGCGGGGGTCCAGGAGAACATCGACTCGTTCCTGAACACGCTCAACCTGGCGCTGCTGGGGATCGGTTCCATCTCGCTGGTCGTCGCGAGCGTGGCCATCCTCAACGTCATGCTGATGAGCACGATCGAACGCCGCGGCGAGATCGGCGTCCTCCGGGCGGTCGGGATCCGTCGCGGCGAGGTGCTCCGGATGATCCTCACCGAGGCCGCCTTCCTGGGCGTCATCGGCGGATTCCTCGGCGCCCTCGTCTCGCTCGGCGTCGGCATGCTCATGTTCGACCTGATCGCCGACGACGCGTTGCTCGTGTTCGGCTGGTCCAGCTTCCGGTACCTCTTCTACGGCTTCGGGTTCGCGGTGTTCGCGAGCCTGCTGAGCGGGCTCTACCCGGCCTGGAAGGCGGCCAACGACCGCCCGGTCGACGCGCTCAGGGGCTGAGCGAGTCGATTCCGGTCGGGATGTCGACGATAGCCGAACGCCAAACGTCCGCCAGCGACCACAGGTCTATCCGGCTCCGGCGCCAAAAATGTAGAATGGCAGATAACAAATCGGGTAGAGACAAACAGGCCGACGACGAAGAGCGGCGCCAGCGGGAGCGTGCCATCGAAACCGAGCTGGAACGCGGCGACGAACCCGAGCCACCGATCGACGAGGGGGTCCTCGACGACGTCGAGTCGGACCTCGAGGCGGTGTCGTTCCCGGCGACGGGGGCGGACGTCGTCGCGGCCATCGGCGACCGCGAGGTCGACGCGACCGACGAAAGCTACGCGGTCGCGGAGCTGGTCCCCGACTCGGACGCGGAGACGTTCGAGGCACCCACCGACGTCCGGGTCCGGGTCCAGCGACCGACGGTCGCGACGGCCATGAAACGCGTCGTCGAGGCCACCGACCGACTCTCCGGCGCGGACCTCGGCGGGTCACAGCGCAACGCCTACGAGAAGACGTTCCGAGAACTCGCGGCAATCGACGCGGACGACGACGACGAGGGAATCCGGGTCATGGGCGACTGGATCGTCGAGCAGATCCGCGAGAAGGAGAAGCTGCCCGGATCCCGGGCGGTGCGCCGCGAAGCGGCAGAGTTCTGCCGTTCGAACGGCTACGAGGTCCGGAACGACGAGTGGCTCGGCGTCTAGTCCGTCGGGCGGTCAGTCGAGCGCGGGCTGTTCGGTCGGGCTTTCGAGTCCATCGGCGTCGGGGGACGTGATCGCGACCGTCCCGTAGCTGTACACGGTGACCTCGATTTCACCGATGGAGAACGCGACCGTGACGTCACCGTTGGTGCCACTCCGAACCCGGGTGAGCGAGTCGAGGGCGTCCGGGTCGACAGACTCGTAGAGCGGCGAGAGTTCGGTCGGGGCGCAGTCCCGTACCGCAGACAGCAACGCGGTGACTGCCGCACTCGCAGAAGTACGTTGCTGGTCGAACTCCGCCCTGTACGTTCCCGAGTCGCGGTCGAACGTCAGCGACTCCAGTTCGGTATTCGGATAAGTGGCGATCAAAGGAATCTACCGTAACGAGGGACCGAACGCAATTGATGAATTCCCCTGATTATACAGGAGGTTTTTATATGTAGTCGACAGTTGACCAGTTTACGAGTTGACCAGCGTGCCGCCGATGAGGCGTCGGTGGCCGCGACGGAGGCGTGAGGAGAGCGATTGCTGGCTGATCCCGAGTTCCGACGCCATCTCGTCGAGCGTCGTCTCGCGGGGTGAGTCGAAGTAGCCGCGTTCGTACGCCAGCACCAGCGCCTCCCGCTGGGCGTCCGTCAGTTCGATGCCGTCGCCCTTGACCGGGAGCAGCGCGTGGACGGCGGTGATCTCGATAGGGATGTCGTGTTCCTGGCAGAGCGTTCGGAACTCGCTGATCGCCGTCCGATCCTCCCCGCGAACCTCGAAGTCCCAGCCGTCGCTGGTCCCGACGCCTGTGAGAACGACGACGCTCGCCTCGGCGAGTGCACTCAGGATGCCGAAGTACGCAGACTCCCACTCCGCACGCATGAGATATTCGCTATCGACGCTGTCGATGCGTTCGACGTCGACGACGCCGGCGTGGGCCTCGAAGGCGGCTTCGACGTCGACCGCGTCCGCGCCACGAACCCAGAAGTACGGGATGATCATGGTCTCGTGGGGAATGAGCCGCTCCAGTTCGACCGTCACCGTCGGCAGGTTCTCGAAAATCGTTCCCAGCGGGAACTCGTCGGCCGGGCTGGTGAACTCCAGTACAGTCGCCATGCGAGCGACTACGCCATGGACACCGATAGTCCACGTGGCTGAGTCGCGTTCCCGGGTCACTGAACGCCGCGAAGCGAACCGACGTGAACGACGCACACACCCCGTGTGCGAAATGAAACACCGGCCGGTGAGAAGAGGAGTGAAAGGGGGAACGAATTAGCAGCCGGCGTGGGCGGCGAGCGTCGACTCCCGTGAGAGCGGTGGCGGCCCCCGGATCATGGAGCGTCCGTTCGGGGCCATTCTGACGGGGACGTACTCAGGCACCGAGACGCACCGGTACAAATGGCTGTTACAAACATCTGTTTGTACCGACTGTTGCAAACGATCACGTCAGTCGGGGGACGAACTCCAGACGTGGTGCCGTAGAACCAGACCCGCAGTCGATGTTCGATGTCGTATTCTTTTCGTCAATTGAACCACAAAAATTAATCGCGTCTGGCAAAAATGGTTGTTCGTCATACATGACAACTGAATCAAGCAGTGACGAGACAAACGGAACCGAATCGAATTCGAAACACCGGCGGGACGTACTCCGCCTGGGCGCCGGCGCGGCAGCCGCCGCAGTCGCGGTGCCAGCGCTCAGTGGCCAGGCTGCTGCGCACTTCCCGGACGACCTTTCCGTCGACGTCAAACCGCACAGTGACGAGAACCTGATCGCACCGAAGGGACACGGCTTCGTCCCGGTGGCCGTCCGCCAGACGGACGCGTTCGACCCGACGAGTGAACCGGTTCGCTACCGGTTCGGGGCACCAGACGTCGTCAGCGACGGTGGCGGTGCACGACCGGTCCACGACGGCTATCCTCTGGACGTCGACGGAGACGGCCGAGCGGACCTCCTCTTGCTGTTCCCAACCTGGCACGCCGGGTTCGACGGCGACGAATCCGAGGCCCGCCTCGAGTGGGAACGGGACGAATCCGGTGAGCACGGCCTCTCCGGGACCGATAACGTGACTGTCGTCGGTCACCCGGGATGGAAACGGGGCGGCCACGGCGGCGAGTAGCGGACCGACGACGATCTATCAGAACGGGTGACGACGGCCGCGTTACTGGTCCACGTCGACGCGCGCGGGGTCGGGGTCCATCTTGAAGACGACGCTGGGCTCCCAGAGAAGCCGATGTTCCTTGTACGTCCCCTTCCCCATGCCGCCGTGTTCCTGGTTCGACTCGGTGACCTCGAGGAAGGCGAGTTCGCTGAGGAGCCCGCGGACCGTGTCGGTCGTCAGGTCGTCGGTCCCCTCCGACTCGCAGACCTTCCGGTAGACGTCGTAGATGACGGTGGTCCGGAACCAGTCGCGGTCGTCGGGCGTCTTCGACGTGAGGTTCGCGAGCGCGTAGAGGACGTACTTGCTGTGGGGCGGGAGCCCGGCGATGAGTTCTTTGAGACGCTCGACCTCGGCCTGTTCCTGGGCGAGTTCGAGGTGGTCCTCCCTGACCTCGCCGACACCGTTGTTCTTGGCGTAGTCGCCGGCGTGCCGAAGGAGGCGGATCGCTTTGCGTGCGTCCCCGTGTCGCTGGGCCGCGAGCGCCGCCGTCTTCGGGATGACGCCCGGTTTCAGGACCCCGTCCTGGAACGCGTCCTTGCGGTTTTCGAGGATCTGGCGCAGCTGCTCGCCGTCGTAGGGGTCGAAGATGAACTCGTTGTGTCCCAGACTGCTCTTGACGCGTTCGGTCATCTGCTCGCGGAAGTTGACCTTGTTCGAGATGGAGATGATGCCGATGGGGACGTCGACTTTCCCGGCCTCGCGGGCGCGTGAGAGGAGCATCAAGACGTTGTCGTCGCCGAGCCGGTCAACCTCGTCAAGCGTGATCAGCGCGGCGTCGTACTCGCGGTCCAGGATCTCCCAGAGTCGGTTGTAGTACTCGTTCGTCGAGATACCGCGCGTCGGCACCTTGACGCCGGTGCCCGGGCGGTTGATGCTGTCGGCGACCGTCTGGATGGTGTCCGCCTCTCCCTTGGCCTGTGCGCAATCGACGGTGACGGTCGCGAGCCGGTTTCCACGCCGCTCGGCTTCGTTGCGAGCGCGCTCCATGACGTGATTCGCGACGAGCGACTTCCCCGACCCGGTCTTCCCGTACAGGATGACGGAGTTCGGTGGGACGCCCGTCACGGCCGGACCGACCTCGTTGGCCAGCTCCTGGATGTGGTCGTCGCGACCGACGATCCGGTTCTGGTCCGGAACGTGGTCGATGTTCAGTAGCTCACGGTTCGCGAAGATGTCGTTCCCTCCGCCAGCGTCGACGTCGCTGAAGAGGTTGTCACCCCTGGTCCCCCCGTCGCTCCCCTCGTCCATACCATCGCTATCCACGACCGTACTCAAAAACGTTACCACTAGATTCCGAGTTAGATCCACTCCCTCGCGCCGATCCAGGGCCAGTACAGCGGTTTTCGGGGTAACTACGAATTCGGTCGACACCCCCCTGATTCCGAGTTAGCGGCTGTGTGCGGGGGTCCCACGGTGATATCGAGATGGCGGTGAATCGATGGGGACCTCGAGAGGCAACCTCGGTGAAACGTGGTCGAATACCAGAAGGAGCGAATCGAACGAATCGACTGAATCGAACGTCTGGTGGACGACCGGATCGCGTCCCATTCGTTCGGCGGATTGACGACACACCCGATTCCGAGTTAGTTATCGGCCGACGAAACGGCTTTGGAGAGGAGGCCAACGAGAGAGACACCTGATTCCGAGTTAGTAGCCCGGTCGGCTCGGCGGCGACGGTCGAACGAACGAGATGTGAGGGAGCCAGACGTCCGAACGACGGGGAGCGCGATATCAACCGTTTCAATCGGTAATTCCGGGAAATTTGGATCGCCGCGGGAGTGATTTGAGGTGAAGAGGATTCGAAGAGGGACACACACACCCGATTCCGAGTTAGTTCGGTCGAGAGGGTGGAGTGGTGAAGAGAGGAGGACGAGTAGCAGCAAAGATCGAGTGGAAGCTGGACGACTTCGCTCGGTCCGGTCTCGTCCTCCATTCTCGTTTCTCTCTCATCTCTACTTCTTCTCTTCTTCTAGCCTATTCTAGAAACTAGTAACTAGGAACGACACACCTGATTCCGAGTTAGTTCATACCGCTCTCGGCTCCTCCCCCTCGCTCGATACCCAACTAACTCGGAATCAGGTGTGTGTGTCCCCGAGGACGGTTCACGTATCGTGAACGTTTCTCGGACGGTGGCTGGATGAAGCGTTCCGAGGATCTGGATGGTGTCGGTCACACGTAATTCGGTTCCTGAGCGGAGATGATCGTTCGAGAGACGTCGACCGACCCTGGAAGATGATCCGTGGCGGGACACCGTGTGCGAAATGATTTCGAGAGGGATCTTCGAGTTTGCCATAGAGAGGAACTGTTCTGGGCAATCCTCACTTGTCTCTTGAATACGAGGGTGAAACAGGAGTCCCCGCGAAGAGGGTTTAAAAACACACCCACACCCCGTGTGCGAAATGAAACGGGAAAACAGCGGGGGTGGGTGATCAGACGGAGTCCGAGCGTCAGGGTATCGAATTCGGCCGATGAACTTCGAGGGAAGACGTGGTCAAGGGGACCCCTGCAGTGAAAACTCTAAATTAGAGAAAAGTTTATTTACTAGGGCATCAAACCAAACCCGTAGGACATCGCTTCACAAAAATTATCACCTGAATGTCTATTCTCTAGAGGTATATCGAGAAATCCACCAAAACATTCGGAAGAGATGCTGCTCCTCGATTTCACGGTGCGTCGTTCCGACTGACCCACTGCTGCCTCGTTCGAACCGCTACACCCCTCCGCCGATTTCATTTCGCACACGGGGTGTGTGTCCCCTCCCCCTGGAGTCCTCCCAGTTCGCTCGAGTCCCCTCGAACCAGCCCACTCGATCGAGACTACTCGGGCGATGCCGTATCCCAACTAGCCGAAACCGGTTCCAGCCGGATCCAAATCGGGTTCGACGGATCGTTCCGGCCGTCTCTTCCCACTTCTGATGTCCGTAGACGTCACATTTCATTTCGCACACGGGGGGTGGGTCACTGTCTCTCCGACGATGTCTCGCCAGCGGTCGAACCCCTCGGGGTTTCATTTCGCACACGGGGTGTGTCCCCGGCCGGGAACAACTCCCCTCGGCAGACTGGCGGGAATTCATGAACTCGTTCGCGGTGTATTGTAAGAAATCCTATACGGGGGATAGAAGACCGGAGCTGTCGAATTCAGAAATATTTGCCATCGCACACGGTTGGCGTACTTTTTTATACTTTCCACTACCAGTACTCTCCAATGTCTGAGGGGGAGGAACAGGTCTCGGTCGACGACGACCAGCAGTCCATCCAGGAACGGCTCCAGGCCGGGACGCACAAGTCGGTGTTCCGGGACAAGAGCCTCGTCGAGCCGGACACCATCATCGACGAGAACCGCATCGTCGGCCGGGACGACCAGCTCGACGACATTATCACCTATCTCCGCCCCTCGATCCAGGGGGACCGGCCACCGAACATGCTCCTGTACGGCCCATCCGGGACGGGGAAGTCCCTCATCATAAATGCCGTCTGCGAACAGATCGTCGAGATCTCCGACTCGAACGGGCAGCGCTTCGGCGTCGTCGAGATCAACTGCCAGACGATCAAGTCCCACGACCGCGCGGTGTACAAGCTCGTGGAGACGGCCGCCGACAGCATCGGCATCGACCCCGGCGTCCCGCGCAAGGGCATCTCCACGGACGAGAAACTCGACCGGCTCTACGAGCTGATCAACGACAACTTCGACTCCGTCATCATCATCCTCGACGAGATCGACCTGCTCCACGGTCGGCGCCGCGGTACCAACGAGGAACCGGCCTACTCCCGGCTCCTCTACCAGCTCTCGCGAGCGGAGAAACTCGGGAAGATAGAGGGCTGTGTCTCCGTCGCGGCGCTCACCAACGACCCGGGGTTCATGGAGGACCTGGACGGGCGCGCCGAGAGTTCGTTCAACCCCCAGGACGTCGCGTTCCCGGACTACGACGCCAACCAGCTTCGGTCGATCCTCCGCCGTCGGCGCGACGCGTTCCGCGAGGACGCGCTCAAGGAGGACGTCATCCCGCTCATCGCCGCGTTCGCGGCCCAGAGCCACGGCGACGCGCGGAAGGCCATCGACCTCTTCCGGAAGGCCGGCGAGATCGCCAACCGGAACGACGCCGACGTCGTCACGGAGCCCCACGCCCGCAACGCCCAGGAGGAGTTCGAGAAGGACCGGACGCTCACCCAGATCGAGGGCCTCTCGACCCAGAAGAAGCTCTCGCTGTACGCGACCGCCGCGGTACAGGTGTACTCCGAGGAGGACATCGACTCCGTCCCGGGGACCGTCGGCTTCGCGGTGTACGAGTACCTCACCGACCTGCTCGACACCGACGAGAAGTCCCGCGACACCTACCTGCGGTACATGAACGAACTCGACACGTACGGGATGGTCACGTCCGAACGGCGGAGTCGCGGATTCGGCCGCGGCGTCCACAAGGAGTACACGTTCACGGACGACCCGGACGTCGTCGCCGAGACGCTTCGCGAGGACTCGCGTCTCTCCGACCTCGAGGCGGACGAGGACCTGGTCCGCTCCGTCGTCAACGCGCAGGTCGCGGACTTTCTCAGCAAGTGACCGCCGTTCGGTCGTGCGCGGTCTCCGAACCTGTCCCCGGGTGCACTGAGGGTCTGTCGCAACCTGCCCTGTGGACCCGTAGGAGGCCGTTTATCTCGCCGTAAACCACTCCTACTCAGACTCTCCAACCCGGATACTCCGATCTGAATCCTTCCAGTACGTCCTCTGTATCGACGGTTTTCTGCACATTTCATTTCGCACACGGGGGGTGGGTACAGCGCGCCGACCGACCCACTGGACGAAGTACGATGGCCGACCCACGAAACGACCGGACTCACTTCGGCGAAACGACCAGTTTCCCCCGCTGGAAGATCCGAACTCCCCGTTCGAGTTCCCACGCGATCGGGGCTAGTGCCTCTCGTCGAAGATGATACGGCCGCTGTTGTGAACGGTCACGGCGAAGCCGCTGTAGTCGAAGGAGACGGACGCGTCGCTCTCCGATTCGGCCGTTCGTCCCTCGAAGACTGCTGTCAGGGACTCCGTGTCGATGACCTTGCCGAGCGGCGGTAGCGAAACCGGGTCCTGGTCGAGTATCTCTCCGATGCCGACGACGACCGCTCTGCCGACGTCGGACGACCCGTCGAGCGGCATATCGACGTAATACTGGTCTGCACTGGCATCGTATTCGATGGAGATTCCATCCATGGAATAAACTGTGAACGAAACGAGCGCCCGACACTCAATATGTCTGTTGATGTCAATAATGAGGAGGGACTGGATCGCGCCGCTCCCACCGGACCGGTGGGATGGAGAGATTGTCCCCCCGCGACGGTGGCGCCGTCACAGTCCGTCGAACCGGTGCGTCGGTGGTCTGGAGTCGGACGGCGTCCGGAACGAATCCGGAGGCGGGCGGACAGCGGGCGCCCTGGGAAACTGAGGGCCGTCCCCAGGGCGCGGTCGGACAGGATACGCATCGTGGGCGGACGCCGCGGTCCCACGTGCCCCGGGTGGGACGATCGGCCGGCGTCCGACAACGGCCCCTTCGAGGCCGGGATGCGGTCGAATCTCGAGGAAAGGACGGGGCGAGCCCGATGACGCTACTCGTCGACCGAGGCCGCGTACGTCTGGTAGGCGGCGAGGCCGAGATAGGCGGCGACGACGGCGCCCAGGAGCACCTGGGTGAGCGCCGCGGTCAGGCCGGCGGCGAGCGAGAGGGCGATGGCGGCGATCCCGAGCCCGGAGAGCCCGAGGTAGTAGGTGTGCCAGCGCTGCTCGTCCGTCGTCACGGGGTCGAGGTACGGGTCGAGCTGGTCGACGTTGGCGCCGAGCTCGACGTAGCCACGGTCCTGGTTGAAGTTCACGATGTCCATGTCGTCCATCTTCGGCAGATGGCACTGGTAGAGGCCGACGTAGACGCGCTTGCGCTGACTCGACGTCAGCGCCTGCGTCGTCGTGTCGTTCTCCAGGGCGGCGACGTGCTCGGCGAGGTCGCTGAGCGACGTTCGCTCGCCCCGTTCCTCGAGATACCGGATGACGTCACGCCGACGGCGGTTCTTCAGGACCTCGAATATCAGGTCGAGGGACAGCTCTTCGGGTTCGGCGGGTGCTGTCGTCTCCGTCTGTTCGCTTTCGTTCTCTACGTCCTCTGAGTCGACGTCGTATTCCTGGCTTCGTTGTGGTGCTGTGTTCTGTGCGCTCATTTTGTGACCCCCTCACGGCCGCACGATGTGTGACCGTCAGTTCGTATTTCGGCGTTACACGCCGAGAGTAGTACGCGCCATCGGTGCGACGCACACCGGGCCGATCCGATTCCGGATGATCTCTCTCCGATTTGCCCACCGGGGCGAGCCCCCGAGTGCGTCCAAGTTACCGAAGCTCAGACACTTAATGGTTTGTAATTTTAAGACTGGTATACATGTGTTACTCTCTACCCAACTCGTGGTAATCGAGTCCAAATGCGGGGTAACGCCCCATTACTATCCGATAGAACGGGTGACGACGGCCCGTGTCCCCGGTTCCGCTGAGTCACGCTATCTATCGAGGTAGTGATGTCTCGTTCAGCGAAGCGAGCCGAGAACGGTCCCGATGGACTCCGGGGCTAACGATACGTTACTTCGTGCCGCGTCCGAGGGCGTAATGGGGCCGATCGCGCGTCCCGGACGCCAGCGCGCGGCGCGTGTCGAGGATGGCCGCGTCGCCGAACGCCGCCGGATCCAGCGACTCGAACTCGTCGTGGGCCGTCAGGAGCGCGACGGCGTCGAAGGCGTCTGTCTCGACGGCCGTCGTGGGCACGAAGGTCCCGGGCCACGACGCGACGTCGTCGGCCTCGAGCATCGGGTCGGTCAGCGTGACGTCGGCGCCGAGCTCGACGAGGTGGCGCGCGACTGCGCGTGCCGGTGCCTTGCGCGTCTCGGCGACGCCCGCGCGGTAGGTGGCGCCGAGCAACAGCACGGACGAATCCTCCAGGGCCTGGCGTCGGTCCGCGAGCAACTGGTCGACTTTCCGGACGACGAACTCCGACATCCGGTCGTTGACCGCTCGCGCGGTCCGGACCAGTGGGAGGTCGTAGTCGACCTGCTCGGTGAGGAAGTACGGGTACACCGGGATGCAGTGGCCGCCAACGCCCGGTCCTGGCGTGTGGATGTCGCAGAACGGCTGGGTGTTCGCGACGTCGATGGCCTCGGTGACGTCGACCGACAGGTCGTCGGTGAGCCGGCCGAGTTCGTTGGCCAGCGCGATGTTGACGTCGCGGTAGACGCCCTCGAACACCTTCACGCACTCCGCCGTCGTCGCGTCGTCCGTCTCGATGACGTCGTTGTCGGTGACCTGGTCGTAGATCAGCGCGGCGACGCGCGTGCTCTCGTCGTCGACGCCGCCGACGACCTTCGGGTACGACCCCCTGATATCTTCGAGCGCCCGGCCGCTGGAGGTCCGTTCGGGACAGAAGGCGAGGCCGAACGCTCCCTCGTCGAGCCCGCTCTCCTCACACAGCAGGGGCAGGACGACGTCCCGACACGTGCCCGGCGGGACCGTCGACTCGATGACCACGACGTCTCCCTCGCTCAGCCCCGCACCGATCGACTCGACCGCGGCCCGAAGTGTCGCGAGGTCGGGTTCGTTGTCGTCGGTGAGCAGCGTCGGGACGATGACGACGTGGACGCTCGCGGCCGACGCAGCAACCGTCGGCTCGTGGGTCGCCGACAATGCGCCCTCGTTCACCCGCTCTTCGACCAGTTCGGCGAGGCCGGGTTCGCCCTCGACGTGACAGCCGCCGGAATCGACGGTCTCGGCGACCGACTCGTCGACGTCGACGCCGACGACGTTGCCGGTCACCTCGGCGTAGACGCCGGCCAGCGGCAGCCCCATCTTGCCGAGGCCGTAGACGGCCACCGGCACCTCGCCGCTGACGAGCGCGACTCGCTGGCGCGCCTCGTCGAGGTCGGCGCCGTAGAGGCCCCGCTCAGACTGTCGTGACTTCACTCGGGTTCACCTCCGCTTCCCCGTGGACGCGCGACGTCGCGACGTCGCTGATCTGTTCGGCGACCGAGAGCGCCCGGAGCCCGTCGGCGCCGGTCACCTCTGGCTCGTGACCGTTCCGGGCCGCGTCGACGAACGACCGCAGTTCGCGCTTGAGCGGTTCGCCGCTGTCGACCGACGGCCGCTCGACGACGCTCTCGTGGCGGAAGCGCACGTCGCCGTCCTCGGTCTCGTACTCCGGCGACGAGTGGCGGTGGATCTCCACCGACTGGTCCATGTAGTCGACGTGGACCAGGCAGTCCCGGGCCGTGATCGACAGGTCGCGGATCTTCTCCTGGGTGACCCGACTGGCGGTGAGCGACCCGACGACGTCGCCCGAGAACTGCAACTGGGCGGCGACGTGGTCCTTGCCGCGCGCGCTCATGGCGGAGACGGCCTCCAGGTCGCGCTCGACCAGTGAGAGGACCAGGTCGATGTCGTGGATCATCAGGTCCATCACGATGTCGTCGTTGCCGTCGCGGTCGACCGGCGGGCCCAGCCGCCGGGCGGCGACGGCGATGACGTCCAGGTCGGGCAGCAGGTCGGCGAGGACGTCCACGACCGGGTTGAACCGCTCGATGTGGCCGACCTGGAGCGTCAGGTCCCGATCCCGGGCCATGCGGATCAGGTCCCGGCCATTCTCGGCGTCCGTGACGAACGGCTTCTCGACGAGGACGGACACGTCCCGTTGCATGGCCGACGTGGCGACGTCGTGGTGGTAGCCGGTCGGGACGGAGATGGATGTCACGTCCACGGCGTCGAGGAGCTCCTCGGTCGGGACGGCCTCGGTCCCGTAGGTGTTCGCAGTCGATTCCGCACGCGAGGCGTCCGCGTCGGCGACGCCGACGAGTTCGACGTTCGGCAGTTCGTTGTAGACCCGTGCGTGGTGACTTCCCATGGAGCCGACGCCGACGACGCCAGCCCGCAGTATCTCTCTGTTAGTCATGTGAGTACTCGGCGAGTGCAGTCGCGACGGCGGTCCGGTCGCGGTCGGTGAGGTTCGGGTGGACGGGGATCGAGAGGACGTCCTCGGTCGCCTGCTCGGCGTTGGGCGCCCCGTGGTCGACGTCCTCGTAGGCGGGCTGTTCGTGGATGGCAGTCGGGTAGTACACCGCCGAGTCGACGCCGTACTCGCTCAGATGCGCCTGGAGGTCGTCGCGGTCCTCGGCCCGGATCGTGTACTGGTGGTACGAGTGGCGATATCCGTCCGGCTCGACCGGCGCCCGGATCGGGCTGTCGCGCAGCGCGTCCGTGTACCGGGCGGCGTTCTCCCGGCGGGCCTGGACGTACCCGGAGAGCTTCTGGAGCTGGACGCGGCCGATGGCGGCCGCCAGGTCGGTCATGCGGAAGTTGTGACCGACGCGCTGGTGGCGGTTGTCGTCGTCGCGCCCGTGATTGATGAACGCGGCCGCGCGCTCGGCCACGTCCGCGCAGTCGGTTGTTATCATCCCGCCCTCGCCCGTGGTCATGTTCTTCGTCGGGTAAAAGGAGAAACAGGCCACGTCGCCGAGCGAGCCGACCCGGTCGCCGTCGAATTCGGCCCCGTGGGCCTGGGCGGCGTCCTCGATCAGCGGGACGTCGTAGCGGTCGGCGACGTCCCGGAGGCGGTCCATCGGTGCGGGGAGCCCGTACAGGTGGACGGCCAGGATGGCGTCGACGTCGCCGTCCAGGGCACGAATCTTCGCCTCGACCGCGCTCGGGTCGAGGTTGTACGTCGACGGGTTGACGTCGGCGAAGACCGGTTCGGCCCCGACGAGGCGGACGGCGTTCGCCGTCGCGACGAACGACAGGGGCGTGGTGAGGACCGTGTCCCCCTCGCCGAGGTCGAGGGCTTCCAGTGCGGTGTGGAGGGCCGTCGTTCCGTTGCTCGTCGCGACGCCGTGGTCGACGCCGCAGTAGCTGGCGAACTCTGCTTCGAACGACTGGACGGTCTCGCCGGCGCTGAGCTGGCCCGACGCGAGTACGTCGCGGACGCTGGCCATCTCGCGTTCACCGACGTCCGGGTCGGCGATAGCGACCGTCGGTCGGACGTCCTGCGAGGCGGTCACGTCCGCCCACCTCCGGGCGGCGAAGTGGTCCGGGAGGGCCCCGGGCGGCGGCCCGTAAATTCGGGATTACGCCGCCGAACTGGCCGTCTTCCGTCGGCGACAGTGGAAATCACTGCGACTGTAGTGCGTTCCGTCACAGTCACAGCTATCGATCAAATGACGTTTTGTTATGTGCGCGTTTTCGGCGGTAAAGCGCCGCTTCGGGGGATACGGCGGTCTTACCGCCAGAACTGGTGAAATAAGCCCGTCTTGAACAGCCGCCCCATTCCCGTCGCAGGGGCCTCCTGCGGCCGATCGAATGCGGCGCCTTTACTGATTGATTGTTGATAAGCTGGTTGTAACAAAGGGGTGGACACTTGTTTCGTCGGTGTGGTCATCGCTTCGCCTACTGACTGCCCGCAACCAGCGTACTCCCGGTGAAAACCACTCGTAGGTCCTGATGTCGTCAAAACACCCAGACATCTCACAAAGTGACGTGTTCGACGTCTTGAGCAATCCGAGACGTCGGTTCGTCCTGTACTATCTGCGTGAGATCGACGATACAGTCGAACTGAACGAGCTGGCAAAGGCGATCGCTGCGTGGGAGAACGACACCGACGAATCGGAACTCACAGACCAGGATCGAAAGCGAGTGTACGTCTCACTGTATCAGACCCACATCCCGAAGCTCACCGACGTCGGGCTCGTGGAGTACGACCAGGACAGCGGCACCGTGCACCTCACGGACCGGACCTCGGTCATCGACGACTATCTCACCGATAGCGATTCGTCGATTCCGTGGCACTACCTGTACCTGGGACTGTCGGCCGTGGGCGCGCTCGTGTTCGTACTCGCGTGGCTCGAGGTCGGCCTGTTCGGGGCCATCCCGCTCCTGGCGGTCGGTGGCCTCCTGGTGGCGAGTTTTCTGGTTCTCTCGGTGGCCCACTACGTCTCGACCGCTCGCCAGCACATCGAGATGCCGCCGGAGTGAGTGGTGGTTCCGCGCTCGTACCGACAAACGTCTGCCTACTGTGAACGGGAAACCAGAAACGACGAAATGACTAAACACGACACTCTCGAACTCCGAGACGGAGACCGACCGATAGCACGCGCCGACCGTAGCGGGCGAGCCAGCGTCCGGCGCTACTGTCGGGGAGGATCTGGATACTGACATGGTCGCGACCGAATGGGACGACGTGAGCTACGTCATCAGCTCCCGGTACAGGATCGCAACGCTTCGGCGTCTGTCCGACGGACCGGCGACGCCCTCGCGGATCGCGGACGACACCGGCCTGAGCGTCGCGCACGTCTCGCGTGCGCTCCAGGAACTACGGGACCACGAACTCGTCGAGCTCCTGGTCTCGGAAGACAGGAAGAAGGGACGCGTCTACGGCATCACCGACCGCGGCAATCAGGTGTGGGAGACGATCGAGACAGAGAACATGACCTGAGCGTCGGCCGTAACGACGCACCCCTCGGTCGGTACTGCACAACTGTTGGTCGTCACTTGTCCCGACGCGCGCCCTCGGCACCGTCTCTGGTCTCCGAGAGCGCCTCGCTGCAGTCCGGGAGCAACTGCTCGGGACAGCGCTGGTGCTTCGGTGTCTCCGCGAACTCCGCGATACGCTGCCATTCGCTTTCCGTCAATCGACCGTTCATGAACACGCGATCACAGGGGTCTCGGGCCGAAAGTAATGTCCTGCTTAGCGAGTGGGTGCAGACCGGTAGCCAATCGGACCTGCAGTCAAGTACCGATTACTCGACGTCGACGGGATCGACGAGCACGTCCCCGTTTCCGGTGACCGTGATCGTGAATCCCTCGTGACGGAACGTCACGTAGGCGTTCTCCGCCGCTCGGCCGTCGAAGAGCGCGTCTAATGCCTCCGGGTCGACGGACTCGGCCAGCGGCCGGAGCGCCTCGATCGCTGTGTCGCTCTCCTCGGCCAGTCGATACGCCACGCGCGTGCTGGGTGGGTTCGAACGGCTCTCGCTCGCAGGTGCTGCCACCCCTTCCCCACCATCGGTACTGGGATAGGTCATATCCTCTCGATCACTCGTTTCCCTATATGTGTTTGTTGGTCGTTCGAATCGGCCCGCTCCGCGTCCGGCGAACTCGATCCGGCGGCTCCCGGCAGTAGCGACCTCCTTACCGAACGAACGGTCGGGTCATTTATCAGGGAACGCGTTCACGGATCGGCGACTCGTCGGTTCGGCCGGTCGGGAGCGCGCTCCGAGGATGGCCGCTCGCGACCGAGGACGACCGATCCGGTCCTATCCGGCGATTCGACGTCGGCGGTCAGGCGGGTTCGGTCCCTCGTCTCGGCCCGGAGTGGCGCGCGCCTGCGTAGAACGTGATCAGCGGCTGGTAGCCACTACGCGATCGTCGTCGCGAGTCCGTCCCGGAGCGAGACGGTCGGTTCGAACCCGAGTTCGTCCCTGGCCTTCGAGACGTCGGCGCAGCTGCGCTGGATGTCGTTGGGCCGCGGGTCGACGTGTTCGATAGGGACGTCCGCGCCGACGACGTCGCGGACGATTTCCGCCAGTTCGCGGACCGTGACGCTCGACCCGGTGCCGACGTTGTACGCGCTGCCCCGTTCTGCCGTCGTCGCCGCCAGCCGATTCGCCGCCACCACGTCGTCGACGTGGACGAAGTCGCGCGTCTGGTCGCCCTCGCCCTCGACGGTGATCGGGTCGCCGGCGCGGGCCTGGTCGAGGAAGACGCTGATGACGCCGCTGTACTGGCCGGTCTGGCGCGGCCCGTAGATGTTGAAGTACCTGAGCGCCACTGTCTCCAGTCCGTACTGCTCCGCGTACACGCGCGCGTATTCGTCGTTCGCCAGCTTCTCGACGCCGTAGGGCGAGGTGGGGCGTTTGGGAGCCGACTCCGGGACCGGGACCGACTCGGGGTGGCCGTAGATCGCTGCACTCGACGCCAGCACGACTCGGCTGTCGGTCTGGCGGGCGACGTCGAGCAACTGGAGCGTCGCCGTCCCGTTCACGCCGTGGCAGTCCATCGGCGCCTCGACGGAGGCGGGGACGGAGACCATCGCCGCCTCGTGGAAGACGACGTCCGCACCGTCCATCGCCTCCCGCACCGTCGCCCGGTCGCGGACGTCTCCTTCGATCAGTCTCGCGTGCGCGGGAACGTCGCCGGCGTCGCCGTTCGAGAGGTCGTCGAGGACGCGCACCTCGGCCGCGTCGGTCAGCGATTCGGCGAGGTGGCTCCCGACGAACCCCGCGCCGCCGGTTACGAGTACCGTCTGCCCGGTCAGGTCGCCGTCGGTCATGTTGTCCCCGACGATTCGATGAACGCGTAAAGTAATACCGCTACCAACATGTTCCGCCGGCCGGAAGTCGGT
Source organism: Halomicrobium sp. HArcel3 (assembly GCF_058933135.1). Classification (NCBI taxonomy): domain Archaea; kingdom Methanobacteriati; phylum Methanobacteriota; class Halobacteria; order Halobacteriales; family Haloarculaceae; genus Halomicrobium; species Halomicrobium sp. HArcel3. The sequence goes on along the minus strand of NZ_JBZYDN010000006.1, from coordinate 83,311 downwards.
GCCTTCGCGCGAATTCGACAATTGCCGCCTCACTGTCGACTCACGGAGCGACGAGTAACGCGCACCCGCCCGTCAACTACTATAGTCCCCACACTGCAATACTCGCGCATGCCAGGGGAGCCGACACCGCCCGTCGACTCGTCGCTCTCCAACGAATTTGCGGACGAGTTGGCGTCACAGCCGGCCGACGAACGCGTCTATCGCGCGGCGCTCCAGCTTCACGAGCCGACGCGAGTCGCGACTATCGCGGAGCGGGCCGACTGTGCCGTCGACACCGCTCGCCGACACCTTCGCAAACTCGCCGACATCGGCGTCCTCGAACAGACGGGCGAGAGTCCGGACACGTTCGCTCGCAACGATTCGTACTTCGAGTGGCGAAAGCGAAACCGCCTGGCTCAACTGTCACGGGCCGAACTTCGGGACCGATTGCACGAATTAGCGAATCAGGCGGCGTCGTTACGGGAACGGTTCGACGCCGATCGACCGTCCGACGTCGACGCGCTCGAACACGCTGACCGTGTCGACGTCGAGGCCGTGAGGCGGGACCTCGTCGACTGGCAGACCATTCGCGAGCAGATCGAACGTCTGGAGACAGTTCGCCAGAATCGGGACCAGTGGGACGAAGCCTAACCCCACTCGCCGGCAAGCCAAACTCAATTCTCGCGAACAGGCACTCCCTGCCGCTCGCTCCCTCGCGCTTCCAGATCGCCGTCAGTTACCGGCAACATCCTCCGATCCCGTTCAGCGACGCCTAAAAACGGCGGCTCTGGGGTACTTTCTCTATAACAAACCGTCCGCGAGTGGCCGGTATAGTCGATGACGGAATCGGTTGCGTTTACAGACATCGCAGTTGACGACGAGATGGTCGCTCGCGTCGAGGAGGCTCTCCGCTCGGGGCGGTTCGTCAAGGGACCGCTCGTCGAACAGTTCGAAGCGGCGTTTGCGGAAGCGTGCGACGCCGAGCACGCCGTCGCGGTCAACAGCGGGACGGACGCCATCTACCTGGCGCTGAAGTCGGTCGGCGTCGGCGAGGGCGACCAGGTCATCGTCCCGGCCCACACCTTCTTCGCGAGCGCGAGCCCGATACTCGAACTCGGCGCCGAACCGGTGTTCGTCGACGTCGACCCGCTGACCTACACCATCGACGTCGACCACCTCGGCCGGGCGGCCGAGCGCAGCGAGAACGCCGAGGCCATCGTCCCCGTACACCTCTACGGCCATCCGGCGGACATGAAGGGGATCCGGCGCGTGGCGCGTCGGCACGACCTGGCGGTCGTCGAGGACTCCTGTCAGGCCCACGGCGCGACCTACGAGGGCCAGCCGACGGGAGGCCTGGGCGACGTGGGCTGCTTCAGCTTCTACCCGTCGAAGAACATGACCGTCGGCGGCGACGGCGGCATCCTGACCACGGACGACGCCGAGATTGCCCGGCGCGCTCGCCAGTACCGCAACCACGGCCGCAACGGCGACGGCGAGCACGTCCGCCTGGGGCTGAACCACCGGATGGGCGACGTCAGCGCTGCGTTCGCGCTCGAACAGCTCTCGCACCTGGCAGACTGGAACGCCGGACGCCAGCGAGCGGCCGAGCGCTATCGCGACCGCCTCGAATCGGTGACGGCGGTCCGCCTCCCCCACGAACGGGGCGACGTGGAGCACGTCTACCACCTGTTCGTGATCCAGAGCGACGAGCGCGACGAGCTCCGGGACCACCTCGAATCGCAGGGCATCGACACGGGCATCCACTACGAGACGGCGGTCCACCAGACCGAGGCCGTCCGCGCCGAGATGGCGTCGGTGCCGACGCTGCCCCGGACCGAACGCATCGTCGACCGCATCCTCTCGCTGCCGATGCATCCGCGAATCACCGACGAAGAGGTCGACCGCGTGTGTGACGCGATCGAGAACTTCTACGGTGAACGATGAACTACGGCGTCGTCGGCACGGGCTACTGGGGAAAGAACCACGTCCGGGTCGCCGCGGAGCTGCGCGACCAGGGCCGCATCGACGACATCGTCCTCTGCGACGTCGACGAGGACCGCGTCTCGGAGATGGCCGAGACCTACGGCGTCGACTACGTCACCGACGTCGGCGACCTCGACGTCGACGCCGCGACGGTCGCGACGCCTTCCACTACCCACGAGGGCATCGCGACGGATCTCCTCTCCCGGGACACCGACCTCCTGGTCGAGAAGCCCCTCGCGCTGGACAGCGACGCGGCCTGGGCCATCGTCGACGCGGCCGAGCACAACGACTGCTCGCTCGGCGTCGGCCACATCTTCCGCTACCACCCCGCACTGGGCGAACTCAAGCGCCGTATCGACCGCGGGGAACTCGGCCGCATCAAGTACCTCCACACGCGCCGGTACACGTTCCGCATCCCGCGGGCCACCACTGGTGTCCTCTACTCGCTGGCGGTCCACGACGTCGACACGTACAACTACCTGCTCGACGGCCTGCCGGAGTCGATCCACTGCAAGATGGACGACTTCGTCCGCGAGGGCATCGACGAGACGGCGACGATGACGCTGGACTACGGCAACACGACCGGCGTCATCAACTCCTCCTGGCAGGTCCCCGCCTTCGGCAAGACCCGAGACCTCGTCGTAGTCGGCTCCAACCGCTCGGCGCGGCTGGACTACCTGGAGAACACGGAACTCGAGATCTTCGACGCGGAGGTGTACTCCGACCGCGACGGCCAGCTCACCTCCCGGAACGACGGCTCTATCGTCCACACCACGGAGAAGCGCGAGCCGCTGAAAGCCGAGATCGAGGCGTTCGTCGACGCCAGCCTGGAGGGCGAGGATCCACCTGCCAGCGGCCGCGTCGGCGCTGAGACCGTCGAACTGCTCGAACGCGCCGAGGAGTCCGCCGACGAGGGGCGCGTCGTCCACCCGACCGACGTCGGTCGTCCCGAACGACAGCCGACCGCCGTTAACTCCGCCGTGAACTCCGAAAGCAGCGACGACTAGCGCCGTCGGTTCTCTTCGCCCGACTGCTGCCCTTTATCGTCATCGTTCGCGAGTGTGAGGGTTTGTACAGGCCCCCCAATCGTTACGCCACTCTGTGCAATACGTGCTCATGTATGGGCAAGCGCGACGACTCCCGCCGGGCCCACTTTCAGTCGCCCGAGTACTTGGTGGACAGACTCGACGCGATAGCCGACCTCTTCGGAACGGACCGGACCGACCTCCTCGTCGAGGCCATCCGTGAGTACGTCGAGGAGACCGCCGAGAACGAGACGTTCCAGCAGCTGGTCGCGACGAAGTACTACGAGGGCGAACTGGAGTTCGAGACGGTCAAACAGCTGGTCGGCGCCGAGAGCGCCCAGCGATTCCGTCTCCTCAAGGCTGACTTGAACGGCGAAGCGTTCGACATCGCCGCTCCGGACGACGTCGACGTGTACGACGGCGAGGTTCGCACAGTCGACCCTGACGACCCAGTCGACGACGCGGACGGGGCATGAGCGACCGGCCGCAACTGCGCTCGGTCGTGGCCGACACGAGCGCGCTCGTCAGTCTCGCTGTTCCACGGACGATCGCGGAGTACGACGCCGAGTCGAATCCGGATCCACTCGCGTTTCTGGCCCCTCGGCCGTCGTTTTCGCTACGCAGTCAATACGTCCCCGACGTCGTCGACCGTGAACACGATTCCCAAAACGTACTCCAGAGTATGATACTCTGAAGTATGATACTCTAGAGTATTTTTCTGACTAACCAGCGAACGCCGTCGGCTACCTACGTTTTCACACCGAGAGAGTCTCGGCGTTCACACTGGGGAGGATGTCATTACCTTCAGTCGCCCGCCGCTACCTCCTCTAGAACGTACTCGTAGTCAGACGCCGTCAGGTAGAGCTTCCGGCCGTCCTCCAGTTCCACCCACGCGGGCTCGAACGGCGGGAAGTCGAGCGCCCGGACCTTGTCGTACACCTCGTCCTGGCGCTCGGGGTCGGTCAGCGTCTCGGGGTCGATGGCCTTCTCGCCGTCGAGGCTGGCCTTGGTGTAGAAGTAGCGCTCGCCGGGGTACTCCGCCTGGGGCGTGCCCATCTCCAGGATCTCGCCGGAGACCATCGCGGGGAGCATCTCCTCGAACAGGTCGACAGAGGCGCCCTCGATGCGCTCGTACAGTTCGCGGGCGGTGTCGTCCTCGCCGATCTCGACGAAGTTGCGGGCGATGACGTCGCCGGCGTCGACCTCTTCGGCCATGAAGTGCATCGTCGTCCCGTACTGCCAGTGGTCGTCGTCGCGGGCGTTCATGATCGCGTGGCTGATCACGTTCGACCCGCGGTAGCGCGGCAACTCGGCCTGGTGGAGGTTGATCGAGGCCTTCTCGGGGTGGTTCAGCATCTCTGCGCCGAGGATGTTGGGGTAGTATACCGACAGCAGGTAGTCGACGTCGCGCTCCAGGACCTGGGACTCCTCGTCGATGGTCACGACGTCGTGGCCCAGCTCAGTCGCCAGGTCGTACAGCGACCCGTCCCACCAGTTGTCCTCGTCGGGGCCGTAGGTGACCACGAGTTCGACGTCGGTGTCGGGATGGTCGGTCGCGATTTCGAGACACTGCTCGCCGAGCGGGTGACTGCCCATGAACGCTATCGACGTCATCTGCTAATCGCTAGTGGATCTGGAGAGTTTGTTATAGGCGGCCTGCGGCGCCGCGGCCTCGGTCGTAACGCCGTAACCGACCGGCTACCGGCTACCGGCGCCGGTCTACAGGGAACGATCGGTGACTATCGTCGTCACTGGTCGCCGAACGTCGCATCTCCAGCGTCCCGGAACGCCTCGTCTCCCCATTCTTCACCGCGCGTGAGCGTTTCGAGTTCGGTGGGATGCCTCACGAGTCGGATGTCACTTCCGTCGCTAACGACCTCGAACTCCGTATCGCCGTCGAGGTGCAACTCCTCGCGGAGAGGCTTGGGCAGTGTGAGCCGTCCCCGGCCGTCCATCTCGATTGTTCCGTACGTTTTCATGGGTCCGCGGTCTCCGTTGGAAGTCAGGTATCTACTCCCTGGGTGTCGAATTATTCAGAAGTGATTCTGCCCGCTGGACGTAGCTGTTCGTCTCCCAGCTTCGAGCCAGACTGATCTGTTCGAGGAGGGACAGCGCCTCATCCGATGCCATCTGCCCCGTCCGCACGAGGACTGAGAGTAGGATTGGCGTCGTAACCAGTCGCGTGTTCGCCAGCGAGGCGTGAACCAGCCCGAGCGAGTTGAACTCGTCACAGAGACAGAGTGCGGCCTCGACGTCATTTGCGAGTGTCACTGCGGCGTTCTCCCCGTCGTCGAGTGGAAAATCCGCGTCCAGTACGACGGATTGTATGGTGAGATCAGCAGTTCGTTCGAGTACTGCGTCGGCGGCCTCGCCGTGCTCGTCATCGTACGATGCAGTCTCACGAAGCTCGTCGATAACTGTCTCTGGCACTCGCACATCGTAAGTGGCGAGACAGATCTCGAGCGGATCGGGGTCCTGTTCTGCGACGATTCCTAGGCTCACGAGCCCCGAGGTATCTGCGACCAGTACCTGCATCTATAACTCGGCAACCTCGTCGACGAATCCTTCGTCCAACTGCTGTTTCAGCACGCGAAAGTTAGCGGCTTCCTCGGCTCCGACGAGCGCCTTGAGCTGGTCGAACGTAATCTCGTCGTCGTAGTACGCAGCCGCTATCTCCTGAGTGAGCGCGTCGTCGTGCGCCGCTTCCTGGAGATACTCGCGTAGCGCTGTCACCAGAACATCCGTCCGGTCCTCGCCGAGAACCGACGCGAGCGCATCAGTCCTATCGATCAGTCGGTGAGGCGCGCGGAATTGAACGCGCTTCTTGTCTGAACTCATTGTGTGTACAATGTGAGCCTGATAACTTAGCAGTTTCTATGTGTACGCTGTGAGCTAGAGGACCCTTCATTTATATGATAGAATGTCGATCTTAGTCACGCCACCTCCGGCCGCGGCGCGTTCTCGTATTTCACCATCTTCTCGGGCTTGTCGGTGATGGTCTCGTACATCCGCTGGAGGGTCTCCTCGGCCTGGAGCAGGTTGTGGTCGTCGAGGAACCGCCGGCCCTCGTCGGTCAGCCGGTAGAACTTCCAGGGGTAGCCCTGCCGACGCTCTAGCGATACGGCTCACTCAAAGCATCTAACGCAGTGGATACTGTGGGTATCCATGGCGAGCGAGAGTATCCACGGAGAAGCAACGATGCGATTCCCGATTCCCGTTCTGTTACGCGCTCTACGAAGCGCGAACCCAGCGTTGACAGGAACTGAGTCCAGCCGACTCGATATCGAGTCCCTCACCGCGTGTCCTGCTCGGCGAAGGTCACCAGCCAGTCGTCTATCCGGCGGATGTTGCGGCCGTCGATGGACCAGGAGCCGTTCTCGGTCAGCGGGTAACTCGCCATCGCACTCGGCGAGGACACGAGCGACAGCGGGACGTCGGTGTCGGAGAGGAAGCCGAACGAGGACAGCAGGTCCGCGGGAATCGCGTGGCCGCTGACGGCGATCACGTCCGCGTCGGCGTGGCGCACGCAGACCCGTTCGAGGGCGGCTTTCAGCGCCGGGAGCCGGGCGGCGCCGGCCAGCGGGGCGACGTCGACGACGTTCACCATCGACTGGCCATTCCTGGTGCCCGAACCGACGACGACGCCGACGTCAACGTCGGGTTCGGAGAGCCTTCCCGACGAGTCCGCCGGCCCGGCGAGGTAGGTCTGGTACGTCCACTTCGGGTTCTCGAATCGCCAGTCGTAGAACGTCGCCGACCGCTCGGCGTGGAGTTCGTCGGGAACCGCTCGCTCGTAGAGGTCGGCGAGGACGTCGGCGGGGACGTCCTCGTTCTCCTCGACGGTGACGCCCGGCGGTGACGACGGGGACAGTTTCGCCCGGGCCGTCAGGTAGGCGTCGAAGACCGGGTCGAGCAGGTCAAGGCCCTGGTCGAGCGGGGCCGGGAGTTCCCCATCGACCATTCCGCGAGCGCGCTGGATCCGGTAGTAGGTGGGGACCCGGCCCACCTCGACCCAGCCATGTTTCTTGCCGCCGGCGAGCGTCATCTCGTTTGGGAAGTTGAAGAACAGCTGCTGGGACCGGTCGGCGTAGCGCTCCTTCATGACCTCCGTCATGCGGGAGAACAGCCCCTGTCGGCGGTGGTCGGGGTCGACCATGGTGTCGGCGGGCTGGAGGGCGTCGACGGCCCGGTCGCCGACACGGACTCGCTGGGGGACGGCGGACTTGGCGCCGACGACGCTGTCGCCGTCAGTCGCGACGACGATCGGGACGTGGTCGGCGAAGGGGTTGTCCGCGTACTTCCACGCGAACCACTCGTCGTCGCCGCCGCTGAGGACGCGGTCGAAGAGAGTGAGATACCCCGCCCGGTCGCCGGGTTCGAAGGGGCGGATCTCGTACTGGTCGGTGTCACCGGTCGCCTGTCGAGTGGAGGGACGCTGGGACATGGGAAACTGAGAGCCGCGGGTGCCAGCATCGACGCCGGCAGCGGCTATTGTTATAATCGTGTTTCCAGTCGTTATCCGGGGACGGCGGTCGCCTCATCCACCGTTACTCGGAGACGGCGGTCGGTTCGCTCGACCGTACTCGGCTGGCAACGTCGGCCATCGTCTCGATCCTGACCCGGTGCCGGTTGGCGTCGAGGGAAGCGAGGATTCGCTCGATGCGGCGCCGCTGGAGCGGACTGGTGAGGTTGTTCGGGTGCAACCACACGTGGTAGAGGCCGCCGGATTCGGCCGCGGCGTCGATGCCGAGACGGGCCTGGGCGACGACTGGGTCGCCGACGGTCGCCTCGGCGACCTCGTGGTAGATTCCCTCGAAGCCGAAGAGGTACTGCGAGGGCGGAACGAAGACGAGGCCGTACTCGTCGACCGTCGGCTCCGGGAGGTGCGGGTCGTACGTCCCCAGCAGCGACTCGGCGGCCGTCCGAAGCGTGGACCCGTCGGGGGCGCGCCCGCCGCGGTAGGCCTCGACGCCGAACTCGGCGAGCACGTCGCGGTGGCCGACCTGGTTGCGCGGGAAGACGAACGAGGTGAACTCCAGCCCCCTCTCGGCGAACGCCGTCCGGGACTGTTCCAGTTCGGCCACGGCGACCTCGCGCGAGGTGTCGCCGTCGCCGAACAGGACGTGACTGAAGGTGTGACAGGCGATCTCGTGGTCGACGGGCGAGTCGACGACGCGATCGACGAGGCCGTCGTCGAACCGCAGGTCGCGCCGTCCCATCCCGTCCCAGGCGAACCACTCCTCGCCAGCGGGATGGTCCGCGTGAGTCCCGTCGCAGTCCTCGAGCAACAGGTGGCCGACGATGGCCCACGTCGCTGGAATCTCGTACTCGTCGAGGAGATTGGCCAGCACCAGCCACCCCTCGCGACTGCGCTCGATGCGCTCCCGGGGCGGTGACTCGAGGTCGTGGAAGCCCCAGCCGAGTTCGGCGTCGATGGAGATGACGACCGATCCTCTCCGATCGGTTCCGTCGCCGTGCATGTGGTCGTCAATTCCCGGAAACCACTTAGTAAAACGCTCACAGCGGCCGGGACACCAGCGCGTAGCCGGTCGGTACACCCGGGCCCGTGCGACGCCGCCTGCGCGGCAGGCGTGGCTGCCGTCGCTAGCCCAGGAACGTCCGGATCTCTGCGGGGTCGAGCAGGCCGCTCAGGACGACGAGGACGGCCCAGACGACCCCGCCGAGCAGTATCGCGCCGGCCAGCGTCGCCAGGCCGGTGACGTAGGGGAGCGCGAGCACGACGCCGCCGGCCATCACGGACGTGACGGCGATGATGTGGGCGACCCGCTTCGCCAGGAAGCCGAGACGGAGCGAGAACTCGCGGTTGATGTAGTAGACGTTTACAGCTGTGTACAGCGTATACGTCGTGACGGTGGCCAGCCCGGCGCCGACGGCGCCGTACTCGGGGATCAACAGCACGTTCAGGCCGACGTTGCCGAGCGCCGTCGTCGTCCGCGCGATGGCGCGGATCCGGGCCAGGCCGAGGTAGTCCAGCCCGCTGCCGGTGATCTTGTGGATGGCCCGGACCAGGATGAACAGCGAGAACAGCTGGACGACGGGGACGGCGCCGAGGTAGTCTTCGGTGAACACGTACCGGATCGCCGGCTCGGCGACCAGGACGAGCCCGACGCCCGCCGGGATGTACAGCAGCAGGACGTTCTCCAGGGATCGTTCGTACAGGCGCGCACCGCGGGCGCTCTGGTCGGCGGCCTTCTGCTCGCCCAGCGCGGGCGTGATGGTGTAGCCGAGTGACTGGGCCGGGACGATGCAGACGTCGGCGATCTGGCGGGCGACCGTGTAGAACCCGACCGAGACGGGGCCGGCGAGGACGCCCAGCAGGAGGCTGTCGACCCGGCTGTCCAGCACGACGCCGGCCCGCGTCGCCGCCGTCGGGATGCTGTACTCCAGCAGGCGACGAAGGAGCCCGGCCTCGGGTTCGGCCGCGCGCTCGTAGCGCCGGTAGAACTTCGCATAGAGGATCCCCAGGCCGAGGAGACTGGACAGGACGTAGGCGGCGACGTACCCTGCGAGCGCCCCGAGCGCGCCGTACCCCGCGAGGACGAAGACGGTCGCGAGGACGAGCCTGGCCACGCCGTTGGTGGCGCTGACGAGGGCGCTGTAGGTGACGCGGTTGAACCCCTGGAACAGCGTCTTCACGTACGTCTGGAGGGACTTCGCGGCGACGTGGACGGCGCCGATCAGGAGGAACGGTTCGAGGCCGGGTTCGCCGAGCAGGCCCGCGATGAAGCCGCGGCTGCCGGCGAGGACGAGCGCGACGAGCCCGCTCAGGACGAGCAGGACCAGCAGCGACCGCTCGATCAGGTACGGTATCTGGCGCTCGTCCGTCTCGACGTACTCGGTGACGTAGCGGGCGGTCGCCTTGGGGATGCCCAGCGCCGAGAACAGGAGCGCGATCCCCAGCACCGACAGGGCGAAGTACAGCTGGCCGTATTCGCCGGGTTCGAGCAGGTACCGCGTGAGGACGATCAGCAGCGCGGAGTTGGTCGCGATGTAGACGACCCGGGCTATCAGCGACGCCTTGACGCCGCGGGCGACGCGCTCGGCGAGGCTCACGCTCCTCCCTCACAGGTCATGTCGTGCACGTGGACCCGTCGGGGGCGACGACGTACAGTCGGAAGTCACCGTTCGACTGGACCCGGTGGATGCGGGGGTCGGTCTCCATCCGTTCGAAGCCCGCCTCGCTGTAGCGGAACCCCTCGTAGAGGCCGACCTCCCGCTGGTAGTCGGACTGCTCGAGGGCGACGTAGCGACACCGGGAGTAGAACTCCGTCACGTTGTTCCCCCACACCCCGAAGGGTATCATCTCGTCTTTCCCCTCGAAGGTCGTCCCGTCGGCGGCCGTCTCAGTCCCGGTCGTGCCGTGATAGGCGTCGACGTAGCGGCGCGGGCCGCCGCGGACGCCCGTGTGCCACACCTCCGGATCGCGCTGTTCGAAGGACGTCTCGTACCCCTCCATCGTCCGTTCGGTCACCTGGCTGGAGGGCTGGTAGATGTACGGCGAGGTGAACACCATCGCCAGCTGGGGGACCAGCAGGAGGGCGAACACGCCAACCGCCAGCGTCGTCCGCGTCGTCGGCGACCGTATCGGCAGCCCGAACGGGATCCCGTCGGCGACGGCCACGGCGACGAAGATGGTGACGAACACCATGATGAACCCCAGGTAGCGGAACTGCTGGACGGAGAGGCTCGCGACGAAGAACGCCGCGAACAGTCCGAATATCGGAACGAACGCGACGGTGAGGTAGGTCAACAGCGCGTTGCGGTCCGGCGCGTCGTCGAGGCGCCGGGTCAGCGTCGCGAGCATCACCAGGCCGGCGAGTAGCGAGAGGACGCCGCTGACGAGGAACATCTTGAGGAACAGTTCCTCGATGCCGCCGCCGAGCGTCGCCAGCGAGGTCCCCTTGGCCTCGATGGTCCCGCCGGGGTCGGCGCCGGACACCAGCAGCGTGACGAGCGTCCCGGCGGTGTCCTGGGCGCGGTCGAAGCGGGGCGTCCACAGCAGGAAGAACCCGCCGACGACGGCCGCCGGAACCACGATGGCGCGGTGGGCGCTGATCGCCGTCGACCCGACCCACCTGCGCGACACCCGGGCGAGCACCTGGAGACCGAGGACGGTGCCGAGGATGGCGATGACGTTGGCGCCGACCTGCGGGTGATACAGGATCGCCGCGATACCGGCGATTCCGAGCAACACGCCGAACGGGGTCAGGAGCGTCGTGTCACCGAGACGGGCCACCGAACCGTCGTCCGTGACGAACCGGAACAGGACGTACAGCACCAGCGGCGTGAAGAAGATGGCCGCCGTCGTCGGGTACGCGACGACGTAGGTGTGGACGTTGTTGATCGGGAGGAGCAGGAGTGCGGCGAAACAGCCGGCGACGACGCCGTTTCGGCTCGTCGAGATCCGACCGACCACGAGCGTCACCGAGACGACGAACGAGGCGAACAGCAGCGGCGGGATCAACATCAGCGACCGGCGGAGGGAGATGCCGGTCGTCTGGGCGAGGAAGACGGCCGTGCTCTCGATACCGGGGTAGAGGAACTCGACGGGATTGAGCTGTTCGTCGGCGATGAGGCGCGCCCAGCCGAGGTAGGAGAGCGCGTCCCCGGCCCCGAAGAAGTAGTAGCCGCGCAGGACCGGGAGCGCGACGACAGAGACGACCGCCATCGGCCCCAGGAGGAGGCCGAGGCGGCGCGGGACGCTCTTCGGTGGGGCGCTGAGCGCGACGATGGCCGCCGCGATAGCGGCGACGACGACGCCGGCCCAGAACGTCAGCGGCGTCGCCTCGTAGATGGACAGCTCGTAGCCGTCGATGGGCGTCGAGCGCGCCGCCAGGATCGCCGCCGTCAGTGCGAGGAATCCGACCGCGAGGACGCCGATGAACCGTCGCCGTCTCGACCGCGGGAGGCTAGTGCTCGTCATCTGGTTCGTTGCCGGCGATATCCCCAGCACGTCCATTGTTATGCTGTCGTTGCAGAATCGTATGAGGCCGTTTCCCCCCCGCAGTCCAGCGATGTGTCCAGCGAGCGGTTTCACTTCCCCCGGTTCCCGCGCGGGCGGTCAGTTTTCGACGATTCGCTCCGAACGGGACTCGTCGTTGCCGCCCCCGCCGTCGCCACCGCCGCCGTCGTTGCGTCCGGGCCCCGGGACCGCCCGTCCGAGCACCTCCTCGTACACGCCGTGGATCCGCTCGGCCATGCGCTCGGTGCTGAGGGGCCGGATCGCGTCCCGGCCGTCGGAGCGCTCGCCACGCCTGAGCACGGCCTCGACGGCGTCGGTCAGGCGCTCGTCGTCGGTGGCGACGTGGGCGTTCGCGACGCCGTCGAGGCGGGCCCGGACGTCGCCGACGTCGGTGGCGACGACGGGGAGGTTGCAGGCCATCGCCTCCTTGACCGTGTTGGGCGACCCCTCGCGTTCGGAGGTCAGCAACAGGACGTCGGCGGCGTTGAAGAGGGTCGGCATCAACTCGTGAGGGATGCCGCTGGCGATCTGGAGTTCGACTGGCCGGTCGACGCGCTCGCGAACTCGATCGACGACGCGCTCGGCGCGCGCGTAGTTCTTGACCTCGCGTCCCTTCGGGTAGGGAAAGAGCACGTGGTGGGCGTCCGGGTCCCAGCCCATCTCGTCGCGCGCGGCCGTCCGCGACATCGGTTCGAACCGGTCGAGGTCGACGCCGTGGGGGATGACGTGGCACTCGCGGTCGAGTTCGTCGGCCATCTCCTCGGACATCACGATGACGGCGTCGCAGTGGTTCGCGCAGAACTTCGAGACGGCGCCGTAGGTGCCCATCAGGTCCGAGCCCCACAGCGAGAGGACGACGGGGAGGTTCGGCTGGGCGATGGCCGCCGGCGCGGTCAGCCCGTAGTTGGCGTGAACGAGGTCGTAGTCCTCGAAAGAACGCCGCAACACCGGCGGGTAGAACTTCACGTAGTCGACGAGCGACCGGGAGGCCGAGCCCTCGGTGTCCTCGTCGGCGACGCCGTACTGGTGGTCGCCGGGGACCGCGAGCGTCGTGCTGTCGACGCCCCGGGCTTCCAGCATCGACACCTGGGTCCGGTAGAACTGGGAGTCGGCGTTCGTGACGAGGTTCAGGACGCGCATCGGAGTCACCGTTTCAGGGTCTGGTACGTCGCTTTCGCGACGTCCATCCCCACCGAGTCCGACTCGACGACGTAGTAGGGGACCAGGTCGGCGGCGAACTTGGACTTGTACTTGCACAGCCGTTTCGTGTTCGCCCCCATCAGGTCGTAGCCGGTGACGTGGTCGAGGGCAGGGTCTTCGAGGATGTCGGTGATGATCCGCCAGTGGAGCAGGCTGTTGACGCTCGTGCCGTCGTAGTCGGCGCGGGTGCCGCCCTGCCAGAAGTAGGCGTCGTCCGTCGAGTACAGCACCGTGATCCCGCTGAGAAACTCGCCCTCGGGGCCGCGAACGACGTAGACCCGGGCGTGCTCGCCGAGGGTCTCGACCAGGTCACGGACGTACTCCCAGGACAGCGGAAACCCGCGGCCCTGTTCCTCGTAGCGCGCTTTCGTCTGCTCGTAGACGTCGCGGGCGCCGTGGATGCCCTCGATCTCGACGGTGACGGGCAGGTCCTCGGCGTCGCGGACGTCGCGCCGGAGCCCGCTACTGAACGAGGCGAGCACGTCGTCGGCGTCCCTGTCCGCGAGGTCGAGGACGTAGGTGAACTGCGTCGAGAGGTCGTACTCGGCCCAGCGGTAGGGCCGTGGGTCGGCGTAGTCGCTGTGACAGATCGTCCGGAACAGCGAGAGCGACCCGTCGATGTCCATCTCCGCGAGCACTTCCTCGGTGAAATCCCGGTTGACGCGCTCTCGCTTGCGTTGCTTCGGGCTGGTCGGCATCACGACGGGGCCCAGGCGCGGCACGTTCATCGACGGCGGCGGCGACGTCACCGTGGTCCCCACGAACTTCGAGGACGTGAACACGGGCAACAGCCCGATCGGTTCGTCTCCCTTGAATCCCCCGTACAGCTCCAGGTCCCCGGCGGCGTGGTCGTCGAGTGTCGCCAGCGCTTCCGGGCGATGGAAGACCTCGATCCCGGTGTCCGGGAGCGCCCCGCGCCACTCCGACAGGTCGAGTTGTTCGATTTGCATTCGGCGTATCAGTGACGCCGCCCGGTGCGTCCTTTGTTATCTTCGCCCTACGAGATGGTTCGTTCGCGTGCCATCGATTCATCCTCCCCCTCACCTTATTTCCTGAGAGTTCACGCTCCGCTACGAGTAGCAATGGGGATAGTAGAGGGGGAACTTCGTGCCAGTACAGCTGACATGGAGTACACACCGCTTTTCCCGAGAGATCGGTTCCCCACGAGCCTATCTATTGGAAGAAGCGAACGCTTCTGTTTGGGAACTCTCGGGAAAAGAGGTGTGTGGGTGTTCGCTCGTTCGTTGCTCGATTGATCAGTCTGAAATCCACGTAGCAGCTGGGACGCGACGGGACGACCGGTCAGTCGGCCGACTGGCTGGCGCGCTCTTCGGCGACGGCCTGCGGCGCCGACTGGTGGTCGAGGTTCTCGTACAGGGTCCCCGGCGCGCCGACCCAGGCGTCCATCTCCAGGGCTTTCTCGACGATGCGCCGGTAGATCACGTCGTAGCCGGGGTAGTCGTCGCTGAAGAAGCGCGGGTGCCAGAGGACGGACATGACGGCGTCGTTGGCCGCGGCCTCGGTCAGCAACCGCTCGCAGATCTGCCAGGCCTTCTCGAAGTTCGCCCCCGGGTCGGGCAGGGCACACTCCATCAGCGTCAGCGGGAAGACGACGAACGCGTCGTCGAACGGCCGGTAGGGGTCGTAGCCGTCGTGGAAGCCGTAGTCGAGGCTCGACCCCGGGGTCGCGTCGTACTGGAGGCCGGCGGCGCGCTGGTAGGTCCACGTCTCCGGCCGTTCGATGTTGAGGTAGTGCTGGCGGCCGCCGATCACCTCGTGACCGAGGACGTCCTCGAGGTGGCGCTTCTCGGTGGCGAGCATCTCGCGGTCCGCGTAGGACTCGTAGGAGCCGTGGAGGCCGACTTCCCAGCCCCGGTCGTCGATCTCCCGGATGAGCGAGATGATCTCGGGGTCCTCGATGTCGTACCGGCCGGCGTAGAGCTGCCAGGCCGTCCCGGAGAGCCAGTCCCGGGGCGGGCGGTCGGCGAACAGGTCCTGCTCGTTGAGGAAGTAAAAGGCCGACGTGACCCCCAGTTCGGACTCGAGATCGAGCATCTCCTGGAAGGTCCAGTAGGGGTTCGAGCCGGGCAGCAGGCCCCGGAGGTGGGAGGGGTCCCGCTCCTTGAGCGCGTAGTACAGCGACTGGTAGGTCTTGTACGGCCGGTCGACGTCGTGGGTGAGACAGAGGGCGAACTCGTGGTCCCCCGGGACCCACTCGCTCTCACTCATCGCGACCGACCTCCAGGACGACGTCGACGATGGTGTCGGTGACGTCGACGCTCTCGTCGATCAGTTCCTGCCGGCGCTGTTCCCACCGGGCCTGGGTATCGGGGTCCGCGACGAGTTCTTTCGTCATCTCGACGGCCGCCCGCTCGTCGCCGAAGGAGTGCAGCAGGCCGTACTCCTCCTCCAGGGCGGTGACGTTCGAGACGTCGTCGCTATCGGCGAAGGAGTTAGACCGGACGGCCGGCGTTCCCAGGATGCCCGCTTCCATCGCCATCGTCTGGGAGTCGCCGACGTAGCCGTCGGCGTAGTACAGCAGGTCGTGGATGGCAGCGGGGTCGACCGGGAGCCGGTACTCCTCGAACGCCGCGGGCAGCGGGTCCTCGCTGGTGATGTACACCTGGCCCCGCTCGTCGAGGTACTCGACGAGTTCGCGCTTGGCCGACCGCGAGAACCCGGACTCGCCGACGTCGTGGTGGGCGCCCCAGGCGACGAACCGCAGGACGTAGTACGGCTCGTCGACGACGACGCCGCGCTCGGTCAGGCAGTCCGGGTCGGGTTCGAACCGGTCCGGGTGGAGGTAGGCCAGTTCGTGGAACCCCTCGTAGGTCCGGTGGTCCCCGTTCAGCTCGTTCCGGAAGCAGGCGGGCGTGACGACGACGCTGGTGAAGGGGTGCGTGACCGACCCGAGTGTCTCGACGGCCACCTCGTCGTCGTTGAAGATGACGCTCGGCGTGCCGGTGACGGCCGCGGCGTGGGCCGCGCCCGGGTTGAAGTGGCTCGCGATCACGTCGGCGTCGAACTGCCGGGCGTGCCAGGCGAGCTTCAACTCGCGGACGAGCCACTCCTTGGCCAGGTCGAACGTCGACGTTCCCTTCTTCGAGATGGGGACGTGGTCGACGCCGTAGGCGTCGAGTAGCTGGGTCGTTACCTCCTTCTCGCGGGAGGTGACGAGGGTGTCGTGGCCGCGTGCCTCGACCTCGTCGATAGCGTGTTTGAACAGGTGGACGTGCGCCGGGTGACCGACGTCGAAGTGAACCTTCATCATAGTAACTGCAGCCCTCGTTTGGCGGCGTTGACCGCGGCGTCTCTCGTCCGCTCTGCGACGAACTCGGGGTAGCTGTCCGCCCAGCGGTTGGGGTGTGCGTGCAGGCAGGCGCGACTGACCCGCCGCTTGCGAAAGAGGTCGACCAGGTCGGCGGTCCGGTCGGCCTGGACCGTCTTGAACCGCTGGCCGACGACGTGGTCGTCGCCCTTCAGCGGGCAGTCACGCCAGGTCCGCCCCGCGTCGGAGAAGTAGGTGACGTCCGCGAAGTCGACCGAGAGGTACGCCTCCCCGAGCAGGTCGTAGCGGTCGAAGTCGGGGTCGTCGCCCCACATCTCGCGATTGTCGAAGGTCGTCAGCGGGTTGCCGTGCATGCAGGCGGTGTCGACGGTGGCGTACTCGCGTAGCTGTGCGAGGTTGGTCGCGAACGACCGGTGCGCCTCGGCGGGGTCGCCGTTGGCCCGGTCGAGGTCCTCGTAGTGGTACCCAATTTCGTGGCCGAGCGTCTCGACGCGCCCAATGACGTGGGGGTCGAGCGTCCGGTCGACGGTCCGGAAGTAGTAGGTGGCCGCGACGTCGCGCTCGGCCTCGATCCGGGCGAAGTCGAGCGCGTTGGCCGGCTTCCGGTCGACGTCGTGGCGCAGGATCAGGAAGCGCGGCGGCAGCGTCTCCCGCTCGAGGTACTCTCGGACCGTCAGGAACTCGTAGCCCGCGTCGACGGCCGCGTCGAGCATGCGCGCGTAGGTTCGATAGGTGAAGTCCCGCGTCATTCCTGCAGGTTCGTGGCGTCGAGTGCCGGTGGCAGCGGGCGGTGCTCCGCCGGGACGCCGATTGCGAGCGTCTCCGGCGGGACGTCCTCCGTGACGACCGAGCCGGCGGCGACGAACGACCGGTCGCCGACGGTCACGTCTGGCAGGATGGTCGCGTTCGCGCCCACGCTGACGTCCTCGCCCAGCGTCGGGCCCACGAGGTCGCAGTCCTGCCTGAGCGGGTAGGGGTCGTTCGTCAGGACCGCGTTCGGCCCGAGGAACACCCGGTCGCCCACGTCGCTGTAGGGCGGGACGTAGACGCCCGTCTGGAGGCTGGCGCCGTCGCCGATCTCGCAGCGCCCGTCGAGCACGGTCTTCGTCCCCAGGACGACGTCGTCGCCGACGACCGTCTGCTCGCGCACGACGACGTGGTGGCCCGTCTGCAGGCCGTCGCCGACGACGACGTCCGGGTAGATGATCGTCCCCGACCGGACGGTGGCGTCGTCGCCGATCCGCGGGGCCTCCCCGTCGCCGGAACTGGGGACGTCGACCGTGTCGTCGACGACGCAGCCGTCGCCGAGGCGCAGGTCGGTCATCGGCTCCCCCCGGTGGTCGTCGTCGCTGCCGCGGCGTCCGTTCGCTTCCGACTGGCTGGATTTCCAACGTACATTGCTGTCAACTCCATACTGGCACCCTCGGGTGCGTCGGTACCAACACACCCACAGACTGGGCTTTGTTATTGGTCCCCTGACGACATTTTGTCACGTTAGCCTCCCCCGATCTGTCCCGGCACACGTCATAGCGACCCACGCCGGTCGTTGCCGTCCGCACTCCCGGCGGACGCGTCGCTCGCTCTGTACCGTGGTTTCGACGAAACGGACTCGTGGGCTCGACGTGGGTCACTGTCAGTCGGCGGCCGGCGCCTGCTCCTGGAGACGCGCTTCGGCCCGTTCGCGGTCCTCGGGGTAGCCGACGTCGATGCGCCAGCCGTCCATCCGGATGGCGTCGATGGTGCGCCCGCTCTTGAGCAGCAGGTCGACCGCGTCGGAGATCTCGTACTCGCCCCTGTCGGAGGGCTGGACGAGGTGACAGGCGTGGAAGATCGCCGGCGTGAACGTGTAGAAGCCGGTCATCACGAGGTTCGACGGCGGGTCGTCGGGTTTCTCCAGCACCTCGGTGATCTCGCCGTACTTGTTGGTGTCGCAGACCCCGTAGCGCGAGGCTTCCTCCCAGGGGACGTCCTCGACGAGGAAGGCGGCGTCCGTGCGCTGTTCGCGCTGGCGCCGGACGACGTCCTCCAGGTTTGCGTCGAAGACGTTGTCACCTAGCATCAGCATGAACTCCTCGTCGATCTGGTCCTCGACGGTGAGTAGCGCGTGAGCGAGGCCGGCCTGTTCGCGCTGGTGCGCGTACGTGATCGGTATCCCCTCGAACTCGTCGCCGTAGTGGCTGATGACGTCCTCTTTCCGGTAGCCCACGACGACGTGGAACTGGGTGGCGTCGAGCGCGGCCAGCTGTTCGAAGCAGTGGGTGAGGATGGGCTTGCCGTCGACCTCGACCATCCCCTTCGGCTTGTCGTCGGTCAGCGGGCGGAGGCGCGTCCCCTGGCCCGCCGCGAGAATGACCGCGTGCATGTGTCCAGTTGTTCCGTGATCCGTGACCATTGGTATGCGGAGGCTTCCGGCCCGGCGAGCACCCTCGCCGGCGCTGTAGCTGCCGGATACTCGCGGACCTGCCGAAGAGAACGGAGAGAGAGCGGGAGAGAGAGCGTGGCAGTGGAGGGCGACCGGGGCGTCAGCGGAGGACGGAACGGAGCGAGTACCGGCTCAGCGAACGGTACTCACCGGTCGGGCGTGCAGACCGCGTCGGCGTCCGCGATGATGAACGCCTCGTCGTCGAGGTGGCTCTCCGCCGCCGGGAGGAACACGACGTGGGACTCCGTCGGCGATTCGACGACGGTGAGGTCCTCGATGTCGTAGCCCAGGTCCTGTTTCGGGTCCGGGTCTTCCGGAACACGTTGCCAATTACTCGACATCGAGATCACAGGTGAACGATAGTGAACGTCGCCTCGCCCCGGATGTCGATGTCGGTGACGTTCCCGGTGTAGCCGAAGGCGTCGACGCCGTTGCCGACGACGCCGACGACGCGCTGGCCGCTGACGCTGTCTGACAGTCGGTCCCAGGCGATGCCGTCGTCACGAACTTCCGAGCGGTTCTCGTCGCGCACGACGTCCCCGGAGACGGTGAACGTGTACCGGGCCGTCTCCTCGACGTCGCCGGTACCGTCGATGACGAGGACCGTGTCGTAGTCGACGTCGCCGGAGCCGCCCGACCCGCCGTCGCTCGTCTCCGTTTCCGTCTCGGTCTGCTGGGGCGTCTCCGTCTCGACGTCGACGGGGACGAACTCGAGCTGGTCGATGTGACCGGAGTCCTCGCCGGTCGTCTCGACGCGCAGGACGTTCTCGCCCTCCGCGAGCGTCGCGGTGACCGCGAAGCGCTCCCAGGTGTTCCAGCCGCCGGTCGGCTCGAAGGTTATCTGGCTGGTCTCGCCGTTGACGGTCAGGTCGGCCGTCCGGGCCGCGCTGTCGCCCTGCGAGTGGGTGAAGAAGACGTCGTAGGTGCCGGCGGCTGCGACATCGAGCGTCCACTCGACTGAGCCGCCGGACGGCGGTTCGAGGTCGACGAAGCCGTCGCCAGAGTAGCCGTCGTGGACGGTGCGGACGCTCGAGTCGCCACCGACCGTCCCCTTCTCGGCCTGGACGAGCGTCTGGCCGTCGACCGGGATGGCCTCGGACGAACCGGAGTCGGCCGTCGCGATGGCCGTGGCGGTGGCGGTGGCCGTCGCGGTGGCAGTCGACCCGTCGGAGCCGCTGGAGCTGCCGTCGCCGTTCTGGGGCGTCCAGATGGCGTAGTCGGTGTTCGGGGACTTCGCGTTCGAGCCGGTCACCGTGTCGAAGCTACTCGGCGCGTCGTGGGTGCCGCTGCCGGTGAGGTGGATGTTCTCGCCCTCCCAGTTGCTGCCGGCGCCCCACTCGTCGATGAAGGTCGGGTTGGAGCTCTGGTTCTCGATGCGGAGGTTCCGCATGACGCCGGAGCCGCCCTCGCCCTTGTCGTCGAAGTTGATCGCCATCGTCCCCGGGTCGTGCCAGAGGAAGTCGCAGTCCTCGATGAGGACGTCGTCGCCGGCGTCGTCGATCTTGATGCCGCGCTGGTTCCAGCCGACGTGGCTGGAGGCGGCCTTCTCGGTGGACTCGAAGTAACAGCGCCGCACCTCGCTGTTGTCGGGGGCCAGGCGCAGCGCGGACATGCCCGTGTTGACGAAGTCGCAGTCCTCGACGACGACCTTGCCGTTGCCCTCGACGTACGGGTCGGAGACGTACAGCGCGATGTTGCCGAAGTCGGAGAAGTAGCAGTGCCGGACGGTGAGCGTGCCCGCGTGGTCGGTCCCGGCGTAGATACCGGTCGAGTCCGAGCCGTCGACGGTGCCGTCGGGCATGTTGACGTTGACTATCTGGACTTCCGCGTCGGGGGCCGCGCCGACGCGCCAGCGGGACTGCTCCTCCCCGGTCTTGCCCTTGACCGTGATGTTCTCGATGCGGACCGTTCCGGAGCTGGCCCAGAGCGTGGGCCGGATGACGGTGTCCGTGCCCGGTCGCTTGAACGTGACGCCCTCGGGCGAGCCGACGAGCGCACAGTTGGACTTGTCGCCGCCGATGCCGTCGCCGGTGTACTCGTACTCGCCGGCCGGGATGTGGACTTCGTTGCCGCTCACGAAGTGTTCCTCGAGGTAAGAGTCGATGTTATCGCCGTTAGTGAGCCCCTTATCGGCCAGGTCGACGGTCGTGGCGGCCGATCCGCGCTTGCCGACGGCGACGGTTCCGACCGCGGCCGTCGCGGCCAGGCCGACCGTCTTCATGAACGCGCGTCGATTTGTTTTGCTCGTGTCGGGCGTCTCCTCTTCCGCACTTCGTCGTGCCATAGTCGGGTAGCCTGGACTTACCTCATTAACGCTTCTGACCAGAAGGGGCTACTAAGTCGGTAATAGGGCCCTACTTTCGGCCAGATACGTACCACTTGGAGGCTAGATGCGTGGCACCGGTCGTTAATTATCTCCTACGCTGCGTAAATTCCGCGCCGGACTGCAGTCACGAATCGTCAGACGGACTCCCCGCGCTAGGATCGTATTACCGGATCGGAGCGGTCCGTATGGCAGTCGTACTGCGGATCCGAGCCGGGTCTAAGGGCGGATTAACGCGGTCTGAACGGTCGGAATGACGGCCATTACAAACCGCTGGCCGCCGTCAGTTCTGGTAGATGCAGACGCTGTTACTGGGGCTGGATGGGACCTGCCGGTCCATCCTCGCGCCGCTGTTCGAGGACGGGGTGATGCCGCACGTGGAGGCGCTGTTCGGTGACGGGACCAGCGGTCCGCTCACGTCACAACTCCCGCCGTGGACCCCGAGCGCCTGGCCGTCGCTGTACACCGGCGTGAATCCGGGCAAGCACGGCGTGTTCGGCTTCCTCCGCTTCGACGGCTACGAGTGGGACGTGGTGAACCGCTCCGACGTCGAGGAGTTCGCGCTCTGGGAACTGCTCGACCGGCACGGCCTCACGAGCGTCGTGGTCAACGTCCCGGTCACCCATCCAGCGCGCGAGTTCGACGGCGCGCTCCTGCCCGGCTACATCGCGCCCGAGAACCCGGCGTGCCACCCCGAGGGGATCCTCGGCGAGGTCGAGGACGCCGTCGGCGACTACGACGTGTACAGTCCGCTTGACAGGCCCGGCGAGACGGACCTCGACGAGGCAGCCGCCCACGCACGCAGCCGGGGGGACGCGTTCTGCTTCCTCGCGAACCGGTACGACCCCGACTTCGGCTTCCTGGAGTTCCAGCAGACCGACAGCGTGTTCCACGCGTGCCCGGACGACGACGAGGCGGTCCGGCGAATCTACGGCGCCGTCGACGACGCGGTCGGGCAGGTCCTCGACGAGTGCGACCCCGACAACGTCGTCCTCGTCAGCGACCACGGGATGGGGGAGTACGACGGGTACGACGTCCGCCTCAACGAGTACCTCCGCGAGACCGGGTTCGTCGAATCGACGACGGAAGGGACGGGAATGCCGTCCTGGGACGCCATCGCGCGCAACCAGCTCCAGGACGGCGAGGAGGGCGGCCAACCGTCCCCCGGCGCCGCCGAGCGTTTGGCCGCGACGGCCTCGAAGCTCGGCGTGACCAGCCAGCGCATCCAGGCCGTCCTCGAACCGCTCGGCCTCGCGGAGTTCGTCGCGCGCCACGCGCCCACCGACGCAGTGCGTGCGGGAACGGAGCAGGTCGACTTCTCCAGCTCGCGCGCGTTCGTCCGCGACCGCATCGAACTGGGCGTCCGGCTCAACGTCGCGGGCCGCGAGCCCGACGGCGTCGTCCCGCCGGAGGCCTACGACGACCACCGGGACGAGCTGATCGACGCGCTCAGCGCGCTGGAGACGCCAGACGGTGAGCCCGCCTTCGAGGACGTCCTCCCCCGCGAGGACGTGTTCTCGGGCCCCTTCGTCGAGCGCGCGCCGGACGTCGTCACCGTCCCGACCGACTTCGAGCACACGCTGAACGTCTCGCTGCTGGGCGAGTTGTTCGACGACGAGCCGTTCGAACCCTGGAATCACAAACGGGACGGCATCGTCGCGGCCACCGGCGACGCCTTCGACGAGACCGCGTCGCTCGCGGACGCGCACCTCTTCGACGTCGCCCCGACGGTGCTCACGTCGCTGGGCGTCCCGCGCAGCGACCGGATGGACGGCGACCCCCTCCCCGTCGTCGACGAGACGCCCGTGCGCCGCTATCCCGAGTTCGAAGCGACGGAACGGACCGACACCGACGACGAGGACGTGGAGGAGCGCCTCGCGCACCTGGGTTACCTCTCCGGGGAGTGACGAAGCAGAAAAGCGGAACGAGCAGCGGCTAGCTGTCCGCCTATTCTCGCTGGCAGTTCCCACTGCTGGCGGCCGCGTTCGCGCCGAGTCGGCTCGTCCGTAGCGCCTCGCGGGTGACCGTGGCGTCGTTGAGCACGACCGGCCTGCCGGTCACGCTGATCGAACTGTTGGAGAGCGTCGAGTCGCTGACGCGGGTGCACTGGATGCCGTCGCGGGCGGAGCCGGTCTGGACGATGCAGGCGTTGTCGACGAGACAGCCCTCACGTTCGAGCAGGCGGACGGCGGCGGTGTTCTCGGCCGACCCGGAGATGGTGACGTTCTCGACGCGGATGCGGAAGTCGTCGCCGTCGCCGTCCGGGCCGTCGGGGCGGTCGTTGGGTGACTTCGCGAGGATGGCCGCGACGTCGTTCGCGTCGACGGTGACGTTCGTGTCGCGGATGGTCGCCCGGTCGAGCCAGCTCGACATGGTGATGGCGCCGTCGCTCCCGGTGACCTTCTTCATCTCGACCTCGCAGTTCTCGACCAGGACGTTCGAGCCCTCGCGGAGCCGGATCCCGCGCATGTTGCCGAACCCCTTCGGGGCCCGGTCACAGCGGACGGTGACGCCGCGGACCTCCGCGGGGCCGCTGACGCGGACGCTCGAGACGTTGTTGTTCTCGTAGAGACCTCCTTCGACGACCACCTTGCCGGTCGCCGAGGAGGCGTAGAGGCCGTTGTCCGGGAAGCCGGCGATGTGGCAGTCGACGAACCGCAACGTCCCGGTGTGTTTCTCGCCGACGTAACAGCCCGTGATGGGGTACTCGGCGGAGGCGCCGTCGGGCAGATTCATCCGCTTCACGACGCCGTTCCCCTGCGGGTCGGTGACGTCGAAGCGCATGACGTCCATGTCGACGTCGACGGTGCCGGTGACGCTGACGTCCGTCACCGAGAGGCCGTCCGTCACGATGCCGTGGATAGGCCGACCGCCCGTGTTCGGCGCGCTGAAGTCGAACGCCAGGCCCTCGATGGTCAGGCCGGTCGCGCTGTCCGCGTTCCCGAGGACGAACAGGGAGTCGTCGAACCCCTCCTCCACGCGGAGCGTCGCGTCCCGGCCGACGACGCTGAGGTCGGTGAGGTCCCTGACACGCCACTCCTGGGTGAGGAGGTACTCGCCGGGCGGGAAATAGAGCGTCTTCCCGTCGCCGACGGCGTCCTCCAGGACGGGGACGGTCGGCTCGTCGCCGTCGGGGCTGGCCCCCGCCTCGACGATGTCGATCACGTTCTCGCCGCTGGGCGGCTCCGACGACGTCTCCGTCCCGTCGGGCCCAGGCGTCTCTGTCCCCCCGTCTGGCGTCGGCGTCTCCGTCTCCGACGGCCCCGGACCCGGATCGAGCCAGGAACACCCCGCTAGCGCTGCGAGGCCCGCGACGCCGCCGAGCGTTTTCAGGTATCGACGCCGGGTTCGGTTGTCGTCAGTCACTTGTCCGTCTCTCTGGTGCGATCCCTGATTGTTATGATGGGGCAATCCGTGTCGGAAACGACCTTACCGTTCAATCCTGGTGGCGAATCTGGGTCCGCTGGTCGGCCTCCTCGACCATCGACTGCTCGACGGAGTCCGGTTCCGGTTTCCACTCGGTCTGGCCGTCGAGGTGGTCGTCGTGCTCGCGGTCGATGGCCAGGATGGCGAACACGGCGGTCCCGAACAGCGTCGCCAGCGTCCCGAGACGCGACGCCCCGTCGCCGAAGCCGGTGATGCGCTTGAGGAGGCTGCCGACGCCGGCGACGCCGGCCAGCGCCGCGACGCCGGCCAGCAGCGCGACCGGGTGGCGCTCGCTGACGACGTACTTCGCCCAGACTCGCCAGAGGGCGTTCCGGGCGAGCATCCCCGAGACCTTCGGGATGTACGTCCGGTAGTCGATGTGGCTCTCCTCGTCGTCGTAGACGGCCTGGCGTGGGACGTCGACCACGCGCATGCCAGCGACGTTGAGTTTGACGAGCAGGTCGTTGCAGTAGCCGTAGAACTCGTACATCTCCTCGATCTCGACCCGTTCGAGCGCTTCGAGCGAGATGGCCGTGTAGCCGTTCTGGGGGTCGCCGACGTTCCAGTAGCCGCTGGCGATCTTCGTCAGCAGCGTGAGGATGCGGTTACCGACGTACCGGAAGCGCGGCATGTCTTCGTGGAACTGCTCGTCGAGCAGGCGGTTGCCCTTGGCGTAGTCGGCCCGGCCCGTGGCGACGGGTTCGACGATCAGCTCCAGGGCCTCGGGGCGCATCTGGCCGTCGCCACCCATCACGGCGGTGACGTCGATGGCGTCCTCGCGCGCCCGGAGGTAGCCGGTCTTGATGGCGCCGCCGACGCCGCGGTTCTCCGCGTGCTGGATGGGGACGACGCGGTCCTCGAAGGGGCTGTCCCGGTCGAGGCCGGCGTCGTTCACTCGCTCGGCGGCCCCCTGGATCGCCGCCCAGGTGCCGTCCGTCGAGCAGTCGTCGACGGGGTAGACGCGGTCGACGAAGTCGGGGACGGTCTCGACGACGCCGGCGATGAACGCTTCCTCGTTGTACGCCGGGATCACGACGGCGACGGTCTTATCGTTGTACATCGGACCCCCTGTGCGTGAACGACGATGTCGTCTGTGGCGCGTCGACCGTCGATCTGTTCAGTCGCGTCATTGGTGTCTGTATGGCCGTGAGAGGTGGTTTGTTATGGAGGACCTGTAGGGTCGCACGGGCTCTTTCCCCGCTCATTCCGGGGCGGCGTGCCAGTCGCTGCGGAAGTGGGTCAGTGGCGTCGCGGTCCGGTTCAGCACGTCCGCGCTCTCGACGGCCCCGACGTAGATGGTGTGGTCGCCGGTCTCGTAGCTGTCGTGGACCGAACAGTCGATGTAGGCCAGCGAGTCCTCGAACACGGGCGCGTCCGAGGCCGCCGTCCGGACCGGCTCGGCGACGAAGGGGTTCTCCGAGAGGTCGGAGACGTCCGCGAAGTACCGGCCCAGGCGGCGCTGGTCGGCGGTGAGGACGTTCAGACAGAACCCGTCGATGGAGGTCTCCCGGAGCAGTTCGTGGGCCTTCGTCCCGTCGGGCAGTGCGATGGAGACCAGCGGCGGCGACAGCGACACCATGTCGAAGGAGTTGACCGTCACCCCGTGCGGGCAGGCGGCCGGCGGCAACGTGACGACCGCCACCCCCGTCGGCACCATCCCCGCCGTCTCCTGGAACTTCGTCCGTTCGATGGGCATATTGTCGACAGCGCGCGGGCTGTACCCTTTGTTATCCATCTCGGGAGGCCCGGTAAGGTGGGTCTAGTCGCCTGGCTCGCGAAATGGGTGCGAGCGACGCCGTCTGCCGCAGGCCCGGACGCCGACGCCATCCGCCGCGTGCGTGTACAGTCCAGCTAACTATACCGCTCCGTCACCCAGGAGACGACGATGAGCACTTCCGACCGTAGCAGGGTGAGTAGCCGCCAGTAGCGATGTGGCCGTGGGACCACCTCGCCATCGGCTACCTCGCCGTCTCGCTGTGGCGTCGCGGACGGAGCAGGCGCCCGCCGGGTGAAGCCGAGGCTATCGCGGCCGTCGTCGGCTCGCAGCTGCCCGACCTGATCGACAAGCCACTGGGCTGGCGGACGTCGCTGCTCCCCTCGGGCCACTCGCTGGCTCACTCCCTGACCGTCGCCGCCCCCACCGCCGTCGTCGTCTACCTCGTCGCACGCCGGTACGGGCGGGCGGACGTGGGCGCGGCGTTCTCGCTGGCGTACCTCGTCCACCTCCCGGCGGACGTCGTCTACCCGATGGTGCTGGGCGACCCGCCGAACCTGGCCTTTCTCTTCTGGCCGTTCGTCGACATCCCGCCGTCCCAGACGGACGCGTTCGCGGGCCGGGTCCTCGAACTCGTCGTCCAGTTCCTCGCCTTCCTGCGGACGCCACAGGGGATCACCTTCCTCCTCGTCGAGCTATCGCTGCTCGGCGTCGCCCTCCTGCTGTGGCGTCGGGACGGCTGGCCGGGGGTCGCGTCGATCGTCCGCGCCGTCGACCCGCGAAGCGTGTGACGCTGTAGGACTTCGTATACGAAGGCGACCGATACGCGACGCAGTGGCGGTATATCGGGGTTATCGGACGCAACCCCCACCATAACAATGGCCTCACGTGGCGCTGATGCCTACAATGTCACTCACGACTGCGGTAGTCGGTGGCGGGACTGTTTCAGACAGGCATCTCGACGGGCTGGACAAACTCGCGATGACCGACCTCGTCGCCATCTGCGACGTCGACGAGGACACGGTCCGCGAGAAGGCCCGCGAGTACGACCTCAAGGCCTACACCGACGTCGAGGCGATGCTGGCGCGGGAGGACCTCGACTGGGTCCACCTCTGTACCCCCGTCCAGACGCACCTCGACCTGGCGACGACGATCATCGAGGATGGCGTCCCCGTCCAGATCGAGAAGCCAGTCACCGAGACGGTGGCCGAGGCCGAGGAGCTGGCCCGCGTCGCCGAGCGCCACGACGTGCCCGTCTCCGTGGTCCACAACCACAACTTCGACCCGGCGATGCGGAAGGCCCGGGCGGCCATCGAGCGCGGCGACATCGGGCAGATCCGCTCGGTCGACATGCTGTACGCCGGCGAGACCTGGCCCGACGAGGTCAAACGCGGCGCCTGGGCCCACGAACTCCCCGGCGGCGAGTTCGAGGAGGGGTTCCCCCACCCCATCTACATGCTGCTGAATCTCGGGGGGTATCCCAGAAGCGCCGACGACATCGACGCCAGCTCCCAGCGCCGGCGCGAGTACGACGGCGAGTTCGCCTACGACGGCGTCCAGTTCCAGTTCACGAGCGAGGACGACGTGCTCTGCAGCGGCACCATCGTCGCCAGCGAGATCCCCCACAAGACGCTCACCATCCACGGCGACGACGGCAGCATCGTCGTCGACGTCGTCTCCCAGACCGTCACGACGCTCGACCGGGACTACCAGTCCTCGCCGGTCATGCGCGCGATGACGAACGTCGACCACGTCATCGACCGGGTCAGGGGGACGCTGGAGAACGTCTACGACGTCGTCGAGCGCAAGCGCGACGACAGCTGGGAGGTCGAGCGCGACGCCGTCCCGCACTACTACCAGTTCGACGCCGAGGCCGCCGCGCTCATCCAGGATCGGGACCTACCCTCGCCGCTGGAGGAGGCCCACTGGACCATCCAGATCATGGAGACGATCCGCGAGAGCGCCGTGGAGGACGAGCCCAGGGTCGTCGCCCAGCGGCCGATGGACCAGGATTGACGGCGGCGGGTGCCGGTCGTAGGTGCGTGTTTAATGCGACGTTCACGTCCCTTGGCTGCGGTCACCTAACCATAACAAAGGGATGTTCAGTGACAACTACCCGTTAACGCCCGATGCGGCGTGTCCTCCAAACAATGACACATTCGAAACCCGGCTCTCTTCGCGTCGTCTCAGTGCTGATCCTGGTGGTGGCCGCACCCGCGCTCACGTTTGCGAGCGCGCCTGCGACGGCAGCGAACACCTCCGACACGGCCGACACGTACGTCGTCGAGCAGGGCGGCGAGTGCGTCCTGCTCGAACCCCACGGCGACGGCACGGAGACGGTCGAAGCGTTCTACGACTATCGCACTCCGTACACGGAGGCGTTTGCCTGGGACTACTCTTCCTACGGCACCGAACACCTGCAGGACAACCAGGTGAGCAAGGTGTTCGTCTACGAGGGGTCCGAGGGGACGAGCCTCGTCTTCCTCCACGACGCGCGGGAAGACGGCGAACCCCAGCCCTTCGGTGGCACCATCACGATGCAGATTTCGGACCTCCCCGAGGGGGCGTGGGCCGTCCAGGACGACACGTACCAGAACGACAGTCAGGACGACAACTGGGAGATCGACGACTCGTCGACGACAGTCGACTGGATGTGGCAGCCCGACCGCTCCGACGGCGGTGCCTACCGCGGCCTCCACGAGATGGACGCCGAGGGAGCCATCACCGTCGATCCCTCCTTCAACGAGGAGGCCCGGGCCTGGGGCGAGTGGAACTGGTCCGGCGACGACGACAACCGGACGACCAGCTGGGTCGCTCGCTCCGGCGACGGCACCGAGACCGAACTCGACATGACCGAGCCGATCACGATCCAGCGCGGTATCTGCGGCGAGGACGAGACGGCCCCCGAGGCGAACGCGGACGTCTCGCCGACCACCGTCGCGCCCGGCGAGGACGTCACCTTCGACGCGAGCGAGTCGACGGACGACCTCGGCGTCGAGGGCTACGAGTGGGACTTCGGCGACGGCAGCGAGCCGGTCACCGGCGAGACGGTCACGCACGCCTACGCGGAGAACGGGTCCTACGAGGCCACGCTGACCGTGACCGACGGCGCCAACAACACGGACACCGCCACCGTCCCGGTCACCGTCGAGGCCCAGGACACCGACGAAGCACCGACGGCCGTCCTCGACGCCCCCGAGCCAGTGACGGCCGGCGAGCCAGCGACGTTCGACGCGCGCCGCTCGACCGACGACGAGGGGATCGTCGCGTACCAGTGGACAGTCGACGGGGCGACCGTCGACGCCGATGGCCCGACGCTGGAACGGACCTTCGCGGACGCCGGCACCCACACCGTCGGCGTGACGGTCGTCGACGGGAGCGACCAGACGAACGCAACGACCGCGGAAGTGACCGTCGAGACCGCACCCGACGCGCCCCCGACGGCCGCGGCCAGCGCCGACCCGACGACCGTCGCACCCGGCGAGCCGGTGGCGTTCGACGGTACCGCGTCGACGGACGACGACGAGATAACTGCCTACGAGTGGGACTTCGGCGACGGGAACGCGAGCGACGGCGCCACGGTCTCACACGCGTACGCGAGCACGGGCGAGTACGAGGCCACCCTCACGGTGACCGACGACGCGAACAACACCGACGACGCAACCGTGCCGGTGACCGTGGAAGCCGAGGAGACCGACGACGGCTCCGAGGACGAGAGCGGTGACGACGAGTCGGACGGCTCCGAGGACGCCGACGACGCCGACGATGGCGACGACTCGGACGGGTCGGACGAGACGGACGATTCCGGTGACGACAGTCCCAGCAGTAGCCCGAGTGGCGGGAGCCCCAGCAGCGACGGGAGCTCCGGGGGCACCGGCGGCGCAGTGCCACCCGCTGCCGAGTCGTCCAGCGCGAGCGTCTCCCAGACCGACGACGGGCGACTCGTCGTCACCGTCGAGAACGCCGCCGAGGGCGAGGCCGTCTCGGCCGACGTCCTCGGTGCCGAGAACGCTACGGGCCTGCGCTCCGTCGAACTCGTTCCCGACACCGACGCCGACCAGCTGAACCTCACGCTGGTCCCCAGCGACGAGGTGAGCGCACCCACTGGAACCGACGCCGGGCTGTACGAGGTTCGCACCGAGAACGGGTCGACCGTCGCGAACGTCACCTACCGGTTCGCGGTCGACCGCGCCGCCATCGGCGAGTCGGGCGAACTCCGGGTCCTGGCGAGTGACGGCTCGAACGTGACGGCGCTGAACCACACCGTCGTCGAGCACGGGTCGACGACCGTCCTCGATGCGACGACCGCCGACGCCGATCGAGTCGTGGTCGCGGCCGTCGCGTCCGACGTGACCGCGACGGCCATCGGCACCAACGGCACGGCGACGGCCGGCGAGTCAGCGACCGTCCAGGCGACGCTCGCCAACGACGGCCACCTCGACGCCAACCGGACGGTGAATCTCACCGTCGAGGGGACGCTCGTCGACTCGCGGAACGTTACCGTCCCCGCGGGCGAGACAGTGACCGTCTCCTTCGAGACGTCGTTCGACGCGGCGGGCGACGCGCGCGTCTCGGTGGCCGGCACCGAGGAGACGATCACCGTCGCGTCGGCCGACGGTAGCACCGACACGGAGGGCGACACCGTCACCGGGGGCGACGCCGAGAGTTCGGGCACCGATACCGAGAGCACGGACGCTGCGCCGACCAGCAGCCAGAGCACGGAACTGGCCCTCGCCGGCCTCGGCATCCTGGTAATCGGCGCCGTGGGACTGATCCGGATTTTGTAGTCGCTCCCGTTCCTCTTTTTCGCCGCAGCAGTCGGTTCGCCGGCCGCTCACTGTCGTTCCGCCGATACGGGTCGTTTCGGGTACCGGCGCGACCAGGGACCGGGGCCACAGGTGGACCCAGGTAGGAGGGCGACGAGCCGTCGCGTATGACTGGGTCATCGAACGAACCGACAGCATCCGTCGCTTGCGACGGGACGGTCACGATACCTCGGCGGGTTCGCGACACTCTCGGCCTGGAGGGAACAGGCCGAATCACGTTCGTGGAGACCGACGACGGGGAAGTCGTGCTTCGACGGGTGAAGCCTCCGGCCGAGATCAGGGGGGCACTCGCGACGAGTGCTGACCTGGACGACGAGGAGTACCCATCGGTGACTCTCCGGGAGGAGCGACGGCGCGATTCCGCACACGTCGCCGAGAAGCTGGGGAACGATGGCGCCTGACGAGAAAACCGCTTCTGGCCGCGTGAGACGCTCGCCTTACTCTACCGTCACCCAGAGGTGGACGTGGCCCTCGGCGTTCGCCGCGGACGGCGTCTCCGGCGCCTCGCCGCGGTAGACGTAGTAGGCGAGGCGGAGGTCCTCGCCGGACATCGACGGCTCGACCTGGTGGGTTGCCCGCCACGTCTCGTTGGCCGGGACCTGCGACTCCAGCGTCTGGAGGCGCTCTCGCTCGGTCACCGCCACGCCGTCGGTCCCGTTGCGGTCGACTCGCTGGAGTTCGGCGACGGCGGTGTAGGCGGCGGGTTCCTCGTAGTGGTTCTCGACTTCGAGCGTGAGGTCGCGGGCCTCGCCGGCGGTGAGGTTCGTCGGGTAGCCGGAGGCGACGTAGTCGCCGTCGGCCGTCTCGGTGACCAGCGAGACGCTGGTGTAGGACTCGCCCTGGGTCGGCCCCGTCAGCCCGAACGCGAGGCTCCCGACGGCCAGCAGGACGGCGACGGCGAGGACGGCGCTGAGGACGGTGTCGGTCGCCGTGCCGGCGGCCAGCCAGTCCCGGGTCCGCGCGCCGTAGCCGAGTAGCGAGGGCGGGCTGTACCGCTCGCTCGGCGACAGCGCGACCCGCCGGACGATGCCGACGACCGAGAGCGTGACCACCAGGACGGTGACGCTGGTGACGACGGTGGCCGTCTCGAAGGGGATCCCGAGCAGGCCGTGGACCACCGCGAGAATCGGCAGGAGGGCGAGGCTGAAGCCGAACGAGAGCCCGAACCGCTCGATGGTCCCGGGGCTGTACGCCGACGCGCTCACCGGGTGCGAGCGCGTTCCGGTGGGGCGTCCGGGGAACAGCGCCGAGACGAGCGCGTAGCCGGGCAAGACGAGGACGAACACCGAACCGACGAGCGCCCGCGGCCACGAGTAGCCGGCGTCCGAGCCCAGCAGGACCGCGAAGACGAGCGCGGCCAGGACGATGACGGCCAGGAGGTCGAGTGGGAACCCCGTCAGGAGCGAGCGGATCCGCCCCGATTCGCTGTCAGTCGACGGTGCTGTCGTCATCGGTCATCACCCGCCCCGGAACCGCCCGTGGCCGCTGCGGTCGGTGCGTACGACTGCTGTGTCCCGATCATCAGTGGTTACGACGACCTAGTCGCAACGAGCGTTTTGTTATAGATACCCTTCGCCGGAGACGCCGGCAAATAACATTTCTACCGGGGGGCGTGGGACAGTGTGTTGAATGGGTGCTTCACGACACCGGCCAGGACGTAGGGTGGCCACGCGATGAGTATCGAGATCGAGGAGTTCACGCGCGAGCAGCGTTCGGAGTGGGACCGGCTGGTCGAGCAGTCGCCGGGCGCGACGCCGTTCCACCGGTTCGCGCTCCTGGCAGTCGTCGCCGACCACGCGGGTGCGACCCTCCACCCCCTCGTGGGGTACAAGGGCCAGGAACCGGTCGGGCTCTTCCCCGTCTTCGTCGTGCGGAAGGGGCCCGTCGCGACGGCGTTCTCGCCGCCACCGAGTCTGAAGATCACCTACCTGGGCCCGACGCTACTCAACGTCGCGAAGCTGAAACCGAGCAAGGCGGAGCGTCGCAATCGCCGGTTCGTCGAGGGCTGTCTCGACTACGTCGACGAGCAGTTCGGCCCGCGCTACGTCCACGTGCGGACGCACACGCGCTACCGCGACACCCGCCCGTTCACCTGGAAGGGGTACGAGTCGACGCCGAACTTCACCTACGTCGTCGACCTGTCGGACGGGCCGGACGCGCTGTTCGACCGGTTCAGCCGCGACGCGCGCAAGAACGTCCGCGACGCCCGGGACGCCGACTGCGTCGTCGAAGAGCGCGGCGCCGACGCCGCTCGCACGATCGTCGACCAGGTGCGCCGTCGCCACGAGGAACAGGACGAGTGGTATCCCCTGACGACCGACTTCGTCACCGACCTGTACGAGCGGGCGCCCGAGGGCGTCGTCCGGCCCTACGTCTGTGAGGTCGACGGCAGGGCCGTCGGTGGCTCGCTCACGCTCGAACACGGCGACACGGCCTACGGGTGGCAGGGCGTCGTCAAACCCGACGTGGACCTCGACGTCAACGACGTCGTCCACTGGCACGTCATCAACGAGGCCGCCGAGCGCGGCGTCACCCGGTACGACCTCGTCGGCGCGAACAAGCCGCGACTCTCCCGGTACAAGGCGAAGTTCGCGCCGACGCTCGAGACCTACGACGGCCTGGAGAAGTCCAGCCCCGGCATGTCGCTCGCAGCGAAGACGTACAAGCGGCTCCGCTGAGAACGGGTTCCGCTGACAGCCGCTTCTGCTGACTGTTCTGGCCGTGGCCGCGTCACAAAGAGAGCTTCTCGCGTTCGGCCGACCGTCAGTCCTCGTCGATCCGGTCGATCTGGTCGACCCACTGTTCGATGTGCGGGTCGCCGCGGTACTGGACGGTGCCGTCGTCGGGGTCGTACTCGACGACTTCCGCGTCGTCGAGTTTCGGCAGGTGGGTGTGGTGGAGCGAGGACCGCAGGTACGTGCGGTTCGACGATTCTTGCCCGATGTCGCTGTAGGTCTCTTCGATGGCGTTGACGATGTCGTCGATGCGATGTGTCGTGTTGGGCTCGTCCATCAGCGCCCGCATGACTGCCCGACGGCGTTCCGGCGCGAGTAACCGAAGAACCGAACTCGGAAGTCGGTCTGGTACGTCACGCTGCGCCGTAGTATCCTGACCCATTGGAACCTCCTCAGAGACGGCGGGGTATTGTTATGACGCCTTTTTCGAGGTGGTAACGCTGCCTTATAGATACCGGAGATCGCTACGGAGAAGCCCCAATTCGTGGGATGTTCGGCGCCTGACCTCATTCGAAGCGACCGTGTCACGGACTACCGAGACGCTGGACAGATCGCGGACGGCCAGGTCGAAATCAGCCCATAGCACCGCACGAATTCGGATAACTGAGTTATAACAATAGGGATGGCTCGCCTGTCCCCCACTGGGGAAGTCGGCTATCGCTTCCCTGCGCGATGTGACTGCCCACCCCAGCACGCTCTCACCCCACCCTGAATCCCACCCCAAGTGCCCCTTTTTACCGCTCTTTCGTGTCCGCGGCTGCGCTCACGATATCCGGTTCCACCCCATCCAGGGCCGGGGTGACAGCGTTGATCCCCCACCGCGTCCGTCCGATTCCGTCACGTGTTCGTGTTTTCCCGCACCTACTCGAAACGCTCACGAACGTCAGCCGTGGCTTAGGGTCCAGTAGTATCCACCAGGTGTACTGAACAGTGGGGCGCGTTTAATAGACGGTGTCCCCCTGTGTCGGGCACGACGTTCGCGCTGACGTGGGCCAGTGCGCTCGATCCAGTTCGACCGTGAACGAACAGCGACGCCCCGTTCCGTCCGGCCGCGAGGTGTCGCCTCGGACTCGCCGAGCGAGACGTGGATGCGAGCGCTCCGACGACGGCCTCGGCGCGACCCGCAGTCGTGCGGGCCGGGACCGAGGACTCACGTGGCCGAACCGACTGCGAACGCGACCAGGAGGACCACCGACGATGGAAGGCACTACACAACGGAGAGTCGAACTGTACGTCCGCTCGCTCGCGCCGTGCGGAACGAGTACCGAACAGAACGAGATCGTCGAGCGACTGCGCGACCTCGAACGGCGCGATGTCGTCGACGACGTCGACCTCACGGTGTGGGGTGACGCCGTCTGTCTCGACGGTGCCAGCGCGACCGTCGGGACGGGCAGGCACGTCGCCGACCGCGTCCGGGAGTTCCACAGCTGGTGTGTGGACGGACGGACGTCGATCGACCCGTTCTTCACCTGGTCGACGGTCGAGTCGTCGCTCTCGGGTGACTCGTTCCGGCGCGTCGTCCTCCCCCAGCGATGTCTCGCGCTCTACGACGACGGCCAGTTGCAGGAGGTGTATCCCCGGCAGGTCGACGGCACCGTGAAGTCGCTGGCAGACGGGGTCCGGTCGCTCGAGTCGGCCGCGAACGGGAACGCGGACCCGTCGCTCGCCTTCGAGGAGGTCTAGCCGGCGTTGAGGATGGTGAGGACGTTGAGCGTGACGGCGATTCCCTGTGGGAGCGCCAGGCCTGCCATCGCGGCGACGCCGTAGCGCCGCCCCAGGACGTGCCAGATGGTCGCGACCCAGGAGACGGCGACGAGTTTGAGCCCGACCAGTCCGGCGACCCCGTACTGCGAGAGGATGGCGAGGACGAACGGGTTCTGCTCGCGCAACCCGATTCCGAGCCCGTAGACGGTCGTCACGAGGTCGCCGAGGACCGCGGCGGCGCCCAGGGCGCAGACGGCGCCGACGACGGGAGTCGTCGTCAACACCCCCCAGCCGGACCGGTCCGGGGGCGAGTCGTTCGTCGTCTGCTGCGTCGTGGCGTGGTCCGCCTGAACAGGGTCGGGCATCGATGGATCGCGCAGAGAGCGCACGCAAACCGACGCGCGATGCCCGTTTGGTTACTCAGTCGCTATCCGGGAGTACACTCGCCATAGGACGGGAAGGCGGCCGGATGGGCGCCGAGTGCTCCTGTCGTGCCGGGGCGTCGCCGCCGGTGGGTACGCCCTGCCTACGACCGGCCCGGGACTGCCGTGACCCGGGACTACCGTAACCCGGGACTGCCGTGACCTGAGACTGTCGTTCCGTGCCCTGATCGGCCCTGACAGGCCCTCTCCAGACGGGCCCTTCCCTAACGTCGTTGTTCGACGGAGCGTGACGGGCGGCCCCAATATCTAGTTTCGATTACGTCTAAAAATTACTGAAGCTGGAATTACACGTTCCGACACGCGGCCCGCGCGGGTAGACCACCACCGACAGCGGGCCACGGAGAGGCCCGTCACCGTTCCGCTACCGGGTCACATCGACCGCAGAACCGCCCTGTCGACGCCCCGTCGCTTCCCCTCGATGGGTGGTACCCCCGGTCTGTTCGGCCCGTCCGCTGTAGGTGGCCCCTCCAAAATCTCGCACCGAAATCCCATCTCACGGCAGTTCAACGGGCGTTCCACGACGACGGACGCTGTCGTGGCCCTCGCCAGTCGCGCACCACCGAACGTCGGACTTCTCAGTTTCTAGAGTAATGGGTTGCGCTGACAAACGTGACAGGGGGTACCAAGCCTGGGAGGCCCTGGAGCGCCCCCTCGTTCGCTGGCGATGGGTCGCCGCGTCACTCGATGTCGATGGGGACGCCGTCGGTGGCGGTCGTCGGAGCGACGGTGCGGTCGTCGTGGTCGTAGTCGAGGAGTCCCGCGTCGTCGAGCTTCGGGAGGTGCCGGTGGTGAAGGGAGACGTGCACGTCGCGGACCGTCGACTCCGGGACGGTCATCGCGGCGACGTCCGCCTCCTGGGCGGCGACGTCCTGTGCCAGCCGCTCGACGGGGACTGGCGAATCGTAGCCCCCCATGATCGAGAGGACGCGACGACGCCGTTCCGTGGTGAGTACGTCGAACAGTTCGTCGACGGACGATTCGTCGGTCGCGACCGATCGGACGTCGGAGTCCGTGGGTACAGTGTTGCTCATTGTTGCTCTCGTCCACACCCATCGCGTGGTGTACCTGGGTAGAGAACAGACGGGGAGGTAAGCCCTTCCCGTAACCAATTAGGTATGCGACGACGGTCGGAAGCAACTGGAAACTACCCTGCGAACACCTCGCCGTCTCCCGGTTTTCTCGTGTACGTTCGAGTGCTCACTGCTCGGTGTCGTCGGCCGTCGCACCGCTCCACCAGCGGTCCCGACCCCCCTCGAAGCGACCGGTCCGCTCGCCGACCACGACCACACTTACTCGGTCTAACGCTCGACTACGACTGCGAACGATCGGTCCGTTATACCGGACTCATCGGAGTACCGCCGGATGGCTCCCCGGAGCCACGAGTACCAATGTCACAGCAAAACCCACAGTTCCAGCCAGGAGCACAGTTCGAGCACCAGACGGGCGGTCAGGAGATGAGCGGCCAGCGAATGAGCGGACAGCAGACGGGCGGTCAACAGACAGGTGGCCAGCAGATGGGTGGCCAGGGGAGAGGCGGACAGCAGATGCAGGGACGCCTCTCGGCCCAGCAGCGGAGCGCGCTCACGAACGTCACCCAGGCCATCGAGGTGTGCGAGTGGTGCGCCGACCAGTGCGTCCAGGAGGCCGACCCCAGCATGATAGAGTGCATCCGCCTGTGCGAAGACGTCGCGGAGCTGGGCGAGACGGTGCTGGCGCTGGCCCCGCGCAACTCGCGGTACACCCAGCCGGTCCTCCAGGCGTTCCAGGGGGCGCTACAGGCCTGTGCCCAGGAGTGCGGCCGCCACCAGCACGCCCACTGCCAGGAGTGCGCGCAGGTCCTCTCACAGGTGATCCAGGCGACCCAGTCGCTCCAGCAGCAGCCCCAGCAACAGAGCCAGCAGATGGCGATGCGGTAGCGCGCCGAGGCACCCTCAGCCGCTCACTCCGGCGTCCCTCTCGACCCCAGCCACGCCCCGAGCGTGATGCCATAGATCGCGTGCCCGAGGTGGAAGATCAGCTCCTCGTCGGGCGATAGCTCTTCGTCCAGCAGCCCGTTCAGTAGCACTCGCAGTCCGAACGCCGACAGGACGAGACTGTAGCCGACCGCCGTGACGACCCCGCGCAGTTCGGCGGTGGCCTCGGACGGCCGGTCGGCGTCTGTCCCGGCGAATCGCGATTCCAGCGCCACGTACGCGACGCCCGCCCCCGCGCCGTAGAGCAGGTGCAACAGCAACGCCGGGACCGTCGCGCTGTCCGACCCGCCCCTGCGCACGTACCGCCGCCAGAACTCGTCCGCCGGCGGGAGTGACCGACTGATCGGGAGCCGGAACGCCGTCATGACGAGTGTCGCGACGAGCCCGCCTGTGACGCCGACCCAGAGCTGCCGTCCGGGCCCGCGTCGGCCGCTGTCGTCGAACTCGCGATGCCGCTCGTCCACCGTCAACCTCGATCGGATCATCGTCCGGAGAAACGGGCGCCACTCTTTAATTATCTGTCACGATCTCCGGCGTTCCCGCCGGCTGAACGCGACGGCTGGCGCCGGATTTCGCCGCACGACGGTGCCGCGCGACGGCGTCGATCGCGTTGCAGGGGAGTAGCCGGTGCCATCCGCTATCGCTCACGCCGGGAGCGAGCGAACGCGCCGTCCTGGTCCGCGACCGGCGACGCTCGTACCGGCTCCCTTCCACACCGACGGGCGTTTTAACGCGGTGTTGCGGCGGTAACGACGATTCTAGACCTGCTGAACTGACGCCATCACTTTAACGACTTCCCGCGTTGCGCCCAGTGGGATCGACGGATGGATCCCCGGACGGCGGGCGCCCACCGGGGCGTTCCGCTGTCGGGCTTGCCGGTGTCGAGCCCGTCGTTCGAACCGTCCGTTGCGAACCGGCACGCAGCGACAGGTGACAAACTATGAGCTATCAGGACAACCAGACCCAGTTCGGCCAGGAGGGACAGGAGCGACAGACACGACGGAGCGGCCAGCAACAGGCCGGCCAGCAGCAAGGCGCCCCGGATCTGTCGGGCGCGCCGTCGGAATACCAGCAACAGACGCCCACACGCGGGCAGGGCAGTCAGTTCGCTGGCAGTCAGCTGGGCCAGCAGCCACAGCAACAGCGTCAGCAGTCCCAGGGTCAGCAGCTGCAACAGCCGCAGGCCCAGCAGATGCGACAGCCCCAGCAACAGCGCCAGCAGTCCCAGCAACCGCAACACCAGCAGTTGCAACAGCCCCAGACGCAGCAGCCCCAGACGCAGCAACCACAGCCACAGAGCCAGCAGATGCAGCAGCCCCAGAGCCAGCAGATGCGACAGCCCCAGCAGATGCAGCAACCGCAGGCCCAGCAGCCCCAGACGCAGCAACCACAGCCCCAGACGCAGCAACCACAGCCCCAGAGCCAGCAGATGCAGCAACCACAGCTCCAGAGCCAGCAGCTGCAGCAACCGCAATCCCAACAGTACCAGTCACAGCAACCGCAGCACCAGCAGCCCCAGGCGCAGCAGGCCGGGCAACAGCCCATCCAGCAACAGCCCCAGAGCCAGCAGCGCCAGGCCCCCGGGCAGCAACAGCCTCTCGGCCAGCAGACCGAACTTCCAGGGCAGCAGGGTCGTTCAGGGGGCCAGCGCTCCCAGGACCAGCGCCATTCCCAGCAGTTCCGCCAGCGGATGCACGACCTGGCCGAGCAGCGGTCGCGTGACCCGGAGACCGGTCGGTTCCTCCCGGGAGAGCAGCAGGGCGACGATCAGCAACGTCGGGAATCCCAGCAGCAGCGCCAGGAGCCACAGCAACAGCACCAGCAGTCCCAGCAGCAGCGCGGCCAGCAACTCCTCCAGCGTCCGGGACAGCAGGGCCAGAGCCAGCAGCGCGACCAGCAGTTCTGAGCGGCCGGTGACCCACGGGCCGTTCCCCGGCTCTCCACGGGCCGCTGAGACGAGGCGACGCTCGCCGTCGGTCACTCCCGCAACTCGTCCACTACCGTGAGCGGGGTTCGACGAGACGGGACGATCGTTCCGGTCGCCTAAGCCGGCGTTTCCGTGCGGGAGAGCCTGGACGGCTGTCACTGTATTTACGCGTCGAATCCCTACCTGGACCTGGAGGCAGAACCATGAGCGACAGCGACGCATACGACGACAGAACCGAGGTGCGGGACCGCGACGACGACTACGACCGCGACGACTCCGACGCGCCGGCGGTCGACACCAATCCCACCGAACGGGGCACGTG
Organism: Halomicrobium sp. HArcel3; assembly: GCF_058933135.1. Classification (NCBI taxonomy): domain Archaea; kingdom Methanobacteriati; phylum Methanobacteriota; class Halobacteria; order Halobacteriales; family Haloarculaceae; genus Halomicrobium; species Halomicrobium sp. HArcel3. The sequence continues at coordinate 43,037 of NZ_JBZYDN010000006.1, read as the reverse complement.
GATCTCGGCCCTCGTCGCGCTACTCGGCCTGTGGCTCGTCGTCGAGCCGTTCCTGTTCGAGATGACGGCGGTGAACTTCTGGAACGACGTCATCGTCGGCCTGGCGCTGATCGCGCTCGGGGCGTACAACTACTATCGGCGCGCGGACGAGCGATTCGGGAGCGTCGCGGTCGGCGCGTTCGTCGCGTTGCTCGGCCTGTGGCTTCTCGCCGCGCCGTTCGTGTTCGGCGTCGACGGCGGCGCTTCCGAGGCGACCGGCGCGACGTTCTGGAACGACGTCGTCGTCGGCGCACTCGTGGTGATACTCGGCGCGTACAGCGCGTACGAGGCCCGCGACGCCGACGTCGCACGTCCCGCGCGCACGTAGGAGGAAGGCCCGAAGATGGCCCGGCCGGCGAGGCGGCGGGCGGTTCGTCTGGCGCGGCGGGACCGCTCACTCCGCCAGGTCGATATTTTCCGTCAGCTGTGAGAGTCGGAAGGTGACGAGGTGATAGCGCGTCACCATCGCGGAGAAGATTCCCATCGCCACGCAGAACGCCAGCGCGAACAGGATGGAGCCGTCGTTGAGGAAGCTGTTGAAGAACTGGAGCAGGCCGAAGACGATCGGACCGACCGTGAACAGTACCGTTCTGACCGGATGGGTTCGGACCATCCTACCGAGGTAATCCCTTTCGCGTCGTGCCATTATGGTTCTGTTTACGGCAGGCGTAAAAACAGCTTCGGTCGGGCCAACCGTCACGCGAAGCGACACGTCGCTGGAAAGGCGAGCTTAGCCAGCGACCCCTTTTAATCGTCGCCGGCGGTCGAGTCAGGCGAGTCGGGACCCGGGGCGTCGCGGTCTGGGGCATCGGGGTCCGGTCGGCGGGCGGGTGGCTCGCGACGGGCCACGTCACTGAGGTCGATCGGTTCGAGCGGGTCGCTGGCGGGCGTGTCCAGGACCGTCCCGTCGACGTCGAACCGCGAGCCGTGGCAGGCGCAGTCCCACGAGCGTTCGCCGTCGTTCCAGGACACCTGGCAGCCCATGTGCGTGCAGACGGCCGACACCGCGTGGATATCGCCGTCGTCGTCGCGATACACCGCGACGGGGTCGTCCCCGCCGTCGAAGACGTCGGCCTCGCCGGCGTCGAGCGAATCGAGGTCGACGTCCGGGCGCTGCCGCACGACGTCCTTCGCGAGGTGGGTCATCGAGTGAGCGTTGTGCGAGACGAGTTCCGTCTTCGAGGCACCCGCCCGCAATCTGGTCGGCGTGTAGACCGACTCCCACGAGTTCCCTCGGCCGGTGATCAGGTCGGCCAGCAGGATGCTCGCGGCGGTGCCGTTGGTCATCCCCCACCCGCCGAAGCCAGTGGCGACGTAGACGTTGCTGGTCCCCGGGCCGGCGGGACCGACGAACGGCAGCCGGTCAACCGACCGGTAGTCCTGCGTCGACCACCGGTACTCGATCGAGTCGACGTCGAAGTGGTTGCGGGCCTGGGCTTCGAGGCGTTCGTACCGCGTCTCCGTACTGCCACCCTCGCCCGTTCGGTGGTTCTGGCCGCCGACGAGGACCATCGGCTCGTCGCTGGCCGGGTAGGGACGGACGGAGAAGTAGGGGTCGTAAGGCTGGTAGTACATCCCCTCGGGCGCGTCCTCGTTCAGGGTCGCGGCGACGACGTAGGAGCGCTTCGGGGTCAGCCGCGCGAAGTAGACGGCGTCGTCGCGGATGGGGAAGTGCGTCGCGAGGACGACGTCGTCGGCCGTCACGGTTCCCCGACCCGTCTCGACGGTGCAGGGATCGCCCCCGTCTACGTCCTCGACCGTCGTCTCCTCGAAGACGTGACTGCCGTCGCCGGGGACTCGCCGGGCGAGCTCGAGCAGGTAGTTCCGGGGGTGGAAGTGGGCCTGGTCGGCGACGCGGACCGCACCGCCGACGTCGTAGGGCAGGTCGGTCTCCTCGACGAACGACGCGTCCAGGCCCGCGCGCCTGGCGGCCTCGACCTCCGCCCGTATCTCTCGCCGGTGCCGGCGGTAGTCCGGGTCCTCGGCCCGCTCGGGGGTGTACGTGTACGCCGGCGCCCGCTCGAAGTCGCAGTCGACGTCGTACTCGGCGACGGTCTCCGCGACGTCGTCGATGGCTGCCTCGTTGGCCTCGGCGTACAGACGGGCCTGCTCTTCACCGACGTGGTCGGTCAGGTAGTCGTAGATCAGCCCGTGTAACGCCGTGACCTTGGCCGTGGTGTGGCCGGTCACGCCGAGCAGTATCCGGTCGCGTTCGAGCAGCGCGACCGACTTCCCTCGTTCTTTCAGCTTCAGGGCCGTCGTGACGCCGACGATGCCGCCGCCGACGACAGCGACGTCGACGTCCAGACCGCCGTCGAGCGGGTCGTAGTCGGTCGATTCGGACCGGTCTATCCAGATCGGTTCGTGCGTTCCCCGGTGACCGTCACGGGATGCTGTGTCAGAGTTCATCGGTCGCCTCCGGCGACGCCGCTCGCGGCGGCCCCGACTGTCGGCGGTCGGGGACCACACGCTCCGTCGGCCGATGCCCGTGTACGGTCGCCCGGAGCGCCATTGAAGGTTGACCCGGCCGTCGCAGGGGCCTTTTCCGGGTGGCTCGCGAGCGACGACTCCGGGCCGACAGTATAAGTGTGAGGCGCCCGTCACTTCGGACGTATGCTTAGCGCCAGTCGGGACGGTCCGGAACGGGGTGATCGGGCGCCGTGTCGCTGAGTCTCGGCGGCAGTAGCGGGCGCGCCACGTCCGTACTGCGGGCCATCGCAGCCGAGTTCAAGGAGGAGAACATCACCTTCATGGCCGGTTCCATCGCGTACTACGCGTTCGTCTCGATGTTCCCCCTGCTGTTGCTCGCGCTGCTGGTCGCGTCCGTCGTCGGCGGCCAGGCGTTCGCCGACGCCGTGATCGGCCTGACCCAGCAGTACCTGACGCCCGCTGCCCAGGGAATAGTGACCGACTCTATCACCCAGGCCAGCAACGCCGCCAGCTTCTCGATCATCGGGATCGCGGCACTGCTGTGGTCGGTGCTGAAGGTGTTCCGCGGGCTCGACGTCGCCTTCTCGTCGCTGTACCACTCGCCAGGCGATACCAGTATCCTCGACCAGGTGAAAGACGGGGTCATCGTTCTGGGTGGCGTCACCGTCGCGATCGGCGCGATGGTCGCCGCCGGCTTCCTCGTCAGGTTTCTCCCCGAGATCCCGTACATCGGCGCGCTGAGTTTCGTCTTCCTCATCGGGGCGCTGACGCTCGCCTTCTTCCCGATATACTACGTCTTCCCCGACGTGGACGTCTCCGTGCGCGACGTGCTTCCCGGGACAGTCGTCGCGGCCGTCGGCTGGGCACTGCTCCAGAGCCTCTTCCGGGTGTACACGTCGTACTCCTCGACGGCGGAACTGTACGGGGCCATCGGTGGCGTCATCCTGCTGGTGACCTGGCTCTACTTCGGCGCGCTCGTCCTGTTGCTCGGTGTCGCGGTCAACGTCGTACTCGCCGGGCAGTCGGAGGCGGCGAAACCGACGCCGAACCCGGAGGGGAATCGATCGCCAGAATGACGCACCTCGTGCGCGACCCGTGACTGGTCAGACCCCGTAGCACCGATGGACGACGACGCAGTTCCCGCGGACCGATGTGGCTACGAGTACAGCGTGAGCACGCTCCACGACATCGGCGACTCCTGTTGCTGGCGGCCCACCTGGAGCGGCGAGGACCGCTGCGTCTGGCACGCGACCGGCGTTCCGAAGTTCCACGACGACTTCGCGACACAGGCCCCGGACGGGCCGGAGTGCCTCGACGGTGCGACGGTCGACACGGCCGACCTCGACGGCGTCGACTGGTTCGAGGAGTGTTCCCTGATCGGCGTCGAGTTCAGCCACGTCGACCTGCGGGCGGCGTCGCTGGCGGGCGCGGACCTGCGCGAGTCGACGCTGGACAACGTCGACGCCCGCCGGGCCGACCTCTCGCGGGTGAACGTCGAGGACGCGTCGATACGGACCTGCGACCTGCGCGGTGCCGACTTCCGGCACGCCCGCTTCGACCAGACGGTGCTCTCGAACGTCCGCATCAATCGCGACACCAGGTTCGGCGACGCCGTCGTCTACGAGGAGGAACTGGCGGCGGCCGAGGACGCGGCCACCTTCGAGGAGAACGCCCAGGCGGCCGTCTGGGCCTATCGCGAGATCCACAACATCCACGAGAACAACGCGCTGCCCTACGAGGCCCGCCAGTACTACCTGAAGGAGAAGGACGTCCGCCGCCGTCTCGCCTGGGAGTCGGGGCACCGCACGCGAGCAGTGATGGCCGAGGGCGCGCGCTGGATCACGGGCTACGGCATGAGTCCGTGGCGCGTCCTGGCGACGGCGGCCGTGATCATCGTCGCCTCGGCGCTGCTCTACCCGCTCACCGGCGGCCTGGTGGAGACGGTCAGCGGCGGCGGTGGCGAACCGGAGTCGATCACCTGGTCCATCGACGACCCCGAGACGGCGCCGCAGTTCGTCCTGGTCGCGGCGTTTTACAAGAGCCTCTACTTCAGCATCGTCACGTTCACGACGCTGGGATACGGCGACGTCCGCCCCGTCGGCGACTTCGCCCGGGGACTGGCCGGCATCGAGGCGCTGCTCGGCCAGTTGCTCGTCGCCGTGCTGGTGTTCGTGCTCACGCGGCGGATCAGCTGACGCGCCGACGTGGCAATTCTCGGCGCCGGCGAAACTGTCTCTGTACCGACCTTATAGTCTCGTGCTCGCGTATCTCGAGTCGGTATGACAGCCGTCAAAGTAGTCACGGTTCTCGGGACGTCAGCGGAATCGTGGGACGACGCCGCCGACGAGGCGGTGCGAGAGGCGAGCAAGACCATCGACGACATCCGCGGCGTCGAGGTCGAGGACCAGACGGCGACGGTGGAAGACGGCGAGGTCACCGAGTACCGGGCCACCGTCGAGGTCGCCTTCCCGGTCCACGAGGAACAGCACGCACAGTGACCGCCGCTGGCGGCGGGCGACGTCCGTGTACAGCACTGGCGGTCGCCTCGACAGATAGCGCCGCTCCCTTCTCGTCACCGCCCACCGCTTAACAACGATATCACTGTTAACCACTGGGCCGTCGGCTTCGCCCCAGCAGGTTACCAGTCGGTCCCGTCGGCGCGTCGGACCGCCCGGACGCGACGGCAAATCGCCACCGCCACGCCGATACGGCCGGCTTTCCGGCCGGGTGGCGGGGCGTCCGGTGACCCGGTGGCGCTCCGAGCGATGGATCGCCGTCTCGCGATAATAATCGATTACCGGCGCGAAAAGAGTCGGTGACAGCGCGACCGCGTCGGGTCAGGGACGCGGCGTTCGTCCGAGGCCGATTTCGCCGGCGTCGGCGTCGAACTCGACGACGCCGTACTCGTCGAGGACCGGCAACTGGCCGTGGTGGAGCCAGGTCTGGACCCGGCGCTGCACGTCGTCGTCCACCTCGTCGGGGGTGGTCCCGGTGATCCGGGCCACGACGCGTCTCGCCAGGTCGGGTTCCTGGACCGGGCCGTCTTCCTCTTGAAGGACGTCGAGGAGGTGTCGGCAGTGCGGGTCGTCGAGCACGTCCGCGAGTTCCTCCGCGGGCGGTCCGGTGGCGTCCGTTCTCTCGGTTCGGCCGATGCTGTCACCGACGCGTGAGTACATATCTCACTATTTCCCTCCCATCGTCAAATTCAGGATGCCTAAGGAGATAGGGTCGACCCGGATCGCCAGACGACGCCGCTACTAACCCGAAACCAGGTCGATGCAGCCGACGACAATCCGCTCAGAAACGGGGAAGTACCTGTAGACCGGGACCGTCGCGTACCTCTCAGTGCGAAAACCGATTAATAACTAAAGGTGGTCCCGCCGCAGACGAGCGTATGGCACTCGTCGAGTCCATCATCGGCTTCGTCGTCAGCCTGCTCATCGGTGCGGCCGGGATCTACCTGGGCGCGAGTATCCTCACCGACGTCGAGGACTACACCTACGCCATCGTCACGGCGCTCATCGCGTCGCTGGTCTGGTTCATCGTCGCCGCGTTCCTCGGCTGGGTCCCGCTGCTCGGGGCGCTGCTGGCGCTACTCGCGTACATCGCCGTGATCAACTACCGCTACCCCGGCGGCTGGGTCGAGGCCATCGGTATCGCCCTGATCGCCTGGATCGCCACGGTCGTCATCCTCTACGTGCTCGCGCTGCTGGGGATCACGTCGTTCTCCGCCATCGGCATCCCCGGCGTCTAGTCGGCCCGGTCGATTCGAGGCGGAGACGCTGCCGGAAGACGGTGAATCCGGGGCGGACCACCGGACGACTGTCGGCGCCCCATCGAGGCGCTGGTCGGGGCGTCACGAGCGGGGAAGTGACTGCACGTTCGGTCGACCGCCGGCTACAGTCGTGGCGACTGTTTCTTGATCGTCTCGCCGGCCTTGTTGAGTTCGCTGCCCAGGAGGACGAGAACGTCGTCGAGCGTGATGATGCCCTGGAGGTCGCCGCTGTCGTCGACGATGGGCAACCGGCGGATCCCCTCGTCGCTGAGCTGCTGGAGGGCGTCGAAGACGCTCATACTCGTCGTGGCAGTGACGAGGTCACCGCTGACGAGGTCGCCGGCTTGCTTGCTGGCGATGTCGGGGGTATTCTCGAGCGCGAGGGCGACGCTCCGGTCGGTGACGACGCCGACCGGCTGTTCGCCCTCGACCACGACCACGCTGCCGACGTCTTCCGCGGCCATCTTCGCGACGACGTCCGAGATGGGCGTGTCGCGCTTGGCCGTGACGACGTCGTCCTCGACGATCTCCTCGACCCGGATCGGACGCGTGCGCATTCCGCTACTGCGCGGAGGCTGGCCGCCGGGCTGAGGCATCTGCGTGCTCCCCTGGAGCCCCTGCTGTGGCTGCATCCGGGCGCTCCCCTGCGGTGGCGCGCCCTGGACGGGCATCTGTGGCTGTCCTCCGCCGGGCTGTTGCTGGGGCGGTCCCTGTGGCGGCTGCCCCTGTGGTATCGGTCCCTGCCCCTGCGGTGGTTGTCCCTGCGGTGGTTGTCCCTGCGGCTGGCTACCAATCGGCTGTCCTGGTGGCCCCTGCTGTCCGCCCTGTGGCGGTCGGCCCTGCTGGGGTTGGCCCTGGGGTTGACCGCCCGACGGCTGCTGCGGGCCGCGCGCTGGCGGTTGCTGGTACTCGGTACCCGACGGTCGCCGTCCCCGTGGCTGGCTGGGGGAATTTCCCTGGTACGGTGTCATAGGTCTCCGTCGGCCGCTGCTGCTGGGGCGGCCGACTATCTGACGGTTCGCCCCAGACCCCAATAAAGGCTTGCAGAATGACACGAGGTCGGCCGGAGACTCGTCACACATCGCAAACGCTTCGCGTTTGCTCGATCCCGACGAGGCTGTATCTTCGACCGGATAGTGGCGGTCTGCCGACGGCGTCTCTCTCGACGTCCGGCGCCACGAGTGAGTTGGCCGGGTCGAGCGGCGGTGAACGCGGGACGGTGGGGCCGTTCCGCGACGGACAAGAACTAAAACGAATGGATGGGACAGTAGATTATGGCAGACGAAGTGGCCGACGGCGGCGGGTACGAGACGACGTTCGACCCGGCGCGGGGCCAGCCCAACGTCGACGTCACCGAGACGGTCGCTGCGCTGAAAGGGGTCGAGAGCGACGAGCTCTCGCCGCTGTACGACGCCGTCGGCCACGTCGTCGACGACATCTTCTCCGAACCGCCACGCTCCGGTTCCGACGTCGAAGTGTCGTTCTCCTACGAGGGGTTCCGCATCACTATCTCCCAGGACGGGGACGCGAGGTTCCGCCCCGAGGAGTGAGCCTTGGCTGTGGGGGAGCCAGCGCCGCGTTCGGTGCCGCTGCGCGTTCGTCGTCGTTAGCTGCGCGATTCGCTCCCCCCGTCGGTCTGGCGTGGCTCCTCCGGGGTGGGCGTCCCCTCGGACGCGCGTCCCATCCACTGGTTGATGTTGTTGGCGACGTACTCGTGGCCGCCCCAGCCGATGGCGAGACCGACGCCGAGGGCGAGGGCTGCGGCGACGCCCCACGCGATGGCGTTGGCGAACACGTAGAGGATGCTGACGTCGATCCCCATCGTGTCCAGCCCGATCACGATCGCGGTGAAGTAGAGGAACACGCGCGTTCCGGTGGCGAACCACGACGTGTAGGCCGTCTCCGTCGCTGCCCGCGTCTTCATCATGGTGTCGCCGATGAAGTCCGCGACGACGAAGCCGATGACGATCACCGCCAGGCCGGCGATGAACGCGGGCAGGTACGAGACTGCGGTCCCTATCCACTGGGACAGCAACGGGATCGCGAGGACGTTCGCCGCCGCGAGGATGGCCAGCGCGTAGACGAACCACTTCGCGATGGCACCGAAGGTGTCCGAGACGGCCTGGCGCGATCCGCCCATTATCCGGCCGAGAGGTGTATCGAGGACCATTCTGTCCAGTTCGACCGCATCGGTCAGTCTGCTGACGACTCTGGCCGCCGCGACGCCGACGACCCAGCCGATGAGCAACACGACCAGTGCCGCGACGAGTCTCGGCAGGAACGCGACGATGTCTGCGACGGTGTTCTCCAGATACTGCGGAACGTCGACCTGTAACGCCAGCGCTGTCGTTCGTGTCATTGTGTCTCCATTACACACTAACCTATCGACCCAGATAAATACGGCAGGTCGTATTTGTCGCCAAAATTCAGTAAGCACACCGATATCGTCTCGCAATTTTACCGGTGGTACGGGGGTGGGCGCATACTTATGAATCGTGAAGATCAATTGATGTGTGTAGCCATGCCCCGAGACGACGACACACCGAGCGAGAGCGAGGTAACGACAGATCCCGACCGCATCGAGACCTGGGCCGACGAACACGAAGCGACGCCGGTCAGGCGCGAAAGTGGCGGGGAGGACACCGTGGAGATCCTCCCGGAATCGGACCGACGGGAGCACCACGAAGAGATGACGTGGGACGACTTCCACCGGGAAATCGACGAGAACGAGATGGTCGTGATCCGCCGGAACCGGGACTCGCGTCCCTTCGACGTCCTCGCACGGAACGAGATGGTGAGCCGGCTGGACGCCGAGGACGTCGAGCAACGGCTGATGGCCGGCGAGACGGTCACCTCGACGATCACCGAGACGACGGTGATCGAGGAGACCATCGTCGAGGAGGCCACCGTCGAGAGCGAGGTCGTCGACCGCGCCGTCGTCGAGGAGAGCATCGTCGACGCCGAACTCGTCTCGCGCGAGGTCGACCACTGCGAGGTCACCGCCGTCGACATCGACGACGAGATGGTCGACGACGAGCTGTTCGAGACGGGCTACGAGAGCACCGACGACGACATCGAGGTCACGGTCGAGGTCGACGAGGACTGGGCGGTGACCAGGGAGGTCCTCGAACAGCTGACCATCGAGAGCCGCATCGTCGACACGGACGCGACGGAGACCGAGACCGTCGAGACGGACTCCATCGAGGAGCGCGTCGACATCGAGGGCGTCCAGGAGACGATCCTGGAGGGCGACATGCTCGCCTCCGGGGGGCGTGCCAACGAGGTCATCGAGAGCGGGGCAATCGAGAGCGAGTTCCGCGAGGGCGAGGTCGTCGAGACGACGTTGCTCGAACGCAAGACCGTCGAGGAGGAGCTGCGCGTCCGGCGGGAGTACACCGGCGACCTCACCACCGGCAGTACGCTCTCGGCCGAGACGATCAGCAGCCGGGACGTCGAGACCGAGATCGCCACGGACGAGGACCGCGAGTTCCTCGACCGGGAGGCCATGGCCGACACCGGGACGACTGGAACGATCGGCGGGTCGGAGACGATGGCCGACACGGAAATGGCCGACGACGATATGACGGCTGACGACATGGAGACGACCGCTGACTCGGAGGCCACGGCCGGTACGGAACCCCCCACCGCGTCGGCCGACGCGGACGCCGGCGAACACAGAGTGATGCCGACGGAGGCCGACGAGGGGAAGATGGTCGTCGACGCCACCGGCGAGGAGGTCGGGATGGTCACCGACGTCGAGGGCGGCACGATGTACGTCGACGCTCACCCGTCGCTCACCGACCGCATCAAGTCGGTCCTCGACTGGGGCGGCCACGACGACGACGCCTACCCGCTGGAGCCGGAGAACATCGCCAGTATCACCGACGACGAGGTGCAGCTGGCCGGCGAGGAAGACCTGGAGCGGGCGTAGACAGCTTGGTTCCGACCGAAGGGAGGAACCAAGGGACGAGTGAGCGGGGAACGAAGTGACCCGCGAGCAGCCGTTCCGACCGAAGGGAGGAACCAAGGGACGGGCGAGCGGTTCCGACCGCAGGTCGCGCGGCTCCCTGCACTGGCGCTCAGGGGGCGTATCGCACCCGTGGCGCCAGAGGCTCGCTGACTCGCGGTTTCACGTCTCGTCGGGACACGGCCGCGAAGCGACCGTTCGCGGGGCTCAGCCCTCGGGGTCGCACTCGGGCGGGAAGTCGGCCTTCGAGGAGCGTTCGGCGCCGCATCTGATGCAGCGGAAGTAGCGCTCGCGGTAGGCCGTCTGGCCGTCCCACCGGCGGTGCTGGTCGGGATGTTTCCCCGGGACCCAGTCCGTCCTGTCGATGACGAGGTGCTGTTCGACTGGCGTCGCGTCGGGATACGCTGGTGCGGTGGATCTGTCGTCGTGGGTGTTCATTTTCTTCGGGTTCCCACAGGTCGTGCGCTGATTCGGGGCGCGAGGACCGGCGGATCCGGTTCTCGACGGCCCACGCCGGATACTGCTGACGCCGGTCCGATAGCGGTTCCCGGCGCCGGAACGTTCGGTGAATCGGGTAGGCTCTAGACGAATATAAGCGGCGCCCCTGCCAGCGCAGTTCCCTCTCACAAACCGGTCGGAAACTGCCCCGTCGGTTGGCGAGCGGCGACCGTCTCACTGGGTTGCTGGGGGAGGGCGTCCGTCTGGATCCCGATCCGGTCGACCGACGACGACAGGTGGACTTACGCACAGTCATCCTGGCGTCCCCTCTTCCACTCCCGATTCGGACGGCGTGCGCGGTTCTTTCCGCGTCTCCTCGACGTACTCGTCCAGAGTCCGTTTCAACGAGACGCGGGTCCGCTCTCGCTCCGGGTGGGCGAGTACCGGGAGGATCTGTCGCATGAACCCGACGATCAGCACGAGCAGCAGGGGCCCGAGGAAGATGCCGTACCAGCCGAACAGCGCCGGACCGAGGAGGTAGGCGAACATGACGAGTGCGGTAGCGAACAGCCGTCCCGAGAGGTACGGACGGATGTACGTCCGCACGACGTTGTCGAACACGAGCGCCATCACGAGCAGGAACACAACTGGGTACCAGAGCAGTACCGGATCGGCCGAAGCGGCCTGAATCCCGAGGAGCGCCGCGATGAAGAGGTACACGATGGACCGACCGACGAGCGGAACCAGCGTGAACAGACCCGTGACGACGGCCAGCAGTACGACCGACGGAATCGCGAGCGTGCCGGGTGCGAAGAGATTGAACGCGGTGTATATGAGCGCCGTCAGAACCATGATGGCGAATATCGTCAGGGTGTAGCCGAAGTACACCGAATTGAATCCCGCGTCGACGCCCCGGAAGTAGTCGGTTGCGAGACTGTCTTCGTCGAAGACCTCGGTGGTGAACCAACCCGCGAGGCGGCGGTCGTTGACGAGCAGGAAGAACGCCAGGAGCACGGAGAGGAACACGTTGTAGAGCGTCGCACCGACGGCGCCGAGCGCCCCGCCGATGGTCACGACGGTGGACTGGACGGACGGTTCCTGGACCAGGACGACGACGGTCTGGTACACGTCTTCGGGCGTGTTCGGGACCGGAGTGGGAACCTGAAACGGAAGCCGTTCGACGATCGCCTGGACCGGAACGCCGGCGAGGGCGTCCACGAACTGGCCGAGTGCGATCACGAAGAACGCCGCGACGAACACCACGAACGGCACGACGATGAGGAGTATCGTCGCGGCGGCGGCCAGTCCGGCCGAACCGATACGGGATTCGAGCCAGCGAGTGATCGGGCGCGCGACGTAGTAGACGAACAGTCCGAAGACGATCCAGGGGAGGTACTCGAACGCGACGAACGCCGTGACGCCGAGGAACACGACGCCGAGCACCCACCAGGCGAGGTGTTCCCGCGCCATCCCGACCCGGACCGATCCCGTCTCTGCCTTGTCGAAGGACATAGAGCGAAAATTCGATTCGAGCGCCCATAAATCGAATCGATCCGACACTTTTCGGCCGACGGACGCGGGCGAGTATTCTCTACGTACGTGCGAGAAGACGTGAGATTATCCGGGTGAATCCGACCGGCCAGCAGTCCGAGATTCATCGAGCAGACCGATCGATCTCGCATCGTCACGTTCCGTGGTTCGCGCGTCCCCCTCGGTTCGACGTCGTCCCCGTCTCGTAACTGGCTCGTACTCGCCACCGTATGTGGCTCGTATGCTTTCGAGAATGTGATGCACGTATCACATGTTCGACGGACTCAATTCTCGCCTTGCTCGTGCGCTTACCGATAGTGTAAGGAACGTTGTACTACGGACGTCGCTAGCGTACCGTCTCTCGTATCATGAGTGTAAACTGGAGCGCAGTAATAACTGGATTCGTCATCGCGATCGTCCTCGGACTGTTCGTCGTCTGGGTCGTCCCGATCACGGCGGGAACCGTCTGGCTCCTGGCCGTCCCCGGACTGGTCGGTGGGTTCATCGCCGGATACATCGTGACGGGGGTCTGGAACGGCGCCCTCAACGGCGGCCTCGCCACGGTGTTCGGCGGGCTGGTCTGGCTGGCCGTCGTCACGCTCGCGGGAGCGCTCTTCGCCGGACTGGTCCCGGCGGTCAGCGTCGCGGGCGTCGGCTTGATCGCCCTGTTCGTCCAGGCGATCCCCGGCGCGCTGGCCGGGGCCCTGGGCGGCTGGTGGAAGGCCCACCGCGAAGAACGTCCAGGGCCCACGACTGGGTGATTCAGCCCTCGAAACGACCGCGGTTCCGCGACTATGCTTCGGTGAGGCGTTTACCGCAACGCGGCGCCGGGCGACGGCGTGCTGGTGCTCGGCCAGCCGAGCGGTGGCTCCGGCGGCTCTGACTCCGAGACCTGTGCCTCGATGAACCCGACGCGCACCTCGACGTCCCGCCCGAACTCCCGCGTCAGTTCGTCGTCCCATCGCTGGGCGAGGTCGGGTGGCACCTCCTGCGTTCGTGAGACGCCAAGGAGGACGTTCACCACCGGTTCGTTCCCGAGCAGCAGGTCGTCGGGTTCGTAGTCGACGGTCACCGAGACGAGTTCGACGTCCTCGACGTTCCCTTCGGCAAAGCGCTGGTGCAATTCGTTCCTGGTCTGCTGCTCGAAGGACTGCGTCTGGAACGTCGTCCAGGTGACGGCGCCGAGGGCCACGGAGAGCACGGCGATGCCGACGGCGATGACGACGATCCGGGAGTACACTGACGCGCGAACGCCCTCGTACCGACCCGCCTCGAGCGGCTTGAACCCCGCGAACCAGAACAGGACGAGCGCCGAGACGTTGATCGCCAGCAGGTTCACGACGACGAGCACGGCGGCGGCGACCGCGACCCCGGGAAGCCCGAACGCGATTCCGAGCCCGGACGTCGCCGCCGGTGGCACGAGCGCCACGGCGATAGCGACGCCGACGAGCGCGGAGCCGGCCCCCCGCATGATGCTGATCGCACCGGCCATGCCGGACCCGAGCGCGAGAAAGAGCGAGAGGAAGTTCGGGCTCGTCCGCTCTGCGACCTGTGGGATGGTCCGGATGTCGAGTCCGGGCGGGATGAGTATCGTCTGCTGGACGAACCAGCCGAACACCGCGGCGGTCGCGACGGCCGCGAGGAGCCCCGATACCTGGAGTGTGACGCCGCGAGAGGCCATGTCCGGATCGTCGAGGATGCTCCCGACGCTGGCCGAGATGGCGGGGCCCATGAGGGGCGCGACGACCATCGCCCCGATGATGGTCGCGGCGGAGTCGAGCAAGAGGCCGGTCGTCGCTATGATCGTCGACAGCACCAGGAAGGCGAAGAACGTCGAGTTCGCCGGCGCGAGGTCCTGCGCCCGGGCGTAGAGCTCCTCTCTGGATATCCGCAGCCCCGGGAACCGTTCCACGAGCGCCGCGAGGCGCTGGGACACCACCGTCTCCGTCGGCAAGACGATCGTGTACGAGTCCTCCCGGATGCCCGCCCCGACCAGGTCTTCCATCACTGGCTCGACGCCGCTCGGCGGGACGGGAAACTGGACCATCGCCTCGAAGTCGCCGCGGCCGACTTCCTCGAAGACGGCGTAATCGACCCCGTCGTCGTCGAGGACGTCGAGGACGGCCTCGCGGGTTCCCTCGGGGATCAGGACCTGGACGAGCCTCATCCGTCCCCTCGGGCGGGACGCTGTTCGTTCACGACCGGATCAGCCCGCGACTTCCTCGGCCGCGAACGTCTCCTTGAGCTGGGTCTCGTCGTCCGGCGAGAGGTTCGTCTGGATGATGGTGAACTCCGCGTCCGACAGCTCCTCCTGGATCCGGTCGATGTTGGCGTCACGCGTCAGCAGGAACAGCGCCGACATCCCCGGTTCGATCGTCTCGCTGACCTCCTTGATGAACGAATCGTCGATTCCCACGTCACCGAGCTTTCCCGCGAGTGCGCCGCTCGCTGCGCCCACGGCCATTCCGAGCCACGGAGCGAGGAAGAGCACGCCGATGAGCATCCCCCAGAACGCGCCGCCCAGGGCACCGGACCCGACGAGGCTGTGGGCCTGCTTGACCTTCGCGTGGCCGTTCTCCTTGCGGACCACGACCGCAGCGTCTTCCAGCGTGATGAGTTCGCGCTTCTGGAAGTCGTACATCTGTTCGCGCATCTCCTCGGCCCCGTTCATGTCGTCGAACGCGAGCACCACTAGTGAGTTCATGCGGGACGACGCTTCGCCGCAGCGACCAATAGTTATACACGGGGTCATCTGCGCCCCAATGTAACATACTGGGTGAATGCGTCGCCATACTCCCGAGTAACGCCGGCTTTTCGACGCTGAGGGGACAGTGAGTTGGAACTGCAACGGCTCGTCCGAACGTCGCGGCTGTCAACACCCCAACTACTTTGCCCGTACCGCACCAAAATCGACCGAGGCAACTCGCATGAGTGACAACCGCGACATGGGGATCGAGTTCGGCGACCTGCAGGAAGACCTCGAACAGGAGTCGTATCCCATCTCGAAAGCGGAACTGCTGGAGAAATACGGCGACCGGACAGTCACGCACTCGGGCGGCGAGAGCACCGTCGAGGAGGTACTCGGTCCGCTCGGGCGCGAGGAGTTCGAGGGACAGGACCAGATCCACCAGTCGATCCTCAACATGGTCGGGGACGAGGCGGAGGGCCGCGAAGAGTACTCCGACCGCGGCGGGTCCATGGCCGGCGAGAACCGCGACAGCGACGGTGGCGGCGGGGACGGCGAGGGAGACGGAAACCAGGAATCCCTCTAAGTACCTGTCGTTGACGCTAACTTTCTTACGGCCGCCCGGAGTAGTCGGCATGCGGTCGGGCGATATCCATGAGCCAGCAACAGCCACCCACCCAGAGCCAGCAGTCCGAACAGCTACCGAACGACCAGCAGTCCCCGCAGCCCCAGCACGCCCAGCAGTCCCAGCAACCACAGCACTCCCAGCAGCAGGTGCAGATGCAGTCCCAGGGCGGGCAGACGCAACGCCAGAGGCAGCCCCAGCAGCAGGGCCAGCGGCTGTTCTCGACGCGGAACTATCTCGACGAACAGGTCCGGACGACGAGCATCACCGCGCTCAACCAGGTCCTCGCGGACATCACGGCGGTCACCATGCAGACGAAGACAGCCCACTGGAACGTCCGCGGGCCGAACTTCTACCAGCTCCACGAGCTGTTCGAGGACGTCGCCGACACGCTCGAACCGTTCATCGACGACATCGCCGAGCGGGCCACGGCGCTCGGCGGCCGGGCCCAGGGCACCGCACCCGTCGTCGCCCAGCAGTCCTACGTCCCCCAGATGTCCCCGACGCTCTCGGACGAACAGGCGCTGCTCGAGGCGCTCGCGGCCAGCCTCGCGCGGTTCGACGCGACCCTGTACGACCGGATCAAAGCCGTCTCGGAGCAGGGCGACCTCGACACCGCGGACCTGCTCAACGAGGTCTCGCGCGAGGTGTCGAAGGCGCTGTGGCTCGTCGAGGCCCACCTCCAGGGCGGGACCGGCGACCAGCGCCAGCACCGCGCCCCGTAGGACGACGCGGTCGAACTACCCGTGCGGCCGACCCGCTGCGCACGGAGTCACCACCCCAACTCACCACCTGAACCGACTGGCGACCCACCGACTGGCGACCCACCGACCGACGACCCAGCCCATGTCACGACCCCAGCGATCCGTTCGACGCCAGCCGCCGTCACGGACCCACCCGTCGCACAGCACCGAAACGCCAGGTTCCGGACGGAGTGATCCCGATGCCTGAACTCGGCTACACTATCTCCAGCGAGGAGCACGGTCCGAACGCGCTCGTCGACCACGCCGTCCGTGCCGAGGAGGTCGGCTTCGAGTTCGCCGTCGCCTCCGACCACTACCACCCGTGGGTCCAGAACCAGGGCGAGGCGCCCTTCGTCTGGGCGACGCTCGGCGGCGTCGCCCGCGAGACGGAGGACCTGCGGGTCGGCACCGGCGTCACCGCGCCGATCATCCGCGTCCACCCCGCCATCGTGGCCCAGGCCACCGCGACCACGGCGTCGCTGTTCGAGGGCCGATTCTTCTTCGGCGTCGGCACCGGCGAGAAGCTCAACGAGCACGTCACGGGCGAGCGCTGGCCGGCGTTCGACGAGCGCATGTCGATGCTCGAGGAGTCGGTCGACGTCGTCCGCAAGCTCTGGACCGGCCAGAACGTCACCCACCGCGGGGAGCACTACACCGTCGAGAACGCGAAGCTGTTCACGCTCCCCGAGGAGCCTCCGGACGTCGTCGTCTCGGGGACTGGCCCCAGGTCCGCGACGAAGGCCGGCGAGTTCGGCGACGGCTTCGTCAGCACCGCGCCCGCCGAGGACCTGGTCGATCGGTTCCGGGAGTCGGGCGAGGGCCCGCGCTACGGACAGGTGACGGTCTGTTACGCCGAGGACGAGCAGACTGCCAGGGAGACGGCCCTGGAGCACTGGCCCAACAGCGCCATCCCCGGCGACGTCAGCTGGGAGCTCCCGACGCCGAAGCACTTCGAGGCGCTGGCGGCGGACGTCACCGAGGCGGAGATCGCCGAGAGCGTCGTCTGCGGCCCCGACGCCGACGACCACCTCGACCAGATCCAGCAGTTCGTCGACGCCGGCTTCGACCACGTCTACGTCCACCAGATCGGTCCGAACCAGGCGGACTTCTTCGAGTTCTACGAGTCGGAGATACTGCCATCCTTCAGCTGAGGCAGTCCACTCGTGCGTTGCCCGTTCGTCGGTTTCGATACCCACGTGAGAACCGCCTGATCAGTAGTTTGGTGCCAACGTTTTACGGTACCAACTCCTACGAGAGATGTATGAGCGGTCGAGGCGAGAAACCCGACGCCGAGGACGAATCGGAGGCGCTCAGCATCTCGATCGGCGAGACACTCTACAACGAGGAGGGCGAACCCGTCGGGACCGTCCGCGGGATCGAGGAGAGCGGCGTGTACCTGACCACTCGCGACGACATCGAGGGGATGAGCATCGAACACGCCAGGTCCGGCCAATCCTTCGGCGAGGCCGAACTGATGTGGCGCTGCACGCAGTGCGGCGAGATGGGCGACATCGAGGGCGGCCTCCCGGACACGTGTCCCAACTGCGGGTCGGAGAAGGAAGACTTGATGTACTGGACGGAGGACTGAATTGCCCAGTGGTGCGCTCCGTCGCACCACCGCGATTCAGTCCGAGTGAGGATTGAAGCGTCCAGTGGCGCGCTCCGTCACACCACCACGGATCAGTCCGAGTGAAAACTGGAGCGTCTGGGAAGCGGTGGGCCGTCACGCAACTGAGCGGGGCCAGCGGTCGACCGGTGGACTGCAGGGAGCGTCAGCGAGGACGGTGGGGCTACGTCTCCTGGGTCAGTTCCGACGTCTTGGGCTCCTGCTCGGAGCGCTGGTCCCCGCCGGTCGGGGACTGTGAGGGCTGGTCGGTCGGCGGTTCCTGCTGGGGCCCCCGTGACTCCGGCTGACCCGGCGGTGTCTGCGCGGAGGGTGTCTGCGTCGGCTGGGTCGGTGGTCGCTGTGACTGCTGGGTTGGCGGTTGCTGTGATTGCTGGGTCGGTGGCTGCGACTGAGCCTCCTGCGCAGGGGGCTGCTGGGGCGGCTGTGTGTATTGCCGGGACTGCTGGGGTGGCTGTGTGTACTGCTGGGACTGTTGCGGTGGCTGCTGCTGGCGAGGCTGTTGCTGGCCCTGTGGCTGCTGCATCCCCTGTGTGGACTGCTCGCCGAACTGCGGTGACTGGGGCTGCTGGGACTGCGGTTGCTGCATCGGCTGCTGTTGCTGGGGCCGCGGATACTGCTGAGACTGTCGACTCTGCTGGAGTGGTTGCTGTGACTGTTGCTGGTACTGAGACGCTTCAGGCTGGTACTGGGGCGGCTGGAACTGCTGCATCTGCTGGGGGATCTGCCGGGCCTGGGACTGCATCGCCGCCATCCCGGACTCGGTGGCCTGTTCCGTGTTCTGGACCGCGTTCTCGACGGTCGTGATGTAGGTGGTGAGCGCGTCGTTGGTGAAGTCGATGCCCTGGCGCTGGGCCCACCTCCCGAGTTCCAGCCCGTTGAGCATCATCTCGGCCGCGCTCTTCTGGAACTCGACGGTCTGTTCCAGGGGGAACTCGACTGCCTGCTGTACGGCGCGCTGGCCGTTCTCGATCGTATCCTGTTGCATCTCTATCGCCTTGCTGACGAGGTCGTTGGAGTGACTCATTGGTAGTGACGTGGTCTTGGTCGATTGCCTGGTCGCGCGACGCCGCTCCTTCCCGGGCCGCGGGTACGCGAGGCGGAGGCGGTGGGTCGCGCGGTCGCTCGTGGCGCCTGTACTCCGCGGGCGTCGACAGGCCGTTCGACTGCTGGTGTCCGTATAAATCGCCGATACCGTTCAGCGGAGTAGTCGGCGCCGTCCCCGGAAAACGGACGTTTTCTCGGCCGGTCCGTCCGGCCCAGGAGGGCGCGACGGGCCCGTGGGAGGCGGCGTGGAGACGGCGATACCGGAAGTAAGACGCTCCTGACGCGAGCGGTGACGTGACCGCGACGGGGAGAGAAGAGAGACCGCAGAGTGAAATCGGCTGCTACCGCTGGACCGGCGGCGACTGGCGCGGCGGGACGATGGCGATCTGGCCGTTACTGTAGACGGTTACCTGGTGGTTCCAGACGGTGAAACTGAGGTGGCCGTTCGTCCGTGGGGTCCCGTCCGGTTTGGGCGCGAAGAGGCGGTCCAGCGCCTCGGGGTCGACGTGGTCGTTCAGCGTGAATCCGGTGTCGGTGACGTCGATGCCGGTGACGTCGGAGATGGCGTGGGCGAGCGTCGTCGTCAGCTCCGCGGCGCCGTCGAAGTCGTGCCTGACGAAGTAGTTGCGGGTATCACGGGCCTGCTGCTGGGGGGCGTTGTGTTCGACGTGTTGTCCGTTGCGATACATTGATTGAGTCACTCTGTTCGTTGTCGGTGTGTTAGTAAAAGTTTTACTGCCGGTATGGGTTTTCTTCCGCTACGTCGACCCGCCGCCGTACGGCCATTGGCGGCCCGAAATCGACCGTCTTCGCCGGATTATAACAGATTTCGTACCAGTTCACGTCGGACGGTTCGACACTGGCGTTCAACGTAAGCTTTCAGGGTCCTAAGACGAGCTTACTCCTCGTGTTGACGGTCGAAGGGGCGGAACTGTAGCCCGCTGAGCCAACTGTTCCGGACGTGCTGAACGCGCGTGTCCCGGACGCGTGGGCGCCGGCAGACTCACTCCGATCGTCTCCCGAGCCCGGCCTCACGCAGTTCGGCCGGACGCCGACCCGTTCGTCTGTCGCGTGCTGGTCGTCCGCCCGGCGGCGTTCCCCACGGGGCGCCGGTGCCGTCCACGGGATAGCCGCCACCCGGACTTCTTTGAGGTTTCGGCTCGTCTACACGAACGGAGCAATGTCCCCCCAATCCAAGTCGTCAGCGATGATGCGAAAAGGCGCGCGGTTCGCAGCGACCGAACTCCTCCGGGAACCGATGAAACAGGCCGTCCGCGAGGCTATCCGTGAGGAGGCCGACTCGGTCTCGGTCGCGAGTGACGAGTCCGGTTCCTCGTCTGGAACGGCCGACGAGACCGACGAGGACTGGCACGGTCAGGAGTCCGTACAGCAGGACCACTCCGGCGGCGGCGGGCGGTCCAAACTCGCCACGATGGGGATCGTCCTCGCGATCGTCGCGATTACGTACATGGCCCGAAGGCGGATGTCCTCGACCAGCGGGTCGGCCTGGTCCGAGCAGTCGGCCGGCGACGTCGCCAGGGACGACGCCGAGGGCGGCTACGTCTCGGAAGGCGAGATGCAGACCGCCGAGACCGCCGACGAGAGCGCCGGTTCGCCGGCGACCGAGCGGTAACGGGCAGCGACACGGCGACGACCCGGACGCGACAGCGATTCGTAGTGGTGGTTGTAACTTTTCACCGGCGTTCGGTGGCACCGGCCTCGACGAACGCCGACGGACTCGCTCTGCTCGTCCGTCGAGCCCACGCTCGCTCCGTTCGCGTGGACGCCGGTACGGGATTACAACCACTACTATCAGGGGCGCGATTCGCGGTCGAGGTGCGCGCCGAGCGTGGCCGCCACCAGCCGTCGGTGGCCGCGACGCAACCGCTCGGAGAGCGCCTGGTGTGAGACGTCGAGCTCCTCGGCCAGTTCCGTGAGCGTCGTCCCCCGGGGGACGTCGTAGTACCCCCGTTCGAGCGCGACTTCGACCGTCTGGAGCTGGTGCTCCGTCAGATCTGACTGGCCGGCACGCGAGGACTCCGTCATCGGGTAGATCCGTTCGATCCGCGCGTCGACGCCGTACCGGTCACAGGACTCGACGATGGCCGCGACCGCATCTCGCTGGGGGAAGAGGAGCCGGAACGTCCAGGTGCCGCCCTGTGCTTGCGCGCCGAGAATCACACCCCGGCCGGCGACGAGCAGCCCGGTCACGACCGGCACTCGCGTCGTCCACGTCAGTCGGTAGAGCGAGGCTTCGTGGACCTGCGTGCACACGGAGACTCCGTCGACGCTCGGGTCCTCGTCGAGGGTCTCGGTGAGCGTTCCACGGTCGGCGCCGGAGCCCCACACCAGCGGCATCACCTCGTCGGTGCCGTCGGTCACTACCCGGACGGCCTCGAAGACGGCGTCGGGGAGTCGCCGACACGTCTCCTGCAGTGCGAACTGTTCGGTCGGGACTGACGCCTCGACGATAGTGCTCATCCGGCTACCGAACTGTACGGACGTCGGGGTAATATACTGCAGGCAGTTCGCCCGTCGGCTAGCGGGGAAACGGTGCGGCCGGCTAGAGGACGAAGGCGATCACTGCCAGGATCAGGAACACCACGACGAGTATCTTCGCGATGTCCATGGAGATCCCGGCGACGCCGCCCATCCCGAGGGCCGCGGCGACGATGGCGAGGACGAAGAAGGCGATCGCCCACGTGAGGAAGTCACCGCCGCCGAGTTGCAGGGCCAGGTCTGTCAGCGTCGCGTACATCTCAGACCACCTCCGCGTCGTCGGCGCGGTCTGGCGGGCTCGACCGCCGGCGCTCGCTGCTCAGTGCCTCGTCCGCACCGTTCGCGCCAGAGTTGACTGGCATACGGGTACGTGTTGGCCACGAAACAGGTAACCCCTGTCGCTTGCGAGTGCATGCGCTTGAAGGACACACAGCGGGCGGCGGGACGCCGTCTCTGTGGCTCTCCGCACCGCTCCCGTCTGGCGGTTCGCCGTCGTCCCCGTATTAAATGCCCCGCGTGTGCAGGGGCGGGGTCTACCTGGGTCGAGGAGGTACCATGGTGTAGCCGCTATGGAGAAGTCACATCTCTCGGAGGGGTCGGTCGACCGCGGGTCGACCCGGCCCACGCCCGGCGTCCCGGGCGAGGAACTTCTCGTTCTCTCGAATCGCCAGCCCTATCGCCACTCCTACGACGACAGCGGCGGGATAACAGTCGACGCCCCGACCGGCGGGCTGACGGCCGGTCTCGACGCGGTCATGCGGCAGGTGAACGGCACCTGGATCGCCTGGGGCGACGGCGACGCGGACGCCGCCGTCGTCGACGACGGCGGGCGAGTCACGGTCCCGCCGGGGGAGAGCGACGGGCAGTACACCCTCGAACGGCTCTGGCTCACCGACGAGCAGGTCGACAACTACTACTACGGCTTCAGCAACCGCGTGCTGTGGCCCATCTGCCACTCCGCGCTGACCAACGTCGACGGCAACGCCCGGTTCTGGGACCACTACCAGGGCGTCAACGAGCGCTTCGCCGACGCCGTGGTCGACGCCGCCGACGCCCAGTCGGCCGTCTGGTTCCACGACTACCACCTCGGCCTCGCCGCGGAGATGGTCCGGGACCGCATCCCCGAGGGCGCGTTCTGCATCCACACCTGGCACATCCCGTGGCCGTCGTGGGACGTGTTCCGCGCCTGTCCGCACGGCCGCGAGATTCTCCGCGGGATGCTCGGCAACGACCTCGTCGGGTTCCACGTCCCGCGGTACTGCGACAACTTCCTGCGCTGTGTCTCGGCGGCGCTCCCGGAGGCCCACGTCGACTGGGAGAATCGGCGCGTCGTCCACGAGCAGTCCGTGACGACGGTTCGTGCGTTCCCGATGGGCGTCCCCGCCGACGACATCAACCGCCAGGCCAAGCGCCCCGGGGCCGAGAAATTCTGGCGTGACTTCAGGGACACCCACGGCATCGACGATGGAATGAAGGTCGGGGTCGGCGTCGACCGCCTCGACTACACGAAGGGGATCCCCCAGCGGATCGAGGCGCTCGAACGCCTCTGGGAGAGCTCCTCGCAGTGGCGCGAGTCGTTCACCTACGTCCAGGTCGGCACCGAGACGCGCTCGCAGATCACGGCCTACGACGACTACCAGCAGCGGGTCGAGGACGCCGTCGCGGACGTCAACGAGCGCTTCGGCACCGACGACTGGCAGCCCATCGTCTACACGACCGACTACCTGGCGGACGAGGCGCTGTACGCGCTCTACCGCTTCGCCGACGTCGCCATCGTCAGCCCGATCCGGGACGGGATGAACCTCGTCTGCCAGGAGTACGTCGCCGCCCAGCAGGACGACGACGGCGTGCTCGTCCTCAGCGACCAGGCGGGCGCCCACGACGAACTCCACGAGTGGGTCATGTCGATCAACCCCCACGACACGACGGCGTTCAAGGAGACTATCGACGAGGCGCTGGCCATGCCCCGGGAGGAACGTCGCCCCCGGATGGACGCGCTCCGGCGCCACGTCGCGACGAACGACATCTCCACGTGGATCCGCACTATCTTCGCGACCGTCGAGGCGCTCCGCGAGCCGACCCCGCAGGACCAGCACCATGCGAGCGTCTAGCCCGCCGCCGACTGTCGAGGACCGCCGCGCTGTCCTCCACGACCGCTTCGTCGACGCGGCCGGTGCCCTGCTCTGCCTGGACTTCGACGGGACGCTGGCGCCCATCGTCGATCAGCCGGACGAAGCCGCGATGGCGCCCGACTGCAGATCCGTCGTGGGCAGACTCGTCCGGGATCCGTCCGTCGACGTCGCGGTGATCAGCGGCCGGGCCATCGACGACCTGCAGGGCCGCGTCGACGTCGACGGCGTCGTCTACGCGGGCAACCACGGCCTCGAACTCAAGCGACGCGACCAGACGGAGATCGTCCCGGAGGCGGACGAGCAGCGCGACGCCATCGACGACGTCTGCGCCGAAATCGAAGCGGCGACGGAGTCGATCCCCGGCACCCACGTCGAGCACAAGGGCGTCACCGCGACGGTCCACTACCGGCAGGTCCCCGAGGAGCGCGTCCCGGAGGTCGTCGAGTCGGTCGACGCGAGCGTGGCCGACGTCGCGGCGCGGATGGACGCCCCCGGCGAGCCGTTCGAAGTGCTCGCGGGCAAACAGATCCGCGAGATACGCCCCCGCGTCGACTGGGACAAGGGCCGCGTCGTCGAGTTGCTCGCCGAGGACGTCCCCGACGACTGGGACGTCGTCTACGTCGGCGACGACACGACCGACGAGGACGCCTTCGAGGTCGTCGAACCCCAGGGACTCGGCGTGGCAGTCGGGGACACTCCCGATACCGCGGCGTCGGTACGCGTTCCGGACCAGGACGGGGTCGCCGACTTCCTCGAACTCGTCGCGGACGAGGTGTCGTCGGACTAGTCGGCGGGACGGTCCGCGCTGTCGTCGCGGTCCGCAGCACGTTCCCCGGTCCCGTCGACGTGGCGGTCCACTACCGACCGCAGGCCGTCGAAGTAACGCGTCCCCCAGATGGCGACGAGGACGGCGCCGGCGATGCTGAACAGCATGTCCAGGACGACGTCGCCGAGGCCGAACTGGGCCAGTAGCGGCTTGCCGCCGAAGACCACCGCGAGTTCACTGAGCGTGAATTCGGCGACCTCCCAGATCACGCCGAGCGCACCGGCGAAGACGACGATGAAGACGAACCGGAGGTTCGGTGGAATCTCGACGCTGTCGTACTCGTTCTCGATCACCCGGACGAGGGCGTAGCCGACCCCCGCCACCACCGCTCCGGACACACCGTGTGCGATTTGATCGTACCAGCCGAACGTCCGGTAGAGGCCGAGCATCCCGACGGCGTGCAGGAACGCCGCCGTGACGATCCACAGCGACAGCACCGGGCTGAGCTGGTTGTCGTAGCGGTAGCGGACGTACAGCGGAAAGAGCGCGATCAGGAACGGGAGGCCGGCGTTGGCCAGCATTCCGGCGCTCACCTGCAGGACGGCGTAGGCCGTGATGGCACCGAGCGCCAGCTGCATCGCGTACGTCGCCAGTCGAAGGGCCCGACCCAGGTCGAGATCCATCACGAACCTCCCACCTCCGCCGACGATCCACTGATCGACCCGTAGCGCTGGAAGTAGAGGTGGAAGAGGACGCCCGCGGCGACCCCGGCGCCCGTCGCGCCGACGAGCTCCCACATCAGGGCGACTCGGCCGGCGAGGAACGACGTCTCGAGGAGCACGTCGGAGAAGTACTGGAGGATACCCCAGAGTGCGGCGACGGTCAGCGTCGTCAGGACGACGAACAGCACCGCGAACCAGGGCGGCATCTCCGTCGCGGAGAACGAATCGATCTCGACGGCCACCAGCAGCGCCAGCGCCGCCACCGAGAGGTACGTCAGCGGCGTGACGAACAGCCCGGCCCACTGGGCGACGAGCGGGACCGCTGCGAGCGCGAGCGGCTCCCAGGCGACGAGCACGGTCGCGTCCCACCGGAGCACGGTCGGGACGAGCGCGACCGCGACGACGGTGGCGCCGAAGACGGCCCAGAGGAGATCACCGACGGCCAGACTCGCGAGCGTGCCGGCGACGAGCACCCCGACGAGCGTCCAGGTGACGGCGGCGTTCAGCGAGCGAGACTCGACGAGTCCGCGCAACCGTGCCATCACTCCAGCTACGGGCGTCTCGCCCTAAACGCTTGTTCCGCTGCCGTGTCGGGGACGAACGGGGACGAGCGGGGACGAACGGGGAGCACCGACGAGTGCCGACGACCACTGACGGCGGTCGGGAAAGATCGCCGCCCGGTCAGAGGTAGGAGGCGTCCCACCGGGTCGCCTTCCGCTTGTTGCCGCAGTTGTTACAGACGATGCGGCCCATCGAGTCCATCGTGTTGTCGATGGAGTCGCAGTCGCCGCAGAACCAGCCGTAGCGCTCGCTCAGTTTCCGGGTCCCGAAGACGGGGTAGAACGGCGCGCGGAGGCCGCGCTCACCCTCGCTGAAGTTGACGAACAGCTCCCGGTCGTCCGGGCCGGCGACCCCTTCGAGTACCTGCTCGGTGGGTTCGTCGTCCAGCTGTTTCTCGAAGACGACCTCGTCGAACTCCTGGTCGCCGATCTCGATCGTCGTCGCCTCTGCACGTTCGAAGCCGTGGTCGGTGTAGAACCCCGTCCCCGCCTCGTTCCCTTCGAGGACGAGCCCGCGGAGGACGGCGGCCTCGCTGTCTTCGAACGTCTCCTGGACGTGACCGAGGAGCTGGACGCCGATCCCCTCCTCGCGCTCGCCCGGGACGACGTGGAGCCAGTGGATCTCGCCGACGACCGGCTCCGTCTCGACGGTGGCGCCCTGGGCGAACCCGACGACCTCGTCGTCCACCTCGACGACGTCGAAGACCACGTGGTCGTCGTCGAGGAGCTCCCTGATGCGCTCGGATGCGTACCACTGCTCGACCATCTCGTCGATGGTCTCCTCGTCGACGAAGTGGCTGTAGGACTCCGAAAGCGAGGCGCGGGCGGCCTGCGCGATGTCCTCGTCGTCGTTCCCCGTTGCGGTGCGGATTTCCATGGGATATGTTCACTCTCCAGTTATAAATTGGTTGCCACGCCGGGAGGTTTATCGGCGCGCCGCTCCACGTCACGGGTGAGACAATGGCAGAGTCATCCCCCGACGAGAGCGACGCGGCCAGAATGATGCTCGAACCCGACGCCATCCACGAAGGGGACGGCGGCCCGTCCATCGACTGTCCCCAGTGCGGCGCGACCAACACCCTCGTCAGCATCGTCGAGGAGGGGCGCTGTACCGGCGTCCTCGACGACGACGCCGCCGAGGTCGAGTCCGAGGACGAACAGCTCCAGCAAGGGGGCTGTGGCGCGAAGCTATCGCTCGAACTGGTCTGGGCGGCGTGACGGGGCGACCGACGCCGGCTACTGTCGTCGCTCTTCGCCCGCTTCCCCGGTTCCGAGCGGTTCGGCCTCGTCGTCCAGCGGGTCGACCGCCCGCTCGTCGTTGTACTCCTCGTCGCCGGCCGCCTCGCCGGTCAGCTCGTTGAGCACGGCCTCGCGGGCCTCGTCCGGTGACTCGAAGCGCTCGTCGACGAGCCGGTCGAAGACCGAGCCCAGCGACTCCGTCTCGTTGACCAGGTCGAGTTCCTGGTCTGCGTACTCGACGGCCAGTTCCTCGCTCGTCGCCGGGTACTTCGACTCCTCGAGCATGCCGACGTCGCCGAGCGCGTCCTCGACGGTCTCGGTCCGGTCGCGGCGCCGCTCGTTCGCGCTGTCCTGGACGCGCTCGTGGTCGGGGTCGTAGCCACCGCTCCCGTCGTTACTCATACGTCCTGGTAGGGTCAGCGGACTGAAAGACCTGTTCCCGAACCCGCTGGGGGCGAGGCTCTCGTCCGCCGTCCCGGCGAAAGACCGTAGCCCGGCGCGACCCAATCCCGAGGTGAACGGCCATGCCACTCGACATTCGGGAGCGGTTCGAAGCAGAGCTAGCGGAGATTCCCGACGACCTGTTCGACCGGGAGCGATTCGTCGGCGGCGTGGGCCCGGCGGACGCGGACGTCGTCTTCGTGGGCGAAGCACCCGGCACCAGTGAGGTCGAGCAGGGCGAACCCTTCGTGGGCAACGCCGGCCGCGTGCTGGACTCGCTGCTGGAAGACGTCGGCATCGAGCGGGAGCAGGTGTACGTCACGAACCTCGTAAAGGTGCGCCCGCCGGAGAATCGCGACCCGACCAGCGGCGAAATCGAGGCCTGGCGTCCGGTGCTGTGGGCCGAAATCGAGGCGATCGACCCCGCGGTCGTCGTCCCGCTGGGCGCGTTCGCCAGCCGCGAGATCGTCGAGCGGGACGCCCCCATCTCGGACCTCCGTGACGAGACCTACGAGCGGGACGGCTACGTCGTGGTCCCGACGTACCACCCCGCCGCGACGTTCTACGACGACAGCGTGAAGGCGGGGCTGGCGGCGGACCTCGAACGGGTCGCCGAGCTGGCGGGAACGTAGGGAGAGAAACGGGTTTCAGGCGGGACTCGTCGCCGGTCCTCAGGGCCCGCGCTCGCCCTTGCGGGCTCTGTCGTCGCGGTGGTCGCCGGGCCGCTGGTGAGCCAGTCCCTCCTCTGCGAGGTGCTGGGGGTGCTGGTCGGCCTCCCGGTCGCCGCGCGCCTGCGGGACGTTCCCCTCGTCACCTCGTTGCTGGTCGCTCTGGTGATGACTGCCCTGGCCGTGGCCGCTCTGGCGGTGGCCGCCCTGTTGCTGGCGCTTCCCGCCGTGGTGGCCGCGGTGCTGGCCCTGGTGGCCGTGGCTCAGGTCGCCGCGTTGCTGGCCGCCCTGCGGGTCGTCGGCCTGCTGGCGACTCCGGGGTTCGTCACCTCCCCGGTGGGTCTGCTGCTGGCTGGGGGGCTGGTGGGATTGCTGGTGCTGCTGAGACTGCTGGTGTCCCTGCCCGCGCCCCTGGCCGCGCTGGTGCTGGTCGGACTGCGGGTTCTGCTGCCAGTTCCCGGATGCGATTCGGACCTGCCCATCGCTCTCGCCCCCGTGTTCGTGGCCGGTGTACAGCCGCTGACCACCCTGATATCGTTGCCCCTGTTGCTGGTGACGCTGCTGCTGGTGGCGCTGCTGCTGACGACCCTGCTGCTGGTGACGCTGGGGTTGTCCGGATTGCTGGTTCGGCGGCTGCTGTTCGGACGTGCGCTGGAACTGGTCACCCTGCTGGTGACTGGACTGTCCCTGGTGGTGTCCGGACCGAGTCTGCTGGTGACCACCCCCTCGCTGGTGGGACTGCTGCGGGGAGGAGTGCTGCCCGGACTGCTGGGCCCGCTGGGATTGGTGGCCATGCTGCTGACGCTGCTGGTTGCCGCCGTGGTGCTGCTGGTGCCCACTTGCGTGGTGATGCTGTTTCGTCTCCTCGTGGGGGGCGGGGCTCCGATTGCGGGACTGGTGACTCACGTCCTGGTCCCCGTGGTGGTTGCCCGAGCGGGGTTGCTGACCCGCCCGCTGCTGGCGATGGTGGGGAGCGTCGGTCTGGTTCTGTTGTTCGTGGAACGATTCGTCGTCGGACCGGTAGGGGTCTCGTGTCATGGTGATGGTGTCGATGCGGTGGCTGACTGGTTACGCGTGTATGCGTTTACTGACGTCGTATTACGATTCGAGCCACCAGCTGACGAGGTGCTCGGCCGCCTCGCGCTCGCCGGGGGAACGCCGTTCCTCGATAGTGTGGCTCTTGTCGTCCAGGACGGTGCGTTCGAGGCGGTCACGGGCCGCTCTGATCGCCGGCGCGGCGCCGTACTCCTCGCCAGTGCCGGCGAAGCGGCCCTTGTTCGTGAACAGCCGGATGGTCGCGCGAATGAGCGGCATGCCGCGCTGGCGTTCGCGGTGGTTCTGGAGGACGACGTAGGCCTCGATGACGTCCATCTCGTCGTACTTGTCGTCGACCGCCTCGATCATCTCGGCGACGTCCTCCCGGGAGAGGTCGGTCAGGAGATTCATGCCGAACACCTGGAGGCGCGTCTCCGCCTCGTCGGGCGTCCAGGTGAGCGATCGCAACACGTCGGTCAGCGTCAGGATGCCGTCGGGGCCCTCCTCGGGGAGTTCGACGACGAGCGAGGTGTAGTCGTTGTCGAGCATCTCGCCGGCGGCGTCGCCCAGCGACGTCGTCGGCCCGGTCACCTTCACGGGCGAGTTCATGACGTTCCCGACCGGGAGGTCGAGCAGGCGGTGCTCGTCGCCGGCGCGGTCGCCGTAGCCCGTGTGGGTGCGGTAGTTGCCCCGCGACCCGCTGCCGCCGTGCCCGTCGAACCCGGCGGTGCTCCCGCCCTCCATCCGCTGGTTCTCGCGGACGATGAAGTCGATGACGTCGTAGTAGCTGGCCATCCCGACGGCCTCCCGCCTGGTCGGTTCCTCGCGCTCGGCGCCGTCGCTCGTCCGTCCGGACGTCGCCGCCCGGTCGCCCTCGCCGGTCTCTTCGATGACGGGAACGCGGGAGATCCCGTGGGTCCGGAGCGTGTTGATCACCTCGCCGAGAGTCGTGTCGGGGTCGACCGAGACCAGGTCCTGCGTGTAGACGTCGTTGACGTCTAGCGCGTCCAGGTTGGGCCGGACGGCCCGGACGATGCTCGAAGCGGTTGCGATGCCCTCGAAGACCTCGCCGTCGTACACGGGCAGCAGGTTCAGGTCGCTCTCGACCATCAGGCGCGAGACTTCCCTGATGTCGTCGCGCCTGTCGACCTGCGGAACGTCGTCTCGCATCAGGTTCGCGGCCTTCTCGTTGGGGTTGTGGTGAGAGGAGACGAGCTGTTTCCGCGTGACGACGCCCGCGATATCGTCGCCCGTCCCGATCAAGAGTGCTTTGGAGCCGTGTTCTTTGAACGCGCCCATCAACTTCGACACTTCCGTCGACGGGTCGAACTCGAAGTACTCGGTCGTGAGAGCCTCTGCTATGTCCATCGTCGAGCTCCTCGCCCGAGGTTGGACTGCAATCGGCATAATGGCCGGGCTTTCAGGTGCCGGTCCGACCTCGGTGGACGTAACAGTAGATTGAACAGACGTGGGGCCGATAGCCCACGTAGCGCCTCGCGGCGCAGACACACTATGGACCGTGACGACATCCTCGACGCGACAGCACGCCGTGCCGGTCTGGACTCGGAGCGAGCCGCCGAACGGGCGGTGCTCGCGACCATGACGACGCTCGGCGAGCACGTCTCGAAGGAGGAATCACAGCAGATGGCCGCACAGCTCCCGCCGGAGATCAGCGACGCGATGACGAGCCGCAGCACGGACTCGCCGGAGGAGTACGACGTCGCCGAGTTCGTCGACCGGGTCGTCAGGCGGGAGGGCGGCGAGGTGAGCGAGGAGGAGGCGGTGGTACACAGCCGCGCCGTGATGGCGACCCTGGCCGACGCCGGCGTCCGGACCGAACTCGAGGACGCACGCGATCGTCTCCCCAGCGAGTTCGCCACGCTGTTCGAGACGGACGACCTCGACGCGGAGTGACCGACGGACGGCGCGCCGCTCGACGCCGGTAACTCCCGCTTACGCGGGTCGGGCGCGTTGAAACCCCGGAACCATCACCCCCGTTTAATAGACGCGGCCGGCACTGTCAACTGTCAGCACGCGTGTGGCTGGCGGATCCGCATGAGCTCAGACGACTCCACCGAGGGCGACGAGACGGGCCGCAGTGGCGACCAGCACCGTGACGACGACCAGCGGGAGGAGGCGTCCCAGGGGGAGCAGCGCGGGGGGCTGCCGCCGCGTGACCCCGAGACCGGCCAGTTCGTCCCGAAATCGGAACGCGAGGGACGGATCGACGGTGAGGACCGGGCCGAGGAGACCGACGAGACTGACGACGCGGGAACGCGGGATGCCGACCACCGTCGCGGCGTCCGAACGGGTCGAGGGGACCAGGTCCACCAGTCGGACCACTTCGACCGGGGCCAGCAGCCAGTTCACTTCGACCGGGGCCAGCAGTCCGCCCAGTCGGGCCGCGGCCAGCACCCCAACCAGGGCCACGGGTCACAGTCGAACCAGCGCCCGCAGCAGCGCCGACCGTCAGATCCCGGTTTCCAGCCCCAGCAGAGTCAGCAAGATCAACGGGCGCCCCGGCAACGGAAACAGGGAGTGCAATACCAGCAGGATCAACCTGCCGTCAGGGGACGGCGAGCGCAATCGCAACCACAACCGACGGCCCAGCAACAGCCCCACGCCCAGGCTCGACCACAGCGAGCCCGGCAGCAGGGCCAGCCCCCGTCCCAGCAGTCTCACCAGCCTGGCTGGCAGTCGCACCAGCCCGGCCGGCAGAACCAGCCGCGAGGAGCGCAGCCACAGCCCGAGCGGTCCCGGACACAGCCCCGGCAATCGCAGCCACAGTCCCAGCCGTCGCAATCACAGCCCCAAACCTGGCAGTCACAGCCCCAGTCCCACGGCCAGTCCGGGCAACCCCGGCAGACCCAACAGCGTTCGCAGCGCCAGCAGCCTGGACAGTCGACCGGCCACCAGCGAGACGCGCCGGCCCAGCACCAGCCTGAGCAGTCGGTGATGCAACAGCCCGAACAGCCGGGTACCCAGCGCCAGCAGCCCGGCCAGCCGTCGCAACAGTCCAGCCAGTCGCCCCAGCAGCCCGGCCAGCCGCCACAGCAACGCGGCGAGTCGCCCCGGCAGCCGTTCCAGGGCCAGCCACAGCAGCCCCAGCGTTGGGGCCAGGAAAACCAGGCAGCCCGTCCCCAGTACTCGTTCCGGTACACGTCCCAGTCCACGGAGCAGCAGCGGACTGGACCGACAGATCGGGAGTTCCAGCCCCAGCAGTCGAGCCAGGACCCGCAATCTGGCCAGCGTCAGCACGACACCGGCCAGCAGGAGTCCCACCGCGGACAGCCCCGGTCCCGTCGGAGCGGCCAGCAGTTCCCGCAGCAGGACCCGCAATTCCGACAGAACGACCGGCAGTCCGACCGAAAGAGGGGAGGTCAGCAGTCTGGACGAGAGCGCCGGGACCAGGGGTGGTAGCGTGCCGGACGGCCGGCCGACCGACTTCGATCCGGCTGGCGATAACACGGGCGTGGAGTCCGCCTCTATCGAGTTCTTCCGAGTTGCACGTTCTGGTGCCCCCTGTCGAACCGCAGAGACGCCCAGTGGTCACGGGGGAATCTCGCAGTCACGGCGGGACCTTCCCGCGGTCACGGAGAAGCCTCGCAGTCACGGCGGGATCCACCGGTCAGAGAGAGGTTACCGGGCGATAACTTCGTGTTAAACTTATAGCCCGGGCGGCCCTAGCCCGCGGTATGAACGAGAGCGAACCGGTCGACGCCGCCGTCGAGCCCTGTTCGTGCAAGCTCGGACGGAACCTCGCGGCCTACGGGCTCGAGGACCTGCACGCGACGGTCCGCCAGCGGCGGGCCGACGGCGACAGCCTCCGGGACCTCGAACGGTTCGTGAACCGGTCGCTGCTCGACGCCGCGCTGCGCGAGGCCGGCGCCGACGTCATCGGCGACGTCGACGGCATCTACGACGCGCTGACCGGCGACGACGTCAGCGCCGGGAAGCGGACGGAGGTCCGCGAGCGTCTCGAACACGCCGGCGTCGACGTCGGTGCAGTGGAGGCGGCGTTCGTCTCCTACCAGACCGTTCGGAGCCACCTCAGGGAGTGTCTCGACGTCGAGACCGCCCGCGAGAGCCGGCTCTCCGTGGACGACGCCCGGGGGACCATCGAGTGGGCCCGCTCGCGCAGCGAGGGCATCGTCGAGCGGACGGTCCAGCGACTCGCCGCGGCGGAGGAGGTCGCTGCCGGCGACGTAGACGTCTCCCACGTCGTCCGGATCGACTGTTCGGACTGTGGCGCCTCCTACCCCGTCGACCGGTTCGTCGACCGCGGCGGCTGTGACTGCGGCGACTGAACGCGGAGTAAGCCGACGTTATCGCCCTCGCGGTCGTCACGGAGAGAACGAGGAGGCAGTCGCGACTTCGGTCGTGGATAACTGGCAAGGTATAAATGGAGATGTGACGAACTCCTGACCGAGTGTTGGATGAATGGTAGCTAACGCCGAATCGGAGCCGCTGCGGGTCGCCGTCGAGAACCTGGGTGGGATCGATTCACGCGAACTGACGTTCGAGCCGGGCGTGACGGTGCTCACGGGACGGAACGCCACGAACCGGACGTCCCTGCTCCAGGCGGTTACCGCGGGACTGGGCGGGTCGTACGGCGAACTCAAGAGCGACGCCGAGTCGGGCGAGGTCGAACTCGCCGTCGGCGAGGAGACCTACGACCGCCGCTTCCGCCGTGACGGCGACGGCGTCCTCGTCAGCGGCGACCCCTACGCCGACGACGCGTCGCTCGTCGACCTGTTCAGCAGCCTCCTGGAGGTCAACCCCGCCCGCCGCGCCGTCGAGCGCGGCGACGGAGACGCACTGCGGGAGATCATCATGGAGCCGGTCGACACCGAGGCGATCACCGCCGAGGTCGAGTCGACCCAGCGGGAACTCCGCGAGATCGAGGACCGCCTCGACGAGATCGAACGGCGCCGGTCGAACCTGGCGGCGCTGAAGGAACGCCGCGTGGCTGCCGAAGACGACCTGGCCGACGTGGAGTCCGAACTTGCGGACGTGCGCGAGGCCGTCGCCGAGTTCGAGGCCGACGCCGAGACCGCCGAGGAGGCGGAGGCCGTCGTCGAGGAGCTCACCGAGACGCGCGAGGCCTACGAGTCGGTCAGGAACCAGCTCGATACCCAGCGCAGCGCGGTCGAGTCCCTGGAGACCGAGCGCGAAGAGACCCGCGAGCGACTGGACGACCTGTCCGTCCCCGAGGCGGAACTGGAAGCGACGCAGGACGAACTCGAACGACTCCAGCGGCGCCGGCGCGGGCTGGAGAACACCGTCAACGACCTGGTCTCCATCGTCGAGTTCAACGAGCGGCTCGTCGACGACGGCGCGGCCGCGCTGTCAGGGGTCGGCGAGGACGGCGCCGACGCGGACGGCAGTGGCGTGGTCGACGAACTCGACCCCAGCTCGGGACAGATCGAGTGCTGGACCTGCGGGACGACGGTCGACCGGGGCGAGGTCGAGGAGCGACTCGACGGCCTGCGCGACGTCGTGGAGGACCACCGCAGCGAGCGAAACGAACTTCGGAAGCGGATCGACGAGACGCGCGCGACGCTGTCGGACCTGCAGGACGCCGTCGACGAGGAGGAGTCCCTCGAAGCGAAGGTCGAGGAGATAGACGGAGAGCTCGACGAGCGCGAGGCCCGCATCGAGGAGCTGTCGGCCCGCGAGGACGACCTCCAGGCGCAAATCTCGGCCCTCGAAGACGAGGCCAGCGAGTCCGAGAGTCTCCGCGACAGCGAACTGCTCGACCGGTACGAACGGCGCTCCGAACTGGAGTACGAGCGCGGCCAGCTGGAGGAGAAACTCGACTCGCTGGAGTCGGAGATCGAGACGATCGAGGCACTCGACGACGAACGCGAGGAACTGGAGAGCGAGCGCGAGCAGTTGCGTGAGGAGCTGACCTCGCTGCGGAACCGGATCGAGAACCTCGAGCGGTCGGCAATCGAGACGTTCAACGACCACATGGAGACCGTGCTCGACCGCCTCGGCTACGAGAACGTCGAGCGCGTCTGGATCGAGCGGAAAGCCGCCGAGAGCGGGCGCGGCTCGGGGTCGGACAGCACGTTCTCCCTGCACGTCGTCCGGTCCGCCGAGGACGGCGCGGTGTACGAGGACACCGTTGACCACCTCTCGGAGTCCGAGCGCGAGGTCATCGGGCTAGTCGTCGCGCTGGCGGGCTACCTGGTCCACGACGTCCACGAGTCGGTGCCGGTGATGGTGCTGGACTCGCTGGAGGCTATCGATGCCGACCGCATCGCGGCGCTGGTCGAGTACTTCGCCGACTACGCCCCGTTCCTCGTCGTCGCGCTACTGCCCGAGGACGCCCAGGCGCTCGACGACGACTACGAGCGGGTCGTGATGGACGAGGCCCTCGCCTAGGGTAAGTTCGCTGACTCTTCACACGGGTTTCGGTGTTAAGCAGGCCGGAAATTCCAGAATCGCCTCCCAGGTAGTTTCCAGTATAGTCGCAAGATGTCACGGCGCCACGGGTCACCGCGCCCCAGTACTGGAGAAAGGTCAAGGCGTTCCGGACGGCCTCTTCCCGGCGGGGACAGAGGTCGAAGGACTGGATGCGCTGTTCGACCGCCCCGGGAGTGTATATCCGCTCGTCCGCTGACCCGTCCCTCGGCGCGACGACGCTCCGCTCGCCGCGGGCCGTGATGACAGAGGCGTCTTCGCCCACGCGGCGAACCAGCCCGTTGTCGGCGAGTTCGGGGGGTCGTTCGCGTAGGTACTATTCTGCAGTCACTGAATCCACATCTCAACGGAGTTCACTATCTATCAGCACGTCGCGGCTGTCCCCCCTACAATCGTGGTTGAATACGAACGATCTGAAGGAATCAACTGGCCCGTTCAGATATCCAACCCACCGGTGATCCGGTAGATCGTGCCCTCGTACTCGACGAACAGGACGACGGACACGTCGTCTCCCGCCGGTAGGAACGGATCGAGCGTCTGCGTGATGGCTCGCGTCTGTTCCGACGTCGTCTCGATACGGGTCGTTTCGTTCACTGAGGCGCGCTTCAGTAGTGTCCCCAGAAGCGTCGAGTCCCGCGTCTCGTTGATCGCCCTCCACTGCAGGACCGTTACTGTCTCGGTCGACGACGAGTTCATCTCTTCGAGGACCTCCGATTGCGGGACCTGTGTCACGTGATACGTCCCTTCTGGATACGTCTCGCCCTGTAACGGTCCCTTGTGCAAACCGAGGCCTGCGACCGTGAGGCTACCGACGGCAATGATGACGAACGCTATACCAACCGCGAGTCGTCGATTACGCATCCGAACTAAATAATTACGTTAAGGTGATCCTCGCCGTAACTTATGTCCATTGCTTCCACACTGTGGTATGGACAGTCAACTTCTACAAGCGTCTGAATCTGAACGCTGATCCCGGCGATGTACGCCCCACTTCCATTCCGAACCCTGTAACAGGGCCCGCCGGAGTCGCCGTCGTGAGCTGCGGCTTCCGCGATGAAGCCCATCCCAGGTAGTTGCCAGCTATCACGGCGCCGTCGGTCGATTCCGGGCGGCTTGCGAGTGCACGACGCTATCCTAAAGAGCTAGGGCGTACGCATATACCCGGTCCTTGCAAAGTAAACTGTCAATGAGTACTATCGTCGAGGCGCACGTGCCGGCCGAGCAGTTCGCCCTGTCGGAGACCCTGCGGGCGCTTCCCGACGCTGAATTCCGGATGGTCCGACTCGTCGCGCACGGTGGCGACAGCGTGATGCCGTTCCTGTGGGCCCAGCCAGCGGACGACGAGGAACTCACGGCGGCGCTCGAGGACGACCCCACCGTCGGCGACGTCGACGTCCTCGCCGAGTTCGAGGACGAGAGCCTGGTCCAGGTGGACTGGCAGGCCCGCATTCGGGTGCTCGTCTCCATCGTCAGCGAGGAGGACGCGACGATACTCGACGCCCACGCCCGCGAGGGAACCTGGCGCCTCCAGATATTCTTCCCCGACCACGACTCCGTGTCGACGGTGTACGACTTCTGCGAGGAGTACGGGATCGACGTCACCCTCGAACGGATCTGCGACATGTCCGACTCCTACCAGCAGGACGGGATCCGACTGACCGAGGAACAGTACCAGGCTATCTCCCACGCCTACGAGGCGGGCTACTACGACGTCCCGCGGCGCATCAACCAGGAGGAACTGGCCGAGTCCTTCGACGTCTCCCACCAGGCCCTCTCGGAGCGGCTCCGCCGGGGCCACCAGACGGTCATCGCCAACATGCTGTACCGCAAACTCCAGCGCCCCGACCGGGCGGTCGCGCCGCGGATGAGCCACAAGATGGACAGCTAGCGGTCAAACGATAAACCTCTATCAGCGTCCAGTCCCAATCGTGGCTATGGCCCAGACGTCCCAGCCTGCGACGGACACCGCCGAGACGGCGGCCGCCGAACCGGCAGCGCTTGAGCGCGCCCGCGTGGTCGGCACCGTCCTCGACGAGTCGATTACGGTGCCCGGGACAGGGTTCAAGGTCGGTCTCGATCCCATCCTGGGGATCCTCCCGATCGCCGGCGACTCCGTCGCCGCCGTCGCCTCGCTGTACATCGTGTTCGTCGGCCTGCGACTCGGCGTGTCCAGGCTGGCGCTCGCCAAGATGGTCGCCTACGTGGCACTGGACTTCACCGTCGGGTCCGTCCCGGTTCTGGGGACCGTCGTCGACGCGTTCCTGAAGGTGAACGTGCGCAACGTGGGGACCATCGAGCGCCACGTCGGTAGCGACTACTGACCCGGCCGGCACGAACGCAGAACTGTCTTCTCGCCGACAAACCATTTCAGCGTGAGCGCCGTAGGTGGAGACGAAAATGGACGGATCAGGACTCGACGACCCACCGGACCGGGCACGGATCGGCTGGTGGCTGTTCGTCCTCGCGCTCACGGCCGTCGCGGGGTTCATCGCCTACTCCTTCGTCGGGATGATCGTCCTCGGCGTCTTCGGCTACTACGCGACGCGACCGATCGACCGGCGGATGGAGTCGGTCGTCGACTCCGAGGGGCTTGCGGCCTCGCTGACGGTGCTCGTCGTGCTCGTCCCGCTCGTCGCCGTCCTGTTCTACGCGGGCGCCCGGATATTCACGCAGGCCCGGGAGGCACTGGGCGGGGCGACTGCCCTCGGCGCGCTCGAAGACGGGCTCGGGATACTCCCGGCGGAGGGGAGTTCGTCGCTGCCCGCGCTGCTCGAGAACCCTGGACAGATCCTCGCGGATCCCCAGGGGACAACGCAGACGATATTGCAGACGGGGGTGGAGGCGGCGTCGTCTCTCTTCGGTGGGCTGTTGCTCGTCGGCCTGGCGCTGACGCTGTCGTACTTCCTGCTGGAGAACGACCACGAACTGGAGGACGGGTTCCGCCAGCTGGTCGGCGGCCGCGACGCGACGGCCTACGCCTACGCCTCGGCCGTCGACGAGGACCTGGAGTCGGTCTTCTTCGGCAACTTCCTCTTCCTCCTGCTGATGGCCGTCATCGCGACGGTCACGTACTGGGTGACGAACCTCCTCGCGCCCGAGGGACTCGGCGTCCCGATGATCTTCGTCCTCGGCTTTCTCACCGGCATCACGAGCCTGATCCCCGTCGTCGTCGGGAAGGTGATCTACCTCCCCGTGGTGGCCCTGCTCGCGTTCCAGGCGGTGAGTGGCGGCGGCCAGTTCGGGTTCGTCGCCGCCGCCCTCGTCGCCTACTTCCTCGTCCTCGACATCCTCCCGCAGACGTTCCTCCAGCCCTACATCACGGGCCGGCAACTCGACGTGGTCGTGCTGATGTTCGCCTACCTGCTCGGCCCGGTGCTGTTCGGCTGGTACGGCTTCTTCCTCCTCCCCATTCTGTTCATCCTGATGCTCGAAGTCGTCCGCATCGTGCTCCCCTCGCTGATCCACGGCGAGGACGTCACCCCCACCGTGGAGATGGGCGATTCGGTCGGAACCAATCCCCGGTCCGAACTCGACGAGGTTCCCCAGCGCGACGAATCCTCGCGGTCGGGCGAGAGAACGGATGAGGACGGCGACGGGTCCAGCGGTGGCGACGCCGCCGACGCCGGATGAGCGACCGGGCTGAACAGCCTCGGATCAGCCGTCGTCCGGACCGCCGGAACCACTCGATACCGGTCTCTCGACGGACTGCTGATACTCCCAGATCCCTCGTCTTTCGTCCGTCTCCTCACCGTCTCCCGTGGTCGTATAGACGTTGTCGCGGACCCGG
This sequence comes from Halomicrobium sp. HArcel3, assembly GCF_058933135.1. Classification (NCBI taxonomy): domain Archaea; kingdom Methanobacteriati; phylum Methanobacteriota; class Halobacteria; order Halobacteriales; family Haloarculaceae; genus Halomicrobium; species Halomicrobium sp. HArcel3. Next base: position 3,855 of record NZ_JBZYDN010000006.1, on the reverse strand, counting down.
AGGACTAGCCCGTTGTCGGCGAGCTTCGGGAGCCGCTCGCGAATAGCCGGCTCGTCGCCATCTACGCCCTCAGCTAGCGACGAGATGTTGGCGTCCTCCTCCTGGAGCAGCGAGAGCGAAACCAGCGGTGGAAGAGGCCGATACCTCAGGTACATACGAGTTTGCCGGACAACCCTCTCATCTGAACCACGGCCCCTCGTTCATTGACTCTAATCTGATGTACCACTAAACCACACGACGTGGACGGACTGATGCCCGAAATACTGCAGTTCTCGTGATGTAATGTACAGTAATCACGCGATGGCGCTCCACTCCCCCGCACCTACATTACCGATTTAACTTGCCCCCACGAATATCGGCCTCTCAGCGAGACTCTAGCCTGGGGAATTCTCAGTCTCGTGAGGATTGTGATCAGTGAATTCCAGATTCGTTGCTACCCCCCGGAGGCCCCAAGAGTTCGAGTCACCAGCCATCCACTGGCCTATATCAGCCTTTGAACAAGATCGGCGTTCGTTTGGGTGATGACGATGCGCATCGAGATCGCCAGCCGGGGGCGCGAACGAGAAGCAAGGGACCTCAGTTACCATGGGGAGTGTTCTCCCCCTCGACTGCCGTGAACGGCGAGAACTCTCTCGCTGTTGAAGAGTAGGCCCGGACGAGATTTCGAAAACGCTCTTCTGTCGGAGATTGGGATCAGTTTCAGCGCTGGCTCTCGGTCGAAGTGGCCAAGGTACGGATCGCTGTTGTAACCCCTGCTCTCCCAGCAACGAGCTTGTTCGACGAGAACGATAGCCGGTATCTGTGACTACTCTCGATATAGGTTCTCGTCTCCGAACTGGTAGGAACCCCATACTTATCTGCCAAGTAATTGATTGCTGTTTCAACGCATGTATTCACTGCCGAACGACGTTGAGTTCCCCGCAGTGTTCAAGGTGGGACCAGCTCAAGCGATACCCCTCCTTGGAGCGTACCCAAACGATTCGGATCGCCTGCACGTGGTATCATCGCGCTCCGAAGCGCGAACCGCTGAAGGTTGCGGAACGGGGGTTCCGTAACGATGCCGTCTAGAGAGATCTTGCGTTTCTCTCTCGTCCCATTTTGCGTGGCACTGTTGATCGCCGCGAGTTTCTCCCTGATCGGGGGTGCCGCTACGGTGATCTCCGCCGAGAACGTGAGCGAAGAAGCGTACGCTGAGCCGGTCCCCACCCCGGGTGATCCATATTTCGAAGCCGAAGATCCCGATGGTGAGTGGATCAGCTACGTCAACCCGCGCGACGAGTATCGCAGCCCGTACATCGGGAACGGTTCCGCGAAAATCTGTCTCACCCTTCTTAACGAGGCCGGCAACCCGATCGTCGGTAAGACCGTGCCGAATACGACAGTAACTGTCCCCACTGGTGATTCTACTGCGTGGCATAGCTCGGCGGATCCAATCACGGTCCAATTCCCGCTTACCGAGCACTACGATCGTCCGCTTGATGCCGATCAGTTCGGTACGAACCCGGATCTCCCGCAGGGAGATGGATACCTCGATTCGCATTGTATCGAGTTCCACGGGCTGTCGAGCAACGCAACGATCAAGTACGGGAAGGCGTCAATCGATGGACCATCCGCACACAAAATCGAACTGGTTGGGTACATCGAAAAGTCTAGACAGACCTGGGATTCGGCGGTGGATCCGACCGCGGACACAGTATCCTACCGGGAAACGGGCGGAGGGTGGAGCTTCACGCCACAGGCGTCTCACGGGCAAGTCGTCGTGGTTCTGCAACTCGGTACTGAAGAGACGGGCGACGAACGGTCGGCGGAGTTGTCGGAACAGACTAGCGACGACACGGAGTCGTCTGAGGAAGACGACTCGACTGGTTCAGACACCAGTACACCGTTATCGAACGGTGAAGCAAGGGTGGATCACGACAACGGTACTAGGGACCACGAGTCCGTGTCCAGCGGCGTCGTCGATCGGTTGGTCCTGCCCGGTGCTGGGCTTCTCGCGATGATCGGGTTACTTGCTGTAGCCTGGCGGTCTCGACTCCGCTGACCCAAGTGTCGAGACGCATCACCTCTAGCAGTCCTCGGTAATCCTACAGACTTTCTCAACTCGCTCTTCTGTCGGAGATTGTGGATCTAGGTCAGCGATAGCTCCCGATTGACGCGGACAGCGCACGGGTTGCTATTGAGACCACTACGCTCACCTCGATGAACTAGTTTGGTGGGACGATCTCCCGTTTCTGTGACTCTTCGCGGTGTACTCGACTCGTTCAACTATGAACGTAGAGCGTCTTTATCCGACGATTCTGGACGGAGACTGAAATCCGCAATGTACTACACATGAGTGGCCGTTTTTCACGGAGGTTAACACATGAGGTGCCCCAGTAAGTTACTAATAACAAGGTTGGAAATGACTGAAAGTTGATCTGGAAAGGTCAATGAAAACCAATAGAAGAACCTACCTCAAACTGTTGTCAGCAAGCGGATTGGCTGTGTTTGGGGCATCAACTGCTTTAAGCGAAGAACACAGAAGTCCAGTCGACCTCGGAGAAGCCAGTAATTATACGATTCTGGCGAAATCAGGAATTTCAACGGTACCTGATTCCGATGTGACGGGAAATATCGCCGTGAGCCCAATTGACTCGACCGCCATCACCGGTTTCGATTTAGTGTTGGATTCATCGGGCGAATTCGCGACATCGGATCAAGTGAGCGGACGCGTATACGCGGCTGACTACGCGCCACCGACCCCGTCCATCCTGACCACAGCTGTGGGCGATATGGAATCTGCGTATACCGACGCCGCCGGCCGCTCACCTCCTGACTTTCAAGACCTGAACGGTGGCGAAATCGGCGGTCTGACCCTGGTCCCTGGAATCTACAACTGGAGTACGGATGTTTCAATGAGCGATGACATTACCCTCGCGGGCGGTCCAGATGATGTCTGGATCTTCCAGATCGATGGCAATCTTACGACGGCCAGCGGCACCAACGTCCTCCTGACTGGCGGTGCCGAGGTCGAGAACATCTTCTGGCAGGTTGCTGGCGGTGCCGGTGTAGAGATCGGAACGAACGCGCAGTTTTCGGGAGTTGTACTGTCTGAAACGGAAATCAACGTGCTTACTGATGCGAGGGTCGACGGATGCCTGTACGCACAGACTAGGGTCGATCTGCAGATGGCGACAGTTACCGGCTGCGAACCTATCGAAACGGTAACCGACACCGACACCGATACCGACACGGAAACCGACACCGACACCGACACGGAGACCGACACCGACACCGATACCGACACCGACACCGATACCGACACGGAAACCGACACCGACACTGAAACTGACACCGATACCGACACGGAAACCGACACCGACACGGAGACCGACACCGACACTGAAACCGACACCGACACTGAAACCGACACCGACACTGAAACCGACACGGACACGGAAACCGACACGGAAACGGAAACCGACACTGAGACGGAAACTGAAACGGAAACCGACACGGAAACTGAAACTGAAACTGAAACTGAAACTGAAACCGACACGGAAACTGAAACCGACACGGAAACGGAAACCGACACTGAGACGGAAACCGACACTGAAACCGACACGGAAACTGAAACCGACACGGAAACGGAAACGGAAACCGACACTGAGACGGAAACTGAAACGGAAACCGACACGGAAACGGAAACTGAAACTGAAACTGAAACCGAAACTGAAACCGACACGGAAACGGAAACCGACACGGAAACGGAAACCGACACATCGGATAAGGACGGAAAGAAGAAGCCAGATATCAAAAAGGACGTTCGATTTGAGGCAGAATGTCGAACAGACAAACGTATCAAACACGTCGTCC
>NZ_JBZYDN010000005.1:0-265466 GCF_058933135.1 Halomicrobium sp. HArcel3 | reverse complement strand
CAGGCCAGTTTATCAGCCTCAAAAGTAATGCGGAAATTGGTATAGAGGTTGGAAGCGATGAGTAATGAGGAGGAGGTGATTAGGGAAGGAAAAGAGGGGGAGGATAGGGATCGTTTTAGGAGAACAGATGCCGGGCCCAAATCTGCTACTGATTCAAAACCCACACAGTCATCTAGAGAGAGCTATACTGACTCATCAACGGATAATTCGATAGTTGAATTGGGAATTCGGGAAGATGGGACTCTTGACATTGCCTTTGAAATCAAAAGACAGTTTAATATTTCAGACAAGCTCGGAGCTCTTGGAGGAACTCTTGTTTTTCTTGGAACCATCATTGCCATTATTGTCCCCATATTGTACATAATCGGAGTAATTACGTCGCCTGCCTTGGCGGCAGCTGTCATGAGCGCTCCTTTCGCAATAGGCAGTGGGTTAATCGCGGTTGCAAACAACTTTGAATACCTTCCATTTACATAGCAAACATATCAATTAAAAATATTCCTGATTCAGTTTCATTTTCTCAGGAACTCTAACTCACATATTCCAAAGAGTCAATTCTCTCAGAAACGTCCTTTTTTATAGCTTGTCGAGATAAATTATACATTCTCTGAAATTCTCGAAAATCGAAATCTTTCTCTTCAGGCCTGTGTTCTGTCCGCCAAAGTTCCATAATATCACCCTCACGAAATTCAAGTTGATCATGGTTATCAGCTTTCCATTTTATATAAACCTCTGCGTCAATCAACAGGTCATGAAACTGCCATAGAATCTCCTCTCCTTCATCATTAAGGAAGACGTGTGATTCTTCGATAGATCTTCTCAACTCTCGATATTCGTCCTGTACAGTTTTTTCAAATTCCTCCTCATCAACTGAATTTCTAATAGCTCCCCTTAGATAGCGATCATAGACATTTCTAGATCTTTCTAGCTGTATTCCTAATTCGATAATTGCATCCGCTTTTCGTTGCGCAATCTTTTCCGCCCGTAATCTACTGTTTGCGGCCTTTTGCTCTTGTCTTGACCGAATAATGGCGATTCCACCTGTTATCGCAGATCCCAGTACAGCAAAGAATCCGGCGATTAGAGCGGATGTCGTTCCTGAGACCATCAATAGTTCCAATCTATCCCATAAGTGCATAACATTGATGGGGTATCTCCTTCGACCAGCCTCCATCTACCTACATCGCCATAATTCTCCATGATAGGGGATGGCAAGACCGTAGATGGATGTCTCAAGACCCAGTCGGCAACTTCCCGGCCCTCGCTAACACCGCCATCCCGATAGCGATCACCGCCACAAGACCAGCATAACCGTAGAACACACCGGAATACGACAACCCAGCCTGCGCCAGAAGCCCTACCGCCACGCTCCCGGGCGCCTGGATGAGCATCATCGTCGCGCTGAAGCCCGAGTACGCGCTGGCGCGGTTCTCGTCGGGGAGGTTGTCCAGCAGGTAGGCGTCGCCGACGGGGAAGAGGCCGTGGACGACCAGGCCCATCACGACGGAGACGGCGGCGATGGCGACGACGCCCTCGACCATCGTGAACGCGACCAGCGTGACGACGAAGCCGCCGAGCACCGAGAGGAGTATCGAGAGGTAGGAGAAGCGGTCGGCGAGGCGGCCGGCGACGATGAACGACGGGACGCCGGCGGCGAAGGTGAGCGTCAGCAGGCTGTTGGCCGTCCCCGGCGGGATGTCCTTCGCGGCGCCGAGGTAGGTGACGTAGAAGTTGAACACGCCCTGCCAGACGAAGCCCGTGAAGCCGACGAAGACGACGCCGGCGGCGACCAGCGGCCACTGGGCCCGGATGCCGGCGATGAGGTCGCGGTCGTCCCGGCCGGCGTCGGGCAACTCGGCCCGGCGGACGGCGAGGGCGAACGCCGCCGTTCCAGCGAGCGCCAGCACAGCGAGCGCGCCGAAGGCGATGCGCCACGACCCCATGCCGATGGCCACGGCGACGAGGAACGGCGCGCTGACGGCGGCGATCTGCGAGGACATCCCGCGCAACCCCACCGCGATCCCGACGTTCTCGGGGTAGAGTTCGCTCACCAGGGGATTGGCCGCGATGAAGAACACTCCCGTCGCGAGGCCGACGAACAGCGCGCCGACGACCGTCAGCCAGATGCCCGGCGCGAGCGCGGTGAACGCCGCCGCCGCGGAGAGCCCCAGCCCCATCCCCAGGAGCGTCCGGTGGCGGCTGACGAACGTGAGCAGGTAGCCCGTCGGCAAGCGCGGCAACGCACTCCCGACCCACACCGCCGTCGCCGCCAGGCCCGCTGCCGCCGGGCTGATGTCGTTGCTGATGAAGAAGTCCACCAGCGGCGCGAAGGCGATCCGGCCGAAGTTCACCAGGAAGGAGAACGTACAGATAGAGACGAAGACGCCCAGGCGGCCCGGGGGCTTCGCCGTCGCCGACTCACTCATGGGCGACGGGGAAGCGGTGCTGGCCGGCCAGTGGTCTCATCGACAGATCCGTCCGCGGGGGGACGGACGCCGACGACGAACGTCAGATGCACGCCTACGGATCGCCGCCTCGCGGGCTTGAACCCCTCGCTTCCGGCCCATAGCACTCTAAAATTCGCTGTCACGTCGCGACGGGGAGTTTCGGGTCGAAGACTCCCGTGTTGAGCAATCTGCGTGGAACAGTTCGAGAGAAGGCGGGTTCGCTCCGTCCATCGACGTCCGCCCCGGTCCGTCGGTGTGTGAATTGAACGGATAACTCTCGGCCGAGTCGATGAAATGGACAGCGACGACTAGAACCAGAAAGCCCTCGGCGGGCTCGGCTCCCGGGGCTCGCTGTGCTCCTCGCCTTCGGCTGCGGTGCTTGCATCGCCCGGGTTCCCCGAGCCCGCCTCGCCCTTTCAGTCCTCCAGGACAGGACCGCAGTCCTGCCCTTCCCCTGGTCGCGCGATGAAACGCGCTCCCGGCCGAGCGGTTGCGGAAGGAAGCGTGACCCGCCGCGTCCGCGGCGGGTTCGGGGAGGGGTGGCGGACTCAATCGCGAGCGCGTGCCGAACGGAGTGAGGCTGCGCGAGCAAGGCTGGGCCTGGAGGACTGAAAGGGCGAGGCGTGGTCGGCGAAGCACGGACCCGTAAGCACCGCAACGGAGTGAGGAGCGCAGCAGGTCCGCGCGAGTCGAGCGCGCCGAGGGCTTTCTGAATGTTGTTAGCGGTCTCTATTCCGACTCCAGAGAGCGCGCCGAGGGCTTTCTGAATGTTGTTAGCGGTCTCTATTCCGACTCCAGAGAGCGCGCCGAGGGCTTTCGGGGTGTTGTTGTCCTCTATCAGGCCGTCAATACTCAGTGATCCAGCTACTCGTCCGGGATCCGCCCGAAGCACTCCCGGCAGAACCGAACACCGGCCCGGTTCGCCGTCCCACAGGCATCGCAGACGACGGTCTCCTGGGCCTCCTCCCCCTCGTTCCCGTCGAACGCCGACGCCGGGAAGGCGGAGATGCCGGTCGGGTCCGGCGACGGGCTGGAACGACCCTCCATCCGGCGTGCCCGCTCGATCAGTTCGTCGTCGCGCAGGTACGTGAGCCCCTTCCAGAGGCCGAGAAACAGCAGCGTCGGCGCGACGACGACGAACAGTCCCGCCAGCACTCGAAACGCGAGTTCGAACTGACCGATGGCCATAATCGGCATAGGGCGTCTGGATGGGAGTAGCTGGCGGTGAGTTCCCTCCCGGAGCTACGCTTCGAACCCGTCCTCACGGCTCGCTCCACTCGCCGTTCGTCTTTACGGAGATTCCTCCTGGCGGTCGGAATCTCCCTACTCCTCGAACCCGTCCTCAAAGACGAACGTCCCGTCCCGCTGAACCACTTCCCCGTCCACCTCGATGTAGGAATCCTCCGACATGTCCACGATCATGTCCGACCGGCCTTTTTCTGCGTCGGGTGTCCTCGCTCGCGTTGCTCGCTGCGGGCACCACTCCTTGAAAAACGTCGATGAAAAATGCCGGACGCTCACTTCGTTCGCGTCCGGTGAACCGCCTCGCGTCGCTCGGCGGATGCTACTCCTCGAACCCGTCCTCGAACCGGAACGTCCCGTCCCGCTGAACAACCTCCCCATCGACTTCGATGAACGAGTCCTCCGACATGTCCACGATCATATCGACGTGAACCGCGGAGTCGTTGCGCTCGTTGTCCTCGCCGACAGTGTCCTCGTAGGCTCGGCCGACGGCCATGTGGACGGTGTCGCCCATCTTCTCGTCGAACAGCATGTTGTAGGTGAACCGGTCGATGTCGCGGTTCATGCCGATGCCGAGTTCGCCCAGGTAGCGGGCGCCCTCGTCGGTCTCCAGCACCTGCGTCAGGACGTCCTCGTTCTTGGCGGCGGAGTGCTCGACGACTTTGCCGTCCTCGAAGCGGAGGTAGGCCTCCGTCACCTCGCGGCCCTGGTGGTAGAGGGGCTTGTCGAACAGCACCTCGCCCTCGACGCTGTCGGCGACGGGGGCAGTGAACACCTCGCCGCCGGGGAGATTCTTCTCGCCGTAGTCGTTGAGCGTCGGGTTGCCGTCGATGCGCATGGTCACGTCGGTGGTGTCGCCCGAGACGATACGCACCTCGTCGGCGGGGTCCAGGATCTCGACCATCTGGGCCTGGTGTTCGCGGACGGCGTCCCAGTCCTTGTTGATAGCGTCCCAGACGAAGTTCTCGTAGCCCTCGGTGCTCATCTCGGCCAGCTGGGCGTTGGCCGGCGCGGGGAACTGGGTACCGCACCAGCGCTTCGAGAGGCGCTCTTCGAGGACGGGCTGGTTGGCCTGCCGGTACGCGGCGTTCGTCGCCGGGTCGACGTCGCTGGTCTCGGTGACGTTGTCGTCCGCGCGGACCGAGATGTACGCGTCCGTCTCCTCGATGAGGGCGAGTTCGTGGGCCGGCGTCTCGAACTCGTCGTCGCCGGCGCGGAGGAAGGCCCGTTCTGCGCGATCACTGTCGAACATGGTGACGGGGTTCGCGCCGACGTCGCCGATCAGTTCGTGGATGGCGACGACCAGGTCCTCGGCGACGGGGGGCGCGACCACGAGCACGTCGTCGCCGGGTTCGAGCGAGACGGAGTGGTTCACGACGATTTCGGCGTGGTTGCGTATCCGGGGGTCCATACGTGAGGTGACCGCCGTCGCTCACTAACCAGTTTCGTCTACTTGCGGTTCCCGCGCATCCCTTCCTTGAACCCCTGGACGGTCCGGCGGATCATTAGGTAGAAGAAGAAAAACAGCATCAGTAGGGCAGCGAGGATGCCGTAGGTGATCCACTCCTGCATATCCCGTCTTTCACCGGCGGCGTTCAAAGTCGTTACGGGGTTGGCGGACACGCCGGCTGGGAACGCGAGATGGCGGCGAATTTCCGAGATCGGCCGCGATGAACTAACTGTGGCCGGAACAGAGTTAGTCAAACGGCTCTTTGAGTGATCGGCACCAAGACTAATACCGGAGTAGAACATATCCTTTAACCATGTCACTCCTTCCCTCCAGGGACCCGACGGCGCCCGACGCGGAGCCCCGGGTGATCGGTGTCGATAGCGAGGACGCCGACGACGTGCTCGCGGCGCTCTCGGCGGGGACTGCGCGGAAACTGCTCGCCGAACTCAACGAGACGCCCGCGCCGCCGGGCGAACTCGCCGACCGCGTCGACACCTCGCTCCAGAACGCCCAGTACCACCTCGAGAAGCTCGAAACCGCGGGTGCGGTCGAAGTCGTCGACACGGCCTACTCGGAGAAGGGCCGGGAGATGGACGTGTACGCGCCCGCGAACCAGCCGCTGGTCATCTGTGCCGGCGGGGAACAGGAGACCTCCGGCGTCCGGAGTGCCCTGACGAGCCTGCTGGGCGGCGTCGGCACGCTCGCGGTCGCCAGTTTGCTCGTCCAGCAGCTGTTCGGCCGGGGGCTCGAGACGTTCTTCGGGCCGTCGGTCGAGCGCGGGAGCGCCGGCGGGACGACGCCGGACCCGAGCTACCTCACCAACGGGACGTCCCCGAGCGGCGTCTCTGCGCAGGCGACGGACGTCGCGACGGAGACGGCCGCCAGCGCGGCCGGGTCGGCCCAGTCCGCCGTAGCGACGATTCTCCCGCCCGGACTCGCCTTCTTCGCGGGCGGCGCCGTCGTGCTCGCGTTCGTCTTCGCGATCTGGTACGTCGATCGGTGAAACGGCGACTTGACGTACCGACCCGACGAATCGAGTTCTGTAAAACGGCCATTTGAGTTTACAGTGGGTATTTTTTGACTCGGTTACCTAGGAGTGAATGCGCCGACTCGCTTCGGCCCTCCGCGGCCGGACCGACCCCCGACCGGACACACACCCGACCGGACACGACCGACCGCCGTCCCGGGCGTTGGACCGCGCTCCGGGACTGACAGTACACGCCTGTGCTGTCGCGCTCACGACGGACGGCTCACCTCCCCAACGACCCCCTCACCCGGTCGATGCGACCGAACCATCAGTCTCTCGGCAGTGGCAGTGGCCTCGACGTGTCCCGGCCGAAACTGACGCGGGTCGGCGTGACTCCCCGGATTGACCAGCACTCGACCGGCCAGTTCCCCCAGTTCCGGCCGATGCGAGTGACCGACCACGACGACGTCGGCGTTCTCTTGTCGCGCGAGCATCGACAGTGACGTCTCCGAGTGTTCGTGGCCGTGGACGACCACGAACCGCCAGCCCTGCCACTCTAGCGTCTCGACTGACGGCAGTCGCTCGACCAGCGACGGGTCGTCGTTGTTCCCGTGGACTGCCACCAGGTCGTTCGACTCGGCCGCGAACGCGTCGTAGACGGCCTCGGTGGTGAAGTCGCCGGCGTGGACGACGGTGTCGGCCTCGCGAACGGCGTCGAGGGTGCGACCCTCGAGTCGATGGCCGTCGGTGCCGTGGGTGTCGGAGACGATAGCGAGCATACTCGGGCTTGTCGCTCCGGCGTTAAATCCCGAACCCCTTTGGTCCGGCCGCGAGTCGTCCCGTCGATGGCAGGAAGTAAATCGGTCGTCCTGGCGGCACTCGTGGCCAACGGGGCCATCGCCGTCCTCAAGTTCTTCGGATTCCTCCTCACCGGCAGCGCCGCGATGCTGTCGGAGACGTACCACAGCCTCTCCGACACGGGCAACCAGGTGTTCCTGCTGATAGGGATCCGATACAGCGACCGGGCGCGCGACCGCCAGCACCCCTTCGGGTACGGGAAGTCGCAGTTCTTCTATAGCTTCCTCGTGTCCGTGTTCCTGTTCGGTATCGCCGGCTGGGAGAGTCTCAAGCACGGTTACAGCCAGCTCACGGGCGGCGGTCACGGCGGTGGCCCCCACCCGGGAGAGGCCGTCGAATTCCTCTGGATCAGCTTCACGCCGCCCGCGTGGCTCGACCCGCTCTGGGTGAACTACACCGTCCTCCTCGGCGCGTTCGTCTTCGAGACGTGGGCGCTGTACAAGGCTCGCGCGGAGATGCAGCGCCAGATGAACGCCAACGACTGGAGCGGCTACCGCGAGGCGTTCCGCAAGACGAGCGACACGACCACGCTGACCGCGCTGACCGAGGACACCATCGCCCTGCTCGGCATCGTCATCGCGCTGGTCGGCCTCTTCCTCGAACAGCAGACCGGGAACCCCTTCTTCGACCGGGTCTCGGCGCTGCTGATCGGTATCATGCTGATGAGCTTCGCCGTCGCGCTCGCCTGGGAGAACAAGCGGCTCCTGCTGGGCGAGAGCCTCCCGAAGGACGAGGAGGACGAGCTACGAGCGATCATCGCGGACCACCCCGGCGTGGCCGAGGTCCTCGACTTCCGCACGGTCTACTTCGGGCCCGGCCAGATCCTCGTCACCGGCGACGTCGCCTTCGAGCCCGATCTCGATGCCGAGGACATCGACGCCCGGATCACGGACATCCAGGAGGCCCTCCGGGGGGTACAGGAGGGGATCGACCGGGTCTACCTCGAGACGGAGACGCTGTAGCAGCCCCCGCTGGGGTGGTATCACCTCCGCCCCGTGCCGAACCCTTTTGACCGATAGCGGTCAAACCTATCCCCGTGGCGACGACCGACGACGACTACCTGCGGTTTTTCCCCTACGAGGAGCCGTACGACCACCAGCGCGAGGCGATGGCCACCATCCACGAGGCGCTGACCGACGGTCGCGACGTGCTCTTCGAGGGCGCCTGTGGCACCGGGAAGACGCTGGCGTCGCTCGTCCCGGCCCTGGAGTACGCCAGACACGCCAACAAGACCGTCGTCATCACGACCAACGTCCACCAGCAGATGCGCCAGTTCGTCGAGGACGCCCGCGCCATCACCGAGAGAGAGCGCCTGCGCGCCGTCGTCTTCCGCGGCAAGGGGTCGATGTGCCACATCGACGTCGACTACGAGGAGTGCCAGGCGCTGCGTGACACGACCCGCGACCTGGCCGAGGCCGAACAGGACGCCGCCGAACTCGAACAGCGCCAGGCGGACCTCCTCGAGGAGATGCAGGAGGGCAGCGACGAGGCGGCCGAGGCCCGCAGTTCCGTCGTCGACGAACTCCAGCACCTCCAGGAGGAGATAGAGGAACTGGAGACCGAGCGCTCGACCTGCGACCACTACTACCGCAACCTCACGACCGACACGACGGACTTCTACGCCTGGCTCAACGACGACGTCCGGACGCCCGACGACGTCTACGAGTACGCCCACGAGCGCGGACTCTGTGGCTACGAACTGCTCAAGGAGGGCATGGAGGGCGTGGACCTCGTCGTCTGCAACTACCATCACCTCCTGAACCCGGGCATCCGCGAGCAGTTCTTCCGCTGGCTCGGCCGGGACCCGGAGGACGTCATCGCCGTCTTCGACGAGGCCCACAACGTCGAAGACGCGGCCCGGGACCACGCCCGGCGGACGCTCACAGAGACGACGCTGGAGAGCGCCGTCGACGAACTCGCCGACACGGACGACGCCCGCTCGGAGGCCGCTCACAACGTGATCGCGACCTTTCTCCGGGCGCTTCGCCAGGCCTACGACGACGCCTTCGGGTTCGGCCAGCGGGAGGCCGTCGACGAACACTGGGAGGACCTTCCCATCGCGAACGAGGACCGCCGCGACGACCTGACGCTGGCGTTCCTCCAGGCGTACTCCGGCCCGGGGTTCCACGAGGAACTCGACCAGGCCGTCGAACTGGGTCGCGACCTGGACGAGGAGTACGAGGAAGCGTTCAAGAACGGCGAGACGAGCACGCGTGAGGAGTGCCAGACGCTCCAGGCCGCCCAGTTTCTATCGGACTGGCTCGCCGAGAGCGACGACCTCGGCCAGTATCCGGTAGTCTCGGTCCGCCGTGACGAGGGCACTGGCGAGGTGTACGGCCGCGCGGAGCTGTACACCTGCATCCCCTCGAACGTGACGACGGACCTGTTCGAGGAGCTGCACGCCGCCGTCCTGATGAGCGCGACGTTGCGCCCCTTCGACGTGACCGCAGACGTCCTCGGGCTCGACGAGGTGGAGACGATGGCCTACGGCGCGCAGTTCCCCGAAGAACGCCGGCGCACCTACGCCGTCTCCGGCCCGGCACTGTTCGCCAGCGAGCGCGACGACCCGGCGACCCAGGACACCATCGGCGGCGTGCTGGAAGACGCCGCCCGGATGACGCCCGGCAACACCCTGGCGTTCTTCCCGAGCTACGCCGAGGCCGAGCGCTACCACGAGCGCGTCGACGTCGACGGGACGACCTACCTGGACCGGCCGGGCGAATCGGCCCACGACATGCGAGAGTCGTTCGTCGACGACGACGACGCGGTGCTGTTCACCTCGCTGTGGGGCACCCTGGGCGAGGGCGTGAGCTACGACGGCGACGACGCCCGCACCGTCGTCGTCGTCGGCGTCCCCTACCCCCACCTGGACGACCGGATGGACGCCGTCCAGGAGGCCTACGAGACGGCGTTCGATACGGAGAACGACGAGGAGGCCGGCTGGCGATACGCGGTCGAGATCCCGACGGTCCGCAAGACCCGGCAGGCCCTGGGACGGGTGGTGCGCTCGCCGGAGGACTTCGGCGCCCGCATCCTGCTCGACAAACGTTACACGCAAGAGGCGGAGATGGAGATGCGCGACTACGCCGTCCGTGGCACCTTCCCGCCGGAGGAACGCCGGGAGATGATCGACATCGACCCGGACAAGCTGAAGTTCGCGATGCTGAACTTCTACAGCGACATCGACGGCTACGACGGCGACCCGCCGACGCCGTAGGATTCCGGACGGTCCACCGCCGGACGGCCCACCACGAAAACCGATGGGAGTGGCGCGCAACTCCAGGACGGTTCGACGCCTGGCTTCGGACAGTGGGCGGATAAACGCGGTGATCTGTGCCATCGTTTCCACGGCGTGGAAACCTGTGAAGGGCTTCTTTCGCTCGCTCGCCGAAGCGTGAGGCGATCACTCATGAGACGGGAAAGCGACGTTTCGCGGCGCGAGTTCGCGGCGCTGGCCGGGGCACTCGGAGCCAGTGCGCTCTCGGGATGCATCGGCGGTGACGACGGTGCGGGAGAAACGGCACCGAACTCGACGTCCACCACCAGCACTGACGCGACCACGTCGGACGCACCGACGACCGAAACGGCGGCGTCGAGCGAACTCCTCGACGCCATCGAGCGGGAGGCGGTCCCGTTCGAACTGACCGCCTCGGCCGAGAACCTCGACGCCGTCGCAAATCGGCTCGCGGAATCTGCCATCGTGGGCATCGGTGAGGCCTCCCACGGCGTCAGCGAGTTCAAGTCGATTCCCCGCCTGCTCGTCCGAAGACTCGTGAGCGACCACGGCTATCGCCTGATCGCGATGGAGGGGACCCTCGGCGAGTTCGCGCCCGTGAACGCGTACGTCACCGAGGGCGAGGGCGATCTCGAATCGGCGCTGTCCGCCCTCGAGTTCCACTTCTGGGGGTCGGACCAGGTCCGGGAGATGCTGGCGTGGCTCCGTGCGTTCAACGAGGGCCGACCGCGGGACGACCGCGTCGCCGTGCGAGGGTACGACGCCCAGTTCTACGACGTGAACGCGAGGGCGCTCCGCACCTACCTCGAGCGCGTCGACCCGGACCACCTGACCGAGATAGCCGACTCGCTGGAGCCGCTCACCACGCGGTCCCACGGGTCGGCGTCTGCGTACATGACCGACTCGCAGGTCGCCCTGATCGAGGACCTCCGGACCCGACTGGAGACGAAAGAGAGCGAGTACGTCGAACAGGGCTCCGAGTCCGCGTTGGAACTCGCACAGCGACACGTCTGGACGCTGGAGCAGGGGCTCCGGTTCATGGAGAAGTTCGCCGCCGAGGAGTTTCCGGCTGGCAAAGAGATACGCGACAGGGCGATGGCCGACAACGTGGCGTGGCTCCGGGAGTGGACGGGCGCGGACCGGGCCGTCGTGATGGGGAGCGCGAACCACACGATGGGGAACGCCGCGCCGGCGAGTAAGCCGGGAACGCGGATGGGCCAGCACCTGGCCGACGAGTTCGGTTCGGACTACTACTCGCTGGGACTGCTGTTCGGGTCGGGGTCGTTCGCGGTGCCGGCCAACCACGAGGGAACCGAGTTCGAGACGTTCGAGACCGGCGGTCTCCTGGACGGGACGCTCGAATCGACGCTCGCTGACGCCACCTCGTCGCCGCTGTTTCTCGACTTCGAGGCGGCGCGCGAGCGGTCCGTACTCGACGAGTGGATAGCAGGAGCCTCGACGATACAGGTCACGACACCCAGCGCTCCGGAGAACGGCGCCCGACCACTGCCGGAGCCGCCCGGCGAAGTGCTCGACGGGCTCGTCTTCGTTCGCGACGTCTCCGCGGCGTCGTTCCCCTACACCGGGTGAGCAGACGGCCCGCGCTCACCGCCGATACGAGCCACGGTGGTCGAACTCAAGGAATCAGCGGTCGTATCCCTCGACGAATTCGTGATCGCCGGTCGCGCCCACCGAGGGCCGCCCGGCGACGGCCTGATGTTCGAACACGACGAAGCCGGCTACCAACCCACCGGCCGGACCGAAGGACACGGGTGCTACGTCCCCGTCGACGACGAGACCGCGGAGTCCGACGACTACCGAGCGCCCGGGTCGCGTCGCTCCACCCGAAACCGGGGGCTTTGTGACCCCCGAGGGGCAACTCCGCGTCAATGCTAATCGCGTTCGACTTCGACGGGACGCTCTCGGACTCCGAGATGACGGTCCTGCTGGGGAGCCAGAACGGCACGGCCGACGACATGGCAGACATCACCGAGCGGGCGATGAACGACGAGCTCGAGTACGCCGAGAGCCTCCGCCAGCGCTGTGAGCTGCTGGCCGACCTGGACGACGACCTGGCCCAGGGGGCCTTCGACGAGGTCCGCCTGCGACCCGGGGCCGCCGACGTCATCGCAGCGCTCCGCGACGCCGGCCACTACGTCACCATCCTCACCGGCGGGTTCGAGCGCGGCGTCGCGGCCGCACTGGAACACGAGGGCGTCACCGTCGACTCCATCGTCGCCAATCGACTGCTCGTCGAGGACGACCAGTTGACCGGCGACGTCCGCGGCCCCCACATCACGGGGACGAAGGACAACTCGCTGGAAGTCGTCACCAGCGTCGTCGACGCGGACCCGACCGAGACGGTCGCCGTCGGCGACGGCGCCAACGACCTCCCGATGCTCCAGGTGGCGAGTCTGGCCATCGGCTTCGACCCGAAACCGGCCGTCGAACCGGCCTGCCACGAGACCGTCGAGACGATGGAAGAACTGGGGGACCTGCTGGAAGCGGAAGGCATTCTGTAGCGGCGTCCGATCGGGGAATCCACGGATCCGGATCATCCCAGTATCTGCGAACGATACAGTCGATACTTCGACGCGAGGTAGCCCACGATGGCGAGGCTGACGACCACTTCTATCCAGCCGAGCTGTTCGATCGCGAGCGGATTTTGCAGTCCGTAGAACGCGATCCCCAGGATCCAGGCCCACAGCTCCACGTGCCAGAGGTCGACGAACCCGAGCGGAACGCTCGCTCCGTAAAGCGCCATACCGAGAATCCACCCCCACGACTCTCCCTCCCAGAGACCGACGACGACCGCTAGCTGGACGAGAGCGAGTACGAGCGTGACGACCGGATCCGACCCGAATCGAAACGAGGCGATCGCGTCGTACACGCCCACGATGCCGCCGAGAGCGCCGAACGCGCAGACGACTTTCATACCGGGCGGCAGGGCGGAGTGGCCAGATGATCGGGTGTCGGAGGCCATGCACTGAGACCTACCGGAACAGGTGGCTCTTCGAGAGCAAGTAGACGATGACGATCAGGCTGATCAACAGCCCGACGACGTTTCCACCGAGAATGTCCCCCAGTGCGCCCAGCCCGTAGACGACCATCGCCACCGTCCAGGCCCAGGACCGGAGGTTCCAGAGGCCGAAGACGACGACCAACTGGGCGGCCGAAATGACGAGGGCGAACAGGCCCAGTAGCGGCGACGCGCCGAGCATGACGAGCGATCCGAGTAGCCCGAAGATACCGCCGAGCGCACCGAGAACGCAGATTATCTTGATGCCGAGCGGCGGGGAGGGCTGGCTGGAGGAGTACGTCGCGGGGGCCATTTCACACGTAACTCTGCAGTAACTGGTATTAAAACTGGCTCACGACACTGGAAATAAAACCGCGTGGGAAACTGGTGGCAACGGACTGAATCGTGGCGTCTAGCTCGTCGCCTGTTCGATGGCCTGGTCGAGGTCCGAAACGATGTCGTCGGCCGATTCCAGGCCGACGGAGAGGCGCACCAGGTCGTCGGTGACGCCGGCGGCCTGCTTCTCCTCGTCGGTGAGCTGCTGGTGGGTGGTGGAGGCCGGGTGGATGATGAGCGTCTTCGCGTCGCCGACGTTGGCCAGCAGCGAGGCGACCTCGGTGGACTCGACGGTCGACCGGGCGGCGTCGTAGCCTTCTTCGAGGCCGAAGGTGATCATGCCACCGTACCCCCCGTCGAGGTACTCGCTGGCGGTGTCGTGGGTCTCGTGGGACTCCAGGCCGGGATAGGTGACCCAGGAGACGTCGTCGTGGTCCTCCAGGAACTCCGCGACGGCCATCGCGTTCTCGCTGTGGCGTTCCATCCGAACCGGGAGCGTCTCCAGGCCCTGGATGGTCTGCCAGGCGTCGAAGGGCGCCTGCTGGTTCCCCATGTCGCGCAGCCCGCGGGCGATGGCGGCGTAGGTGAGCCCCGCCGGACCGAACGTCTCGTGGAAGTTGACGCCGTGGTAGGCGGGGTTCTCCTGGGCGATCTCGGGGAATTTCTCGGCGTGGTCGCCCCAGGGGAAGCTCCCGCCGTCGACGAGGACGCCGCCCACCGTCGTCCCGTGGCCGTGGATCCACTTCGTCGTCGAGTTCCAGACGACGTCGGCGCCGTGTTCGAGCGGGTTGCACAGGTACGGCGTCGCGAACGTGTTGTCGACGAACAGCGGGACGCCGTGGTCGTGGGCGATGTCGGCCAGGCGCTCGATGTCGGGGGTCACCAGCGACGGGTTGCCGATGGTCTCGAAGTGGACGTACGCGGTGTCGTCGTCGATGGCCTCCTCGTAGGCCTCGTAGTCGAGCGTGTCGACGAAGCGCGCCTCGACGCCGTTCCGCGGTGCGGTGTGGGTGAAGTAGGTGTAGGTCCCGCCGTACAGCGACGACGCGGTGACGATGTTGTCGCCAGCGTCGGCCAGCAAGAACGTCGCGAGGTTGAGCGCGGCCATCCCCGAGGACGTCGCGACGGCGCCGACGCCCCCTTCGAGCGCGGCGATGCGCTCCTGGAGGACGTTGTTCGTCGGGTTCATCAGCCGCGAGTAGATGTGCCCCGGCTTCTCCAGGGCGAACTGCGAGGCGGCGTCCTCGGCGTCCTCGAAGACGTACGACGTAGTCTGATAGATGGGTGGGGCGCGAGCATTCGCGTGGGACTCCGGCGTCTCCTGTCCGACGTGCAAGGCGTTCGTCTCGAATCCGCGCTCTGGGTCGCTCATTGTACAGGCCAGTACATGGGCGCAGTTCCCTTAACTACCCGCGACGCCGGCCGACCGTGCCACGTGTCGCCGATACCGGCCAGTATTCGGGGGAGTTGCGAACGGGTTCGAGTTGAAGAGGTGGGGTTCGAGGTGAGGAGACGAACTCATAGTGGTGGTTGTAAGCACTTACCGGCGTTCGTCGTGGCCGGTACCGGCGAACGCCGGTAAAAAGTTACAACCACCACTATCAAGCCATCCCGCGGGCCAGTCCGTCGGTGAACTCGGGCATCCGGAGGAGGCCCGCATACACGACATAGGAGAGGTATAGCAACGCGATTCCACCCGCCAGGAGCACGAGACCCGCTTTCTCCCGTCGCGATTCGAGTGAGAGATACCAGGACCAGCCGCGATGCAGGAGAAATATCGCCACCAGGGGCGTTACGTACAGCAGGAGCATGGAGGCAAGCACTCCGAGGACGACCAGACCGATCGCGTGCAGAATCGGATGAGTCGGCGCGGTCGGCCCGAACATGACGACTGTGTGAACCGTACGACCCTCGGGTCCTAAATCTGCCTTTCTACTGTAGCTGTGACGACGATCCCTGCGAGAGCAACGCACCCGTCAACTGAACTTCCGGACCGTCATGTCCAGCGTGTCCAGGTCAAGGATGGGCGCGTAGCCCGAGTCGGGGTCGATGTTGACGGACTTCTGGAAGTCGGTCTGGGACTGCCAGCACCCCGAGTTGAGCGCGAGGACGTTGTGGTACTTCCCCCAGCCCAGCTTGTGGACGTGGCCGGTGTGGAACACGTCGGGGACGTCCTCCATCACGAGGTAGTCCCGGTCCTCCGGCGCCAGCCTGGTGTGGCCGCCGTACTGGGGCGCGACGTGGCGCTTCTTCAGGAGCTGGTACATCGCCTTGTGGGGCTCGTCGTAGCTGGCCTTGTCGTCGGGGAGTTCGGCGATGACCTCGTCCAGCGAGACGCCGTGGTACATCAGGATTGTGACGCCCTCGACGGTGACCATCGCGGGGTTCGAGTGGACCTGCGCGTCGTGGGCCGTCATGATGTCCCGGAGCTCCTCGTCGAAGGCCGGCTGTGGTTCCGCGAGGCGGACGGCGTCGTGGTTGCCGGGGATCATCCGGATCTCGATGTCGCCGGGGACCTCCTTCAGATACTCGCTGAACGCGCGGTACTGGTCGAAGATGTCGACGACGTCGAGTTCCTCGTCCTGGTCGGGGTAGACGCCGACGCCCTCGACCATGTCGCCGGCGATGAGGAGGTACTCGATTCGGGCGGCCTCCTCGGTGTGGAGCCAGTCGGCGAAGCGGTGCCAGGCGTCCTCCATGAACTCCTGGCTGCCGACGTGGACGTCGGAGATGAGCGCCGCCTGCACGTGTCGGTCCGCCGTCGAGGGTTTGAACGTCCGTGGGACGTCGGGGAAGTGCATCGAGTCGACGAAGAGGATGCCCGCGTCGTCGGCCAGCGTCCCCTCCACCGCGATGACCTCGTCGAACAGCAACTCCTGGACCTGGTCGGCCCACTTCCGGTCTTTCATGATCAGGCACGGGAAGGTGCCGTTCGTGTCTTCGAGTTCCACCAGCCAGTGGCCGCTCGCCGTCGAGCGGACGTCGGAGACCATCCCGACGATGGCGGCGTCGCTCCCGCCGCCCATCGACTCCAGGGCGTCCGTCGGCCGGTGGTTGACGCGGCCGCGCAACTGCTTCGAGAGCTTCTCGTAACGGTCCCGGAACACCTTCACGAAGTCGCCGTACTCGCCGGTCCCGGTCGACTGACCGGTCATGTCGTTCTCGACGGTGATCGACCGCTTCGACGGGTCGGTGTTCCGACTGATCGGCTCGGCCGCCCCGTCCGCGGCCGCAGTCGGGGTCGTAGCCGCAGCCGCAACTTCCCCGCCAGACCCCTTCGTTTCAGGTGGAGAACCGCCACCGCCGTCTCCCGACGATCCGTCGTCGTCTCCAGTCGAAGTAGGGGGGTTTTCGCCGACGGGGCGGTCACCGTCCCGGGTCGATCGGTCTCCATCGGGGATTTCCGACCCATCCCCGTCACGTCCCTCGGTCTCGATCGACTCCCGGACGTGATCCGTCGTGAGCTTCAGCGCGTCGTCGGGCAGCGTTTCCAGTGCGCGTTCCAGCGCGGCGTCGGAGTCCGGCTCGTCCGCCAGCAACGTCACCGCTTCCCGCTCGGCGTTGTAGCCCCGGCGGGCGAGTTGCTTCACGATCCGCGCCGGCGTCTCCAGAGGCACAGCTACTGGTCCGCGGGACGGCCCAAAAAACGTAGCGGACCGACGAACCAGGAGACAGAAGATTGAACAGTCAGTCCGTCGATGGTTTCGACCGTGAGCGAGTCCGACGGGACGGGGGCGTCTGCCGGGTCTTCGAAGCCATCCTGGCAGGTGTACCTGGCGGACCTGGCGAGCAGCGTGCTGTCCGTCGGGCTAGTCGTCCTGTTCCTGTTCGCGATTAGCGGCGTCTGGCCGCCGATGGTCGCCGTCGAGAGCGAGAGCATGGAACCGAACATGGCCGTCGGTGACCTCGTCTTCGTGATGGACGAGGCGAGGTTCCCCGGAGACGGCGCCCACGGCGAGACGGGCGTCGTCACCGCGAGGACGGCCGCCGACAACGGGTACGCGACGTTCGACGGTCCAGGCGACGTCGTCGTCTTCGCGCCGGACGGGAACGACGACGCGACGCCGGTGATCCACCGGGCGATGTTCTGGGTGGAGGACGACGAGAACTGGTACGACGAGGCGAACCCCGAATTCGTGGGTGACGCCCAGAGCTGTGCGGAACTCCGTAACTGTCCAGCGCCCCACGCCGGCTTCGTCACCAAGGGCGACAACGCCCGGACGAACCCCGGCTACGACCAGGCCCAGGGAATGTTCGAACCAGTCAGACCCGAGTGGATCGTCGGGACCGCAGAGGCCCGTCTGCCGTGGCTCGGGTGTCTCCGGTTGCGCGCGAGCGGGCCGGAGAGGCGACCCGATGCCTGCGAGCTGCCCGTCGTCTGAACTACCGAGGGACTGGTTCCACTGGAAATCGGGTCGAGCATCGCGGATCCATCGCGGACCCATCCACGACGAGACAGAAGGTTGATACGGACTTCCGACCCACCTTTCGACGATGAGCGAGGCGCGCGGTCCGAACCCGCCGGACCAGCCCGACGATCCGTCCTGGAAAGCCTACGTGACCGACCTCCTGAGCAGTATCTCCGCCGTCGTCCTCGTGGGGCTGTTGCTCTTCGCCGTCAGCGGCGTCTGGCCGCCGCTGGTCGCCATCGAGTCCAAGAGCATGAGCCCCAACATCCACGTTGGCGATCTCGTCTTCGTGATGGAGGAAGAGCGGTTCGCCGGCGAGGTCCAGCAGGGCGAGACGGGCGTCGTCACGGCCCACGCCGCGCAGTCGGCGGGCTACTCGAAGTTCCAGAAGCCGGGTGACGTCATCGTCTACGCGCCGGACGGGAACAACCAGACCACGCCGATAATCCACCGGGCGATGTTCTGGGTAGAGGACGGCGAGAACTGGTACGACGAGGCAAATCCCGAGTACGTCGGCGCGGCCGACAGTTGCGAGGAACTCAACAACTGCCCGGCGAACGAATCTGGTTTCATCACCAAGGGCGACTACAACGGCCAGTACGACCAGGTGACGAACCTCTCCGGACCGGTCAAGGCGAGCTGGGTCATCGGAACAGCAGAGGTCAGAGTCCCGTGGCTCGGCTGTATCAGGCTGAGCGCGACGGGCGCCGCCACCCGGCCCGGCGCGTGCGAACTGCTATAGGATTTTGCGGGGGGTTCGACGTCGCTACCGGTCGAATATCTCGACGTGAAACGAAGGGGTTCGTAGTGTCGGTCGTAACTGTTTTCCGGGGTTCGACGGCTCCGTTTGCGTCGACGCCGGGAGACTCGCCATGCTCGTCGGGACGCCATCGGATTCGCGCTGCTCGTCCGTCGAGCCCTGTCTCGCTACGCTCGACAGGACGCCGATAGACTCACTCCGTTCGTCTATCGAGCCCGACCTCACGCAGTTCGGCCGGACCCCGGTACGGGCTTACGACCGACAGCATCAGTTGTCGAAGCGGGCCTGGACGAACGGTTCGGCGTCGTCGATGTCACCGAGCCTGGAGTCAGAGAGCAACACGGCCTCCGTCTCTTCGAGTGGAACCGAGAGGCTGATCTCCTTGGTCCGGCCGTACCGGCCCTTCGAGACGACGACGGCGTTGACGATGCCGAGCATGTCGAGTTCGGAGATGAGGTCGGTGACTCGGCGCTGTGTGAGGATGTCGGCGTCGATCTCCTCGCAGAGGCGCTTGTAGATGTTGTACACCTCGCCGGTGTTGATGTTGCGGACGCCGTTCTTCTCGAGCAGCATGATCGCGAAGAGGACGATCTTCGACTGCGTCGGGAGCGTGCGGACGACCTCGACGACCCGGTCGAGTTCGATCTTCTCCTGGGCCTTGCGGACGTGGGCCTCCTGGACGAGGTCCGTCTGGTCGCGCTCGGCGAGTTCGCCGGCAGTCCGGAGCAGGTCGAGGGCACGGCGGGCGTCACCGTGTTCCTGAGCGGCGAAGGCGGCACACAGCGGGATGACGTCGTCCGACAGCGCGTCGTCCTTGAACGAGACGTCAGAACGGTGGTCGAGGATGTCCCGGAGCTGGTTGGCGTCGTAGGGCGGGAAGACGATCTCCTCCTCGCCGAGGCTGGACTTGACGCGGGGGTCCAGGAAGTCGGTGAACTTGAGGTCGTTCGAGATGCCCATTATCGAGACCCGGGAGTTCTCCAGCTGAGAGTTCATCCGCGAGAGGTTGTACAGCGTGTCGTCGCCCGACTTCTCGACGAGCTTGTCGATCTCGTCGAGCATGATGACGACGACGCGTTCGTGGTAGTCGACGGCGTCGAAGAACGAACTGTACACCCGGTCGGTGGGCCACCCGGTCATCGGTACCTCCTCGAATCCCTCCCTGTCGGACTCGAGGTCGTCGATCTCCTCGGTCACGGCCTCGACGTCGTCGAACGCCGAGTCGGCCAGTACCGATTCGTCTTCGCGTGCGCGCTCGCGCAGGTCTTCGAGTTCGTCGACGCGGTCGTCGATGACCGCCCCGTTCTTCTCGATGAACTTGTTCGCGAGCTGTGCGAGGACGCGGTACTGGGTGTCGGTCACCTCGCAGTTGATGTACTCGACCTCGCAGGGGACCTCGTACTTCTGGGAGGTCGTCTCGAGTTCCTCGCTGACGAACTTGGCACTCGCGGTCTTGCCGGTGCCGGTCTTTCCGTAGATCAGGATGTTCGACGGCGAGTCCCCTCGGAGGGCGGTGACGAGGATCGTCGCCATCTTGTTGATCTGTTCCTCGCGATGGGGGAGCTTGTGCGGCGTGTAGGAGGGCCGCAGCACTTCCTTGTTCTCGAAGATCGGTTCCCCCGAGAGGAGGTCGTCGAACAGACCCCGGGAGGCCTCACCCGACTCGCCGTCACCGTCGGCGTCGAGTTCGTCCAGGACGACGTCGTCGAGGTCGGT
This sequence comes from Halomicrobium sp. HArcel3, assembly GCF_058933135.1. NCBI lineage: Archaea > Methanobacteriati > Methanobacteriota > Halobacteria > Halobacteriales > Haloarculaceae > Halomicrobium > Halomicrobium sp. HArcel3. The sequence goes on along the minus strand of NZ_JBZYDN010000005.1, from coordinate 245,027 downwards.
CCCGACGGACGCCTCGGTCAGCTCGTCTTCACTGACGCTGTCCGCGTCGTCGACTCCGGTTCCGTCCGGACCGTTCGATGGACCGTCGCTACCGCCATCGTCCGGATCCGATTGGTCGCCCGTATCTGTCATGGTGTGGAACGCAAACCCCTTCGTTTCAAGTGGAAATCCTCGTGCGCAATACCAGGACGGGCCAGAGAGGCCGTGATTGACCGGCTCTGCCGGATTTCGACGTGCGAGGCCCGTCCAGTTGAACCAGCAGAAACGGTGGGTGAAGGAATATTAAATATTTCGGTCCGAGCCGTTTTCGGTCCGGACGCTTCCCCCCGTCTCGTCGTGAGTGAGTCCACCGATGGACAGCCGGAGTTCGATATCGGCTTTCTACAGCGCCTATTTCGACTGGGATGACCAACCAGTGGTGATGGCTGTCCTACAGTTCCGTCTGGGGAGACGGATGGGCAGTCGATTCCACTTGAACCGACCCCCCAACCCCTTCGTTTCAACTGGAACGAGATATCGACGGGGACGACCCTCAGAGAGATCCTGCCGACAACTAGGAAAGATTTATTATAACCCGTGAAAAACCAAATCCGTACTAGAGAAAAAAGAATAATTGGTGGAGGCGGCGGTGCCTAGATACTAGCTAGAGTCGAAACAGACGGTGTTGGACCGCTCTGTCGTCGAAACTGCCGTTTCTACCGCTCTCTGTCCGGGAATTCCGTCCCTCACGGATTCGTGGGGTTGTTCCACTCCAGTCGAAACGAAGGGGTTGGGGGGCACTCGTTGTCTCGTTCCTGTCCCGAATGCGGGACGAACGATTCCTCGAGATCTCGCTTCGATACCGAGGAGAGGCGTCAGTCGTTCCCCGTCGCGGCTCGCTCCGTCACACCCTCGTTTCCACACTCCTCACACCCTCGTTTCCACACTCCTCACACCCTCGTTTCTGGACCACCCTCACCTCCCATTTTCATTGCATCTCTCATTTCCACAGCGCCCCCCGTTTCCACAGCATCCCCCGTTTCAACAGCGCTCTTCCCTGTCCACTCTCACATCACGTTCCTGCTCGTGGTATCTGTTCCCCAGCTGAAAGCAAACGAACGGAAACTAACGAGTCGTTCAGCCTCCATGGCGATCAGACGTCATCTTTCTTGGGACGAGTTCCTGACAGGAAAATACTCCTATCCCGCGAGAACGGCCGGTAGGGCGGGAATCAGAGCAGTCCGCGATCGGCGATAGAATAAGAATTGTTACAGTTGTCTGACGTAGGCTTAAGTGAGTACGACTGTGTACAACGCTTACACCACCGAATACGCACGTTCGGCGGGAGGATAGAGGATGGGACTGCTAACAAACCTCAGAGACAGTATATCACGGGCTGCATCGAGCCTGTTCTCGGAAGAGGACCCCAAGCGTATCGGCATCTACGGCCCGCCGAACGCTGGGAAAACGACCCTGGCCAATCGCATCGCTCGCGACTGGACCGGCGACGCCGTCGGTCCGGAGAGCCACGTTCCCCACGAGACCCGGCGCGCCCGCCGGAAGGAGGACGTGGAGATCGAACGGGACGGCAAGACCGTCACTATCGACATCGTCGACACGCCCGGCGTGACGACGAAGGTCGACTACGAGGAGTTCCTCGACCACGATATGGAGAAAGACGACGCCGTGCGTCGCTCCCGCGAGGCCACGGAAGGCGTCGCCGAAGCGATGCACTGGCTCCGCGAGGACGTCGACGGCGTCATCTACGTGCTCGACTCCTCGACGGATCCCTTCACGCAGGTCAACACGATGCTCATCGGTATCATCGAGAGCCAGGACCTCCCGGTCCTGATTCTCGCGAACAAGACGGACCTCGACGACTCGAGCGTCCAGCGCATCTCGAACGCGTTCCCCCAGCACGAGACGATTCCGCTCTCGGCGCTGGAAGGCGACAACATGGACGAGGTCTACGACAAGATCGCGGAGTACTTCGGAGGATAGCAGATGGCAGAAATGAAATCAAAAGAGGGCGTCCAGATCGACCTCATCAGCGGCGAACGCATGGACGGACTGACCTCCATGGAGAAGATCCGGATGATCCTCGACGGCGTCCGCGACGGCAACATCGTGGTCCTCGAGGAGGGACTCTCGCCCGACGAGGAGTCCCGGCTCATCGAGGTCACGATGACGGAGATCAGCCCCGACGAGTTCAACGGCATCGAGATCGAGACCTACCCCAAATCTAGCTCCTCGAAGAGCGGCATCTTCGAGCGGCTGATGGGATCGGACGAGTCGACGAAGAAACTGACCGTCATCGGCCCGGCCAACCAGATCGAGACGTTGCACAAGGACGAAACCCTCATCAGCGCGCTCGTCTCCCGGAAATAATGCCACACCAGTGTACGGACTGTTCGCGCGTGTTCGACGACGGGTCCAAGGAGATGCTCTCGGGCTGTCCGAACTGCGGCGGCAACAAGTTCCAGTTCAAACCCGCGGGCTCGGACGCGTCCGTCGACACGACCGCTGAACCACCGGAGCCCGCGGATCCACCGGACCCGGCGGGTTCGTCGTCCGTGGCCCGCACGGTCGGCAAGACCGCCGCCACCGTCCGTGACCTGATGGGCAGTTCCGACGACGAGGAGCCGTCGGTGGGGGCGCCCGACTCGGGCCCTCTCGGCGGGGACGACGGCGTTCCGACCACGCAAGAGGACACCGCCCAGGCCAGCGCCCGGAGCGACATCGTCTCGCCCGACGAACTCCCCTCCGGGACCACCGGCGACACGGAACACCGGTTCCAGCCCGTCCGGACCGACGACGAATCCGACGATGGCGCTGCGGCCTCGACGACCACCGAGCGCGAATCCGCGGCCGAGGCATCGGTGCCCGCCGGCCAGGCCGGCCAGGCCGCCACCGCTTCCAGTCCGTCGGCAGCCGAGGAACCAGCCGACGACCAGTCGACAGAATCCCGCGACAGGCCTGACCTCGAAGAGCTACGGGCCGAACTGAACGACCAGTTCGAGAGCATCAAGGTGCTCAGCCCCGGCCAGTACGAGCTTAACCTGATGGAGCTGTACGACCGCGAGGAGTACATCGTCGCGCTCCAGGAGGACGGCCGCTACTCGATTCAGGTCCCCGAGAACTTCCGGGACTGACGATTCGACACCCCCGTTTCGTGTGCGCCGCCGACGCCAATTTTTATTCGAGACACTTGCGAAACGGAATCCGTAGTGGCCCTCCACCTCTCACGGATCGACTCCGATAGTACGCGGTCGGCGCTCCGTTTCGGTGTACTCTATGGGGTAATCGGCGGCATCGTGCTGACGACGCAGGCGATCCAGGACCCGGTTGCGACGTTCACGGAATCGCCAGTCGGGACGAGTATTGTGTATCTCTTCCCGATCGTTCTCTTGACCAAAATTGCGAGCCTCGTCGGGTACGCGTGGGCGGAGTATCGGCTCGTGACGCCCATCGTCGTACTCGCGGCCCTATCCTTCCAGATCGTGCAACCGCAGTCGGCGTCGCTCGGGAGCCCGTAAGTGCGAAATCTCTTCGCGCTGTTGTTCGCGCTCGGGGTGATGACTGCCCTCGGCGTCGCCGAGTACGTACTCCGGGCTATAACGGGAACGTATCCGACAGTTACTGATCGATAACGGGTCGTCACCTCGCCCGCCGGCCCTACCCCTGCGGGCACAATCGTTATATTCGATCCATTCGTTCGACACAACCACCATGCACCGAGAGCCACGACATCTCGAAGAGTGGGCCGCGCTCCTCGGTGACGACCTCGCCGACGACCTGCTGGACCGCGACGACGCGGACCGGCTGGTCTCCGACGACGGCGCTGGCTGATCCGGAGGCTCGGTTGCCGGTTCGCGTTGGCTATTGCCGCCGATTAGGCGGGTTTCGAACGTTGCCTCCGCACCGGAAGGATTGTTACATCGCCGGTTAGTCACGAATTATGGACGCGAGAGAGGCGAGTAGCGGGGCCCAGCTTACAGTGGCCGGATTCGGGGCCGTCGCGCTCGTCGTCGCCGTCGGACTCTTCTGGCTCGTCGGGATCGATTCGGGTCCGGAGAGTCACACGGCCGGGTTCGCAGTCGCGCTCGCCGCCCTCGTCGGCTGGCTCGGGTTGCTCGTCACCGGTATCGGTTTGCGTATTCCGGCCGGTGAGCGGTGGGGGATCGCGTTCTCTCGGGGACAGCGGTACTGCTTTCTCACATCGACGATCGGCACGCTCGGGATCGTCGTCGTTCCAGTCGTCAGTCTGGTGATGGGCCTGGACTCCGCTCGAATTCCGTACTACGGTGCTATGGGGTCACTGGCTCTCGGAGTCGGTGCGCTGGCGCTCGGTGTGCTGTGGCGCGCCGGCGAAGCGATCGCGCGACGATATGACGTCCAGTCGTTCAGATAAAATCGACGGCTCGGCCGTTCGTGCGACGACCGATCGACGCCCTCGCAACGTCTTCAGCTGATCTTCTCGTACTGTTCGGCGAGCTTGTCGGCCGCCTCGGACATCAGCTCCTCCTCGTAGTCGTCGAGTTCCCAGTCGACGACTTCCTCGACGCCGTTCGAGCCGAGCTTGACGGGGACGCCGAAGGCGGTGTCCTCGTGGCCGTACTCGCCGTCGAGGACGACCGAGCCGGGGAGCACCTCGCCCGTGTCGCGAACGACGGCCTCGACCATGTGCGCGACGCCGGTCGCGGGGCCCCACTCGGTGGCGCCCTTGCGCTCGATGACGTTCATCGCCGACTCCTGGAGGTCCTCGAGGATCTCCTCGCGCTCGTCCTGGTCGAACTCGGGGTCGGCGCCGTCGATACGGACCTTCGAGAAGACGGGGACCTGGGCGTCGCCGTGCTCGCCGAGGATGGTCGCCTCGACGTTCTGCACGGGGACGTCGAAGCGTTCGGAGAGGACGTAGCGGAAGCGGGCCGAGTCCAGACGGCCGCCGAAGCCGATGACCTGTTCGCGCGAGCGGTCGCCCGTCTCGTAGAGGTGGCGGTTGAGCAGGTCGACGGGGTTCGACGTGGTGATGGTGACGTAGTCGCCGTCGTTGTGCTCGGCGATGGACGAACCGATGTCGTCCATGATGGGGGCGTTGTCGCCCGCCAGGTCGATGCGGGTCTGGCCGGGCTGGCGCGGGATGCCAGCCGTGATGACCACGACGTCGGAGCCGGCGGTGTCCTCGTAGGTGCCCTGCCTGACCGTCGTGTTGGAGTCGTAGGCGACCCCGTGGTTGGCGTCCGCGGCCTGTCCGACGGTCACGTCCTCCTGGTCCGGGATGTCGACGTAGACGAGCTCGTCCGCGATGTCGCGCAGGGCGATGTTGTACCCCGCGGCGGCACCGACGGTTCCCGCCGCGCCGACGACTGTTACCTTCGTCATAACGTGTCACATGGCGCCCGGACGGACGAAAAGGCTGTCGGAGTGTCACCACCTCGCACGGCCGCTGGCGGGGTTCGCTCCGTCCGCGAGTGGGTCGCGACCAGCTGGCCTACTCTTCGCCTTCGTACTGGTCGTGGGCGACGCCGAACAGGAACCCGGAGAGGAAGAGCAGTTCGTTCCCGACGTAGTAGGCCGCGAGGACGCCGTCGACGACGTTCGTCACGGCCGCCGGGGCGGCCAGTCCGAGGACCGCGAGGACGAGCGCGACGACCGCAGCGAGGCCGGCGAGCCACAGGGTGACCCGCCCGGAGACGTAGCCGACGAGGAAGACGACGACGGCGCCGACGAGTGACATGGCCGGTCCTACGACGGACGGGCCGATGAACCTTCTCCCGCAAACCCTTTTCTCCCGCGCGGCCACACGTTTCGTATGAGCGACTTCGACAAGGAAGCCGAACGCGAGAAGTTACGCGAGAAGTACGAGCAGGACGAGGAGCGGCGGAAGACGACCGAACAGATGAGCGAACTCCTCCTGAAGGGCGCGACGATGACCAACGCCCACTGCGGGGACTGCGGCGACCCGATCTTCCGCTACGACGGCCAGGAGTTCTGTCCGACCTGCCAGAAGCCGGTCGACCGCGGCGACGGCGGTGGGTCCGCGGGCGAGGAGGCTGCCGAGGAGGGCGCTGCGGAGACGGCCGAATCGGGCGACCGTCCCGCGGCGAACGGCGAGGCCCGACCCGACAACATCGAGGTGACCAGTCCGAGCGACGACGCCACCGTCCAGTTCGGGAGCGACGAGGCGACCGAATCGAACCGACCGGGAGCCGACCGGTCGGCCGCGGATCAGGCGCGCGAGGCCATCGCGGATCAGTCTGCAGACGAACCGCAGGAGGCTCCCGGTCAGGACCGCGGCGCTGACGAGACCGTCCAGCAGGTCCCGTCGGCCGCCCCTTCGGCGTCAGCGAACACCGACCAGGGGCCGTCGAGGCCGGGGTCGCAGTCGGTCGACGTCGGCGTGGACGAACCGACCGGGACGCCGTCGAGCGACGCCGTCGGTCAGCACCTCGGCCAGGCACAGGTCGTCCTCGCCCAGACCGTCGAGCGCCACGCGCGGCTCGCGGCGGCGGCGGAGACGCCACGCCAGACCCGCGAGCACCTCGAAACCGCGCGCGAGGCGGCCGAGACGCTCGAGGCGACTGGGTACTAGCGATTCGACGGGAGCCGACGCACCGACGGCGGTCCGGGACCGCGGTCGGTCGGCGTCGTCACCGGCTTCAGAAACCGTCGCCGGCCGCTTCCGCGTCCGGACCGGTGCCGACCGGGTCGACGACGCTGTCGGTCGCGTGGTCGTCGATGGCCGCGAGCACGGCGTCCACCGCGGACGCGTCGCTCGCCCTGTCGGTCTGGACCGTCCGGGCGAACCGGAGCTGGTCGCCGTCGGACTCGAACAGCACCGACCCGGGACACTCCGGGAGGAGCCGCTGGAACGGCTCGAACGCGTCGAACGCGTTGCCGTCGTCTGCCACCGATTTCGGATCGGTGAGCAGGCCGAACGGCAGGTCGTATCGCCGCTGCCAGACAGACGCCCGTTCCGGGCAGTCCGGCAGGACGGGCACGACGGCCGTCGAACGGCCGGCGAGCTCCTCGTAGGCAGCGGCCAGCGACTGCACGAGCTGGCGGGACCGCGGACAGTAGTGATCACGTAACAGTACGGCGACGACGTAGTCGTGACTCCCCGCCAGTTCCGTCGCCGTACGCGTTTCTCCACCCGCACCTGTATCCGGCAGTGCGAATTCGAACGATTCCCCCACTTGATACGTCGGTGTACTCACACCTGACCCCCGATATTTGTCTATACTGAACGACCATTAAACTTGCCACAACAGTAGCCTAATTTACCTTTCGTAGCCGCTAGCGACGACTTCGCGGATGCGCGTGGCGGTCACCTCGCCGACGCCGTCGACGTCCATCAGGTCGTCCTCGCCGGCAGTCATCACCGCCTCGACGTTGCCGAAGTGGTCGAGCAGCGTCCGGGCGGTGACCGGGCCGACCTCCGCGACGGAGGAGACGACGTACTCCTGTTGTTCGGGGAGCGTCCGGGACTGCTTCTCGCCGTGGACGTCGACCTCCCGGTCACCGGTCTCCTGCTCGCGGCGGGCGATGGTCTCCAGCAGGTCCGCGGTCTCCGTCTCGTCGGTCGTCCGGAGGATGCTCGCGCCGAAGTCGACGGCCAGCGAGGCCAGCGCCCCCTGGATGGCCTTGTGATGGACGTTGCGCGCCCCGTAGAGGTCCCCGCCCTCGATGACGACGACCGGCCGGGCGTAGTTGCGGGCGGCGTCACCGACCTGCTCGAACATCGAGCGGTCCCCGCCCGTGAGCGTGTCGAGGAAGTCGCTGACGGTCTTCCGTTCGACCGAGACCCTGTCGGAGAGGATGTAGTCGCCGACGGCCAGCGTCTCGAGCCTGGTCTCGATCCCGTCCCGCGTCGAGAGGTCTCGCGCGATGGTCGAGTCGAGTTCGCGCTGGTCGGCGACGATCTCGACCGACTCCTCGCCGTCGGCGTGTGGTTCGGGGTAGGTCCCTTCCGCCGCTGCCTCGTCAGCACCGTCAGCCTCGCCACCGACGTCCGGCGCGTTCGACTCCGCCGCCCGGTCGGTCCCGGCGAACGCGTCGAGGCCGGCCTGCCCGTCGCCCTCCTTCGAGCCGCCGTTCGCCATCCCCTTTCCTTCGTCTGCGTCCCGGCCTGTATGGGTGTCGATAGGGCGTTCTGGAGCATCATCGGTTCCACCTGAAACGGTGGCATTTTCGTCGTCAGTAGGGCCCTCCTTACTACCGCCATCGGCCCCGTCACTGCTCCCTTCGGCCGCGGACTCGTCTCCATCGCTCTGGGATTCGTATTCGTCCAGCCCGGCCTGGTCGTCGACGAGTTCCGACTTGATCTCGTCGGCGGCGGACTTCAGGTCCCGGAGCTCGCGTTCCATCCGTTTCTCGTCCTGTCGGGACTTCCAGAAGTACGCCTCGTCGCGGGTGTCCTCGGCCAGCAGGACGTGGACCTTGCCCGACGTCTGGCGCCCGGTCCGCCCCTTGCGCTGGATGGAGCGGATGGCGGTCGGGACGGGTTCGTAGAACAGGACGAGGTCGACTTCGGGGACGTCCAGACCCTCTTCGGCGACGGAGGTCGACACCAGGACCTCGAACTCGCCGGCGCGGAACCGGTCGAGGGTCTCCTGTTGCTCGGTCTGGGTCATCCCCTCGCTGCCGTCGGTGTCGCTCTGGCCGACGAACTTCTGGACCGCGAAGTGGTTCGAGAGGAACTCGACGAGCGTCTCGGCGGTGTCGCGGGACTCGGTGAAGACGATGACGCGCTCGCCGTTCTCGATGCCCAGCGTCTGGGCCAGCAGCATGCGCGTCTGGCGGAACTTCGGGTGCAGGTCGTCGTAGGAGTCGGCCTTCCGCATCGCCTCCTTGACCTTCGGCTCGCTGACGAGTCGCTGGTCGGCCTTCGACGCACCGGACGAGCGGGCGGCCTCGCGCTGGCGGTCGAAGTAGCGGTTCAGCGCCTCGACGCTCTGGGTCTCGACGTAGGTGACCGCGGTCCGGAGTTTGCGGATCTCGGCCAGCAGGCTCATCCCGCTGTACCCCTCGGACTGGTCGTTGTCCATCAACTTCCGGAGCTCCGCCTGCATCCCCTGGATGTCGCGCTCGGAGACGTCCGGCGAGGTCGAGGAGGCGACGCCCAGTTCCTTCAGCTTGGTCAGGCGGTCCCTGACGACCTCGTTGATCGCGTCGCGGATCTCGATGACCTCGTCGGGGAGCTGGACCCGCTCCCACTGGACGTCGGTGTCGTGAGTGAACTCGTCGACGTCGGCGTCGGCCTCGGTCATCACCGTCACCTCGTTCAGCCCGAGGTTCTCACAGACCTCCAGGATCTCCTCCTCGTCGCCGCCGGGCGAGGCGGACATCCCGGTGACGAGCGGGTCGTCGGCGTCGGCGTGGTAGCGCTCGGCGATGTAGTTGTAGGCGTAGTCTCCCGAGGCCCGGTGGCACTCGTCGAAGGTGCAGTGGACGACGTTTTCCAGGGAGATGCGGTTCCCAACCAGGTCGTTCTCGACGACCTGCGGCGTCGCGATGACGACGCGGGCGTCCTCCCAGAGGTCGGCCCGCGAGTCCGGCCGGACGTCGCCGGTGAAGACGACGATTTCGTCGTCGGGAATCGTCAGCGCCTCGCGGTAGAACTCGGCGTGTTGCTGGACGAGCGGCTTGGTCGGGGCGAGCAGGAGCGACTTCCAGGCGGCGTCTTCGAGTCGCTCCGCGGTCACCCGCAGGCTCACGGTCGTCTTGCCCAGTCCGGTCGGGAGACAGACGAGGGTGTGGTCGCGCAGCGCCGCCTCGGCCAGTTCGGTCTGGTAGCGGCGCTTCTCGAGCATCTCCGGCGTGATGCGCGGGTGCTCGACGTACTCGCCCTCGTACTCGGCGTCGGACTGGGCCATCCGGTCGGTCGTTCGCCCTCTCTCAGTTTAAGGGTTCGCGTAGCGTGGCGGAAGTGAAGCTATGGGGACGGGTTCCGCTCGAATCATTGGGTGTGAGAGTTGAATGGATAACTCTCGGTCGAGTTGGTGAAACGAACAGCGACAACAACAACCAGAAAGCCCTCGGCGCACTCCGGTCCCGCGGACCCGCTGCGCGCCGTGGGTGCTTGCGGGTCCGGGGTTCCCGGAGTCCGCCTCGCCCTTTCAGTCCACCAGGCACGGCACCGCAGCCCTGCCCTTGACCTGGTCGCGAGAGCCTCACTTTCGCTCGGCTACTCGCTCCCGGCCGGACGGTTACGGAGCGGTCAGGAAGCGTGATTCGGCGCGTCCGCGCCGAATCCGGGGAGGAGTGGGGAGTCAATCGCGAGCGCGTTTCATCGCGCGAGCGTCACGGTTTCCCTGGAGGAATGAAAGGGCGAGGACCGATCGCCGACGGCTGACGACGCAAGCACCGAACGGAGTGAGGCGCGCAGCGAGTCACCCGAGGCGACCGGGCTGAGGGCTTTCGACGTGTTGTCGTCTCCAGTCGCGTCGATAACTCGAACTCCCATAGGATACCTCTACACACTGTAACTAGCAACCACACCTCACCAACGACACCTACTCGTCGTCCTCGTACACCTTCTCGGCCAGTCGCTCGGCGACGAACAGCTGTGGGCTCCGCCGGATCGCGTACCCGATTATAACGACGAGCAGGAGAAGACTGACGGCGGCACCGACGAGCACCTCGACGAGCATACGCACCGAGTCGTGATTCGCGGGCTTAAGCTTGCTGGGGCCGGTGGGACCGCTGGAGGGACCTCGTCGCTTAATAACGGGCGGTACGAACCTCGAAACGTGACTATCTACGAGACGGAGGTCCCCGGGGTCGGACACAAGTTCGAACTCGAAATCGACGGGGACGAGCGCCTGGTGGTGATCATCCACCACGACGGAAAGCGGGACGTCTACAGACGGCCGGACCCGGACGCCGACAGCGAACAGCTCTTCTCGCTGACCGGCAAGCAGGCCCGCCAGCTCGGCTCCATTCTGGAGGGGGCGTACTTCCAGCCGGTGGAACTCGACGAGGTGGAGGTGCCGCTGGGGGAGGCGATCATCGAGTGGACCGAGGTCGGGGCGGACGCACCGGTCGTCGGCCAGAGCATCGCCGACTGCGACATCCGCAGCCGGACCGGGGTGTCCGTGATGGCGATCCAGCGGGGCGAGGAGACGATCCCCAATCCCGGTCCCGACGCGACCATCGAGACCGGCGACGTGCTCGTCACCCTGGGCTCGCGCGAGGAGCACTCGGCCCTGTCGGACTTGGTCGAGGACTGATGGCGGCGTCACTCGTCGAGATCGGGATCGCCCTGGCAGCGGTCGCGCTCGCCGGCCTGGCTGCCAACCGCGTCGGCCTGTCGGTGATCCCCGCCTACATCGTCGCCGGCATCTTCGTCGGTCCGGAGTGGCCCACGGAGGTGCTGGGCGTCTCGCTCCAGCTCGTCGCGTACGGCGAGTTCATCGCGGTCGCCGCCGAACTCGGCATCGTCTTCCTGCTCTTCTTCCTCGGGCTGGAGTTCAGCGTCGGCCAGCTGCTGGCCGACCGGAAGCGGATCACCAAGGCGGGTTCCGTGGACTTCCTGCTGAACTTCGGCGCCGGCGTCGCCCTGGGCGTCCTCTTCGGTCGGACGCCCCTGGAGACGCTGCTGATCGCCGGCGTCGTCTACATCTCCTCGTCGGCCGTCGTCACGAAGTCGATCATCGACCGGGGCTGGGTCGCGAACCCGGAGGCCGAACCGATCCTCGGGACGCTCGTCTTCGAGGACATCGTCATCGCGGTGTACCTCGCCCTCGTCGCGGCGCTGCTCACCGGCTCGGGTGACCTGGCCGGCGCAGCGATGGACGTCGCCCGGGCCTTCGCCTTCCTCGGGGCCATTGCCGCCGTGGCCTGGTACGGAACCGACTACGTCGAGCGGGCCTTCGACCTGCCCAACGACGAACTGTTCCTGTTGCACGTGCTCGGCGCGACGACGCTCGTCGCCGGCGCGGCGCTCGCGACGGGCGTCAGCGAGGCCGTCGCCGCCTTCTTCGTCGGGACCGCGTTCAGCCAGACGCCCCACACCGAGCGCATCGAGGACGTCGTCGCCCCGGTCCGGGATCTTTTCGCCGCCGTCTTCTTCTTCGCCATCGGGCTGACGACGGACGTCACCGTGCTGGCCGGCGTCGCCGCCCTGCTCGCGGTCGCCGTCGTCCTCACCACCGGAACCAAACTCGTCAGCGGTACCATCGGTGGCCGCGTCTACGACCTCTCGCCCACCAGGTCGCTCCGGACCGGTATCGGCCTCGTTCCGCGAGCGGAGTTCTCGCTGGTCATCGCGACGCTTGCCGCAGGCGCGGGCGGTACCCTCGCGGACGTCGTCCCGGCGTTCACCGTCGGCTACGTCCTCGCGATGAGCGTCCTCGGCACCGTCATGATCCAGCACGCAGACCGGCTGACGGACTCACTCGCGCCGCTCGTGGCCGACGTGACCGGCGAGTGACGGCGGGTCGCGCTCAGACGACCGACGGGAGATACCGGATCCCCGTCGCGATCGCGACGGCCGCCGCCAGCGGGATGGTGAGGTTGTCGTCGATGACGTAGCCCGCGACGACGGGTTTGAGCCCGTCGGCGGCCGTCGCGGCCAGCGCGCCCAGCACCGCGGGCACGGTCGGGACACCCAGCCCCGCCGCGATGAGCAGACAGACGCCGAACATCGTCAGCAGGACGTAGGCCTGCTTGGCGGTCCGCAGTTCGCCAGAGCCCAGCAGGCCGCTGATCGGGTCACCGATGGTGAGCATCAGGATGGCCGGGATGGCGACTGACTGGTCGAAGGCGACGGCGACGACGCCCATGCTGATCAGCGCCAGCGCGTAGCCCGCCAGGTTGTCCTGTTCGTACTCTCTGGTCAGGCGGTCGTAGACGACCCAGTCGAGGCCGACGTACAGACGAACGATTTCGAGCAGGACGGCGACGACCGCACCGGCGACGAGCACCCCCTGGACGAGTTCCCACCGGGAGGGGTCGACGACGGCGATGAGCGGGACCAGGGTGCCGCTGGCGTGGACCAGCCGACGCTTCAGTTCCTCGGCCATCGTCTCATAGTGGTGGTTGTAACCATTTTCGTCGGGTAGACGCTATCGAGTGTGTCTCAGGGCTGAATCGACCGTCGACGGATAAACGTTGGGAACGAATTACAACCACCACTATCAGAGGTCGTCGAACGACAGGTCGCCGTCCCGCAGCGCGGTCAGCGTCTCGGTCAGTTCCTCGACCGGAATCCGCCGCTGTGCGGTGGTGTCGCGCTCGCGGACGGTGACGGTCCCCGGTTCCCCCTCGTCGTCGTCCCGACCCTCCCCGATGGTGGTGTAGTCGACGGTGACACAGAACGGCGTGCCGACCTCGTCCTGCCGGCGATACCGGCGGCCGATGGCGCCGGCGTCGTCGTAGGTGACCGAGAGGCCCGCTTCTCGCAACTCGCGAGCGACCTCGCGGGCTCTCTCGCCCAGCCCGTCCCTGTCCATCAGCGGGAAGACGCCGACGGTCGTCGGGGCGACCTCTGCAGGCAGTTCGAGGAACGCCCGCTCCTCGCCGTCGATCTCGTCCTCGCGATAGGTGTGGTCGAGGACGGTGTACAGCGCCCGGTCGATACCGAGCGAGGGCTCGACGACGTGGGGGGTGACGTGCTCGCCCGACTCGGTGACCTCCTCGACCCGGAAGTCGGTCTGGGAGACGGGAACGGTGTACTCCTCGCCGTCGACCTCGACGGAGACCTCGCCGTCTTCTCCCGCTTCCTCGAAGGCCGCGGGATTTCGCTCGGCCAGGTCCGCCAGCGCGTCGGCGACGTCCTGGGCGGCGCCGCCGAACTCGGGCCCGAGGTAGCTCATGTCCGGGTCGACGAGTGCCTGCTCGGTCGTGATCGGCTCGTCGTACTGTTTGAACACCGTGAAGTCGTCGTCGGAGTACTCGTCGTGTTTCGAGAGGTCGTAGTCAGAGCGGTAGGCGAAGCCGCCGAGTTCGATCCAGTCCCCGTCGACTTCGGCCTCGGCGTCCCAGCAGTCCGCGGCGTAGTGAGCCCGCTCGCCCGAGAGGTGCTGGCGGAACCGGAACCGGTCCATGTCGACGCCGATCCGCTCGTACCACTCCTTCGCGACGCCGAGGTAGTAGGCGATCCACGGCTTGGCGATGACGCCGTCCTCCACCATCTCGCCGATAGTGGCCTCGTAGGGATCGCCGTCGTCGGCTTCCTGCTCGGTCGCGGGGTAAAACGGCGCCGTCACGTCCGCGACGGGACCGAGGTCGGGTTCGTCTTCCTCCGGGTCGATGAACAGCTCCAGTTCGGCCTGGGTGAACTCCCGGACCCGCAGGAGCGACTTCCTGGGGGAGATCTCGTTGCGGTAGGCCCGACCGATCTGGGTGACGCCGAAGGGGAGCTGGTTCCGGGCGTACTCGGCCAGCTGGGGGAACTCGACGAAGATGCCCTGGGCGGTCTCGGGTCGCAGGTAGCCCGGCGAGGAGTCGCCGGGACCGATGTTCGTCGCGAACATCAGGTTGAAGTCCTCGACGGCCTGGCCGGCGAGGCCGGCGCCGCAGTTCGGGCAGACGAGTTCGTACTCGGCGATAAGCTCCTCGACCTCCTCGACGGGCAGGGCCTCGGCGTCCTCCAGGTCCGTGTTGTCCTCGACGACGTGGTCGGCGCGGTGGCTCTCGCCACACTCCGGGCACTCGACGAGCATGTCGTCGAAGCCGTCGAGGTGGCCCGATGCCTCGAAGACGGCCTCGGGCATCACTGTCGGCGCGTCGACCTCCACGTTCCCCTCCCGGATGGTAAAGCGGTCGCGCCAGGTGTCCTCGATGGCCTGTTTCAGCGCGGCGCCCTGGGGACCGAAGGTGTAGAAGCCCGAGACGCCGCCGTAGGCGCCAGCCGACTGGAGGAAGAAGCCCCGTCGCTTCGCAAGTTCGACGAGTGTCTGGCCGTCCGCGTCTCGCTCGCGTGTCGCACCCTCCGGCTGCTCCCGCTCGCCGTTCGACGACCCCTCGCTGCTCGCGGCTCCGCCGCTCGCTCCTTCGGCGTCGCTCCCTTCGGTCGACGACGCCCGCCGCTCGGCGTCGTCCGTCATAGGCCCTCCAGGAGGTCCATGTCGCGGACGATGCCGACGAGCTGGTCGCCCGAGACGAGCGGGATCTGCTCGATGTCGTCCTCGATCATGATCTGGGCCGCATCGCGTGCGGTGCGGCGCTCGCCGATGGTGACGAGATCCGCGGTCATGAGCTCCCGGACCGGCGTGCTGGGGATCTCGACGTTCCGCGTCGGCATGTACCGGCTCCCGACCGCCTTGATCGACTCCCACTTCCAGTCGTCGTCGTCCCCGGCCATCGAGTCACCCGTCTGGGCCTCTCCTTCGACGACGCGAGCGACGTCGATGATGTCGACCTCGGTGATCATCCCGCAGGTCTCCCCGTCGTCGTCCAGGACGACGCCGTAGGGGACGTCGGCGTGGAACAGCTCCTGCTCGGCGACGGGCAGGGGCGTCCCGGCGTAGACGCAGTTGACGTACCGCCGGGCGAGTTCGCCGACGTTCGTGTCGCCGTCGGCGTTGCCGGTCGCGATCGCGCGGATGACGTCGGTGACGGTGACGATCCCCTCGAGCTTCCCGTCGACGACGGGGACCCGGCGTGCTCCCTCGGCGGCCATCACGGCCGCGACGTGTTCGATGCTCGCGTCGGCGGTGACGGTTGGCGTCTCCTCGATGAGCAGCGCCAGCTGGTCCTCGTCGGGCTGTTCGATCAGCGACTCGCGGGAGACCAGCCCGCGGAACTGTTCGCCGTCGTCGGTCTGCTTGATGATCGGAACCGAAGAGAACTTGCGCTCCTGGAGGTACTCCAGCACGTCGGCGCGGGTGCCCGGGATCTCGACAGTCACGACCTCCGAGCGGGGCGTCATGGCGTCTGCGACGTTCATGTTGCGATTCACCGCCCCCACGTACAAAGTCCTAACCGTTCCCACCTTTTTCGTCGTCGGGTTCGCTCGCGCTGCTCGCGAACCACTCCTCGAAAAACGTGGACCAAAAAAGACCGGTCGTTCACTCGCTTCGCTCGTTCGCAACCGGGTGCTGCGCTGGTGCCGACCGCGCCGCCACTGCACCGTCACCGCACCGAAACCGCCACTGCAGACCGCACCGCGACCGGATCCGCGGCCCTATCAAGATAGTTCCCGAGCGCGCGTGAGCGACATTCTGGTTTGTTACCACTTCACACGACGGTACTGAAGCCCGTTGTGGGCATATATTACCGCAATATGCCGTTGAGTCAGTCGTTCGTCCGACGCAAAACTTACCCCCGTCCCGGGATTCCGGTATTCTTATATATGGGTGTTACACATTGTCATACATGGAGTCGAACACGGTAGCAAAGACCGAGGCGGCAACCGATGCAGACGTCATGGCTTCCGTCGAAGCCGGCCAGGAGGATACGCTCATCATCGCCGACGTAACGACGGACGGCGCCTATCTGACGCTCCCCCTCGACGACGCCGCCTCGCTACCGGCCTGGCGGTAGGTTCGCCTCTGAGCGATCGAATTTTTTCGACGACTGACCGGTACTGACGGGTAGATTCGGGTAGTCGCAGCGGCGGGATCGCGCTGCGAGACCGACGACTGGACGCGCCGACCGCCTACCGCCGTGGGCGTGGCGATGCCGGTTACCGTTCGCGTCCTCGGCGTCGTCCCGTTCGGGTATGGACTGGTCTCCGAAGCGCGGACGGATGGGGAGGCCGGGTCTGGTTCCGCTGGTAACGCGACGTGGCAGTCGCCATAGGTTGCCTCCCGGCGACCGCTCTGCTGTCGACGTCGCCGACCTGCCGCTCTCGCTACTGAACCGCACGACGGCAACCGGAGTGCGACGGGACACGAGGTACGTAGCGTCGCGATTTACAACCGTCCCAGTTAGCCTCGTCCCATGCGACGAAAAGACAGGGCGACGCGGACCGGAGCACAGTGGAAACGATCACGTCGGGCGTTTCTGGCCGCCTGTGGCGTCGGTGCGACCGCCGGGATAGCCGGCTGTGGCGAGCTCGCCGGTACGGAGTTCGAGGCCGATCCGGTGATACTCCCCGACGGGGTCCAGACGGAACTCGGAATGACCGAGGTGGCGCGGGAGTCGCCGACGGTCGTCCGGACCATCGACTCGGTCGACCGCGAGGTCACCATCACGAACCGGATCGCCGTCTACGGACGTTCGCCACTGTCGGAGCCGACGCTCCTCGAAGCCGCCCTCGCTACCGTCTCCACGCCTGGATCCGGGTCTGCGACGCTGCGCGCTCCCGACGGCTCCGTACCCGGCGCTCAGCAGGCGGCGACCCTCGGAGGCGGTGGTGGCGTCGGGGAGCTCTCCGACCAGACGGGGACTCGGCGGTCGATACCGGCGCTTGGCAACGCCGCCGACTTCGGACTCGACCGGCTCGCGGTGGGAAGCGATGCGTCGGTCTTCGCGGACCCGTCGAAGGCGACCCTCCTGATCCCGGAGCAGGCGTTCGGCGAATCGACGGTCCCCGCGGCCCTGACTCTCGCGATGTTCGACGGGAGCGCGATTGACGCCGACGAGGTGACCGTCCAGGCGAGCGGGTTCGAGGTTCCCGGTCCGGCGTGGTTCCCGGACTCGAAGTGGTATCCGGGGTCGAAGTGGGACTCGGGGTCGCCGTGGTATCCTGGGTCGCAGCGGGCGCCCGAGGATCCGAGGGACCTCCGCGTCGTGGTGTTGCACGGCGAGTCGAAGGCGTTCTCCCGGGCGAACGCGTTTGGCCGGTCTGAATCGGAGTCACCCGGCGAGCGGATCGAGCCGGGTGACACGTTCGACTCAACCGATCCGAACACCGTCTACGTCGTCCCCGGAGACGTCGCGACGGGGAGCGACCGATTGGACGCGGCGGACACGACGACTTTTCCGGCGCCGATGGGCGGGCAGTCGTACGGATTCGCCACCCTCGCGACGCCGAACGCGTCGCTCGCCGGCCAGTCCGGCAATCCACTGACGGAGATGCCCTTCGGGGAGCTCCTCCGTCACGACGCCGCCCGCGAGATGCTCCGAACCGCCGGGGCCACGGACGCCGGATCCGTGGAGTGGATCGCCGGACCGACGGCGGTGGATCTCGAATCGGAGTCGCAGGGCGGTTCCGAGAGCCCGCCGGAACCGATCTCGAACTGGGCCGACGGCCACTCGATCCTGGGCCAGTCGGCCGAGACCGCGACGTTCGTCGGTGTCGTCTCTGGCGAGGCCCATCCCTGGGTCACTGTCGTCAATCTCGCCCGCGTGTCGCCGGACGACGTGGTCATCGCTGCGGGAATCCAGCGCGTCCCCCTGTTCGACACCGGGAACAACCCGTTTCTCACCGGGAACAATCCATTTCTCACTGGCAACAATCCGTTTCTCACCGGCAACAACCCATTTCTCACCGGGAACAACCCGTTTCTCGCTTGGCTCGGGGGCGGCGTCGGCATGAGCAGCAGGACGACCGGTGGGCTCGAAGTCAGGTCGTGATCCCCGCGTCCTCGCATACGGTGTCGCCCTGCCGGAGGAGGGCTATTCGAGGGCGCCCCTCGCCGGCGGTACGCCGGTTCACGCCCGTCGATGGTCTGAACCGACGTACTGCAGCGACGTCGAATCCGCTGCTGGATGTGCTACCGTGATTGAGACCGATAATTGGCCAAATTATTTCACCACTCGCGCAATCCTCAATACGAGCGATCACTA
Source organism: Halomicrobium sp. HArcel3 (assembly GCF_058933135.1). Taxonomy (NCBI): domain Archaea; kingdom Methanobacteriati; phylum Methanobacteriota; class Halobacteria; order Halobacteriales; family Haloarculaceae; genus Halomicrobium; species Halomicrobium sp. HArcel3. The sequence goes on along the minus strand of NZ_JBZYDN010000005.1, from coordinate 226,370 downwards.
TGGACGGAACGATCGGGACGAAACTGACACACACGCCGAGGTCGAACCATGGTAGTCACCACTAGGGGCTGGCTCTTCGTCGCGCTGTTGGTCGCCTGCACGGGTATCATGTCAGCGCTCGCGGGCTACGCCTCCCGGCATCGGCGCGAACCGGGTGCCGTGCCGTTCGCCCTCCTGATGGTCTCGCTGTCGATCTGGTCGGGTGGGTACGCCATCGCCCTGTTGACGCCTCAGCCCGCCTGGCGGCTGTTCTGGGAGGACGTCCAGTGGATCGGGACGACGCTGCACCTCTGGCTGTTCCTCTTCGCGCTGGCCTACACCGGCCACGACCAGTACGTGACGCGCCGGAGCGTCGCGCTGCTGGGGGTCTTTCCGACTCTCTCCGTCCTCGCGTTCTGGACGAATCCGTGGCACCGTCTGATGTGGACCGAGGTCCGGGTCCTCGACGTCGACGGCCTCGCGCTCGTCGAGTTCACCTACGGTCCGGGCTTCTGGGTCCACACGCTCTACACGTACGTGCTGATAGCCGTGGCCGTCGCCCTGCTCGTCCGACTCGTCTTCGTCTCCGATTACCTGTACACCGACCAGTCCGTCCTCCTCTTGCTCGGGATCGCGACGCCGTTCGTCGCGAACGTCCTCGACATCGTGTTCCTCGAACCCGGCCAGACGATCGACCTGACGCCCTACGCCTTCACCGTCACCGGCCTCGCGTTCGGCTACGCCCTGTTTCGCCGCCAGCTGTTCGACCTCGTGCCCGCGACGCGCCAGCTCGGTCGCAACGCCGCGATCTCACAGCTCGACGCCGGCGTCGTCATCGTCGACAACGCCCACCGAATCGTCTACAGTAACGCCGTTGCCGGCGAGATACTGGGCTACGACCCGGGGGCGGCGCTGGGCAAACCGGCCCGGTCGTTCGTCGACGAGTCGCGGATCGACTTCGGCGCCGAGGACGCCCTGGCGGAGATCGAACTCGAAGACAGCGTCTACGAGGTCCGCATATCGCCGATCGTCGACCGCCACGACCGCCAGATCGGGAACACGCTCGTCTACTACGACGTGACCGCCCGGTTCGAGCGCGAGCGCGAGCTGGCCGCCCACCGCGACGAACTCGCCACGCTCAACGACCTGAACGCCGTCATTCGAGGCGTGAATCAGGCGCTCGTCTCGGCCCCCTCCCGCGAGCGGATCGAGCGCACCGTCTCCGACCGCGTGGTGGAGTCCGACCTCTACCGGACGGCATGTATCGCGGACGTCGCGACCTGGACCGGCGACGCCGACAGATGGACTGTCGCCGGCGACCACACCGGCCCCGCCCCACCAGCGCTCGACGACGCCCTCGACGGCGACGTCCTGGGCCGCGTGTCCCGGGCAGAAGACGAAGGCGCCGTCCCCACGGCCGAGACCGACGACGGTACCTGGGTCGTCGTCCCGGTCGGCTACGGCCGCACGGTGTACGGCGTGCTCGGGCTGGACACCGAGCGCGCTGACGTGAGCGACCGGGAACGCGCCGTCCTCGGAGAACTCGGGGAGAGCATCGGCCACGCCATCAACGCAGTCGAGACCCGACGCCTGCTGTCGGCGGAGTCCATCATCGAACTCGAACTCGAACACCCTGCCGAGTCGGACCCCCTCGCCGCGACTGCGGCCGCCACCGGCGCCGACCTCACCGTCTCCGGATTCGTCCCTGCAACCGCCGAGGACCACCTCGCGTACGTGCACGTCACGGGCGCGCCCGGTGCGATGGTGTCGGCGGCGCTCGACTCTCGCGTTCCCGGGTCGGTCCGGACCATTCGCGACGGCGAGACCGACGGGCTCGTGGAGTGGTCCGTGGCGGGGGAGTCGCTCCTCGGCACCCTCCTGGAGTTCGGCAGCGCGGTCCAGGCCGCCCGGACGGACGACGACCGGGCCACCTACGAGGTCGAGGTTCCCGCCGACGCGAACGTTCGGGCCCTGACCGACCACCTCGACCGGCAGTACCCCGACGCCGTCGTCGTCGCCAAGCGAGAGCGCACCGGCCCGCTGGAGGAACCCGCCGGCATCCGGGACGCGGGACTGGCCGGTCTCACCGACCGCCAGCGGGAGGTCATCGAGGCCGCGTACCGCGCCGGCTACTTCAACTGGCCCCGGGATTCGACGGCCGAAGACGTCGCCGACTCGCTCGACATCACTGCCCCGACGCTACACGCCCACCTCCGCAAGGCCGAGGGATCGCTGTTGACTGACCTCTTCGACCGGGCCGACGTCGAGTGAGTCGGTCCACCCTCTCGGTTCCCCCCGGGAGTTCTCGGTTCGAGCCCTCCGAGACACTGGTCGACTGCGGGGTCGACCGTCGTTCACGGCTCGCTGCTTACGGCTCGCTTCGCTCACCGTTCGAGCGTTCGCTGGGGCCGACCGAAGGGAGGGCCCAGCCGGCTCGCGTGTCGCTCACTTCGTTCGCTCCCGCTCGCCCGTTCGCCGGGCCTTCGCTGCGCTCAGCCCCGGCCGAAAAACAAGCGTTATCCCTTCCCCCACAGATTCCACGCACATGAACGTACTCGTTACCGATCCGATCGCTGACGCGGGTCTGGACCGCCTGCGGGAGGCGGGCCACGACGTCGAGACTGCCTACGACGTGGAAGGAGAGGCACTGTTGGACGCCGTGTCGGACGCCAACGCGCTGATCGTCCGCTCGGGCACCGAAGTCACCGAGGAAGTCCTGGCCGCCGCGCCGGACCTCGTCATCGTCGGCCGGGCCGGCATCGGCGTCGACAACATCGACATCGACGCCGCCACCGACCACGGCGTCATCGTCGCCAACGCGCCGGAGGGCAACGTTCGCGCCGCCGCCGAACACTCCGTCGCGATGGCCTTCGCCACCGCCCGCTCTATCCCGCAGGCCCACGACCGCCTGAAGGACGGCGAGTGGGCCAAGGGCGACTACCTCGGCACCGAGGTCAACAACAAGACGCTCGGCGTCGTCGGCTTCGGCCGCGTCGGCCAGGAAGTCGCCAAGCGCCTCGGTAATCTGGGGATGGACGTCGTCACGTTCGACCCCTACATCAGCGAGGAGCGCGCCGAGCAGTTCAACGCCGAACTCGTCGAGGACCTCGACGACTGTCTCGCCGCGGCGGACTTCCTCACCATCCACACCCCCCTCACGCCCGAGACGGAGGACATGATCGGCGAGGCGGAACTCGCCCAGCTCGAAGACGGCTACGTCGTCAACTGCGCCCGCGGCGGCATCATCGACGAGCCTGCCCTCGCCGAGGCCGTCGAGGACGGCGTCCTCAAGGGCGCCGCCATCGACGTCTTCGCGGAGGAACCCCTCCCCGCGGACAGCCCGTTGCTGGACGTCGACGACATCATCGTGACGCCCCACCTCGGCGCCTCGACGGAGGCCGCCCAGGTGGGCGTCGCCACCTCCACCGCTGACCAGATTCTGGCCGCCTTCGAGGACGAACCGGTCGTCAACGCACTCAACGCGCCCTCCGTCGACGAGGCCGTCTTCAGCCGCATCCGGCCCTACATCGGCCTGACGGAGACCGCCGGCAAGGTCGCCGTCCAGCTGTTCGACGGCCGCGTCGAGAACGTGAACGTCACCTACGCCGGCGACATCGCCGAGGAAGACGTCGAACTCGTCACCGCCAGCGCGCTCAAGGGCGTCCTCGAACCCCTCGTCGGCAGCGTCAACGGCGTCAACGCCCAGGGCATCGCCGAGAACCGCGGCATCGAGGTCACCGAGACCAAGACCAACCAGGCCGAGGACTTCCAGAGCCTCATCACCGTCGAAGTCGGCGACGGCGAGGAGAGCGTCAAGGTCAGCGGCACCCAGTTCGCCGGCGACGACGAACGCATCGTCCGCATCGACGGCTACCGCGTCGACGCCATCCCCCACGGCCACATGCTCGTCGCCCGCAACGAGGACGCCCCCGGCGTCATCGGCTTCATCGGAACGGTGCTGGGCGAGGGCGGCATCAACATCGCGGGGATGTTCAACGGCCGCGGCACCATCGGCGGCGAGGCCCTGTCGGTGTACAACCTCGACGAGGAGCCCACCGACGACGTACTCGCCCGACTCAACGACGACGAGCGCATCATCGAGACGAAGCACATCTCGCTCAACGGCGCCTGAGAGACGAGGATTCGGCCGGCCACAGGGGTCGGTCCGCACCGGAACCGATTTTTCCGCGCTGTTCGATTCGCCCGCATGGACGACGCCCTCCGTCACCGCCTCGATGCAGCCTTGCTGTTACTGCTCGCGACCTTCCTGTTAGTACTCGTCGTCGCCGTGCGGACTGCCAGGACCGCTACGATCGGAGTTCTGGTGCTGGTCGGATTGATAGCCATCGGTCACTACCGCAGCGAATAGTCGACCGGATAGCGTCGAAAATAGTCCGACCGGGTGCGTCTCTCGCGACTCAGAAGAGGCTGTGAAGCACACCGGTCGATTCGGGCTCTGCACTCCGTTCGGCGTCCAGCAACTGCTCGTAGTGGTCGACGACCTGCTCTCTGCGCTGGCGTTCGCGGACGAGTTCCGCTTCCAGTTCTTCGATGTAGTTACAGAGGATCTCGCGCTCAACGTCGAACTGCGTCCGGGTGCTGGTGGTGTTGCGTTCGTCGGTGGCGATGCCTGGGATGGTGGCTGATTCGGCCGAGACCCCGCTCTCGGCGGTCGAAGCGTTCGAGGACACGCTAGTGAGTACCACGGGCGGCTACAAAAAGCTGCGTCGGACGCGCGTCACATGGTGTGTATTCTCCGTTACGTGTGGCGATTATCGGGGTGTCTGTGGAAAACCCTCGGCCCGTTTTGCCGCAGCCGACTGTACACCTGCAAACACGTCGAAAGCCCTCGGCCCGCTCGCCTCGCGCGGCTCGCTGCGCTCCTCGCCTGTCGGCTGCGGTGCTTACTTCGCCGTGCTTCGGCCACCGGGCCTCGCCCTTTCATCCACCAGGGACGCACCGCACAGCAGACCGCCACACACCTCCCCAACCGACTGCGGTGCTCACTCCGTTGCGCTCCTCATCCCTCGCACGGCTTCGTCGCGGCCCGGAGGCCGCGACAGCGCGCGCCAGTTGGAAAATCCTCAGAGAGACCTCTACTGGCCGTCCACGTTCGCGTTTGGCGACGACTCCGGATTCCGTGGCCAGAAGCTGCTCAATGAGACGTACACCGTCGCTGAAAACGACAGAATCGAAAACAGGGTGATTCCAGCGATGGTTGCATTCCTCGGAACGGCGGCAGAGTACGAAAATTCCAGAAGTGTCCAGCCCAGGATTGCGATAGCGAGACTGAGAGCCGCATGTTCGAGTCTCGTCGGCGTCCGGCGACGCGGATGGCGCGTCCGAACGAATACGGCGTAGAAAATCACAGCGGGGAGGAAGAGGGCAGACGCCGTCCAGACGCGAGTACTGACACCGTCTCGTGCCGCCGAGTCCATGGCCGTCCACGTGAGTAGGGAGGCCAGTCCGAGCAGAAACAGCGCCCCTTCGACCACGCTGTACAGCGCGCTCATGGAGTTCGCATCTGCGGCGGTACGTAAAATCCTTCGTGAGCGCGACGGAAATTTGGGTCGAAGCGCCGACGGGCGCGATTCGGGCCGCCAGTCAGTTCTGGGCCAGGTGGTCGAGCACGGCGTCGGTGTCGTTGGGGACGGGTTCGGGGTCGACGCCGGCCTTCGCGGCGGCGTCGGGGTCCTTGAGCAGGTGACCGGTCGTCAGACAGACGACGTTCTCGTCCGCGTCCACGACGCCCTGCTCGCGAAGCTTGCGGAGGCCGGCGACGCTGGCGGCGGAGGCGGGTTCGACGCCGACGCCCTCCTCGGCGAGGTCGCGCTGGGCCGACGTGATCTGCTCGTCGGTGACGGCGACCGCGGTGCCGCCCGTCTCGCGGATACCCGGGAGCGCCTTGGGCGCGTTGACGGGGTTGCCGATGCGGATGGCCGTCGCGATGGTCTCGACCTCGTCCCAGCGGCGGACCTCGTCGTTGCCCTCCTGGACGGCTTCGACCATCGGCGCCGAGCCCTCGGCCTGGACGCCCGTGATGGCGGGCACGTCGGACTCCTCGATGGCGCCGGCCTTGCGGAGTTCGCGGAAGCACTTGTACAGCGCCGCGGTGTTGCCGGCGTTGCCGACGGGGAGGACGATGCGGTCGGGGAAGGTGCCGTAGTCGTCGCGGAACTGTTCCATGAACTCCAGGCCGATGGTCTTCTGGCCCTCGAGGCGGAAGGGGTTGAGCGAGTTCAGGAGGTAGGCCTCGCCACGGGACGCGAGGTCCTGGACGATGTCGAGGCACTGGTCGAAGTTGCCGTCGACTTCGAGGATGCGGGCGCCGTGGAGCGACGCCTGGGCGACCTTGCCGGCGGCGACCTTGCCGGCGGGCAGGAGGACGAGCGTCTCCAGGTCCGCGCGGGCGCCGTACGCTGCGAGCGCGGCGGAGGTGTTCCCCGTCGACGCGCAGGCCAGCCGACCCACGCCCAGTTCCTGGGCCACGCGAACCCCCACGGTCATTCCGCGGTCCTTGAACGACCCGGTGGGGTTCATCCCCTCGTGTTTGATCCGCAGCGCGTTCACGCCGACGTCGTCTTCCAGCCGCGGGACCTTGTGCAGCGGCGTGTGTCCCTCGGGGAGGGTCACGCCCTCCTCGAAAGGCAGCGCGGCGTTGTACCGCCAGACGCCCTCCCCTTCGAAGTCGTCCCAGGTGGGCAGGTCGGCGTAGCGCGCTTCCAGCAGTCCGTCACACTCGTCGCAGGTGTAGCGAATCGCGTCGAAGGGTGCGAACGCCTCGCCGCACTCGATGCAGGTCAGCCAGACGCCGTCGTCGGCGACCGACGGCACGTCGTCCGTGAGCTCCAGTTCGGCCATTACGTTGGGCCAGACCCCCTGCGGCAAAAAGTGGGGCGGTTAGCGCCGGCGGGTGTTCGCTTCTCGTGACGGGTCGCTCCGTGCGCGCTGGTAGCCGTCTCGTACCGCGTCGGCCGTCCTGTAGAGGCTGGCGAGTAGCGCGAGGACGACGGCGACGGCCAAAACCTGTGCGGCGGCGCCGCCCGTCCCGAACGCCCACGGGATCGCCAGGGCCAGGAACCGGACGGCGACGACGAGCGCGGCAATCGTCGTCACCGCGATCACCGCGTACCGGGCCGTTCGCTGGGACGAACCACCGCGATCCACGGCGTCGAGTCCGTACAGCTGGACCGTCGCGCCCTCGACCGCCAGCCAGAGCGCCGCCACGGCGGACGCGCCGATCCAGGCGAGCGCTACGGGGTCGGGAACGGTGAGCCCCGTCGCTTCGAGCAGTATCACGGGCGCACCGACGAGGGCGACGAACGCCAGCGGGCCGAGTAGAACGAGTGAGCTGAACACCGCCGCGAACCCCCGCGCCAGGGTTCGGATGGAGGGCGCCATAGCTCGACCTGCAAACGCGGCGACAATAAAGCCGGCCGGTAGCGCACGGAGTCGAGCGGTCGCCGGTGAACTGAAACCCCTTCATTTCGACTGGAGCGGGACGTAATATCAGCGACGGAGCGCAGTCGGTGAGGAGATCGCACAGTCGTATTCGCTCAATCTGCCGCGCCGGACCTCGACGAGTTCGAAATGAGTAACTTGAACCCGATACCGACGCTCACGACGCCGTACAACAAGAACGAGATGGAGACGAGACTCTCTGCACCCAAACTGGCTCCAGAGAATAGCGCCGCAGTACCGACGAGCAGTATCGCGCCTCCGATCAGGCGATGGGCTGTACTCCGGCTGGCAATCGACATAGTGTATGGCCGCAGGCACGGCTAATAATCTCTTTCACTGTCAGCTATAGGGGACACCGGTTCTTCCGAGTGCACGAGTAAGAGGCTGTGTTCGCAGAACGGCACGACGATAGTGTCCGTCCTTTGTGGAACGCCGCGACCAGTACACTCGAAACGGGCTTCCTCCGGGACACTCTCCGTGACAGTACAATTCGCCCCTTAGTCCCCGAACTCGTCGATGCGCTCGTGGACGTAGGCGGCCCACTCGTCGAGCGTCTGGTGCATCAGTTCCCGGGCTTCCTCCAGCGGCGTGGCGGCGTACTGGTAGACGTGCCCGCCGCCGTCGAGGAGGCGCCGTTCCCTGTCGGCCAGCCCCTTCTCGCGCAGCGTCGACAGCGACCGGTTCACGTTGCTCCGGTCCCTGTCGAGTTCCTGGGCCAGTTCCTCGACGGTGCTCGCGGGTTCGTCGAGCAGCGTCCGGTAGGTTCGCACCTCGTGTTTCTGGATGCCGAACACGCAGGCCATCACCTCTTCGAGGCCGGGTTCGTCGCCAAGCATCAGGTCGCGAAAGCGTTCGGGGGAGGGGTCGACGGCCATGCGGAGCAGTTCTGGTCCCAGCGAGGTAAACCATCTAGTTACCCGCCGGTCACCGCGAACGTTGTGTGATGGACCGCGTCGACACGGTTCGGCGGTGACCTATTCGACGCCGCCGACGCGCCCGAACGGGAACACCGGCGAGACGTCATGACCGGTCACCTCGACGGTCACGTTCTCCGGTGCCGGGGTTCGTTCGTCCGTGATCCGTAGCACGAGCGAGTGCGGCGCGAGATCGCTAGTCCTCGGTCCGGACTGGTTCGTCAGGGCCGCCCTGACGACGATCCCGTCCTCGGTCCGGCGAATACAGCGCGCTTCGAGACGAGTTTTCGAGGAACTGTCCGTCTGGACGACGAGGACGTACGACTGCGAGAAGTCGGTCTCGCGGGCGAACGCCGCCGCTTCGGTTCCGTTTTCGAGGGTTCGTCGCGCCTCGCTTTCACTGGTGACGACCGTCCGCGGCTCACTGCCTTGCTCCAGAACCCCCCGTTCCGCGGACGCCGTCTGCGACAGCACGTCACGCTGGGCGTAGTGGCTGTCGACGTGTATACCCGACGGGTCACCACAGGATTCGCCCTGATACCACGTCAGGCCCGCTAGTAGGGCGAGGACGACGACTCCTGCTATCATTGCCGTCCGCCGCTTCATATTGCTGATTCCACAGGTTGGGTGTGTATGTTTTCCGGACCGTTCGTTGCTCGTCTCCCTCCGTTCGTTCGTGGGATGCCGTTCTGAACGGTGACCGTACTTCGTCGGCGGGCGGACGATATGGGTGACCCGCCAGCTCAATCCGGTTAAAAGGACGCCGCGTCCGCCCGCGCTCACTCGCTGGCGTAGCCCTGCTTCTCGATGCAGGTCCGCATCTCCTCGCGACTCTCGTGTCTGTGGAGTCGGGTCGGTGTGTCGCAGTAGAAGACGTCGCCGTCGCGGCGCAGTGTCACCTCGTGTTCCTCGCCGAGGAACTCGGTCCGGACGACCACGCGTCGGCCGTCATCGAGCGCGGCGAGCAGTTCGTCGGCGCCCATCGCGCCGTCCGTCGTGACGAGCGGGTCCATAGTGGGAACTTCGGAGGCCATCGGTTTGGTCGTTGCCGCCGATTCGAGCGGCAACCGTATTGAAGTACCGCGGTCTGACCCCGATGGAACACAGCCGCCATACTGTCATACCTCACTCCGCGTGAATCTTCTCCTGTATGTCATCTGAAACACAACGGTCCGTAACGATCGAAGACGACGTCTCGTTCGACGCGACGGCTGGTGTCATCGGGGGAATCGTCGGGGGCCTGGCCATGGGCGCGCTCATGGTCGTCATGAACGCGGCCGTCCTGGCCGTCGCCATCCCGTCGCTGTACACGCTCGCACCGCCGGCGAACCTGCAACTTGGGTTTCTCGTTCACGTGTTCCACGGAGCCGCCCTCGGGCTCGCGTTCGCCGGCCTCGTCGGCACGCTCTCGGTCGATTCCCCGGCGAAAGTCGTCGCCGCGGGCCTCGGCTGGGGCGTCGTGACCTGGCTCGTGCTGGCCGCGCTCGTCATGCCTCTGTGGCTGGGCGCCGTCGGGTCCCCGGCGAGCCCGCCGTTCCCGAACTTCGCGCTCCCGTCGCTGCTGTGGCACGCCGTCTACGGCGCCGTCCTGGGTGGCGTCTTCGCCGTCGTCCACGACCGGTTCTAGCGCGGACCGGTTCGTCCCCGGCCGTCGTTCGGGCGGGGTAGACGGTGGTGATCCCGTCCAGTCAAGCCCCGTCCCGTTTCGGCGGCGAGCAGTTGCTACGAGTGCGATTCCAGTGGCTCGTCGGTCGAGAAAAATCGCGGTCGGTCAGACCGGCCCACTTCGTCGTCAGAACCGCCCGTTCAGAGTTCGAGCCACTCGGCGTACGTGTCGTAGAGGCCGAGCGCCCACACGGAGCCGACGATGATGGGGACGAGGATGGCCCCGAGACCGAGCGTGACGACCGTCAGTACCACGCTGAGGACGATCGCGAGCACGAATCCCCCGAAAAAGGCGATCGCTTCCTTCTTCCGCCCCTGGTAGAGCTGCCCGACGCCGGGGATCAAAAAGGAGAGGACGAGCGCTATCAGCTGTTCGTTGCCGCTGCCACCTGCTGTATCCGCTTGTGCCTCAGCCATACCAGAGAGACACTCTTTCCCATCCGTATTCAACGTTTGGATATTATGCAAAACATTGCCGGTGTAATTATCCTTCTCGTCCCGTGTAGCGCCGGTACCGGCATCCGGCGGCCGGGTGGCAGAATTACCGCCATCTGGTACGAGACGCGGTGGGCGACGTCGCCACGGCACCGCCAGTCAGTCGCCGTCGAATCCCCGGACCGTTATCGCGATGGCGTCCCGAGTCGGGACGTCGCGGACGCTGTAGGTTCTCGGCCACGGCCCGGTCCCGTGGGCGTCTTCTGCCTGTGGGACGGGCCGTTCGTCGGTGCCCGAGAGTCCCGTCAGGTACGCTCTCGTGACCATCGGCTCGACGAAGGAGAGTTCGGCGACGCCGTCGTCGTCCGCGTCGTACACGCCCCAGATGAGCGCGTTCGTGAACGGTTCGCCGTCGAACTCCGATGCGTTGCGGTTCACCAGGTGTTCGCCCATGTCCGTCACGACGGCGGGGCCGCCGACGTTCGGGTCCGGCGCCCGCGAGAAGCCTTCCGGGATCCGGGCCGCTGGCACGTCGTGGCTCGCTCGTCGCAAACCCTCGATGGCGTCGACGGTGGCCATCGGCAGCGCGTGGAAGTGGACGTCGAAGTGGGGAACCCCGTAGACGCCAGGCGGCGGATGCCCGCCAGGGTTCCAGTTGAGTCCGAGGAAGGTGATCGACGTGCCCTCGGCGTCCGGGAACGGGACGAAGAACTCCAGTGAGCGCTTCCCGTGTATCGTCGTCGCCAGGCCGCCGGGCCCGTACTTGTCGTCGTATCCGCCGCAGTCCGCGAGATCGGCTGCGGACGGTAGTTCCTGGAGCGCTGCCCGGTCGATCAGGACACCGTGGATGGTTGTTGTCCCGGAGGTGGTCGTCGTCGTGAACGTCCGCGCTTCACCGTCCCCCAGAGTCACCGAGGGACCCCACTTCGTGAGCGACTCGGGCGGAAAGCCGCCGCAAGCGCCGGACCCGCTCGCCTCTCGCCCGCTTGCACTGGCGCTCGCGAGTCCCGACGTTCCGAGCGCCGCCGTCGACACGGCCGACTGGACGAACCGCCGCCGGCCGATCAGCCCGTTCGTTCGATGCTCCGTCCGCTCGCCGTTCGTCGCTGTAGCGTCCTGTGACATGGTTGTTGGCGACGTCGGCCGGTTCGACATCGGCCCCGTCAGGTGTATAGACTCCCACGGCCACCATTCCTGTTACGATTGCGGAACTTACAATCGCCAAATAGGTGGGTGGCTCGCGGCGCTCGCGAACCGCTCTCTGCTCACGGGCACTCCTCGGAAAATCTGGACCGAAAAACCGACCTCGCTCCGCTCGCTCGGCACTACTTCTGCGCCGCCAGCCACGCCAGCAACCCCTCCCGAGCCACCTTTTTCTTCGTCGGGTCGTTCGCTCCGCTCACGACCGCTTCTCGAAAAACGTGGGCGAAAAAAGGCGGGCCTCACTGCGTTCGGCCCGGAAACTAGCTCTGCGCCGCCAGCCACGCCAGCAACCCTTTCTGGGCATGCAGGCGGTTCTCTGCCTGGTCCCAGACGATGGCGTTCTCACTCTCGATGGCGGCGTCGGTGACCTCCTCGCCGCGGTGGGCGGGCAGGCAGTGCATCAGCGTCCGGTCGCCGAGCACGTCGGGGGTTATCTGGAAGCCGTCGAACGCTTCGAGTTTCTCGCTACGCTCGTCCTCCTGGCCCATGCTGACCCAGACGTCGGTGTAGACCACGTCGGCGTCGGCGATGGCGGCGTCCGGGTCGTTGGTGGTCTCGGGGGCGTCGCCGACGGCCTCGGCCCGCTCTAGCACGCTCTCGTCGACGCCGTACCCCTCGGGCGTCGCGACGGTCAGGTCGAGGCCGGTCATCGCCGCGCCGAGGGCGAACGACTGGCAGACGTTGTTGCCGTCGCCGACCCAGGCGACCCTGACCTCGTCGAAGTCGCCGAACTCCTCGCGGATGGTGAGCAGGTCGGCGAGCGTCTGGCAGGGGTGGGCGTCGTCGGTGAGGCCGTTGACGACGGGAACGTCGGCGTACTCGGCCAGTTCCTCCACGTCCGCGTGGTCGAAGACTCGCGCCATCAGGAAGTCGACGTAGCGGCTGAGCGCCCGGGAGGTGTCCCTGACGGGTTCGCCGTGGCCCAGGTGGATGTCGTCGGGGCCGAGGAAGACGGCGTGGCCGCCCAGCTGGGTCATCCCGGTCTCGAAGGAGACCCGGGTCCGCGTCGAGGGCTTCTCGAAGACCATCCCTAGCGTCTGGCCCCCGAGGAGGTTCTCCCCGCCCAGCGACTTGATCGTCGCCGCGCGGTCCAGCACGTCGGTCAGTTCGTCGGTCGTCAGGTCGTCGACGTCGAGGTAGTGCTGCATGGTCAGTCCTCCAGCAGGCGGTCGGTGACGTCCTCGAGGACGGCGACCGAGCGGTCGTACTCATCGAGGACGATGTGTTCGTTCGGCGCGTGGTCGAGGTCTGAGTCGCCGGGGCCGTAGGTGACCATCGGGCAGTCCCAGGACTGGGCGAAGACGTTCATATCGCTCGTCCCGGTCTTGCGCAGCAGGGCGGGGTCGCCGCCCTGCTGGCGGATGGCCGCGCGGAACGCCCGGGCGACGCTGGTCCGCGGACTCTGCATGACGGGCTCGACCTTGTCGTCCCAGTGGACGGTGCCGTTCGTGAGGTGGCCGTCGGCGATCTCGCGGATCTCGTCGGTGGTGTACTCCGGCGGGACCCGCAGTTGCACGTCCATCGTCGCCTCGACGGAGAGGCCGTCCTCGGAGATGCCCCCGTCCATCGAGACGGGCTTGGTAGTGACGCGTTCGAACACCGGGATCCAGTCGTCGGGTTCGAACTCCTCGTCGACGGCGGCCCACCAGTCGATGGCGTCCTGGATGGCGTTGTTCTCGGGACGGGAGGAGTGGCCCGACTCGGAGGTGGCGACGTAGGTGCCCGCGAGCAGGCCGCGGTAGCCCAGCGTGATACCCTCCCAGCCGGAGGGCTCGCCGTTGATCACGGCGTCGGGCTCGGCATCGCGGTCCTCGACGAGGAAACGCCCGCCGCGGGAGTCGACCTCCTCGCCGACGACGCCGACGAAACTCGCGCCGGTGCGGACGGCGGCGACCGCCATCGCACACAGCGGTCCCTTGGCGTCGACCGATCCACGGCCCCACAGCTCTTCCTCGCCCTCGTCGTTCTCCTCGATGCGGACGGGGATGTCGCCGGGGACGGTGTCGACGTGGGAGGTCAACAGGACGCCGTCGTCCGCGGGCGCGCGGACGTTGCCGACGTCGTCGAGCCACGCCTCGCGGCCGTGGTCCTCGAAGAAGTCGCGGAGGAACTGCGCGCACTCCGCCTCCTCGGGCGTGACCGAGGGGATGCGGACGACCTCTTCGAGGAGTTCGCGGGCCGACTGGTCGGTGACGGTGGTGGCCGTCTCCGCTGCGGTCATCCTATCACCTCGGCCATGGCTTCCACGACCTCGTCGGCCTGGTCCTCCGTGATGGTCAGCGGCGGGAGCAGGCGGACGACGGTGCGGCCGGCGGGCAGCGCCAGGATCTGGTGGCTCATCGCGAGCTGCTTGAGGTACCGCATCGCCCCCCGTTTCACCTCGACGCCGACCATCAGCCCCTCGCCGCGGACCTCGCGGACGTCGTCGCCGAGTTCCGCTTCCAGGCGCTCCTGCAGGTAGTTCCCGACCGATTCGGCGTGGGCGGGAACGTCCTCTTCGACGATGGTCTGGACGGTGGCGTTGGCTGCAGCGGAAACGACGGGACCGCCGCTGAAGGTGGAGGCGTGGGAGCCGTACTCCTCGGCGATCCAGTCCCGGCAGAGCGTCGCGCCCATGGGGAATCCGTTGGCGAGTCCCTTGGCCGACGTAATCATGTCGGGGACGACGCCGGTCTGTTCGCAGGCCCACAGCGAACCGGTGCGCCCCATCCCTGTCTGGACCTCGTCGAAGACGAGCGCCGCGCCGACCGATTCGGTCGCCTCGCGGGCCGCTTCGAGGTACTCGGCGGAGGCGGGGTTGATCCCGCCCTCGCCCTGGACGGGTTCGACGATGACGGCGGCCGTCTCGTCGTCGACGGCCTCGTGCATGGCCTCGGGGTCGTCGTAGGGGACGAACTCCACGTCGCCGGCCAGGGGCTCGTAGGGTTTCTTGTACTTGTCCTTCCACGTGGCCGCGAGCGAGCCCATGGTGCGGCCGTGGAAGCTCTGCATCGCGGCGATTATCTTCGAGTTCCCGGTGGCGCTGCGAGCGAACTTCAGCGCCGCCTCGTTGGCCTCCGTCCCGGAGTTACAGAGCCACACCTTGTCGATGGGGTCCGGTGCGGTGTCGGCGAGCGTCTCGTACAACTCCGTGCGGGCGGAGTTGGGATACGACGCCTGGACGTAGGTCAGCTTGTCTATCTGGCCCTTCGCCGCGGCGTCGACCGCCTCGTGGCGGTGTCCGAGCGGGACGCACGCGTAGCTCGCGCCCATGTCCAGGTACTCGGTACCGCTGTCGTCGTAGAGGTACGGCCCGTCGCCCTCCTCGATCTGGATCGGTTTCTCGTTGAAGACGAATCCGCTCATTGGAAATCACCTGTAGCGACCGCTGTCGTCGAATCTACCGTCGTCGACAGGAACTCGAAAGCCCCCGACCGTTCGACCGTCCGGGACTCGTTGTGCTCCTCGCCCACCGTCAGAGCGAAGCTCTGACGAGCCCTCCCTCGCTTCGCTCGCGAGGACTTCGGGCTGCGGTGCTTACGTCGTCCGGGACGGATCGAACGGCCGGCCCCTTTCATTCCTCCCGAACGGCGGTTTGTCGAAGCGTCGAAGCGCGTGGTAGCGTACGTTGTCGTATCGAAACTCATTGCTCGGCCTCCTCGGCGTCGGAAAGCGCCGAATCGTAGAGATGGGTGCCGTCGCCGTCGAGCGCCGAGAGGATCGGTTCGTCCGCGTTGGCGTCTGCGACGACGACCTCGGGAGATCCGCCGTCGAGGGCCTCCTCGGCGGCCATGACCTTGCGGCCCATGAACCCCTCGGCGGCGTCCTCCAGGTCTGCCCACTCCTCGCCCGTCTCGACGGTCTCGATCAGCGTCTCCGAGTCGTCCGGGTCTTCGTAGATGCCCTCGACGTCGGTCAGCAGGACGAGCGTCGCGTCCAGCGCGGCGGCGATGGCCGCGGCCGAGCGGTCGGCGTCGGTGTTGACGGGCAGGATTTCGTCGTCGTCGGCGCCGGCCATCGGTGGGCTCGCGACGGGCGTGTAGCCGCCGTCGAACAGCGACTCCAGCAGGTCGACGTTGACCTCGCGGATGGTTCCGGAGTGGTCGCCGCGCTTGATCTTCTTCTTCCCGTCCTCGACGACGCGGACGGCGGACTTGCGGGGGCCGTGGAGGAGCTTGCCGTCCACGCCGTTGAGTCCGACCGAATCGACGCCCTGGCTCTGCAGGCCGGCGACGAGCTGGGTGTTGAGGTGGCCGAACACCATCTCGAACACCTCCATCGTCTCCTCGTCCGTGAATCGACCGACGACGCCCGACGGCGTCTCGACGTACGTCGGCTCGATGCCGAGCCGTTCGAGCGTGTCGTCGACGGCGGTCGACCCGCCGTGGACCACGACCACGTCTTCGCCCTGCTCCACCAGTTCACTGACGTCAGCGAGCGCTCCAGCGGGGTCGACCGCGCGAGCGCCACCGACTTTGATAACGATTGTCATGGAAAATTCACCTCCAGCTTACGGCGCGCCGACGGGGTGGAAGCCGGTAAAGTCCAGCCCCGCCGTCTCTTCGAGACCGAGCGCGACGTTGGCGGCGTGGACTGCCTGGCCCGCCGACCCCTTCATCATGTTGTCGATGGCCGAGAAGACGACGAGGCGCCTGTTCGCGGCGTCGACCTCGAAGCCGACCTCGGCGAAGTTGGTGCCCGCGACGGCCTTGGGCTCGGGGTAGCGGTAGACGCCGCCGCCGCCCGAAGCCATGCGGACGAACGGTTCGTCCTCGTAGCTCCCGCGGTAGGCCTGCCACATGTCGCCCTTCGAGACGGGCCCGTCGGGGAAGACGTGGCAGGTCGCCGCCGCGCCGCGGATCATGTCCACGGCGTGAACGGTGAAGGAGACGTCGACGCCGAGGAACTGCTCGATCTCCGCCTCGTGGCGGTGGCCTGTGGGCGCGTACGGGCGGACGACGCCCGAGCGCTCGGGGTGGCTCGACGCCTCGCCGCCGCCGGCGCCGCCCTCCGAGGAGCCGACCTTGACGTCGACGACGATCTGTTCGTCCCCGCTCAGAATGTCGTGGTCGAACAGGGGCTTCAGGCCCATGATCGTCGCCGTGGCGTTACAACCGCCGGAGGCGATCAGGTCCGCGCCGGGCAGGTTCTCGCGGTTGAGTTCGGGGAGCGCGTACTCGGACTCGGCGAGCAGTTCGGGGCGCGTGTGCCCGTCGTACCACTCGTCGTACTGCTCCTCCGAATCGAGGCGGAAGTCCGCAGACAGGTCGACGACGGTGTCGGCGGCCTCCTGGAAGGCGTCGATCTGTTGCATCGAGACGCCGTGGGGCGTCCCGGCGAACAGCACGTCCACGCTCTCCAGGTCCTCGGGACTGGTGAAGCGCAGGTCCAGGTGGCGGAGGTTGGGGTGGGAGTGGCCCACCGTCTTGTTCTCCTTCGAACGGCTCGTGGCCTGTGCGATCTCGAACTCGGGGTGGCCGTCCAGCAAACGGAGCAACTCGCCGCCGGTGAAGCCGGAGCCGCCGACGACGCTTGCGGTGTAGGACATCAGGCCGACACCTCGCCCGCTTCTGCTTCTTCCTCGACCTTCGTCTCCAGCCAGTCGACGACCTTCGCGGGGACGTCGACGTCGGTGACTTCGGACAGGGCCTTGAACTCGACCGTGTGGTTGACCTCGTGGACGGTGTAGTCCTCGGGGTTCCCGTCGGCGTCTTCGCCGACCTCCATCAGGTCGATGCCCAGCAGGCCGCCGCCGACGGAGTCGCTGGCCTTCTCGACGAGTTCCAGCGCACGGTCGTCCAGTTCGAAGGTGTCGGTGTCGGCGCCCTTCGCGGCGTTGGTGAGCCAGTGTTCGGACTCGCGCACCATCGCGGCCACGGGTTCGCCGTCGGTGGCCAGCACGCGGATGTCGCGGCCCGGCTTGTCGACGAACTCCTGGACGTAGAAGATCTTGTGCTCGTAGTGTCCCAGGGTCTCCTTGTGTTCGAGGATGGCCTCGGCGGCGTCCTTCGAGTCGATCTTGGCCATCAGGCGACCCCACGAGCCCACGACGGGCTTGAGGACGCACGGGTAGCCGAACGCCTCGATGGACTCCATGGCGGCGTCCTTGGTGAACGCCACGTCGGTGTTCGGCGTCGGGACGCCGGCCTCGACCAGCGCGAGGCTGTTTTTCACCTTGTCGGCACAGATCTCGGCGGTCTCTGGCCCGTTGACGACTGGGATGCCGTAGGCCTCGACGAACTTCGTCGCGTAGACGGAGCGACTGGTCGCGAGGCAGCGGTCGACGACGATATCGACGCCGTCGAAAATCTCGGGAGCGTCCTCGATGTTGAACTGCTGTTTCCGGACGTCGATCTTGGTGACCTCGTGGTCACGCTCGCGAAGCTCGTTGAGCAGGAGCTTCTCGTCCTGGCGGATGCGCGAATAGAGTATTCCTACGTTCACGTGAGCCACCTCCTGGTGGCGAGGGTGAGCTCACTGAAACGTGTTTCAGTGGTGTTCATTTTTGTCTCTGTGCGGCGAGAGTAGTCACGACGGACTTACTCTCCCCAGTCTTCCTCGAGCTCGGGCGCGGAGTCGAGCTCGACGGGGTCGACGCCGATCACTTCGAGTTCGGCGCCGCAGGTGGAACAGTCGACGATCTCTCCGACTTCGAGGTCCTCGTGCAGGGAGACTTCGGCCCCACACTCGACGCATTCTGGCATTGTACTCCCAATTCGATCAGCGACCCACTTAAAGCCTTCGAACTTATCAGAATAGAATAGTAACGCATACTACCGTCTAACGGTCAGAAACGCGCAATTACAGCAACACGGCGACTTCCTATATCAGGAATGTGGTATAATTTCCCCTCGCGGGGATGGCCGCTCTACCGGTCGCCGGGCGAACCGGAACTCAGACATAGCGCTCCACCTCCGTCTGGAGCGTCTCGCCGGCGGATTCGACGGCGTCGCGTTCGGCGACGACGGCGTCGCGGTGGGCCGACAGTTCGTCTTCGGCGGCTGACAACTGCGCCGTCACCGCGTCGGGCGCGGGGCCACCGCGGGAGTCGCGCATCGCGACGCTCTCGACGGGATCGAGTGCGGCCTCGACCGCGTCGCGGGAGACGTGCTCGTCGAGTGACTCGCCCAGAACCTCCCGCGTGACCGCGTCGAGGTCCTCGTAGTCCGGCGCCTGTCCCTCGAAGTCACGACTGGCGACCGTCGCGACGACTTCGTGGGCGGTGCGGAACGGGACTCCGGCCTTCGCCAGCAGGTCGGCGACGCCCGTGGCCGTCGAGAACCCCTCGCCGGCCGCCTCTGCCAGCACGTCCGCGGGCCACTCCGCGGTCGCCACCGCACCGGTCGCGACTTCGACGCTCTCGGTGACGGCGTCGACAGCGCCCCAGACGTGGGTCGTCGCGCGCTGCAGGTCGCGGTTGTACGCGCGGGGTAGCCCCTTCAACGTGGTGAGCAGGCCGTTCAGCCCCGCCGTCGCGTCGCCGGTGCGCCCGCGCACGAGTTCCATCGTGTCGGGGTTCTTCTTCTGGGGCATGATGGACGACGTCGACGAGTACTCGTCGGCCAGTTCGACGTGGCCTTTGCTGGCGAAGCCGACGACGTCCTCGGCCAGCCCGGACAGCGTCGTCGCCAGCGCGGCGAGCGCGGCGTTCGTCTCGACGAGGAAGTCCCGCGTCGAGACGGCGTCCATCGAGTTCTCGACGATACCCTGGAATCCGAGCAACTCGGCCGTGCGCTCGCGGTCGACGTCGTAGGGGACGCCGCCGAAGGCGCCGGCGCCCAGGGGATTGCGGTTCACGCGCCCGTAGGCGTCGAGCAGGCGTTCGGTGTCGCGAGCGAGGGCCTGCTCGTAGGAGGCGACCCAGTGGCTCACCGTCGTCGGCTGGGCCGGCTGGAGGTGGGTGTAGCCGGGCATCACGGTGTCGGCGTGTTCCTCGGCGACGCGCAGCAACGCCTCGCGGGCCTCCACGACCGTCTCGATGGTGTCGAGCAGATCCTCACGCAGGCGGTAGCGGATGTCCGCCGCCACCTCGTCGTTGCGCGACCGCGCGGTGTGCATCTTGCCGCCCTCGCTTCCGACGCGGTCGATGACGGCCGATTCGATGGCTTCCTGGACGTCCTCGCCGTCGGGGAGCGCGCCGTGGCCGTCTTTCTCGATGTCGTCCAGCGCGCGCAGAATCTCGCCGACCGTCTCGTCGTCCACGATGCCCTGCTCGGCGAGCATCACGACGTGGGCGCGGTCGACGGCCAGGTCGGCGTGGAAGATGCGCTCGTCGGCGTCGAGCGAGGAGAGGAACGCGCGGGCGGGGCCGCCGCTGAAGCGGTCGCGGCGGACGGCCGTCTCGCGTCCGGCGGCTGCCTGGCCCGCGTCGTTCGCGCCGGTCTGGTCCTCTCCGTCGCTCATCTCTCTATTCCTCCGTGTCGTGGTGCTCCGCGGCGGAGATACCTGAGCCGTCCGTCACGGCCTCGCTCTTGCCCTTCGCCTTCTCCAGTACCTTGTTCGCCAGGCGGGACTGGAAGCCGTGGTACTTCGCGACGCCGGTGGCGTCCTCCTGGCTGATGGAGCCGGTGACGGCCTCCTCGTTGAACGACGCCGCCGACTCGCTGTAGACGGAGTACTCGGAGTCGCGGGAGACGGCGCGGCAGTGGCCGCCTTCGAGCTTGACGGTGACGGAGCCCGTGACGCGCTCGTTGGTCTCGTCGATGAACGCCTCCAGCGCGCCCGTGAGGGGGGCGTCGACGAGGCCCTGGTACCCTTTCTGGGACCACTGCTGGTCGACGTGCTGTTTGAACTCGCGCTCCTCGGCGGTGAGGACGAGCCCTTCGAGGGCCTCGTGGGCGGTGAGCAGCACCGTCGCGGCGGGGTGCTCGTAGTTCTCGCGTACCTTGAGCCCGAGCATGCGGTCCTCCATCATGTCCGTGCGACCGACGCCGTGGGCGCCGGCCTGCTCGTTGAGCTGTTCGACGAGCTCGACCGAGTCGAGTTCCTCGCCGTCGACGGCGACGGCCTCGCCCTCGTCGAACTCGATATCCACGAGTTCGGCGTCCTTGCCGGAGGGATTGTCCGTCCAGAGGTAGATGTCGTCCTCGGGGATGGTCGAGGGGTCCTCCAGTTCGGAGCCCTCGATGGAGCGGCTCCAGAGGTTCGTGTCGATGGAGTAGCGGCCGCCGTCGCCGCCCTCGACGGGCAGGCCCTTCTCCTGGGCGTACTCGTTCTCCCACTCGCGGGTGAGACCGAGTTCGCGCACGGGGGCGATGACCTCCAGGTCGGAGTCGCGCCAGACCGCCTCGAAGCGGAGCTGGTCGTTACCCTTGCCGGTACAGCCGTGGGCGATGGCGGCACAGCCCTGCTGTTCGGCGACGTCGAGGATGGCTTTCGCGATGACCGGGCGCGCGAGCGCGGTGCCCAGCGGGTAGCCCTGGTAGTCGGCGTTGGCCTTGACCGCCTGCAGGCACAGGTCGGCGAACTCCTCGGTGGCGTCGACGACGTAGTGGTCCAGCCCGAGGGCCTCGGCCGTCTCCTCGGCCTCGTCGAACTCGTAGCTCGGCTGGCCGACGTCGACGGTGACGCCGATGACGTCGTCGTAGCCGTACTCTTCTTTCAGCAGCGGGACGCAGACCGTGGTGTCGAGCCCACCGGAGAAGGCGAGCGCGACGGTTCCGTTTCCGTCTGTCATGATTGGTGTGTTGGTGTAGCGTGTGGTGTGTCTGTCGATTCAGATGTCCGCTCGACAGACGGCGAGCGGTGCTCGGAAGCGAGACGAACCGGAGGACGAGAGGTGAAGTAGTGGTGGGCCTAGAAGAGGGCCCGTCGCCGGAATCGCGGTGGGAAACGTCGAACAGACCCGGTGGTGGCGACCGAGCGGACGCCATCGGCGCGGGTCTGACTCATGTACCTCGGGGTATCACGGATTCGTACTAATAGCTTGCGAGATCAGTCCGGAGTGCGGTGGTATGACACGCCCCACTCGCCGGCCACAAAGCTTGTCGTGGCCCCTCTCCGACCGGCGGATATGCTCGACGACGTCGCGGTAGAGACGCTCCTGAAGGTCGTACTGGTCCTCGTGATCGTCTGGATCGCGCTCGACATCGTCTCCGAACTGGTGTTCGAACTGCTCGGACCGTTCCGCCCCCTCGTCGGTCTGTTGATCGTCGTCCTGGTCGTCGTCTGGTGGCTGGACTGATGGGGACCGACGGACGTTCCGGATTTCGGGCGACGAGCCCGGAGACGTGATCGCGGCGCTTTTGCCGGCTGCCCATCTCTCGATAGACGTGTTCAGCCTCAACGTCCCCGTTCCGAGCGAGGTGGCCAGGCTGGCGAGCGACCTCGCCCTGGAGATTCCGGGCGCGGAGGAGCGCTCGCGCGGCCGCCACACGCTCGTCGTCAAGCGCCTCGGGACGGGTGGCTACGAGTCCTACCACGCGATGGAGGCCCGCGTCCGGGAGCTTCTGGACGGGCAGCCCGCCTTCGCCGCCAGAGTGGACGGCATCGACATCTTCGAGGAGGCCACGAACGGCTCCTCGCCGGTGATCTACCTCACCGTCGAGAGCCCCGGGCTGTGGGACCTCCACGAGCGCCTGTGCGAGGAGTTCGGCGCGCTCGACGGGCTGGAGGGCGAGGACTACGACCCCCACGTCACCATCGCCCGGGGCGGGCCGATGGACGCCGCGCGGCGGATGTGCGACCGCGAGATAGAGCCGGTGGAGTGGCACGTCGAGGCGCTCTCCTTCCTCGACGCCGAGCGCGGCCACGAGGCCAGTCGCATCTCCCTCCCGGCCTGATCGCACCCGTCGCCGAACTGCGCCGCCTAGTGCCGCCCTTCTCAGGCCGGCAACTCGGAGAGCCGGTCGTCCTCGCGGACGAACGTCCGGACCGTCTCGACGGCGACGTCGAGTTCGTACGCCGGCCGACCCTTGCCGACTGGCGAGGTCCGCTCCGGTCGTTCGCCGGTCACCAGCCCCCGGTCCTCCAGAGTCCGACAGGCCTTGACGAGGTCGCCTTCCGTGAGTCGGCTGCCGACCACGGTTTCGAGGTCTTCGAGCCGGCCGCGACACGCCTGGAGGACGTCCGTCGCCTGGGCAGGCGTCCGGTCCGCACGGGCCAGTTCGGCGAGTTCGTGCAGGACGAGCCGTTCGGTCACCGAGGTCGATTCCAGCGACGAGCTGTCTGGCATACGTCAGCATAGGGCGCGGAGCGCTATACCTCTTGCCGACACGGCGGGGGTAGCACTGTCGTCCGACCCGCCGACGAGTCCGTCGTATCCGTCGGACGCCGCGCCGACTGCAGACCGGTGGCGGTAGTCTTTTGATAACCGACTCCGTCTCATTCGCGTATGGATTACCGTGAGGTCGAGACGACTCGCGAGTTCGTCTGCACGCTCGACCACGGGGGCGACTGGCGCGCCCAGATCGAGACCTTCGCCGCCGACGAGGGGATCGACGCGGCCTTCTTCACCGGCCTCGGCGCGGTGCAGGACGCCGAGATTATGTTCTACGACCAGGAGGAGATGGCGTACGAGTCGATGGTGTTCCCCGAACCGCTGGAGGTCGCCGCCTGCGTCGGCAACGTCTCCATCCTCGATGGAGAGCCGTTCGCGCACACACACGCGGTGCTCTCGCGGCCCGACGGCGAGGCTATCGCGGGCCACCTCGACAGCGGAACCGTCTGGGCCGGTGAGTTGCACGTCCGCGCGTTCGAGGGCTCACTCGAACGGGAACACGACGAAGCGACCGATCTAGATCTCTGGGAGCTATAGATGCGGGAGGCCGACGAGCAGTACTTCGAACGGCTCGAATCCGACCTCGACGACGCCTTCGAGGTCGCGAAGGCCGCCCGCGAACGCGGCGGCGACCCGACGAAGGACGTCGAGATTCCGACCGCCCGCGACATGGCCGACCGCGTCGAGAACATCCTCGGCATCGAGGGGGTCGCCGCGCGCGTGCGCGAGCTCGAAGGCGAGATGAGCAGGGAGGAGGCGGCCCTGGAACTCGTCGAGGACTTCGTCGAGGGCGAGGTCGGTGATTACGACTCCAAGGCCGGCAAGATCGAGGGGGCAGTCAGAACCGCAGTCGCGCTGCTGACCGAGGGCGTGGTCGCCGCTCCCATCGAGGGGATCGACCGGGTCGAGATCCTCGACAACGACGACGGCACGCAGTTCGTCAACGTCTACTACGCCGGCCCGATCCGGTCGGCCGGTGGGACCGCCCAGGCCCTCTCTGTCCTGGTTGCCGACTACGCCCGCGCGCTGCTCGGCATCGACCAGTACAAGGCGAGAGACGAGGAGATCAACCGCTACGCCGAGGAGATCGACCTCTACGACAAGGAGACCGGTCTCCAGTACTCGCCCAAGGAGAAGGAGAGCAAGTTCATCGCCGAGAACATGCCGATCATGCTCGACGGCGAGGCCACTGGCGACGAGGAAGTCTCGGGCTTCCGCGACCTCGACCGAGTGGACACCAACTCCGCCCGCGGGGGGATGTGCCTCGTCGCTGCAGAGGGGATCGCGCTCAAGGCCCCGAAGATCCAGCGCTACACCCGCAACCTCGACGAGGTCGACTGGCCGTGGCTGCAGGACCTCATCGACGGCACCATCGGCAAGGACGACGGCGAGGGAGAAGGAGAGGACGACGGCGACGCAGCGGACGGGGAGGAAGCGGAGGGCGAAGCGAGCGACGCCGAGGAGTCCGAGGGCGGCGACGGCGGCGACGACTACCCCACTTCGCCCCGCGTCGACCCCGCCAAGAAGTACCTCCGGGACTTGATCGCGGGTCGCCCGGTGTTCTCACACCCTTCGAACGCCGGCGGGTTCCGCCTGCGCTACGGCCGCTCGCGCAACCACGGGTTCGCGACCGCGGGCGTCCACCCGGCGACGATGCACCTCGTCGACGACTTCCTCGCGACGGGGACCCAGATCAAGACCGAACGGCCCGGCAAAGCGGCAGGGGTCGTCCCGGTCGACAGCATCGAGGGCCCGACTGTCCGCCTGGCCAACGGCGACGTCCGGCGGATCGACGACCCCGAGGAAGCGCTCGAAGTCAGGAACGGCGTCGAGAAGATACTCGACCTGGGCGAGTACCTCGTCAACTACGGCGAGTTCGTCGAGAACAACCACCCGCTCGCGCCCGCCTCCTACACCGTCGAGTGGTGGCGCCAGGAGTTCGACGCGGCGGGCGCCGACGTTCAGGCGATGGCCGACGACGTCCACGTCGACCTGGCGGACCCCTCTGCCGACGAGGCCATGGCGTGGGCCCGCGAGTACGACGCACCGATCCATCCGAAGTACACCCACTGCTGGCACGACGTGAGCGTCGGCGAGGTCAACGCGCTGGCGACGGCGGTAGAGAACAGTCGCGTCGCACAGACCGACGGTGCCGTCGCGGTGGACCCGGCGTCGACGCAGGACGGTGACCTCGTCCTCCCGCGCTCCGAGACGGTCCGAAAAGCCCTCGAACACCTGCTCGTCGAGCACACCCAGCGCGAGGACGACCTCGTCGTCCCGGACTGGCGCCCGCTCGTGGCGACCCTGGGCTTCGACCTGGACACCATGGACCGGGACTGGACGGTCGGCGACCTCTCCGAACGCGCTCGCACCTACGACGGCGGCGACAACGCCATCGAGGCGATCAACGAGGTCGCCCCCTTCGAGGTCCGCGAACGGGCCCCCACCCGCATCGGCAACCGGATGGGCCGCCCCGAGAAATCGGAGAGCCGCGACCTCTCGCCGGCGGTCCACACGCTCTTCCCCATCGACGAGGCCGGCGGCGCCCAGCGCTCGGTGAGCGACGCGGCCTCCCACGCCGAGGAGATGAACGACCGCCAGGGCATCGTCGACGTCGAAATCGCCCGCCAGCGCTGTACCGACTGCGGGGAGGAGACGTTCCGCGCGCGCTGTCCGGAGTGCAACGGCCTCACCGACGCCGTCTACGAGTGCCCCGACTGCGACCGCGAGGTCGAACCCGACGAGGCCGGTATCGCCGAGTGTCCCTCCTGCGAGACGGGCGCCTATCCGACCCAGTACACGGAGATCGACATCGGCGAGGAGTTCCGGAACGCCCTCGAATCGGTCGGCGAGCGCGAGACGGCCTTCGACATCGTGAAAGGCGTCGAAGGGCTGATGTCCGCGGAGAAGGTCCCCGAGCCGATGGAGAAGGGCATCCTCCGGGCCAAACACGACGTCACGGCGTTCAAGGACGGCACCGTCCGCTACGACATGACGGACCTGCCCGTGACGGCGGTTCGGGCGACGGAACTCGACGTGACCGTCGACCAGCTCCAGTCGCTGGGCTACGAGACCGACGTCCACGGCGACCCGCTCCGACACGACGACCAGCTGGTCGAACTCAAGGTCCAGGACGTCGTCCTCTCCGACGGCGCGGCCGAGCACATGCTCAAGACCGCCGACTTCGTCGACGACCTGTTAGAGCAGTACTACGGCCTCGAACCCTTCTACGACCTCGACGACCGCGAGGAACTCGTCGGCGAACTCGTCTTCGGGATGGCGCCACACACCAGCGCGGCGACAGTTGGGAGAGTTATCGGATTTACGACAGCAGCGGTCGGATACGCGCATCCGTACTTTCACGCCGCTAAGCGTCGCAACTGTTTCCATCCGGAGACGAAAGTATGGTACGAGGCCGCTGATGGCGATGCCAGATACGCTACCATAGCGGAGGTCGTCGAAGAGAACCTCGACAGCCCACGAGAAGACGACTTCGGCTCGCTGGTCGAAGAACTGGACGGCAATCTGTTCGTTCCGTCGGTAACTGAGGATGGCGAACCGGTGAGAAAACCTATCGATGCGGTTTCAAAGCATCCGTCCCCGGACCACCTCATCGAAATTGAAACGAAAGCAGGTCGCACGCTGACCGTTTCACCCGAGCATTCGATGCGCCGTTGGGATGGTTCGATCGAGCGCGTACACGCTCGTGACCTCCAAGAGGGCGACGAGTTACCGATGCCGAAGTCGGTTACAGTCGACGGCTCGGTTGAGGAGATCGATCTCCTCAGCCGATTCCTCGATTCTGATGCGATTCCAAACGAGGATCTGATGATCCGGGGGCTCGGTTCGGAGACGATCAAATCACTTCTCGACGACGCAACGTCGGGCGATTACTACCTGAAACCGACTGCCGAACAGTTAGGTGTCAGCGACTCCACCGTCTACAACTGGGTTGGCCGTGATAGTATCCCTGCGGGCGTCCTCGATCAATTACTTGAAGAGCCCCTCTCCGAGGTAATTCCTGGCGATGTTTCACTCTCGATACGACGAGATTCGGCCAACGTCGATCGATATCTGGAAATCGATGACGACTTCGCTACCGTTCTTGGATACTACGCTGCCGAAGGGTTCACCCGCCAGCAGTCGGGCAACTTCTACCAGACGACGATCTGTATCCCCGACGAATCGGCCCGTGAGGATATCATCGATGTCTTCGACGAGTCACTGGGCGTCGACTGTTTCGAAGAGAACGAGTGGAAAGTCACGGTTTCGAGCCGGCTGGTCACGGTTCTCTTCGACGACATCCTTTCAACTGGATGCCGTGCCGAGAGGAAGCGGATACCGTCTGCGATTATGGAGAGTCCAGAACCGGTCCTCCAGAGTTTCCTCGCGGCGTACTTCAGCGGTGACGGTAGTGCTTCCGCGGACCGTATCGAGGTACGGGCCCACACCGTTAGCGACGAACTGAAGTCGGATCTAATTGCCGCACTGAAACGATTCGATATGGTAGCGAAGGCCTATCAGGAAACCCGTACCCCGGAGACTGGCGCTGTTGCGGAGTTCTACGACGAACCACAGACATTCGACACATGGGTCCTCAAACTCACGTCAGAAAACGCCGCGCGTTTTGCGGACAGGATCGGATTCCATCTTGATAGAAAATCAGACACGTTGCAGAACGCCCTCGACTCGATCGAACTTCGAACACAACGGCTTTGCGGTGACGGCGGTGAGATCTGGACCGACGAGGTCGAGCGCGTTGAAATCGTCGAAAGTGAGGTCTCCCACCTCTATTCGTTGACTGTCGAGGATACCAACACGCTAGTCGCCAATGACCTCTTCGTAGGCCAGTGCGACGGCGACGAGGACTGCGTGATGCTTCTGATGGACGGTCTGCTGAACTTCAGCAAGTCGTTCCTCCCGGACAAACGCGGCGGGAAGATGGACGCCCCGCTCGTCATGTCCTCCCGCATCGACCCCTCGGAGATCGACGACGAGGCCCACAACATGGACATCATGTGGGAGTACCCGAAGGAGTTCTACGAGGCCACCCGGGAGTTGGCCGACCCCGGCGAGGTCGAGGACATCATGAAGATCGCCGAGGAGACGCTCGGGACGGATCGAGAGTACACCGATTTCGCGCACACGCACGACACCTCGAACCTCGCCGCCGGGCCGGACCTCTCGGCGTACAAGACGCTGGGGTCGATGACCGACAAGATGGACGCCCAGCTCGCCCTCTCCCGGAAGCTCCGGGCCGTCGACGAGACGGACGTCGCCGAGCGCATCATCGAGTACCACTTCATGCCGGACATCATCGGCAACCTCCGGGCGTTCTCGCGCCAGGAGACTCGCTGCCTGGACTGTGGCGAGAAGTACCGCCGGATGCCCCTGTCGGGCGAGTGCCGGGAGTGCGGCGGCCGCGTCAACCTCACCGTCCACGAGGGGTCGGTGACGAAGTACATCGACACCGCGACGGAGGTGGCCCACGAGTTCGGCTGCCGCGAGTACACCAAACAGCGCCTGGAGATCCTGGAACGCTCCATCGAGCGCGTCTTCGAGAACGACAAGAACAAGCAGAGCGGGATTGCCGACTTTATGTAAGACGACCTTTTTCTTCGTCGGGTTCGAGTCGCGGCTCCGCCGCGCTCGAACCTCTCCTCGAAAAACGTCGATGAAAAAGTCCCGGCCGCTCACTTCGTTCGCGGCCGGTGAAACCGCGGCGCGTCGCGCCGCGGTATGCTTGACGCCTACCGCCCTCTTCGCTCACTCCTTCGAGAACCGTAGGACGTAGTTGTGGTCGAACCCGGTCCCGTCCACGCCGTCCGGCCCGGGTTCCCCCTCTGTCTCCCACGCCACGACGACTTCCCCGTCGAAGTCGAGGGGCTTGCCGATGGCGTCCGCGAGGTCCCAGGCGAGCGTCGTGACTTGCCCGTCGACGTCGAAGGTCGTCGCGTCGACGAGCGCGACGCCGTTCGGTGCCAGACAGTCGGCGACGCCGGCGAACACGTCGGCCATATCGTCGAGGTACTGTCCGTAATTGCTCTCGCCGTCGTAGTTCTGGAGCGGGTTGGTCTCCATTCCCTCGACCATCCACGGCGGGGAGGTGAGAACGCAGTCGACTGCCGGCAGGTCGAGGTCGCCGAGTTTTCTGGCGTCGCCGTAGACGAGGTTCCCGCCGTGGCCGCCGCGTTCGCGGATATAGTCGACGCGCTCTCGCTCGTACTCGACGCCGTGGGCCTCCCGATCCATCTCGGTGGCGACGCGGAGCGTCGTCCCGAACCCGGCGAAGGGATCGAGGACGACGTCGCCCGGTTCGGTGAACTCTGCAAGGAACCGTTCGACGACGGCCGGCGGGGATCTGACCTCGTTGTCGGCCCACTCCGGGAGATCTACGGGGAAGTCGTAGTCGAGGTTGACGACCGTTCGCATAGCTCGCAAGTCCACTGTCGGTGGTAAGTGTCTCGTGGTTGTCTGTCACAGCAACACGAGCGACGCCGTCGCGAGGAAGTTCGCGAGGAGGTGGGAAACCGTGCTGGCTGTCGTTCCCCAGCGGGCGCGCAGGCCGCAGAGGACGAACGCGAGGACGAGCAGCGAGGTCACCCGGACGGGCGGCGCGGCCAAGTCCACGACCAGATGCTTGCCCGCGAATGCCAGCGCAGTGACGACGACGGCGACGTACGTGCCGTAGGACTCGGTGAGCGCGGTCTGGATCACGCCGCGCCACGCGAGTTCCTCGGCGATCGGGACGACGATGCCGTTACCCGCGAGGAAGACGACGAGGACCCATGTCGGGACACCGCCGCCGACGCCGGGCGCGCCCGGGGTGGCGGTCTGCGTGACCCCCAGCACCGAATCGAGGACGAGCACCAGGGCGAGAAAGACGACGAAGTAGGCGACTAAACCGCCGATGCCCGCACCGACTGTCCGCAGGGACGTGACGTACGCCCAGTCAGCCCGGCCGATGCCGACCCGGGTCCCCCACCAGGCGACGATTCCCGCGATCAGGGGGAACGCCAGCGCGAGCATCAACGGGTCCCCGGTGCCGGGAGTTCCCAGCGACTCGGCGACGACGGTGCCGAGTCCCCGGCGGAAGACGAATTCGAGCGCGACCCAGGCGACCATCGCGACGGCCGTGGCGAACGGGAGCGCGTTGTCGGGCGAGACGGGGAGCCAGTCGGTGACTGACGGAGCGGATGACATGGATCACTCGTGGAGGCGGTCGGGGTCGAACCCCGGGTCGAACAGCTCTTCGACGGCGCAGTCGAAGAACGCGGCCAGTTTGAACGCCAGTTCCAGCGACGGGTCGTAGCGGTCCCGCTCGATGGCGTTGATCGTCTGGCGACTGACGCCGACGGCGGCGGCCAGGTCGGCCTGGCTCAGACCGGCGGTCTCGCGGCGCGCCGGGAGGTCGTTGTTCATGACCGGTAGCGGAGCCAGCCGTACGCGACGGCGAAGGTGACGAACAGCGCGAAGTAGCCCCACAGCGCACCCCTGACGACTGCCGGCACCTCGTAGGCGCCGACGTGGGTCAGGATACGGGCCGCCGACGCGCCGAGGACCAGGACCGGCGCGAAGACGTTCAGCGTGAGGTGGGCCGCCCGCCGTTCCAGGGCGACGTCGCGTTCGTCGAACAGCTGTACTGGCGTCGCCAGCCAGACGGCGACGAAGCCGACGATGCCGGCCCAGTAGACGACTTCGCCGACGAGCGGGTACTCGAGCGCTCTGAGCAGGAGACTGAGCGCGACGCCGACGGCGATGGAGCCGACCATCAGCCGGCGGTAACGCCGTCGCTTCGCGAGGAGTTCGTGCCGGTTCCGTCCGGTCGGTGTCGTCGACATGGGTGGTGTACCGCCCGCATCGTAAAGCGGACTTTACAGTAAAGCGTTCTTTACACACCTATTTGATTCTGTCGGTGAGACGGAACGATCGCTGGGCGAGCGGGTGGAGTCAGAAGCGGGCGGTCGTTCGCCACGGTGGCGAGTGGACGTGCCTACTGCTCGGCTTTGCCTGGTTCGAGCCGGTACCGGGTGGTCTGTTCGCCCTCGAACCGCGGGCCTGGGCCGCTCCGCTCGAAGCCGGCGTCCTCCACGGCGTCACGGACGTCGTCGTCCGTTTCCGCGACCAGTAGCTCGACGGCCATCCCCTCGCGCCGGGCGAACCGGACTGGCTCGTCGAGCAAGCGGCCGCAGGCCTCGCCCGTCCCGCCGAGCTGGGTCACGTGGACGGTGGCGTCGCGGGCGTCGAAGCTGACGAGGCCGAGCGTCTCCTCGCCCTCGTCGTCGGTAGTCTCGACTGCGACTCGCACCGTCCGGTCGTGAACCAGGTTCCGCATCACGTCCGGCGGGCTGTCCGCGATGTCGGCCATCCGCTCGGCGTCGGCTTCCACGGCGTCCCGAATCTCCATGTCGTGTCGGTCGGTGGCGAGGCAAATAAACGGTTGGCCGTCCCGGAACCGTTCCCTCGCTGCGCTTCGATTCCGCTGAACGCCGTTCCGCTTCCACGACTTAGACGGTGGCTAGATCCGGGGAGCGCCCGATACCCGTCTCCCCCTGCCGAAAAAGATGGACACAGTTATCCCGGACGGCGGGCAACCGGGGGCATATGATAGACGCACGCACGCGCCGGGTGGCAGCATGCGCGTAGTCGCGAAGTTCGGCGGGACGAGTCTCGGGAGCGGCGACCGGATCAACCGGGCCGCCGACTCCATCGCCACCGCCGTCGAGAAGGGCCACGAAGTCGCCGTCGTCGCCTCGGCGATGGGCAACACCACGGACGAACTGCTCGAAGACATCGAGTACGAGGCAGACGACGCCGACCGCGCCGAGATCGTCAGTATGGGCGAACGGACCTCCGTCCGGATGCTCAAGGGCGCACTCGCCTCCCGGGGCATCGACGCGATGTTCCTCGAACCCGGCAGCGAGGAGTGGCCGATCATCACCGACGAGTACGGCGAGGTCGACGTCGACGAGACGATGCGGCGCGCGAACGCGCTCGCCGGCCAGCTCCAGAACGTCGTCCCGGTCATCACCGGCTTCCTCGCCCAGGACCTGCAGGGCAACGTGACGACGCTGGGTCGCGGCGGGAGCGACACCACGGCCGTCATGCTGGGCAACTACATGGACGCCGACGAGGTCGTCATCGTCACCGACGTCGAGGGCGTCATGACGGGCGACCCGCGCGTCGTCGAGGGCGCCCGTAACGTCGGGAAGATCTCCGTCGACGAACTCCGGTCGCTGTCGTTCCGCGGCGCGGAGGTGGTCGCCCCCTCGGCCCTCTCCTACAAGGACAAGGACCTCTCCGTGCGCGTCGTCCACTACCAGCACGGCGACCTGCTCGCCGGCGGCACCTCCATCGAGGGCGAGTTCCAGAACCTCATCGACCTCCAGGAGGACAAGCTGTCCTGCGTCACCGTCGCCGGCCGCGCCATCCGTAACAGCCCCGGCATCCTCGGCGACCTCGCCAGCGCCATCGGCGAGGAGGGGATCAACATCGACGCCAACTCCTCGGGGATGGACTCGCTGACGTTCTACGTCAACGACGAGGACTCCGACGACGTCGAGGCCCTGCTCCACGACCGCGTCGTCGACGAGGACGCCCTGTCGTCGGTCACCGTCGAGGACGAGATCGCCGTGGTCCGCGTCACCGGCGGCGAACTCCCGAACCAGCCCGACACCGTCAAGCGCGTCGTCGACCCCATCTCGAACGCCCACATCACTCTGTACGACGTGATCACCTCTGCGACGTCGGTGTCCGTGTTCGTCCCCTGGGACGACCGTGAACAGGCCCTCGAACTCGTCCAGGGCGTCTTCTGACCGACTGTTCACTCGCGCAACTCGCTGCCGCCGCCGTCCGTTCTCTCGCTTCCCGCTCCGTTCTCGCTTCCCGCTTCGTCGTCGACGAACAGCGAGCCGTAGGTCATCGCGGCGACGACGATTCCACCGAGCCCCAGCACCGTCAGGCGGACCCTGTCCATCGGTTCGACGTCGACGACCGGGACGGCGACGAACGCGCCGATGCCGACGAGCAGCGCCACCACCGCGAGCACTCTGTCCCAGCGCTCGTCGTAATCGATCTGTGCGACGCGGTACATCCAGAACTCCTCCGGGGGACGCCGTCGTCGTTCGATGCCGTCGGCCGTTCGAACCGCGCGGTAGTGGTTCCGGGCCCGGGACAGGCGCAACCCGATTGCGCCACCGAGGACCAGGCCAGTGAGCGGGTGATCGAACGCACTGCTCGTCGCGGCGAGAACCACGCCGAGGAGCGTCGGCACCGCTACCAGCGCGAGTCGTTCGGCCGTGTCGCGGCGGGGGAGGGGCGTCTCGTCGGCCATGCGTCGAGCGGGCGGGGTGTGTCGGCCTACTCGGAGCGGCGAAAAAGGCCTTCTCCTACCGGCCCTGCGCCAGCCGGAACCCGATCTGGCGGGGGAGTCCCTCGTCCTCGACGGTCCGGATCACCTCGCCGGTGTCGTAGTCGACGCGGCGCTCGTCGACGGCCATCTCCTCGAGGTCGAGGACGGCGTAGGCGGCCTTCGGGTCGCCGTCGCGGGGTTGCCCGACGCTCCCGGGATTCATGACGATACCCTCGTCGTACACCTCGTGGGCCTGGACGTGGGTGTGGCCCATGACGAGGACGTCCTCGTCGTCGAGGAGGTCCGGCCCGAACTCGCGGGGCCGGGTGTAGTGGTCGGGGTCGTCGGGGTGGCCGTGGACGACCTTCACGCGCCCGTCGGCGACGTGGCGCTCGACGGGGAGCTCTCGCAGCCACTGGATCTGGTCGTCCGAGAGCTGCTCGCGGGCGTGTTCGACGCCGGCCTGGGCCATCCCGTTGAAGTGCGGGGCCGACCCCGCCGCCACCGCGCGGTCGTGGTTGCCCTGCACGGTGGGGATCTCGCGCTCGCGGATCTCGTCGACGCAGTCGGCGTGCCAGGGATTGTACCCGACGACGTCGCCGGCGCACACCAGCGCGTCGACGGGCGGCAGGTCGGCGAGCACCGCATCGAGCGCGACCCGGTTCCCGTGGATGTCGGAGATGACGCCCAGCTTCATTACTAGGGACTACTTCTGCTCCGTCCTTATAGTATCGACACCTGCCTCAGCTCCTGAGACCCCCTCACGGTCCGGTCTATGGTTGTGACTCGACACCTGCTGGACCTGAACGCAGTTCCCCGGCCGCTACAGAACGACAGCGGTCCCTCTCAGTGGTACGGCCCCCAGTAGATGTACTCGACCGGCTCGGTCACTTCCGTTACCTCCCCACCACACTCGGAACAGGACGGTTCCTTCCGCCCGAGTTCCGACTCACACTCCAGACACCGGTAGACCGCCCGCTCGACGACGGGCGGTTCGAACCAGCGTCCCAGTTTCTCGAGGGTACCCATGGGTGATCGTCACTATCTCCTTGATGGTCTATGATGATAAACGTTACCACGCGTCGAAAAGAGTGAAGAGGGGGCTTCTCGGAGTACGGAACCTCCTGTTCAGCCGTTGTGGACGGCGACCCCGAACGCCTCGCCCTCGACGGCCACGCCGGCCGAGCAGACCGCGTGTTCGAACTCGAGGTCGTACACCTGACGTGCGGCGCTCTCGGCGTCGCGAGCGTCCAGGGCGAACGACTCGGGGCTGTCCTTCTCGTAGGTCGCCACGAGCGTCGGTTCGGTGACTTCCTCGACGAGCAGCGCGTCCCGACGAACGGTGCCGATGACCGCGCCCGGCCCGTCGGCGTTCGTGCTGGGGTCTTCTGGATCGACGCCGACGATCCCAGCGACGCGGGGCGTGTCGTAGTCGTCCTTCTCGAAGTCGAGCGCCAGCAGCGGCTCGGCCAGCGCGTCACGCGCGGGATAACCGAGTTCGAGTTTCTCGGCGATCGGGTCGACGTGGGAGCCGTTGCCGACGACGGCGCCCCGGTCGGTCACCTGCACCGCGTTGTAGGAGATGTAGGGGTTGTCCGTCTCCGGGGCGTCCGCCGTCGGCCCGACGGTGACGGTGCCGTCGCGGTCGACGGCCTTGCGGTTGGGGAACGAGCGCGAGGAGACGCGATACGCGCCGACTTCGGGACTGACGACGACGAATCGTCCGACGTACATGGAAGAGGCTGCGGCCGTCGCCGGAAAGTAGATGTCGATGTCTTCGAGGGGCTTGCTATCCAGTACCACGACAAATTCCATCGCGCAACGCTTACATTGCCCTACGATTTACTCGATATTGCACGCAGTCCATTAGGGTAGTGGCCAATCCTGAAGCCTTCTGGGGGCTTCGACCCTGGTTCGAATCCAGGATGGACTATTCTGTCGCGAACCACCGCCGAGCACCGCGTAGCGTGTGCTCGGCTCTCCGTGTGAGCGACGAATACGTCCGACTGGATTCGAACCCTGGAAGTCACGCGCAACGAGCGGAGCGAGTGAGCACGTCTTCCTCCGGTTCGAATCCAGGATGGACTATTTTTGCCACGAACAGTCCGTGAGTGAGCACGTCTCCCTCCGGTTCGAGTCCTGCTGAATCACTGTCTCGCGACGAACGTCGCGGCGGCCCGGGTCCCCTCGCGAGAACCCGGGCTACCTCTTACCGCGGCGACCGCGAGGGCCTGCGAGCAGCGCGAGCGCGACCAGGCTCGCGAGAGCGACGCCGAGACCGAAGCCGGGACCGGTTCTCGACGAGGCCGCGGTGACGGTCCCGCTCCCGTCCGCTGGTTCGCGCTCGGTCTCTGTAGTGTCGCTCGCGGCCACCGGTGCGAGGACGTAGACGGCGTTCATATTGCGGTCGCCGACGTACACGACGCCCCGGTAGGCGTCGACGCGGTCGACGATCGCGTAATCGAGTGACTGTTCGTACAGCGCGCGGCCGTCGCTGGCCGCGTAGGCCGTCATCGTCCCCTCGCCATCGGTCGCGTAGACGACGCCGTCGACCACCTGGAGCCGGTGGATCTCACCGCTGCCGAACGTTCCCCCGTCCCGCCGGACGGTCCAGGACCCGGCCGCCGAGTCCGCGACGAACGTGGCCGGCTGAACGGCCTCGATTTTCGTGGTCGTGCCGAAGTAGACGTTCCGCTCGCCGGCCTGGGAGTTCCAGCGGGTGGGCTCGTTCCCCGGCGAGGACAGCAGCGTCGTGCCGTCCTCGCGGTCGAGACCGAGTAGCTGCTGGTTACGTCGCTCGACGACCACCATATCGGCGTCGGGGTACGACCGCAGGAACGTGGGGTAGTTCGCCTCGACGTCGAACTCCCAGCGCGTCTCGCCGGAGTCGGGCCGGAGCGAGCGGAGCGTGGTCGAGGCGCCCCTGGCCGCTTCCGCGACGTAGACCCCCTTCGAATCGGCGTGGTCGACGCCGAAAGCGGCCGACCGGTCCGCGAACGAGCGGGTCCAGCGGACCTCACCGGTGGCCGCGTCCAGTGCGACCGCAGCGCTCGTTCCCGCGCGCTCGGTGCCGACGAAGACGCGGTCGCCGTGGAACGCGACCCCGCCGCCGTCGACGCTGACGCCCCCGGTCGACCAGACGGTTTCGCCGGTCTCTGGGTCGAGCGCGAGCAGTTTCTGTGGCCCCGAATTCACGGTGAGGACGTACACAAGCCCGCCGTGCGTGTACACTTCTGCGCTCCCCGCCGCGAGGTCGACGTCGTTCCGGAGGTGGATCTCGCCGAGCCCGCGCTCCCAGCGCGTGGTGCCGTCGGCTGCGTCGACGGCGAACAGCGTGTACGGGTTCCGTTCGTCACGGCCGCGGTTTTCCAGCGTGATCTGGTAGGCGGTGTCGTTTTCGAACGCCGGCTCGCCCACGCGCGAGTGGTCGGCGGGGAACTCGTGGCGCCACGTCGGGTCCATCGTCGTCGGGTCGTGGGCGAACAGCGCGGTGTAGAACTCCCCGTCCTCGCCGGACTTCTTCAGGCCGGTGTAGAGCGCGTACACCCGCCCGTCGTGGACGTACGGGCCGCCTTCGAGGGTCTCGAAGTTGCCGCTCGTCGCGCGAGAGACGCTGAAGTTCACCGGCCGGCGCACGGTGACGTCCCCCCGCAGTGCCGCCGGGTCCGCGATGGCCTCGATGGTCTCCGGGGCCGCCTCCGCCTGGGTCGGGTCCGAGGAGTCGTCCTCGCTCGAAGCCGGCGCCTGCGAGACGCTCGTCCCGGTTCGATCGGCCGCCGTGTCGAGCCAGTGGGGCGCCGACACCGCCGTCGACCCGACGTCGGTCAGCGATCGCTCGGTGTGATACGTCGTCGTGCCACCGGTGCCACTCAACGCGAGGTGGTAGGTGAGGTCGGTGATGAGGCCGCTGTCGCCGTCGACGCGCACCCGAATCGAGACGTTCTCGACCTGGTCGACCCCGTCGTCGCCTCGGATCTGTTCGGCCGAGTCGACAACGAAGCGGTGGTCGCCACCGTCCGTCCGCCGGTGGTCGAACGCGAACTGCGCCGACAGGTTCGACGGCGCAGACCAGTTCGCGACCGCGTCCGACTCGTGTACCTCGTAGCTGTAGGACGAGCGCTCGGGGTCGACGTGGCGGAGGTACGTCCGGTCACCGGTGGTAAACGAGTCGGTCGTCAGCGTCGTCTCGTTCGGGCCGCTGACCTCGCGCACGATGCGAGACGCCGCCACCCCCGCGTCCCTGTCGGCCCGGATCGTCTGGGTCTCCTCGACGGACCGAGAGCCGTTACGCGTCGTCGTCTCGACGGAGAGCGTGAACGAGCCGGCCCGGTCGAGCGCGGCCGACTGGTTCGCGGTGACGTCGGCGAAGGCCGCGCTGCCGCTCGCATCCGGTCCACCGAACGGGCGCTCCACGCCGAGGAAGCTACACCCGGAGAGGACGACGAGGAGGGTGAGTGCCACTACTGGCAGCGCTCGACGGACCGGTGCACCCGTTCGGGTCACGAGTCACCACCTCCGTTCGAGCCGCCACTGCCGCTTCCCTCGCCGTTGGACAGTCCGATCGTCTTCCCGGTGCTCCGGCCGTCCGTCGGTTCGGCCAGGTCGACCTGTAGCTGGTCGAGGCCGTCGTCGACGGCCTCGGCGAGGCCGGCGTCGCCGGTCGCCCCCACGCCCTGGCGCTGGTTCTGAATGAGCCCCGTCTCGACCTCGACGAACCGGACCGTCGCGTCGTGCTGTCCGTCGGGATAGCGGTACATCTCGACGTTCAGCACGTGCGAAGCGCCTTCGAGGGTCTCGGCCTCGACGTCGCCGAGTGCTCGCTGTCTGGCGAGCGTCTGGGGATTGGGCAGGACGTTCCCGTCCGGGCCGACGCGGACGTACGCCTCGCGCGTGCCCGTGACAGTCTGGCCCCGCGATCCCTGGGTCACTCTGGTCCAGACGTAGTCCTCCATCGTCAGACCGCTCCCCTGTGGCGGTTCGAGGCCGCGCTCGCGCAGGGCCGCGGCCACCGCCTGTGTCGCCGTCCGCCCGTCGATGTCGGCGGCGTACGTCGCTTCGTCGTCGTCCGTCGACGGCGGGACCGACACGTAGCCACCGCCGTGGCACCGACGGACTTCGCTCATCGTCGCCGCGTACTCGCGCTCGACCGCGTCCAGGCCGTCGCCGGCGGGGGCGCTCCCGCCTGCCAGCCGCTGGCTGGCCGTCACGCGGTCTTCGAGGGCGCGTTTCGTCCGGGCCAGCGGGTTCAGCGCCGCCGAATCCTCGCGCTTTTGCTCGACGTCCGGCTGGCGGTCGTTCGGGTCGTCGGTCGGCCCTTCGTACGCCCGCTTCAGGCTCACGTTCGGGAGGCCGGCAGTCATCGGGCCGCCGGTGGACCCGCTCAGGTCCGCGTCCCCGGCTCGCGCCGCCGCGGCCGCGCGGCTGGCTGCGCTTCCACCGCCGCCGCCACCGCCTCCCTGTCGGTGCTCCCGCTGGGTCCGTTCCACGTCAGCGCCGGCCTCGTCGGATCGGACCGAGAGCTCTTCGAGCTTCGGCTGGGCGGCGAAGCGCGGCGTGCAGTCGCCGACTCCGACGG
Organism: Halomicrobium sp. HArcel3; assembly: GCF_058933135.1. Taxonomy (NCBI): domain Archaea; kingdom Methanobacteriati; phylum Methanobacteriota; class Halobacteria; order Halobacteriales; family Haloarculaceae; genus Halomicrobium; species Halomicrobium sp. HArcel3. Next base: position 187,590 of record NZ_JBZYDN010000005.1, on the reverse strand, counting down.
AGAACGAGCCCGACGACACCTCGACGTCGTCGACCGGGTGCCACTTCTCCTGGACGGCGTCCGCGTACCGATTCGTCGACAGGACGCGCGGTCTGTACGCCCGGACTTCGAAGTCGTACACGCCCGGCTCCAGCTCGAAGGTCGCCGTCATCGACTTCTTCGGATACACCAGCACGCTGTCGTCGCCGCCACCGGCCCCCGCGTTCGTGTACCCTTCACCGACGACGGCGACGTCCCGGCGACCCAGGTCGAGTTCCGCGTTCCAGAAGTCCTCGGACTGGGCGCGGAAGGCGCGCGGTCGGCCGTCTTTCTGGCCGGACACTTCGACCGGGCGAAGGATGGCCTCGCCGCGATGCGTCGTGATGGCTTCGGCCTGCCCGCCGCCCTCGTCGGGGATCGGCGTCGTCTCGACGGACGAGCGGTTGAGGTGGTCCGCCACCGCCTCGCGCAGTTCCGGATCGCCCACGAGTTCGGGGGTCTGCGGCGATTCCATTCGGGTCTGGCCGTCGCCGGTCAGTGCGACGCTGGCCGTCGCGTTGTCGACGCTGGTCGGCAGTTCGACGACGACGACGTACGCCCAGCCGCCCTGCATGTCGAAGTGGACCGTCCCACGATCGCGCGTCGAGGTCGGACAGGACACGTCGAAGTGCGTGCGGTAGTCGCCCTGGGCGGTGTTCTCCCAGACGCAGGCGCCGTCGACCGTGCGGTTCGAGGCCGCCGCCGCGTCGACTGCGACGGCGCCGAAGCCCGGCTCGACGCCGGTCTCGTCCGCCACCTCCTGTGGTCGGGCCGCCGCCCCGGCACCTGCCCCGGCCAGTGATATCGCCGAGGTGATCAGCAACAGCGCCCAGCAGGGAGCGAGGACCCGCTGCCAGCGCTCCGCGGAGCCGTTCTCTCGCATTCAGGCCCCCTCATCGATGGCGTAGAGTCGGTCACTCCCAACGAACAGCGTCCCGTCGACGACGGCGGGCGCGGTGTTGTCGGGGATCTCCATCGCCAGTGTCCACTGGCGTTGACCGCTCTCGGCGTCGACGGCGAGCAACTGGTCGCTCGCGCCGACGTACACCGTTCCGTCGACGACGACCGGGCTCCCGTAACAGCCCCGGGACGTCGTCACCTCCCAGGCGACTTCCCACTTCGTCGTCACCGCCGACTTCCGGAGCGTCAGTGCCCGGACCGTGGGGTGGCTCTCGCCGCCGGTGTGTCCGACGAAGATCCTGTCTCTGGCGAGCGCGGGCGATCCCCAGCCAGTCCCGCCGAACCGGAATGCACCGCCGAGACTCTCCCCGTCGGTGTTCGCCACGCCGAGATACTGGCCGAACTCGCCGAAGACGAAGCCGTCCGCGACGGTCGGCGTTCCGTTCGGGAAGTTGTTCGCCCCGTCGTCGCCGGTCCACAGCACCTCGCCGGTGGCCGCGTCCATCGCGGTGAGGAGTCCCGCCATCACGAACAGCGTCCCGTCCGCGACCGCGAGGCCGCTCTGGACTCGCGTGCCGAAGGACCGTTCGATCTCCCAGATCAGTTCGCCCGTCACCGCGTCGAGCGCGTAGACGTACCCGTCGTCGTCGGCGTAGAAGACCCGCCCGCCGTCGACGACCGGCGTGCTGTGGATTCCCCAGCGAGCCTCGTGTGACCAGCGCGTTGCGCCGGACGCGGCGTCGAACGCCCAGAAGCGCTTGCCGGCGGACCCGACGAAGACGGTCCCGTCGGCCACCGTCGCGCTGTTCCACCGGATCTCGCCCCCGGTGTCGGCGGCCCACAGTTCGTCGCCGCTCGCCGCGTCGACGGCGTAGAGAAACCCGTCCTCGTGTCCGGCGAACACCCTGCCGTCCGCGACCACCGGGCTCGACCCGAACCGGCCGTCGCTCCCGGGGTCGAACGACCAGGCGGTGTCGACGTCTTCGGTCGGTCCCGTGGTGTTCGGCTTCCAGCCGAGATTCCTCCCGTCGTACTGTCTGGACGGCCACCCGTCGAGTTCCGGCGGGTCCTCGAAGGACCACTCCTCCCAGAGGCCGTCCGTCTCGTCGTCTGCCCCCGCACCCACACTGGAGAGCCGCTCGGAACACCCTGCGAAACTCGCGGCAACGCCGCCGAGGCCGCTCGCGAGCACCCGTCGCCTGCTGTATCTCTCGGCGTCCTCGTCGCCGGCCGACCCGGATCGCATTCCATTCATTCGATGTGGTCGTCTCACTCCCGGCTACCGGCATAAACACCGACGCTACACAGTTCGTGTCCGGCCCGGAAACCGGCGAATTCGACGCAGAACGGCGCTATCAGCCCCCCATCAGCGTCGCCGTCTCGTTCGGGCGCCGGGTCTCTCGCGAACCCACCGCGGATGCACAGGCCGGCGGGAATCGAGTGACGAGTGGACGCCTTCACACCGGCGCGGCGACGCCTCGCTCGCGGCGGGAGACGCCGGCCGATCCACCGGCCACCTTTTGGCGCTGGCCACGGGAGGGTGACACATGCAACCCTCGCACGTCCTCGTCCCGCTGGACGGGTCGCCGCTGGCAGAGGACGCCCTCGAGTACGCGCTCGACGTGTTCGACTGCCCGGTGACCGTTCTCAACGTCGTCAGTCCGGTCGACGCGTCGATGAGCGAGAGCGGCGCACTGCCCCCGGAGGGGGACAGACTGGACGAGGCGCGCGATCGCGCCGAATCCATCCTCGAGCGCGTCGGCGACGACGAACCGAGCGAGCGGGACGTCGACGTGGTGGTCGAGACGGGGGCGCCCGCCGAGACCATCGTCGACTACGTCGCGGCCACCGACGTCGACCAGGTCGTCATGGGTGGCCACGGGGGCGAGCGAAACGCCGTGGCCCGCCGACTGCTCGGGACCGTGGCGACGAAGGTGGTCGGCGAGACGCCGGTCACCGTCACCGTGGTGCGGTGACGGTCACCGAGATCCGGACCAGTTCTCTCCTGTGGCCACGCCGGGTCGATTTCGTCATCCACCCAGGACGAAGGCCAGCGCCCGGTAGAGGCCGAAGCCGACGAGGATCGAACTGACGAGCGTGATCACCCAGAACGCCAGGGTGACGCCGATTTTCCGGCGGGAGACGCCGGCCGACCCGCCGGCGAGACCGCCGCCGATGACGCCGGAGATGATGATGTTGTTGAACGAGATGGGGATGCCGAGCGAGATGGCCGCCTGGGCGATGACGAACCCCGGCACGAGCGCGGCGATGGACCGCCGGATGCCGAGCTGGGCGTACTCGCGGGACGTGGCCTGCAGGAGTCGCGGGGCGCCCATCCACGCGCCGCCGAGGATGCCCGCCGCACCCAGCGCGAGGAGGACGATTCCCGGGAGGCCCAGTTCGGCGGTGTAGAGGTTCTCCAGCGGCCCGGTCGCCAGCCCGACCTGGCTCCCGCCGCTGGAGAAGGCGACGACGCTCCCGAGGACGACGAGGAAGGTCCGGACGCCCTGGTCGACGGACTGCTGTGTCCGTCGGCGGATGAACTGGAAGCTCACGGCGGCGGCAGCCAGCGTGACGAGGACGGCGACGACGTCGAGGCCGACGACGGTCGGCGCCTCGACGGATCCGGCGACGAATCCGGCGATGGAGTTCTGTGCCTGACCGGGCGGGGACGGGATGACGCCGAGCTGGACGTTGGCGATGATCCCGCCGACGAGGGCGGCCAGCAGCGGAACGCCCACCGTCTCCGGGATGTCGTCGCGCCGGAGCACGGTCGCCGTCAGGTACGCGAGACCACCGGAGACGGGCGGGACGAGGACCCAGAACGTCGCGATACGCCGATAGGTGTCGAAAGTAGGGTCGCCGCCGAGCGAGAGGCCGACGCCGACCATCGCCCCCGTCGTCGCGAACGCCGCAGGCACCGGATAGCCGGTGTAGACGCCGAAACCCATGAACAGCGTCGCGGTCAACAGCCCCGCTGTCGCAGCCAGCGAGGTGATGGCGACGCCGTCGATCAGGCCGGCGCCGACGGTTTCCGAGATGGCACCGCCCTGGGTGAGCGCGCCGAGCGCCGCGAGGATCCCGATGAGGAACGCCGCCCGCATCGTCGAGATGGCGTTGGCGCCGATGGCGGGTGCGAACGGCGGCGAGTTACTGTTGGCACCGAGGGCCCACGCGGTGACCAGGCCGGTGACCGTCGCGAGGGCAACGAGGCCCCAGAAGATAGCGTCTGCCACGGTCAGTGATTCCGTCCCCGGGATCCGGGAACGCGACACCTGATTTCGCTCATCGTCGGTACCGTCGCCCCGAACGTGGAAAGTATTGACGCACCTGGCCGTCTCCTGCCGGTTCAGATCACGCCCTGGACGCCCGCGATAATCGTTCGGTCCGGCCGTCGTCGAAGTTGGCCGGTGCCTACGTCCTGGCGACGCCACCTGCTCGGGTTTCCCTATCCAATTAGGCCGCGTTGTTTTTACACGGTTGTTCCTTTAGTTTACTATGCACTGCGTAATCTACCAGGTGGTGATCGATGACCGCTGACGACACTACTGTCGTCGCTCGCCCTCACTCCGCGGAGGAGCTCGACGAGGTGTTCGACGCGCTCGCACATCGCTATCGGCGGGCGATCATTCAGCGCCTGGAGTGGGGCGAACCAGCGACGCTCGACGACCTCGTCACCCTGATAACCGACAGAGACGACTCAGCGGCGGCCAGTGACGTCCGCACGGCACTCGTCCACAACCACCTCCCACGGCTCGCCGAGACCGACGTGATCACCTACGACGCCGAGACGCACGTGACCGAACTCGACGACGCCGTCGCCGAGCGCGCGATCCTGGCGGCCGTCCACGGCTCGGAGTGAGCCGGGACGGACGACACTCGCTCTTCCCCCGTACCTGTTCTTTCACTCCTCGTCCAGTACCGTCTCGCCGTCGGCCACGAACTCGGCGACGGTGTCCAGATCCAGCGTCACGCCGAGGCCGGGGTCGTCGGACAGCGGGATGCCACCGTCCTCGATGACCGAGTCCTCCTCGACGAACTCGGGCCAGTCCGGGTCGTCACGGCCGTGCCACTCCAGGGCGAGGAAGTTCGGGATGGCGGCGCCGACGTGGGCGCTGGCGACCGTTCCGAGCGGCGAGGAGACGTTGTGGAGCGCGACGGGGATGTAGTAGTCCGAGGCGCTCCACGCCGCGCGCGCCGTCTCGAACATCCCGCCGAACTTGGGCATGTCCGGCTGGAGGACGTCGACGGCCTGCTCCTCGATGAGCTGGCGGACGCCGTGGGTGCGGTAGAGGTTCTCGCCGGCACAGATGGACGTCTCCGACGCCCGGGTGACCTCGCGCTGGACGTCGAGGTTCTCCGGCGGGACGACGTCCTCGAGCCACCAGACGTCGTAGTCCTCGACGGCCTGGGCCAGTTTGGTCGCGCTCTCGCCGGCGTAGTTCCAGTGGCAGTCGAAGGCGACGTCGGCGTCGTGGCCGACGCGCTCGGTGACGGCCTCGACGACGCTGGCCTTGTAGTCGATGGCCTCGGCGTTGAGGTGGCGGTTGTGCCGGTCCTTCTCGTAACGTTTGCTGGCGTCGAGGTCGAACTTGATCGCGTCGAACCCCTCGTCGACGACCACCTCGGCGGCGTCGGCGTAGCTCTCGGGCGCGTAGATGTCGACGTCGTGGGCGTCCCGGTCCGCCGGGTCGTGGGCGCCGCCGAGGTGGGCGCCGGCGTGACAGTCGACGTACACCCGCGGCGCGTCGCGGAACTTCCCGCCGAGCAGCTGGTAGGCCGGTTGCTCCTCCAGCTTGCCGGCCAGGTCGTGGAGCGCGACGTCGATGCCGGCGATGGCCGACACCGTCGTCCCGGCCAGTGACCCGGTCGCCGAGGTGTACTCGAACAGTTCGTGGACCAGCGGCCCGATGTCGCGCGGGTCCTCGCCGAGCAGGCGGTCGCGGCACTCGCCCTCGACGATGTCGCCGACGCCGCCGCCCCAGTAGGCCTCGCCCGTGCCCGTCACGCCCGCGTCCGTGTAGACGCGGACGAACGTCCACGACCAGTCAGCGTCGACTTGCGTCGCCTGCACGTCCGTGATCTCGACGTCTTCCATGGCTTCGGGTTTTCGGGGTACGCTAATGAAGGCCATGGCTACTGTCGGATCGATCGCAGGAACACCGACGGCGCCGAACCGTGGTCTAGCACGTGCCTAAACCCGCGATACTCTCGGCCGTCGGCGACTGCGGACCGGGGGCCAGTGACATCGACGTCACGTGGTCACATTCGTGTAGCAGAAAAGACACATACGGGGGCGCCGGAGTAGCAGTCGATGACAGACACCCAGCGAATTCTCGTCACCGGTGCGACGGGGAACCAGGGCGGTGCGGTCGTCGACCACCTGCTCGCGGCCGAGCAGTCCTTCGACGTCCGCGGTTTGACCAGGGACGCGGGCAGCGACGCCGCCGCGGCGCTCGAAGACCGCGGCGTGACGATGGTCGAGGGCGACCTCGACGACCCGGACTCCGTCCGGGCCCACGTCGCCGACGCGGACGCGGTGTTCGCCGTCACCAACTTCTGGACCCAGGGGTACGACACGCAGGTCCAGCAGGGACAGAACCTCGCCGACGTCGCCGCCGAGGAGGGCGTCGACCAGTTCGTCTTCAGCGGCGTCGGGAGCCACGAGCGCGACACCGGCGTCCCGCACTTCGACTCGGCCTGGGACATCGAGCAGTACGCCCAGGACCTGGACCTGCCACTGACCGTGCTCCAGCCCGTCTTCTTCTTCGAGAACTTCGAGGCGTTCGCGGAGGACATCGTCGAGGACGGCCAGATCGCACTCCCGCTAGCCGAGGGCGTCTCCCTGCAGATGGTCGGCGTCGACGACGTCGGCCACGCCGCCGCAGTCGCCTTCGCGAACCTCGACGAGTTCGTCGGCGAGCGGGTCGAACTGGCTGGCGACGATCTGACACTGGACGAGACGGCCGCGGTGCTCTCCGAGGTCACCGGCGTCGACGTCGAGGCGGTCCACGTCCCCATCGACGACGCCTACGACTCCTTCGGCGAGGAGTTCACCGTCATGTGCGAGTGGTTCAACGAGGTCGGCTACGACGCGGACGTCGACGCCCTCGAGGACCGCTTCGGCTTCGCCTTCACCGACCTGGAGACGTACCTCCGCGAGAACGGCTGGGCGGACAAGCAGGGGATGGCGTCGGTGCCCGGCTGGGTCAAGGCGATGCAGTGACGTCCGTCTAGACCGACTCCGCCGCACCGTCGTACTGGCGCGCGATCAGTTCTATCCACCCGAACTTCAGCCCCATCGACGCCGCCAGCGCGACCGTCGCCCGGACCGGCCGTCGGCGATAGGCGGCCAGCAGCGCGTAGCAGAACGTCGGGACGTTGGCGACGTTGAGCACGTTGGGCCAGCCGAGGCTCATCGTCGCGTTCCCCTCCGCGAGCCACCACCGCTCGGCCTCGACGGCGCGTTTCATCCAGCTCTCGGCCTCCGGGTCGGGGCGGCCGAACAGTACCGGATTGAGGGCCGTGAACGCCACGGCGAAGACGAACAGTCGCCAGCTCCGCCGGTAGAGCGCGAGGAGGAGCAGCGGTCCAGTGAGCGTCCGCGACCAGCCGCTCTTCGGATTCGAGTGTCGCGACCAGAACGCGTCTTCGAGCCGTTCAGCCAGTCCGACTTCGTCCGTCGTCGCCATACCCGTACCTGCGCACGCAGAGGTCAAAAACCTGCGCGACGCGGCGTCTATCGCTTTCTCTCCGGCGGGGATTGCAACGTCGCCCTGCACGATAGCCGAACCGCTCGCCTGCCCGCCCGTACGAGCCAGATACGTACCCGTCGAATTCGAATAGCCTGCGTAAGCGACGCCCTCTATAGCGCCCGGAGACTCCGTCGAACCGAGGGACGACGTGCCGGTCGCGGAAAACGAACACGGCACCCGCTCCCCGTCCGACAATGACACAGACGCAGTTCGCCCACCCGAAATCCAACAGAACTGACTTCGACATCGGCCTCGTCTTCGCGGACCAGCGCACCGGCGACCTCCGGAAGGTCGTCTACGCCGACGACCGCGTGGTGCTCGTCCGGGACGAGACGGCCCACTCGACGCTCGTTCCACGCGCGTCGTTCGTCGCCGAGCTCGACGCGCGCTACCGCCGGCGTCCGGCGGCGGATCCCGACGTCGCCGGCGGGCCGTTCGAACGATTGCAGGACCTGCTCGCCGAGTACGATCGCCAGGACGGCCGTAAAGCCGAGCACAAGGCCGACGCCCTTCGCGAAGCGCTCGGTCGAGTCGAAAATCCCGACGATGACGACGAACCAGTATCCCCGGAGGTCCCCTTCGAAGCCGTCGACGGCATCGGTCCCTCGACTGCGGCGAAGCTCCGGTCCCGGGGGTTCGTCACCGAAGCGGACGTCAGGACGGCCTCGGACGACGCCCTGCTCGGCGTGGCCGGCGTCGGTCCGGCGAACCTGACCGCGATACGCGAGTTCGTCGACTGATAGTGGTAGTTGTAAGCCCGTACCGGCGAACGCCGGTGAAAAGTAACAACTACCACTATGAGGTGCCACCGACGGCGGTAATCCACCGTTTTTCGCGACCTGCAGACGGACGTCGAGTAACTCTCGGTTACGGTGTTCGATCGCCCGCTCCGTTCTCGGCGCGACGGTCGAGCGGTGCCGCCTCCGCCGATTCTCCGCCCGGGCGGCGGAACGCATTCCTGGTGCCGACGCGACCAGATTCCCCGCTCGCGAATGTCTTGCCCTTTCCGGTGAAGCAGTTCACCCTCCGGGAATACGCCGCGGTTACGCCGGGTCGGTTCCAGCTTACTCCGATCTGGGTCCCAGTCCTCTCCGGACTTCTACCGACTGATCGCGGCATACGTACGACGATAAAGAATTAGGAAGACCCCTTAACCCCGAAAGCGCCGTTCGGAGGAGTATGGAATCAGAGAGCGTTCACGCACGTTCGGACCGGACGAATTCGGTCCTCGTCGCCCTGGCGGCCTCACGCCGCCGGATCGCACTCGCCGCACTCGTCGACGAACCAGGCCCCGTCTCCGTCGGGGTCCTCGCGAAGCGCGTCGCCGACGACCGCGACGCGTCGACCGACGTGACCGACGACCGACGCGAACACGTCGCCCTCGTCCACCGCGAACTGCCGAAACTCGACGCGACCGGCCTCGTCGAGTGGGACCGCGACGCCGACACCGTCGCGGCCGCCGACCACCCCGCGCTCGGTAGTCCGCAGATCCGCCGCGTCCTGGCGGCGCCCGAGGCGGAGTGGGACGACGTCCTGGAGTGCCTGGCCCACGACCGCCGCCGGACGGCCCTCTCCATCGTCGTCGACCACGGCGGCGCCATCGGCCGTCGGAACCTCGCGCGGCGGACCCTCGCCCGCGAGCGGGACGCCCCGACGTCGTCGCTCTCGGCGAACGACGTCGACGACGCGCTCGCGTCGCTGTACCACGTGCACCTGCCGAAACTCCGCGACGCCGGACTCGTCGTCGACGACGGCCTCGAGACGGTCCGGTACGCCGACCATCCCGACGTGGACGAGGAGTCGCTGACGCTCGACGCCAGCCAGGGCGCCGCACCGATGGCGCTCGTCTCCAATTGACCCGGGGATGGCCAGGCTTCCCGAGACTGAGCGCCCTGACCCGCTTTTTCGGTTCTCACTGCACGCTCGTTCGGAGCCCCTTCACTCCGTTCGGCGCCTCCCGCTGCTCTCGGCTCCCTGCGATCGCCGTTCGCTTGTTTGACGTCCCCTCGCTTCGCTCGGCGACGCCCGTCGGTCGCGCCCCGTCCTGCTCACGGCTCGCGTTGCTCGCCGTTCGCCTATAAGATGGTTCCTCACTGCGTTCGGAACCATCCTGCTCGCGTGTCGCTCACTTCGTTCGCTCCCGCTCGCAATAAGACGGGCCGCTCCCGTCGGTCGCGCCCCGTCCTTCCCCCGAACAATCTTGTATCCAGCACTCCCACCCTCACCAACGACGAATTTCCGATGACGGATCGCTACAACCACGCACAGGTCCGGGAGTACTGGCAACACGTCTGGGAGCGGGAGGGGGTGTACGAACTCGACGAGGGGGCGTCGGACCCGACGTACGTCCTGGGGATGTTCCCCTACACGTCGGGCGCGCTCCACATGGGGCACGTCCGAAACTACGCCATCACGGACGCCTACACGCGCTACCGCCGGATGCAGGGCGACGACGTCCTCCATCCGATGGGGTGGGACGCGTTCGGCCTCCCGGCGGAGAACGCCGCCTACGAGCGCGACACCGACCCCGAGTCCTGGACCCGTAGCTGTATCGAGCGGATGCGCGAGGAACTGGAGACGATGGGCTTTGGCTACGACTGGTCCCGGGAGATCACCACCTGCGACCCCGAGTACTACCGCTGGAACCAGTGGCTGTTCGAGCAACTGTACGACGAGGGCCTGGTCGAGTACGAGGGCGCCGCCGTGAACTGGTGTCCCGACTGCGAGACGGTGCTGGCGGACGCGCAGGTCGTTACGGACGGAGACGACGGTAGCCACGGGAATGGCGCGTCCCACGGCCACGTCGAGGGCACGTGCTGGCGCTGTGAAACGCCGGTCGAGCGGCGCGAACTCGACCAGTGGTTCTTCGCGATCACCGACTACGCCGACGAACTCGTCGACGGCCTCGACGACCTCGACGGCTGGCCCGAGGGCGTTCGGGACAGCCAGCGCAACTGGATCGGCCGACAGGAGGGCGCCGAAATCTCCTTCGAGATCTCCGGCCACGGCGACGTCGCGGTGTTCACGACCCGGCCGGACACCGTCTTCGGCGCGACCTTCCTCGCGGTCTCTCCGGGCCACGAACTGGCCGACGAACTCGCGAGCGACGACGGTGACGTGGCCGAGTACGTAGACCAGGTCAGGAACGGCCCCGGAGACGCGGACGGCGCCACCGACGGTCCCTCCGGCATCGAGACCGACGCCGTCGCCGTCCATCCTCTCTCCGGCGAAGAGCTCCCCGTCTACGTCGCCGACTACGTCCTCGACGACGTGGGCACGGGCGCGGTCATGGGCGTGCCCGCCCACAACGAGCGCGACCACGCCTTCGCGACGGCCCACGACCTTCCGATCGAACAGGTGGTAGAACCAGTAGGCGGCAGCGATGCGGGGCTCCCGGACGCACCGTTCACCGGGGAAGGGATGCTCACCGACAGCGGCGACTACGACGGCCTGGCGAGCGCCGCCGCGACCGAGCGACTCCTGGCCGAAGCGAACGCGTTCGAGGAAGCGACGACCTACCGTCTCCGGGACTGGCTCATCTCCCGCCAGCGCTACTGGGGGACGCCGATTCCGGTCGTCCACTGCGAGGAGTGCGGCCCGGTGCTGGTCCCCGAGGACGACCTCCCGGTCGAACTCCCCGAGTTCGTCCAGACGACCGGGAACCCGCTCGACGCGGCCGAGGAGTGGAAGCGGGTCGACTGTCCCGACTGTGGCGGCCCGGCCGAGCGCGAGACGGACACGATGGACACCTTCGTCGACTCTTCGTGGTACTACCTCCGCTATCTCTCGCCACACCTCGATTCGGCCCCCTTCGACCAGGAGAGAGCCGACGAGTGGCTCCCGGTGGACGTCTACGTCGGTGGCGAGGAACACGCCGTGCTCCACCTGCTGTACATCCGCTTTTTCGCCCGGGCGCTCGCCGACGCGGGCCTGCTCGACCGTCGGGAACCCGTCGAGCGCCTCATCAACCAGGGAACGGTGCTCCACAGCGGCGAGAAGATGTCCAAGTCGAAGGGCAACGCCGTCGCGCCCCACGAGTACGGCGCCGAGACCACCAGGTTATTCGTCCTCTCGGCGGCCCACCCCCAGCAGGACTTCGAGTGGACCGTCAAGGACGTGCGGTCGGCCTACGACTTCCAGCAGGAGATCTACGGGATGGTCGCGGACTTCGAAGCGAGCGGTGGCGGTCGAACCGACCAGGCGCCCCACGACGCCTATCTGGAACGTGAAATCGACCGGACCATCGCCGCCGTCACCGACGAGTACGCGCGCTTCCGCTTCCACCAGGTCGTCAGCGAACTCCAGTCGTTCGCGCGGCTGCTCCGTCGCTACCGATCGTACGACGAGCCCTACCGCTTCGCCTACAGCCGCGGCCTGCGGACGCTCGCGAAACTGATCGCGCCTATCGCTCCCTACCTCGCCGAGGAACTCTGGACCAAACTCGACGGCGACGGGCTGATCGCCGAGGCCGACTGGCCCGCTCCCCTGCAGGAGGTGGACGAGTACGCCCTGGAACGCGACCTGGTCCGGACGACGCTGGCCGACGTCCGCGACATCACCGACGTCGTCGACATCACCGACCCTGACCGGATCGAACTCGTCGTCGCCCAGCCGTGGAAGTACGACGCCTACGAAATTGCCCGGACTGCGAGCCCGGACGAGGCCGTTGTCGGCACCATCATGACGGAGGATAGGATCCAGCAGCACGGCGACGCGGCCGCCGACTTCGCGAACTGGCTCGCCGCGGAGCAGGCCGTCCTCGAACCGGTGCTCGACGCCGAGCGCGAACACCAGATCATCGAGGAGGCCGCCTGGCTGTTCGAGGAGGAGTTCGACGCCGCCGTCGAAGTCCGTCGCGCCGCGGACGGCGACGACCTGGCGCCGAAGGCCCGCCCGAACAAGCCCGCTATCCACATCAGTTGACGCGCCCGTACGAAAACCACTGGACGGTGCGGGTGCCAGCAGCTGTCACTGTGGTTATAAGTGGGTTGCGACCCATATTGCTACCATGGCATTCGACAACGTCACGTTCTTCGAGGTAAACCTGCCCAACGAAGTATTCAGTAGCGGTCGCGTCGACGAGACCGACGTCGAGCACGTCGACGTCGATGCGGACGACGACCCGGACCAGTCCGGCGGCTCCAAGGGGAAACTGTTCCTCGTCGCGCTCGTGCTCGCCGGCGTCGCCATCGCGGTCCAGCGATACCGTTCCGGCGACGACGACGAGGAGATCGAGATGGCCTACGAGGAACCCGGCGTCGAAGTCGAGCGCACCGAGCCCTGACCGGCCAGCCGCTGCCTTTTTTCCCGCATCGACCCAACCTCGCACATGCCCGCGCTCGAGGACACTCATATCGTCAACCGCCACCGCGTCCAGCCCAACCACGCCAACAACTACGAGTCAGCCCACGGCGGGATCGTGATGAAGTGGATGGACGAGATCGGGGCGATGTCTGCGATGCGCTTCGCCGGGGAAGCCTGCGTCACCGCGGCGACTGACGGTCTGGAGTTCAAACGACCGATCCCCGTCGGCGACACCGCCCTCGTCGAGGCGTACGTCTACGACGCCGGTCGGACGAGCGTCGACGTGCGGGTACGCGCCTCCCGCGAGAACCCTCACACCGGCGAGACCCAGCGCACAACCGACGCGCACTTCGTCTTCGTCGCCATCCGGGACGGGAAACCAACACCCGTGCCCGAGGAACTCACTGTCGAGACCGAGGCGGGAGAGCGCCTCCGCGCCGAAGCCCAGGCGGACTCCCAGTAGTCTTCACTCACGCGCGTCGCGGTGGGCCTGCTCGACTGCGTCGACGAGCACGTCCCGTTCCTCGCGGTAGACGAGATGCGACTCACACCCGCAGTCCGAGGACCCGAAGTCGGCCACCCGTTCGCCGCCGATCTGCCCGGCTATCGCACACTCTGCCTCGACGTCCGCCGTTTTCACCGCGACATCCAGTCGCGTGGCCGGGTCGCCGAGCAGGTAGTCGACGTGCCAGTGTCGGACGTCGCGCTCGCCGCTGGCGATCTCGCGGTGGCGGTCGACCCGACTGATAGTGGTGGTTGTAACTTTTCACCGACGTTCGACGGCACCGGCCACGTCGAACGCCGGTACGGGCTTACAACCACCACTATGAATCCGCCCGGGCCGAACGCGCTCCCGACGTAGGCGTACCAGCCCGCGGGGAGGAGGACCTCGCCGAGCGCGCCGACCGCGACGGCGTCGCTCACGGTTCGTTCGACGACGAGCGTGTACGTTCCGACTGGCATCGGCTCGGTCCCCCGTTCGACCGCCGTCGGTCTATGCGTTCCGGCCCCGGCCGCGCTGGCGACTCGGTGATCACGACCCGGTCCCCACGTTTCATGTATGCTGCACTACATAGTGTCGGTATGCGCCGCCGCCTGCTGGAGAGTCCGACGTTCACCCTCCTCGGGGTGTTCGCCGTCGTGTTCGCCGTCCAGTCGCTCGTCGGAGTCGTCTCCGGCCCGCTCGCGTCTCGTTCCCTGTTCGCGCTCTCGACGCCCGTCGCCGTGGAGCCGTGGACGGTGATCACCAGCGTCTACGCCCACGGCGGCATCTCCCACCTCGCCGCCAACGCCGTCGCGCTCGTCCTCGTCGGTTTCCCGCTCGAACGGGAGACGACGGCGCTTCGCTTCCACGCCTTCTTCCTCCTCACGGGCGCACTCGCCGGCCTCGCCGAGGTGTGGTTCGCCGCCGTCGTCGGGTCGATGCTCCCCGGCATCGTCGCCCAGGTGAACGTCCTCGGCGCCAGCGGCGCCATCTTCGCGCTGTTCGGCTACCTGCTGACGAGCAACCGCCTCACCGACCGCGTCGTCGGCAATTTCGAGGTGAGCCCGCGCGTCCAGCTCGCCCTGTTCGCCGTCGTCGCCGGGGCTATCACCGTCGCGACGGCGAGCCAGCAGGTCGCTCTCGTCGCCCACTTCACCGGGCTGTTACTCGGACTGCTCGCTGGTCGGCTGCACGTCCTCCGGCGCCGGTCGAACCACCCCGCGCCGGGGGTCGCCTGACCGGATCAGGACCGCCGTTCGACCCCTCTGTTTCCACTCGAAACGATCGGGTCTGGCTTCCGTGTCGCGGTTTCCCGATCGATTCCCGCGGAGCGAACGCTCTGTCGGGCGATTCTCCACATGAAACGATGGGGTACCGGAGTGGGCTGACGCAGCTCGCAATTGTGATGGCGCCGAACGGAGTGAGGCACCATCCTACTCGCGGTTCACTGCGTTCACCGTTCGTCCTCAAGCTGGCCCGGCCTTCGGCCGCGCCAGCCTACTGCTCGCGGTTCACTCCGTTCACCGCTCGCATATAGGTGGTTCTTCCCTGCGGTCAGAACCACCCTACTCACGGGTCGCTTCGCTCCCCGTTCGTCCTTTAGCTGGCCCGGCCTTCGGCCGCGCCAGCCTACTACTCGCGGTTCACTCCGTTCACCGCTCGCATATAGGTGGTTCTTCCCTGCGGTCAGAACCACCCTACTCCACAAAAACGTCCTCGTGCAACCGCCCAGTGACCTCCTCGGCGAGGGTCTCCAGGTTCTTCGTGTCCTCGCGGTTGTAGGAGATCAGCGTCTCCAGCGAGCCGTCCTGCCCACGTTCGTGTTCGCGCCAGAGGCGAACCGCGTCCTCGCCCGAGATGTCCGGCCGATCGCGCTTGATGCCGATGGCCTGCTCGATGGGCTTGAGCCCGCCGGAGAGGCCGATCTGTTTACAGGTGTACATCAGGTCGAGGTGTGGGATATCGAGGTCGACGTCGTAGCTGGTTTCGAGGAAGGGGACGTCGAAGCGTTTGCCGTTGAAGGAGACCAGCAGGCCAGCGTCGGCGAAGGCCGCGCGGAGCGACTCGGCAGTCAGGTCGTCGCCCCGGACAAGCGTCGTCGTCTCGCCGTCCTGGTGGAGGCTCACCGTGGTGACGTCACACCACTGGGGTTCGAGGCCGGTGGTCTCGATGTCGAAAAAGCACGCCTGGTCGGCGAACGTCTCGTAGAGGCGCCAGCGCTCCCCGGAGGGGAATCGCTCGTCGAAGAAGCGGACGTTCTCGTCGTCGAGGTGGGATCGCCCTTCGTCGATGAACGCCTCGATGCGCTCGCCCGTCTTCGGCCCGACCGGTTCGGGGTGGAAGTCGTCCCAGTGAGTGACGCCCGCCTCCCACAGCCCGCGCTCGGTCTTCTCGCCGACGCCGCTGACCCCGATGAACGAATTCTCGACCCGCACGACACTAGGTGGGGTCGCGGTCGCAGTTAAACTCGTGGATCGACCGTCCGCAGTCGGTGGGTCTGCCCCGACGCGACCTGGATCCGGCACCACGCCGCGTCGTCCGCTGACTGGAGCGACGCCGCCGTTTTTCCCGCTTCCGAACGGGCGGATAGCAGGTGGCTAGTGGAATTTACGACCCGATTAATAATCTTTCCATCGTTAGATTATTTTTCCGAAGATGACGAGGAAAACAAGGCGTTCGTTCCTTCGCAACGCTGGACTGGGGGGTACCGTGTTACTCGGGCTCGGTGTCGGACCTGGCGCGGGGGCTGCCGAATCGACGACGGGGGTCGAGTGGTCGCTGGCCGACGCGACGACGGACTGGCCGACGTATCGCGGCACCGCAGCCCGGGCCGGATTCACGTCGGCGGCGGGGCCGGTCGATGCGCCGGCGTCGCGTCGCCTCGCGGAGTCGGGACCGTCTATCGACAGCAACCTGGCCGTCGCAGACGGCGTGGCCTACTTCGTCCGGAACCGGGCGCGACCGAGCCTGGCCGCGTTCGACCTGGACCAGGAGACGACGATCTGGGAGACGGTCGTCACGCCGGGATCGGCGGCCGGCGTGACCGTCGCTGACGACACGGTCTACGTCGTCGGCGGATCCCAGCAGTCGCCCGAGTGCGTCCCGGTCCCGCCCACGCTGGCGGCGGTCGACGCGGCCGACGGGACCGTCGAGTGGGACCACGAGTTCGACCCCGTCACGGTCACCTGGCCGACGGTCGCCGACGGCCGGACGTTCGTGGCGGCGGACGACTCGCTCGTCGCCATCGACGACGGCGGGACCGTCGCGTGGCGAACGGATCTGGCGGACGGGACGGCCGCCGACCGCACGCTCGTCCCGACCGTCGCGGACGGCCTCGTGGTCACGGCGGACGAGGACGGCGTCGTCGCAGTGGATCAGGCCGACGGTTCCGAGGCGTGGCGCCACGACGTCCCCGACGCGGGACGTCCGTCTATCGCAGACGGCAGCGTGTACGCGACCACCAGACACGGCGTCGTCGCGATCGAACTCGCCGACGGTACCGAGCGATGGCACGCGAACGGGTCGCCGTCCGACGGATCCACCGACCCCTCCGGCGTGCCGGCGGTCGGCCCCGACCGCCTGTACGTCCCCGTGGACGAGGAGCACGTCGCGGCGCTCTCGACGGCGGACGGGTCGACCGAGTGGCGGTCCGACCGCCTCGGGGACGTCTCGGTCACCGTCGGCGGTCAGACCGTCTACGCCGCCGTCTCCGACCCCGAAAGCCGGCAGGTCGCCGTCTACGCGCTCGACTCGGCCGACGGCGAAACCCGCTGGGAGTTCGAACCGGAGTCGCCGTTCCCGGTCCAGTCGCCTGCCATCGCGGGCGACGCGTTGCTGTTCGGCGGCGACGCGCTGACCGTTCTGACCGGGGAGTGATCTCGGATCGGTGGGGGCGATTCCGGTCATAATACGACGTTATGTCGATAACAGTCAATTAAATACGGATCCGGATGGGAATTCCGGCCAGGCAGCAATCTCTCACGTGCTGGGTTGGGTGCCACAGCGCCGCCGTCAGGTCCTGACGGCGTTCCTCTCTCGAATACTGCACTCGCCGAACACTCCGTGATCCTCGCGTTGTGTGGTAGATAATCCGAAATTTAGCCGGCTTATCGGATTGGTAGTAATTGATTCTCTCCTCAATGCCTCACCTACCATGACCCGAGAAACACGCCGCTCGTTCGCGCGGCGAGTCGCGGCGGCCAGTACGCTCCTGGCCGGAAGTGGATCCGTGATCGGTTCGGCAGCGGCGGAGGCACCGTGTCTGCCGGAAACGGAACGTCCCGCGGTTCAGTGGCGCGAGACGTTCGAGGTGGACAGTGGCAAGCCGATGTCCTTCGAATCTCCGCCCGCCGTAACCGACGACGCCGTCGTCGTTGCCGGGGCGGCGGGGGCGAGCGAATTCTGTCCACCAGCGGAGGCGACTGGCAACGCCATCGTTTCGCTCGCTCGTTCGAGCCAGGAACGGCAGTGGTCCTACGACGTCGGTATGCCGGTCACGCGTGGGATCGATGTGACCGGTGGGACTGTCCTTGCCGGGACCGTGGACCGGCTCCTCGCCCTCGACGCGGCGGACGGGAGTGTTCAGTGGCAGGTGGACGACGGGGTGTCCGTGGCGGCCGCGTTCGTCCACGACGGCGACACAGTGTACGCACCGGTAACCGGCGGCTCGTCCAGTGAGACGTCGTTGGTGGCGCTAGACGTGGCTTCCGGCACCGAACGGTGGCGGTTCGACGGCTCGGACGGCGCGCTCTCGACGATCGACGACCTGGCCATCGGCGACGGGCAGGTGTACGTCGAGGCGGAGACCGACGGCGAGGACGCCGTCATCGCAGTCGAGGCCGCTACGGGCCGTCGAAACTGGTCCGTAACCGGCAGACACCGCGGACTGGTTGGTTCCGAAGCGGGGTACGTCTTCACCAGCGACATGGGCGAGTCCTTCTCACAGCCCGTACTTGCCTCGTGGGATCCTTCTGACGGCTCCGAGGTGTGGCGAACCGGTATCGACCGTGGCATCCACGAGGTCGGGGTCGCGAGCAGCGACGACACTGTCTACGTTCCAAACGTCGGATTCGACACGAATCACCGGGGCGTAGAAGCGGTCGCCTTCGACGACGGCGCCGAGCGCTGGTCGAACCCACTGAACGAGTTCGAACGGGACGTCTCGGGCGCGACGATGGATCCCTACGCCTCCCACACCGCCAGGCCTGCCCTGGCCAACGGCACTCTCTACCTCTCCTACGAGCGGTACGTGGTCGCCCTCGATCCGTCCGATGGGACGGTCCTGAACTACTACGAAGGGGAGACTGACCTCGGCGGCGTCGCAGCGAGGGACGACGCCGTCTACGCCACCGACGAAGGAGGGCGGCTTACCGCGATCGACCCCCTGCCGTAACCCCTTCCTTTCCGGTGGAGGATCGCCACAACTGGTTTGCGTCTCCGGAGTCCACACCCGCGCATGACGCGTTTTCTGGTGGCGACGGCCTCGGTCCACGTGACCGCGGCCGCGGTGGACTACCTCGAAGACCGTCTCGATCCGGGGACAGACGAAGTGGTGGTCGTCGGCGTGACCGGGCCGGACGCTTCGGACCGGGACGTGGCCGACGCGGCCAACGTCGCACGCGCTCGACTGGCGACGTCGACGCCGACTGTCGAGACGCGCGAGGGCACAGTCCTCCCGGAATTGCTGGCGGCAGTCGACGAGCACGACCCCGACGAGCTGATCGTCGGCCCCAACCGCGGCGGGCCAGGGGCCGCGGGCGTCGGGTCGACGGCACAGGCGTTGCTGGCCGAACTGGACCGGCCCGTCGTCGTGGTACCGACTCCCGCGCTCTCCTGACTCCCCCGCGCTTAACACGGACGGACGCCAAGCCGCGGACATGTCTGCCTCGGAACTGGCGAGTCAGGTGGCCGCGGCCCTGGAGGTCGACCCCGAGGAGTTTCAGGAGCGGGCGGCCGCGGAGGCCGACCGGCTCAAAGAGGAGGTCCGGGCCGGCACCTTCGACAACACCCAGGCCATCGTCGGGCTGGAGCTGGAGCTGTACGGCGTCGACGACCAGACCGACGCGCTCCGGCGGATGCCTCGCGAACTGCTCGGGCTCATCGGTTTCGAGAAGGAGCTGGGGCTGCACAACGCGGAGATGCAGACCAGCCCACAGCCGCTGAACTCCTACGGGCTGTCGGCACAGGTCGCCGAACTCCGGGCCAACCTCGCGCCCGCCCAGGAGCGGACGGGCCACCAGGGGATCCGGCTCGTCAGCGACGGCATGTGGACGGTGCCGCCGACGGGCGAGACCGCCCGGAGCTACCTCTCGGACTCCGTCGAGGAGCAGGGCGTGCGGCTGGCGACCAACATGTCCGACGCCGTTCGCTACCACGTCATGGCCAACGCCGACTATCCGGCCGGCATGCGCCTCGACGCCCCGCACGTCTCCCTCTCCTGCGACACCGTCATGCCGGAGAGCCTCATCACCTCCATCCAGCCCCACTACCAGATCCCCCACGCGCCGGACCTCCCCGAGTACTTCAGCTACGCGCTCCGGATCGCCGGCCCGCTGCTCGCACTGGGGGTCAACGCCCCCTTCTTCCCGCCGGACCTGTACGACGACGCGCCCGACCCCGAAATCGTCGCCGATGCCCGCATGGAGAACCGCATCGGCGTGTTCGAGACCGTGCTTAACGCGGCGGACGACCAGTACGAGGACAAGGTCCGCTTCCCGCCGGACTTCGAGACTGTCGAGGACGCCATCGACGACGTGCTCGCGGACCACACCATCGTCCCGATGGACGTCCCCGAGGGCGACCGCTTCGACGACGCCTTCGCGCACTTCCGGCACAAACACGGCTCCTACTGGCGGTGGATCCGCCCCGTCTTCGACGGCGCCTCCCGGTCGGCCGCCAACGCCCGCATCGAGTTCCGCCCACTGCCCGGCCAGCCCACGCTCTCCGACGCCGTCGCCTTCCAGGCCGTCTTCGGCGGGCTGATGGAGGCACTCCCCCGCGTCGAACACCCCATCCAGGGCCTGGACTGGGCGACTGCGAAGACAAACTTCTACGCCGCCGCCAGCGACGGCCTCCGGGCCGACATGGAGTGGATCACGGTCGACGGGACCCACACCACCGACACCGACCAGCTCTACGGCGAACTGTTCGAGATAGCCCGGGAGGGCCTCGAACAGCGCGGCCTCTCGACGGAGGCGGCCCACTCCTACGTTCGCCCGCTCCGCGAGCGCGTCGACCGCCGCCTGACCCCCGCCCGCTGGAAACACGACCAGGTCCGCGAGGCCGTCGACGAGAACGTCCCCCTGGCTGAAGCCATCTGGGGGATGCAATCGCGCTACGTCGACCGACAGCAGGGGACCCTGCTGGAGGGAAGCTTCGTCGACTGGCTGTAGTCTGGTTTTGCACTTGACCCCTGACCTCCACCGTGGCGTGCGCTGTCGCGGCCTCCGGGCCGCGACGAAACCGCACGAGGGATGAGTGAACGAGCGAAGCGAGTGAACGAATCGGCTGGGGAGGCGTGTGGCCGTGATGCGGTACGTTCCTGGAGGAATGAAAGGGCGAGGCGCGGTCGACGAAGTCCGACGACGTAAGCACGCGAACGAAGTGAGCGCGCGCAGCGAGTCGCACGAGGCGAGCGGGCCGAGGGCTTTCTTCTGTTGGTATTTGGGCACTGAATCACGCCAGCCGAACCCCAGGACTCACTGAACTCCCGCGACCGCAACTTCGTTCCTCCCCTCACACCTTCGATTCCACGTAGTCGACGGCCTCGGGGGGCGTCCCGACCTCTTCGACGTGGTCGAGGCCGTCGATCCGGTGGGTCCCGAGCCCCGCTATCGGGCGGTCGTAGACGCCGGCGAAGCCGATCTCCGAGAGCGTCCCCGATCCGCCGTCGATGGCGATCACCGCGTCGCCGTTGAGCACGACGAGGTGGTTCCGGCCGTGACCAAGGCCGGTCGCGATCGCGGTGTCGACGAACTCGTTGGCGTCCGCCCGGCGCTCCGTCGGGAGGATACCGATCGTCTCGCCGTCCTCACGTTTCGCGCCCTCGCAGGCCGCTTCCATCACGCCGCCGAGGCCGCCACAGACCACGGTATGGCCGCGCTTCCCCAGCAGTTTGCCCACCTCGCGGGCCAGTTCGGCCGCCGCGTCGTCCACTGTGCCGCCGCCGATGACCGAGACGCGCATACCTGCCAGTGGGTCCGACGCCGCCGTGAATCCACCGCCGGCCGTGGCGACCCTCGCCGCGGCTCGCCACGGTCAAACCCTGATTTCACCCACCCGCGGCTTTTTTACGCCGGTCGAGGTGCTACTCGTATGGTCGACATCGACTCCGAGACGCTGTTCAACGGGGCGGCGGCCGCGGTCGCCACCATCGCCGTCCTCGTGTTCGTCCTCAACGTGGAACTGGGTTACTCGCCGGTGTCGGAGGTCGCCCTCGTCGCGGCGTTCCTGTCCGGCGTCTTCGCACTCACCCAGCGCTCCGACGACTACCAGCTGGTCCTGTTCGGCTACGCCGTCGTCGTCGTCAGCGCCGTCATCCTCTTCTTCGACGTCGTCGGGACGTTCGACCTCGGCGACGGACTGACCGTCCTCGGACTGCTGGTCCTGGCCGGGCTCCTGTTCGGCCTCCGGACGCGGCTCGACGCCGACGGCCAGTTCGTCAGCGGTCGGCTGGCGACCTACGCCTTCGGCGCGCTCGTCGCGCTGGCGGTCGTCGTCCTCGCCGTGGACGTCGTCACCGGCGGTCTCGCGTACGAGCTCCAGCACGACGCGACGGTCGAAGTCGACGGCGCCGACCGGCACCAGATCGAACTCGGATCGATCACCGCCACCAACCCGACGCCGCTCCCCGAGCGCGTCGAGGCACCCCGGTACGAGGCCTGTCCAGCCGGCAACTGGAGTGCCTACGCCCCGCCGTCGCCCCAGGGCGAACCCGAACGCGATGTCCACGTGAGCCTGTACGTCGACGACGGGTACAACGAACACGTCCTCGGCTTCGACTCGAAGTCGTACCCCGTGACGCTCGACGTTAACGGCGCGAACCTGTCCGGTGCGCAGTTCCCCGTCGAACGGACCGACGAGTGCCCGACGGCGGATGACGGCGAGCCCTACGTCGCCCTGTTCGAAGTATCGGACGAGGACCGATACTACGGCTACGCGCTCTAGAACGTTCTTCAGTTCGCACCAGCCTGCTCGAAATTTGTCGGCCCTTCACGTCGCTCGAAACCACCCTGCTCGCGTGTCGCTCCCTACGGTCGCTCCCGCTCGCAATCGAGGTGATTCCTCCCTGCGGTCGGAATCACCCTACCACACGGCTCACTTCGTTCGCCGTTCGTCCATAAGCTGGGCCCTCCCTACGGTCGGCCCCAGCCTGCTCGCGGTTCGCTCCGCTCACCGCTCGCACGGAAGATGGTTCTTCGCTCCGCTCAGAACCATCCTACCACTCCATCCCCCCATTCACCCCGATGATCTGGCCAGTCATGTAACTCGAATCCTCGCTGGCCATAAAGCGGATCACCGGCGCGATGTCGTCGATGGTGGCGAACCGATCGAGGGGAATGCGGCGGAGAATCTTCTCCTGGACGCGCTTGGGAACTTCCTCCAGCATGTCCGTCGCGACGAACCCGGGGGCGATGCAGTTCGCGGTCGACCCGGTGCTCGCGAGTTCCAGCGCGAGCGTCCGGGTGAAGCCGAACAGTCCCGATTTCGTGGTGGCGTAGTTGGCCTGCCCGTAGTTGCCCTGCTGGCCGACGACGGAGGAGACGTTGATCAGCCGGCCCGTCTCGGAGCGTTTGATGTCGTCCCAGAAACAGTGGGTGACGTTGAACACGCCGCCGAGGTTGACGTCGATGACGGCGTCCCAGTCCTCCTTGGTCATGTTGTCGAACTTCTTGTCGACGGTGATGCCGGCGTTGTTGACGAGCACGTCGAGGGGGCCAAAGGCCTCGTGAACCCGCTCGGCCAGCGCCTCCATGTCCTCGTACTTCGAGATGTCGCCCTGGGCGGCGATCGCTGTGCCGCCCGACTCCTCGATGGCGTCGACGACGTCGTGGGCCGCCTCCTCCGAGGACCGGTAGTTCACTACGACCTCGGCCCCGTGTTCGCCCAGGTCCTCGGCGATCCCGCGCCCGATGCCGCGAGACGACCCCGTGACCAGACAGGTCTGACCGTCCAACATGGGCTGACAATCGCACGCCGCGACAAAAAGGTACGCGTCGGGCGGTCTCCTACGAAGGATATAATCTGTCTACACACCGCCACCACACTTATTTACTAAGGTTTTGAGTAACTAGCAGTGATCCGAGAAGACGTTGAATTGACACTCCGCGATCGGCAAGCCCGGGACACCGGTCTCGTCCCCGCCTACCGCGACTACTGCCTGGCGAACGTCCCCGGCACCATCGGGGACGTCTTCGGCGTCGAGGTGGGTCCATCGCTCCCGGCGGATGTCGTCCCAATTGGATCGACGACCATCGAAAACGTCGTGGTCGTCCTCCTGGACGGTCTCGGTCTCCACCGCTGGAAGCGCGACCGGACCGACCACAGGTTCCTCGACAGAGTTTCCGAACGGGGCACTGTCACGCCGCTCACGAGCACCTTTCCGTCATCTACCGCGGCCGCGATAACGACGATCCACACAGCCGCGCCACCGGCCGCCCACGGCGTCTTCGGCTGGGATGTCCACCTTCCAGTCGAGGAAGCGGTCGTCTCGGTCTTCCCACACGAGGTTGGCGAGAACGCCGACGGACTGGACGCAACCCCGGTCGGGGCTGCGGACGTCGTTGCCGTCGAACCCATCTATCCGACGCTCGCTGACACGGGCGTCACGTCCCACGTGGTCCAGCCGGCGGACACGCTGGGAACTGACTACGCAGACGCCACCTTCCGTGGCGCGCGGCAGGTCCCCTACGACCAGTACGGAGCGGGTGCCGCGGGCCTGCGACGGATTCTAGAGACGAGCGTGGGCCCGACGTACGCCTACTGTTACGTGCCCGCGCTCGACAGTACCTCGCACGACAACGGTACTGACTCGAGTGCGTATCACGACGCGCTCGCCCGTGTAACTCGTCACCTCTCTCGCGAACTATACGACGACCTCGACAGCACCGTTGCTAGTGAGACGCTGCTGATCATCACTGCTGACCACGGCATGACAGATCTCGAACCTGGTCCCGCGGGCTGTCTCAACCTGGGTAAAATCGATGAGGTCACCGAGAACCTGGCGCGGTGGTCGTCGGGACGTGTGATCCCGCCGGTTGCCGACCCTCGCGGGACTCACTTCTGGCTTCGCCATGGGGCTGCCGACGTCGTCGTGGAAGCGCTCGAAGCGATGGGCGTGCGGACGTTCACTCGCTCGGAAGTGGCCGACCTCGGTCTGTACGGTCCCAGTCCGGAGCCGACGTTCGAGCGGCGATGCGGGGATCTAGTGTGCTATCATCCGGAGAAGAAACTCGTCGCCGACGAGACCGAGACGGTGGTTCCGAAGATTGGGATGCACGGCGGGCTGACTCCGCGAGAGATGTTGGTCCCGTTCGCGACCGCCCGGCTCGACGAACTGCAGACGTAGTCTCTTTTGCGGTCGCCACTAGGAAATCGGTCACCGCAAAAACGTTCCCGACGTCGACCCGCGTTCAGGCCTGGTCGATCCAGTCCTGTGCGCGCGTCTCGCTGGTCTGGGCGATCTCTGCGAGTTCGGCTGCCGAGTAGTCGGCGAGGTCGGCGACGGTCTCGACGCCGGCTTCGCGCAGGCGGTCCGCGTACGTCGGGCCGATGCCCGAGACCGAGGAGACGTCGGGCGACTCGTCCACGGCCTCGTCCGTCTGCTCCTCGACCGATTCGACGGCCTCGGCGGCTGCCTCCTCGGGCGATTCGATCTCGATGTCGACGGCGCCGTCGTCGGCTGCGCGCTGCTCGGCCGCCCCGCTCGCACTGTCGGCGGCTGCACGCTGTTCGGCCGCCCTGTTCCGCTCTTTGAACCAGTCGCTGGCGCGGGGCCAGACGTCCTCGTGGGACGAGGAAGACACCGAGAGGCCGATGTGGCCGGTGGCGTACTCGATGGTCTCGACGTCGTCGCTGGCGATGACGTCGTTGAACGGCTTCGAGGCCGACGCGGGGACGAGGTGGTCGTACTCGCCCATGAGCTGGAGGACGGGCATGGTGATCTCGTCCAGGTCGACGCGTTTGCCACCGATCTCCAGACGGTTGTGGTACAGATCGTTGTTCTGGTAGATCTTCTCCAGGAACTCGACGTACGTGTCGCCGGCGACGTCGACGCCCTCCGAGAGCCAGCGCTCCATCCGGCCGAAGTTCTCGACGAACCCCTCGTTCTCGAGGTTCTCCGCGAAACGGACGTACTTCGAGACGTAGTTGTCGACCGGGTCCATCAGCGCGAAGCCGACGTCGAGGTACTCCGCGGGGACGTTGCCGAACGTGTCGGTGATCGTCTCCGGGTCGTAGTACTCGTCGGAGCCCCACTCCTCGAGGACGCCGCCCGAGTCCTCGAAGCAGAGGCCGGCGGCCATCAGGCCCAGCGCGTTGACCTTCTCGGGGTGGAGCGCGCTGTACATGACGGACATGGTGCCGCCCATGCAGTAGCCGAGCAGGTTGATCGCGTCCTGACCGGAGCGCTCGCGGACCTCGTCGACGCAGTTCTCGACGTAGCGGTTGACGTAGTCGTCCAGCGTCAGATGCTGGTCGAGCCGCGAGGGCTCGTTCCACTTGATGAGGTAGACGTCGTGGCCGCCTTCGAGCAGGCGGCGGACGACCGAGCGATTGGGCTGCAGGTCGAGGATGTACGGCCGGTTTATCAGCGCGTACACGATGAGGATGGGAATCTCCTCCTTCTCCTCCTCGGGCACGTCGATGCCGGCTGCCTCGGCGTCGTAGTGGAGCAGTTCCAGCTTGTTCTCCTCGTAAACGACGTCGCTAGGGGTCTGGCCGACGTCGACGCCCTGCATCGTCTCGACGCTGTCGGGGACCGCCTGCGAGCTGTCGACGGCCTCCGTCATCGCCTCGATGGACTGGCGCTGCCAGTTGAACGCGGCGGCCCACGGGTTGGCGGGGTTGCTCGCCATGGCTAGTCCTCGAGTTCGTCGATGATGCGGTCGAGCTTCTGTTCGACCGAGTGCTGGCGTCGTTCCAGTTCGACGAGGCGTTCGCCGACCTCGTCGACGTCGTCCCGCGTCGGGAAGCCCAGCTGGGCGACGGTGTCCTGGCTGATGTCGTCGGCCTCCTGTTGCATCTCCATCATCGCCTCGACGAGCTGGCCGTTCGCGGCGGCGAAGGCACTCGTGCCCATGACGTGTTTGAACGCCTCGTTGGCGGACTGGAGCCAGATGTCCCGGAACTCCGTCGGGTCGACCTCCTCGCCCTGTGCGGCGTCGGTGGTCCGTTCGAGCATCTGCTCTGCGGCGTTCATCCACTCCTCGTAGGCCTGGTTGTACCCCTGGATGCCCTCGGCGAACTCGTCTTCCTCGGGGATGGAGTCCTCGACGGCGTCCGCCCAGGACTCGACGAAGGCCGCCTGGGCCTTCATGTTCTGTTCGACGGACTCGGAGACCGCCTCGTTCATCTGTTCGACCATCTCTGCCCACTCCTGTTGCATCTGGTTTGAATTACTCATTGGGAATCACATCGCGGCCGCGGTACAAAAAGCTGCGAGCGTTTACGCCTCGACGGCGTCGGCTGCTTGCTCCTGGACCTCGCGGACCTGGTCCTGTACCGCTTCGACCTGATCCTGGAGCTCCTCGATCTGGGTGCCCCACTGCTCGGCTGCTTCGACGGACTGTGCCTCGAGGTCCTCGTGGGCCTCGACGAGCAGGTCGACCTGCTCGTTCATCGCGGTCAGCACGTCCTCGGTGAGTTCGTCGTAGGCGTCGGTTTGCTCGACGAGTTCGGTCTCGACGTTCTCGAACGCCTCGGCGTGGTTCTCGAGCAGGAACTCGTACTGCTCGTCGACGGCCGCGCGGACCTCCTCGACGGTCGGCGCGACGCCGGGCACGGTAGCCTCGACGGTGTCGAGGTAGCTGTGGAAGGCCGTCTGGGCGAGCTCGACGCCGCGGCGCTGGGCCGACTCCTGGCTGTCGAGGCTGTCGACGACGGCGTCGGTGACGTTCTTCTGGAACGCGACGCTCTGCTCGAAGACCTTCTGGCTCTGTTCGATCGACTGTCGCTGCAGCTGGAACGCGGTGGTGACGGGGGTGGTGTATTCAGTCATGATTACTCGTTTCGGGAACGTTTGACCGGGAGGACGAACGCCTGCACGATGTCGCCTTCCTCGATGTCCAGGGCCTCGCGCTCGGCGTCCGGGATAGATATCCGGCCGCCGCTCTGCACGCGGGTCTTGAACGCAGCCGTCTGGCTCATCGCGCCGAGCTGGTTCATGTCCATGCCGGACATCCCGGCGCCCAGCATCTGCTGCATCATCTCCTGCTGGCGTTCTATCGCTTGCTCGCTCATCTCCTGCATCCCTTTGAACATCGGGGGCGTCCACGGCAGGGCGTCGTCCTCGTCGGTCATCTGTCAACAGAGTCTACATCCTTCGCAGGGATAAAGATTGCGCTCGTTACCATCTGCTACCATATGCTACCATAGAAATCCCTCAATAGGCTCGAAAATCACTCGCCCGCTGCCGTCTTCGACAGTCGAATGTCCTGTTTACGGCCCTGTGACCCCGTCAACGAGCCTCGATCCGATTCACCACCATGCTTTAATAGCACCAGTCCCAAACACGGCTGTCGATGAGTTCTGAATCGCACCGGAGTACGCTGTTGGATACCTGGACGGAGACCTCCACGCACATGTTCAACAGCGTCGTCGCGGCCAACCGGGCCGCGTTCGCCGCGTTCGGCGTCAATCCCTCCGAGGAGGACGGCGTCGTTGCCGATCCGACGGAGCGGATCGAGGCCGACGAGGACCTGCCGGAGTGGCACGTCGAACTGAGCGAAGACCACCCGGACCGGCTGGGCGTGGGCGACCGCGTCGAGTTCACGAAGACCATCTCGGACGACGACGTGCGCAAGTTCGCGGCCGCCAGCGGGGACACCAACCCGCTCCACCTCGACGAGGAGTTCGCCAGCGAGACCCGGTTCAAGAGCCGGATCGCCCACGGCGGGCTCGTCGGCGGGCTCATCAGCTCCGCGCTGGCGCGCCTGCCCGGGCTGACTATCTACCTCTCCCAGGATCTCGAGTTCCACAACCCGGTCCACATCGGTGACGCCGTCACGGCCGAGGTCGAGATCGTCGAGGATCTCGGCAACGACCAGTTCCGGCTCACCACCCGCGTCGTCGACGCGGGCGACGTCGTCATCGACGGCGAGGCCGTCGTCCTGATCGACGACCTGCCCGAAGACGACGACTGACCGGACGGACGCGGCTCGACTTCTCGCTTACTTTCGATTTTCGACGGTTTTCGCTCCCGAGCGTCGCGATCGCTACGACAGACAGAAGTCGCGCACGAGCCCGTTGAACTGCTCCGGTCGCTCGCGAGGCACCCAGTGACCGCACCGGTCGAACACCCGTAGCTCCCCGTCGCTCAGCCGCGTACTCGCGTCACGCGACCACGACACCGGGAACAGCGGGTCGTGCTCGCCGTGGACCAGCAGCGTCGGCGTCGACAGCCCGCCGAGCCGCGACCGGTAGTCCGTCCGCAGGCCGTGGGGCCGGAACTCGTGGCGCTGCCAGCTCCGGAGCGCGTCCATCGACCGACTCGTCACCGTCCCGTGGACGTCGTCGACCAGCTCTTCGGGCACCGACGACCCGAGCAGTCCCTGGAGGTTGGTTCGCACGCCCGCGCGTGAAGAGACGCTGCCCCAGAGGAAGCTACTCGCGAAGGG
This sequence comes from Halomicrobium sp. HArcel3, assembly GCF_058933135.1. Taxonomy (NCBI): domain Archaea; kingdom Methanobacteriati; phylum Methanobacteriota; class Halobacteria; order Halobacteriales; family Haloarculaceae; genus Halomicrobium; species Halomicrobium sp. HArcel3. Next base: position 158,296 of record NZ_JBZYDN010000005.1, on the reverse strand, counting down.
GATGCGCAGCGCCGCGCTCGCTGCCTGACGCCAGTAGGCGTCCGCGCCCAGGCCGTAGCTATCGACGAGGACGAGCCGCTCCGGCGACCCGCCGTCGAGCGCGTGGCCCAGGGCGACGGCACCACCCATCGAGATGCCGACTAACCCCGCACCCCGTATTCCCATCGCTTCGAGGAACGCAGCCAGCACGTCTACGTAGTAGTCGGTCGTATACGTGCGGTCGACCCCGTCACTCTCCCCGTGGCCCGGCAGGTCGAGCGCGTACACCGAGAACTCGTCGGCCAGCGCCGGGAGGGCGTGGCGCCAGGAGACCGCCGCGGCGTCGAGGCCGATGCCGTGGAGGAAGACGAGCGGCGGCCCGTCGCCGCCGTGGAGGTAGCGCACGTCGACGTCGTCCCCGTCCACGGCGAGGGACGCGGTACTGGTCCGGATTGGTGGGCGATTCATCTGATACCACTCACGGCCCGACGGGAATGAACGTTCTGCCGGACGCCCGGCGTCGCGGTGTCGGGTGTCAAGCCGAGACGAGACGGGAGAGACGCGCCGCAACGATCGTTTCACTCCATAAATGATGGCTGAAAAAACTTTATATATTAAATACACGTCTTTTAGAACTGTATGTCAGACGATGACGCACAGCAGATGAGCCGACGAGCACTGTTACGGAAAACCGCAGCGACGGGGGCCGTCGGGGCCACAGGTATCGCGACGGCGTCCATCTCGGCGACGGCGGCCAGCTTCGAACCGGGCGACATCGTCGAGGTAACCAGTTACCACGTGCCGACGATGACCCGGTGTTGCGACTTCCACGAGCTCTGTCCCGGAGGAGACCGGCAAAAGGGCGACACCGGCGAAGTCGTCGGGACGTGCGACCGGGGCGGGAACGACAGCTACGTCTGGGTACAGGTTTACTGGCACAACCTCCGCGGAAGCCGCTCGGTCACGTACATCGACGACTGGTACATCGAACACGCCGACTGATCCGGCGACGTCGCGGCAGACGCGACGCCGACCACGGTGGTCGAGTGACTCAGTCCTCGCCCGCACCGGTCCCCGAGTCCGTTTCGTTCCGCTTTTGCCCGTAATACTCTCCTGCCCGCTCCAGTCGCGCCCGTTCGCGGACGACCGACGGCGTTCGACATCGGCCTGGCTCGCCGGCCACCTGCGGAATCGTGCAGTTGTTACAGCTCTCGCACAGGGCGTCCGCCCCGTCCAGCAGCCGCGTTCCCAGCCGCGGCTCGGCGTAGAACGGCCGGCCCATCCCGACCAGGTCCGCCGCGGGCTCACAGCTTGCACCGGCTCGGTCGCCATCGGCGCCGCTGCCGCCGTCGTCACCGAGCAACCGGTCGCACGTCGCCCGCTCGCGAATCCCGCCCTCGCAGAGCACTGGTACGTCGACCCGCTCGCGCACGGCCTGGCAGAACCCGGCGTTCCAGCCCGACTCGTCGCCGAATTGCGTCGCCTGCAACCGATTGAGAAGTTCGACTGCCCGGGCCCGCCACGGCCCGCCGAAGGCCGTCGCGTAGTCGTTCTGCAGGTCCGCGGCGTCCCACGCCCGGTCGGGAAACGCTCCCCGAACGACGCTCATGTCCCAGAACGTCGAGACCTCGACCGGAACCAGCGCGTCGTAGCCGACCGCCGCGAGTCGCTCGGCGATGGCGACGCCGTCCGCCGCCGAGAGGGACCGCCGAACGATGGGAGGGGCGGCAGTCTCTGCCGGCACTTTCGTCGCGAGCGGAACGTCGCCCGCGTGGTCGCGGACGGCGTCGTGGACGACCTCCAGAAAGCGAACGCCGCCGCGGCCGTCCGCTCCGGTCCCGAACTCGTCGTCCCGGCGGTTGTAGAACGGCGAGAGGAACTGCTGGACGATGCCCATGTTCGCCCCGGAGAGGTGAATGCCGTCGTAGCCCGCGTCGACGGCGTAGCCCGCACAGCGACCGAACTGCTCGGCCAGGTCGTACACCTCCGCCGCCGAGAGGACGCGCGGGTCCAGGTCGATCAGCCCGGCGTGGTCGAGCGCCCGGAGCTGCCACGGCGGTTGTGAGACCGCCAGCTGGGAAACGTCCGGATTCCGCTGGCGGTGTTCGGCGTGCCACACCTCCAGGCTCCGCAACCCGCCGTGGCCGAGCTGGATAAATATCTTTCCTTCGTGTGCATGAATCGCGTCGGTGAGCCGCTGGAGTCGGGCGACGAAGTCGGGGTCGTGGACCCGCGTCATGTTCGGCGCCGCACAGCCGCTCTCGGCGCTGACGATGCTCGCCCCCTGGAAGATCAGACCCACGCCCGAGGCCGCCGTGGGTTCGAGTTCGTCGATAAAGCGGTCGACGGCGTCGGGACCGTTGCCCGCGCATTCGAGCAAGGGCGCGCGATAGAGACGGTTCGGCACCGTGAGGCCGCCGATGTCGATGGGGTCCTCCAGGCTCGCCATCGACTTCTGATACGGCCCGGTCCGGTGGTAAGGCTGGTGGGGCTACGGGAATTTCAAGCTGGTTCGATCGCCGCAACTGAACTCGGTGACGCCACTACCAACAAGAAAGCCCCGCCCGGCTGACCTCCCGCGGCTCGCTGCCCTCCTCAGTCGCTGCGCTCCCTGCGGTGCTTATTCCGGAAGACTCGCTTCGCTCGTCTTCCGACGTTCGCCTCGTTGCACTCGGCTCACCTTCGCCGGGGTTCGGCCACCTGGGCGCCCCTTTCAGTCCCACCCACTGGATGATCCACGGGGCGGAACTGAAAGGGGCCGGGCGTTCACGGAGCGAGAACCGTCAAGCACCGTGGTTCGAGAGAGCGAAGCTCTCTCGTCATCACGAAAGGCGCTGCGCGCCTTTCGAACGACAGCGTCAGCGAGGAGCGCAGGCGGGTTCGCAGCCCGTGAACGCCCGGGGGCTTTCTTGTTGTTTGCAGAGGTTGCTCCGGCAGTTTCGTACTCAGATCATCCACGTCCGACCCGATTCTTATCCCCTCTCCGAGCGAACCGTCGTCACGAGAATGAAAGTCGCAGTCGCGGGGACGTTCGGTCCCATCCACGACGGGCACCGGAACCTGTTCGAGCACGCCCTGCAGTACGGCGACGAGGGCGTGCTGGTCGCGGTGACGAGCCAGGAGATGGCCACGTCGTCTCGCACGCGGGAGGTCCCGTCGCTCGAAGATCGCACAGCGGCGGTCCGGGAAGAGTTCGACGCCCTGAACGAGTGGAATCGCGAAGTCGAGATTCGAACCCTCGACGACGAGCACGGTATCGCATCGACCGACCCCTCTATCGACGCACTGGTCACCTCGCCCGAGACGGCCGAGGAGCTGGCGGACATCAACGAGAACCGCCGGGCACGCGACCTCGAACCAATCGAGGGAATTCTCGTCCCGTACGTCCTGGCCGACGACGGCGAGCGCATCTCGTCGACGCGCGTGGTCGCCGGCGAAATCGACGAATACGGGCGGGTCCTCTGTGACGAAAACTGAAGCGGCTCCTCCCGACTACTTCTCCACGGTCAACAGCGCGACGCGCTCGCGGACCAGGTCGGCCAGGGTGCCGTCCGTCGCCGCCAGTTCCCGGTCCCCGACGTCGAAGAACTCGCGGACACGCTCGTCGTCGTACTCTCCGAGAGTGCTGGCCGGTTCCAGCAGGTCGGCGACGACGGCCACGGCTCCCGATTCGTCGCCATCGCCACTGGCATCGTGCACGACCACGACGACGGGCGTCTCGCCCTCGTCGACGCCCATCTCCAGCGCGCGGTTGATCTGGCGGCGGCCCGCGGCGTAGAGCAGGATCTCGACGCTCCGGTCGCGGGCGATGGCGTCGTCGCGGGTGAACGCGCGGTCGGCCAGTTCGACGGCGCGTTCGAGGTGCTCGCGGTCGACGACGTAGCGGGCGTCGAACGCCTGGACGGCGACGCCGTACTCGTCTCCGACGGCGCCGAGACGCTCGACGAATCCGTTCACGTCGTCCACGGTCGCCGTCCCCTCGACGAGTTCCATCAGAAGTCACCCAGGCTGGACTGGTCTTCGTCGTCTTCGGCACTCTCCGACGGGATACCTCCGCCGTCGCCGCTGGCTGTGCTTCGCTCTCGCCGCTCGTAGGAGACGTCGTCGCTCGGTTCCACACCCTCCATCGACGGGTCGCGGTGGCCGGCGTTCTCCAGGACGTTCTCGGCGGTCTTCTCCCGTCCCCGCAGTGCCGCCAGGACGACGGACTTGTCGGCGTCCCGGAGGTCGGCGCGGGTCTCGATGCCGGCGTCGAACAGCCGGCGGGCGCGCTTGCGGCCGACGCCGCGAATCCCGGCCAGGTCGACCAGTTCCTCGCGGACGCCGTGTTCGACGCGCGTTCGGGCCTTCCGGACGCCCGGCGTCGCGGCGAGGTCGAGTTCGCTTGCCAGCGACTCGGCGGCGCCGAGCAGCCACTGGGCCGTCTCGACCTTCCCGCGGATGTCGCCCGGGCCGACGCCGTAGCGTTCGGTTATCTGGTTCTCGTCGATTTCGTCGGCCCAGTCTTCGAGGAGGCGCGCCGTCTTCAGCGCGGAGAGCCAGTCGTCGAAGCGGTTGTCCTCGTACTCGGAGGGCATCGCGCCGAGGAACTCGTCCTCGCGCTCGTAGGCGACCATCGAGTACTCCTCCTGGTCGCCCGAGCGGAGGTAGAGCTGGTACATGTCCGGCGTGCGCGAGACGAGGTGGTACAGGCCCATCGCCGTCGGGTCCGGGATCTCGTCGTCGTCGCCGTCCTCGTCGCCGGCTCCCCTATCGTCGTCCGATACCAGGTCGCTGGCGGTCGTGAAGCCCGGCGGCTCGCCGTCCGCGTCGGCATCCCCCGCATCGGCAGCCGCCCGTCTGTCGTGGGGCGACTGGGTCTCCTGCTGCCCGGCGGTCCGCTCCCACTCCCGCAGGCCGTCGATGATCTCGGCGGCGCTCATCGGGTCGAGGTAGAGCCGCGAGACGGTGTGACCCAGCGAGGTGGCAGAGAGTTCGTCCCCCTCCCGTTCGAGGAAGTCGTTGACCTGGAGGTAGGCGAGTACGTCGTCGACCACCGCTTCGAGCCGGCCGCTCTCGGTGGTCTGGGTGGCGTACAGCGTTCGGTCGAGGAAGTCGAGCAACCCCTCGCGCGAGCGGGCGAAGCCGCTGGCGACGGTGGCCAGCAGGTGGGTCCGGAGCGCTGGCTCGGCGGCGAGTTTCGAGCGGACCGGTTCGGGGTCGGCCCAGACGTAGCGCTCGAACAGTTCGTCGAGTTCGTCGTGGCTGTTTGCCAGCAACACGGCCTCGCCGTAGGGGTCCAAACCCGGACGACCGGCCCGACCCATCATCTGGTGGACCTCCAGCACGGAGAGTGGCTGCATGCCGCCGGCGGTGCCGTCGTAGCGGCGCCAGTCGCGGACGACGACGCGGCGACTGGGCGTGTTGACCCCCGCGGCGAGCGTCGGGGTGGCGCTGACGACCTTCAGCAGCCGGTCGCGGAAGGCGTCCTCGACGAGTTCTCTGTGGCCCGGCGACAATCCTGCATGGTGGAAGGCCGCGCCGCCCGCGACGGCGTCGGCCAGGTCGTCGCTCGTCTCGGTGTCGCTGACGTCCCGTATCTCGCTGGCGACGCCCTGGAGCTTCTCGCGTTCTTCGCCGGAGAGGTACGGCTCGACGGTGTTGGCCAGCCGGCGGGCCGCCGCCTCGGCGTTCCGGCGGGAGTTGACGAAGACGAGCGTCGACCCCTCGTCCTCGAGCGTGTCGCGGACGATGGCGGCGGTGGGCTTCTCGTTGCCCCGCACAGGGAGTTCGCTCTGGCTGCCGTCCTCCAGGTGGAGCGCCTGGCCGTAGTGGACGCCCTTCTGGAGTTCGATGGGGCGCCAGTCCGAATCGACGAGGTGGGCGTCGAGCCACTCGGCGAGTTCGGCGGCGTTGCCGATGGTCGCCGACAGCGCGACGGTCTGCATGTCCGGGTTGATGCGGCGGAGTTTCGCGAGCGTGACTTCGAGTGTCGGGCCGCGCTCGCCGTCGTCGACGAGGTGGACCTCGTCGGTGACGACGCAGGAGAGGTCTTCGAGCCACGGCGCGTCGTTGCGGACCAGGGAGTCCACCTTCTCGCTGGTCGCGACGACGACGTCCTTGCTGGCGAGCCACCCGCCCTCGGACTCGTAGTTGCCGGTCGAGACGCCGACGTCGAGGCCGTACTGCTCGAACTCCTCGAACTCGGCTTTCTTCTCGCTCGCGAGCGCGCGTAGGGGGACGATGTAGAGGGCGGTCCCGCCGGCCGCCCGCTCGTCGTCCGCTGCTTCGTCGCCCGAAGCGGTCCCGGCGATAGCGGATAGCATCGCTAACTGCGCGATGAGCGTCTTCCCGCTGGCGGTGGGGATGCTCGCGACGAGGTTCTGTCCCCGCGTGACGCCGGCTTCGACCGCCTCGGCCTGGGGCGGGTACAGCGACTCGATCCCCTCGTTGCGGAGGTGGTCGGGTAACCAGTCGGGCACGCTCGGCAGATCCGCGACGTCCATTAGGGCGACCTTTGCCCCTCCCGCCGTTTAAACTGTCGCCCCTTCCCGGTGTGTGCTAGTCGGCCACAAGAAATTAACCCGCCACGGTCCTACCCCGATGTCATGGCTACTGTCGAGGAGCCGATCAGGGTTCTCCTCGTCGACGACGACCCCGACCTCGGGGCCGTCACTAGCATGCATCTCGAACGTCGGGACGGCGCGTTCGAGACGCAGGTCGCCCACGGCGCCGCCGAGGCGCTGGACGTCCTCGACGGCGACGTCGACTGCATCGTCAGCGACTACGAGATGCCCGAGCGAGACGGCCTGGACCTGCTCCGTGAGGTCCGCGAGTTCGACGCGACGCTGCCGTTCGTCCTCTTCACTGGCCGCGGCAGCGAGGAGATCGCCAGCGAGGCCATCTCGGCCGGCGTCACCGACTACCTCCAGAAAGGGACCGGGACCGACCAGTACGCCGTCCTCGCCAACCGGATCCGCAACGCCGTCGCCCACCGGCGCTCGGTCGAGGCCGCCGCCGAGACGAAGTCCCGCTACCAGACGCTCGTCGAGAGCTCCCCGAACGCCATCCTCGTCCACGACGGCGAGGCGATCCGGTACGCGAACGAGCGACTCGTCGAACTCGCCGGCGCCGCCGACGCCGCCGAGGTGTACGGCTGCGACCCGGTCACGCTGGTCCACCCCGACGACCGCGAGCGCCTGGCCGACCGGGTCGACCGCGTGCTCCGGGACCGGGAGCCCGCCGGCTGGCTCTCCTGGCGCCTCCGCCGGTTCGACGGCGAGATTCGCAGGGTAGAGAGCCAGGCCGCTCCGGTCGTCTTCGAGGGCGTCCGCGCCTCGCAGGTCGTCCTCCGTGACGTCACCGACCGCTACTGCCGGGAACAGCGCCTGGAAGCGCTCCACGACGCGACCAGACGTCTGCTCGTCGCCGAGGACCGCGGGACCGTCGCCGACGTCGCGCTCGACGTCGTCGAGAACGTCTTCGACGAGTCCGTCGCCGTCGTCTGGGAGTACGACTCCGGCGGCGACAGCCTCGCCCCGCTCGCCGCCACCGAGAACGCCACTCGCATCGCCGAGAAAGCGGGCCTCGAAGCCGGCGTCTCGCCGCTCCCCGACTGGGCCGTCGAGATGACCGTCTTCGAGGCGGGCGACCCCCGCGTCGTCGAGGAGTACGGCGACCGCGAGGACGCCGTCACCGACGCCTTCGAGACTCTCTTCATGTATCCGCTCGGTGAGCACGGCCTGCTCGCCATCGGTTCGACCACTCCGCGGACGTTCGACGACGCCGAGCGCGACCTGGTGGGCATCCTCGCCCGCTCCGTCGCCGCCACGTTCGACCGTCTCGAGAACGGCGGGTAGCACTGCCGGGTCGGCATCCGGCCGAACTGTGTGAGGCCGGGCTCGGGAGATGAACGCAGTGAGTCTATCGGCGCACATCCCGAACGCTAAGGGTCGTCCGGACCAATCCCCCACTAATGCGAATCGAGTACGACCGCGACACCTGCATCGGGATGTTCCAGTGCGTCGCCGAGTGGGACGCCTTCGAGCGGGACGAGGACGCCGGCAAAGCAGTCCTCACGGATAGCGAGGAGACAGAGGACGGCCTGTTCGTCCGCGAGGTGCCCGAGGGGTCGGAACTCGACGCCAAGTTCGCGGCGCGGGCCTGTCCGGTGGAGGCCATCACCGTCTACGACGACGACGGCGAACAGATCGTCCCCTGAGGCGGCCGCCAGAGTCCGCCCGGTCGCCACGAACTCGTCCACGCCACGAACTCGTCCACGTCCCGCACCCGTCCACGCCGTCGATCGCACGCCGGCACTGCCGACTTTGGGTGACACACTCTCGCATTTTCACGCCTTCTAACAGAATGTCAGATAGTGTGGATTAAGTATGAGACGCACTGTGATACCATCGAGCGACTGCGATATCGCCGGACAATTCAGGATCCATGGTTGACACTTACGACCTCGTCATCGTCGGCGGAGGCATCAGTGGCGCGTCGCTGCTCTACACCGTCGCGAAGTTCACGGACGTCGAGCGCGTCGCGCTACTCGAGAAGGAGGATGAGATCGCGGCGATCAACTCCCACCACACGAACAACTCACAGACGCTGCACTTCGGGGACATCGAGACGAACTACACCCTGGAGAAGGCCGAAGACGTCAAGGAGGGCGCCGAGCTGCTTGCCGGCTACCTCGAGAGCGTCGACGCGGACCGTGAGATGCACAGCAAGCGCTCGAAGATGGTACTGGCCGTCGGCGAGGACGAAGTCGCCGAACTCGAGGAGCGCTACCACGAGGAGGGCTTCGGCGACCTGTTCCCGAAGCTCGAACCGATCGGGCGCGAGGAGATCGCCGAGATCGAACCCGCCGTCGTCGAAGGTCGGGACCCCGACGTCCCGATGCTGGCGCTGCAGACGCCCGACGGCTACGTCGTCGACTACGGCATGGTCTCGAACTCCCTCGTCGAGGCCGCCCGCGCGGAGGCCGGCGTCGACGTACGCACTGGGACCGAGGTCCGCGACATCCGGGAGACCGCCGACGGGTTCACCATCGACACCGAGGAGGCCCTCATCGAGGCCGAGGCCACGGTCGTCGCCGCCGGCTCCCACAGCCTCCAGATCGCCCAGGAGATGGGCTACGGCGAGGACCTGTCCCTGCTCCCCGTCGCTGGCAGCTTCTTCCTGGCCGACGACCTGCTGAACGGGAAGGTCTACACCCTGCAGATGAAGAAGCTCCCCTTCGCCGCGGTCCACGGCGACGCCGACGTCCACGACGGCTCGATCACCCGGTTCGGTCCGACGGCGAAGGTCGTCCCGACGCTCGAACGCGGCGAGTACGAGACCGTTCAGGACTTCCTCGACGTGTTCGGCCTCAGTGCCGACTCGTTCCTCAGCTACGGGAACATCCTCGCCGACCGGATTCTCCTGCCGTACGTCCTCCGGAACCTCGTCTACGACGTCCCGGAGGCCGGCGGGCGCGCCTTCCTCCCCCACGTCCAGAAGGTCGTCCCGAACGTCGAGTTAGATGACATCGAGCGCGCCGAGGGCTACGGCGGCGTCCGCCCGCAGATCGTCGACACCTCCCAGAAGTCCCTGGACATGGGCGAGGCCAAGATCGTCGGCGACGGCGTCATCTTCAACATCACGCCCTCGCCGGGCGCCTCGACCTGCCTGAAGAACGCGATGAAGGACACGCACACGCTCGTCGACTTCTTCGGCGGCGAGATCGAGTTCGACGAGGAGAGCTTCCGCGAGGCAACCATCGGGAACTTCCCGCGTGCCGACGGGGCCACGGCGGACGGTGCGAGTGACGCGACCGTCGACGAGGCCGACGCGGCGGCTGCCGACGACTGACCGCTCCGGTCCTTTCTTCGACGACTCGCCGGCGGGTCGCTCGACTGCTTCGCGGGCGTCGAGCGGAGCGAGTGCGACGGCGACCCGGTGTCCCCGGCCGGCTCACGGAGCCGTCGAACGAGGCCGTCGATTCCGTCCGAGTGGGACGCCTACCCAGTCTCCCGCCGTTTCGTTTCCCGGCCGCCTGGATCCGTGCGTACTCACGGGGCGCTGTCGTCCGGATGGCTTCTTCCTGCGAGAGAAGACCCGCGACAGGGAGTTCCGTTCGCCGCTGCACCGGATCGAGTAGCTCGTTTACTCGCTTCCCCCCGCCACCCCGATGGCGTGGATCTCGTCGTACGTGCCGTTCTCGCCGTGGAACTGGGCGTAGATATGGCCGTCCGCGACGGCGAAATCGACGAGGGTGCGGCTCGACCACGGGTCGACAGCGTCGGTATGGTACCGCCAGCGCATCTCGCCGGACGACGGGTCGATACCGTAGAACGTGCCCTTGCTGTTCGCCGTGACGAGGAGGTCACCGACGCGAGCGACACCGGGCTCCCAGTCCCGCCTTCCGCAGGCCGCATCGTCCGTGAAGCGCCACTCGACGGACCCGGTGGCGGCGTCGAGTGCGACGAGCGGCGTGTTGGGCTGGCCGTCTGACACGTAGACGCGGTCGTCGTCGACGACCGGTGAGGTCGGATAGTAGCGGCGTACCTCGTCAGACACGTAGCGCCAGATGCGGTCGCCCGTGTCGAGGTCGTACGCGTCGAGCGCCCCTTCGGTGGCCGCGTAGAGCACCCCGTCGGACACGACCGGGGCCCTGACGAGATCGAATTCGAAGACGCGCTGCTCGCCGCCGTTCGCGGCATCGAGTTCCGCGACGCGGTGGTCGGATTCGAAGAACACGGACCCGCCGGCGACGGCCGGTGGTGTCTCGTCCACGTTCCGGTCGGTCTGCCACAGCTGGTCGTAGCTCTCGACGTCGACTGCGGTGATCGTGTTCCGATCGTTGTTGAGGACGTAGAGCGTTCCGTCGGCGACTGCCGGCGGGGCGACGACGGGCGGCGTGGCATCGATCTCGTCGGCCGTCAGTCGCTGTTCGAGTCGCTCGCCCGTCTCGGCGTCGAGCTTTATGAGGCGCATGCTCGTTGCGACGTGGAGCGATCCGTCCGCCGCGACGATCGTTCGGGGGGTCTGGGTGAGTTCGGCGCTCCAGACTTCCTCACCCGACTCGGCGTCGAACGCCCAGACTCCGGGGGTCTGGTCGTTGGTGCTCTGGCGGGCGTCGTACACCAGCCCGCCGGCGACGCAGGGGTCCTGGGTTTGATCCCCGTATATCCCGTTTTCGGCGGTCCACAGCGTTTCCGGTGTCGTCTGGGGTGCCGTCCCCGCCGGATTGTAGCCGGTGTTGCCGCTGTCGAACTTGAACCGGGGCCAGTCGGTGGGGTCAGCCGCCGAAGTCGCACCGTTCCGTTGGCTCGTGCCGTTGCTCGTCTGTCCTGACACCGCCGTGGCGAAACCGGTCGCGCCGATCGCCGCACCGATCGTTCCGATGAATGTTCTTCGTGTGGACATGACTTCGATCCGCCACCTCGGGGGACGGGGACTTACTTAACGACCCGCTAGATCACACCGAATCCCGTCGAGCGACAAAAGACGTATGCCGTCCTGCCGCGGATTCCACCGGGTTCGCCCGTTCGTCCGAAAACGACAGGACCCTCCCGCGCACACTCCGAGTAGATGGTCCGCGACGTCCCGCGTCGGCTCATCGAAGGATTTCCCGCGTTCCTCGCGCGCCTCGGCCTCGTAGAGCGCGAGAAGGCCACCGAGGCGCTGGATCTCGCTGCGCCGGTGATGGTCACCGGCGCCCTCCGCATCCTGCTGCGCATCGCCGACTTCGCGATGGTCGGGCTGGCGCTCGGCGACGCCGCTATCGCGGGGCTCGAACTGGGCTTCCAGTACTACTTCGTCGGCTTCGGGCTCTCCTTGGCGATCACGTCGGGGACGATCAGCGTCGTCTCCCGGCTCCAGGGGGCGGGCGACCCGGCGCGAGCCGACCTGGCGGTCAAGCAGTCGCTGTGGCTCGGCCTCGCCATCTCCATTCCGCTCACGCTGGTCTCGTGGTTCCACGCGCCGGCGCTGGTCGACGTGCTCACGGACGACCCGGACGCCATCCGGAACGGCGCGACCTACCTCTCTATCGTGATGATCGCGCTCGTGCCGCGCTTCTGGAGCATGATCGCCGCGCGAGCGCTGGCCGGCAGCGCGGACACGCGCACGCCGATGTACGTCCGCCTGCTCACCCTCCCGACGAACATCGCCCTCAACGCCGTGCTCATCTTCGGGCTCGGCCCCGCTCCGGAACTCGGCATCGCCGGCGCGGCCATCGGCACCGTCGTCGCCAACGCCATCGCCGGTGTGGTCTTTTTCGCGCTGCTGGTCTCCGGGCGCTACGTCGTCACTCTCCGCCTCGGTGGGCGGCAGTTCGACCTCGGGCTCATCACCGAGATCGTCCGCGTCGCGTTGCCGCTGACCGGGATGCGACTGCTCCAGACGTTCGCCCGCTTCCCCTTCCTGTTCGTGCTGGGCACCATCGGGACGCCCGTCGTCGCGGCCTACGCCATCGGCAACCGCGTGATGCAACTCGCGCTGATGCCCGCCTGGGGCTACTCGACGGCGGCGAGCACGCTCGTCGGTCAGCACGTCGGGTCGGGCGACGACCGGTCGGCGACGGACTACGGCTGGCAGACGTTGCGTATCGCGCTGGTCACCCAGCTGATCATCGCCGTCGTCGTGGTGGCGTTCGCTCGCCCCATCGCCGCCGCCTTCGGCACCGAGAACCCCGACCTGACGGTGCAGTTCGTCCGGGCGTTCGCGCTGGGCGTCGCCGGCTTCAGCGTCTCGCGGACGATGCGCGGGAGCCTGCGCGGCGCGGGCGACACGCGCTGGCCGCTGTACGGGACCGTTCTGGGGGCCTACGTCTACCGCCTCCCCGTGGCCTTCCTCGCGCTCCCGGTGGGGTTCACCGTGACCGCTCCGCTCGTCGGCGTCACACTGGCGCCCGGCCTCGGCTGGGGATTACCAGCCATCTACGCCGCCATCGTCGGCGACTTCTACCTGAAGGCCGCCGTCAACACGGGCCGGTTCTGGTCCGGGAAGTGGCGCGACGTGGCTCGCGCATCGGGCGTCGGTGCGGGCGCCGGTGACGACTGACGGCCGCGGGGATGGGCCCGTACCACCTCTCTAAGGCCGCTACGTAGTACGTCGCTAGTAATGGTGGGGGCACTCCTCTGGTATCTCGAACGATGTCCGATCCGACGCTGACGCGACGCCGGATGGCCGCACTCGCGGGGGCCTCCGCCGCGTCGCTGGCCGGCTGTAGCGGGATACTGAACGATTCGTCGCCCGAGGAGGCGACCGACGCCGGAAGCGGTGGCGGTGGGAGTGACGGCGCCGCCGACGAGACTGGCGCCGGTGACGACGGGAGCGGCGGTGGCGGCGACGGCTCCGATTCGGAGAACGGCAGCGAGGCCACCGACGGCTCCGACGCAGCGGAAACCGAGACCATCCCGCTGCAGTCGGAACCCAGGGACAGTCTCACGGTCTCGATGGTGGCGGGCGACGACGGCACGAAACTCCAGTTCGACCCGCCGCTGGTCTGGGTGGAGACGGGCGGCACGGTCACCTGGGGCCTCGAGAGCGGGAACCACTCGGTGACGGCCTACCACCCCGACAACGACCGCCCGCAGCGGATCCCCGAGGACGCGTCGTCCTTCGACAGCGACGTGCTCGCGGAGTCGAACCCGACCTTCGAGCACACCTTCGAGACGCCCGGCGTCTACGACTACTACTGCGAGCCCCACCGGGCCAACGGCATGGTCGGGACGGTCGTCGTCGGCCGGCCGGACCCGGACGGCAAGTCGGGCCTCGCCGACCCCCAGGACGAACTGCTCGACGCCGCCAGCGAGTCGATCACGAGGCTGAACGAGCGAACGCGGACGCTGCTGGAGGATGCGGACTGACGTGGACTGACGACGGCAGGCCGGCGGCGGTCGATGCTCGTCGTCGCTGTCGATGCTCGTCGTTGCCGCCACCAGGGATGCTCGTCGTCGCTGCCGAGAACTGAAGCTTTAATGTCGGCCCCTTTCGAAACTCAACGTATGAGCAAGGCAACGAAGATCGTCGTCGGCACGGTCGGTATCTCCGCACTCCTCTCGCTCCTCGTCGTCGCCAGCTTCGTCCTCGTCTCGGCGTGATGTTCTCGGAACGCCCCCTCGACGGCGAGGTGGCGACGGTCCGGGAGCGCCACGTCCCGGACGCGGTCGTCCGCGACTGCGAGCGCGACTTCGAGACGCTCGACCCCGCGGTCGCCGAGGACCTCCTCCTCCTGACCGACTCGGTCGACCCGCTCTCCTACCCCGACCACTGGGTGCCCGCCGACGCGCCCGAACCGCTCCACCGGCTGGCTTCGACGGCCTTCTCCGTCGGCATGCCCGGCGACGGCGGCGTCGCCTGGACTCGCCAGACCGACCCGCCAGTCGTGCTTGTCAAGCCCCGCCTCGAAGGCTCGCCCGAGGACTTCGTCGACTTCCTGCTCGCCGAGGCGTTCGTCGAGGTGGGTCTGGACCTCCCCGAGCACTTCCTGGGCTTCTTCGAGGACCGCTACGCCGACCTCGCCGACGCCGTCGACGGGCGGCTCGACCCCGCCGGCACCTACCAGCTCGCCGCCGCGCTGTTCGACGCCTACGTCGGCCGCCACTCCCGCGAAGTCTTCGCCGACTGGGAGGGTAACCTCCCTCGCCTCCACGCCGCCTGGGTCGACGCCGGCCAGCGCCTGGAACCGCGGCTCTCGGACCTGAGCGAAGAGGTCGCGATGGGCCGGACCGACTTCGCCGCCGCGGCGGAACTGGCCTGTTCCGCAGTGAAACACGACGTGGAACTGCCGACTCCCTTTGCAGCGCTGGACACCCAGGCCTACCGCGAGTACGGCGCCGAGTACGCCGTCACCTGGGCCGAGAAGACGGTCGAATCGCTGGACTAGGAGCAGTTTGGGCTGGTCGTCATCGAGTGGTCTTCGGTCTCATCTTCAGGACTTAGAGGACGAGTACCGATGCCAACAGCCAGAAAGCCCTCGGCGCGCCCTCTGCAGTCAGCATCAATACAGCAAACAGAGGAAAGCCCTCGGCACGCTCGTGACTCCGCGACTCGTTGCGCTCCTCGCTAGCGCTGCGGTACTTACGTCGTCGGGGAGCCGACGACCGCGCCTCGCCCTTTCAGTCCTCCAGGCACCGCAGCCCTGCCCTTCCCCTGGTCGCGCGATGAAACGCGCTCCCGGCCAACCGCCGCGCGGTTGCGGAAGGAAGCGTGATTCGCGGCGGACGCCGCGAATTCGGGGAGGAGTGGCGGACTCAATCGCGAGCGCCTCCGTGGCGCGAGCAACGCTGCCCCTGGAGGACTGAAAGGGCGAGGCACGGTCGGCGAAGTCCGAACCCGCAAGCACGCGAGGAACGAGCGCGCACAGCGGGTTCGCACGAGTCGAGCGGGCCGAGGGCTTTCGAGGTGTTTGCGGTATCGACGCCGACTCCAGAGAGCGGGCCGAGGGCTTTCGAGGTGTTTGCGGTATCGACGCCGACTCCAGAGAGCGGGCCGAGGGCTTTCGAGGCGTTTGTTGTATCGACGCCGACTCCTAGTGAGCGAACCGATCGATCTCCATCCGAAACGCGCACTCCGACAACCCGACCGAGAAGTGCCTCTCACACCAACTTTCATAGCCGGGCCGCTCGCATCCCCGCACATGGACTCGGACTGCATCTTCTGTCAGATCGTGGCCGGTGACATCCCCGCAAACGTCGTGGCCGAGACGGACGACGCCGTCGCCTTCCTCGACGCCAATCCGCTGACGCCGGGGCACACACTGGTCATCCCGAGGGAACACTACCACCGGCTGAACGACGTGCCCGACGACGTCGCGGCCGAGGTGCTGGGGCTGCTCCACGACGTCGTCCCGGCCGTCGAGGCGGCGGTCGACGCGCCCGCGACGACGGTGGCGTTCAACAACGGCGAGGCGGCGGGCCAGGAGGTGCCTCACGTCCACGGGCACATCGTCCCGCGGTCCGGTGACGACGGCCAGCGGCCGATCCACGCGCTCTTCGACGACCGGCCGGGCGTCGGCGACGAGGAGATGGACGACATCGCTGCGGCCATCCAGGCCGAGCGGTAAGCAGACGCGGTGGGCCAGCATGGCCGCAGGGACGGATCCGACGTGGGAAATAGCAAGCGGGCAACGGATTCGAACGCGCTGTGAGGAAGGCTTTTCTCCGGCTAGGATCTTGACACGGCACGAACGACGACGGCCGGCGTCCCGGACGGGACGCTGTGGCCTGTCGAGGACCGCATATGATGGACACCGACGACCGCACATGAGGGACACGACACCGGACGTCGAGCCGATCACTGGCCCCACCGGGATCCGGATCTCCGACCCCATCGAGAGCGCCCAGTTCACGCTCCTCACGCCCGTCCCGGTCCATCCGACCCGCGCGGACACCGACGCGTTCGCGCTGCCCGTCGACACCGCGGTGACCGTCGCCACGACCGAACTGGAGACGCCCCACCTCGTCGACGTCTGGGTCCGCGACGCGGACGTGAACCTCGTCGCCCAGTGTACCAGCGGCGAGTCGGTGTCGCTCCCCCCCGGCGAGTACTACGTGGAACTGTCCTCGGCCAAGATGAAGCTCTACCTCGGCGTCGAAGGGGGCGTCGACGTCGAACCGCGCGACGGTCGGGTCCGGCTGACGTTCCCCGACGCCGCGTCGGTGACCGTCGGCGCGCGCTCGTTCCACGAGCAGCCCGCGGCCACGATCCAGACGACGACCGACCCCGCGGACGTCGCGACGGCGCTGTCCCACCTCGGGTCGGCGCTGAAGACGCTCAGTTGCGAGCGCTCGTTCCCGACGCTCCGGGGGCACCCGCCGCTGATCGAACTCGGCCCGGAACTCGACGTCCCCGACGCCATCGAGGCGCCCGACACCGGCGTCACCATCGAGGTGCCGCCGGACCTGGGCCATCTCTTCCCCGTCGCGTCGCTAGCGTACTACCTCGGCGCGACCGTCGAGATCGGCGGAGAACCGGTGCTACGGGCCGACGGGGCATCCTTCCCGCTGGATGCCGACGGCGACGTCGAGGCGACGGTGACTCGCGTCCTTCGCCAGGCGTTCCTGCTGGACTGCGTCACGCGCACGGAGGGGTACTACGACGTCGACCTCCACGAGCGTGGTCTCGTCGAGGACGCGGTCGACCTGGACTTCGCGTCGCTGTACGACGAGCCGCTGGCCGCCCAGCTCCGCGAGTACCTCGCGGTCCCCTACGAGGCCATCGCCGGGGCCGTCCCGGCGTGGAAGCTCACCGCCGACGTCGTCCCGGACGCCGAGCACGTCTCCGCCCTCCCGTTCCTCGCGAACGAACTCGCGGCGATCCGCTGTCCGGCGGCGGCGACCCTGCACTCGCGCTCGCTCGACGACTCGACGCCCGAGGTGCGCTCGTTCTTCCGCGGCCAGCCAGGGGTCGACGTGGCCTGGTCGGGAGGCGCCACCGCCCGGCCGGGCTTCGTCCGCGGGTCGAACACCCGCTCCAGCGGTCCCGAACAGAACGACGACGAGTCGACTACCGACGAACTCGTGTTCGAACCGCCGCCGGCCGACAGCATCGAGCAGACCTACATCGGGTCGGGCGTCCCGCTCGGCGCGAGCAAGATATCCGTCGACCAGCTCTACCGCCGGCTGGCGGTCGAGCCCACGACCGACGAGCGCATCCGCGTCCTCGTGGTGTGTAACGACCCCGCGATGCGCGAGGAGAACGCCGTCGGCGACGTCTACGGCATGCGCGAGTGGATCGAGTTCGACATCACCACGCGCGAGGGGGTCACCACCGACGAACTCACCGACCTGCTCCGGGAGAACTACGACTTCCTCCACTACATCGGCCACGTCGACGACGACGGGATCCGCTGTGCCGACGGCCACCTCGACGCCCGCTCGCTGACCGAGGTGAACGTCGGTGCCTTCCTGCTGAACGCCTGCCAGTCCTACGACCAGGGCCAGGGGCTCGTCGACGCCGGCGCGCTCGGCGGCGTCGTCACGCTGACCGAGGTGCTCAACCGGACCGCGACGGAGATCGGGCGGACGGTCTCACACCTCCTGAACCAGGGATTCTCCCTGCTGTCGATGCTCGACCTGCTGGAGGAGAGCCATCGCCTGGCCCAGCGGTACATGGTCGTCGGTGACGGGAACGCCTCCATCGTCCAGAGCGAGTCGGGGACGTCGCTTTCGGCCACCGTCGAACGAGACGGCTCAGACCAGGTTCGGGTCGGACTGTACGGCTACCCGTCCAAAAACTACCACCTCGGCTCACTGTCGTCGGTCTACTTCGACGACCAGGACGTCCAGTATCTCAACTCGGGACTCTTCGACCGTTTCGTGATGACTGCCGACGAACTGGACGAGTTTCTGGAGATGGAGACGATTCCAGTGGTCGTGGACGACACGCTGTACTGGAGTAACGAGATCTCTTCGTCGACCGTGCTCTAGGGGCCTGCCGTCGTCCCGGCGATGGCACCTGCCGCCGCGCCGGCCTGGGTCAGCAGGACGAGCGCCATGAACAGCGCGCCGAGGAGCTTGGGGTGCGATTCGAGGAACGCCGCGGTCGTGGATTCTGTCTGGCTCATATCCATGTCGGTAGTGGATGCCAACTGCATTCAATTTATCTAAAGAAATGCAATATTTTAACCGTAAAAATAACTGTAAGAATACGAATCGAAACAGTCACTGAACGATAAAATACCCTGCAGTGGTGCGATTCTCCGGCCGAGAAAATACTTAAGAGGGTGTAGAATGCTATACCTAACAACGATTATGCCCCAACTGGGCGAACGCAGGTGGCCCGGCGCATGACCGGCTTCCCCCACCTCGACCAGGCGGCCCTCGACGACGCGACGAACGTCCTCCTCGTCGCACCGGAAGTCGGCCAGTCCGTCGAGTCGCTCTTCGCCGAACTACTGGTATCGCTCGAATCACCGCCGGACCACGTCGTCGGCGTGACGATGTCGAAGTCGCCGTGGGACTTCCTGGAGCCGTGGCGCCGGTCGTTCCCGCGCGGGTCGACATCGTTCTCGTTCGTCTCGACCGACGGCATCTCGCGGTCGGTGGCCGCCGCGGACACCACCGACGACGCCGGGACGGGTTCGGACGTCACGCACGTCGACGACGTCCTCCCCGTCGAGGCGTTCGGCCAGACCGTCGCCGACGAGGTGGCCGACCACGGCGCCGGAACGGCGATGTGTTTCTACTCGCTGACCGACCTGCTGGAGTACGTCGACGTGGAGACGGCCTTCGACTTCCTCCACGTCGTCCTCTCGCGCGTGCGACGCAACGGCGCCCGCGGCGTCTACCACGTCGACGCCGACGTCCACGACCCGGCGACGCTCGTCAAGCTGTCGACGCTGTTCGACCTCGTCGTCCAGTTTGACCGGAACCGGCCCCCTGGTGGCTCCGGGACTCCCACAGGGGGCCCGACGTGAGCGGGGCCGCTGGTGCCGGTCCGAGCGGCGGCCCCAGGCCGGAGTGAGTGACTATGGACAGGACATATCTAGACGACGCCGAAGTCGGTATCGGTACGAGGAACGACGCGGTGCTGGTGTGTGTGACCGACGGGACCGAGCGGGCGCGGCTGGCGTCGGTGCTCAGGCAGGACTACCCGGTCCGGACGGCCGACTCCGAGTCCGACGCGCTCGCCAGCCTGGACGGCAACGTCACCGTCCTCGTCGTCGACGAGACGAGCGACGAGTTCGCCCTCGACCGCCTGGTCGAGACGGGCACGGAGCGCGACTGTCGCTTCCAGGTCGCGGCCATCGCCGACGCGCCCGTCGCCGAGTCGCTCCGCGACCGGTGTGACGGGGTCGTCGAGAACCCGATCGACGACCAGACGCTCCGGACCACGGTCCGCTGGCTCCACCGCCGCGGCCGGTACGACCGGACGCTCGCGACGTACTACTCGCTCTCGGAGCGCTACGCCGAACTCGTGACGGGCACTGACGCGACCGCCGACGAACTGGCCTCCGTCGAGGAGCAACTCGCCCGGCTTCGCGAGGAACTCGACGACGTCGGCGACTCGCTGGAAGACGGCGACGCCTTCGAGGTCGCGCTGTCCCGGGACTGATACTGTCGGTTGTCCCTTTTCACCGGCGTCCCGACGAGCATGGCGAGTCGGGGCTCGGGAGACGAGTGCAGCGAGTCTGCCGGTGTTCGACGTGACCGGTGCCGTCGAACGACTGTACGGGCGTACAACAGACACCACGATCCGGGTTCGTCCGACCGCCCGTGGCGCGGCCGGCCTGGTCCTTGAACCGGCGGGGTCCTCGGTCATTTTCGAGTGCCTACGGTGCGAGGAACGGTGAATCGTCGCCTGCTGGCGGTCGGTCCCGACCGCTGCCGACTGGGGTACCTAAAGAGCTAGGCCATGCCCCCTTCACTTCGTATCGCATACGCACTTCGTACGCGCGTTGTCGGTCGTCGCCGGTGAAATCGGTGGCCCGGGGAGGGGAGGAACGGAAGGGCCGTCACCGACCATCGAGCGCGACCGCGACGACGAGCGACTCTCCAATGCAACACCCTCTCGGATCCGACGCCAGCGGCGGTGGTGACCTCCTGGGCGCCGAGCAGCGGCGGATCGACGCCGCGTTCGACCACGGCGGCCCGGCCAACCACGCGGCCCTCCTCTACGAGAGCCGGGACGAGCAGTTCGGGGCCGCCGTCCCGTTCGTCCGCGCGGGCCTGGAACGCGGCGACCGATGCCTCTACGTCGTCGACGACACCGCGACGGCCGACGTCGTCGCGGCGATGGAACGGGCGGGACTCGCCGTCGCGGCGGCCCGAGAGACGGGGCAACTCACCTTCCACTCGACGGACGACGTCTACCGCTCTGGCGGGTCGTTCGACCCGGCGGAGACGATCGAGTTCCTGGACGAGACGGTGTCCGACGCCGTCGAGAACGGGGGGTACGACCACGTCAGGTTCACCGCCGAGATGACGTGGGCGGCCGGTGGCGAGCGCGGCGCGGTCGCCGACGCGCTCGTCGAGTACGAGGCGACGCTCAACGACTTCTG
Source organism: Halomicrobium sp. HArcel3 (assembly GCF_058933135.1). NCBI lineage: Archaea > Methanobacteriati > Methanobacteriota > Halobacteria > Halobacteriales > Haloarculaceae > Halomicrobium > Halomicrobium sp. HArcel3. Next base: position 137,343 of record NZ_JBZYDN010000005.1, on the reverse strand, counting down.
GTCGGACGTGCCGATGACCGGCCTCTGCCAGTACGACCGCGGCCAGTTTCCGCCGGCCGTGTTGCGGGACGTCGTCCGGACCCATCCCAGACTGGTCGCCGACGGGGCGGTCTGTCCGAACGCGTTCTACGTCCCCCCGGACGAGTTCCTGGCCGACGGCCCGACCGAGGCGACCGTGGACCGCCAGCTCGACGCCGTCCGCGCCCAGCGCGAGCGTCGGGTCAGTGCCCGGTCGTACCGGCAACTCGTGGGGGACGTAATCGCGGCCCTGGTGACGGCGTCGGCCCGCGAGGCGGTCGACTGTGAAGTCTGCGACGCCCTGACCGACGTCCCGGGCTGGCGCTTCGCCTGGGTCGGGGAGACGAACGCGACGAGCGACCGACTCACCCCGAGAGCGACGGCCGGGGAGTCTGCGTCGTACCCGGACGACGTGCCAGTCGCCGCGACGGCCGATCTGGCGGCGGAACCGGCAGGCCGCGCGGCGGCAACGGGTTCGGTGCAGGTCGTCGACGACGTCGGCGCGGCGACCGACGACGCCGACTGGCGAGGGGCGGCCCGCGACCGCGGGTTCGACGCCGTCGCCGCCGTGCCCCTCGTCTACGAGGGCGTCTCCTACGGGGTGGTGTCCGTCTACGGCGACGAACCGGGGGCCTTCGACGACCGGGCGCAGTCGGTGCTCGCCGACGTCGGGCGGGCGGTCGCCTTCGCCTGCAACGCGATGGACCGGCGCCGGGCTCTCGTCAGCGGCCGGGCGACCGAACTCGCACTCGCCCTCCCCGACGGCGACCCCTTCGTCGACTTCGCCGTCCGGACGGGCGAGACTGTCCAGGTGGACGGCGTCGTGCCGGAACCGGACGCGGACGGCGAGACGGCCGGTCGACTTGGCGTGTTTCTCACCGTCGAGGGGACGACCCCCGAACGGGTCGAGACGGCCGCGGCGGCGGTCGGCGCGTTCGCCTCGCTCTCCTTGGTCGCCGAGCGGGACGGCGAGGTGACCTACGACGCGGTCGTCGACGGCGAGGGACTGCTCGGCACGTTGCTCGACCACGCGGTCGTCCCGAAGTCGGTGGCGCCCGACGGCGAGGGCGGCCGCGCAGTCGTCCGACTTCCCCCGGGGACCGACGTCGCCTCGTTCGTCGGCATGGTCCGGGACCGATACCCCGGGACCGACCTGGTGGCCCGTCGCGAGGTCGAGACCGAGTCGACGACCCGGGCGGACTTCCGGGCGGCGCTGCGCGAGCGGCTCACCGACCGCCAGTGGGACGCGCTCCAGATGGCCTACCTGAGCGGCTACTTCGAGTGGCCCCGGGAGCGCTCCGGCCAGGAGGTCGGCGAGCGCCTCGACGTCAGCCAGCCGACGTTCAACCGCCACCTCCGGGACAGTCTCCGCAAGCTCCTGACGCCGATATTCGACGACGACGGCGGTGCCCGTCGGCGATAGCACTCCTCTGGGGCGACCCGATTCTACAGACGTACAAACAGCCGCTATCCGGGACGACGCGCAACACACTGTCGTGATAGCACCGTGAGCGAGCGACGACGAACGGTGATGACACTGGGGGACGAACAGGCGATCAGCCGGGCCGTGATCGAGACGGTCGCCGACGCGACGTCGCGCGACGAGATGGACCTGCCGCCGCTGTTCCGGACGATCGACCCGGAGGCTCTCGACGCGCTCCTCGCGCCCCGCCCGTCCGGGCGCGCCGAACCGCTGGCGCTCAGCTTCGAGTACGCCGACTGTCGCGTCTCCGTCGAGCGGTCGGACGCGGACGCCGTCGCGATCACGGCGACCGTCGAGGCGGAATGAGGCGCGTGTCTCACTGGTAGACGCCGTATTACCTTGCCCGGGCCGTGCACGGATCGGAGCGATGGGACTGCCGATCGTCTCGACGGGGCTACCAGCGGTCGCGTCGCGTGCGCCCGGCCGCACCGGGCAGGACAGCGTCGGATCGATCCGGGGCCGAGCGGGGCGCAGACGGCGATGAATCGCAAACTGACCAGCGGCTTCCTCTCGATCCTGAACGCCAAGATACTGGTCTCGTTCGTCGGCGTGCTCTCCCTGCCCTTCGTCGTCCGCGCACTGGGCGCCGACGGGTACGGCGACTACGCCTTCCTCATGTCGACGTTCTCCATGCTGATGATCCTGGTGAGCTCCGGGGTGACGGAGGGGGTCCAGAAGTTCGTCGCCGAGGAGCGCGACGTCGCGGGGTGGCGCGAGCAGGTGCTGGGCTTCTACGGGAAACTCGCCGTCGCGCTCGCGCTGGTCGGCAGCGTCCTCCTCGCGGGCGCCACCTGGCTCGGGCTGGTCGACGGCCTGCTCTCGCCCCGGTTCAGGACGTACTTCTACCTGCTCGCGGGGCTGGTGGTCGCGGCACAGCTCCGGGCGTTCGTCCGGCGGTCGCTGATGGGCGTCGGCCTCGAGAAGTACTCCGAGTCGCTGGTCGTGACCGGGAAGCTCACCTGGCTCGGCGTCAGCCTGGGGCTGGCGTGGATCGGCTACGGCGTCGCGGGTTTCCTGATCGGCAAGATCGCCGCCTCCGCGCTCACGGCCGTCGTCGGCGGGTTCGTCCTCTCGCGACACGTCTCGATCCCCCGCGTCCTTCGGTCGAGTGCGCCCTCCTTTCCGCGGCGTGAGCTGCTGTCGTTCAACGGGCTCAACATCGTCCTCGTCCTGTTGCTCATGTCGCTGTTCCACGTGGACATCGTGATGCTCCGGCTCCTGGGTGACAGCGCGCAGACGGGCTACTACAAGGCGGCGCTGGCGCTGGCCGAGTACATGTGGCTCGTCCCGATCTCGCTGCAGACGCTGTTGCTCCACTCGACGTCGAACCTCTGGTCGAACGACCGGCGTGAGGCCATCTCAGAGCTGGCCACCAGGGTCACGCGCTACGCGTTCCTGCTGACGGCGCTGCTGGCCATCGGCGTCTACGCGCTGGCCGACCGATTCGTCCCGTTCTACTACGGCCAGGCGTTCGTCGTCCTGCTGGAGCCGCTGACGCTGCTGTTGCCGGGCGCGCTCGGGTTCGCGCTCGCCCGGCCGCTGTACGGGATCAACCAGGCCAACGGGAACCTCCGGCCGCTCATCGTCGCCACCGGCGGGGCGGCCGCCGTCAACGCCGGCCTGAACTACGCCCTGATCCCCCTGTACGGCATGTCAGGGGCCGCCGCCGCGACGAGTATCGGCTACGGGTCGATGTTCGTCCTCCAGGTCGCCTGCGCTCGCTACCTCGGCTACGACCCGCTCTCGGGGCTGCGACCGACCAGACTCCTCGCGACGGTCGCCGTCGGCGCGCCGCTGATCGTCGGGCTCGACGCGCTCGTCTCGAACACGCTCGTCGCGTTCGCCGTCGTCCCCGCCGTCGGTTTCCTCGCGTTCGCCGCCGTCGCGCTCGGCACCGGCGCCCTCGACGCCGAGGAACTGCTCGAAGCCGCGGAACTGTTGCCGGACCCGGTCGAACGCGGCGTCCGGCTGATCGTCTCGTAGGCTCTCAACGGGCTACCGTCCGGGACGCGCGTGGCCAGTATTAACGCGTTACGGCCTGGTAAGCGGACCGTACTACCCTCTTCTTGTTATCAGAGTGGCTCTTTATCCGCCCTTTCGGACGAGGAGTTCGCCTCTACCTGGTAACTAACTCGGTGTAACTGGTCCCTCCCGGGACGTAACCGACGCCAATCAGGGAGGTTTCAGCCAGTTACTCGCGACAACACTTAACCTAAAACTCCAGAGAAAGCCGGGTACAGTGACAGAGAAAGACGACGCTACTGCCGGTAAGGAGCGATTAATCGATAGACGCAGTATGCTGACGCTGACGGGTTCGGCCGCGGCCGCGACGCTACTCGGCGTCGGGAGCGCCGGCGCCCAGACCACCCCCTCGAAGTACATGCTGCTGGACACGACCGACACCGAGGAGGTCTGCCACTACGTCGTCGAGGCCTCGGAGGCCATCGAGGTCGTCCCGACCGACGGGAACACCGTCTCGACCGCGACCGACACCCGCGTCGAGGGCGAGGTCGACCAGGGCTACGTCGCTATCAGGTACGCCAGCTGGGTCTCGACCATCGAGATCGACGGCCGGGCCTACGTCCGCTTCGGTGACTCGGCCGAGGCGCTGTTCCCCGACACGGGCCGGGAAATCGTCGTCACCTCGCCGACCGAGGTGGACTACCAGTTCACGGCGACCGAGGACATCGAGCGCATCGAGGACGGGAGCCGGAACGCCGCCGAGACCCGGAACGACTCGATCACCGAGAACGACGACGGCACGGTCACCGCCGACGGCTTCACCGGCAACGGCTACGGCGACTCCTTCACCGTCTACGGCGACGTCACCGAGTTCACGCCGCTCGAGGGCGACCACACGATCACCGTCGACGGTCAGGAGATGACCGCCTACGAGCTCACCGGCCAGCAACCCGAACAGTCGAAGCGCCTGCGCATCGTCTCCCCCACGGAGATCGACTACACCTTCACCGTCACCGACGGCGCCGAGCGCGTCGAGGACGGCAGCAAGTTCGCGGCCGAGACCAACAACGACACCATCGAGCAGAACGCCGACGGCACCTACCAGGTCAGCGGACTCACCGGGAACGGCTACGGCGACACCTTCGACCTGACGGGCGACGTCACCGCTTTCTCCCCGATGGAGGGCGAGTTCACGCTCACCCTCGACGGCGAGGAGGTTTCGGCCTACGAGCTCACCGGCGAGGAACCGCCGGAGAACGACGGACCAGTCATCGGCGGCGGCGAGGGATACGCGAACACGGTCCCCGAGTCCGCGGCCGACGTCGTCGTCTCGACGAAGGCCCAGCTGAACGACGCGCTCCAGAGCGCGAGCGCCGGTGACGTCGTCTACGTCAGCGGCGACGCCGACATCTACATGGGGGAAAGCGAGTTCTCCATCCCGAGCGGCGTCACGCTCGCCTCGGACCGGGGCATCGACGGCGCGGCCGGCGGCCGGCTCTACACCGACCGCCACCCGTGGCCGATGCTCGAAGCGGCCGACGACGTCCGCGTCACCGGCCTCCGGATCGAGGGTCCCCGGCGCGACTGGTACGACCGCGGCGTCCTCGAACAGGGCCTGACGCTGGCCGGCAGCGGCTGTGAGGTCGACAACGTGGAGGCCTACGGCTGGGGCTGGGCGGCGGTCCGGTGCCAGCAGTCGGCCCACGTCCACCACAGCGAACTCCACACCAACACCGAGGACGGCTCGGGCTACGGCGTGGCGACGACGAGCGCGAACGACGTCCTCGTCGAGTACAACCACTTCTACGACAACCGCCACAGCGTCGAGTCGACGGGCGGCGACTACACGGCCCGCTACAACCACGTCACCGGGAAGGCTATCTCTCACGTCTTCGACCAGCACAAGCCCGGCGGCGACCGGATCGAGATCTACAACAACACTGTCGAGGTCGTCGACCAGGACCGGAAGGACAAGAACGCGCCAGCGGTGGCCATCCGCGGCGTCCCCTCCGACGGAGCGTACGTCCACGACAACTGGTTCTACAACCCCGAGGAACCCCGGAGCACCCCCGACGGCTGGACCGACGAGGCCATCATCCAGGTCCACACCACCAGCTGGCAGAACGTCGAGTTCGAGAACAATCACTACGGCTCCTCGACGCCGCCGTCGTCGGACATCGGCTGTCCCTGAGGTCGGCTGTCCCCGAGGTCGGCTGTCCCCGAGGTCGGCTGTCTCCGAGTCCGGTCACGCGTCCGTTTTCCTCGCTGAACGCTGTTTTCGCGATTCGCCGACCACGCCGAGTGACGCCACGAGCGCCGGCGTCGACCGACGCAGCCAGACGCCGGCGTCGAGCAGCGTCCCCACCCTCGCGCTCAGGCGTAGCCGACCCGCTCCGGCCGGTCCCGGACGTCCTCGTCGACCGCCGGGTCGCCGTCGGTCACCGCCCGGACGTCGACCGCGTCGTCGAGTTCGTCGAGGCGCTCGCGCGGGTCGACGGCGAACTCCCCGAGGGTCCGGAAGCCGTCGGTGTGGGTCTCGTAGGCGTAGGCGCCGGTCCGGGAGACGAACCCGGACAGTGGCGCGTCGCGCTTCTCGTACTCGGCTTCGGGGACGTCCTCGCGAGCGAACTGGGCCTCGTGGAAGGGGAGCAGGCCGTGGTACTCCGTGCGGAAGTCCCGCGATTCGCGGTCAGCCGCCAGCAGATTCCGGCCACGGGAGTCGACGTCGACGCCCGCCAGGTAGGCCACGGTCCGGTGAACGTCCAGCAGGCTGACGACGCCGTGGTCGACGTCGTCCGCGACGCCGTCGCCGCTGATAACCAGCGGAACCTGGACCAGTTCCGGGTGGAGACCGAAGGAGTGGTTCACCATCCCGTGCTCGCCGAACAGCTCGCCGTGGTCCGAGAGAGTAACCACGTAGTCGAAGTTCTCGGAGAGTTCGTCGAATATTTCGCGGTAGCGGTCCGAGAGATAGGCCGCCGAGCGCTCGTAGGCCCGACGGGCAGCCTGGAGGTCCGGCTCCTCGTCGGTGAAGGCGTCTGCGGCGACCACCGTGACGGGGTCGTCGTCCGGCCGCGCCGGGTGGTAGGGCGTGTGGGTCTCCACGAGGTTGACGAACAGGAACTCCTCGTCGCCGAAGTCGGTGGCCCGGACCCGGTCGCGGACCGCCGCCGTGCCGCCGTCGGCCGCCGAACGCGAGTACAGCTCGTACCCCTGCCGGATCGACTCGCGTGTCGCGCAGTCCGAGCGGACGCAGCGCCAGACGGCGTCGAGGTACTGCCGGACGCCGGTCGAATCGAGGTCGGCGAACCACTCGCCCCAGTCGAAGGCGTCGTCTGCGAAGGATGGCAGGCTGTCGCGGCCGACGAACTCGTCGAAGCCGCGGTCCCAGCCGTCGTGCTGGAACAGCTGCGGGTTCGCCGTGAGACACCGGGTGCGGTAGCCGGCGTCCCGGAGCGACTCCGCGAGGACCGGTTCGTCGCAGTCGAGGTCGCCGGCGTGGCCGTGGACGCCCACCTCGCTGGCGTACGTGCCAGTGAACAGCGAGGCGTGGGCGGGGACGGTCCAGTGCGACGTCGAGTAGGCCCGCGAGAAGTGCCGGCCCGGGAGCCACTCGAAGTGGTCGTCGAAGGTATCCGACCGCAGCGTGTCCAGCACGACGAGGGCGACGCTTGGCATACCAGCCCAGTTCCACGACGTTCCACGTAGTTATGCCTTCGCTACAGCACCGTCGCCAGTGGCGTGGATCGACGGCACGGTGGCCCGTTCCGGAACCACGCCTCACAACACCCCGCCCGGGATGCGCCGGATTCCCTTACAGCGCGACCCAGTTCTGGCCGTCCGGCTGGGCGCGGTAGGCGGTCCAGGGCTCGGTCGACGTGTCCCAGACGGTGGCGTTCGTCGCGCCGGCGTAGTCGGCGTGCCCGTTCCACTCGCCCTCGACGGCCGGGTCGCCGTCGTTGGTCCCCCAGCGGTTGATCAGCGTCCGGACACCTTCGTCGGTGACGTGCTCGTAGTCGACGTTGGCGACGTTGTCGAGGACGCTCTCGGTGCCACTCGTGATCGTGATCGACCAGGGATCGCCGGCGGTGCCGCCGATGCCGTTCACGTAGCAGTCGTCGTCTTCGACGCGGAGCAAGGTGGTCGAGTACTCCTCGCTCGTCCGGTCGCCCCAGACGCCGCTGGCCCGCACCGACGACCCGCTGGCCCGTAGCAGCGGCCGCCAGCCGTCGTCGCGTCCCCAGTTCCGCGCGAAGACGTTCGAGATGGGCGAGTTGCCGGTGCCGTCGACGATGGCGCTCTGCTTCGCGCCCTCGACGTGCATGTTCGAGATGGAAAAGCGCGAGGTCCCCCGGAAGCCGGCGTTCAGCCCCTCTTTCAGGATGACGTCGGCGTACTGGTTGCCCGGCGTCGTGTTGACGATGCCGTCGTTGCCCCCCGCCGAGAAGATGGTGACGTTCGTGAAGTGGCTCTCCGCGCCCTCTATCTTGAACCCCGACCCGATGGCGTGGACGTTGTCGACCTTCAGCCGGTTCCCGCCGCCGAGATAGAGCGCGTGGCCGTTCACGTTCTCGACCCAGGCGTTCTGGACGCGACAGCCGCTGGCGCTGGCCGCGAGGTGGAGCGCGTCGCCGCCGCCCCAGCGGAAGATGACGTTCTCGAAGGTGTAGTCGATGACGTTGCCGTCCGTCTCGACGATGTTGGCGTCGCCGCTCCGGTCGCCCTCGCCGGCGCCGTAGACGGTCATGTTGCGGACGCCGCCGAAGTTGCCCGCCTCGCCGGCCAGCCGGACGGTCGGCGTCGACGGCTCGTCCGCGGCGTGACGGAGCGTCGTCGTCCGGACTCCCTCGCCGTTGAGGTACGTCGACGTGTCGCTGTAGTCGAAGTCCGGGTCGGTCTCGACGCCGTCGGTCTCGAACCAGCCGCTGCCGAACTCGACGGTGCCGTGGTAGTCCGCGAACAGGTCCGGGGGCACCTGGTAGGGGTCCTCGCGCGTCCCCGAGCCTTCGTCGGCCTGCGCCCGGACCTGCGGAATGCCGTTCAGCAGTCCCGTCTCGATGGCCTCCCGGGTCGTCACCTCTCTACCCGACGCCTGCTGGTCGGTCTTCGCCGCTCCCTGCCCCGCGTCCAGATTCAACCCCTGACAGCCGGCGACGGCGGCCGAGGAGGCCCCCGCCAGCTTCAGCAGCGTTCGTCGTCGTAGCGATGTCATCGGTCTCGGGTGGACCGTCCGACCCCCGACCGATTGTTATTTCTCGGCTGACGGGGCGTAGAAACGACCTACGGCCGAGTTCCCGAACTGGTCCTGGTCCCTCTCCTCACTGCTCGCTATCCAGCGCGTCGCCCGTTCGAACGTCGAGCGTCTCCACCGTCGACCGTCGTCCCCGGACCGGAATCCCGGGCACGTCGATCTCGCCGCCGTCGACGACGCAGTTCTCGCAGGCCGTGAAGGAGAGGCCGTTGCGGCCCGGACCGGTCCCGCTGACGGTGCAGTCCTCGAAGGCGACGTCCGCGCGGCCGGCGATCTCGACGGCCCACCCGCCGGCGGCCGACCCGGTGACGGTCACGTTCTCGAAGGTCGGGCCCGGGGACGGGTCCGCCGGGTCGTCGTCGAGGGCCCGGATGGCTGGGGTGTCGTCGCGGTCGACGCGGACGGTCGTGTCCCGGATCGTCGACGTCCCGGCGTTCGGGTGGAAGACGAGGCCGCCGAACCCCTCGCCGGCGTCGGCGCCGACGACGACGTCGCAGTCCTCGACGACGATACCGCTCCGGTTGCGCAGGCGGATGCCGCGGGCGTTCATCGCACCGGCGTGGGAGGGCGGCCGCTCGTCGACGACGACGGTGACGTCCCGCGCCGTCGAGTCGGTCGAGCCGAGGCGGACGTTGGCGATGTTGTTGTTCGCGTAGCGCCCCCCGCGGACGTGGACCGTGCCGTCCCGGCCCCGCAGGGCCTCGTCGTCCCGGCCCGGTGCAGAGGCGTACAGCCCGTTGTTCGGGAACCCCGAGATCTCGCAATCGACGAACTCGAGGGTGCCGGCGTGGGCGGCGCCGACGTAGAGGCCGACGGCGTTGCCCCCGTCGTGGCCGCCGTCGGTCGCGACGACGTGCTCGACGGTGCCGGTCGCCGACTCCTCGCGGACGTCGAACCGGAAGGCGGCGGGGTTGCCCGGCAGCGACTCGTCGGGCATGGTCCCGCGCACGCGGACGTCTCGCACCGCGAAGTCGCCCCGGGAGAAGACCTGCGTCGCGCCGCCGGCGCCGGACGCGCGGTAGTCCAGCGTGAACCCCTCGAACAGGAAGTCGCTGACACCGTGGAACTGCAGGAACTGGTGCCCGATGTCGACGGCGGGCCGGCCGGGGACGAGGCTCGTCTCGTCGGGCGACTCGGCGACCAGGCCGGCGTTCTCGACGCCCTCGACGCGGAGCGAGTTCACCCGGTAGGTGCCCGCCGGGACGTACGCCAGGGTGTCGTCGGCGACGACCCGCTCCAGGACGTCGTCGATGGGCTCGGATCCGTCCGGGCTGGCGCCGGCGGCGACGACGTCGACGTACTCGTCGAACCGGTCGTCGTACGCCGACGCGAGGCGCTCCCGCGAGGTCGGCGTCGTCGGCGTGGGTGTGTCCGTGGTCCGGTCTCGCTCCGGACTCGTCGTCTCGGGCGCGTCATCTCGGAACTGGCAGCCCGCGACGGCGGCCGGGAGGGCGACGGCGGCCCCGCGACGGAGGAACGACCGCCTGGAGGGACGGTTGCCGGTCATGGCTGACTCGCGGGCGCCGCTTCTGCGTGGGCGGGTGGCCCGCTCTGGAGCGACCGAGCGGGCGCGGCGTCGTCGGTGATCATGTGGTGTGAGTTCCTCGCCTGCGGGTTAGTTACGCAGCCGCTGTGTCTCCATTGCATCGACCGGCGCCGGGCAGCCGTCGCCTACTCGACGACGTCGCCACCGTCGGCGACGGATCGCTGGCGTTCGCCCCCGTCCGGTTCGGCGACCTGTTCGGCGACTTCGACGGGGAACGCCGAGTGCTCGTCCGGCGGCATGAAGAAGCCGCGCACGAACCCGGCGCTGCTGAGGACGTACTTGCCCAGCCGCTGGGTCGCGTCGGCGTGACCCTCCCAGGCGACGTCGGCGGCGAACATGGCGAGCGAGACGGCGAGCCACACCACCACCAGGATGGGCTGGACGAGCAGGCTCGCCGCCCCGACGACGAGCCAGCCGTAGAAGGCCGCCCGGTAGCGATACCGGTCGACGAACTTCCACACTGTCCGCGGTGAGCGGAGGTTCTTCCGGACGGCCTGCCCGAGGCCGAAGTAGTAGCCGTTGCGCCACCGCCGGCGCAGTTCGGCCGCCCCGGGCGCGTAGGGGTGGGAGGCAGCGACCATCGGGAGGCGCCGGACGTCGTAGCCCGCCTCCGTGATCCGGTAGCCCAGTTCCACGTCTTCGAGCGCCCGCAGGAACGGGTCGAACCCGTCGACCTGGTCGAGCACGTCGGCGTCGTAGAGCACGACGCCGCGGAGCGCCTCGACCGGCTCGGGGTCGGTGGCCTCGGCGGTGTTGAGGTGGCCGTCGATGCCGGCGACGTCGTCGCGCTGGTCGAGCACGCGCCGGGCGCGGTCGAGCCACTCCCCCGAGAGGCGCATGTCGCCGTCGACGAACAGCAACTGGTCGCCGGTAGCGTATCGCTGGCCGACGTAGCGGCCCGCACCCGGGGTCGTCAGGTCGTCGTCCGGGATCCGCAGTACCGTCACCGGGAACCGGCGGGCGCGTTCGACCGTCCGGTCCGTCGAGTTCGAGTCGACGACGATCACCTCGAGCGACGGGTCGTCCGCGACGGCCGCCAGGATCGACTCCAGGCAGGTCTCGATCCGGTCTTCCTCGTTGTACGTCGGGACGACGACGGACAGCGACGGGAGGTCACTCGATTCGGCCGTCCTTCGCCCGGGTCGGGTCTCCGCGCGACGGAGTGACCACTGGGCGTCGTTTCGTTCGCCGGGCGAGCCGTTCCGTCCGCCGGACGGGTCGCTGCGCCGTCGCCACGGCGGTCGCCCGTCCCCGCCGTCCGAACCGACGTCACTCGCCATCCGCGTCACCTGCGTGTCGGCGCGTCGTCGTGTCAGATACCATCAATTACTCACTCGTTTGTCTCCGGTCTCGTCCGGAACGTCGCCACATCGCTCGTTAGTTATGCATCGTGTACTGCCGAACTCCGGCCGACCGCAGTCCGGTGATCTACCGACTACGTCACCTCGACCGGCAGGTGGACGACCCGGTGGGCCGACGCCCGGTCGGGCTCCGCGGGCGCCTCCCCCTCGTAGAGGAAGAAGGCCAGCGTGTGCTCGCCGGTCGTCGTCGGGGTCACCGTCGCCGTCTCCATGGTCGCGTCGCCGGGTCGGACCGTGGTCGAGAACCGGTCGAGTTCCTCCCGGCTCTCGACCGTCGCGTTCGCGCCAGCGCCCGACCGCTCCTGTAACTGGGCGACGACGGTGTACTCCCGGGGCTGTGCACTGTGCTGTTCGATGCCCAGCGTGTACTCGGCCGTCTCGCCGTCGGCGAGGTCGGTCGTGTAGCCGCTGGCCTCGTACTCGCCGTCGGCCGTCTCCGTGACCAGGTAGAACTCCGTCTCGGCGGCCTGGTCGCCGGTGACGGCCATGGTGGCGCTCCCGACGAGCACGAGGGCCGCGACGGCCGCACAGCCGAGGGTGAGGCCGTCCGTCGGGACGCCGGCCAGCAGCGACCGGTCGGTCGCCGGTCCGCCCGCCGCGCCAGCACCTCGTGCGGCACCGGGCCCGCGTCGGTACGCGGCGACGAGTGCGGAGACGACGGTGACGGCGGCGACGCCGGCCAGCACGGGCACGAGAGTGACGCCGACGACGAAGTCGAGCGCGAGCGCGACGAGCGGGACGACGGCGACGCTCGCCACGACGGACAGGACCAGCCGTTCGAGCCGCGAGAGGCCGTCGTGGGTCTGGCGGACGCCGAGGCGGTCACCGGGCCCGTCGGCACCTGTCGGGGTGGCCGTGGCGGGCGCGATTGCCGTCACGACGGCGTACCCCGGCGCGAACAGCAGGACGGGCAGAGCCAGCGGGACGGCGACGGCGGTCGGCAGGTCGCCGACGAGCGCCAGCACGGCGGTCACTGCGACGACGTAGCCGGCGGCGACGGCCAGGTCGGTGTGCGATGCGACGCGTCCGGAGGTGGTGGTAGTTCCTGACATCGGTCTAGAGTGCGGCGGGCGACTGGCAGTAGCGAACCTCCTCGTTGGCGTAGAGGACGGCCGTTTCGCCGCCGCAGACGGTCGATTCCTGTAGCTGGACCTGGACCCAGTCGTCCTGGTATCTCGCGGAGGCCGCGCCGTGGGTCTGGTACTCCCGGTAGACGGCGGCGTCGGCGCTGACGGTGCCGTCCTCACCGAGCGCCAGCCCCTCTACCTCCTCGCCCTGCCAGCGGGTGAACAGCGTTCGGTAGGGGTGGTCGGTCTGGAGCGCTGGGGCGCCGTCGGGGTGGATGGCGCTCACCGTCTCGACGGCGGCCAGTTCGGAGCTCGTCCCGGAGTAGCGCGGGTAGTGCTCGTCGAACATCGGGTCGCCCGGCGCCGCCTTGTTCGAGGCGAGCATCGCGCCGGGGAACACCAGCGCGAGGACGAGCAGGCCGGCGACGACGGCCCGCGAGGAGAGCCGCGTCGAGAGGTACCGCACCCCGATGGCCGCGATGATGGCCATCGGCGCGTACATGAACGCGTACCACCGGCCGGGGAGGAAGATGTTCAGCCCGAACAACGGCAGCCCCAGCACCACCACGAGCATCCCCGCGGCAGCGATGACGTAGGTGAGCGAGAGCTGGGAGAACCGGTCGCTCCGGACGAGCGTCAGCGAGCCGAGGACGACCGCGGTCAACAGCAGGAAGAAGCCCAGCGCGTCGACGAACTCGACCCACTTCGGGACGTCCGTCACGACGGCCGCGAGGGCGCCGCCCGCGGCCGGCTCTGACCCCATCAACTGGAGGAAGCCGACCGAACCGTCGAGGGCCCGCCGGAGGCTGCCGACCATCGTCTCGATGAACGTCCCCGACCCGTAGGGCGTGAACGCCCAGTTGACGACGGTGAGCCCGCAGACCAATGCGAACACCGGCGTCACGTTCGTCGTCTCCCGGCCGGCCGTGACCCGGCCGAGCGAGCCGTGCCTGTCGGCGAGCCAGACGACCCACTGGGCGGCCACGGCCGCCGCCAGGAAGCAGAGCGTGACGAACGCCGATATCTGGTGCGTGAGCACGACGGCGACGCCGACCAGTATCGTCAGCCCGAAGACGGGCCCCTCGCGGTCGACGAAGAACAGCTTCGTGATGCCGTAGACGACCACCAGGAAGAAGACCAGCCCCAGGCTCGTCGGGATGAGGTGGACGCCCCACCGGACGACGTGGTCGGCGACGGCGTAGGTCGCCATCGCGAACAGCGACCAGCGGACGGGGAGGAAGTGCCGGGTCGTCAGGTAGACGAGCACGACGGAGAGGGGCATCACCAGCCCGAGCGTCGCGTAGACGGCCAGCCGGATCGATGTGTTGAACGCCTCGGCGGCGACGACGGCCAGCAGGTGATACAGCGGCGCGGCGACGTACTTCACGTCCGCGATGGCCGCGAGTGACCCGCCCTCGCGGATCGCCTGCGCGTACTCGGTGACGTGCGTCCAGCTGTCGACGCCGATCAGCCCCGGCGTCGTCGCCAGCGCCGCGAACCGCACCACGAGGGCGAAGGCGACCACCTGCAGGACGATCGACCCGGGGCGTAACGCCGAGTCCCGGACGAACAGTATCTGGACGAAGATCAGCGCGCCGGTGACCGACGCCACGCCGAAGAAGGGGAGGCTCCGACCGCCGGTCGTCGTCGCGACGAGCCCCAGCGAACCGACGGCCAGCAGCGTCACGCCGCCGAGGCTCCGGCCCGCCAGGTCGGAGAGGCGCCACCGGACGGCCGCGACGTCCTCGCGCCCGAAGTGGGCCGTCACCAGGTAGAGCCCGCTTCCGATGCCGATGAGAACCGGCACGACCTGGATGAACAGGTTCTCTGTCAGAAAGCGCAGCGGGAAGAGGGCGGCCGCCAGCAGCAGGCCGGCGACCGCACCGATCTGGTCTATCCGGCCGTCCAGCCAACCGTCGGTCCTGACTGCCCGGTTGCTCATTCGCGATCGACCTCGCGGCCAGTTGCTCGCCCGCCGGCGCGGTCCGCGGGTCGCCAGTCACCCCTTGCCCGTCGACGCGACGTCTGTCTGCCCGTTCGTCTCGGTCCCTCGCTCGAAGTCATGGATCGGCCCTTGCGGTCTCCGGCCATTGTTACGCGCCGACTGACGCCTCGGCTCACTCGAGGGCTATCGGGAGAGAGTGCCTGAAACCAGCGCTATAGAGTACCTACCAATAGGGGACCCGCTCCAGTCGATCGCGACGGACGGCGCCGTCGCTCACGAAACGGGATTCCGGTGGGCAGAATACGAGTACCCCTACCCGCTGCCCACCTTCGTACTCGGTGGGTTCTCGAAGTGTGTAATAGGTTTTGTGGTCCGTAACTGGTGAACAACGATCCGTTCTCCCGGTTTTCGACGGTATGCGGCCTGAAAACGGTCGAGCCCCTTCGAACGGACGCTCCCGCCACGAACCGCTCCGGACACGACAACTTACGTGCGTGGGGTGTGAACGATCCACACTGGTGAGTCAGCGATGCCGACCGAACACTGCGCCATCTGCGGGTCCGCGACGTCCTTCGACGCCACCGTCCACGTCATGCTCAACCCGAGCTACGCCGAGGGGGTCGACGACTACTACGTCTGCCGGGGGTGTCACGAGGACCACCTCGTCGACCTGTTCGCCTACCCTGACGAACCGGACCAGTGGGACGCCCCGACTGGCTGAGCGAATTGGCCACTCGAGGACCTCTCGGGGAGCGTGACGGCGGTTCCAGAAGCGACTCGCGGCGGCGATGCGACGCCGTTATCCCCCTCGATCCCCTCCTCTCTACAACCATGATCGAGGGACTGGACGCCGACGTCGCCGGCGTCGAAGCCGCCACGGAACGCCGCGACGAGGTCGTCGCCGAGGTCACCGAACACGCCAGCCTGGTCGCCCGGGAACTCTCGATACTTCAGGGCGGGGACTACGGCCAGGCCGAGTTCGACACCGGCCGCGGGACCTGGACGCTGAAGTACGAGGCCGGCACCGTCCAGTACCTCCGGTTCGAGGACGGCGGCACGGAGACGTACGTCGTCTCCTCGAAGCAACAGCCCGAACCCGAGGCGCTGGCCGCGGCGATGGAAGACTACGGCGCGTTCGTGCGGGCGTTCGCCGACCACGTCCGGTCGCTCGACGGCGTGCTCGACCAGGTCGAGACAGACTTTCCCGCAGTCGAATCGACCGAGGACATCGTCGCCGAGCGCGAGCGGGTCCTCAGTCGGATCCGGGACTGTGCCGACCGGATGGCTGGCGAACTCCACCGCGTCGCGGGGTCGAACTACGGCACTTTCGACACCCGCGTCGGCGGCAGCCGCTGGGAACTCAAGTGGGAGGACGGCCGGGCGCAGTACCTCCGGGTCGGCGGCGAAGGCGGCGTCTACCTCCTCTCCCAGTACGAACCGCCGTCGCCGAAGGACCTGCGCCGCCACGTCGAGGACGTTCCGGCCTTCGTAGAGGCGTACAACGACCACGTCCGGGAGATCTCCGAGGAACTCTCCACCGTCTCGTTGTAGCGCGCGCCGGACGGAGAAGACTCTCGGGAGTGAGATAATGGTGGGCAGAACGCACGAGTACCCCTACCCGCTGCCCACTTCGTACCACGTACATGCGAGACGGGGGGAATATGTTTTGTGGTTACGACGGCGGCCCGGACGCAACTGGTAGTGACCGCCTTCGCCCGGTCGCTATCGGTCCTGGCCGACGGACGCGGTCGTCCGACACTTTTTATCGGGAGACGACACAGTGAATTTACGATGAGCACGACTGTCGCGTTCGTCGGGGTGACCGGCGGAGCGGGGACGACGCGCGTCAGCGTCGAGGCCGGGGCGACGCTCGCCCGCGCCGGCCACTCCGTGGCCGTCCTCGACGCCGCGTTCGCTACCCAGGGACTGGCCACCCACGTCGAGGGCCGCATCGACCCGGACCTGACCCGCGTCCTCACCGACGAGGCCGCCTTCGGCGACGCTCTCGTGGACGTCTGGCCGGATCTGGACGGCCGCGCCGCGATCGCTCCGGTCCACGCGCCTTTCGAGCGCGTCGCCCGCGCGAAAGCGCCCGACGCCGCGCGCCAGTTCGAGACCTGCGTCGACCACGCCGCTCGCCAGTTCGACCACGTCGTCGTCGACGTCCCGCCAGTGGCCGACAACCAGTCGGTCGCCGCCGTCACGGGCGTGGACCGGCGCGTTCTCGTCGCGCCCGACGCCCGCCGCGGCGCGGACCTGCTCCCCCGGATGCGGGGACGACTGGTCGACCTCGGTTCCGAGTCCGACGCGCTGGTCGCCAACCGCGTCGCGGACGGAACCCCGACCCACCTCCCCGAGGCCGACCACGTCGTCCCGACGGGGGAGGACGGCGTCGTGACGCCAACCTGTGTCGCGCCAGACAGCGAGTTCGCAGCGACGATGGCGGACGTGACCTCGGCCCTCTTCGACCGCGACGTCGAGGTCGACCGCTCTTCGGACGGGTTTTTCGGCTGAGGGTCTGTCGTCACCGGCCCGCGACCACCGGCCACCCGCCGAGCGAGAGCTGGCTGGTTAGTGGCCCGGATCCAGGTGGTCACCAAGAGGCTTTTACCGCCAGACGGCCTTCCATCCGCCGTATGACAGACACGGGACTGCAACTGCGGATGCTCGTCGTCGGCGCGATCCTGTTCGCGTTCTACCTCTTCGCCGGGACCGCACTGTCGGCCCTCCTCGGCCTTCCGCTGGTGCCGGTCCTGCTCCTGGGCATTCTCGTCGTACCAGCCGTGCAGTACAAACTCGGAAAGTGGATGGCGCTCCGGGGAGCGCGGGACATGCCCGAGGACGGCCAGTACGGACACGTCCATCAGATGGTCAGGCGGCTCTGCCGCGACATGGACCTGGCGGAACCGCGGCTGATGACGATGGAGATGGGCGTCCCCAACGCCTTCGCCGTCGGGCGGAAGGGTGCGGGCGTGGTCGTCGTCTCGACCGAGCTTATGCAACTGCTCGACGACGACGAACTCGAGGGCGTCGTCGCCCACGAACTGGCCCACATCAAGAACCGGGACGTGATCACGATGGTCGTCGGGCAGTCAATCGGGATGCTCGTGGGCTACGTCGCCTACTTCGCGGTGTTGTTCGGCGGCGAGCGGAACGTGGGTTCGTGGATACTGGCGATGGTCGCCTCGTCGCTTGCGAACGCGCTCGTGATGGTGTTCGTCATGGCTATCTCGCGGTACCGGGAGTACGTCGCCGACGCCGACGCACGCGACGCCATCGGCACTGGCGACCCGCTGGCACGCGCGCTCGAGAAGATATCCCGCGGCGCGGAGGGCCGCGAGTCGACCGTCGAGGACAGCGTAAACGCCCTCTGTATCTTCAACGCCGACGGAGGTCTCCTCCAGCGAGTGTTCTCGACGCACCCGCCGACAGAGAAGCGCATCCAGCGACTCCGCTCGTAGACTACCGCAGTCCGTCGCCGGCTTCCACCGACTCGCCGAGCGACGCCCGCTTCTCGCCGGTGGCGTCTTCACTGGTCAGATAGCCTTCCGCGGCGGCCTGGGCGTCGGCCGAGGGCTCGTGGGTCTCCACGTAGACGCCAAGCGCGAACTCCCGTTCGCTCGCGCCAGTGAGCGCGAGCGCCTCGCTCCGCGAGACCCGCCCGTCGAGCCAGTCCCGGACGACGTCGCGGGCGGTCGGCGAGAGCGGTGAGACGTGCTCGCCGACGTGATGCAGCGTCTTCGCGGCGGTGATCGGCGCGACGCCGGCGGCCCGGCCCGCGTCGCCGATTGACTCGCCCGCGGCGTAGCGTTCGACCAGCGTCGCCGCGGTCTCGGCGTCGCACGGCAGGTCGTCGGCGGCGCCGGCCAGTCGATCGGCCAGCGCCTCGTCGGTCCGGTCGACGCTCGCGACGCCGCGGTCGCGCTGCTCGGTAGTGACCTCGATCCCCGCAGCGATGTCCGACAGCGCCATTCGTTTCACAATTCAGTTGACAGAACGTAAGCCTGTCGGCTGCGGTATCGACGGGTCCGGTTGCCGCCGAATCACCTACCGGTTACCGGTCGGTAGATCCGCCGGCCGACGCCGCCGAGTCGGTGATTCCCCCGGTCTTTACATTCCCCTTCGAGACGAAGTTCGAACTGTAATGAGTATCACATCTCAGGGCTGCCCCGAGTGTGACGGGGCGCTGGAAGCGTCGGACTGCGAGACAGTGTGTGCGAGCTGCGGGCTGGTGGTGGCCGAGGACGCCATCGACCGCGGGCCGGAGTGGCGGTCGTTCGAAGACGACGAGACGGAGAAGGCCCGGACCGGCGCGCCCCTCACCCGGTCGCGCCACGACTGGGGACTGTCGACGGAGATCGGCCGGTCGACCCGACTCAAGGGACGCAAGCGCCGCCGGATGCGCCGCCTGCGTCGGCAGCACCGGCGCGCCCAGACGGAGTCGAAACGCGACCGGAACAGGATGCTCGGGTTCATCGAGGTCCGCCGCGTCGTCAGCGGCCTGGACCTCTCCCAGACCATCCGCGACCGGGCGTGCGTGCTGTTCGAGTCTGCCCAGAGCGAGGACCTGCTGGTCGGGCGCTCCATCGAGGGATTCGCCGCCGCCGCGGTGTACGCGAACTGCCGGACGTCGGGGGTGTCCCGGACGCTCCACGAGGTCGCCGGCGCGGCTCAGGCCACCGAGGACGAGTTGCGTGTCGCCTACGACGCGCTGAACCGGGAACTCGGGCTCCCGACGGGCCCCATCGACCCCGCCGAGTACCTGCCGCGGTTCGCCAGCGACCTCGACGTGTCCCACGACGTCGAGCGCCGGGCCGGGGAACTGGTCGAACGC
Organism: Halomicrobium sp. HArcel3; assembly: GCF_058933135.1. Taxonomy (NCBI): domain Archaea; kingdom Methanobacteriati; phylum Methanobacteriota; class Halobacteria; order Halobacteriales; family Haloarculaceae; genus Halomicrobium; species Halomicrobium sp. HArcel3. Next base: position 117,876 of record NZ_JBZYDN010000005.1, on the reverse strand, counting down.
GCCCACGACGAGGGCGTCGTCGCCGGCCGGAACCCCGGCGGCGTCGCTGCGGGCTGTCTGTACACCGCCGCCAGGGAACTGGGACACGACCTCACGCAGGTGGCGGCTGCCGACGCCGCGGACGTCAGCCCGGTCACGCTTCGGTCGACGTATCAGGCCCTGCAGGACTGAACCGCCCGCGCGAGGGTTTCGAACTGCTCGACGACCCGTGCCGACGCCGGCGCCAGCGAGCGGACGGGCTGGCCCGACGACTGGGCCCGTCCGAGCCGTTCCGAGTCGGGGATGGGGACCGCCGGCGCGCCGAACAGGTCGGCGACCCGGGCGGTCGGGGGGTTCGATCCGGCGCGGTTGACGGCCACGCGGACCAGCCCGGCGTCGAACTCCCGGGCGAGTTCGCGGGCCCGCACCGCGTCCGCGATGGCGGCCTCCGAGGGCGTCGTCACGACGACGCAGGCAGAGGCGACGACCAGCGGCAGGCCCGCATCGGCCCGCAGGCCGGCCGGACAGTCGACGACGACGGTCCCGTAGGCCCGTTCGACCGCCTCGACGGCGTCACAGAGTCGCGCCGGGTCCGCGGCGCGTGCGCCCGCGAGCGAGCGCCCACAGGGAAGGATCGCCACGGGACCCGATTCGCGGACGGCCTCCAGCGGCGCGGCACGACCCGCGAGCACGTCGTGCAGGTCCGGCCCGCGCGAGGCGGGGAGGTCGGCCATCCCGAGGTCGGCGTCGACGACGACGCCGTCCAGTTCCGCGGCGAGGTTGTAGGCGACGGTCGACTTGCCGACGCCGCCCTTCCCGCCGGTGACGGCCAGGATCATGCGAGGCGCTCCAGCGTCTCCAGGGGGACGTCCGCGGCCGTCGTTCGCCCGGCGAGTTCCTCGGCCCGTTCGGCGACCGATTCCAGTGCCGCCGCATCCCGCTGGAGCCGTTCGACCACCGCTTCGGCCTCTTCCAGCCCGCCAGCCGCCCGCATCGCGGCCGTCGCCTCGGGGACCGTCTCGGCCGCTGCGAGTCGTTCGGCCGTCGCGACCCGTTCCTCGACGTCGTCGAGCCACGCCGTGACGGCCGCTGGAATCTCGCCGTCTGGTGACGGCTCGGGTGCCGTCTCCGTTTTCGGGGTCGGATCGCGGGTCGCTCCGCCGGCACGCTCCCGGGCCGACGTCTCAGCGGTTCCGTCGTCGGCATGCTCGGGGTCGATGGGCTCGGGTTCCGCTGCCGGCTCCGGCGCGTCGTCGACCGGCACCGGCACCGCGTCCCGGGGCGGCGACGGGTCGCCCAGGTCGCGGATCGCGTCGGCCGCCGTCGCGGCCTTCTCGTCCGTTCCTTCCTCGACGATTTCGCGGTCGACGACGGCGACCGGCGCGTCGACCGGCGGTGCGGGCGAGGCGTAGCCGACGGCGACGACTCCGTCGGCCGGCACGACCGTCTCGAAGCCGTCGTCGGTCCAGCCCGCCGCCGGAACCCCGTGCCGGCGCGGCGGCCAGACCGGCCCGTCGAGTCGGTTCGCCAACCGGACGCGCTGGGCGACGCCCGCCCCGTCGAGGCGGACCGTGACCAGGGTGACCCCGTCCCGGTGGTCGGCGTCACAGGTGAGTGATACCATGGCGGGGCTGGGCCCGTCCTCCGGTATAAACTCCGGGCAGTCACAGACGGACGACCGGCGCCGCCAGCCACCGGGCGGCCGCTGCGGGGTGCTCGAACCGGTCGACAGTGAGGACGACCGGGGCACGAACCGCGGCGATCCGCAGGATTGCCAGGGCCGCCGTGACCGGGTCGACGTCGAACGGGTGGTCGCGGTCGTTCGCCGTGGCGCCCCCGACACTCACCGCCTGCAGCGAGTCGACCGCGGCGGCGAACTCCTCGCGGAGGTCGGCGACGAGGTGAGCGCGCGCGTCGCGTTCGAGGTTCGCCGCCCGGTCCTGGAGTTTGAGTCGACGTTCCCGCCGGTCCCGCAGCGCACGCGATCGCTCGCGCGTCTCGACGGCGGCCACGCGTTCGGTCTCCAGTTCCGAGAGCCGACGGGCGGCGTCCCGGAGTTTCGACCGGGCGTTGCTGGCGTCTCGGTCGGTCGATTCGAGCGCCTGGACGCGACCCCGTAGCTCCGCGACTCGCTCGCGCAAGCGTTCCCGGTCGGCGTCTGGGGCCGTCGTCGGCGCGGACGGACACTCGGTTTCGTCGCCGTCGAGCGCCGCCAGTTCCGAGCGGACCGCGGCCAGTTCGTCGTCGGACGACGTATCGAGTCCGCGCGACCGACCGGCGGCGGCGAGTGCGGTCCGCGTCGACAGTCCCATCCCCGGCCTGACGTACCCCGCCCGGGCGTGGACCGGCGACGCCGGCGGACAGTGCACGCCACAGCGGGATTCCTCGCCACGGATTGCGGCCGCGATCGACGCTCCATCGCTGCTGGCGTCGACGTCGACGTCTCGCAGGTCGACGACGGCACCGCAGAACGTCCGCCCGCCGACGCGGAGGATCACACGTCGGTCTCCCGGAGCGACTCCGGCGACGGGTAGTCGGTCCCGGACGCGAACTGCCGGTAGGGAACCGACGACTGGTCGCGGTTCTCGTAGGCGGTGGCGGCTTCGCGAACACGCTCGGGCACGTCGCTCTCGACGAACGGTTCGACGCGTTCGACCTGGACGTCGAGGCCGTGTTTCGCCTGCAGCCTGAGCGCCTGGAACGCGCCGAACCCTGTGGCCTCCAGCAGGGCGGCACGACCGAACCGGCGCACGACGCTGTCCTCGTGGGCCCGGCAGACGTTCCGGAGTGACTGTCGGGCCGCCCGCGAGTAGGTTATCACGAGGAGCACGTATCTAGTTGCCACTTGATATTGCATAAAATTAACTAAAACTAAAGAGGATAACATCTCTCTTATCCAGCGCTTCCGGATGGAGCCGGCCGAGTGACGGTCCGACGAGCCCGTCTAGTCGAGCACGGGCCGCGTCCGGACGGCTGGTTCGTCGTCGCCGTCGTCGCCGACGTTCACCACGGCGTCACACAGCGACGCGAACAGGTCGACCGTGGACTCGTCGTGGGCCGCGGGGTCGATGTGGAAGTGGGCTGTCGCGTCGGCGGCGTACAGCTGGACGGCGATGGTGTGGAGGAAGCCGTAGGCCGTCTCCGGCTCGACGTACTGGCACATCGCCGTCACGGAGTCGAAACAGACGGTCAGGTCGCCGTCGCCGGCCGAGAGGAACCGGCTCAGCTTGATCCCCAGCGCGGTGATGTCGCCGGGCGTCGCGACCACCTCGACGTCGACGCCGTCGATGGACGTCTCCCAGTGGGGCGCGTCGCCGACGGCGAGGACGCCGCGGACGGACACGTCGTCGGGCACCGACGCGAGACAGTCAGCCGGCGGCCGCGTGTAGGTCACCCACAGCACATCTCGGCCATCGTCGGCGCCCGCCGTGAGTAACGCTTCACAGCACTCCCGCGTCTCGCCGCCCAGCGACGCCCCGCACAGGAGCGTCGTGGTGACACCGTCGACCATCTCGGCGACCCCGGTCATCGTCCCAGCAGTTGTCGATACCACAACATATTTGTTCCCATTTTCCCCTCACTCGACAGATTCGACGGCGAAGTTGCCCGGTTCCTCGACCAGGTCCGCGACGCGCTCGCGGGCCTCGTCGCGGGACGACGCCAGGACGGTGAGCGTCCCCAGGGCCTCGCCCGACGCCTCGTAAGCCCGCAACTCCCCGTCGAAGTCGGTGGCGTAGGTCCGGAGCACGCCGCGGACGTCCCGTTCCAGCTCCGCCAGCGAGCACTCGCCCGCCTCGAAGCGGGCCAGCGATTCCTCCACGTTCCGCAGCGCCGAGATCCGGTCCATCCTACGTCGTCCGCAGGTGGTCGGTGCGGGGCTCGTACACCTCGCCCTTCTGTTTGAGCTGCTCGATCTCGTGTTCGGCCTTGGACTGGTCGACGCCGACCTCCTCGGCGCGCTCGACGACGACGTCGATGGGCGCGCCCTCGTCGTACTCGGACTCGATGTCGTTGATGATGCCCTTGATGTTCTGGATGCGGTCGCGCTGGGTCTTGGAGGTCCCCGTCTCGACGACGTCGGCGTCGAACTCGCCGGTCTCCGGGTCGACGCCGATGTCCTCCATCGAGGACCGGACGATCTGGATGACCCGTTCGGAGTCCTCCTCCTCGACGGTATCGGAGAGGCGGATGCGCGCCGACGCCTCGGCCAGGCGGACCAGCGCCTCCAGCTTTCGGGCCGTGACTGGGACCGGCGCGTCGTCGTCCTGCCCCTTCGCCCGCAGGTCGACGTAGAAGTCGCGGATCGACTCCTTGGCCTCCTCCGTCATCGTCGGGTAGCAGTTCCGCTTGGCGTAGGCGATGTACTTCCGGAGGAGTTCCGGCTCGATAGTGGGCGCGACCTCGTCGGTGACGTTCGCCACCTCCTCCTCGCTGTAGTCCGACGTGGCGTTCATCTCGCGGTGGGTGTTCAACTCGCCGGCGTAGTTGGTCTGGATGATGTGGTCGGCGAGGTTGGCGTCCTCCTCCTCGTCGGGCTGGTCGGTGACGGTGAAGATGAGGTCGAATCGGGAGATGAGCGCGGGTTCGAGGTCGATCTGTTCGCCGATGGGTTCGAACTGGTCGAAGCGACCGTACTTCGGGTTCGCCGCGCCCAGCAGCGAACACCGGCTCTTGAGCGTCGCGTTGATGCCGGCCTTGTTGATGCTGATCTCCTGTTGCTCCAGGGCCTGGTGCATCGCGGAGCGGTCGTCCGGATTCATCTTGTCGAGTTCGTCAATCGCCGCAATTCCCTGGTCGGCGAGGACGAGCGCACCCGCTTCGAGGGTCCACTGCTGGCCCTCGCCGAAGTCGTCGCGGACCGCGGCGGCCGTCAGACCGGCCGAGGACGACCCTTTGCCGGAGGTGTAGACGGAGCGGGGCGCGATGTTCTCGACGTACGATAGCATCTGCGACTTACCAGTACCGGGATCCCCGATCATCAGCATGTGGAGGTCGCCGCGGATGCGGGACTCGTCGGGGAGGTGTTTGGTGACGCCCGAGAAGAGCTGGAGGATCATCGCGAGCTTCTCCTGGTCGTAGCCGTAGATGGAGGGGGCGATGGCGCCGACCATCTTCTCGTAGAGGCCGTCCTCGTTCGAGAGCTCGACGATGTCCTTCTTGTCCTCGTCGGTGATGTCCATGTCCTCGAACTGCTGGTCCTCGATGGAGACGTCGACGCCGTCCATGTAGAGGTCGAACATGGGCGACTTCTCGCGGTCGTTGCCCTGCTGGTCGAGCTTGAGGACGCCGGTGACGTTGACGTGGTCGCCCGCCGTCACCTCGCCGCAGATGTCGTCTTCGATGCTGACGTCGATCGCCTGGGGCGTCTCGCCGCCGCGCAGGCCCTCGGGGGACTCCTGGACGCGGAGTTTCTGGGCGTCGACGAACTCCGACTGGTCCATGTTGAGCCGGAAGGGGCCCTGTCGCTCACAGCCCTGGCACTCGTGGGGCTCCTGGAAGTCGCCGGCGACCTGCGGAATCCTGGTCAGGGTGCCACAGCGCTGGCACTCGAAGGCGGCGTTGGTGACCTTGGGACGGACGTCCGTGGCCTTGCGGACGATGCCCTGGACGGAGATGAGGTTACCGTGGTGCTCGTGCCGGATGGCGCGGATGTCCTCCGACTGCGGGAGGTTGTGCACGCGGACGTGGGCCTGGCCGAGCTTGACGTCCACCGGCAGGTCGTACAGCCGCAGCGCCTCCTCGGCGTAGTCCTGAAGCTGGGCCGGCTTGTTCCTGAAGTCGTCGGCCAGGTCGGGGTCGAAGCGGTACAGGTCCTGCCAGTCGATCCACAGCGACTTCTGGTCGGTCGGGTACTTCTGGGCGAGCTCACCGATCTCGTTCCGGTAGTAGTTGCGGTAGAACTCCTCGAACGCGTCGGTGAGTTCGGTGTTCTCGGCAGTGGCCATTCGATCGAGGGTAGGTACTGCGTCCTCGCTCAAGAAGGTTCGCCATCCGTAGCGGAAGTGGTCGCGGTCAATCGACGAGTATCTGGAACGAGAAGGCTTCTGCGAGCATCTGTGGGGTCTCTGTAGCGTTTCCCTTGGGTCTCTGTGGCGGCTCTGTGCGACGATCGGCGGTTTTCGCGCCCCGGAATCGCCACGCCGGTAGAAAGCATTTACCGGATCCGTCGGTACGCCGGCACGTGTCCCCGAAATCGTCCCTCTCACTGATCGCCGTCCTCGCCCTCGTCGTCCTCACGGCGGGCTGCGTCGAGGGTCCCGCTGGTCCTCCGACGGCGACGCATTCCGAGGCTGTCCAGTCGCCAACCGACACCGTCACCGACACCGCCACCGACGTCCAGACCCCGCTGCCGAATCGGACGGTCGAACTCCCCGATGGCCCCAAGGAGCGACCCGAGCGGCCAGAGACGCTCACCGAGGACTCTGTGGGTGAGTTCGTGAAGACCCACGAGTACCGGTACGCGTACAACGGTCTGTGGTACAGCGAGCACAGCGAGGTGACCCTCGACTGCGAACTCCAGAATGTCACCGAGCGCGATGGCTGGTACGAGGCGACGGTGAGCTGTTCCGGCTCCTCGAACACCGGCGGACCGGCTGAAGGAACGGAGGCTGTCACCGAACTCATCTCCGACTGGTCCACTCTGACGTACGTCTACTACGTCGACGAGAACTCGCTGATCCGGGAGCGGGCGGACGACCAGAACTGATCTCCGCCGCCAGTCCCCCGCCAGTCGCCACTGGCGACCCAACACCTCTTTTTCCGCTCGTCGGTTTGGGGGAGTATGGACGTTGTAAAAGCCGGCGTGCTCGGCTGTGGGACGATCAGCGACGCCTACCTCTCCGCTGGCGACCGCTTCGACGCCTACGAGATCACCGCGTGTGCCGACCTCGATACGGAACGCGCCGAACAGGCGGCCGACGAGTACGGCGTCACCGCGATGGCTCCCGAGGAGATGCTCGCCGACCCTGAAATCGAGATAATCATCAACCTCACGCCGCCGTCGGTCCACGAGGCGACCTGCACGCAGGCGCTGGAGGCGGGAAACCACGTCTACGTCGAGAAGCCGCTGGCGTCGACCGTCGAGGGCGCACGATCCATCCTCCAGACCGCCGAGCGCGAGGGACTGCTGGTCGGGTCCGCACCGGACACCTTCCTCGGCGCGGGCCTGCAGACTTGCCGGCAGGTCCTCGACGAGGGGTTGATCGGCGAGCCCGTGGGCGCGACGGCCATCTGGACGAGTCCGGGTCACGAGGTCTGGCACCCGAACCCGGACCTGTACTACCAGGAGGGCGGCGGGCCGCTGTTCGACATGGGGCCCTACTACGTGACGGCGCTGGTCTCCCTGCTCGGCCCGGCGACGCGGGTCACTGGCTCGGTCACCCGGGCCAGCGACGAGCGGACTATTACGAGCGAGCCGCGGAACGGCGAGACCATCGACGTCGAGGTGCCGACCCACGAGTCGGGCCTGATCGAGTTCGCCGGCGGCGTCTCTGCCAACCTGCTGACGAGCTTCGACGTCCAGGGGTCGACGTTCCCCATGCCGGCGTTCGAACTCTACGGCACCGAGGGGACCCTGGCCCTGCCCGACCCGAACCACTTCGAGGGGCCGGTCCGCGTCCAGAAACGGGGCGAGCGCGAGTTCGAAGAAGTCGACCTCACGCACGAGTACACCGCTGGACGGGGCGCGGGCGTCGCCGACCTGGCCGCCGCGGTCCGGACCGACTGGGCCCACCGGACGAGCGGTGACCTGGCCGCCCACGTCCTCGACGTCCTCGCCGGGATCCGGGAGTCCTCGGAGACGGGCGAACACCAGTCCTTCGACGCCGCTCTCGATCGGCCCGAGCCGCTGCCGGGCACGTGGCCGGCGGAGTACTGAACCCTCGTTTTCAGAAGAAGCGACCGCGCTGCCGAACTACGCGCCAGCGACCCAGCCGGCGGCGTTCTGCAGGATGCGACGGTATTGCGGATTCTCCAGCGATTCTTCGGTGTGGCCCAGCGAGGCGTAGCAGACGCGCCCCGTACCGTGGTCGCGGACCCAGACGACGGGGTAGTCCTCCAGGTCGGGGTGATCCATGCGCGCGAGCACCTGGACGCGGTCGGCGTCGTAGTCGACCTGGTAGGGCTCGTCGAACACCGAGAAGTCCGAGACGCCCGCAGTGACGGGGTGGTCGTCGTCGACGACGTTCACGTCGAAGGTGGACTGCTCGGGGTGGGTGAGGAAGTAGCCGCCGAGCAGGTCGTGCAACTCGGGAATGGGTTCGTCGCGCGCGTCGATCCCACCCTCGCCGTCGTGGGTGCTGGTGACGTCCGCGGCGCAGTGGACGCCCAGGTAGCCGCCGCCGTCCTCGACGAACGAGAGGAGGCTCGCCTGCTGGTCGTCGGTGAGCGTGCTGTCGGTGAGGTAGTCGACGACGAGGTCGTAGCCGGAGAGGTCGAGGAGGTCGTCGCGGTCCTCGGTGAGGGTGGCGTTGACGTCGTCGCCGAGTGCCGCCTCGACGTGGGGCCCCATCTCGTCGAAGCTGTGGAACGGGAACGTGCGCTCGCCGATGACGAGCGCGTGGAGCTGGCTCATACCGGGTAGAGGGCGGCAGTCCCCATTAATGGACTGGCACGGGGCGAGAACGGGGCGGGCCGCCGTCCGTAATCACTGGCCGGCGACGCAGGCGGTCGCACAGGCACCACCCGTCCCGTCGTCTTCGCACTCGACGGGGGGCTGGTAGCGGTCCTCGGCGACGAAGGACCACTCGTCGCGGCCCACATCGCCCGAGCCGTCCGAGTACGTCTCGACCTCGTAGAGGGCGTTGTAGTTCATCACGCTGCGGTAGTCGGTCGCGTCGAAGGTCTCTTCGTCGACGCCGACTTCGCCGGGGCCCAGCCCGAAGGCGTGGCCGAGTTCGTGCATCAACAGTGAACTCGTGATCTTCGGCGAGTCGAACGACTCCACGACTGCGGCGCCGTCGACGCCAGACCCCGCGTAGTAGTCGTCACCCCGGAAGGCGGCCTCCGTCGTCACGAGGACGTAGTAGTACCCCGAGTCGCCGTGGTCGACGTACCGCTCCCGGTAGTCTCGGAGGTCGTTGTGGTCGCCGGGCCGCGCGCCGCTGTCGACCGACCCGTTCACCGGCAGGCCGGAGTCGCTCCGCCTGACGTGGAGGGCGATACCCGACTCGCCGTCGGGGTTGTCGACCGGCGCGTCGGCGAAGGCCGCCCGGAGGCGCCCGACGGCGGCCGGGTCCAGGTGCGTCCCGCGGACGGTATCGACCTCCACGAAGACGTCGTGGTGGCGCGGGTCCGCGCCGGGAAGCAAACCGCCGCAAGCGACCTCCATCCCGTCAGCGTAGCCGTCGCCGTCCGTGTCAGGGTCGGCCGGGTCGGTTCCGTAGATATCTCGCTCGGCCGCGTCCGTGATGCCGTCGCCGTCGGTGTCGTTCACCCCGCTCTCGTTCGGCCCGACGATTCCTTTCGGGGGCTGGGCGGCGCTCGCCCCGCCGTCGTTTCCGCCGGTCGCGTCTGTCTCAGCTCCCGCCGAGCGGAGTGTCTCGAACGGCGCCGACGTCGACCCGTCACCCTCCTCGGGTCCGTCCTGCCGGTCGGCTTCGGCGCCCGGCGTTCCCTCGGCCGCTCGCTCCGCGGCGTCGTTCTGGTCCGGGACCGGCCCACCCGCCACGAGAAATCCCGTCGTGAGGACGGCGAGGACCACGACGAAGACGACCGGCAGCGCCGACCGGACGCGCTGCCGGCGCTCGCGCGTCGCTGTCGGCGACTCCTCGGACGGTTCGGCTGGTTCGGTCGTCATTCGTCTGGAATCAAAATCGATTTCGAGTTTCAGAGACTGGCTGGCAATTACGCAACCTCAAGATTGTTTTCAAATCTGCTCTACCTGCTAGAATAGGAGATATATTCTGAGCCATAAACGTGCCGTACCGATATCAAAACTGAGATCGATATTCTAGTGCGGCGCCGGGCGGGGAGCTGATCGCCGCGGACGGAACGATCAACTTGACTGACTAGACCAGTAGCTTCAATGGCGCCCCGTGGCACTCACCAGCTATGGAGGTGACCCGCCGGTACTGGACGCTCGTCGTCGTCGGCCTGTTTCTGGCGTGCTGGGGGGTCGTCGTCGCACAGCCGCTGGCCCTGCTCGGCGCCGCCGGTGTCGCCGCCTGGCTGGTGGCCAGGCAGTTCCAGTTCGCCCGGGCCGTCGGCCGGGTCCCCGCCACGCTCGACGTCTCACTGACGACGGCGCCGCGTCTCATGGCCGAGGAGTCCGCACAGCTCTCTGTCGACGCCGAACTGGCCCGCGCGCTCCCGGTTACGGTCGCCGTCACGGTGACGCCGCCGCCCGGCGCGAGGGGCGAGCCTGTGACGGTCACGCTCGGTTCCGGGGAGCGCGCAGCCGTCGACCACGCGACGCTCACCTGGCCCGTCGCCGGGTCGTTCCGGGTCGACGACGTCACCGCGACGATCTCGGACGACGCCGGCCTGTTCGGCCAGACCGCTGCCCTGGACGTCGGCGTCGACGTCGCGGTGGACCCGCGCGCGCCGCGGGACGTCCACGTCGGCGAGGGCGGTGACCGCATCGCGGCCGGCTTCGGCGAACACGAGGCGGGCCGGCCCGGCGGCGACGTCGAACCTGCTGAGGTCCGTGAGTACGTCCCCGGCGACGCCGTCCGCCAGATCGACTGGAAGTCGACCGCCCGCCTCGACCAGCCCCACGTCCGCGAGTTCGAGGGCAACACAGACCGGGAGACGCTGCTGTTCTTCGACCACCGGGCCACGATGGCCGACGGCCGGCCCGGGACGCGAAAGATCGACTACGCCCGCCAGCTCGCGGTCGCCCTCGTCGACCAGGTCGGCCGGTCGGACGACAAACTGGGCTACTACGCCGTCGGCGACGGCGGGACCACGGCGCTGATCGACCCGGGAACCCGGACCGAGACCTGGCGCCCGGTCAGGACCCACCTGTTCGAGGTCGAACCGACGCGCGGCGCGCCGGCCGCGTCCGACCCGGTCCGGCCGACCGCGGCCCGCGCCGCGAGCGCACACCTCGATTCCGACGACTCCGCGTTCGGCCGGACGCTGGCTCCCTACTTCGCGGACCGGGACGCCTACCGCCGCCGGTTCGACTCGCGCCCGCTCTATCGGACGGTCAGGAACGCCGAGTTCGGCGCGGCGACGGCCGTCTGGACCGTCATCGTCACCGACGACGCGGACCGGGCCGCCCTGCGCGAGGCGGTCACCTACGCCCGCGGCGAGTCCGACCAGGTCACCGTCTTCCTGACGCCGACGGCGCTGTTCGCCGACGGCGACGTCGCGGACCTGGACGCGGCCTACGACCGATACAGCGAGTTCGAGGCGTTTCGGCGCGAACTGGCCAACCTCGAGCGCGTCTCGGCCTACGAGGTCGGGCCGGCCGACAGGCTCGCAGCGGTGCTGTCGATCGGACGGGACCGCCGCCGACGGAGGGCCAGCGCATGATGGGAGTACTCGACACCGACGACCGGCTCACGGCCGTCCTCACCGGTCTCGCGACCCTCGGGGCCGTCGCCGTGGGCTTCCTCGTCGCCGGCGTCTCGGGCATCCTCGCCGGCGCGGCGCTGGTCGTCGCATGGCTCCTCGCGCCGCCCGTGGTCGTCGTCGCCCTCGGCCAGGTGCTGTTCGCCCCGCTGCTTCCGGCCGACGCGTCCCTCGCGACCATCGCGCTCGTCGAGGCGCCGCTGGCCGCGATTCTGCTCGTCGACCTGACCGACTGGCGAGCCCCGGTCGGAACCCTGGTCGCCGCCGTCGTCGCCCTCGCTGCCTTCGTCGGCCTCGCGGTCGCCGGCGTCGTCTGGCTCGACCGGCTCTGGCAGACCGCGGCACTTCTGATCCCCGTCGCCGCCGTCGTCGCTTACGGGCTGCACCGCTTCACAGTCGTCACCGTCGAGGTAACCGATGAGTTCTGAGACACCCGCCACCGACCCCGAGGCCCAGCCCCACGAGCCACCAGCGTCAGCCGACGAGCCGTCGGCCGACGACGCCCCGTCCGAGGAACCGGACCGGGAGACGCTGCTGGCCGAACTGGAGCGCCAGCGAGCGGAGGCCGACCGCCTCCGCGAGTCCTACGTCCGCGCCCGCCGGAGCCAGTACCGGCGGACGGCGCTGGGCTTCGCCGCCCTCGGGGCGCTCGCCACGGCCGGCGGCGTCCTATTCCCCGAGACGCGGACCGTCCTGCTGGCGCTGGGCGGGACGGGGCTGTTCGCGGCCCTGCTGACCTGGTTCGTCACGCCCGAGCGCTTCGTCTCGGCCGACGTCGGCGACGCCGTCTACGAGGCGCTGGCCCGGAACCAGGAGCGCCTCTGTCTCGTCCTCGGCCTCTCCGAGGAGCGGGTGTACGTTCCCACGGGCTCGATAGACGAACGGAGTGAGTCTATCGGCGTCCGGCTGTACGTCCCCCAGCGAGAGAAGTGGACACTCCCCGACGTCGACGCGCTGGAGTCGCTGTTCGTCGTCTCCGGCGACGCGGCGACCCGGGGTGTCTCCCTCGAACCCACCGGCGAGACGCTGTTCCGCGAGTTCGAGGCCGCGCTGGGCGGCCCGCTCGCCAGCGACCCCGCCGAACTGGTTGGCCAGGTGCGCGAGGCCGTCGTCGAACAGTTCGAGGTCGCCGGCGCCCTCCGGACCGACCTCGACCCCGCCGGCGGTCGCCTCACGCTGGCGGTCACCGACGGCGCCTACGGCTCCATCGCCCGCTTCGACCATCCGATCGTCTCGACCGTCGCCGTCGCCCTGGCGCGCGGCCTGGACCGGCCGGTCACGGTCGAACTCGACGACGCGGACGGCGAGGCGGTCGCCACGCTCCGGTGGGACACCGGGCAGTCGGAGAATGACGACGGTAGGGAGAACGGCGACGAGACCGAATAGAAACGGTCCCCGACAGCGCGTTATCGCCTGTCTGCGGCTTCGCCCCCGTCGGGGGTGAAATCAGTTCCCGACCGGCCACCGTCGGCGGCCCCCTCGGCTATCGTCTCCGCCGCGTCGAGTTCGGCCTCGGGGTCGCCGCCGGGCGGGGTCACGTCGTCGAGGACGGCCGCCACGACGTCCGTCGGGCCGACGTCGCCGAGTTCAGCGTCGGTGTTCAGCACGAGCCGGTGGACCAGGACGGGTCGGGCCATCGCCTTCACGTCGTCGGGGATGACGTACTCGCGGCCGTGGATCGCCGCGCGGGCCTTGCCCGTGTACAGCAGGGCGAGCGAGGCGCGGACCGAGGCGCCGTGTTCGACGTCGGGGTGGGTCCGCGTGGCCTCGACGAGGTCGAGGATGTACTCGCGGACGCTGTCGGCGACGTGGACCTCGGTGATCGCTTCGCGGGCCCGTTGCATCTCCACGGGGGTGACCACCTGTTCGACGTCGCCAGCACCCAGGTCAGGCTGTGCCGAGAAGCGGTCGATGATCTGGCGCTCGTCGGCGCGGTCGGGGACGTCGACGGTCAGCTTCAGCATGAAGCGGTCGCGCTGGGCCTCGGGCAACTCGAAGGTCCCCTCCATCTCGATGGGGTTCTGCGTCGCGATGACGATGAACGGGTCCGGGAGCGCGAGCGTCTCTCCCTCGATGGTGACGGCGCTCTCCTCCATGGCCTCCAGCAGCGCCGACTGGGTCTTGGGCGTCGCGCGGTTGATCTCGTCGGCGACGACGACGTTGGCGAACACCGGTCCCTTCTGGAGTTCGAACTCGCCGGTCCCGCTGCGGTAGACGGTGGTCCCGGTGATGTCGGCCGGCAGCAGGTCGGGCGTCATCTGGATGCGGTTGTAGGCGAGACCACTGGCCCGGGCGAAGACGTTCGCGAGCGTCGTCTTGGCGACGCCGGGGACCCCTTCGAGGAGGACGTGGCCGCGGCTGAGCAGCGCGACGGTGATCTGCTCGACCAGTTCGTCGTGACCGACGAGCACCGTCGACACCTCTGCTTCGATGGCCTCGTACAGGGCGGCAGGCTCACTCATCGTTCGTCCCTTCCGGCGGTCGGTCCATAATTGCTTGCGTTACCCGTTCGATCCGCGTCTCGTCCCAGTCTGGATGGCGCTCGCGGACGCCCGCGACGATCGCCTCGCGACCGAGTCGACCGATCGTCGACGATTCCCGGCCAAACCGCCGTCTGAGGGCCAGTCCGGCGCTGGCGAGGGAGGCCCAGCCGGCGACGAGCGCCAGCGCGGCTCCGCCGACCGCTGCCTGCAGGAGCGGCGACTCCCTGAGCGTCAGCACCGCGGCCTGGAGCGGCGGCACCGACCCGGCGTGGGAGACGTCCAGGACGACCCGGTCGTGGGTCTCGTAGAGGTTCCGCGCGAACGCGCGGTTGTCCGCCCGCTCGAGCATCGTGTTGATGAACAGGCTCGGGTCGCTCACCGCGACAACCTGCCCCTCGCCGACGGATTCGACGGTCACGACGGGCGAACTCGCCAGCGTCTCGTCGTCGTCGAGCTGGTCGTTCCCGTTCGAATCGAGGTAGGCGTACGACGAACTCTCGACGAGCACGCTCGCGTTCGTCTCGTTCGCCGTCCCGTTGGTCGTCGCGCCAGCCGTCCCGTTCTCGGTCACGTTGCCGGCGACGGCCGTCGCGTGGTTCAGTCCGAGCGTCTCGACGTCGCGGGTGTAGGGGTGACTGGCGACGGCCGAGGCGGTGGGCAGGGCCGGCGAGTTCTCGTAGTTGCGTTCGTCGCGGAGGCGGTCGCCGTCGAAGCGGGCCCGTGCGCCCACGTCCCGGAGGAGCCGGTTACCGTTGGGGCCGAAGTCTTCCGCGACCAGCAGCGTCCCCCCGTCCCGGACGAACGCTCGAACGTCCGCGCTCTCCCGCTCGTCGTAGGCCGTCTCGGGTGAGAGGACGACGGCGAGCGTCCCGTTCGGCTGGCTCGTCCGGTAGACGCTCGCGTTCCGGGCGATCTCCTGGTCCGTGCCGGTCCCTTCCGCGATCGATCGGAACTCCGCCGTGCCGTCCCAGGAGGGGTTGTACGTGCCGAAGGCCGCTCCCGAGGTGCTCCCGGCGACGGCTAGCGCGAGGACGACCACGAGCGTGAAGCCGGCGAGGGCCATCCGCGGATAGTCCGGCGCCACGTTCAGATCACCCCCGGCGGCAGTATCTCCAGGATCCGTCTGACGACGACGTACGTGAACCCGACCAGCCCCAGCAGTATCAGCCACTTCAGGCGCGACCGCCAGGTCGGCGTGACGCTGAACGACGCCGTCAGTTCGACGACGATCAGCAGGCCGATGAGCGAGACGACGAAGAACAGCTCCAGCGACAGCGACCCCAGCAGCGCGAGCACGAGAACCGCCCCGAGCATCCAGACGACCTGCCCGATGACGAAGCGCTGGCGCCGGCGAGTTGTCATTGACAGGACCGTCTCACGCGAACCGTTAGAAGCTGTCGGGATTTCGGAACGACGAGCCACCCGGACGGCCGCCGCTGGGCCGAACGGACAGGCTATTTTACCCGGCCGCCGGAGTGGAGAATACCATGTGGCCCTGGGGACACCTCGCCGTCGGCTATCTCGCCTACGCCCTCCTCCGGCGCCGGTCGGGCGACTATCCGACCGAGCGCGGTACCGTCGCCCTCGCGTTCGGGACGCAGGCGCCGGACCTCGTCGACAAGCCTCTGGCGTGGTGGTTCGCCCTCCTGCCGAACGGCCGGTCACTCGCGCACTCGGTCCTGATCGCCGGCCTGCTCTGGGTCGTCGTCCTCGCCGTCGCGCGTCGCATCGGGCAACATGAGGTCGGGGTCGCGTTCGTCGTCGGCTACGCGTTCCACCTCGCCGGCGACGCGCTGCAGCCCGCCCTCGCCGGGGACGTCGCCGACCTGGCCTTCCTCGCCTGGCCGGTCCTTCCGCCGGTCGTCTACGACGGTCCCGGGAGCTTCGTCGGCCACTTTCTCGGGATGGAACTGACGCCGTTCCTCCTCTTCGAGTTCGCCCTGGTCGCCGTCGCGCTCGCGTGCTGGGTCCGGGACGGGGCGCCCGGGACCGCGCGGCTCCGGGCCCAGTTCGGCTGAGACCCGGGCCGACGTCGCCCCGTGTGGCCAGACCCTTGCAGCGGATTTCACCGCCGAAAAACCGCAGAGTATCCCGTACCCAGTCGGCTGCCAGCGGTGAGTAATCTGTCGCGTCCCGTGAGTACGCGGCCCGCTACTGGCAAGCGACGAACGTCCATAACTGGTTGGAAATATAACAAGTACTATTGGCGTCGGATTGGTCGTTGTTCCCATGCCGACACTCCAAGAACTGGCCGTTGGAGCGGTGTGTAGCCTGGTTTTGCTATCGATGGTCGCGCCCGTGACCGGCGCCGTGTCCGCATCCGCGCCGCAGGTCGACAGCGACTCGTCGGTCGGGACGGTCTCGGTCACGGACAACGTCTCCGTGTGGGAGCGAGCGCCCCTTCCACTGCGTACTGATCCGGGCGGGCCGACGCAGGTACAGGGGATGAGCCTCTTCTTCAACGTCCCGCAGCAGAACACCGGCGACGTCCCGCTGAACAAGCCGACGCTCTCGGTGTACGACAAGGGCGAACCGATATCGATGGTGTTCGAGTCCTCGCTGGGCGCGGGGACGGAGTCATTCGCCGGTGACGACGCCCAGCTCGTCGCCGTCCAGCTGGAGAACGAGTCCAGCATGCAGCGGTTCACCGACGGGTTCACCGTCACCGAAGTCCGCGACCTCGTGCAGAACGACTCCGAGGCCGTCTCCGTCGAGGTGCTCGACGACGAGGACGGTGTCGGAGCCATCGACCAGGACGGCCGGCTGAACGTGAGCTACACGCCCAACGAGTCCGGGGGCTACCTCTTCATGCTCGCGACGGTCGAGTCCGGCGACGGCTTCGCCACCGACGGCGACAGCCTCCGGGCCGATAGCGACGTGACCGTCGTCGGCATGGACGGTGCGCTCGTCCACGACACCTCCTCCACCGTCGAACCGGTCTCCGACCGCGTCGCACCGGGCGAGAAAGCCTCGTTCCACGTCGACTCCAACATCGAGGCGGACAACGTCACCCACGGCCTCGTCGTCTACCGGCAGTCAGAACTGGTCAGCCAGCGCGCGACGGCTACCCTCGAGGGCGACCTCGACCGGAACCTTAGCACCGACCAGCTCACCGTCGAGACGACCCTCGACCGGGTCGAGGGGACCACGACCACCAGCGAGAACGCCACCCTGCTCGGCGTCAACCTCACCGACGAGCAGTTCCAGCTCCCGATGACCCTCGACGGGCTGTTCGACGTCGTCGTCACCGAGTCCCGCTCCGGCCAGGGCAGCGGCCAGGAGAACGTCCTCCACGCGTCGATGACGGCCGTCGAAGGCGGCCCGAACGGCGTCCTGACGGTCCAGACCGGCGATGACTGGCCCAACGGCGACTACCGCGTCGTCCACGTCGCCACCGCCGAGAACGGCTCCCAGATCAGCACGAGCGACGGCCGTATCACCGTGAACCCCAGCGGCCAGCAGGGGAACGGCCAGAACGACGGCGGCCAGCAAGGGAACGGACAGGGGTCGGACAAGTGAATTCGGTGGCGGTCGGCGACAGAATCGACCGCGATCCGAACTGACTCGACACGAACTGAACCGACCTGAACCGACCCGAACCGACCCAAATCGCCTATTTTTCGCGTGCGCTCACCAGACGAGCGACGGCACTCCTCCAGTCGGTAGACGCCACTCTCCTACAGTCGGCGTCGGCCCAGCAGCCCGACCAGCACGAGCGCCGCCAGCGCACCGGCGGCGGTGAATCCGGGCCCGGCCAGGCCCGTGGCCTCCGTCTCTGTCTCCGTCTCGGTGTCGTCGGCCGGCGTGACGACGCCGTCGTCGGTGTCGGTCGCCGTCTCCGTCATCGCCACGGTCGTGGTGGGGGGTTCGGTCGTCGTCTCGGTCTCGGTCGTCTCGTTGGCCGGCGGGTTCGCTGCGCCGTCGTCCGCCGACTCGTCGTCGGAGTCGCCGCCGTCACTCGACCCGTCGTCCGAGCCGTCGGACTCGTTCGCGTCGTCTCCGTCGGTCGTCTCCGACTCCTCGGTGGACTCCGAGCCGTCAGTCCCGTCGTCGCCGGAGCCACCCGTACCGCCACTACCGCCGGACTCGGCCTCGACGGTGAGCGAGTGGCCGTCGCTGAGGCCGAGGAGTTCGCTCCGGCCGAACGCCTCTTCGTCGCCCTGGGCGACGGCGTAGACGGTGTAGTCGCCCGCTTCCAGCGCGCCGCCGTCGATGGTCGCGGTGTACTCGCCGTCACCGCCCGAGGCGTCGAACGTCTCGGTGGTGTCGCCCTGGGCGACGATCACCTGGACGTTCGCCGGGTCGCCACTCGCCGCCGTCTCGGTGAGGTCGACGGTCACCTCGGCACTCCCGTCACTCCCGACCGACTCGGGTGCGTCGACCGCGACGTCGTAGCCGCTGACGAGCAACGGCTGGACTTTCTCGTAGCTCCCGTCCTGGGACACTGCGAAGGCGTAGGAGCCGTGCTCGTAGTTCGAGAGGTCGAATGTGAACGACTCGTCGCCGCCGTTACCACGGCGCTGGGCGTCGACCTGGTTGTCTTTGTTACGGAGTTCGAGCCGATAGCTGTCGTCGTTCGGTGTGGTCACGTCGACCGTGACGGTGTCGCCCTCGTCGGCGCGGATCATCGAGTCGATCGTGAAGGTGTTCCCGCCGACGGTTTCGGTCCGTTCCGGAATGGGCGTCGTGTCTGAGGAGGAGATTTCGAAGCCGGACTGGGCACCGGCCGCCGGGGCGAGGCTCACCACGACGACGAGTGCGAGGAGGGCTGTGAGATTGCGCGCGTTCATACATCTGACAGGGAACGTGCAACCCTGATGAAACGACGGGTTTATTCAGGGATTAAGCAACCTGCTAACATCCGAACGGAACTGGAAAATTGCTGGTAGTGGGCGCCAAACGACGGGGCGGGCTACCGAATCCAGAAGACGTAGAACGCGCCCGCGCCGCCCGCGAACACGACCACGACGCCGATGGCGACGACCGGCAGTCCGCCGCCGTCCTCGGGCGGCTCCGCACCGCCGGGCGTGTCGTCGCCGCCGCCGGCCTCGGTGACGGTCAGCGTCCCGGCCGAGGTGCCGCTGGCGGAGATTTCGTAGGTGCCCGCTTCGTCGAAGGTGACAGCGACAGTCTCGGTGACCGTCTCGCCCGCGCCGACGGTGACCTGCTCGGTCGCGACGACCGATTCGTTCGCACGGATGCGAATCGTCGCGGACCCCTCCTCGCCGCCGTCGTTCTCGAGGGTGACCGAGACGTTCACCGAGTCGCCGGCCGGTATCTCTGAGGCGCTCAGCGAGGCGTCCGTAATCTCGATGGCGGCCGGCTCGGGCTCGTCGGTGTCGTCTCCGTCGTCGTCATCGTCGTCGTCGCCACCGGTGCCGGCGTCCTTCTCGGTCTCCGTCTCGTTGCCGGCGTCGGGCGCGCCCGTGCCGCCGGTGCCGGCGTCGCCCGTTCCGCCGTCGTCACCGCCGGAATCACCGCCGTCGTCGCCACCGGTACTCCCACCGGTGTCACCGCCGGTATCGCCGCCGGTGCTCCCGCCGGAGCTGCCGCCCTTCGACTTCTTCTTCACGTGTATGGTCCCGGTCTGTGTGACCATGTCGGAGCTGTCCTGCCCCATGCCGACGTACACCCAGCGGTACTCGCCGGTCGACCAGTTCTTGAACGTCTCGACCTCGACGGTTCGGTCGGCGCTCGACCCGCTGACGAACGTCGTCGACGCGTCGAGGACGACGGTGTCCGCCGAGTCGTCCTCGATGCTCCCCATGTCAGTGCCGGCCTGCTCGCCGACGAAGTCGAAGAGGAACCCGAGGCCGGCGCTCCCGGCCACCCGGTTGTCACCGATCTGGCGACCGAAGATACTGACCCGGTCGTCGAGGCGAGCGACGCCGTTGACCTCGTCGATATCGGAGTGGAACGTGGCGTCCTCGTCGACGTCGAAGTCCCGGCTCACCCTGTCGTTCAGTTCGATCAGGAAGCGCTGGTTCACGTACTTCTCTTCGTCGTAGATCACGACGCCCTGGTTGATGGTCTCCCCCGCGTCGGCCGCCTCGAGTTCCGACGCGTCGACGTCGAAGGAGGCGGTCTCGCCCGGTTTGACCTTGCTGGGGGCGTCGACCGAACTCGCGCCCGCGCGGGCGACGACGTGTTCAAGCCCGACGACCGTCACCTCGCCGTCGACGCCAGTGACGTCGTCGTCGGAGACGGTGACGCCGTCCCCGTCTTTCACGGTCACGAGGAAGTAGACGGTGTGACCCGCCTCGACCGAATCGAAGTACTCGTTTTCGCCAGCGGCGAGTTTGCGCTTTCCGTCGGCGACGGAGAACGAGACGTTCTCGTTCGCGTCGTCGGCGTTGTCCGTGTCGAGCAGGTCGAACGCTTCGGCGGTCGTGCGCGGGACGTCGCCGTTGCCGGTCTCCTCGAGGTGGGCGGCGATCAGCTGTGTCTTCTGGCCCGCGAGGTAGTCGTCTGCCTTCTGGGCCCGGTCCGGATCGAAAGTCAGCCTGACCTTCTGGCCGTCGTCGTACACCGGAACGGGGTCCCGGTTCAGCGACGCCTGGTCGCCGCTGGTACTCTCGATCTGCCAGGCCGCGTTCGGGAGGGCGTAGGCCGCGTCGTCGTCGTCCGCGCGGAGGGTCACGATCGACCGCTCCCAGACGCCCATGTCGCCCTGCTGAAACACTTCGCCACTCGGGGGTGTGTCACCGGCCTGGGCGATTCCGGTCGCCCCGCCGGCGAGCGCCATCGTCGAGACGGAGGCGACCACGATGCCCACCAGTATCGTCGCCACCACCGTCTGGGGTAGTCTGGATCCCACCATTTGATCGGTTGGACAAACGACAGTGGCATAATACTTGCTGATATGACAAGATAATTTGAAGGCCTGGCCAGGGTTAGGAACATCCTTATCCGCGTTTAATACAACTTTGTTAGGAGTATGCCCGTGAAAAACAATCAATTTATGCGCCAGTCGACGCAGTGGCAGTAATTCACGTTCGGATGCAGGTTGCAGAAGCGAACTCGATTCGGCTGCGCGCTCCCGACTGTCGTGAAGGGGCTGTTGGCAGTCGGCGCCGTGCTCGAGGCGATCACCTCGGTCACCGTACGCAACCGCTGATCCGAACCGGCGTCGCGGGACGCCTTCCACGGGTTTCTTTTAGGTCACTCACACATGTTACGCCAATGGACAATCGCCGGTGGTTGTGGGCACTGTTGCCGCCACAGCTCAGGAACCTGCCCGCCGACCTGGCGACGGTCGTCGTCCTGACGCTCGCCACCGTCCTCGCCGCGACGCTTCCCGTGGTCGCGGAGACGCCGCTGCGGGTCGTCCTCGGCCTGCCGTACCTGCTCTTCCTCCCGGGCTACGCGCTCGTCGCCGCGCTGTTCCCCGAGGCGGGACCGGACCGCGTGGGGGAACCAGCCGAGGACTCCGGCGGCACCGACGATGAGGAGACAGCCGGCTGGGTCACGAGAGGGGCGTGGGGCGAGTCGTCGGCGGACGACGACCACTCCGGCACCGACGGCTCGACGACCGGAACGTCCGGCGTGGCCGACGCCGGCATCGACGGCATCGAACGCGTCGCGCTCGCCTTCGGGACGAGCATCGCCGTGGTGCCGCTGGTGGGGCTGGTCCTGAACTTCACGCCGTGGGGCATCCGCCTCGTCCCCATCCTCGTCGGCGTCAGCGGCGTCACGCTGGCCTGTACCGCCGTCGGCGCCCGTCGCCGGTGGGCCTTGCCCGCCGACGAGCGCTTCCGCGTCCCCTACCGGCAGTGGTACCGCGGCGCTCGCCAAGAGCTGTTTGCCCCCGAGACGCGGACCGACGGGGCGCTGAACGTCCTGTTGGCGCTGAGCATGCTGGTCGCCGTCGCCAGCGTCGGGTACGCCGTCGCCGTCCCCAAGGAGGGCGAGTCCTTCTCCGAGTTCTACCTCCTCACCGAGGGCGAGGACGGCGAACTCGTGGCCGACGGCTACCCCACTGAGTTCGTCCGCGGCGAGGGGCAACCGCTGGTGGTCGGTGTCGGCAACAACGAGCACGAGGCGACGACGTACACGGTGGTGGTCCAGTTACAGGACGTCGCCGTCGTCGACAACGAGACGCGCGTGCGCGAACGGCGCGAACTCGACCGGTTCGGGACGCGACTGGCCCACAACGAGACCTGGCACCACCCCTACGAGGTCACGCCGACGACGACGGGGACCCGGCTCCGGTTGCAGTTCCTGCTCTACACGGACGAGGCGCCTGCGAACCCGCGCGTCGAGAACTCGTATCGGGACCTCCACCTCTGGGTCAACGTGACCGACGGGTCGGCGGGGTAGGGGCGCGAACCGCAGACGCCCGACCGCGTTCTGTTCTGTCGTTCCTCCACTTTTCGACCGATTTCTGGACGAACTTGCTCCCAACAGGCGAACACGTTCGCTGTCTACTAGGGTCTCTAGGCAATTTATCCTGTATGTCCACTAGCGTTATGTCGTCACGATTGTCACTTGTTACCAAGCCATGCTCGATCTCCCCGTCGAAACGACCCCGATGCACGAGGCACCCGTCGTCTCGCCCTCGACCCCGGTCCCGGACGCCGCCCAGCACCTTCGCGACCCGGCCGTGCGGGTCCTCCTCGTCTGTGACGAGGACGACACCGTCGTCGGCGTCGTCACCGAATCCGACGTCGTAGCGCTCGTCGCCGAGACGGACGACCTCGGCGTGGTCGCTCGGTGTATGAGCGCCCCCGTGAGGACGATACGACCATCGGCGACTGTCCGCGAAGCGGCGGAGCGGATGCGCCGTGCCGGTGTCAAACACCTCCCCGTCGTCGACGACCGGGGCGTCTCCCACGGCGTCGTCTCCAGGGCGACGCTGGCGCCCTACTGCTCGCGCCGCTCGCTGGACGTCACCTGGACGAACGACCCGCTCGAGGTCGAGATCGGCGACGCCACCGGCGTCCCTGCCAACGATTGATAGTGGTGGTTGTACCTTTTCACCGGCGTTCGACGGCACCCGCCACGTCGAACGCCATCGGATTCGCGCTGCTCATCCGATGAGCCCTGTCTCGCTGCGCTCGACAGGACGCCGATAGACTCACTCCGTTCGTCTATCGAGTCCGGCCTCACGCAGTTCGGCCGGACGCCAGCAGACTCGCTGCGCTCGACTGCTGAGCCCCGACTCGCCGTGCTCGTCGGGACGCCGACGGACTCGCGCTGCTCGTCCGTCGAGCCCACGCTCGCTCTGTTCGCGTGGACGCCGGGACGGGCGTACAACTACCACTATGAGATCCCCGTGTCTGGGGCCGGCCGTCTGTCGCCGGTTTGGAGCAGATTGCACCCGAGTGACGTCGATCGGACGAACGGACAGCTGGTCCTCGGTTTACGTTTTCCTCTCATTCCTGCTCGGCGGGATCGCTACCTCCCAATTAACTGATTCGGCAGTGAAGTTCGACGTATGTACGACAGGATACTGTTCCCGACGGACGGGAGCGACGGTGCTGAGACGGCGCTCGAACACGCGCTCGACCTCGCGGCGGTCCACGACGCGGCGATACACGTGCTGTTCGTCGTCAACACGACGTACCTCGGTGGCAGCGCCGCGGAAGCGACGACCGTCGACGCCCTCCGGACGACCGGTGAGACGACCGTCGAGGAGTCGGCCGACCGGGTTCGCGACCGCGGCGTCGACGTCACGACGACGATTCGGAGCGGCGAACCGTACCGGGAGATCCTCGACTACGCGGACGAGGCCGCCGCGGACGTGATCGTCATGGGAACGCACGGACGGCGCGGCCTGGACCGGTACCTGCTGGGAAGTGTCACCGAGAAGGTCGTCCGGGCTGCCGACGTTCCGGTACTCACCGTTCGGGCCGACGAGGAGGGATAACCCAATCAGGTCCGCCGCCCAGTTCGCTGGCGGCGGCCCTGGCCGGGTTCGTCGCCCTGGCGACCACATAAGGCCCGTCGGGACTATCGTGATCCCATGGACGTCGGACTCACGGTAGGAGACTCGATCGAACGGCTGGAAGCGACCGGCGACGGCTTCTCGTTCGTCGAACTCTCGGTCGGGGAGTCGGCGCTCGTTCCGGCCGAGACGGACGAGGCACGGATCCGCGAGGCACTGGCGGCCGTCGAAGCCGACCTCTGTGTCCACCTCCCGTTCGACCAGGTCGTCGCGACGGCGATTCCACAGATCGACGACGCCATCGTCGACTACCAGTCGGAACTGCTCGAGTGGGCGGGCTCGCTCGGGGCGAGAAAGGCCGTCCTCCACGCGACGATGCGGAACCCGCACGATACCGACCAGCGCCCGGTGTTCGCCGACCAGCTCTCGGCCATCGCCGCCGCCGGCGCGGACGCCGGCGTCGAGGTCGTCGTCGAGAACGTCGGCCACCAGGCCCGCGGGGTACAGCTCTCCGTCCTCGGTGACATCGCGCAGGAGACGGGGACGGCCGTCTGCTTCGACGTCGGCCACGCCTACATGGAGGACGGCGACGACGGCGTCGACAGGTTCCTCGGCGAGTACGCCGACCTCGTCTCCCACCTCCACGTCCACGACGCCCGCGGGCGCGGCGACACCCACCTCCCGCTCGGCGCGGGCGAAATCGAGTACGACCTCGTCACCGAACACCTCGCCGGTTTCGACGGGACGGTCGCCGTCGAGGTGTTCACCGACGACGTCCCGCTCCTGGCGGACTCCGCGCGACGAATTTCCGCGTTTCTCGACGGGAGTGAGTGACGAACCCGGGAGGTGACCTGAGAACCGGCGGTTTGCACTCGTTTCCGCTCCGTTCCCGTTTCCGCGCCCCTTTCCGCTCCGTTCCTTTTCCACTTTCGCGGCCGTGCTCGACTACGCGCTGACGGACCGCGGGATGCTGTACAGCGACCGGAGCAACAGCACGAATCCGGGGGCGACCAGCGCGCCCTGGATCAGCAGGGTTCGCTCGACGTCCAGACCGACCACGAGGCCGCCGACGCCGCCGACGAGCAGCCCGAGGGTGATGGCGCCGAACCCGTAGCTGAACAGCCGGAGCGCCCGGGACGTGTGTCTATCTGCGGCTCGAAAGGCGAGAACCGTTATCGTCGCGCCGATGACGACCGCGACGGTCGTCACGACGGCGATCAGTGGGGTGAGTGTGTCGTGAAGTGTCATGGTGTCGGCTCGTGCGTGGAACGCCTGGTTCGTGGCCCGGAGACCGGGACGCCCGGGCCCAGTGATACGACCGCTGCATCTACTAGCGACTTCTCCTGGACACACCTTCAAGCGTGAGCGTCGTTCTCACGCCCCGGGAAGAGCGTCACCTCGTGATATCTGGCTACCGACAGGAAAACCGCCAGAGGTAGGCCAGCTGTCAAGCGATGGTCGTCTGTGGCCTACACCCCCAGTGAAGAAGTCCACACTTAACCCATCTACCCGGATTTTCAGCTATCGGGAACCCTCTCCCGTTTATACCTGCTATGAGGACGGAGTCGTACATGTGAGCCACACAGATGTCTACTAACACAGCCAACCCACTGGCGGGCGAGTTCGAGTTGGCCATGGACGGGCCGTTGACGGCGTACTGGCTGGCGATCCTCCGGGTACTCACCGGCTGGTGGTTCTTCCACGCCGGCATGACCAAGCTGCTGGAGGACGGCCTGGCGTACAGTTACGGGCCGATGTACATGCAGGGCATGGAGGGCACCGCGCTCGGCCCCATCCCCGTGTGGATGGGGAACAACCTGGCGTGGCTGATCGCACCGGGCGTGCCGCTGTTCGAGACGCTGATCGGCCTGGCGGTCATGGCCGGCGTCCTGACCAGGCTCGCGGCCTTCGGCGGGGCGTTCTTCATGACCCTGTTCTGGGTCGGGAACGCCGGCTTCGGCCACGGGCTGGTCAACAGCGACCTGATGGGCCTGCTGCTGTTCGTGACGATCATGGTCCTGGCCGCGGGGCGGTACTACGGCCTGGACGCCGTCATCGAGAAGCTGCAGTTCGTACAGCAACGTCCGAAACTCCGGTACCTGCTCGGCTGACGAGGTGACCAAACAATGACACAGATCAAATCGACGGTCGATAGGGCGGCGATGGCGGTCAGCGGCGGCCTGATACTGCTGGGTGTCGTCGTCCTCGGACTGATAGAGACGCTCGCGGGCCAGCCCTACGGGGCGGCACCGCTGACGAACGACGCGGGCGAAGTGATCGCGATGCCACTGATAGACCCGAACCTCCGGACGGGGCTGGTGATCCTCGGATTAGTGGTCCTGCTGCTGTGGGGCCTCTACAAGCTCGCGACGCCTATGGCCGGGGGCGACACGGAGACGACGCCGGTCGAGAGCACGGCCGACTAGATCGAGATTCCGACTTCCGGCTGCTTTTCTTCACACACTGTACTTGTAGCCGCTGCTGACCCGGCACACACGACGAGACACCCGGCGGTGATACCGGCTGTCTCGGCGGTCTCATTGTGAGCTACACAATCTGACGTGTATTTATCTATCACCACCCAAATCTTAGAATAGCTGGAAATCTCGACAAACTTCGTTATATCTTTTCTATACTGGGGATGTGTTCTAGGAGATCGTACGAAACACTCAAGCCCCTGCGTGAGTCAGTTACTCTCATGATTCACGGAGGTGGTGCGACCCGAGCGTGAGACGAAATCACTCGCCAGCAGCTCGCTGCTGGTGCTCGAACCCGGTCGTACCGTGTCATCGTCGAGAACGTGACCTGTCACCATCACCGGCATATACCGGCCGATTCGTCCCAGTTCGGCCGAACTGGTGTTCGTCTGGAGCGGCCAGTCGCCGTCCGGTCCGCCTCTCTCGGAGGGGGCCGACGGCACTGCCTGCGCTTCACTGTACACGCATCCCGGAGCGACGGCTCGGACCGCCCACAGCTGCCACTGATCCACACTGTTTCGGGCACGCTGGGTCGTCGCGTTCAGTCTCGTTTTTCCGACAGAAATTCGACTGACTGGGGGAAGAACTGTACGGCTATTTTCAAACATCACAGATCGCTTTCTATGTAATAGGTATTGTGAGGGGATTCAATGCGATTATGGTATTTGTTGGCAACCGTTATACCGAATCGGAATCCCAACACTCACCGTGAACGTATCAGTCGAACCTGTCGAAGCTGACGACGTCGCGATGGCCGTCGAACCGACCACGGCGAACGGAGCGGCGTGACGTGAGCGACGCGACGACACACCCACGGATACTCGAACTGCCCCGGGAGGAGACGGGACTGGCGACGTCCAAACCGGCAGTCAGGCGGGTCCAGCAACTGCTGCCCGCCTTTCTCGAGGACGGGGTCGCCGAGGCGGACGCGGACGGCCTCGTCGTCCGACTCGACGGCAGCGTCGAGACGGCGGTCGCCGCCGCGCTGGCCGTCGACGCGGTCGGCGCCGACCGCGTGACCGGACTCGTCATGCCCGCCCAGTTGAACGACGAGGCGCCCGCTCGCGACGCCGAGGCCGTCGCCTCGATACTCGACGTCGACTACCGGCGCCTGGCGCTGCAACCGCTCCTCACTGCGTTCCAGCGCGTCGTCGGGACGGCCGGCTCCCCGGCCGACGACCTCGTCGCGGTCGGGAACGCCAGCGAGCGGTTCCGGATGGCCTGCGCGTACTACGTCGCTAACACCACGAACCGGCTCGTCGTCGGCACCGTCACCCGCACCGAGCGCCTGCTCGGCTCCGTCACGAAGTACGGGGAGAACGGCGTCGACCTCTCGCTGTTCGGCGACCTCTACCGGACCGAGATCCGGGCGCTCGCCAGGGACATGGACCTTCCGGAGGTCATCCTCGACGGCACCCGGCGCCGCACCGGGAACGCGGAACCCACGGACGCCGAGAAACTCGGCGTCGGGCAGACGACCCTGGACAGTCTCCTCCACTTCTCTATCGACGAGCAGGAACCCGACGCCGCCGTCGCCGAGCGGGTCGACGTCGACGAGGCCGTCGTCCGCCGGGCCAGGCGGTGGTGTGCACGGACCCGCCACAAGCGTCACCAGCCGCCGAAACCGTCGATGGCGCACTGAGCGGGCCGGCCCTGCCGATCTCCTCGATCCGCAGCTGGCCGGCGTTCGAACCGTGTGCCCACGGCCGGATTCGCGAAAAAAGCGCGGTGGTTACCGACCTATTCGAAGTGGTCGAGGCACTTCTCGTACTCTTCGGCGGCCTTCTCCCAGTCGACGACTTCGAAGAAGGCGTCGACGAAGCTGCCCCGATCCGGGCCGTAGTCGTAGTAGTAGGAGTGCTCCCAGACGTCGATAGCCAGGATGGGGTGGGATCCCCAGAGTGCGCCCTGGTCGTGCTTGTCGACGGCGACGTTACGCAGCTGCTTGGCGACGGGGTCGTACACGAGCAGCGCCCAGCCACCGGCGGCGCCGGCGGCGGCCTCGAACTCGCCCTTCCAGCCCTCGTAGGAGCCGAAGTCCTCCTCGATGCGGCTCGCGAGGTCGCCCTCGGGCTCGCCGCCGCCGTTGGGGGACATGTTCTCCCAGAACAGCGTGTGGAGGTAGTGACCGCTGCCGTTGTGGGTGACGTTGCCGAGCGCGCCGGCGGAGCCGCCGAAGTCACCGGACTCGCGGTTCTCGGCCAGGGTCTCCTCGGCCGACTGCAGGCCGTTGACGTAGCCCTGGTGGTGCGTATCGTGGTGCCAGGTCAGCACCTGCTCGGAGATGTGTGGTTCGAGCGCATCGTAGTCGTACGGCAGTTCCGGAAGCTCCGGGTTCGACTGTTCAGACATGACACCGGAGACGATGGCGCCCTACCCCATAACGGCTTGCTGAACTCAGTTTAAGTAGGGCCGTTGATACGACGGATGTTCGACTTCCGGACCTCCGTAGCGCCGCCGTCACGGCTGCGGCGAGGGGAGTGTCGCCGTCGCGACGTCGCCGTTCTCGAACCGAGTGCCGTCCAGCCGATCGCCGCCGATCAGCTGACGAACAGCCGCCGGTCGGCGCGCTCGTGGTCGGCCGACGCCACGTCGACGAGCGGCGCGAACGGCTCCATCTCGTCGAGCGAGCGGTCGGCGCTGTCCTCGACTGCGGTCGTCATCACCGGCCGCAACTCGTCGACCGTCCGCTGGACGTCGGTGTGGCCGAGACGCAGGAGTCGCTGGGCGGCGCCGAGCAGGCCGGTCACGAAGCCGTGACAGGCCACCAGGCACGCCTCGTCGGCGTCGACCCCGTCGCGGCCGGCGACCGCACCCAGGACGACGGCGTGGTTCCCGGGCGCGTCGCCCGCCTCGACCGCGGCGGCGTACTCGTCGAGAACTGTGTCGTCACGCAACTCGCGCTGGAGGGAGAGCAGCCGCTCGCCCGTCCGCGTGGAACTTTCGCGGAACTCCGCTGTCAGCGTCGTCGCTGTCAGCCGCCGGTCGGCCGCCACGACCGCGTCGACGTCGTCCTCGGTACTGCTACGGTGAGCCACCCGGAGCGCAACCAGGTCTGCGACGCCGAGCTGACGGCGGAGGTACGTCTCCAGGAGGGCTCGGAGGTCGTCGGCGTCCTCGACGCGGTCCTCGGCGACGAACTGCTCCAGGCCGTAGGAGACGCTGTCGGTCCCGACAGGGAGCGCCGAGTCGGCCAGCCGGAGCGCCGCCAGCGTCGACTCGTCGCTCACGACGATCCCTCCGGGTCGATCTCTCTGACGCCGTGGGCGTGGCTGTGGCCGTCGTGTCCGTGCGAGTGGTCGTGAGAGTGGCCGCCGTCGCCGTGACTGTGCGAGTGACTACCGTCTTCGTGACCGTGCCCACCACCACTGCCCTCGTCGAACAGCGCGGGACTCACCTCGTCGTAGCCGATCGTGGCGCCCTGGGGCAGATGGGGTTCGAGCTCGGCTTCCATCCGGTCGCGGGAATCGGCCATCGGGAGGTAGGCCCGCTGGCCCTCGACGGCCAGATCCCAGTGCCGGTTGCCGACGGCGTGGCCGAGTTCGAGCGCGGTCGCGACCGCGGCCGAATCGGCGTCGACGCCGCCGAGGTCGACCACCATCGCGTCGACCGGTTCGAGCGAGACCGTAACGAGCCGTCCGTCGGCCGAGAGGACGTCGCCCGCCCGGAGTTCGCGCCCGACGACCACGCCGAGGTCGGTGCCGTCGTCGGCCGTCGTCCGGAACCGGGAGCGACGGCGCTCCGTCTCGTCGACGGTGACGGTCAGGGCGTCATCGGTGTCGAGGCGTTCGGCGAGGTCCGAGTCCTCGTCGACGTTCCCGACGTAGCTGTCGGCGACGAGCATCAGAGCTTCCTCCCGTCGGGGGCGCCGACGTCGAGCAACTCGCTTCGTGCCTCGTCCCAGGCCGCGTGCAGCAACCCGGTGACGTCCTCGGCCCGGTGGCCGAGCGCGCGGACGACGACGCCCGCGTCGTTCGGGAGCGTCGTCGCCGCGGCGCGGGCGTTCTCCGGGGCTTCCGCCGCAGCGTCCGCCGTCTGATCGCCGACCCGGTCGTGAATCGCGTCTGAGAGCGACGCCGCGTCGCGCTCGGGCGCGACGACGAACAGCGTCCCGTACACCGAATACTCGCCCATCACGCCGGGGGCGGTCGGGTCGCCGTCGGCCGGCGTCAGGTGCGTCACGTCCTCGAACAGCAGGTCGCCGTCGCTGTGGCACGCGAACCGGGAGACGTAGCGTTCGAAGTCGAACCGTTCGCCGCGGGCCAGACGCCCGGGGACGACGACGTCGCCGACGACAGCCGTCGCGTCGGGCGCCACGTCCAGGCGTAGCTCCTGGTAGTATCGCGCGTCGGGATTGACGATCACTGGTTCGGGCACGTAGTCGAGGTGGCTCCCCGAACCCACCGAGAGCGAGACGTCCGCGGCGGCGTAGTTACGCTCCATCGTGAGCACCTTCGTCGAACTCCCGGTGGTGACGTGGGCGACGCCGCCGTTTTTCACTTCGACGTCGATGGTGTGGCGGTCGCCCTGGGCGACGCCGCCGTTCGGCGACTGGACGAACACCGTCTCCGCGTCGGGGTGTGGATCGTGGCCGAGCGTCCCGCTCAGGTGGAAGGGAACCCGGGCGAAGTCGCGGACGAGGTGGGTCTGGCCGTCCTCGTCGGCGGCGAAGGCCAGTTCCAGTCGGCCCTCCTTGCCCGGCGCGCCGACGGGGGCCTGCGGGACCGGTTCGGCCGCGTAGGGTTCGAACGCGGGGTGGGGGGCGTCGGCGGCCATCTACGCGAACAGGACCCCCTCGGTGACGTGTTCGAGGACCGATTCGACCCCCTCGCCGGTCTTGCAGTTCGTGGTGACGAACGGCCCCTCTCGCACCGATTCGGCGTCTGTTTTCATCACGTCCAGGTCCGCGCCGACGTGGGGGGCGAGGTCGGTCTTGTTGATAACCAGGAGGTCGCAGTCGACGACGCCGGGGCCGCGCTTGCGCGGGATGTCCTCGCCCTCCGCCACGCTGATGACGTACAGCGAGTAGTCGGCGAGTTCGGGGTTGAACGTCGCCGCGAGGTTGTCGCCGCCGCTCTCGATCAGGACGAGGTCCAGGTCGGGGTGGTCGGCCAGAAACGCGTCGATCTGCGTGAGGTTCATCGACGGGTCCTCGCGGATGCCCGTGTGCGGGCAGGCGCCGGTCTCGACGCCGGCCACGAGGTCTTCGGGGACGATGCCCGCGAACCGCTCGCGCAGCGCGTCGGCGTCCTCCTGGGTGAGGATGTCGTTGGCGATGACGCCCACGTCGAGGCCGCGGTCGACGAGTTCCGGGACGAGTTCGCTGACCAGCGAGGTCTTGCCGGAGCCGACGGGGCCGCCGATGCCGACCGTGGCGACGTCCCGGTGGGTGAGGCTCACGACTCGGCCTCCGCGCTGGCGTCGTCGGCCTCGTTCGTCTCGTCTTCCTCGGCACCGCCGCTCTCCCCGCGAGCGCTCGACGACCGGACGGGGTCGTGGATAGTGACCAGCTTCGTCCCGTCGGGGAACGTCGGCTCGACCTGGATCATGTCGACCATCGACGGGACTCCCTCCATCACGTCGTCCGTGGAGAGCAACTGCGTTGCCTCCGACCGGATCTCGGCGACCGACCAGCCGTCGCGGGCGCGTTCGAACGCCCAGTCGGAGATGTACGCCACCGTCTCGGGGTAGTTCAGCGCGACGCCGCGGTCCTTGCGCCGTCGTGCGAGCTCTGCCGCCATGAACACCGTCAGCCGTTCCTGATCTTTCGGATTGAGTTTCATAGTAGGTACCGTTGTCCGAGCGCCACTTCGTCCGCGGCGTCGCAGGTGAGCCGCTCGCCGTCGACCGCGACGGTGAACGTCTCGGGGTCGACATCCACGGACGGACTGTACGTGTTCCGCACGAAGTCGTCGGTCGAGAGGTCGCGCGTGTCCGCGACGGGGACGACCTCCTTCTGTAGCTCGTAGGCCTCAGCGAGGCCGTTCTCGTGGGCCTGGCGGCTGACGAACTGGAGGCTGGTCGCGTCGCCGGCCCGTCCCATCGCGCCGAACTGCGGGCGCTGCTCGACCGGTTCGCAGGTCATCAGCGAGCCGTTGGCCTCCCCCATCGAACTCCACGCGGGGAAGCCGCCCTTGATCACGACGTCGGGTTTGATCCCGAAGAAGGCCGGATCCCACACCACGACGTCGGCGAGTTTCCCGGGTTCGAGCGAGCCGACGTACTCGTCGATACCGGCCGCGATGGCCGGGTTGATGGTGTACTTCGCGAGGTAGCGCAGGATACGTTCGTTGTCGTTGTCGGCCTCGGCGTCGAGTGCGAGGGGTCCGCGCTGGTCCTTCATCTTGCTCGCCGTCTGCCAGGTGCGCGGGATCAGCTCTCCCATCCGTCCCATCGCCTGGGAGTCCGTCGTCATCATCGAGATGGCGCCAAGGTCGTGCAGCACGTCCTCCGCGGCGATTGTCTCGGTCCTGACGCGCGATTCCGCGAAGGCGACGTCCTCCGGGACGTCCGGGTTGAGGTGGTGACACACCATCACCATGTCCAGGTGTTCCTCGAAGGTGTTCTCGGTGTAGGGCATCGTCGGATTCGTCGACGAGGGGAGGACGTGGGGCTTCCCGACGATCTCGATGATGTCGGGGGCGTGGCCGCCGCCGGCGCCCTCGACGTGGTACGCGTGGAGCGTCCGGCCGTCGATGGCGTCGAGGGTGTCCTCGGCGAAACCGGACTCGTTGAGCGTGTCCGTGTGGATGGCGACCTGGACGCCGGTCTCGTCGGCGACCTCGAGGCAGGTGTCGATGACGGCCGGGGTGGCGCCCCAGTCCTCGTGGATCTTGAGCGCGACCGCGCCGCCCTCGACCTGCTCGCGGATGACCTCGGGTTCGTTCGAGGAGCCCTTGCCGTAGAAGCCGAAGTTGAGCGGCCACTCCTCGGCGGCCTTCATCATCAGTTCGAGGTTCCGTTTCCCGCTGGTGATGATGCCGACCGTCGAGGGGCCGACGCCGCCGCCGAGCATCGTCGTCACGCCCGAACTGATGGCGTGTTTCGGGAGCTGTGCCGAGTTGAAGTGGACGTGGATGTCCAGGCCGCCGGCCGTCGCGATCTTCCCCTCGGCGGAGATGACCTCGGTGTTGGCGCTGACGATCAGGTCCTCGTCGACGCCGTCCATCGTGTCCGGGTTGCCGGCGTTACCGACGCCGGCGATCTGCCCGTCCTTGATCCCGATGTCGGCCTTGCAGACGCCGAGCACGGGGTCGAGGATCGTGAGGTTCGTCAGCACCCAGTCGAGCGCGCCCTCGGCGGCCGTGTGGCCCGGTTTCAGCCCCATCCCGTCGCGGAGCGTCTTGCCGCCGCCGAAGACGGTCTCGTCGCCGCGGGTGATCCGGTCCTCTTCGACCTCGGCGACGAGGGAGGTGTCGGCGAGGCGCACCCGGTCTCCCGTCGTCGGTCCGTAGAGGGACGCGTACTCGTCGGGGGAGAGGTCACGCATCGGTCAGGCCCCCTCGAATCCCGCGGCCGCGGCGCGTTCGAGCGCCCGCTCCTTCGTCGATTCGTCTATCGGCCCGTTGGTGAGGTCGTTCATCCCCGTCACGATTTGCGCGCCGCCGACGGCGACCAGGTCGACCGTCTTCTCGTCGCCGGGTTCGAACCGGACCGCGGTGCCGGCGGGCACGTCGAGGCGCATCCCGAACGCCGCCGCGCGGTCGAAGGACAGCGCCCGGTTCGCCTCGAAGAAGTGGAAGTGCGACCCCACCTGGATCGGTCGGTCGCCCGTGTTCGCGACGCGGAGCGTGGCGGTCTCGCGCCCCTCGTTTATTCGGACGCCGTCCCCGCGCGCGGTGATGGCTCCCGGCACTAGATCGCCGCTCATACCCACCTCCGTGACTCCGCCGGCATCGACCGCCGCGACCCCGCCCGCATCGGCCGCTGCGATCCCGTCGACTGATCGCTCTCCGTGCCTCGACTGGATCGTCCGGTCGCGGAAGTCGCGATTTCGTTGAACATCTGTTGTTATCAGCGAGTTATTTCCTCAGGCGGGGCAAGACCTTTGTGGATAGTGTAAATACGTCCAGATCGTGTCCGGAATACTGGGCGTTCCTCTCATCACAGCATGTAGCGCTGGCCCAGCGACACCGTGTCCGCCGGCTCACAGGTGACCGGCTCGCCGTCGACGCGGACCTCGAACGTCTCGGGGTCCACCTCGACGTCGTCCGGGCAGTAGTCGTTGTAGTGCATGTCCGACTTCGAGAGCGAGCGCGCGCCGCCGACCGGGACTACCTCCTGCTGGAGGTCGTAGGCCTCGCCGACGCCGGCGTCGTGGGCCGCCTGGCTGACGAACGCCATCGACGTCGCCTGCTTGGCGGTCCCCATCGCCCCCGCCCGGGGTCGCTGCTGGATGGGCTGGCAGGTCATCAGCGAGCCGTTGGCCTCGCCCATCTCCGAGTACACCGGGAAGCCGCCCTTGAACGTCACCGACGGTTTGATCCCGAAAAAGGCCGGGTCCCACAGGACGAGGTCGGCGACCTTGCCCGGTTCGAGCGAGCCGACGTAGTCGTCGATGCCGGCCGAGATGGCCGGGTTGATGGTGTACTTCGAGACGTAGCGCTTGATCCGGTGGTTGTCGCCGCTGGTTCCCTCGTCCTCCGGGAGCGGACCGCGCTGTCGCTTCATCTTGTCCGCGGTCTGCCAGGTTCGACAGACCAGTTCGGCCATCCGCCCCATCGCCTGGGAGTCCGTCGTCATCATCGAGATGGCGCCCTCGTCGTGGAGGACGTCCTCCGCGGCGATGGTCTCGGCGCGGATGCGGGACTCGGCGAAGGCGACGTCCTCGGGGACGTCTGGATTGAGGTGGTGACACACCATCACCATGTCCAGGTGCTCGTCGAAGGTGTTCTCGGTGTAGGGCATCGACGGGTTGGTCGACGAGGGGAGGACGTTCTCCTCGCCGACCATCGCCATGATGTCGGGGGCGTGGCCGCCGCCGGCGCCCTCGATGTGGAACAGGTGCATCGTCCGGCCGTCGAGGGCGGCGAACGTGTTCTCGACGAAGCCCGCCTCGTTGAGCGTGTCCGTGTGCATGCACACCTGGACGTCTTCCTCCTCGGCGACGTCGAGGCAGGTGTCGGTGGCCTCCGGCATCGAGCCCCAGTCCTCGTGAAGCTTCAGCCCGCAGGCGCCCGCCTCGACCTGCTCGCGGAGGGCGTCTGGCTTCGAGGCGTTCCCCTTCCCGTAGAAGCCGACGTTGACCGGCCACTCCTCCGCCGCCCGGAGGAACAGCTCGACGTTGCGTGGACCGGGCGTGCACGTCGTCGCACCGCCGCCGAAGCCGCCGCCGAGCATCGTCGTCACGCCGGAGGCCAGCGCGTGCTCAACCAGCTGGCCGGAGTTGAAGTGGACGTGGATGTCCAGCGCGCCGGGGGTGACGATCTTCCCCTCGGCGGGATAGACGTCGGTGCCGGGGCCGACGACCAGGTCCACGTCGTCCATCGTGTCAGGGTTGCCGGCCGATCCGACCCCCGCTATCTCCCCGTCGCGGATACCGACGTCCGCGGCGACGACGCCGAGGACGGGGTCGATGATCGTCGCGTTCGTTATCACCCAGTCCATCGCGCCATCGGCGTTGGTGACGCCCGGCGCCTGCCCCAGGCCGTCCCGCAGCGTCTTGCCGCCACCGAACACCGCCTCGTCGCCCGGCGTCCGGAGGTCTCGCTCGACCGCGGCGAATAACTCGGTGTCGCCGAGACGGACGCTGTCGCCCTCGCCCGGCCCGTACAGCTCGGCGTAGGACTCCCGGTCGACGTCGCGGGTCACGCCTGCTCACCTCCCTCGGTCGAGTCCTCGTCCGCGACGAAGCCCCGCTCGCGGGCCCGCTGGAGTGCGCGCTCCTTCGTCGCGTCGTCGACGTCGCCGTTCGTCAGGCCGTTCATCCCGTGGACGTGCCCCTCGCCGCCGACGGCGACCAGGTCGACCGTCTTCTCGTCGCCGGGTTCGAACCGGACCGCGGTGCCCGCCGGGACGTTCAGCCGCGTCCCGAAGGCCGCCGCGCGGTCGAACGACAGCGCCCGGTTCACCTCGAAGAAGTGGAAGTGCGAGCCGACCTGGACGGGCCGGTCGCCCGTGTTCGCGACGCGGACCGTCGTCGTCTCGCGATCCTCGTTGAGAGTTACCGTTCCCTCGTCCGTCCGTACCTCGCCGGGGACGAACGGGTCGGTCACGACGGATCACCCGCTCCCGTCCGTGCGCGCTTCGACTCCGCTTTCGCCGGTACTCGTTCGTGGCTCATCTGCGCTGAGGTTCCCCTGTCGCGACTAAATCACCGACGTTGTGCGCAATATTGGCACTCCCACCGGACAGAACTCACCGATCGTCCAGTTTCTCGGCCGCTTCGTCGATCGTAATCGGCGGGTCGTCCACTCCCAGCCGGTCGAACAGGTCGACGACCGTCGGGACGGAGAGCCCGACCCGCCGGAGCGACGCCACGTCGGTCAGCACCTCGCGGGTCGGCCCGTCGGCGGCGATCTCACCCTCGCGGTCCAGGAGGATCACCCGATCCGCGACCGCGGGGACGAGGTCGGCGTCGGGCGTCGAGACGACGAGCGTGACGCCGTCGTCGACGAGGTCGTCGAGCAGGTCCAGCAGTTCCGCCCGGTTCGCGCCGTCGACGTTCGAGAGGGGCTCGTCGAGCAGGAGCACCTCTGGGTCGAACGAGAGCACGCTCGCCAGCGCAGCACGGCGCTGTTCGCCACCCGACAGGCGGAACGGGGGCCGGTCCAGCAGGTGAGTCAGGCCGAACCGCTCGGCGAGGGCGCTGACTCGCTCGTCGACCGCCTCCTTCGGGAGGTCGAACTGCGAGGGGCCGTACTCCACGTCCTCGCGGACGGTGGGGTTGAACAGGTACTCGCCGGGGTCCTGGGTGAGGACGCCGATGCGCTCGCGGACGTCGTCTGCGGGCTGGTCCTCGCCGAAGAAGCGGACCGTCCCCGTGTCGGGGTCGAGCAACCCGCCGAGCAACAGCAACAGCGTCGACTTCCCGGCGCCGTTCGGGCCGAGGATAGCCACGCGCTCGCCGGCGCCGATGGACACGTCGAGCTCCGAGACGGCGGCCGTGCCGTCCGGGTACGCGTAGGCGAGGTTCCGGGCCTCGATCACCGGGTCCGTCACGCGAGCATCACCCGGCCGACGACGGCGAGGGCCACCACCGCGGCGAATCCGGCGTCTGCGACGCCCACGGGCTGGCGCCGGGCGTAGGGACGCATCTGGGTGCCGCCGCGGGCGGCCGCGGCGCGCTGGACGCGCTCGCCTCGCTCGAACGTCCGCAGGAAGAAGGTGCCGAGGAAGGACCCGGAGGTCCGCCACGACGACCGCAGCGACTCCGGTGCGAACCGGCGGCTCCGCCGGGCGAGCGTCATTCTGGTCAACTCCCGGAAGAACAGCAGCAGGTACCGGTGGGTGACGGCGATGAGCGTGATGGCGAGCGGTGGCGCGCGGAGCCGGCGGAACGCGGCCAGCACGCCGGCAAAGCGCGTCGTCAGCAAGAGCAGCGACAGGAAGCCCACGCAGGCGGCGACCCGGACGGCGAACGCGACGACGTAGGCGACGCCGGGTTCGGTGACCGTCAGGGGAGCGACCGGCAGCTGGAGCGTCGCCATCGCTGGGCCGTCCATCAGCACGGCTTGCGGCGCGACGACCAGGAGCGACGGGAGCGTCGGCAGGGTGAGTCGCTCGGCGAAGGTGCCGACCGGGACGCGCGAGGCGAGGGCCAGTGCGACGGCGAGGCCGAGCAGCGCGGCGAGGGCGCGGCCGTCGTCGGTGACGACGGTGACGACGACGAGCGCGACCAG
This sequence comes from Halomicrobium sp. HArcel3, assembly GCF_058933135.1. Taxonomy (NCBI): domain Archaea; kingdom Methanobacteriati; phylum Methanobacteriota; class Halobacteria; order Halobacteriales; family Haloarculaceae; genus Halomicrobium; species Halomicrobium sp. HArcel3. Next base: position 79,694 of record NZ_JBZYDN010000005.1, on the reverse strand, counting down.
GCCCACGAGCTTGGCGACGGGGTGGACTGCCTGGAGAAAGCCGTCCCGTTCGGGGACGGTCGCCGACAGCAGGAACGCCGTCGCGCGCTCGCTCACGGTCGAGACGGTGCGGTCGAGGGCGTCGACGACCATCTCAGTCCGCCAGCACCCGGCCCATGCCCGTCGCGAGGACGAGGGTCAGTCCGGTCCCGACGAGCGCGGCCAGGAGCGTCCCCGACGCGGAGCCCAGCCCCGGGACGCCGTAGTCCGGCATGAGCCCGGGGTTGATCGTCTCCGCGGCGTCGGTCGCGCCGGTCGCCTCGGCGGCGTTGTCCAGCGGCTCGGCGTAGCCCACTTGTCCGGCAGCCCAGCCGAACACCGGGGCGAGGAGGGCCAGGACGAGGAGTATCGCGAGCCCCTTCAGAAACCAGGAGCGGTCGAGAGCGCTCACGCCTTCACCTCCCGGAGCGGGGACGAGGGGAGGACGTCCGGCCGCGCGTCGACGACGGCGCGGTAGACGACGGCCGTGATGGCGCCCTCGATCAGTCCGAGGGCGAGGTGGCCGGCGCCCATTATCAGGACGACCGTGCCGAGTTCGTAGGCGAACGCCGACGACAGGCCCAGCTGGACCGCCGCGCTGAGCGCGCCCGCCGTGATGCCGAGCCAGCCGGCGGTGAAGGCCGCGGCGATCTCGTGGTGGCCCGCGAGGGCCCGGTAGATAGCGTAGCCGACGTACACCTCCACGATGGCCATGTTGAACACGTTCGCGCCGAGGACGACGACGCCGCCGTCGCCGAAGACGAGTGCCTGGACGGTGACCACAGTGGCGACGCAGAGCGCGCCGAGGTGGGGGCCCAGCAGGATGGCGGCGAAGGCACCGCCGACGAAGTGGGCGCTCGTGCCGCCCACGATCGGCCAGTCGAGCATCTGGGCGGCGAAGATACCCGCGGCGACGAGACCCAGCAGCGGCGCCCGCGCGTCCGAGAGCTCGCCGTCGACGCGTCTGGCCGCGTAGGCGAGCACCGCGGCCGACGCCAGGGCGCAGACGGCCGCGACCGCCAGGTCGAGAAACCCGTCGAGGATGTGCATACCCACAGAGACCGGCGCCCCGTCGATAATACTTTTCCTTCGCGCAGTATTATTCGGTGTGGGAACAGGCTCTTGGCGCCCGGCGCGAAACGGCCGTGCATGAGCGAGGACCTCGACCGCATCAGCCTCACCCTCCCGCCGGAGATGACCGACCGGCTGGACGACATCGCGACGGACTGGGACTACGCCAGCCGGTCGGAGGCGGTCCGGGACGCGCTGCGGGACTTCTTCACCGCCTACGAGTGGGAGAGCGACCACGGCGAGACCCACTACGGGACGCTCGTGGTCATCCACGAGCACCACGTCGACGGCCTGGCCGACCGGCTCCAGCGCCTGCAGCACGAATCGGAGGACATCATCACCGCCGTCCAGCACGTCCACCTCTCGCACCACCGCTGCATGGAGACCATCACGGTGGAGGGACCGGGGACCGAGATCAGCGACCTGGCGAACCGCCTCCGGTCGGTGAAGGGGGTCCGCCAGGTGAAGGTCGTCGTCGTGGGCGAGTGAGGGCCGTCGACCCGATTCCGTGACGATCCGGTAAAAACACCGCAGATTTTCGCACACCTCCCCGACTAGGGACGTTCTGACCGCGCTGGACGCTCCGGCAGTTCGGCCGGACGCTGGATGTGAAAATCGCACATCCTCAAGATCAACTCCTATAGTTTGGACGTTCAGCCAATAAATCCTCTATCTCCACACCATCCTTATACGCCACTTAGGAGAAATGGGTGAATATAAGATTGGATGGACAACCCTTATTTACGACGTCCGAAACGGAAGGAGTGGAACATATGATGGACGTTCGTAACGCATTCGCGGCCGAAACGTGCGAATCAATCGATAAATCTCCGAATACGTCTTCGAATCTCGTTCTCTCTACGGGGGTAAGCGAATGAACGACCGAATCAGTCGTCGCCGCTTCGTCACTGCCGGTGGCGCCGCGATGGTCGCCGGCCTCGCTGGCTGTTCCCAGAGCGAGGGCAGCGACGCCGGCGACGGGAGCAGTGACGGCGCGTCGACCGACACGGCCAGCAGCGCCGACACCGTCAAGATCGGCGTCCTCGAGGACCAGTCCGGCAACTTCGCGCTCGTCGGCGACCCCAAGTACAAGGCGTCGATGCTCGCCATCGAAGAGATCAACGCTAACGGCGGCATCGACGGCAAGCAGATCGAACCGGTCACCGCCGACCCGCAGTCCGACAACCAGCGCTACCAGGAACTCACGCGCGAGTACATCAACGAGGAGGAGGTCGACGTTCTCTGGGCCGGCTACTCCTCGGCAACGCGGGAGGCGATCCGACCGATCATCAACCGCAACGAGCAGCTGTACTTCTACACCACCCAGTACGAGGGCGGCGTCTGTGACTGGACGACGTTCGCGGTCGGACCGACCGCGCGCCAGCAGCTCGGGAGCGTGTTGCCCTACCTCCGCGAGGAGTTCGGGCCCAAGATCTACACGATCGCGGCGGACTACAACTTCGGCCAGCTATCCGCCGACTGGGTGAAGGTGCTGGCCGACGAGAACGACGCGGAGGTCGTCGGCGAGGAGTTCATCCCGCTCTCCGAATCCAGCTTCGGCTCGACGATCAGCCGCATCCAGGACGCCGACCCCGACTTCGTGATGTCGATGCTCGTCGGCGCGAACCACACCGCCTTCTACGAGCAGAAGGCCTCCTCGGGACTGGACGTCCCCATCGGCACCTCGACGGCGATGGCCCAGGGGTACGAACACCGCCGCATCGACCCGCCGGCGATGGCCAACATCTACGCCGGCGTCAACTACATGGAGGAGGTCCCCACCGAGAGCAACACCGGCGACGGCGGCTTCGTCGACCGTTACTACGAGATGTACCCCGACGCGCCGTACCTCAACGAGGAGGCCGAGACGAACTACTTCTCGACCTACATGTACAAGGAGGCCGTCGAGCAGGCCGGCACGCTCGAACAGCCGGAGGTCATCGAGGCACTGGAGTCAGGGATCAGCCTCGGCACCGAGCGCGCCCCCGAAGCGCCGGCGGGCGAGACGATCGAACTCGACCCGGCGACCCACCACGTCGACCACCACATGTGGGTCATGAAGGCCGACGAGGAACACAACGTCGAGGCGATCACCGACCGGAAGATCCCCGAGCAGTTCCTCTCGGAGACCGTCGGCTGCGACCTCACGCAGGAGGACGAACAGACGCAGTACACCCCGGTCGACTACTTCGAGGAGGCCGAGTAGGATGAGCGAGGGTCTGTCTGCACCGGGCGGAACCGGGAGACGGGTCTCCCCACCGTCGCTGTGGGGTCGGCCCCGCAGCGACCGCGAGCCGAGACGATGATGCAGGCACTGTCCCAGGCCCGCTACGGCATCGGGGCCGTCGTCGTGGTCGGGGTACTGTTCGCAGTCGGCGCGCTCACGACCCCGAACCTCACCTTCCGGATCTCCTACGCGGTCTCGTTCGTCGTGCTCGCGGCGATCGGACTCGCGATCATCTTCGGGATCATGGGCGTGATCAACCTCGCCCACGGGGAGTTCATCCTCGTCGGCGCGTACGCGACGACGCTCGCCGTCACGAAGGTCGGCCTGCCGCTGCCGGTCGCGATGGTGGCCGGTGCGCTGGTCACCGCCGTCTTCGGCCTCGTCGTCGAGCGGGTCGTCATCTCCGGGTACGTCCCCAACTGGATCGGCCAGCGGACCGTCGGTCGCGACCTGATAACGCCGTTCTACGACCGGCTGGCCGACTCGATGGTGGCGACGTTCGGGCTGAGCCTGATCATGGTCCAGGGTGCTCGCATCGTCTTCGGCAACTCGATCGACCAGATCGGCGTCCCGTTCGGGAGCACCGCCGGCTACCCGGACTACCGGATCGCGCTCGTCGGTATCACTGCCGGCGTGTTAGCGCTGGTCTACGTCCTGTTCACGCAGACGCTGTTCGGCACGCGCGTGCGTGCGACGATGCAGGACGAACAGACGGCGAAGGCTCTCGGGATCGACACCGAGCGGACCTACATGTACACCTTCGCCATCGGCTCCGGGCTGGCCGGCTTCACCGGCGCCCTGTTCGCGCCGCTGCTGTCGATGCAACCGTCGATCGGCGACCAGTTCCTCGTCGAGGCGTTCGTCGCCGTCGTCGTCGGCGGGGCGAGCGTCGTCGTCGGGACGTCGCTGTCGGGCCTGCTGCTGGGCCCCATCGACGCGCTGTTCTCCGACGAGTTCGGAGAGTTCGCCGGCCGGATCGCGCTGTTGATCACGGCGATGCTCGCGCTCCGGTTCCTGCCAGGCGGCATCACCGGGCTGATCGAACGGGTTCGTGCCCGGCGAGAGGGGGGATCGTAGATGGCTACGGAATCGTCGGCACCTGCGGGGGGAACCTCCCCTACCCCCATCGCTCGCCTTCGGAACCGGCTGGAGGGGCCGAACACGATCGGAAACTCGCGACCGTTCTGGATCGGGTTCGCCCTCGTCCTGGCGGCGCTCGTGGCGTTTCCGATCCTCGGCGCCGGCACCGGGAACCAGTTCTCGCTGTTCCTCGTGCTCGGGCTGCTCGGACTGTCGCTCTCGCTCGTCTGGGGCTACACCGGTATCCTCAGCTTCGGGCAGACGGTGTTCTTCGGGGTCGGCGCCTACACGTTCGGCGTCGTCTCGATCAACTTCCCGTCGCCGGGCGGTATCACGGGTGCCATCGCCGCGGGCACGCTGGCCGGCGCCGTCCTCGCGGCCCTGCTGGGCTACTTCATGTTCTACGGCGGCGTGAGGGACGTCTACGTGACGATCATCACCCTCGTCTCGACGCTGGTCATGCTGACGTTCATGGCCCAGACCGCCGGTTCGGAGTGGACCATCGGCGAGGCGGCGCTTGGCGGCTTCAACGGGATGCCCGGCATGCCGCTGTTGACCCTCGGTGCCGAGGGCGTGTTCACCTTCCAGTTCGTGTTCAACGAGTACGAGGTGTTCGTCCCGTTCCTCGGAACGCGGGTCTTCGACCCGTTCTACTACCTGGCGCTCTTCCTGCTCGTGGTCGCGTACCTCGGCCTGCGCGTCCTGGTCAACATGGACTTCGGGCGCGTGCTCGTCGCCATCCGCGAGGACGAGGACCGGACCATGATGTTCGGCTACGACGTCAAGCGGGCCAAGCTCGTCTCGTTCACGCTCGGCGGCGGCCTCGCCGGCTTCGCCGGGGTGCTGTACGCGGCCCGGAACGTGTACATCGATCCGTCGGTGTTCGAGCTGTACTTCGCGACGCTGCCCGTCGTCTGGGTGAGCGTCGGCGGCCGGAAGAGCCTGCTCGGCGCGGTCAGCGCGACCATCGCAGTCGAGTACCTCCGGCTGTCCATCGGCGGGGAGTTCGCGCTGGTCGCGGTCGGCGCGCTGCTCCTGCTGTCGATCCTGGTGCTCCCGGGCGGCGTCGTCCCGTGGACTGCCTCCCGGGGGATCCCGTGGGTCAGGACCGACGGCATCCCGTGGATCCGGAAGCGAGTTCGCGGGGACGCGTCCTCGGAGGTGACCGAATCGTGAGCGACTCGACTGGCCAGGAAAGTCTCGACGTGAACGTCCGCCAGACCGCCGCCGAACTGGCGACCGGCGACCGGACGGACACGCTGCTCCAGACGGACGAGCTCGTCAAGACCTTCGGCGGGTTCACGGCGACCGACGAGGTCGACTTCTCGGTCGAGGAAGGCGAACTGCGCTGTCTGATCGGCCCGAACGGTGCCGGGAAATCGACCCTGCTGAAGTTGATCACCGGGACGCTCTCACCGACCGACGGGAGCATCTTCTACGACGGCCACGACATCACGGAGATGGAACCCAACGCCCGCGTCGACCGGGGCATCAGCATGAAGTTCCAGGTGCCGTCGGTGTACGGCGACCTCTCGGTCCGCGAGAACGCCCGGCTGCCGATCCAGCAGTTCGCCGACGGGGAGGAACGACGTCGCCGCGTCCAGGAGGCCATCGACGCCGCCGGCCTCACCGGCTCCGAGGACGTCGACGCGAGCACCCTCTCGCACGGCCAGCAACAGCAACTGGAGATCAGCATGGCCGCATCCCTCGAACCGGACCTGCTCCTGCTCGACGAGCCCGTCGCCGGGCTCTCGGTCGACGAACGCGCCGAGATCGCCGACAGGATCACGACGCTCAACGAGGAGGAGGGGATCGCCTTCGTCGTCATCGAACACGACACCGACTTCGTCGGGGAGATCGCCGACAGGGTGACCGTCCTCCACAAGGGCGATATCTTCCGGGAGGGCTCGATAGGCGATATCGAGTCCGACCCCGAGGTCAAACGGATCTACCTCGGCTCCGACGAGGACTCGGACGGTGATTCGCGATGACCGTGCTCTCGCTGGACGGCGTCACCGTCGGATACGGCCCGACGCCGGTCCTCCGGGAGATCGATCTGGCCATCGAGCGAGGCGAGATCGTCGGCGTCGTCGGCAAGAACGGCGTCGGCAAGACCACGCTCATGAAGACCGTCATCGGGCTGCTCGAACCGACGTCGGGGTCGATCACCTACGATGGCCGGGACGTCACCGGGCTGGCGGCCGACGACCGCGCCCGTTCCGGCATCGGCTACATCCCGCAGGGCCGGGACATCTTCCCCGACCTGACCGTCGAGCAGAACCTCCGGATGGGCGAGCACGTCAACGCCGACGGCGACGTGACCCGCTACGAGGAGGTGTACGACCTGTTCCCAGTGCTCGAAGAGCGCGCCGGGCAGGACGGCGGGACGCTCTCGGGCGGGCAACAGCAGATGCTCGCCATCGGGCGGGCGCTCGTCGGCGACCCCGACCTCCTGCTGCTCGACGAACCGAGCGAGGGCGTCCAGCCCTCCATCGTCGACCAGATCAGCGAGGACATCCGCGCGATCAACGACGAACTGGGGACGACCGTCCTCTTCGTCGAGCAGAACCTCGGCGTCATCCAGACGATGGCCGACCGGTGCTACGCGATGGAACGGGGCACCATCGTCGACGAACTGACGAGCGCGGAGATCGCCGACGAGGACGCCATCGCCAGCCACCTGGCGATCTGAGGCCGGACCGAACCCGTCGATCCTTTTTCGGAAACGCTGCCGCCCCATCGACACCGTCGCACCAAACGCCAAACTGTTATGTCACTGTCGTTACAGAGTGCGCATAGGAATGAGTTCCCGGAACCAGGAGCGGGGTGTGGCACGGGAGGGTGCGACCGAGACCGAGGTGATCGCCGCCTGCGAGTCACTCGTCCGGGAGTACACGCGCGGGTCGGGCGGTGGGTGGTTTGGCAGCGGCAGCCTGCCGACCGTGCGCGCGCTGGACGGGGTAAGCCTCTCGGTCAGACGCGGTGAGATCGTCGGGATCGAGGGCCCCAGCGGGAGCGGGAAGTCGACGCTGTTGCACCTGCTGGCCGCCCTCGACACGCCGACGGCGGGCGAACTCACCGTCGCCGGCGAGGACATCAGGCGCCTCTCCGAACGCGGCCGGGCGAAACTTCGCCTCGAACACGTCGGCCTCGTCTTCCAGCGCTTTCACCTGCTGCCGGCACTGTCGGCGCGGGCGAACGTCGCCCTGCCGCTGGTGGAGCTGGGGTGGTCTAAGCGGCAGCGACGCGAGCGTGCGACGAGCCTGCTGGCGGACGTCGGCCTCGGTGAGCGGGCCACGCACCGGCCGGGGCAGTTGAGCGGTGGGGAACAGCAACGGGTGGCCATCGCGCGGGCGCTGGCGACCGAACCGGACCTCCTGATCGCCGACGAGCCGACGGGCGAACTCGACACGGCGACGGGCCGGCAGGTGCTCGACCTGTTCGAGGACCTGGGCGAGGACCACGCCATCGTCCTGGCCTCCCACGACCAGCCGACCCTGGCCATCGCGGACCGGGTGATCAGCCTCCGCGACGGCCGCGTGCAGGGCGCCGACCGATGAGCCTTCCCGGAGCCAGGTGGCTGCGACGCCGCCGGGCGCTCGTGGGGCTGGCCGTCCACCGCGTCGTCGGGCGACTGCGGTCCAGTCCCCAGCGCGTCGTCCTGAGCGTGCTCGGCGTCGCGCTGGCCGTCGCGCTGGTGGTCGCGGTGACGGGCGTGGCACTGGGCCTGACCGCCGAGTCCGTCGTCCAGAACGACGACACCGACTTCTGGGTCGTCCCCGAGCAGTCGACGGCCGAGTCCGTCGCGGTGTCGAGCGGCGGCGTCAAACTCGGCGACGTCCACGCCGTCAGCGAACGCATCGAGCGCGACGAGCGGGTCGACTACGCGACGCCCGTGGCGCTGAGCGTCGTCCCCGTCACGGACCGGACGACCGGCGAGACGGAGTACGTACTCGCCGCGGGGATCATCCCGCGGGAGGGCCAGGAGCTGTTCGGGCTCTCGACGACGCCGCTTGCACCCGGCGACCCCCACTACGCGAACGGGAGCTACGACGGCCCCTGGACCGGCGAGGCCGTGGTGAACGACGCCGCCGCGTCCATCACGAACTCGTCCGAGGGCGAGGAACTCCAGGTCGCCCGGACGGGGACGAACCGGTCGTTCCGGGTACTCAACGTCTCCCAGGGCGAGGCCGGCTTCGGCTTCGGGTCGGCGCCCATCGCCGTCGTCCACCTGAGCGAGTTGCAGTCGGCGACGGGGCTGGCCGAAAGCGACCAGGCCGACCAGATCCTCGTCAGCACGAACGACCCGGCCGTCCGCTCGGACCTGGCGTCGCTGTACCCGCACACGACCGTGGTCACCAAGCGCGGTCTCTCCGCCCAGCAGGCATCGACGTCGAATCTCCCGCTGGCCGTTGGGCTGTCGGCGCTGCTGTCGGCGCTGGTCGTGGGCGTCCTCTTCATCGCGACGCTGATGGGCCTGGAGGTGAGTTCTGACCGGGCGACGCTGGGGACCCTCGCGACGCTTGGCTTCGCCAGTCGCTCCCGCTCGCTGCTCATCGGCTGTGAGACGCTGGTCGTCGCCGTCGTCGGCGGGCTGGTCGGCGTGGCCATCGGCGCGGGAAGCATCGGCGTCGTCAACCGCGTCGTCGGCGCGCAGTTCGGTATCGCCGAGGTGGCCGTCTTCGACCCGCTTCTGGTCCCCTACGGGCTCGTCGTCGCCGCCGTCGTCGGCGTCGTCGGGAGCGTCTACCCCATCTACCTCGGCCGCCGCACCGATATCCTGGAGGTGCTTTCGGAATGATCGGGTCGCGCATGCGCGCCGTACTGGGCATCGCGGCGGCGCAGTTGCGCCACGAGCGCGGCCGGACGCTACTGGCCATCGTTGCCGTGGCACTGGCTGTACTCGCCACTACCATCCTGGCCAGCGTCGGCTACGGCGTCGTCGAGACCGGCCAGGAGAAGTTCGACACCTCCGGCCGGGACCTGTGGGTGACCGGTGGCCCGCTCAAGTTCTCCCCCGGCGCCGTCGGCGGCTTCGAGAACACCCTCGTCGACTCCCACCGCGTCGCCGACGACATCGAGCAACGCGAGGAGATACAGACGGCGGTGCCGATGAGCTTCCAAACTGTCTACGCCAGCACCGACGGCGAGGAGTTCCAGACCGTCGTCGGCGTCGGCGCGCCCGCCCGCGGGCCCTCCGTCAACGTCATCAACGGCAGCGAGTTCTCGACGCGGGACACCCACTACGCCAACGGCACCTACGACGGGCCGATGTCCCACGAGATCGTCGTCGACGAGCGGACGGCCGACCAGCTCGGCGTCGAGGTGGGGGACAGTCTCTACGTCGGCGGGACGCTGAGCGCCGCCCGGCAGAACGAGTTCGAGGTGGTCGGGGTCTCGAACACCTTCTCCGCGTTCGTCGGCTCCGCGACGGTGACGATGCACCTGAGCGAACTCCAGGAGGTGACGGGGACGACCGACTCGGACCGGGCGACGTTCGTCTCCATCGACGTCCACGACGGCGCCGACGTCGGACAGGTCGAACGGGAGATACAGGCCGACTACCCCTCCTACGACGTCCGGACCAACGAGGAGCAACTGGAGGCGACGCTGCGCGAGCAAGCAGTCCTGATCGCCAGCGGTATCTCGCTGGTCGCCTTCGCCGTCGCCGCTGGCGTCGCGCTGACGACCAACCTCCAGTTCTCGCTGGTGTACCAGCGCCGCGACAGGCTGGCCGCCATCAAGGCCATCGGCTGGCGAACCCGGACACTCGTCGCCGTGACGACGGTGAAAGCGCTAGTCGTCGGGATTCTGGGCGCCGCGCTGGGGCTCGTCCTCACCTACCCCGGCGTCGCGGTGGTCAACGAGGTGGCCGCGGCCATCGCCGGGTTCGAGGGGCTCGTCCAGCTCTCCACGGAGGTTCTCGCCGGCGGGCTGGTGCTCGGCGTCGTGATCAGCTTCCTGAGCGGCCTCGCGGCGACCGTCCTGATCGCCAGGGTGTCGCCGCTCTCGTACATCTCGCGGTAGCGACTGTCGTGTTCGTGGACGTCAGCTCCTGCTCGCGGTGAGTGAGTTCGGGGACTGATAGCAGGCTGCGTCGCAACTCTTCGCCCACTCGTCCGAAAAACCCCGGGAAGAGACCGACGATAGCGGTGTCAGAGGCTATGCGGGGACTCCCAGGGGGCCCATTGCCAGTTGTGCTGGCGTGTGACCCTGGAACGTCCGTGGTAAAGAACGCCGATGCCGAACTTCTGGGTCGGAAAACGGTCCCCGTGCGTTCCCGTCGTCACTGTGGCTGGCCGGGCAAACAGTGTCGACCACGCGCTGACGAACACGTCGCGACGATGTACGTCGAAAAGGCCCCGGTGTGATGGCCTGTGGGGTGGATTGGGGGTGGGTGGGGGTGGCTATCGACGGCCGGGGCGTCCCATGCCAGTACTTGTGCGTGTACCAGCGTTTTACACTTGGTGTTGTAACGGATAACCCCTCCGAAAGAATTCCCGGCACGGCACCGGTGTGAGCCGACGTCAGGTCGACTTCAGCGAGTGCGAGACGGCCCGTTTCCAACAGAACCATGTGGGCGGTCCCCGACTGGTAATCCGATTTAGATGACGGGGGAGGTGTATCCGTCGGTTTCGTTGCACAACGTCGCGGAGACAGTGCCCGCCGAGTGGGACGCGGCCGGTGACAGGCTCTGTCGCGTCCCGGCCGACGTCGGCGCGGAACTGAACGAGATGGCCAGCGAGCGAGTTCGCCACCCCACCGGGAGCGAGGTCCGGTTCGTACCCACCGACGAGGCGGCGGAGATCGAGATCACGCTCTCGGCGGTCGAACCCACGCACGTCCGCGAATTCTGGGGCGAGTTCCAGCCCTGGGAGCCCACCGAGATCGGTCCCGAACCCCAGACGCTCACGTTCACCGTTCCCGAGCGACTCCGGGAACTCCCCGAGAGCGACGGGACGGGCCGGTTCGACCCGCGGGTCGGTCGGATCCTCTTCGAGCGCCGGACCGCAGCCGCCATCCACGACGTCGCCGGCGACTGTCGCCCGCCGACGGCCGACGAACTGCCCGACCGGCGCTACCTCGCCTACGGGACGTCGATCACCGAGGGCGCCGCGGCGTCGGCGACTCACACGGACTACGTCACTCACGTCGCTCGCGACTGCGGCTTCGACGCGTTGAACTTCGGTAGCTCCGGGTCCGCCTACTGCGAGGCCGCGATGGCCGACTACATCGCCAGTCGCGAGGACTGGGACGTCGCGACGCTCGCGCTCTCGGTCAACATGGCCAACACCGGCGGCTTCGACCCCGAGGTGTTCCGCGACCGGGCCGAGACGTTCGTCGATACGATCGCAGCGGCACACCCGGACAAACCCATCGCCTGTGTGACGCTGTTCCCCTACTTCGACGACCTCACCGACTCGGGCGACGCCGACCACGCCGCGGCCTACCGGGAGTCGCTGCGCTCTATCGTCGCCGAGTCGCCCCACGACAACCTCTCCATCGTCGAGGGGCCCGAGTTGCTGGAGATATCCGGGCTCGCCGCGGACCTCCTCCACCCGGGCGACGCCGGGATGGAGGCTATCGGACGTGGCCTGGCCCGACACCTCGACGAGCGAGTGGACTGAGTTACTCGACGCCGACCTGGAGGGGGTCGAACGCGGTCGAGGCGTCCGGCGTCGGTGACGGCCATCCCGTCGTCGGTGGCGTGCGGTTCCACGGCGTTTCCCGGTGAGCGCCCGGATCGAGACGTGGCTACTGGAACGCTCACCGCCGAGGACTTCCGGTTGGCGAGCGAACAGGTAGCCGTGCCTGTGTCATCACTGCCGTCGACCACCCCGGCCAGTCCAGCTATCGAGCGAGCGGCCACTGCGAGGCCCGACCGCCAGCGAGAGACGCACCTCCGGAGGTAGCTCCGTGGAGCCCGCGTATCTCGCTCTCGGTGCGGTCCTCCTCGCGGTCGTCACGACGGATCTGTTGTGGACGACGCTGTGGGTGGAGGGCGGTGCCGGCCCGCTCACGACGCGACTGATGTCGTGGACCTGGAAGGCGCTCCGGACGGTTGCGGGCGGCAATTCGCGGGTGCTCTCCCTCGCTGGGCCCCTCGTCCTCGTCGTCAGTCTCGCGACGTGGATCGCGCTCCTCTGGGCCGGCTGGACGGTTCTCTTCGCTGGCGGTGAGAACGCCCTCTTCGACACTCGCGATGCGGGCCCGATATCCTGGGTCGAGCGGTTCTACTTCGTCGGCTACTCGGTGTTCACGATGGGCAACGGAGATTTCACGCCGCGAGACGGGGTCTGGCAGGTCGCGACGGCTCTGACGACCGGGAGCGGGATGCTGTTCGTCACCCTGGGCGTCACCTACGTCCTCTCCGTCCTCGGCGCAGTCACCCAGAAGCGGTCCGTCGCGAGCGGTATCAGCGGCCTCGGTGACCGGAGTACCGACATCCTCGAAACGAGCTGGGACGGCGACGAGTTCCGGGGACTCGACGTCCAGTTGAACGCGATTTCTTCCGAGCTCGACACCCTCGTCTCGAACCACAAGGCGTACCCAGTTCTCCATTACTTCTACACCCCACAGGCCGGCCAGGCACCGGCACGGAGCATCGCTCTTCTCGACGAGACGCTCACGCTCCTCCGGTTCGGCGTTCCCGAACAGCATGGACGTCACGAACTCGCTTTGACGGGGGCCAGATCCAGCGTCCAGAGCTATCTGGACACGCTCGATAGCGCGTTCGTCGAACCGGCCGACGAGGCCCCGCCCGACCCGGAGATATCAGTTCTCCGCGACGCGGGGATTCCGACGGTCTCTGACGGGGAATTCGGGCGTTCGGTAGACGCGCTCGACGACCGACGACGAAAACTGCTGGGGCTCGTCACGTCTGACGAACGGCAGTGGCCTGGTTCGGAGTCGACCTCCTCTCGGGACTGACGCCGTTGGCCTCCGTCTCGTCTCTCTGTGACATCCCGCGCCCTACGCTCGGCGGGCCTGGCAACCGGCATCACCCATACATCCATCACGCTCGCTACTGTAGAGTCTGTCAACGAGACGGCATGGCCGACGATCCACCCGACGATGGCGACTCGCCGGAACACTCCCGTCCTCACGACAGTGCCGAGACGGACGACGGACTCGACGACGAATCCAGGGTCGAACAGTCGATGCTCGCGGACGAAGCCGAGAGCGAGGCCGATTCCCGGACCGGCCACGGGGCCGGTCACAGTGACGGCCACGACGAGGGCCACGGCGCCGCTCACAGTGACGGCCACGGCGGCGGCATGCACGAGGGCCACGAACAGCTGTTCCGCCGGCGCTTCTTCCTCTCGACGCTGCTGTCGATACCCGTCCTGCTGTACAGCGAGACCCTGCAGGAGTGGCTCGGCTTCTCCGTCCCGGCGTTCCCCGGCAGCGAGTGGATCAACCCGGTCTTCGCGGTGATCGTCTTCGCGTACGGCGGCGTCCCGTTCCTCCGGATGGCGGTGCCCGAACTGAAGGACCGGTCGCCGGGGATGATGACGCTCATCTCGATGGCCGTCCTCGTCGCCTTCGTCTACAGCCTGGCGAGCGTCGTCTACCCGACCCAGTCGGCGTTCTTCTGGGAACTGGTGACGCTGATCGACATCATGCTGCTGGGTCACTGGATCGAGATGCGCTCGGTCCGCAGGGCCTCCAGCGCGCTCGACGAACTCGCGAAGCTGCTGCCCGACACGGCCGAGCGGATCACCGAGTCGGGCGAGACCGAGGAAGTGCCCGTGAGCGACCTCTCCGAGGGGGATCTGGTGCTCGTCCGGCCCGGCGCGAACGTGCCCGCCGACGGCGTCGTCGAAGAGGGCGATTCCGACGTCAACGAGGCGATGATCACCGGCGAGTCGAAACCCGTTTCGAAGGAACCCGGCGACGAGGTCATCGGGGGCACGACCAACGGCGACGGGAGCCTCCGGGTGCGGGTCGACGCGACGGGCGACGACTCGACGCTGGCGGGCATTATGCGCCTCGTCGAGGAGGCCCAGGGCAGCAAGTCGAAGACGCAGGTCCTGGCCGACCGGGCCGCGGGGTGGCTGTTCTACGTCGCGCTGGGGGCCGCGGTCGTCACCGCCGTCGCCTGGACCGTCGCGACGTCGTTCGACGCCGCCGTCATCGAGCGCGTGGTCACGGTCCTCGTCATCGCGTGTCCGCACGCGCTGGGGCTGGCCATCCCGCTCGTCGTCGCTATCAACACCTCACTGGCGGCCCGCAACGGGATGCTCGTCCGCGACCGCGTCGCCATGGAGCAGGCCCGGAACCTCGACACCGTCGTCTTCGACAAGACCGGGACGCTGACCGAGGGCGAACACGGCGTCGTCGGGACGGAGACCGTCGCGGGCGTCGACGAGGACGAGGCGCTCGCGCTCGCCGCCGCGGTCGAGGGGGACTCCGAACACATGATCGCTCGGGCTGTCAGGGAGGCCGCCGCCGAACGCGAAGTCGCGGTCCCGGACGCCACCGACTTCGAGGCGATGAAGGGCCGGGGCGTCAGGGCGACCGTCGACGGCCGGGAGGTCTACGTCGGCGGCCCGAACCTCCTGGCTCACCTCGATAGCGACGTGCCGCCCGAACTCCAGTCGTTCGCCGACGAGGCCGGCCAGAACGCACAGACCGTGGTGTACTTGATCCGCGGGGGCGAGCGAAGCGAGGCCACGGAACGGGCGAGCGGGGACGGCGGACCCGCGAGCCGCGAGGGAGAACCGATAGCGGCGTTCGCGATGGCCGACGTCGTCCGCGAGTCGAGTTTCCGGGTCGTCGACGCGCTCCACGACCTCGGTATCGAGGTGGCGATGCTCACCGGCGACTCTCGGGACGTGGCGAGCGCCGTGGCCGACGAACTGGGGATCGACACCGTGTTCGCCGAAGTGCTGCCCGAGGACAAAGACACCAAAGTGCAGGAACTCCAGAACCAGGGCAAGCTCGTGGCGATGGTCGGCGACGGCGTCAACGACGCGCCCGCGCTGGCCCGGGCCGACGTCGGTATCGCCATCGGCAGCGGGACGGACGTGGCAGTCCAGTCGGCCGACGTCATCCTCGTCCAGAACGACCCGATGGACGTCGTCCGGCTCGCGAAACTGAGCAAAGCGAGTTACCGGAAGATGCAGGAGAACATCGTCTGGGCCGCCGGCTACAACGTCTTCGCCATCCCGCTGGCCGCGGGCGTGCTGGCGCCCATCGGGATCCTGCTCTCGCCGGCCGTCGGCGCGCTGTTGATGTCACTCTCGACGGTGATCGTCGCCGTCAACGCGCAGTTGCTCCGCCGCGTCGACCTCTCCGTCCCGAGTCTCCCTGGCGTGTCGCCGCGCGCCGACGCCCGGCCGGGGGAATAGCGGCGGCACGCTCGCCCCACCACCACGCGCCGACGGACGCCTGCTTTCTTACCCCCGGAGGACGTTGAGTCCGCTATGTACGAACGGATCCTCTTCCCGACCGACGGGAGCGCCGGCACGGCCCACGTCGCGCTGCAGGCGATCGACCTCGCCCAGCAGTACGGCGCCACGATACACGTCCTCCACGTCGTCGACGAGGACCTCCGGGGCCTCGTCGAGGGGCTCTCCGGCGAGGACGCACTCGAGACGGAGGGACAGCGCGCGCTCGAACGGATCGAGCAGATGGCCGAGGCCCACGGCGTCGACGTGACCACGGCCATCGAGGAGGGGGACCCCGCCGAGTCCATCGTCGCGTACGCGGACGATATCGACGCCGACCTGATCGTCGCGGGGACCCACGGCCGGACCGGGATCAAACGACGCGTCATCGGGAGCGTCGCCGAGCGCATCGTCCGCAACGCGACCTGTCCCGTGATGACCGTCCGCCTCGGGGAGACCGACGTCACGGTCGACTCGAAGGACGAGGCGCGGGAGCTCGCGACCGCCGCGATCGAACGGGACGGTATCGACGCGACCGTCACCGGCGTCGAGCGCCAGGTCAGCGTCTGGGTCGTCGACGCCGAGAGCGACGCCTCGTCGTACGTCGTCTACGTCGATCCGGTCACCCAGCGAACGAGCGTCATCGACCGGGACTAGCGGACCGCCCGGACCCCTGCACCTCGTTGCCCGCGCACGAACGATTCTCGGCGCGTGAGATTGGGGGCGTCATTGATATCGCCCTGGCACGAACGTCCACACATTGTGACCGAAGTACCATTCGACGCGGTTCGCGAACTCGAAGTCGGTGGAACGACCTACCGGATGGCGGACCTCACGGTCCTCGAAGACGAGGGCCTGTGCGACCTCGACGACCTGCCGGTGAGTATCCGGATCCTCCTGGAGTCCGTCCTCCGGAACGCCGACGGGGAGACGATCACCGAGGACGACGTCCGGAACGCGGCCGCCTGGGAGCCCGACGTTCCCGACACCGAACTCCCGTTCGGGCCGTCGCGGGTCGTCCTGCAGGACCTGACCGGCGTCCCGGCCGTCGTCGACCTGGCGGCGCTCCGGTCGGCCGTCGAGCGGGAGGGCCGGGACCCGACGCTCGTCGAACCGGAGGTCCCCTGCGACCTGGTTATCGACCACAGCGTCCAGGTCGACTACTTCGGCTCCGAGGACGCCTACGAGAAGAACGTCGACCTGGAGTACGAGCGCAACGCGGAGCGATACCGGGCGATCAAGTGGGCCCAGGGCGCCTTCGAGAACTTCAACGTCGTCCCGCCGGGGACGGGCATCGTCCACCAGGTCAACCTCGAACACCTCGGGCGCGTCGTCCACGCCCGCGAGCGGGACGGCGAGCAGTGGCTGCTGCCCGACACGCTCGTCGGGACGGACAGCCACACGCCGATGATCGGCGGTATCGGCGTCGTCGGCTGGGGCGTCGGCGGCATCGAGGCGGAGGCGGCGATGCTCGGCCAGCCAATCACGATGAAGCTCCCGGAGGTCGTCGGCGTCCGACTCGAGGGGGAACTCCCCGAGGGGGCGACGGCGACCGACCTCGTGCTCCACATCACCGAACAGCTCCGCGGGGTGGGCGTCGTCGACCGGTTCGTCGAGTTCTTCGGCCCGGGCGTGGGGAACCTCACCGTGCCCGACCGGGCGACGATCGCCAACATGGCCCCCGAACAGGGCTCGACTGTCAGTATGTTCCCGGTCGACGAGGAGACCCTGGCGTACCTCGAACTCACTGGACGGGACCCCGACCACGTCGACCTCGTCCGCGAGTATCTGGAGGCCCAGGGACTGTTCGGGGAACAGGAACCCGAGTACTCCGAAGTCGTCGAGTTCGACCTCTCGACCGTCGAACCCAGCCTCGCGGGGCACAAGCGCCCGCAGGACCGCATCCCGATGGGCGACGTGAAGGAGAGCTTCCGCGGCTTGCTCCACGGACAGTTCGAGGACGACCTCGACGCCGTCGACGAGGACGCGCTCCAGCGCTGGCTCGGCGAGGGCGGTGCAGGCGCGGAGACCGACGGCGGTATCGAGAGCGACGCGAACGATACCTCGTCTGGCCCCCGGTCAGACGGCGGCGTCCAGGTCGAACCCGAGGCCGACCTGGGTCCGCTCACGAAGCGCGTCGACGTCGAGCTGGACGGTGAGACGGTCGAGATCGGTCACGGTGACGTCCTCGTCAGCGCCATCACGAGCTGTACGAACACCTCGAACCCGTCGGTCATGATCGCGGCCGGCCTGCTCGCCCGCAACGCCGTCGAGAAGGGACTCACCGTGCCCGATTACGTGAAGACGAGCCTCGCACCGGGCAGCCGCGTCGTCACGCAGTACCTCGAGGAGTCGGAGCTGCTCCCGTATCTCGAAGATCTGGGCTACGACGTCGTCGGGTACGGCTGTACGACCTGTATCGGCAACGCGGGTCCGCTTCCCGACGCCATCGAGGCGGCCATCGACGAACACGACCTCTGGACGACGAGCGTCCTCTCGGGGAACCGCAACTTCGAGGCGCGCATCCACCCGAAGATCCGGGCGAACTACCTGGCCAGCCCGCCGCTGGTTGTCGCCTACGGCCTCGCGGGGCGGATGGACGTCGACCTCGAACACGAGCCGCTGGGGACCGACGCCGACGGCGAGCCCGTCTATCTCGAAGACGTCTGGCCGGACGCCGAGGAGGTGCAGGCAGCCATCCACGACAGCGTCTCGCCGGAGATGTTCGCGGAGAAGTACGCCTCGGTGTTCGAGGGCGACGAGCGCTGGGCGGCCCTCGACGCGCCGACCGGCGACGTGTACGAGTGGGACGACGACTCGACGTACATCCGCGAGCCGCCGTTCTTCGAGGACTTCCCGCTGGAGAAGCCCGGCGTCGCGGACGTCGCGGACGCCCGCTGTCTCCTGACGCTGGGCGACACCGTGACGACGGACCACATCAGTCCCGCCGGTCCGTTCGGTCCGGACCTCCCCGCCGGCCAGTGGCTGCTCGACCACGGCGTCGACCCCCACGAGTTCAACACCTACGGCTCGCGCCGCGGCAACCACGAGGTCATGATGCGCGGCACGTTCGCCAACGTCCGCATCGAGAACGAGATGCTCGACGGCGTCGAGGGCGGGGAGACGATCCACCACCCGACCGGCGAGCAGTCCACTGTGTTCGAGGCGAGCCAGCGCTATCAGGAAGCGGGCACGCCGCTCGTGGTGCTCGCCGGCGCGGAGTTCGGGACCGGGTCCAGCCGCGACTGGGCGGCGAAGGGGACCGACCTGCTGGGCGTCCGCGCGACCATCGCCGAGAGCTACGAACGCATCTACCGGGACAACCTCGTCGGCATGGGCGTCCTGCCGCTCCAGTTCCAGGACGGCGACTCGTGGGAGTCGCTCGGCCTCGACGGGTCCGAGGTGTTCGAGATCCACGGCCTCGACGACGGCCTGGACGTGATGGACGAGTTGACCGTCGTCGCCGAGCGGGACGACGGCTCGACCGTGGAGTTCCCGGTGACGGCGCAGGTCGGCACGCCGGCCGCCGTGCGCTACGTCGAACACGGCGGCATCCTCCACGCCGTCCTCAGACGGCTACTCACCCAGTAAGGCCGTCACGGCGGGCCGGCTGGTTCGACGCCGGCTTCGGATCGCAAGCGGTCGCCCTCGCTCGAAACTGTCGCCTTCTCCCGTGGCCTGCCCGACGTTCGCTGTCCGTTCACAGCTTTGGACCGGTGCAGAGACACGATTCGAATATTTCCACCCGGTCTGTATTTGACATCGTAACGACAATCGCATTGAACGATGCACCCGTCTGTTCAGACAAGAGTCGCGTTTTGGCGCGACCCGGGTGATACCATGACAACGAAATCGATCGAACGGCAACTCGGCTGGGTCGTCCTGGCACTCGTCGGTGCCCTCGTCACCGTCCCCGTGTTGAGCATGGGGTCTGGAATGGCGGGCACGGGACCGATGGGCACCGGACCGATGATGGGCGGGGCGTGGGACCACGGAATGTGGGGCGCGAGTGGCGGGCCGTCGGGGTGGCTGCTCGTCGTCGGCGTGGGGATGCAACTCCTCTTCCTCGCCGTCCTCGTCGGCGTCGGCTACCTCGGCTACAGGGCGCTGACCGGCCGGGACGCGTCGACCGACCCCGCGCTCGACGAACTCCGGGCCGCCTACGCGCGCGGCGAACTGAGCGACGAGGAGTACGAACGGCGACGGGAACGCCTCGAAACCCGCCCGTGAGACCGACCGATGCAAGGGACACTCGTTCCGCAGGTGCTCGAGGCGCTTCGCATCGGCGTGGGATTCCTCTGGACGGCGGCGTGGGCGATCATCATGGGGCTGACCATCACCAGTCTCGTTCAGGTCTACGTCTCCAAGGAGCGAATGGCGGCGGTGCTCGGCGAGGGCGACGTCGAGGGACTCACGAAGGCGACGCTGTTCGGCGCGGCGAGTAGCGGCTGTAGCTTCGGCGCCGTGGCCATCGGCAAGGGCCTGTTCAAGAAGGGCGCCCACGCGGTGAACTTCTTCGCGTTCATGTTCGCGTCGACGAACCTCATCGTCGAACTCGGGCTGATGATCCTGCTACTGCTCGGCTGGGAGTTCCTCGTCGCCGAACTGCTGGGCGTCGTCGTCCTCATCGCGGTCATGGCGGTCATCGTCCACCTGACCCTTCCCGAGAATCTCTTCGACGAGGTTCGCGAGGAGTTGAACGAGCGCGACCACGAGCACGGTGTTACGGAGGACCCGACCTGCGGAATGGAGGGCAGTGACGAGTTCTCCATCGTCATGGACGGCGGCGAGACGCTGAAATTCTGCTCGGCGGGCTGCATGGAAACCTACCGGCAGGAAGCGGCGAGCACCGGCGGCTGGCGCGACGAACTCCTGTCGTGGGGCGGCTGGTACAGGGTCGGTAACCAGTACCGCAAGGAGTGGTCGATGCTCTGGAAGGACGTGATCGCAGGTTTCCTGATCTCCGGGTTCGTCATCGTCTTCGTCCCCCAGTGGGTGTGGAACGCCCTCTTTCTGCAGGGCGACGGCCTGCTGGTGAGCGCCGAGAACGCGGTCATGGGCGTCGCCATCGCCGTCGTCAGTTTCGTCGGCAGCATGGGCAACGTCCCCTTCGCCGTCGCGCTCTGGGGCGGCGGCGTCAGCTTCGCCGGCGTCATCGCGTTCGTCTACGCCGACCTCATCACCGTCCCGGTCCTCAACGTCTACCGGAAGTACTACGGCTGGAAGGTGATGGCGTACATCCTCGGCGTCTTCTTCGTGACGATGGCATTTACGGGCTTTCTCATGGAGCAACTGTTCGACCTGCTCGGCATCGTCCCGGACCTGGCCGGCGGCCAGACGGCGACCGAACAGACGTACTTCGAACTGAACTACACGTTCTACCTCAACCTGGTCGCGTTCGCCCTCTCCGGGTTCCTCCTCTTCGTCTACCGCCGCGGACTCGGCGCGCCCGGCCAGTACCGCGACCCGGTCTGCGGGATGCGGACCGGCGAGGACGGTCCCAGCGCGACCCACGACGGGGAGACGTACCACTTCTGCTCGCGGACCTGCAAACGAGCGTTCGAGGCGACGCCAGACGAGTTCGCCACGGTCGACCCGACGGCGTCGGGGGCGGCTTCGGGCGGGCACGACGACCACTGACCGATGGCTCGAAACACTACGCGACGGACGGCGACCGCTGGCGGCGAGCGACGGCTACCACGCTCGCTATCTACGTACACGAGGTACGCACTGTCCGGCCTCGTCGTCGGGACGGGTCTGTGTCTCCTCGCCCTGTTCACGAACCCCGTCCCGGACCCGTCGTTCCCGTGGTTCTCCCTGCCCGCCTCGTTCCGCCTGCCGGTCACGCAGCCCCGGATCGAGCACTGGCCCGTGACGTACTCGATCGGGATCTGGCTGTGGATACTCGGCTTTCCCGCCCTGTTTCTGGCGGGGTACGAACGCCTCGCCGACCGGTCGCGGTTCGGTGCCGAGACGTGGCTGGTCGGAGCACCGACGCTGGCGATGCTGGGCTGGACGACCTACTGTCGGGTGTTCTGGCCGAAACTCACGCCGCCGACGTGGAACGCGCCGTCGTACACGTTCGTCTGCTGGCTGTACTGCTCGACGTACGACCCGCTCTGGAGCGACTTCGCGTACGTCGTCGTGGCCATCGGCGCCATCGCGGCCGTTTCCGCTGTCGCGTTCCGCGATTCGGCCAGGGTCGTCGCGCTGGAGGTGACGTTCGGTGTGCTCGCACTCCCACTCGGACTCCCCGCGCTGTACGACGCCTACCGCCGAACGGGCGCGTGATCGAGACCGCCAGCGAGACGTCTCCGACACCGGGCCCACAGCGCCGTCTGAGCCGTTCATCGAGCCGGCCCTGGCGAACACACTTAAGACCCTCCATACTGTGGTATCTGCCCACACCATGTCTACTGAAGAAGTCCGCTTAGAGAGCACTGTGGCCGGGTTCACTGCGAGCGGCAGGTTACACACGCTGAGCGTCTGGTTCATCCTCGCGCTCAGGCTGATGATGGGAATCGCGTTCTTCCAGAGCGGGTTCAGCAAGGTCCTGTCCGGGGAGTTCAGCGCCGGCGGCTACCTCACCGGTGCCGTCCCGAACAGCGGCAGTCCGGCCGCCGACCTGTTCCTGGCGATGGGTCAGTCGGAGGTCTTCGTCTCGTTCGTGAACGTCGCCGTCCCGTGGGGTGAGGTCCTCATCGGCCTCGGCCTCGTCTTCGGTGCATTGACGCGCCTGGCGGCGTTCTGGGGCGCGTTCATGATGCTCATGTTCTACCTGGGTAACTGGGACATGGCCCACGGGTTCATCAACGGCGACTTCGCGTACATGCTCACGTTCCTCGCCGTCGCCGCCTTCGGCGCCGGCCGAATTCTGGGTCTCGACGCGTACATCGAGAACTACGACGTCGGCGGCGAGACGCTCGTCGAACGCTACCCCTGGATGCGGTACATCCTGGGCTAGGGAGTCACAGTCACTCGCTCGGTTACTCGCCCGCCTCACTGACTCCGGCGTCGGGGACCGTGTGACCGAGGCGACCCTCGACGAACGCGGCGACGTCGTTCGCGAAGTCGTCGACGGCCTGCCAGTCGGTGAACTCGACGTCCTCGCTGGTGTCGAGGTCGGGCATCTCCCGCTTCATCACCTGCCTGACCAGCAGGCGCTTGAGGAAGCCGAACTCCGAGAAGCGCAGGGCGCCGCCGAACTGCGCGATGCGGTCGGGGTGCCAGCCGGTGTCGCCGAGGAACGACTCGACGTAGCCGGCCGCCTGGGCCGCGCCCTCTTCGGTGGCCGACGACATCGACACCTGGAAGAAGGCAGTCGGCCGTTCGGCGAGGGCCTCGCGGTTCGCTTCGACGAACGCGACGACTTCGGACTGGTGTTTCCCGGCGTGGATGGACGACCCGACGAGGACCGCGTCGAAGTCCTCGACGTCGAGGTCGGCCGGTCGGTCGGCGGCGTCGACCGCCGTCGCGTCGTGACCGCGCTCGCCGAGTGCGTCGACGATGCGGTCGGCTATCCTGGCGGTCTGTCCTTCACCGGTGCCGTAGCAGACGAGAAAGGAACTCATGGTTCGAGATTGGGCTGCGGAGACGATAAAGCGTCGCCAGGACAGACGCGAGTGAACCGGTCCGCCACGAAGGCCGGGTCCTGCCCGGACGCTTCGTGCAGAACTCGCCGCCCCGGTGGTCTCACTACGCGCTCGCCGTATCGTTCGCCGGGCGATTCCGCCGCGGCGACCTGAGGGGGATCGTCTGTGGACTCGTTCGGACTACCGTCCTGATCGGTTGCTCTCAGGCCGGTTTCCGGATGGCGTCACACGTACGCCAATTAGTATATTATGCGACAGCTACACGTTTGTCACGTCCCTCTCTGTGGGTAGACTGATGGTACGCTATCCGCGGCCCGCACGGAGTTCGGCCCTGAAGTGCATCGCCTGTAACGCGCCCGTCGTGCGGACGGTCGACGACGAGTTCACCTGCGTCGAGTGCGGCGAGAGCCCAATCCGACGCCGCGTGTCCGGGTAGCGATTGTCGTATTCGGCTGGTTGTTCTGGTTAGTGAGGCCGTAAATCCTGTCGACCAGCGACAGACCCCCGTCATCACCGGGTTTCGTCGTCGCCGCCGTCGCGAGCGCCGAGGGCTCATTCTGTTAATCTATACACGTTAATCAGCGTACAACCATTATCCACGCGAGCCTCTGATTGAACGCCGGCGTTCCCACCCGGCACTACCCACCTTCCCACCCACCACTGACGCCCGCCGTGGAGGCCGCTTCTCTTCCCACGGCGCGTTTTCGCCCTCGCACGACGTCGTGCGGATCTGTTCTGTATCGTCGCCGGTGTCTTCTCGGTTGGTGTCACCGGCTATCGGTGACGGTCGGGACCGAGGTCGCTTCCCGTCTGGCCCTTCGCGTCGCTCCTGTTGGCCGTCGACACCCGATATCCAAAGGACCTAGGCGCGCTTCCTTTGATGCCTGGTGGCGTACGCCGTACCGAGGACGCCGTATGGAAGGCACGGAGGTGTTCCGAGCGCTGGGAAGCGCGGACCGCCAGATCCTCCTGTACGAACTGGTGACAACGGACGGGCCCGTGAGCGAAGCGGCCCTGGCTCGCACCGTGGCCGCCCGGCGCCACCAGATACCACGCGAAGCGGTGCGTGAGCCGACGGCCCATCGCGCTCGCATCCGACTGGTGCACATCCACCTCCCGATGCTGGTCGACATGGACGTCGTCACGCGGGGCGAGGACGAAGTCGCCCTCACCGGCGACGCGTGTCGAGAGCGGTTGATCGAGGCCGCGGACGTGATCGGCGCGTGGCCCCCGGACGACACGCTGGCGTTGCCGCCCGGCTGATGCCGGCCGTCGTCCCGGTGTGGCCCTCACGCTGGGGCAAGTGCAGTCCGGTCCGGTCGACTGGTGGCATCTCGGCCGCGTCACCGGAGTCCGTCCGTGCGCGAACACGCGGCCGTCGCGTTCGCAGTACCGATGGCAGCGCGACACGATCGAGCGCCGGTTCTCGGCGCCGTTCACGGCTCACGTCCCGGGTTCCGCCTCGATCCCGTGGGCCGCTTCGACGAGTTCCGTCAGCCGCTGGACGAACCGGGCTGCGGGCGCACCGTCGACGACGTCGTGGTCGACCGTCACCGTGAGGTCGAGGTACTCCCGGGGTTCGATCTCGTCGTCGACGACGCCCGGCTTCCGGTCGATCCCACCGACCGTCAACTGGAGGGTGTAGTTGGTCGGGCTGATCCCCCAGCCACCGCCGGTGCCGAACATGCCGATGGCGGTCACGGCGACGGTGCCCGCGGCGCGTTTCCAGTACCGGGGAAACAGCTGTGGCAGCCGCCAGAACTGCCGTCGAATCGGGCCGGGGAGCCGGAGGCCCAGCGAGGCGAGCCCGGTCTGGCGCCCCTCTCCCGGATCCGCCTGGGCCGCCCGGATATCGTCGTGGATCGACTGGAGCGACCGCCGGTTCGCCGCTCTGACGACGTGTGGGACGCCGACGCGCTCGCCGTCGATTTCCCGTTCGACGAGGACGTTCACGTCGACGTCGTCGAACCGAACGACGCGTCCCCGCCAGTCGCGGTAGACGTGCACCGCCGGATGGTCGTCGATGGCCCGGCCCAGACAGTACACGAGAAACCCGGTGAACGAGAGCCGTTCGCCCGTCTCCGCTTCCCGGTCGCGGATGCGTCGTCTCGCCTCGGTGACGTCGAGTTCGACGAGGCCGTGAACGACGCTGCGCCGGCCCGCGGCTCGCATGTAATCTATCGTTCCGCGCCGCTGGATCGAGAGTGGCTCCGCGCGGTCGCTGCCGTCGGTCATGGTGTGTCTATGTTGCCACGACGCATACCTCTTGATCCGTCCGCGGTTGCCGTTGCCCAACCGTGCGTACGCGCGTCACTTCGTCAGTCGCTGCTGGTCGACGGGCCGTCCGGCTCGAGACCGACGACTTCCACCCCCGGGGGTTCGCGACTGGACAGCCGCTGGGCGCCGTATGCGGCCACGATGCCGAGCGCGAGGACGACCATCGGGACGGCGCCGGTCACCTCGGCCAGCAGGTTCAACGCCGGGTCCGGGACGCCACCGGGCGCCAGCGCCGCCAGGTCCGCGGGATGGAAGATGCCCATCGCGTTGACGCCCGCGTGGAAGACGGCGACGGCGAGGACGCTGCCGCCCGTGCTATTGTACATCCAGGTCCAGAGGATCGACCCCGCGAGGATCGAGACGAGCCAGAGCAGTTGCTGGGAGAGCGGCCAGTTGCCGTGCGTCGTGGTCGCGTTGAGGAAGAGTGGCAGGTGCCAGCCCGCCCACGCGACGCCGACGACGACGCTCGCGGCCAGGGCGCTGTACTTCTCCTGGAGCATCGGGAGCATGAACCCGCGCCAGCCCAGGTCCTCCTGCCCGCCGCCCCAGACCGTCCCCCAGGCCAGCGCGAAGAGGTAGATGCCCGGGAACGGGAACGCACTCAGGTCGACCGGCCCGCCGAGCGCGACGAACAGCAGGCTCCCCGCGGTCAGGATGACGAGCGGGAGGCCCAGCGCGAGCGCCCACCACTTCGCGCCGATGCGCCATTTGAAGAACTGGCCGACCCACTTGCGGAGGTCGCCGCCACTGGCCCAGATGACCACCGCAGCGCCGACCGGTGGGCCGAACCCGCCGAAACCGATGAGGATCGACTGGGTCCACGACGCCTCCATGCCGCTGACCAGCAGCGCGCCCTGGATTACCCACGTGAACGCGTAGGCGATGCCGACGAACGAGGCGAGCCGGTGGCGATCGATCCACGCCCGGACACCGTCGTCCTGTGAGGCGTCGGTCATCGGTCGTCGGTCGATGACTGGTGTTTCGATGCTTGGGTTTCGGCGTCTGGAGTTTGCATGCTCGGAATATGGCCAGGACAGGGAAATAGGTCCGTCCCCGTTCTCGTTCCTCATCCGCTCTGCTGGCGAGTGGATTCGACGATAGTCGGTCCCGCGCCGAATCTGCCTGCCCCTACCTCTCCGTCACCCATACTACTATATGTAGATTGGTGTGAAAGAATGGTGTGACACCACCCCTCACCGCTGCCGACGACGACCCTCCCGAGCTGTCGTCGCAGACCTGCACCCGTCGGTCGATGCTCGGCGGGCTCGCGGCGACGGGCCTCGCCACGGCCGCCCCTGCCAGTGGTGCCCTCGCCGGGCAGTCCCAGCAGCAGGGGGGATCCGGCCAGCAGGGCCAGGCCGCCGACGGGCCGCTCGCCGACCCCGACGCCTTCGAGGCGTTCCTCGACGGCGTGATGGGTGCGCACCTGGACGCTCACGACATCGCGGGGGCGACCGTTTCCGTCGTGGACGGATCGGAGACGTTCGCGAAGGGGTACGGCTACGCCGACGTCGAGGCCCGGGAGTCCGTGGACGCCGACGAGACGATGTTCCGGATCGGCTCCGTCTCCAAGCTGTTCGCCTGGACGGCCGTCATGCAGGGGGTCGAGCGGGGCGACCTCGCCCTCGACGTCGACGTGAACGAGTACCTGGACGACGTCGAGGTTCCCGACGCGTACGACGACCCGATCACGCTCGACAACCTGGCGACGCACACGGCCGGCTTCGAGGAGCGCGCCCGCGGGACGTTCGCCCCCGACGCCGACTCGCTGGAACCGCTGGCGACCGTCCTGCGCGAGGAGCAACCGGCCAGGGTGCGCCCACCGGGCGAACTCGCCGCGTACTCGAACTACGGCGCGGCGCTCGCGGGACACATCGCCGCTCGGGCTGGCGGGCAGTCGTTCGACGAGTACGTCGACGCGGAAATCTTCGAACCACTCGGGATGGGCCGGAGCACGTTCGCTCAGCCGGTTCCCGACGACCACCCGGGCACGCTCTCGAAGGGGTACACGCCCGCTGGCGACACGTTCGAAGCGGGCGAGTTCGAGTACGTCGGCGTTCCCCCGGCCGGGTCGATGAGCGCGACGGCGACGGACATGGTGTCGTTCATGCGTGCGCACCTCGGGGATGGGTCGACGGATGCAGGACGGGTCCTCTCGCAGGAGTCCACCGAGACGATGCACGAGCGTCGGTTTACCCACCACGACCAGTTGAACGGGATGTGTTTCGGGTTCTACGAGCAGTCTCGTAATGGAGTCAGGGTCATCGCTCACGGCGGCGACACAGATCTGTTCCACAGCATCCTCTTTCTGATCCCCGAGGAGGACGTGGGACTGTTCGTCTCGTACAACAGCCCCGGGGGCGTCCCGGCTCGTGAGGAACTCGTCGACGCGTTCTTCGAGCAGTACTACCCGACCGACGAAGAGACGCCGCAGACTCCGGAGGAAGCGCCGACTCGTGCGTCGGAGCTTACCGGGACCTACCGTGCGATCCGGATGCCGTATACGACGTCGGAGAAGTACGTCGGCGCGACCGGGACGACGTCCGTCTCCGTCGACGACCAGGGCCGACTCGTCACCTCGCTCCTGGGCGGCGAAACCCAGCGCTGGGCGCAAGTCGAGCCGCTGTACTTCGAGGAGGTCGGCGGCGAGGACGCGCTCGCTTTTCTGGAGGACGACGGGGAGATAACGCACCTGGCCTTCGGCAACCTGCCGCCCCTGGCCTTCGAACGCATCGGCGTCTACGAGCAGACGATGGTCCATCTGGCCGTGCTGGGGGTGTCTCTGTTGGTGTTCTTGTCTGCGTTATTTGGGTGGCCTGTTTCGGCGGGGTGGCGACGGTATCGTGGTGTGCGTCGGTCTGGGGCTAGGTCGATGGCTCGCTACGGGCGCTGGGTCGGTGGCGTCGCTGCCGCGGCGTTCGTGGCGTTCTGGGTGGTTTTCGGCGGGTTCGTTCTGACGGACCCGACGGGGTTGCTCTTCGGCGATCCATTGGCGTTCCAGCTGTTGCTGTTGTTGCCACTCGTGGGGGGGATAGCGACAGTTGGGGCTGTCGGGCTTGCGGTGGTCGCCTGGCGCGACGGGTACTGGGGCCGCTGGAGTCGCCTCCACTACTCGCTGGTGGCGCTTGCCGCTGTTGGGATGGTGCTTGTGCTGGGGTACTGGAACCTGCTCTGGTACCAGATGTGAATGGGTACCAGTGGGTCTTCCCCAGAGCGAGTTGCGAATTCAGGGAAGGAATCTATCGTCGACGTACCCCGAACAATCGAGCGGTATCGTTCGCCACATCTCGTGGATAGCCCCCGCGCTGTCCCATCCTTCGCCTTTCATCATCTCTTCACAGGCGTGACAGAGATCCGGTTTCTCGATCAGGTCGTTGTCGTAGAGTACGTAGAAGAGATGTGTCGGCGGGACGACGGCGTAAGAATGGCCCTGCTTTTCGGCGACCTCGCGTACGGTATCTCGGGCAGCAGCGTCGTTCAGGACTACGTATCGGTACGCCGTCGCGTTCGATTCGAGTTCCTGCGCAATAGACTTCTCGCCGGCATCCTCACCGTGCGGTGCAGGGACGACTGTAACGCTCGATAGCGCTGGTCCGTCCGCATCGACGGCCTCGAGGATCCGATCGCTTCCGTGATGGAGCCGATATTCTCGCGTCCCCTCGAGGGCGTACTCGTGATTGTTCTGTCGGTGTCGACGGAGTTCGTTGAGACAGATGTTCGTCGTCGTGACCTTCAGCTGCTCACGTGCCGTCGGCCAGACCGACGACATCGCCAACGCGATGAGTGCACTCGAATCAGCGAGTACAGGATACCGGGTAGTCATTTCCAGCGGGAATTTTGAACGTCGTGCGGGCTCGTCGCTACTGAACTAGATCGCTGGTGTCGCCGTCTTCGATCGCTTCCCGCGTCGCCTCGGCGTCGGCGAGCATCGTATCGAGTCGATCCCCGAGGAACACGCGAGCGACGTCCTCGTCGATTTCGGACCGCTGGTACTGTGCGAACACCGCTGCCTTCTCTTCGCCAGTCGTCACCTCGCGGAGGACCTTTTTGACACCCTGCCGCCCGATCTCACTCTTGTTGACTCCTTCCAGTCGAAATTCGTCGAGCAGGTCGACGGCCTCGCTCACTTCCTGTCCCCGGAATCGAAACTGGTCGGACCCGGAACTCGTTCCCATGGGTATCGATCAGCACCGCGACCGCAAAAATGTTGCGACGTGTATCACATGTTCCACCTGTAGCACGTAAATTCACGGCGGGGCAGTAGCCGTATCGCCAGCCTCTGGATCGAACGGGAGGTTGATGACGAACTCATCGAACCAGACGACCGGTCGCTTCCGTTGGCCATCTTCTTCGAAGAAGACGATGCCCAGCTGGGCGAGGCGACTGAGTTCTTCGTGGACGTTCTTCACGTCCCGATCGACGACCCGTGCAGTTTCGTTGATTTACGAGGACGTGGTGGGGCCCGCGCGAGCGACACAGTCGAAAATGAGGCCGATGCGAATGGGTGTATCGAGCAAGTGCCGACGTATGGCGTCCGTGACAGTACCGGCGAGGACACGGACGACTCGGTGACGCTGAACTGAATACTTCTACACAGGGAGCTGACTGGCAAAATACGCCCTTTCGAGATCACTTTCTCCAATCTCCAACACAGGAAAATTCCTGGCAATCCAATAACTATTTGAGGTTACCAGTCGTTGGAATGACTCAGCAATGGGAAGGTATCCGCGGGTGGTAAGGGGATCTGCCCTGAAGTGCATTTCGTGCAATGCGCCCGTCGTTGAAACAGTAGACGACGAGTTTGCGTGCGTGGAATGTGGGAAGAGTCCGATACAGCACCGAACTAACGAGTAGAAGACGGACGCAGGGCTACTAGCACGGTCTGTTCGCTGCTGAGCGCCTTTTGTGCCCTTGCTCATTACAGGCCCAAGATTCTCCCACGTCCGGGCCAACTGTAAACGGTCGTGCTTCATCCGAGAGTGATTCACTTCAATCCCGCCTCTACAATTTCCCTATTAGGTCACTTACACGGTTGTTAAATTTGAGGGCGTATAATATTCGACATGTTAATCAGATGGTCCCATTCTTAACTTAATCACTCGTTAAATTCCCACCGCCCTCTTGCCATTAGGTTTGTTTAATTCCAACCCGAACAATAATATCCACTAACTATATACCGGTGGCATCTGTCACTGTCACTGAAGGAATGGCAAGGTACCCAAGGGTTGCATTCAGTACGCCTATAAAGTGCACCGGAACGGTGCATCGGTAACCTGATCGCTGGCAACGCGTCCAATCATCTGGAGTGTGGTGGCTCCACGTCTGGACGGTATTGTTGCCTCAGCAGCGGTCTAGGCCGTAGCGAGGACGCAACTCTGGGTGGTGCCAGGTGGACTATGTCCGAAGGAATTCACGAGCACGGTCGTCAGACAGATGTCGCGACGCCGGAATCGACGTACGCCGTCGGTTTCGTCGCGTCCGAAGGGAATAGCGAGCCACTCGCACGGGCAATTCTGCGTGCGAAAGATCAGGGCTACGAGATATTCGTTACGAACGACGGGGAGTGTCACGGCGAGGCTCTTCATTTCGCCGAGTCGCTGGGTGCGACAGTCGTCGAACTGCGGGCAGACGAGCCCGATAATAACGCGCTTCGCCAGAGACTCGCGATAGCTGCGGAGAAGCGGGGATGCTCGAATATACTCGTTAATCTGGACGTCACTGACCGCGTAGACTATGGTCGCAGTGAGCGACTGCTTGAAGAAGATGAGTTCTGCGTCGACGCAGCAACCTATGAATCTGCTTTGCCGGGACATGACACCGACAATATTCTCGTCGCCATCCCGGCTTACAATGAAGAACTCGCGATAGGAAGTACAATACACAAAGCCCAACAGTATGCTCCTGAAGTAGTCGTCGTTGACGACGGCAGCAGTGATTCGACTGCAGAAGTAGCTCGACGTGCGGGCGCGACAGTAATCAAGCACGAGGAGAACAAGGGGAAGGGCGCTGCCATACAGACGATACTCGACTTCGCCACTCGAGACGAGTGGGAAGCCACTGTGTTACTCGACGGCGATGGTCAGCATCTTCCCGAGGACATCCCTGCCGTTGTCGATCCCGTGCTCGAAGAAGATGCGGACATGGTCATTGGTAGTCGATATCTCGAAACCGATGGAGATGATGAAACGCCGCTCTACCGTCGATTTGGGCAGCAAGTCCTCGACGTACTCACGACGGGCTCCAGTGGTGCTGAGGTCACGGACTCCCAGAGTGGATTTCGAGCACTCTCCTCGTCTGCAGTTGAGGAGATGCACGTCTCGACGAACGGTATCGGTGTCGAGAGCGAGATGATCAACGACGCCGCTGAGAAAAACATCGAAATGACGGAGGTCCCCATCGACGTTCGTTACGATGGGATCGATGGCCAGACTTACAATCCACTCCACCATGGGCTCTCGGTCGTCGTCTTCCTCGTCCAGCTGGTGAGAGATCGACATCCGTTGGTCTTCTTCGGCATTCCCGGGGCTGCATTGCTCCTCTTCGGAGTGATGTACGGACTGGACGGGATCCTCATCTACCAGAATTCGGGCGTGTTCTATCCGGCGAAGGTCCTCGTCGCTGGGTTCGCATCGATACTGGGCACACTTGGCGTGTTCGCTGGCTTGGTTCTGAATCAAACTGCGAACATGCTAGCGGAGGTCAGCCAATGACGGTTGACCGAGTGGCGATTGCACTAGGTACACGTCCGGAAATCATCAAGATGGCACCGGTAATTCGAGAGTGCAAACGGCGTGGGCTCAACTGCGACCTCATCCATACCGGCCAGCACTACTCGGACAGTCTGGACCAGGTGTTCTTCGACCAGCTTGAACTTCCCGAGCCGGATTACCATCTCGGCGTTGGATCGGACAGTCACGGCCAGCAGACCGCTGCTATGATTGCTGGTATCGAAAAGATCCTCCTCGAAACAGAGCCCGATGCACTCCTCGTGCAAGGTGACACGAATTCCGTCCTCGCGGGAGCGATTGCAGCCAGCAAACTCGACGTCGAACTAGGGCACGTTGAGGCGGGCCTCCGGAGCTTCGACAGCGAAATGCCTGAAGAGACGAACCGGATACTTACCGACCACGCCGCTGACTACCTTTTCGCACCTACTGCCGAATCGAAAGAGTATCTGCTCGACGAGGGTATCGACAGTGACCAGATACACGTCGTTGGGAACACCGTCGTAGATGCAGTCCATCAGAACCGATCGCTGGCAGCGGAGAAGAGCGACGTCTTGAGCGCTCTCGACTTGACTGCCGGACAGTACGTCCTCTTGACGGCCCATCGGGTTGAGAACGTGGACTCGCCAGAACGATTCGGGAATCTCCTCTGCGGCGTGCGGAATACCGCACGACTCCTGGATGCCGAAGTCATCTATCCAATCCATCCGAGAGCCGAAAACAAGCTGGAGGAGTTCGACGTCACAGTCCCCGACTCGGTCCGGCTCGTCGAACCACAGGACTACTTGGACTTCCTCAAGCTGCAGGATAACGCAGAGCTTATCCTCACCGACTCTGGCGGCGTTCAGGAAGAAGCCTGCGTCCTCCAGGTACCCTGTGTGACGCTGCGGGACAACACCGAACGGCCGGAAACTATTGAGGTTGGAGCTAACATGCTCGTTGGGACGGATCCGGAATCCATTTCCGACGGAGCGATAACGATGAAAACCAGATCCGGGGCATGGAGCAATCCGTTTGGCGATGGGGATTCTGCAGAACAAATCTTTGACATACTCTATGGGGCCCCTCAGACCGGGTTACTGGGAACAGCCAAGGGGGACAGTTAGTTTTCCGTCCGACTGGAGGGAAACGAGGAATGTCTCAAGGTTTTAATTATGCGACTGGCTGTTGGATCGGCCCTTCTCTGTCTGGCCAGTTGGAATAGTGAGTAATATTGTGAACGCGTTTGAATCCATCAAAGAAGTAGTTACCGACGATGATTAAAATTCGACGAAAGAATTGGTTGATCGACAAAATTAGTAAAATTGAGGAGACATGAAGGTACTCATCTCTTCGCTGATCGACGTCAATCGAGCTGCTAACAACCGACTTCACCAGTTCATTTCACATCTATCGGGGACTCATTCAGTCACGGTCGTCTGTCCCCGAGATACATGGCGGGGCTCTCAGGTAGATGTAGAAGAATACGCAAATGACCTCTTGGAGATATCTAGCGTCGAGTGCATCTATCTATCAACATCTAATCCGATCAGTCCGACAGTCCAAGAGGTTCTCTCAGAGGGTCTACTTCGCACTGGGACTGGGATAGACTACTCCGACTACGATATCCATCTTGACTACAATACGTTCTTTTTAGGGCAAGCAGTCGCCCGTCGGACAAGCCAATTAGGTATACCGACTGTGTACGACCTCGCCGATGACCTACCTGCGATGCTCAGAGAGTCAGACCAAGTGCCCAACATTGTTGCTCCGATTGTGGAACGAATCGGAGACTCTGTGGTTCGCCGAAAAATCCGGAAGGCCGACAATATTACATACATCACGGATGGCTTAGCCGAAAAAATGAACATAGATTCCTCACACGGGGTGCATTTGCCGAACGGAGTCAACACTGAAACCTTCCATCCTAACGTCGAGACGTCAGGTATCGACATTCCAGACGTCGAATTTTTAACAGGGTACGTTGGCGTAACCCGCGAATGGGTCAATCTCACCCAGTTAGTCAATGTAGTGGCAAATCTGCGCCGCGACGGTGTGGATGCTGGCCTCGTTATCGTCGGTGATGAAGGAGGAACCGACGAAGCTCAGATGGCATCGAAGAATCATGGCATTGACGACGTTTGCCAATTCATTGGAACGGTACCGTATGATCAAGTACCTGCATACATAAACACGTTCGACGTCGGTACGATTCCGTTCCATCAGGGAGCGATCGCCGAAAATTCTCTCCCACTCAAACTGTTTGAATATCTCTCCTGTGGCGTACCAGTCGTTTCATCCTACATTTCGGGAGTAGACGATGCAGCTGGCGACGTAGTCCACTTCGCTGACTCACCTACCGAATGGACTCACGCTTTGCGCAATCTAGCGAATGGCGCGGATATACCGGCGCTTTCGACGAAAGGACGTCAAATCGTCGTTGATTCGTATTCTTGGAAGGCTATAACCGAGGATTTGGAGCGGCTACTAGTCCATGCCGCGGATTGAGTGACTGTCGGAGAAAACGTATTCATTGATCTTACTGCTTACAGTCTCGATATCATCGGCGCCAGATATCGTCTCGGCACCCGTGTGCATGAGGATAGCGTCGTAAACCGCCTTCTTCTCGGCGACGAACGCTCTATTTGGAATATCGTCTTTTCGCTCTAGTGAGACTGATGGTGGTACCTCAAGATAGATCAGGACATCTGGGGTTGGGACGAATCGAAGATACAGGTCAAGTAGCCATTGTACTGACTCGGGTTCGTAGTCAAAGTCCACTGCGATGTCGACCATTGTGTCGTAGACGTACCGATCACACACGACGGTTTGCCCGCGCAGCAATGGCCAAGAAATCTTCCACAGCACCTGCCCATAGTAGTGAACCAAGATATAGAAGAGGAATGGAACACGGACGATAGAATGTGATAGAATAGAGTCTTTCTTTTCTTTCCTTTTGCTGTAATCGTCCATGTCTTCGCCGGTACGCGAGAGTAGCGTCTTTACCGCTTGTACAATATAAAAGAGCAACTTTGATTCGAACTTACACCATGAATACGTGACGTCGTGGCCACGTTCACGGAGGCGGGAACAGAGTCGTTCGCACTGAGTCGTCTTTCCGGATCCGTCCGTTCCAATGACGCAGACAAAGTCGGGGTCAGTTGACATGGCCAATCACCTCGAGGTATTCCTTTTGTACCTCGTCACCTATTTGTTTCCAGTCGAACCTGCGCGCCAGTTCTCGGGGATTTCCACAGTCCGTGTTTTTACTCTGTTCTACTAGTCGCACGAACTCTGACACTTCGTCGGCAAACTTGACTCCAGTCGTCGCACTCTGGAAGAGATCGGGCAATGCTCCGAACGGGGTCGAGATGACTGGCGTGCCTGCCGACAGCGCTTCTAGAACTGACGCCGGGCACTGGATCGAGTTCTCTCCCGAGCGAGTGGGAAAAACGTAGACGTCACTTAACTCATAGAGTTCTTCTATTTTGGAGTAGAAATCGGTCCGAACGTCGCATCCGGCCGCTTCGAGGCTTGTCCTCAACTGCTGGTCAACCTCTGTCGTGGTACTTCCTACTATAAGGACTTGAAAATCACTCTCCTGTTGGACCCTTTTTAACCACTGCAGATTTCTTCCCGCTTTGATGTGCCCAACGTGAAGAGCGACTGCCTCTCCGTCGGGAATATCGTACTTGTCCCTTAAGCCGGATTGGAGTTCATCGGAAACCGGAGTGAATCTGTCTGTGTCGACGCCTGTCGGAACAAACAACGTATCGACGCCGAATCGCTCAAAGAGTGCTTCTGTTTGCCTCGATTGAGTGAAGACACGTCGTGGCCCGATCGTCCAGAGGAGAAATTTTCCGATTGGGCCGAGCTGGGGGAGTGGTGCGCTCATCACGAGTGGTGCCCCAGTCACGAGACTGCTTAATCGACCCAGTAAAATTCCTTTCGCTGATGGACCAGGTACGTAGTGAACGATATGGGGGTCGATATTTCGGATCTCGTCCCAAAATGTCACCGAAAGCGACTCGCTTGGGTTTATAACTCGAACATCATGGCCTGCTTGTTCCAGCGATTTCGACAGATTCGCCGCCGTTACTTTCATCCCTTCGTCTATGTTTCCCGTTACGTCTGCTAACATTAAAACGGTCAGTGACTTGCTGGTCATAGCTTCGCGTATCTCGCTTCAATCTTTTCAACAACCTGTTCCCACGTGTATCCGGTCTTTACACGGTTATAGGCCGCGTTACCGACGTCTCTCAATTGAGATCGATCGGCTAGGAGTTGCCGAAGTTCGGCTGCCATATCTGTGGCCGTATCGTTGGTGATATACACGCCGTTTTCTGGCTTCTCATCCAAGGAATCACCGCTAGAGGTCGCCAAAACCGGTGTTCTCTGTGACATCGCCTCCAAGAACGTCAGTGGGAATCCATAGAATGATGGCGTCACAAAAACGTCAGTGTCGTTGAAAGCGGCCCACTTCTCTTGTTCGGATACCCGGCCTACAAAGCGGGTTTGATGGTCAATATTGAGCGATTTAGCCCGTTTTTTGAGCCGTGCTTCGTCACCATCGTCGTCACCGGCAATCACTAAGGTGACGTCATCTCGGTCGAGGTGGGCTATCGCCTCGAGAAGTAAACCGACTCGTTTCGATTGGTGAAGGCGACCGAGATATAGCACCATCGGTACTGTCTCCGGGATGTCATAATCTCGTCTAAATGCGCCATCCTCAGGGTCAGCTATCGATTCGAGATGAATACCATTCGGAACTATCGAGATGTCTTTTTTGTCAACTTGGAACTGTTGGAGCGCCGTTACCTCCTCTCGATTGAGAGCGAACCAATGATCGACAGAAGCGAACAACGACCGCCCCCACACCAGATCGAACAGACGTTTCCAGGCGACGAGACGTTCTTTCCGTGGAACGGTTCCATGTGGCTGTAGTACGAGCGGGATGTTTCGGTCATTCGCAACCTTCACTGCAGCAATCGACAATGGAGTCCGGAGATCGTGGACGTGAAGTATCTCGTTCCCACTTAGATCGCTCTGCAACTTGGATCGGAAACCACGGGCCAAGAAAAGTTTGCACCGATAGGTGAGCCTGTTGCTCACTAATGGAAGTCGGTGTACTTTGACTCCCTTGCGCCATTCTTCGCCTGCCGGTAATGTGCTCCCCTGGTCGTCGGCCACAGTAGTGTATACCGTGACATCGTGGCCCCTCTCGGTGAGTTCTGTAGAGATTGCTTCACACACTGCTGGCCCGCCACCGTACCCCGTTGCGGGTGGATATGCAGGAGATACCTGCACCACCTTTTGTTCATGTACTTGAGTCATATTTTGCTCACCTACTCATTCAAGCATCGAAGAACATAGCAGGCTTCTACGCATCCCCAATGGAAGCCATTGGGGTGCTATCGATAATTGGCGGCAAGAATAATATGAAAATAGAGGATTCATCCTGAGAATCATTATCTGCTTGAATACTAACCCGCACTCCATATGAAATCTTTGTTCGGCCGCTGTTACGGTAGTATTCTCCGAGAGACGTCTTTATTAAAACACCGTACTGGTCTTTGCTGAGAGGCTATGGCAGGTCTTCTTTCTCTTTCAGTGAATAGTGCACTCGAACACCCCCTCAACAATAGATGGGATACTTTTTGCCGTTCAACCGTCGTTCGAACTCTGCCGAAAGTTCCACCCCGTCAAACGTAGCCGAGTTCCTCGAGTCGGTCGGTCGCAACGTCGGAGATGAACTGCTCTGCATCCTGACGGACTGTATCTAAGTCGTTAGAGTCAATGAATGCGTCCAGTTCCTTCGACAACATCTCGGGGGGTTCACTCCGTTCGCTTAAATCATGCTGCTCAGCCGGGTCATTCGCAAGATCGTACCATTCTATCGCCGTAGACCCATCTGTTTCGAACGTTTTCAATATTTTTCTATCATCTGTCCGAACTCCTGTGTAGACGGCCTTTCCCAGGATGTTTGCCATCCGCACCGGATGTTTCGTACTCACATCACGGGCAACGTCTCCTTCCCATTCAGCCGGTGGATCTATCCCAAGCCTGTCAAGTATTGTGGGGGCGATATCTAGATGTCGTAAATACTCGACGCCACTTACGCTTGGAAGATTATTCGTCAGCAGCGGGACAGTGACACATTCTTCGTACAGATGATCGTGTGTTGCGACGTCGTGTTGGAACTCTTCCCCGTGATCCCCAGTGATGACGACAGTTGCATCGTCGTCCAGAAAATCTAGTATGGAACCAATCTGGTCATCCAACCTTTCGACGGTTTTGTAGTAGAGGGCTTCCAGCGTATCCCGA
The DNA here is from genome assembly GCF_058933135.1 of Halomicrobium sp. HArcel3. Classification (NCBI taxonomy): domain Archaea; kingdom Methanobacteriati; phylum Methanobacteriota; class Halobacteria; order Halobacteriales; family Haloarculaceae; genus Halomicrobium; species Halomicrobium sp. HArcel3. Next base: position 41,008 of record NZ_JBZYDN010000005.1, on the reverse strand, counting down.
TGCTCGTCTGCTACTGCCTCACGGTGACGATGGAAATCGACCGTCGTCTGATACGAACTAAAGAGTCCAACGTCGGCTGCTTTCCTTATGCCGGGATAGTAGGGGAAGTGGGGTTCCATCAAATGCATCCACAGAAATCGGGGGCCATCGGTTGAAACGTACCATTGTTTTGCCCGTCTCGCTACTGTCTCAGCCGAAACCTGCTTCCGCATCAGGACAGTTTTAAGTATCCGCTTTCGCCACTTTTCTATCTTTGACGTGTACTGTTCGGTTGCGTCTGCAATTCCATCATTCCAAAACGTGTCAAAGTACTGCTCCCACTGTTGGACGTTTGGATTCGAGGCGATGAATCCGCCAGTCGAGTACCCCGCTTCACTGAGAACACGGGGCAAGGGATTCACATCCGGGACCAGAGACCCGGAATCGTCGTAACTCGCAGTCGGCAGGGAGCTGGCGAGCATCGATGGAAACGCGAGGTATGTCTTCGAAGAGTGACTGACCCCTGTTGCTGTATTCCATTCATCAGTTCGTTTCGAGAGATTGGGCATCCGAGCTATCGAATCTCTGCGCCAGGAGTCAATAGTTACCAATACGATATCGTTCATAGTAGAAGGGCGTCGCCGTGTTCTATAATACTGTTGGTGAGTTTGAAAGTACGCACAGAATATAACTTCGGCTGTAAAATTATCCTACACACTCACATTACAATTTGCATTAATTTGCCTTCGATGACATGTCGTTAGAATAGTTGACTCCGCTCGGTGTGAATCTGAGACAGAGCGTAGTGGGGGATTGAATACAGATTACTGCGTGGTGGCTGGATTTCGGATGATTCACAGGAATCTTTGCAAGTAAAGTAACTATATATAACCGAGATCCTCAAGTCGTGCCTCTGTCCCTGAATCGATATGCCCGCCGCCTATCGTTTCCGAGGCCCACTGTCCAACACGTTCCCCGAGTACGTCTTCGAGTTCAGCGACGACATCGGGGTTCTGCGCCGCGACGTTCGTTTGCTCTGTTGGGTCCTTCGATAAATCGTACAGTTCTCTTCCACCAGCGTCGTCAAGAATTAGTTTTTCGCCAGACGTGCTCTGAATGGCTTTCAATCGACGGGCGAGCTGTCGTCGTTTCTCCTCGTCTAGCTCACCGACTCGGCTTTCGAGGCTGTTAATTGTCGGTTGTGGCGCTGGATATTCGCTGACGGCGAACGATCTACCGTCCCCCGATTTGGTCACGTCGATCAAACCTCGAGATGAAATACTCTCATTGGCGGGTAGATTCGCTCCTGTTTCTTTGACAATCGTCGGATAGATATCTCGGAGCTCCACGAGCGCATCTGTCTCCGTCACTGCAGGAACTCTGGGGCCCTTAAGTGCCAGTGGAACACGAACTACCGACTGTGAGAGTGAATACTGATGGTCCATCAGCCCACGGTCTCCGATGTGCTCACCGTGATCTCCGGTGACGATAAGGAGTGTCTCATCAAGTCCGACATATTCGTCCCAATAATTTAGTGCCGCTTCTAGCTGCTCATCAACATACCGGAATGCTGCTCGATAGAGGGCGTGCAGGATTTCCAGTTCCCGCTCGGACATCTCCCTTTCACCGGCCACGTAGCTCCATGGGTCTTGATTCACTTCGGCAGCTTCGTCGACGGAAACGTCTTCCGGGAGGAACTCTGCCTGATATTCGGGCGGGGTGACGTATTCCAAGTGCGTTTCCATAAAGTTGAGAAACGTAAACGTTGGCGTCTCCGGATCATACTCTTGAGCAAGCCATCGTTCTAGATGCTTGACGGCATTTTTTGCTCCGGATGCCTCTGGTTGATACCGCAACCGCATGTAAGCAGCATTAGCGAGCGTCTTTGGCCCCGATGGCTTGAATAGTTCCTTCGTTAATTTGACTGCCTTCTCTCGGGCAGAATCGGATGTCAACCCGATATCTGAAAGATCTGCGGCGTCAGGAAACAGTTCCCATCCCATCTGATGGAAATCGAACCCATCCGAGAATCCAAAGGCCGGGCTGATCCAGGGGTTGTTCGAGAATGCAGCGGTTTGATACCCTTGCTGCTTGGCTATCTCCGCTATCGTCGGTTCGTTGGTTTCGAAGTAGCTTCCGCGTGCGTAGGCACCGTGATGGGCCGGGTATTGTCCACTAAACATGGACGCGTGCGATGGTAGTGTCCACGGTGCGTTCGCGATAGCATTCGTGAAAACGACCCCGTCGGTCAACTCATCGAAAAGATTCGGCATCAGTTTACTGCGGTCGGGAAGTAACGTCTGGGCGCGTGCCGTGTCTAAAACGACGAGAAGGATGTCTGGTTGCACAAATGACCATTCAATCAGTACTGACTAAAATTTTCTCCATGGTTTCTATATGCAGGCTTGACGGCCAGCCCCCCTTTACCGTATTATGTTTGCCAGTTGTAAGTCTTGAGTGACCATTTCATTTCCACCGTGAATCTGGATTACTTTATTAACATCTCCGTATGCTGCGCCACCAGAATGCTACAAGGAATGTTGGTCTTATTGACGGTCTCTATTCACTCAGCAAATGCGAGAAGTGAAAAACGATTGGGGTGGCTACAATCTATAGTCTGGGGTTTATAAATCGTGGCTGGTGTTCTCGTATCTAGCGATCTGGCTTTTCCGCAAACTTCACAAAATTCAGACTCTTGCTTACTCTTCATTTACTTCGTATATCTCCGTCATCCCATCACCATAGACCTTTTCAAGTTCGTAGTTGTTACTCACGGCTTCACTATGCTTTCCCAAAGGTTCGTAGTGGAGCGTGATTCTGGTTCCCTGAATATACTTTTCCCGACCGAGGGGGTCCACAACAAGATAGTCCGTTTCACCAGCGATTGATCCGTTGGCAACAATCCCCTCGTACAGCTCTGGTGTGATGTAGACCGGATTATAGGCGTTCACTTCGCCCGCGGCCAAACTATAGTATGGGTGAATGTGCAACCCGCCAGTGACATCAGCTGGCGAATTTGCAGTCCCAGGAGAGTTACGTGTAAACCACTCTGCTCCAGGCATGATATAATCAAATTGGAGGAGGTTCCCGTTTAATTGCCCCAGTCGAAGGATCAGTGCTGGTAGCGCGATCGCCAGGACGAGCATCAAGAATACGTGCTCTGTTTGTTTGCTACAGTCGAATCGTCGAAGTGCGAGAATACCAATGACAGGCCCCAGAAATATCAGAACTTGAGTGCTGAAACTGAAGACAACTCCGTATACGAATGCGTGAATGACGAATGTGATTCCGATTCCGATAAGTAGGTATTCTTCGTACGTCAACTCCTGCCGCCACTCTCGAATTAGCTTGCGCAAAATTCCCATTGCACCAAGAGCAAGAAATAATGCAAATAAGGCGTTCAACGCGAGCCGAAGTCGGCTATATAATGGCGTAGCCGGAAAGAAAATGTACTCGCTTGGTGGAGTCGGACTGCCACCGAGCATCGAACGAATACTATTGATTAGATTCGCAATTGGATTGATGTTGTCGGATTCTCCCTCTCCTCGAGAAACCTCAGCCGCGAGTAGGGGGATGAAAGTTCGGTAGACAACTCTCACGAGCCATAAATACAAGCCTGTAAACAATACGACAATCAGGGGGCTATATCGTCGAGTTTGGTCATAGAACGCGACGATTACGAAAACGGTTGCAAGAATAATTATCCAACCAGGTGGGGTATAGTGCAACGTAACGAGGGCGACAAAGAACAACCCTAATAATTGATAATACCTCCAATCTTTAATTTTGAACCCTATCCAGAAAAGTAGCATTAGTGACAGTAGGTATAGCGGCCGTGCCCAGACGTACGCAAACACGTTATACCACCCTGTCTGGGCGATGTGGGTCATAGCGTAGATCATGATGGCGAGTGCTGCAATTTCACTCCTTAGTAGAGATTTGACGACCACAAAGTAAACGAATGGGACAAGGAGGATACCAATTGGAAGGTACACTACTTGTGAGAGCTCCAGTCCTGTGACAATCGAGAGTTCTGCCAGCATCATAACGTAGCCCGGATTCAAGGCTTCACTCAGTGAGGATCGCCCTGTCTCAACAAGCGGGGCGGCCCGTTCTACAATCGTCCAGAGAAAAAGGCTGGCAACCCCATTCCGGGCCAAAAACACCCCAACTACAAGTGAAAGAGACGAGATGATTAAAAGGCCCTTGATGAGATCTCTTCGTTTTAGAGATGTTCCGGAATAAACAGAAGGAAGAGCTGGCATGAGTGGTGTGACTTAGAAATTACGACCGGTCAATAAAACTAAAAGTTTGCGACCTGCGGTTCTCCGGTTGTAGACCTATAATAACTGAAACAGAGGAAGTAGCCATAATCCCAGATCAATTCCTCACACCAGCGCCCGGCACTAGAACGTTACAAGATCGCGCGCATCTATGTAGCGTGAAGCCTTCTCAGCATGTTCCTACTGTCGTTCAATGCATAATCTACGACGGAAGAGCCGCATAGTCGTCAGGTCACTGTCGCCGAGTGGGCAGCCGCCGATTACCCTTATAGCGAGCGCCGGCGTCGGTCAAAATCTGCTTGCTCGTGTTTCCAGAAGTATCCAACCTCAAAATTTTGCCCCAATTACACTGCCAGTCGTTCTGACGCTGCACCCAGAATTAATTAACTTCTGTTGATCATTGGTTAACCAATCGGCCTTCATAAACATCTGGAATGACTGGCAGACGTCATTTCATCCCCCGGCTCCCGGGTCGGTAAACTCCACTGTGTCTCCGATCAGATCCTGTTGGCCGAGCTTAGGGCACTAAAAATATCGTCACGGAGTGGCTGGTAGAGACCAAGGAGTGCAACGTACGCAACAACGCCCGTTGCAACGAACAGTGCAAGCAGGGGGATGCTGTCTGGTGTAATATGACGTTTGAGTAGCCAGAGGCATCCGCCCATCCCCAGGGATGCGACCGTAGACCAGCCCAGGAGCCGCCCCGGCAGTCGTACACTAATATCTCGTCGGATATAGACGTAGTGGAGCAAGGCACTGCAGAGATATCCCATCGACGTCGCGACGGCGGCACCAAGAATACCGAAGGAGTAGATGAGAACGAGGTTCAAAGCGACGTTCGTCACCATACCACCGACGTTGGCCCTGGCGGAAAGAGATGGCTTATCAATCGCCTGGAGTGACCGTTCCAGTACGACGTGTTCCGCTTGGAAGACTTTTCCACCGATGACGACTATCAAGACCGCCCAGGCAGAGACGTACTCTGCTCCGAACAAGACCATGATAATCTCTTCAGATAGCACAAGAGATGCGACGAACGCCGGGAGTACCAATGCAATCGCCCAGTACTGTGCTTTCGGAAGGAAGCTTTCAATTTTTCGCAGTTCTCCCTTCTCGTACAGACTACTGATCTTCGGCAGTAGTACAAGCGATATCGAACGACTGAGGAGAATCGTGACACCGGCTACCCGCCAGGCAACTTCGTATTTCGCTACGCTAGTCGTCGTAAGGAAAACTCCGATGAGCAGTAGATCAATCCAGTTATAGAAATATCGTCCAAACACAGTTACGACGTTGTACCTCGCGAATTCGAAAAGCGATCGAGCAGTGGCCCATGAAGGAGAACCTAGTGCGGGTGGCTGCTTCATCGCTCCCCAAAGGAATTTCACCAGCAAACCTGCAAACAGCGCAATTAGCAGTCCTTTGAGGCCAAAGTCGTAGCTCAAAAGAACTGCTCCAAGGCATAGCCAGACTAGGTGCTGAGCAACTACGATCGGGGCCGTCTCTTCCCCTCTATGTTGACCGAATAGGATCTTGAACTGGAGGTTTGCCAGTTCGTAGACGATAAGCATCCCGACTAGATAGAGGGCCAGTTGGGCATTGAGATACGCATTGATCCACCCTCTGAATAACACAATTCCTATGATCACGAGACCCAGTGCGATCGATTTGATAGCTACTGTGGTTCCGATGATCTCTGTGGCTTCTCTGCCTTCGCTTAGGCGCTTTTCAAGCGCATTTCGAAACCCGGCGTCAGTTACTGCACCAAGAAGTCGTAGCAGTGCTTCGAATAGAAAGTAGATCCCGATTATCGCAGGCCCGAGATACCTCGCAAAATAAATCGTCCCAACGAATGAAACAACAGCCACGAGTATATTGGCAAGGAATATTTTACTACTCGATAGTGCGAGACCCATCGATAGTTTCAGGTCCGGTCCCCACTCATATTGGTTTTCTCATCCAGTCGTAGGGACGGATGTCGAAGGTTAAATCACAGAAGCGTGAGTTCGTCATTATGTCGCCATGACTGTCAATAACAACTCTCCGACGAATAATCCGACTCTCCAACTCTTACGCACCATCGGATTCCCTAATAATGGGTGCTTGGAACCCAAAACGGCTATTGAATCCCCACAGCTCTACCAGGTAGCACGGCAGAACAAAATTGGGGCACTGTACGTCAAGGCGCTACATGACCAGGATAAACTGACGGAGCTACGCAACGAATTCGAAGAAAGGAAAGACTTTCACGAGAGATTGGGCTCTACCTGTTCTAGATTCAAGCAAGTCATCCCCCAGGGAATTCCGTACGTCGTCGCAAAAACTCACCATCCTTTCTGGGCAGACTTCAGCGATGTTGACGTCCTTGTCTTTGACAACCAGAACGGTAGGGTAATAAACAGAATCAAGCAGACTGTAGAAAGTGAAGATTACGAGGTTCTCGGGGTGGCTCCGTCCGCAATGACGATCCGAGATCGAGAAACCGATCAGCTTATCGACATACAGGACGATTTTGGTTTGCACGAAGTTCTCTACTTTGACAAGGAAACCATCCGGAATAAGACTGTGATGGGAGATATTTCTGGGACTACAATGCCGATCGTTTCCAAGCCGAACGACCTCGTCATTCATGTGAACCATTCAATAACTGAACTCATGTTTACTCTCAAGGAGTACTATGCAGCAGTCTTTGCGCTCGAGAACTTTGATACGGCTGACGTCGATGAATTACTCGAAACTGCACAGAAAAACAATTGCAAGAAGGGGACTGGTGCATTTTTCACCCTGATTAAGGAGTTGACCGAGCTCGCTTTTTCGACACGTCCTGATCACATCAACCGCATTCTCCGTGAATGCGGACATAGCTCGGGCGAACTTGACAAGCTCCACCGAGAAAATTTCCAAGTCCCTCACCGGTACTCGAACCGAACTTTGCTAGCGTATACGATAGATCGGTTCCGGAATCCAGTCTTCTCAAAGAGTGTGTTGAGAGAAATCCCGGCTGCACTACATCCCAGTACAGCCTACTATCTTTCTGCAAAGATGTATGACCGATTTACCAGGGATGATTACGTCCGCGCTTAAGGTAACTTGATTCGATCGTTCTAGTTGGGAAACCTCTCTTTGACCCTGTCCCTGGTTTTGAATCTCCTCACCCACCAACGTACTGATTTTCTCAACCAACGTAATCGAAATATCGAATCTGATTCTTGGGTCCTCATGGTTATCATTGAAGCGCGAAATTTTTATTAGTATGATGCCTTGGGGCCATTTCGCCGTCGTGTTTTTCCCGTATCTTGCGTATCGGTTAATACAGCGGAAGAAGTTCCCGAGTCGCCACGCTATGTTATTTCTCCTCTTCTCCTCACAACTGCCTGACCTTATCGACAAACCTCTCGCATGGGGTATCCAGTTGCTCCCATCGGGGCGGTCGTTAGCTCATTCGCTCTTTTTCGCAATTCCGCTAATCCTTCTCGTCACGGCGTTCTTTTTCCGCCGTGGTCGACCGGCGCTCGGCACGCTCTTCACGTTTGGTTATCTATCACACGTCTTCGGGGATATCTATAATCTCCTCCTCACTATCCCACCGAGTCAGTGGAGGGCCACGTACGTCGCGAGTCTTTACTGGCCACTCGTTTCGATACCCGAACCAGATGTTATGCCACTCATCTACTACTTTACCCGAGTTTCCTTTTCTCGGTACGTTCACGGAAGTTTCGGTATCGTGTTGTTCTCCCTGATCTTCTTCTATCCAGAAATCGCGGCGATGCTGGAGAAGCGTCGATATTCGATGAAATTGATAGCTCGGGGTGAGACAATGCCAGAAAACGAGCACTGAGTCAGTAGCTACCTTCTAGGGCTCCTTGACTAGGAGGCCCGGTTCTCGCTGTTGGTACAGGCTAGCTAAGATCGCTGGATCGACTGGCACTCGGATATCGAGACGAACGTAATTGAGCCCGGAAACCGGTTAAACGTCCCTAACTGAAAACGGGGGATACTTTCCTTTTCGAACTGTTTCGGCCACACTGAACCAGCGACAGACGAAACGGGGCTTCTCGACGGAAAATAGCCTAATGCGCTAATGTAACGCCGCTAAACGCATAGCAGGTTCTCCTCCAGCACTAGTTTACCAATCGAAACCCACGCCGCAATCCGGATCCACACTCGAAGTGGACTGGCTCCTACGTCAGTCGCTTTGCTTACCGGCCTCGGTCGAGTGTTGACACACGCCATTCAGATGAACTGCGGCAGATCCTTTCCGGCCCGCCCCGACTTGTTCCTTGAGACCCGCCGAGTTTGTGTGGCGATACCGGGAGATTCCCCGAACGCTCACCCCCTTCGTACAGAACCAGAAACAGACTTTGACGGGCAATTCCCTTCCCACCCTTCTCACCTGACTTGCGACGTAGTGGTTCCAGTTCAAAGTAAACCACCTCCCAGACACGGAAATCCAATTCGAGTCACCCACCACGACCCAGAATACCCGTCCGAGAACCTACGACTGCAAAGCCATCGGCCTGTACCACTCCCGGTTGTCCTCGTACCAGTCGATGAACAGCGACACGCCTTCTCGGATGCCGATCGAGGGCTCGTAGCCGAGCAACTCCCGTGCCTTGGAGACGTCGGAGTGGGTAGGCCGGGCGTCGGCGTCTTTCGCGTCCTCATGGACGGTCTCGACATCGGACCCGGTTTCGGCGATGACGTGCTCTGCGAACTCCCTGATCTTGATGTTGTCCGTCGAGACGACGTTCAGGGCTTCGCCGTCCACGGCGTCGGTCTCCAGCAGCGCCCGGTTCACGTCGATCGCGTCGTCGATGTAGGTGAAGTCGCGCGTCTGATCGCCGTCGCCGTAGACGACCGGTGGCTCGCGGTCGAGGCACCGCGAGCCGAAGTTCGTGATGGCCGTGTTCGGCCGCATCCGCGGGCCGTACATCGTGAAATTCCGGAGACTCACGGTCGGGAGGCCGTGGAGGTCGTAGTACACCTTGGAGTAGTATTCGGTGGCGAGCTTCGTCACAGCGTAGGGGCTCTTGGAGTAGGTGGCGCGGGCCTCGTCGTAGGGGAGGTAGTCGGGTCGGCCGTACACGGACGTGGAGGGGGCGTTCACGAACCGGTCGACGTCGTGTTCGACGGGACGATCGAACCTGACCTCCCGAACCATGTCGCCACGACGTTCGAAGACGTCTGTATCGAGGCGGTCTGGGCGGGGATTCGAAGCGGCGAGTTCGACCCCTATTCAGAGGTCGGCCGGTGGTGGTACGGGGGAGACGAGGTCGACGTCGTCGCGCTCGCACCGGACGACGACCGGATTCTGCTCGCCGAGTGCAAGTGGACTACCGACCCGGTCGGCCACGGACTGGTCGACGACCTCCGAGCGAAGGCCGACCGCGTCCGATGGGGGCCGGACGACAGGACGGAACGCCTCGCGCTCTTCTCGAAGAGCGGCTTCGTCGACGGGCTCGAAGCCGACCTCGACGACGGGTGGTCGCTGTACGATATGGACGACCTCGACGAAATTCTCACGCCCGAGTAGTGAGCTCCCTGGTGGACTGAAAGGCGAGCACAGCGAGCCGCACGAGTCGAGCGGGCCGAGGACTCTCCTCTGTTGGCGGTATGCGTGTAGACCCCGAGCGGGCCGAGGCGTTCCTGTCTCGTCGCGAACCGTCTGCTTCCAGACCTATTCACCGATCCACCAAACCCAAATGCCACCTGGCCAGCGGACTTTCCACAGCCGCACCGAGTGTACGTACCAGGAATGTTCCCCCGTCCTCTCGTCGAAAGGCCCGCTTCTCGTTGCTCTCCTGGTAGCCATCGCCTCGACGGGCGCTGCAGGCGCACTCGATACGGACGGCGACAGCAAACCCAACGCCGTCGAACTCGTCGGGCCCACGGATCCCTTCGAGAGCGACACTGACGGCGACGGCGTGGACGATGGTGTCGAAGAGACCCGTGGGACCGACCCGACCGACCCGGACACCGACGGCGACACGCTCGCGGACGGCGCGGAACTGAACGACCACGGGAGCGACCCGCTCGCCGCGGACACCGACGACGACGGACTGGACGACGGGAGGGAGGCGACGCTCGGGACGAACCTCTCGAACGACGACACCGATGGCGACGACCTGCCGGACGCCGACGAGGTCGACATCGGCACCGACCCCACGGCGACCGACACGGTCGGTGACGGGCTCGGAGACTACGAGGAACACCACGACCTCCCGACCGACCCCACTGCTGCAGACACGGACGGGGACGATGTCGACGACGCCACCGAACTCCGGTAGAACCTGGACCCGACCGACGAAGACACCGACGGTGACACCCTCACCGACAGGGAGGAACTCGACGGACCGACCGACCCCACCGAGGCCGATACCGATAGTGACGGGCTGGACGACTCGCAAGAAACCCGCTCGGCGACCGACCCTACCGACGACGATACGGACGGCGACGGCCTCGAAGACGGCGCGGAACTGGACGCCGGGACGGACCCGACCGACTCCGACACCGACGCCGACGGCGTCCGGGACGGTCGGGACCCGATCCCGCTGGTCCAGGACTCGAACCCGTACGGCGAGTCCCGACTCGAAGTCGGCGTCGTCGAGTCCACGGCCAGTGGCCAGCAGAGCCTCGAATCGACGATGGTGTTCTGGACCGAGCAGTCCCACGAGCAAGACACGCCGTACGAGGCGCGGATGCAGTCGATCGACGACGCGAGCGACGGCGAGGACATCGACGTCGAGATTCACTTCGTGGACGACGTCACCGTCCACTGTGGCTCCTCGGCCACTGGCGAACTCCTCGGCTGCGCACCCGTCGTCGAACCCAGCGAAGGGACGCTGTACGGCGCCGTCGACGTGTCGTGCAATCGGACCCGAGCCGGTCCGACATGGAGCACGTGGTCACCCACGAACTCGGCCATGCCATCGGTCTCGGCCACGACTCCGATTTCTCGGTCATGGACGCCTATCTCTGACCGCTAAGTCGAGGTTCATGGTAGCTGGTGCAGCGGTGGCTCGAACAAGCGGTTCCTGACAGCTGTGCCGCGCTGCGGAGCGATGGGCTACGATGTCGTCTCCCGAAGGATCAAAGGGCGCTGTCCTGACTGCCGAAAAGCGTACTGTGACCAGCACGCAGTCATCAACTGGACTGCTCGCCTCGAAACACAGCACGACCAGAACAGGATCTGCGTTTGCTCTACCGGCCCCTTCTGCAACGTTGGTGGTTGCTCTCGTACGCTCCCCCCTGAACAAATTGCTCCCAACCCAGTTGCCGGCTGCTGATCTGCTCTGTCGATGCCGATCAACCCAGAGGTACCACGGCCCCTCGTTACCGCTCCAGCAGCCAGCAACGCCGCGCTCGTCTCTTATCCGCGTTTCCAACCCTGGCCGTATCGGCCGCAAGACTGCCCCCTCACCCCGACGAACGCGACTAGGAAGATTGATCGGCTGCCATACCGGTGACCGCACCCAATCAGCTGAATTGGTGACAGTCGACCGCAAGTGAACATGGACTCGCTATTGCTGAATTCACAGTCCCCGGACGAAACAGTATCGAGTTCGAGAGATCGGGGGGATAAAGAATCTTCAAACTTGGTCCCAGTCTGGCGATCCGACCTATCCTTGAGACACATTACAAAACAGATATATCTCGCCTTGGCAAAACTCAACCGACCGCGACAGGCCCGCTCGCCAGGGTTTTTTCCTTTGCGACTGGGACTCATCAGATTCAATCGCGTTGAGTTCGTGGTACCAAGCAGCGTTGCGGTTGTAATCAAGGGTCTATAGCGGCGCGGTAGGCTATCCTTGGACGGCGCGAGTCCGGTCGAAACCTTTCAACGAGGCATATCTACCCGTCACTCGATTCACCGTAATTGTTCAGCGGACTCTCAGTTCCTCGTAAGCGGATCGACGGTTGGACACTCGACTTTCTCAAGGATTCCGACGAACCGGTGACAACCACGGATAGAAAAATCCACACGAGCTGGATTCCGTCGCCGACACTCGCCGACCGGATGGACGACCGCATTCAGGAATTAGCCGATGGCTTCGTTCGGCTGTGGGACGACGACACGCCGTTTACGCTCCGGGAGGGGGGTGGATCACTGACTGAGGCCTGGCGGTTCCACGGCGACCGCGAGAAAGCAGCCAGAAAACGTGACGAAGAGTCGAACGAGCCGGTCACGAGAACTGTTTCGGAATGGTGCGAGAATATGACGGGAATCGATTTCCCGTTCGCCGATACCGTCCCCGTCGACGAACAGCGTCGCCGGGCGAATCAGATAACCCAACTGGTGACGTCGGCAGACATAGTCGACAGGAGCAGTTCGGCGGCTGGAAACGGTCTTCGGCGAACTCTCGGAACGACTGTTCTGAGGCAGGGACGCCGCCAAGTTTGCAAAGATCGGCTACCCTGACCTTTCGGCCGGGGAAGCACAGCGACGGAGGCGCTGCAGAAAGCGAGACAATGAGAACTGCAACGAACCGCGCGCGTTGAGGGCTTTCGAATTGTCGACGGCAGTGTTGTCAATTCCTACCGAGCAGGCCGTGGGATTCGACCGTTGTCCGCTGTGCTCTCGTTTCCAGCCGCTATTCAGAACCAGTCTTCCCAACCGAAACCCCACACCGCAACTCAGCACCGCATTCGAAGTGAACTGGCTCCCCCCGCCAGTCGCTTCGCTTGCCGTCCTTGATCGGTCGTTGACACGCCGTACAGATCACCTGTGGGTGGTCCGCTTCGGACCCGTTTCGAACTGTTCCCCGAGCCCCGCCGAGTTTGTTGTGTGAAGACATCGGTGAGTTCCCTGAGCGCCCACACCCAGATACCCGGAACTCACGTATCTAGGCCCTTCAATATATCGGTGGTTTCGCCCGTCGAAACCCGAAAATTCCACGGATAATTCCTTTCAGAAATCCCACGACTCCTGGCCAATATCACTTCTCCCTCCCGGCTTTGCCAGTTCGATTCTCCATTATCCCACACTCTCGAATCGTCGGGGGATAACTGCGCGGGTCTGTAACGATGGTGGCATCACCCAGCGCAAATTGTCTCCTCGTACAAAGAGAGCAACCCAGTGTTCTCCTTCCAAACCTTCTTCCAGACTGCCAGCGGCGTCGAGCGCCGCTCTAAGAGGATTTGTATCGTTCGGTGGTGGGTCCAAACCGGTTCTACCGTCCGCAAGGAAGAGTGCGCAACACTGCCGACAGCGAACTAGACGGTCGACTGCCGAGGAAGTAGGCCGTGAAGACAAGCGTGGGAATGCTGGCGACGAGACGTCGGTTCTGGGATTCGACGTCGGTGAACCAGAGTTCACCTGGCCTCGCGAAATCTCCGGGACGAAGGCGTCTGAAACAAGGTTTGTCGAATTTGACCCTCGATCACCGGTCGTGCTCGGGAAATCGGGCTAATCGTTCGTCCTCCCGATCGCCGACGACCCATGCAGGCCTGGTCTCTTGCTCAATATTGCCCGAATTCGACTGTCTCGACTGGTTCTCAACGAGGGTTTGTTGATTCGGCGTCTCACGCGGATTTGGCCCCATCGATCGCGGTGTAGACTCCTTCTCCGAGGGGATTATTGCCGGGAAAATGGCAACTCAGAACCCTCAGAAACCGACAGACTGCAACCGATTATGAAGTTCTCACCCCCGTATCTTTGCCACCGGCTGGGCACCCCCCGTTTCTTAGATTGTACCTCTCACCATCTTTCGCCGGCGAAACAGCTGTCGGTTGACTTCTCGCTGTGGCGCTGGTTGGGCGTCTAGTTCTGTCTGTTGGCCTACTCTCTATGGTCCTTCCGGACGATTCAACCGGTTTTGAAGCCTCGATAAGGGGCTGAGAACGTCCGAGGCAATCTCTCATCTCCACTCAATCCCCTAGACCGAGTTTGTCATGGTGCCCACCGCGGGAGCTGATCAATGAGTGAGGGCCACGCTCTGGGACGCGACTGCAGGAGGGGACGTTACTGTCCTCATCTTGGTTGGACCTCCAGTTCCACCCACGATGTGAACACTAGACCACCCTATCCACCCTCAAACCGTCTCTTCGAACCCGCAGTCCGGGCACGACATCGTCATCGGGGCGTTCGTCCCTCCGGGAGACGCTTTGACGTGATTCAGTAGTGTCCCACACTCAGGGCAGGTACTTGGAACCGACATCCTCGTCACCGAGTTTCAGTCAATCAGTAATAAATCCACGGCTCTAGAACTTTAACAAAGTAGCAGGCTCTTTCGACAAAAGAAACAAATTGCAATTCGATGTCAGTACTGAAGCTACGTCGAACCGAACCGTTCGGGGATCGAAGAGGCGCCCGACGTCGTGTTCGACGGAACGATCGAACCCGACCTTCCGAGCCACGTCGCGACGACGTTCGAAGACGTCTGTATCGAGGCGGTCTGGGTGGGGGTCCGACGCGGCGAGTTCGACCCCTACTCTCAGGTCGGCCGATGGTGGCACGGGAGAGACGATGCCGACGTCGTCGCGCTCGCCCCGAACGACGACTGGAGCCTCCTCGCAGAGTGTAAGTGGACTGCCGAACCGGTCGGCCACGCACTGGTCGACGACCTGCGAGCGAAGGCGGACAGCGTCCGATGGGGGCCAGACGACCGAGCAGAACGCTTCACGCTCTTCTCGAAGCGTGGCTTCGTCGACGGACTCGAAGCCGACCTCGACGGCGAGTGGTCGCTGTACGATATGGACGACCTCGAAGCGCTCCTCGCACCCGGACAGTAAGTCCCTGAGGACCGAAAGTGCGAGATGCGAAAGGGGACGGAGTCAGTTACCGGGCCATCTCCTCTCTTGCATCAGCTGGCCTGAATGAGAGAGCGACGGGGATACGAGGCCACGATTGCATCTGGGCTGCCGGAATGCAACGAAGCCACTCACCAGAAGCCACTGTTTGCATTTGGTCTCTCTATATGCAAACACGCTGTCGTTGGATGACAAATATCTGTGCGCGAAACATATATTTGGCTCTACTTAGTACTACTATGCACGATGACCGACGAGAAACCAGGTGACCCTCTCACTGAAGAGAGCGGTCCTGACGAGTTTCCGGACTCGGACGAGCTCCCGGAGGAGCCTCTTTCCGTCGACGAGATGTCTCCATTCGAGGTGGACCCTGCCGATTTCGACGATATCAACGACTTCGCGAAAGCGGAGTGGGTCGAATCGACGACGGCCAGAGATCGAGTGCAAGACGTGATCAAGCGGGCCGCCAGTCCGAAGACCGCTGGCGATATCGCTGCGATAGCGGAGGTATCGACGACGACTGCTCGAAAGAAGCTCAACGATCTCGCAGCGGAGGGCACAGTCCTGGCCGAGCGGACGGACAACGGGAAACTCTATCAGCGCGACCCCGACTGGTATCTGATGCAACGGGTTCAGCGACTGGCGAAGTCCGATTCGCTGGTCGATCAAATCCAGAATCTCCAGCAGGAGTTGGCTGAATATCGTGATACGTACGGGACCGACATGCCTGAGGAGGTACTCGTCTCGGATGGCGACCTCTCCGAAGCGGAACTCGAGGAGATATCTCAGTGGCGGACTGCCATGCGCGACCTCACGTTCCTCCGTGCGGCCTACCGATTCCGAGAGGCGAGAGAGTGTGCGACGAACGGATCGCAGAAGACGCGACAGGACGATACTCGCGTCTCTCCGCTCTAGGTGGAAAAATGGGAATGGGAAGTGGGGAGCCCCTCGACGAAGAGGCGATCGCAGCGGCGACAAATGCTTTCGAGGATAGACTGGGGGAATGTGTCCACAGGATCCGATACAAGAACTCCAGGGACGGACAATTCGAGTCTGCGTGTCGGACACCTCACGAGGCGAGGGTGACCGTAGTCCCTGGTATTCACCAGGCTGGTGGATACTTCGATATTCAGTGGTGGACGAACGGGGACTACAAATACCACTACAGGGAAAAAGGGCTGGAATTCCGCTTCGGTCGGGAAGCGGACAACGTGGACACGTCGAACCCAGTCCGCCACTTTCACCCACCCAGCGACCTGAGTAACCATCTCCCCTCCTGCATCGAAGGCGAGCTCCCGCCAGAACTTGTGACAATCGCAGTGGGGACAACGTGGTTCGCAGCAGTGAAAGACAGCGAGCCAGGCCGTCTAAATGACCAGAACAACTTGCCGTAAGGAGGATGGCAAGGCCAATGACCGCTTCGCACTCTTCTCGAAGCGTGGCTTCGTCGACGGACTTCTCGCGACCGAGAGGGATGGGGCCCAGTAGTCGGACAAAAGCAAGCCCCTTGGTGGACTGAAAGGGCTAGGGGCGGTCGACGAAGTCCGACGAAGTAAGTACCGAACGAAGTGAGGCGCATGGTTCGTGGGACTCAAAGAGTCCCACGCTCATCACGAAAATCTCCAATTTTCGGACGACAGCGATCTTTCGGCACCGGAGTCAGCCGAGGGCTTTCCTCTGTTTGAAGTACCGGTATCGTCTGCTGAAACAATCGCTCTCACTCGCAAGCACTCGATTCAAAAGAAGTCCGCAACCCGCAAAGAAAATCGTCGAACGGGAGCCGAACTCCCTGGCAGCCAGTCTTCGGGTCGACTACAGCCGTCGCACGAGCATGCCGACGCCGACCAGTGCAGCGACGAGCACGCTCAGCACGCCGAATCCGGGCCCGCTGGCACCGGTGGCCGAGTCGTCGCCGTCGGGCTCCTGGGCGCCGCCGGCGTCGTCGCTCTCCGTCTCTGTGTCGTCCGGCTCGTCCGGCCCGTCCGAGTCATTGTCGTCCGATTCGTCAGCGTCCGATTCGTCAGCGTCCGATTCGTCAGCGTCCGACTCGTCCGATTCCTCGCTCTCAGCCTCCTCGTCGACCACAGTGAGCGCGAACGTCTCGCCGTCGACCGAGAGGTTGTACTCACCTGCCGTCGCGAACGACGTCGTGAAGGTGACGTTGCGCGTCTCGCCAGCGTCGACGTCGACCGTCGCGTTCTCGGTGGTCACGTTCTCGACGGGACCGGTGGCCGAGAGGGACACCGTGTGGGTGCCGTCGGCGTCGCCGTCGTTCGCGAGCGTGACGGTGACCGACACGTTCTCGCCGACGTCGACCTCGTCGGCGCTGACGTTCACCGACGTGATGGAGATGTCGGGCTCGTCGTCGTCGGTGTCGTGGTCGTTGCTGAGCGGCGTCGAGTTCGAATCGTCGTCCGAGTCGTCGTTGTCGTCAGACTTGTCGTCGTTGTCGTTGTTATCGTCCGACTCGTCGTCGGTGGAGTCGTCGGAGTCCTTCGAGTCGTCACCGTCCGCCGAATCGTCCGAATCCTTCGAGTCCTCACCCGAGTCGGCTGCGACGACCTGGATGGTGCGAGTGAGTTTCTGCTCGTTCCCGGCCTCGTCGCGCAGGAGGACGGAGACGGTGTGTTCGCCGGTTTCGTCGAACGAGAGCGTCATCGTCTCGCCGTCGGGACCGGGTTCACCGTCGGCGTACCAGCAGACGTGGGCGACGCCGCTGTGGTCCGAGACGTTGGTCGCTTTCACGGTGAACTCCTCACCGACCGTCACCTCGTCGGGAACCTGCAGGTCGGCGGTCGGCGGTTCGCCGTCGGTGACCGTGAGGACGGTACTCGCGATGTCGGTGTTCCCGTCGGCGTCGACCACCGTCACGGAGACGTCGAACTCACCGGGGTACGTCGCCCACTTGTCGTACGTCGCCGATTCGGTCGTCTCGTCGATCTCACCGTCGCCGTCGAGGTCCCAGCGGTACTCGACGATGCCCTCGTCGTCGGTCGAGGCGCTCGCGTCGAGCGTCAGCTTCGTCTCGGTCGCTACCTCCTCGGGCGCGTCGAGCTTGGCCGTCGGCGCGTCGCCCGTTTTCTCGTCTTTCTCGTCTTTCTCGTCTTTCTCGTCTTTCTCGTCGTCCGTTCCGTCGTCTTTCGCCGACACGGCGATTGTCGCACTCGCGGCGTCCGTCTCTCCGGCCTCGTCGAGGACCGTCACGGTCGCGTCGAACTCGCCGTCGCTCGCGTACGCGTGCGTGGTGGTCGCCGACTCGGTCGTCGCGTCGGTCTCGCCGTCGCCGTCGAAGTCCCAGCGGTACTCGACGATCGATTCGTCACTGGTCGACCCGCTGGCGTCGAACGCGACGGACTGGTTGGGCTCCACCGTGGAGTCGTTCACCGACAGGGCCGCGCTGAGTTCGTCGCTCGCGCAGCTCCCGGTCGTCACGGTGACGTTCTCGGTCATGTCGAGCGTCGTCACCGGCTCGCCGTCCGCGCCGAGCAGTTGCCACGACTCGGTCCGGTTGTTCTCGTCGCCGGAGTAGGGCCACTCGCCCCAGGCCTCGGCCTCCTCGTTGAACGCCGGGTCGATGGTGATGGCGACGTCGTCTTCGGCCGTCAGGCCGCGGAAGGCGCCGCCGTCGTTGCGGTCGGACGACCACTTCCAGTCGATCTCGCTGTAGGTGCCGTGGTGGTCGAAGTTGTCGTCGCGACCCTGGTAGTCGTCGTCCTCGACGGCCCACTCGCCGTCGGCGGGCTGGCCGTCGACGGTGAAGGTGATGGTGCCCCCGTAGGGACCGTCACCGTGCTTGTCGTGGACGAACACCAGGCTGTATCCCTCCGAGCCCTCGTAGACGAAGAGGTTGCTCACCTGGTTCTCCTGGAGGTGCTTGGTCCCCTCGGAGCTCCAGTCGTAGTCCGCGCTGTAGTTGTAGAAGGATTCGACCGTCTCGGTGCCGTCGCCGAGCGTCGTCGCCGTGTAACAGTTCTCGCCCTGCTGGACGACGAACGTCTCCTCGCCTGGTCCATCGTCACTCGGCTCCTCAGTCGGCTCTTCGGTTGGTTCCTCGGTTGGTTGTTCAGTGGGTTCCTCGGTTGGTTCCTCGGTGGGTTGTTCGGTCGGTTGTTCAGTGGGTTCCTCGGTTGGTTCCTCGGTCGGCTCCTCGGTGGGCGCGTCGTTGCCGGCCGTGGCGTCGTTGCCGGACGTTTCTGCGACGGCGACGCCGGTCACCGCGACGCTCGTGACTATCACCACCGCGAGCACGAGGGCCGTGAGGCGCGTGCGTGCGTCCGTCATCGACCGGCCCTCCGGGTCGCGCTCCGGTCGTCAGTTCGATACTGGACCGGTATCGCCCGTCCTCGCGGACTGGGCCGTTCTGTCAGGCTGTCGTGTGTCGACTCACCGGGCGCGTTCGCCCGGCGCGTCGTCGTCGGTATCTGTCGTGCCATTCCTGACTTGCCCATCGACTTGTTGGCGCATTGTTATGCGATGGGTTCGCCACCCTAGAGAGCGTCTTCCGATGTCTCCCAGGCGACTGCGGCGTACTTACCAGCATATTAATCGTGGGGCCACTCGCAGTCGGCGGTTTGCGTTTCCGGCGACAAAGCTGGTGGCTACGTCCATTGACCTGGTACCGATCGCACTGTTGGCCTCGGATTCTCTCCTCCACGTCGATATATATCGACACGTCCTGCTATTGGCAACAGCTATGAGGGTCGTCTCTGAAGTGTAGTTCATATGCCACGATACGTGATGTACTGTCCCCACTGCGAGGACGAGCAGCGAGTGCTGGAGGACAAACCGTGGTTGCCCACGGTCTGTCTGCGCTGTGGCAGGTGGACGTGACTGCCGTACTGACTGACAGCCTCTCATAGTGGTCGTTGTAACTTTTTATCGGCGTTCGCCGGTACCGTCCACGTCGAACGCCGGTAAGGGCTTACAACGACCACTATCAGACCGTGTCCGCGTACTCGCAGTCGGGACACGACACCTCTATCCTGACGTCTTCACCATCCGGGCGACGGTTTCGAGTGGTCCGTCGCCGGTCGGACTCGTCGCCGGGGACGAGCGGTACTCTCAGGGGCGTCCACGAGAAGGGTAGGATATGGGGAGCGTCGACCTGTCTAACAGTCAACTTCAAATCGTGACCGTCCTCGTCAACGAGTACCAGGCGTCCGGCGACCCCGTGAAGGGGAGCACCATCGCGGACGTGGTCGACCAGCGGGCGTCGACGGTCCGGAACACGATGCAGGGACTGAAGGCCCTCGACCTGGTCGAGGGGGTCCCTGGGCCGCACGGCGGCTATCGCCCGACCGACGCGGCCTTCGACGTCCTGCAGCGCGAAGACCTCGAGGAGCGGGCCTCCGTCACGCTCGCCCAGGACTTCGACCGCGTCGACGTGACCGTCGACCGGATCCGGTTCCCGAACGTCTTCCACCCGACCGAGTGTACCGCGCACGTCCACTTCCAGGGGTCGGTCGACCAGGTGTCGGTCGGCGACCCGATCGTCGTCGGGCCGACGCCGCGCTCGCACCTCGCCGTCGCCGGCGAAGTCGCGGCGATCAGCGACACGGCCGACGAGATCGTCCTCGACGTCGTCTCGATGGAAGCCCCGCTCACCGAGGAGTAGCACGGCCCTACAGTCAACGAAATTTGCAAAACGATCGACTATTTCGAGGAATACAGTAAAGTATCCAACTGTGAACGGGGAATACAGGAATGTCAGAGGACCCGTTCGACCACGTCGCCTTTCTCTCTCGCTCGAAGACCCGCGTCTGTCTCCTCGCGCTCCTCAGCGACCGGGGGCCAACGAGCCGGCGAACGCTCCGGGACCGCCTCGAGGCCTCCCAGTCGACGGTCGTCCGCTCGGTCCAGGCGCTGGAACGACGCGGCTGGGTCGAGCGCGACGACGGCGTGGTCCGTGCTACGGGGACCGGAACGCTGGTCGCCGACGAGTTCTGCGAACTCCTGGACGGACTGGACGAGACCACGGATCTCGGCCCGTTTCTGCAGTGGTTCCCCCACGAGGAGTTCGACCTCGACCTGACGCACCTGTACGGCGCGACGGTGACGACGCCGAGTCCCGGCGATCCCTACGCGCCGGCGCGAGAACAGACCGAACTCCTCCGGACCGCGAGTCGCGTCCGTGCGCTCCTGCCGTCTATCGACATCGACGGCACTCGCGTGGCCCACGAGCGGATCACGACCGGGGATCTGGCGACCGAGGTGGTCGTCGGTCACGACGTCCGCGAGACCATCTGCGACGGCGAGTACGCCCGGCTCTTCGGCGAGCAGATCGACGCCGGCTCGTCCGTGTTCGGCCTCGACGAGGCGGTGCCCTTCTACCTCGGACTCGACGGTGAGGGCGTGGTCCAGATCGGTGTCGAGGACGACGACGGCGTCCCGCAGGCCCTCCTGGAGACGGACCGCGAGCCCGTCCGAACCTGGGCCGACGACGTCTACCGGTCCTATCGCGACCGCGCGACGGAACTGGCTCCAGGGGACTTCGCGTAGTCCGCTTCTCCCGAGTGCGTCCGTCGCTGGCCACCGCCGTTGCACGGCGTGCATCGGATGCACGGGGTAACGTAATCTGGGAGACGGCCCTGTCACCGACCGATGACTGGCGACGGTAGTGGAAACGATGAAGAGTGTGACCACGACGACTGTTCGACCGGGGAGGGGGTCGGCCACGTCGACCGACCCCGACTGGACGAGATCGTCGCCGTCCTCACGCATCCGGTGCGCCGGCGGGTCCTCACCGCGCTCGACGACGTCGAGGAGGAACTGTCGGTGGCGGACCTCGCGACGGCGGTCGTCCGGTCTCACGCCGTCGGCGACGCCGTGCCGGGCCCCGTCGACCCCGACGCCCCCGTCGAACTGCGACTCTACCACGTCCACCTCCCCAAACTGGCCGCGGCGGATCTGGTCACCTTCGACCAGCGCGATATGACCGTCCGTATCACGGCGGCGGGAGAGAAAGCCATTCGACGATACCTCTAGTCGCGTTCGTCGCGACTCCCGCCGGACACTGCACCGACTCACTGGTGACCGTCGTCGCGTCGGCAGTCTGTCCCGTCCTGTGCAGACCGTCCCGTTCTGTCGCGGGCAGACCGTCCCGTCCTGTGCAGCGTCGTCCGAGCGATAGCCGCTCGCTCTCGCACCCTCTCTAGTTCTTATCGCTGATATTCTGGCCCCTGTGAGTTATCACCGCTGGCGGTGAGTGGATATCAACGATGATGCCGTGGGGCCACTTCGCCGTCGCCTTCCTCCCCTACCTCGTCTACCGGCTGGTGGGCCACCGGGACCTGCCGTCGCGGCGGGCCACCGTCTTCCTGCTCGTGGCCTCCCAGCTCCCGGACCTGATCGACAAGCCCCTCGCCTGGAGCGTCCACCTCCTGCCGAGTGGGCGTTCGCTGGCTCACTCGCTGCTGGTCGCCGTCCCGGTCGTCGTCCTCGTCAGCGTGCTCGCGGCCCGTCGCGGACGCGCCGAACTCGGCCCGCTGTTCGGCTTTGGCTACCTCACCCACGTCGTCGGTGACGTCTACCGGGCGCTCCTGTACACG
This sequence comes from Halomicrobium sp. HArcel3, assembly GCF_058933135.1. NCBI lineage: Archaea > Methanobacteriati > Methanobacteriota > Halobacteria > Halobacteriales > Haloarculaceae > Halomicrobium > Halomicrobium sp. HArcel3. Next base: position 18,450 of record NZ_JBZYDN010000005.1, on the reverse strand, counting down.
TCGCCGGACCAGTGGGCGGGGACCTACGTCGCGAGTCTCGTGTGGCCCCTGGCGCCGGTCCCGGCCTCGGGGACGACGGCGTTCCTCTACTACTTTCGCCGCGTCTCCCCGGCGCGCTACGGCCAGGTCGCGATCGGCCTCGTCCTGTTCGGCCTGCTCTTCGCCGCCCCGGAGATCCGGGCTGCACTCGAACGGCGGCTCCCCGGCGACGCGGCCGACGACGACGTCGCCGTGACGACTGCCGACCGCCGATTCGACGCCGATTGACGCGGCGGTGTTCAGTGAGACCGAAACGCTCAAGCGACTGACTGACCGTTCAGTAGTATCGTGGCGGTTCTGACGCCCCGGCCGGTCGGGACGGTACGCACTCACCGCCAGCGGCAGTTACGACGGCCCAGTCGTCGACTGCCCGCGGGTGAACACGCCGGACGCGGGCCGAGCGACACGTCCCACGTTCGACTATGACTCCTGCTACAGCACCCTCGAACGTCGTTCTGGTGACGGTCGACTCGCTGCGAGCGGACGCTATCGGCGCCTACGACGACGCCCGGCACACGCCGGTGCTCGATTCGCTCGCCGAGCGCGGCACCGTCTTCGAGCGCGCGTTCGCGACTGGCAACTGGACCCCCTTCTCCTTTCCCTCGCTACTGGGGTCGCGGCCGGTGTTCGCCGACACGGGCCAGATCGGCGTCGACGGCGCGCCCACGCTCGCGCGGACGCTCTCCGAGGCCGGCCTGTCGACGGGCGGGTTCAACGCCGCCAACGGCTTTCTCACCTCTCACTGGGGGTACGACGACGGCTTCGACGCGTTCGAGCCCTTCGTCGCCAGCGTCGGCTCCAGCCTCTACAGTCGCTACCTCGCGACCCACCCGACGGTCGAGGCGTGGCTCCAGCTCGCGACCTCGCCGGTCCGGCGGCTCGGTTCCTGGCTGCGCGGCAACACCGACGACCGGCCGTTCCTGGACACCTCGCGCATGTTCGACGTCGAACACGCCGCGACCGAGTTCGTCGCGGAGACCGAGGGCCCCTTCTTCCTCTGGGTCCACTACATGGACGCACACACCCCGTACGTCCCCGCGCCTCGCTACATCCGTGAGGTGTCCTCGGACCGCCTCGGGACCCACCGGATGCTCCACGCGCACACGCGAACCGGGCTGGGCTGGGACGTCGGCGAGCGGACCCTGGCGGATCTGCGAACGCTGTACCAGGCCGCGGTGCGGCAGGTCGACGCCAGTATCGGTCGCCTCCTCGAGGTGCTCTCCGCGAACGACGTCGCCGACGACACCGCCGTCGTCGTGGCGGGCGACCACGGCGAGGAGTTCCAGGAGCACGGCCACCTCGCCCACTACCCGAAGCTCTACGACGAACTAATCGGTGTCCCGCTTCTCGTCGACGTCCCCGGCGCCGAGGGCCGGCGGATCGACGGACAGGTCGGCCTCGACGACGTCCCGCCGACGGTGGTCGACCTGCTCGACGTCGACGCGCCCGAGGAGTGGGCGGGGACGAGCCTCGCGTCGAGCGTCCTCGACGGCGAGTCCCCCGACGACGACCCGGTCGTCTCCGTCACGGTCCGCGGTGAGGACGTGACGTCCCAGCCCATCCCCCGCTCGCTCGACGACGGCGACCTGCTGGTCAGCGTCCGGGACCGCGAGTGGACCTACGTCGAGAACGTCGACGCGGCGACGACCGAACTGTACTACCGGCCCGACGACCCGACCCAGCACGAGGACCTGTCGACGGACCCGACCGAGGAGGCGGCGGCGGTGATAGACCGGTTCGCACCCCTCGTCGACGCCCACGCCGCCCGCCTCCGCGACCGGACCGAGCGCTCGACGACCGACGAGGTCGGCGACGACCTCGGGGCACGACTGGAGGCGCTCGGCTATCGATAATGGTCCGGGAGCTGCTGCGCAACCTCCTGGACGGGCCCATCGCGCCGCAACTGCGCAAGTTCGTCGCCGTCGGCACCGTCGCGGCCGGGGTCCAGATGGTGTTGCTGTGGACGTTCGTCGACGCCGGCGGGCTCAACTACCTGGTCGGGGCGACCATCGCCATCGAGATCACCATCGTCCTCTCGTACGTGCTCAACAACGCCTGGACGTTTCGCGCCTCCCGGAACACGGGCCGGGTCGACTACCTGACCGGCCTGGTGAAGACGAACGTGGTGCGCGGGACGGCCATCCCCATCCAGCTCGCAGTGCTGTTCGTTCTGGTCGAGTGGCAGGCCATCTCCTACCTGTTCGCTAACGCGGTCGCCATCGGCGTCAGCGGGCTCTACCGGTACGTCCTCGACGCCCGCTGGACGTGGGGGTAAGGGACCGCAGGCCGGGAGCCCACGGCGGTCGCTTCCCGGGTCACTCCTGGCCGAACCCCCCTCGATCCCCGAGAGCGGTTCCGAGGGGGAAGAACTCGGCAGTGTCGCGAGACGTCAGACGCGCGTCGGATCGTCCCTAACTGGTTAGGCAATCGTGTTGTAAGGGAGGGCATACTCCATCAGGTAGCTATGGCGGGGTCACCAGTCACAGACGATCGACTCAGCGCAGTGCTCGGAAAGTCGCGGCGACGGCTCGCGCTGTACTATCTCCTCTCGAACGAGTACACCGATATCGACTCTCTCTCCGTGCAGCTCGCGGCCTGGGAGCGGGACGAATCCGTCACCTCGGTCGACGAGGCGGCGCGGCGGCAGGTCAAGATATCGCTCCACCACAACCACCTCCCCAGACTCGAGCAACACGGCGTCCTCGAGTTCGACGTCCGGAGCGGCGACGTCGTCCGCTCTCCCGGCTTCGAGGACCTCCGGCCGGCCGTCGAACGACTGCGGGCGACCGACGAGAAACTGGATCGGCTGCGGAACGACCGTGGCGTCTCCGGCGACGTCGACGGCGAACAGTTCGCGTTCACCCGATAGACCGTCGATTTTCCGCTGGGCAGTCTAGGACTGCCGACGCTCGACCAGTTCTCCTGCGGCATCCAGCGCGTCGCGAGCCCCGTGCTCGTCGACGCTCCCGCGCGCGAACGCCTCCCGCTCGTAGGCCCGCGTGACGCGCTCGAACGCCTGCCGTTCGTCCTCCCCGAGGGACTCGGTGGTCGCCACGAGTTCCGCGTGCGTCCGGGGCGCCTCGTCGGGGGCGTACCGCTCGCGGATGGCCGCGTATGCCGCCCGGACAGCCGCCCCCGCGGCGCCGCGTTCGAGGAACGTCTCGGCGCGCTCGATGGCGGGCGCGCGGTCGGGCGACTCGTCGGTCGGCTCCGTGGTCGACTGGCTCACCGCTGGCGCGCCGTCGCGCTCCTCGTCCGGGTTCGAACCCCGGCGCCGGACCAGCCAGACGCCCAGGAGCACCAGCCCGAGAACGGCCACGCCGAGGCCGACCAGGACGGACAGGGAGCCGTCGCCCGGGAACCATCCCTGCAGGAGCCCGCTCGCTCCCTCGGACCCGGCCTGGCCGACGTCGACCGTCGTGGTCGCGCGAGCGGCGTCGAGGTTCGTCCCCGCCCCGTCGAAACTCGCCGCCATCTGGACCCGACCGCTCGGCGCCGCATCCTGCGGCGCCAGCGGGACCGTCGCGGCGTACCTCCCGTTCGGCCCGGTCTCGACGGTGGTGACGACGGTCCCGTTTCGTGAGAGCTGGACCTGCTGGCCCTCGACCGGCCGACCGTCGTCGGTGACCAGCCGGCCGCTGACCGTCGCCTCGCTCCCCTGGCGCTCGCCGCTGACGTTCAGGGCCGTCCCGGTTTCGTCGACCGTCGTGGTGACCTGCTCGTCGGCGGCCGCGATGGCCCGGTCCCGGAGCGGGACGGCGACGCGCAGTTCCTGGTCGCCGGCGGGCACCGCCGCGGGCAGCGGGCCGTCGACGCGGACCGCGCCCTCGTCGTTGGTGGTCGCTCGCCCGACCCGCTGGCCCGCGACGTCGGCGACGACGGGCACGCCGTCCACCGGCCGGCCGTCGACGGTGACCGCGACGATCGCGCCGGCGGGCTCCCCGAAACTCGTCTCTTCGGTGTGTTCGCGGACCGTGATCGTCGGCTCGACCTGCTGGACGTCGACGGGCCCGCTCGCGTTCGACCCGAGATACGCCGACTCGTTCCGCGGAACGTACGCCACCTCGACGCTCGTCGCGTTCGCCCGGAGCGTTCGCGGTCGGTAGCTGACGGTGAACCGCCCCTCCGCGTCGGTGGTCGTGGAGTGGGGCCGGTCGGCGACCGCGATGGTCACCTCGCGGTTCGCCACCGCCGTCCCGCTCTCGGCCGTCAGCCGGCCGGTCAACTCCAGCGGGTCGGTGAAGGAGATGGTCCGCGTCGCCTCGAGTACCGTGAGTTCGGTCTCGACGAAGGTAGCCTGTCGCACCGCCTGCCGGCGCTCGCTGACGTCCGCGGTGAGATTCTGGACGACGGCCCGCTCCGGGTCCGTGTCGACGCCCGTCTGGTTCTCCAGGGTGACGTAGCCCCGCGTCGTGTTCGCCCCGCTTCGACCGATCCGGTCGCCCAGCCGGTTCATCTCGCGGGCCGCCTGCCGCGCGGCGGTCTCGTTGCCGTTCTCGCGCGCTCGCTCGTAGCGCTCGCTGGCGCTCTCGAACCGCTCGGCCTGCGTCGCCAGGTCGCGCTGTGACTCCCGCACGTCACGGTACGTCTCGCCCGTGTCCTCGCCTTCGCCAGTCTCCCCCGCGACGTCGACGTACTGTTCGAGGCGCTCGTCGTAGTCGTCGCCGAGCATCGCCCTGGCCCGCTCGTACTCGCCCTCGCTCAGGGCCACCGTACTCGACCCCAGCTGCCCGCTCAACCGCCCGTCGAGCCACCGCTGGAGCTCCTTGAGGTCGCCCGACTCACCGGCCGCCTCCGGCCGCTCGTGCTGGACCGTCTCGTTCGCCGCTGGGGTGTCGGTCGCCTGCGCCACGGCGCCGCCGCTCACGCCGCCGAGCACGGCGAGCAGGGCTAGCGCGCAGACGACCGCCCGACGGTCCAGCGCTTGCACGTTCTACCCGTCGCGTCGCGCGCGTAATAATCGTGTGGGATTTCTAATGATTCGGCTCCGGATCGCTTCGCCCTGTTAGGGTGTGTTGTGAATGGGTGGTTCTCGGTTGCACTAGCGCAACGATCGACGACAGCACGACCCAGAAAGCCCGCGGCGCGCTCTCTGAAGTGGACAACGGATTCAGCAATGTCTCGAAAGCCCTCGGCGCGCTCCAGCACCGAAAGACTCGCTTCGCTCGTCTTTCGAGCCCTCGTTCGCTTCGCTCACGAGGATCCCGCGGACCCGCTGCGCGCCGTCGGTGCTTACGGGTCCGGGGTTCCCGGACCGTCCCTCGCCCTTTCAGTCCACCGTCAGAGCTTGCTCTGACGAGCCCTGCCTCGCTACGCTCGGCAGGACCCCAGGCCAGCACAGCACCGCAGCCCTGCCCTTCCCCTTCCACGCGAGCGAAGCGAGTGTGGGCTCGAAAGACGAGGTGTGCCGAGTCTTTCGGTGGGTCGCGCGATGAAACGCGCTCCCGGCCGGGCGGTTGCGTTGAGCCGAGCGTAGTGAGGCGATGCTCGTCAGAACTCCGTTCTGACGGTGGAGCGGTCAGGAAGCGTGTCGCTCGCCGTCCGGCGAGCGACCGGGGAGGTCTGGTGGTCCTAATCGCGAGCGCCCCTGTGGCGCGAGCAATGCAGTCCCTGGCGGAATGAAAGGGCGAGGCGGGCTCGGGGAAGCCGGGACCCCCAAGCACCGGAGCGAAGCGAGGAGCGCAGGGCGGTCCCCGCGACCAGAGCGCGCCGAGGGCTTTCGAGGTCTTGCTGTCTCCGATCACGTCGACAACTCGAATTCACCAAGTTACACAAACTGCCACCGATACTCCTCGCCCTACAGAACGAACGCCAGCGACACAGACACCACGGGAAGAGGAATGCAGGGGGGAGGAGTCGAACCTCCAGCTCGGTCGTGGACCGACCGCATGTTGCCATTACACCACCCGTGCGCGGACGAAAGGGGGTGGATTCGAACCACCGAGACCGTTGCCGGCCACCCACGGCGGTCGTGGATGCTCTACCAGGCTGAGCGACCCTTTCACCGGGCTGGCCGCGCGTCGCGACCACAGTAACACGCAGGAGGGACAGGTCCCTTGTTATACGCCAGATAGCGGCTCGGTCTCCGTGAAAAGGGATCGCCTGCGAGTACCGGACCATTCGACTGCCCCTCCCGGGTCGCCTGCCGTCACGGTCGGCGCTCCAGATCCATTTTGCGAGGCCCCGGAACGGGTCGCCTTCGCCGTGGTGGGGCGCGCCGCACCGTCTCGCGCCCGTCGACGATAGCTTACATCCCGTCGCCGGCCGGCGGTATACGGACACTACGGCGGGGAAATCAGCGTGTACGGGGCGGCCACGCGGCCATCGCTCGCCCGACTGGCTCGCCGGTCCGAGCCGTCGGACTGAAACGACCGGAGCCGGTAGCATCGGTATGAGCGACGCCGACGACTGGGCCGACCGCCTCGAAGCTAACCGGGCGGAGAAGGACCAGTTCCTGGCCGAGCATCGCCAGTCACCGATCCCGCCGGGGGAGCGCGAGGAGTTCGACGGCCTCGACTACTTCCCGCCGGATCCGGACTACCGCGTCGCGGCGACGGCCACGGTCCACGACGACCCCGACGCCGTCGACCTGGATACGACGGACGACCGGACCGTCCGATACCTCCGCGTCGTCACGTTCTCGTTCGACGTCGACGGCGACTCCGTCGAACTCGACGGCTATCGGCGCGAGGGCGAGGAGTCGGCGGCCCTGTTCGTCCCCTTCCGCGACAAGACGACGGGCCAGCAGAGCTACCACGCCGGTCGGTACATGGAACTCGAGACCGAGGGCAGCCTGGCAGACGGTGACGAGGTGACGCTGGACTTCAACCTCGCCTACACGCCGTTCTGTGCGTTCAGCGAGAGCTTCTCCTGTCCGCTGCCGCCCGAGGAGAACTGGCTGGAGACGACGATTCCCGCCGGCGAGCGGACGCCGTAGGGTCGTTCCGACCACGCGAAGGCCGACGCGGCGCTCCCGGAGTTGGCCGCGGACCGTCTCGGTGGCCTTCTGGACGGCGACCGCCGACGACCTTATTTCGCTCACTCCCCTCGATCGTTCTATGATGCTGCCGACGCACGCGCTGACCGGCCTGGCGATCGCGGCGCCGCTGGTCGCGCTGGCCCCGGAGTTCGCGCCCGTCGCGCTCGCTGGTGCGCTGGCCGGGGCCGTCCTCCCCGACCTCGACCTGTACGCCGGCCACCGGCGGACGCTGCACTACCCGGTCGGTTACGGCCTCGCTGCGGTCGCAGTCGGCTCTCTCGCGCTCGTCCTGGCGACGCCGCCGCTGGTCGCCGCGGCGTTCCTCTTCGCCGGCGCCGCGCTCCACTGCCAGATGGACCGCTACGGCGGCGGCCTGGAACTGCGCCCCTGGGAGAACGGGTCGGACCGCGCCGTCTACGACCACGCCAGGGGCCGGTGGCGACGGCCCAAGCGGTGGGTCCGCTACGACGGCGCCCCCGAGGACGTCCTGCTCTCGGTGGGCCTCGGGGCGCCACTGCTCGTCGCCCTCGACGGCCCGTTCCGGTGGGCGGCGGCAGCGGCCCTGGCCATCGGCGTCACCTACGGGCTCCTGCGGCGCCGACTCGCCGCCCTCGCCCCGGTCGTCGCCGGCCACGTCCCCGCGTCCGTCGACCACCACGTCCCCGACCGGTATCGGGAGTAACTTCCTGGCGACTCCCGGCGCGGGTCCGTTCACCCATCCGTCCGGACCGGAACGCCGAACATGGGGGAGACCTTTGTTCCACGTGGAATGAAACTGTACGAAGCACAGGAGGCTACCAGCGACTACGACGGCGTCGTGCGGACCGAACGCGACCGACCAGCGCCGGCCGCCGACGAGGCGCTCGTCCGAATTCGGGCCTGTTCGCTCAACTACCGCGACCTGGCCATCGCCAGTTCAGAGCTGTTCTACCCACAGACTGACCTCCCGGTGGTCCCCCTCTCCGACGGCGCCGGCGAAGTCGTCGCGGTCGGGGACGAGGTTCACCGGCTCTCGGCCGGTGACCGGGTCGCGACCCCGTTCGCCCCCGACTGGATCGACGGCGAGGCCACTCCGCAGAAGATCGGCCGCTCGACGGGCGGCAACGTCGACGGCGCGCTCGCGGAGTACGCCACCTTCCCCGCCGAGAGCCTCGCCGTCCTCCCCGACTATCTCTCCTACGAGCAGGGGGCGACGCTGTCGTGTGCCGGTCTCACGGCGTGGCGCGCCCTCGTGGAAGACGGCGACCTGGGTGCCGGCGAGTCCGTCCTCGCGCTGGGGACCGGCGGCGTCTCGACGTTCGCGCTCCAGTTCGCCGAGTTACACGGCGCCAGCACGGTCGTCACCTCCTCCAGCGACGCGAAACTGGAGCGGGCCCGCGACCTGGGCGCCGACGAGACGGTCAACTACGAGGCGACCCCGGAGTGGGGCCAGGCCGTCCAGGAGCGCGTCGGCGGCGTCGACCACGTCGTCGAGGTCGGTGGCGTGGGAACGCTCGACCAGTCGCTCGACGCCGCAGCGTTCGGCGGCCACGTCCACCTCATCGGCGTCCTCGCCGGCCCGGGCGGTCAGGTCGACCCCTCTCCGGCGCTCGGCAAAGCACTCACCATCGAGGGCGTGATGGGCGTCGGTTCTCGTGCGATGTTCGACCGGATGCTCCGGGCCATGGCCGCCAGCGAGATGGAGCCCGTGGTCGACCGCACCTTCGGCTTCGACGAGGTGCAGGAGGCCTACCGGTACGTCGAGGGCGGCGAACACCAGGGGAAGGTCGTCGTCACGGTGGACCCCTGACGGCGCTCGCCACACCGCGTCCATCCACCGGCGTCGACAGCCGACCGGCTCCTGGCCGGTAGAATGCCGGACTGCTGCCACTTCCTAACAGTATAGGCTCAATCGTTAACCGGATACGTGGCGATCGATCGTGAACGATGCCCTTCAAGCGAGCGTCGACCATCGTCGGCCCACCGGCGGACGCGCTGGCGGAGGCGCTGGAGTCGGTCGCGGCCGACGACCTGCAGGTGATCGCGGAGTTCGACGCCCAGTCCTACCAGCTCCTGCACGTCGCCGACGACGTGGCCGAGCAACACGGCGGCCTCGACGGCGTCGAGGACGAGGCCGACTCCCTGTTCGACTACTACCACATCGACTTCCTCGAACGCGACCTGCTGGCGGACATGCTCTGGCTCGGCGAGGTCGGCACGTTCGTCACGTTCCTCGACCACGGCATCGTCGTCCGGGCCCACGCGGACTCGGCTGCCGTCTTCGTCGCCCTCGACGTCACCGCCTCCGTCGACGACGTCCAGATCACCATCGAGAACACGTTGCACGAGGCCCACGGCTGACCGTTGGGTCGGATTCGATCGTCCTTACGCCTCGCCGTTGTCGTCGGCCGATTCCACGGCGGCCTCCAGCACGGTCTGCTCCTCGAAATACGCCGGCGCGTCCTCCTCGGCCTCGAACTCCACCACCCGCGTCATCGCCGCCTGGCCATCTCCCGCCTCGGACTCTAGTTCCCCGGCCAGCGCGGTGTAGCCGGCGGCCAGATCCTGATAGGCCCGCATCCGCGCCTGCTTGGCCTCGACCAACTTCTGTTTCGACGCCAGGTCTGCCTCGCGCTCCTCCAGGGCCGCGACGTCGACGCCAGTCTCCTCCGGTTCGTCCGGCCCGTCGGTCGACGCGGGCGCGCTCGTGCGCTGGACCGACCCGTCCCCGTCGTCGAGTTGCTCGCGGATCTCGGCCATCTCCGCGTCGATCTCGTCCAGCAACTCGTCGGCTTCGGTCCCGATGGTCTCGATGTGCCCCGAGAGCAGGCCCGCCTGCGTCCGGCAGTAGTCGACGAACTCGTCGACCGTCAGCGCCGGTCCGTCTTCGGTCATGGTGGGTGATAGGGCTTCTCCGCGAAGTGGGTTGGGAAGACGGGCTGCGGAGAAATCGAGGGTGAGTCCAGGCATCAGTGGCCGACTTGCGCCGAATAGGAGGTCGCAGGGATTCGCTACTGTGTGTAATCAGACGTCAATTGCTTCACAAAACTTTTGGCCTCCACTCATTGCATTGAGCTATGGAACGAAGTCCGCTCGCCTCTGCTCTCCTCGCATACACCGTTGTTGCAGCGGGTGTAACGGTTGTCCCGCTCACGTATCTCTTTGGCCGAGCCATCGCCCTGCTGCTGATCGCGTCCCTGTTCGTGTTCTCCCTTCTCCATGCACGGACTGGAAGCGGCCCGGCCATGACGATGGATGGCGGTGGAGACGGTGGACAAAGCAACTATACGGAGGTGGATTCCTCCACATCACCGCTGTACGTCGGATCCTCACTCCCAACGAACAATCGAGTGATCCTCACGTTCTACCTCCTCGGAATCGTCCTCTGGAGCTTCATGGCGACCATCGTTGTCATCTGAGACGCCGCCTGGTTTCCCAGACGCCCGTAGCAACTCGCGCCGTCGCCCCATCGTTTCGTGTCCAGATCGATTCCACCACCGCATTCCTGAACGATCGCATTGACCGTCGAGGGCTTCTTGCGTTGAATCCGGATCTGCGCGTTCTCCTCGTCGAGTAGGACGGACGCGTACCACGCGACGGCATTCGCATCTGCGGCGATGAGCGACCGTGTCTGACCCTTCCAAACACGGAAGCGCCCGTCACTGTTATACTTCTGTCCGATAGACGTCGCCGTCGATTTCACCTCATACTTGGTGGGCCGGTCAGGGTGCCGGAGGTCCCACCAGAAAACTCTTTGACCAATATCACTGAATAGATCGCATGGGTGAGGACATCCACATCTCTGAGGAGTACTACGAGTGGCTTCGAGCCCACAGGGAGGACGACGAGACGATGGAAGAGATGCTCCGACGGATAACGCGCTGCCCCGATCCAGACGACGTCGCCGGCCTTCTGTCGGAAGCGGAAGCCGAAACGGCCAAGGACGCTGTCGAACGACTCCGCGGGCGTGACCGCGACCGCCTCGACGCCGCTATCGACTCTTCGTGACTTCTCGGTCCATGTTGCTCTGAAAAGCGGATGGGACCACCCGGATCCTCACTACGCCCAGACGTGCTCGCTACGCTGCGCGCGACTGGTCTACTTCGAATCCGGCTGCTCTTGATCGATTTACTCCTCACGTCCGTTCGTCGCAAAATCGATGGGACCACCCGGTTAGCAACATGTCGCGTTTCGCGGGTTCGGTTCGGCTCTCGTTGTCGAGGTGAAACGTAGGGGTCATTGGTCGATTTCGAGTTTGTCGAGGTGGGGACGGCGGCGGAAATCCATCCGCTCGCGCTTCGATGCCTTGTCGTAGAATTCGTCGACGATGCCTTCCGACGCGTTCGCTCGTTCTGACGTGACTTCTTTCGGGACGCCACGATCTCGGTGCCAGGTGATCGAACCGGTTCGGATGTGGTGAGGCGACCGAGACGACGGGCACTTGCTCGCTTCTGTGTAGTTCCGGAAGTCGCACGTCTCGCGGTCGTACCCGTGCGGACACGGCCCGTGAAGACAGGGTTGGGTCGCCTGATACGACCAGCCTCGGAACGTGTTCTTCGACGGGCGGCCACCGTGCGCCGACGTGAATAGGGGCTGACGCCCGTGGTCGTCGTGGGTGTCCTTGCGGTAGTGCTGGATATAGCGACTTACCGCCTTACAGACCGGCTCTCGGAGGCTAACCATCCGCTCGCCGTTCGTCTTGTTCTTCAGCGGCGTATCCGTGTCGGGCCGGTGAACGAACTCGATGTGCTGGTTTTCCCGGTCAAAATCGCGCAGGTCCAGGGACCGGAGCGCACCGAGCCGGGCGGCCGTGTGCCAGGCCAGTTCGAGGAAGGCGTGGTGCCGACAGCCGAACACGTCACTCTCGCGGTAGTGGCGAATCAACGAGAGGGCCGCATCGGTCGTCAACATCGTGTCCCGAGAGCGGTCTGCCTCCGGAACATCCGGGACGTGGACCTTCTCGGCCAGCCCATCGCCCACAGCCTCGATACGCTCAAGATAGGCGATGTGCCCCTGCAGCGTCTCCATCTCGTTATGGAGGGACGACGGTGCAAGTCCCTGGCCGGAGCGGTAGCTTTCGTATTGCTCGAATGTCCAGCCGGTGAGATCTGCGACTGTCTCGATTCCCTGTTCCTCGCACCACTCCACCCACAGCTTTAGCCGGTAATCGTAGGTTTGCACCGACGCTTCGGTGATCTCTGCCTGGCGTCGGTCCATGTATCGCTGCCAGGCTTCACGTGGCGACAGACTACTCGGGTCCATCGTTAGACGGACCCCTGGCCGTGAGGGCCTGATTTTTGCCCCCGAATTTCGATGGCTGTCATGCGTTCATCTTGTGCAACCGAATTCCCGGCCATTTCTCCGGGAACTCCCCCTGCCGATTAGCAGCGGGTCGGTTGGCACGTAGTAAACTCATACCCAGGAGGTACAAATAGATTGCCTACGGCAATTGACTAGTGGCCATTGGCTGCCAATATGTCCCTTACCAGAGCCTAAAAGCGGCCACGAGTATGTTTTAGATTATGGCAATTCGCCGTCCTGCACCGTGGATGCAGGCCGTAGATGAGCGGTTACTAGAGTACTTGGATAGCGAAGGGGACGGGACGCCATCTTCGATAATTGAGGATGGGGAGTTCGACTTTCACCGAAAAACTGCGGGTCGTCGACTTCGACTATTGTTGAAAATCGGCCTTGTTGACAAAGTAGGTCGTGGCGTGTATCGAATTACCTCCAAGGGGAGAGGCTTCCTGGCGGGTCAGGAAGATCTCCGCGAGGAACCACAACCAGAGTGACTACTCGGCCGGAATCCAGAGTAGCCCGTACGTCCCCCGCCTATCCATTCGCTCGACTTGCTTCGTTCCCTTCGACAGGGTAATCTCCGCATCACCGTCGTCCAGAATGTCCACCGTATCACCGACGATTTGCATCTCCTGTAGAAGCAATTCCGCGTCATCGAGCCCATCAAGCGAACTTTCAGCATCGTTGTCTACGAGCTCGTCGACGGGAACGACTGCGTATCGTCCGTCAACGCTTCCCTGATAGATAGTCCGGCGGTCGTATTCCCCACGACCAGCCATGATGGCTAACAACTCTCGTTTGTCGGTTTCGAACGTCACGAGTCGGCTCGTTTCTACTTGACTCATTCCAATATAGCCGCAGACCGGGGGAAGAAAGTTTGTTAGCCTAGGGTAGGGTGGAAGTGAAAGTGAAGGATTGTCGAATTTTAACACGTCATTCTCCTTCAGACTAGAATTCCCACAACGTATCTAATGGCTGAATTAGCCATAGAAAACCTCTTTGAGACCATTCAATATTTATCAACTCGAAGATATTCTCTGAGGATATTTGGTGGCGATTGGATCCGTGGCACAATATCCGAAAGATGAATCAGCAGCATAAGCAACGCAGGCTTGGAGTAGAGAGAAGTATATCCTTCTGCGAGATCGGCCACTGAACCGTACTCACTTTTTCTGAGATTGACGAGAAGGCCCTTATCAAGTACAAATATCAGATCAATCGCTTCCTCTTCTCCAATCTCTTTTTCGTCGTTTACCTCTCGAATTTTGTCCTCAAGGGTCTCGATAGAGAAACTCGATTTGAATGCAAAAATGGCATACGGAGTTGTTTGCACCCGGTCAATAGTCCTTGAGGGATCTCTCTTACTCGCTACCTTACTTGACATTACATTTAATTCACGGACAGAAGCACAGTTGTCAACCGCCTTCTCTAAATGGGATTTGTTCAATACAGACTTCACCTCAACACAGGCTTCAACGCATTCAGCGAAGAGAATCCCTCTACCATCACCCACGTATGTAAATGGATGATACTCATTACAGATAGCTATGTCAATCTCTCTTGATTGGCCTCCCCCGCTATCGATTATTTGTCCATTTGCGAAGCCGTAACTCTGTGGCAAATATTGTCTGAGGAAATCTTTAACGATGTCTTCTCCCTCATCGCCTTTTAGGCCGGGATGATCATGTTGACTATATTCAGATTCAAACTCTGCTTTGATTCGCTCAGTTTCCTTATCAAATCGATCTGCGAGAATCTGTGCGAACGGTATCTGTGGACCCATATCAGATATAGATAGCCTCCATCTGATAACAATGTAGGCAATTCTACGCCGTGGCTAACTTCAAAACCTGGCGGTTGCACGTCGAGATATGGGCTCGCTCCGATATGCACACGAGTCCGACCAGGCCGTGTGCATATTCGGGCCGGCTCGAACGACCCAGTGGTGGACGTCCAACCGCGATGATCATGGGCTACGTCGTTCTTTATATACGAATTCGGTTTAAGTTACCTGAGCTACCCCTGGTTTACGCCCCCGTGTGTACGAGCGGTCGGGTATGCGAATCCGGACTGACGGCAAGCACGCCCGCCGCGAAGACACCATCGAGCACGCTGCTGACTTCTGGGACTGCAACAAGACCACGGCGCTCATGCAGTCCGCCGAATTCGCCTGGCGTATCGATAGCGGTATCCGCCAAGTGCTCACTCGCGAGGATTTAACCCTCAGGCAAAAGCGGGAGATCGCCGAGATGTTGAGCGTCCCCAGCTACTACGAGATAGATGTTGAAGAAACGGTGACGGTGGATTAGTAACAGACTCTATCGACCTGTGAAGATCTTCAACCGATGATATGTCCTGACCGTTGTTCTGAATAGACCGCGCGTATTTCGCGGTCCGGAGCAACCATTACTATCGAGAGACGCGGGGTGGATTACGCAAAATCGATGGGATAAACACGGACGTAGCTTTATTACAGCGGCTCGGGTAATCCTGACTATGTCTGGAAAGAGTCTTTTTGGTCAGAATGATAACCGACTCATAAGGAAACAAGCACAGAATCTTTTAAATGACTATGGGCACCCTTGGGACAGTTTGGCTGAAGGGGTGCAGAACGCGCTAGATGGAATAAATCGCAGGTACCGATATGAGCTTGCTCAAGAGCTCGGGATTTCTGAGGGCGATTTGATCGATGCCATCGAAACTGCATCAGATGCTGTTGTCAAGGAGGACAAAAACAAACACGATACAGACTACGAAACGTGGGCGTCAACCGATTACAAGGAGAACGCTCGGAGTCGCTGGTACGCTGCATTGAGTAATGAGCTGGGTATCGACCAAGACGACATAGCTGATGCAGATGAGGATGTCAGGAACGCATACACGGGAAAACTGATCGTAGAGCGTATCAAGCCCGAGCGGGCGATTCGAATCCGGGATAACGGGATTGGAATGAGTTTGGACGAGTTGGACTGGGCAGTTCTCAAGGGTGGAAGTCACAAGGACGGTATTTCGACCGGAACGTCCGAGATCGGGGAGTTGGGAAATGGCCTGACTTATCAAATCTGCTCCTGCAGCGATTTCAGAATCGAGACCTCCGACGGTACTGGGGTATACGAGGATCGAATCCAGAACATGTACGACTGGATTCAAGATGTCCAAGGCCAACATATAAAGGAACAACCACAGAGTGACCCCCAGGAGATCGCAAATAATAGTCCGGATAGGTACACAGAGGTGGAAATGGTCGGTATTCGGAAGGTCGAGTCGGACTACACCGATATCTTTGCGGACGAGATGACTAGCAAGCGATTTCTCCATCTCCTTCGGACGAAAACAGCCGTGGGGTATCTGTACGACATTCTGGAGTACCCTGTATTCGACAGCCTCAGAATCGATGATATCGATGTTGAGTTCATTAATACGACGGACACTGAGTCCGACTCGTACGATGAAACAGAGGGATCGAAACTCAGGTACCACGGTCCGGTTCAGATTGCCGAAGAAGACAGCCCAACTGCGACTACACTGTTATCTCGCGACGAGGCGCAAGAACATGTAAACTCGAATACAAACATCGGGGGAAGCGCGCTCTACCACCGTGGGGTGTGGGAGTCCTCAAGCGGTATCAAGCTCTACTATTTAGCGTTCATATCCCCTCGGGCTTGGTATAGAAAGGCCTCACATTCACTTGGGCTCTGTGACGACCCGAGCACACCCGTCGAGAAGTTGAAAGAGTATGACATGCAAGCATCCGTAGAGTTGGCGGTGAAAGGGATGCCCACAGCCGTCACCGTTAGTCCACCGAGTAGTGATAGTATCGGGTATTGGGCAAATCTACACGTCGTAATCATGGACAATCGCCTCGAATTCGATGAGGGAAGGAAGTCCGTAGTGGGGCGTCGAAAGGCCCTGTACCGCGAATGTGCTTCGGACTCTTTCAAGCAAGAGGTATCTACGTCCCTGATACAGAAGGCGGTCAAAGATCCAGTCGTTCAGCAGAATATACAGAAGTTGGCGAAACAGAAGAACCAGTTCATCAGCAAGCATACGGCCAACCGAACTGACCTAAATTATTCGTGTCTGCCTGATTCGTTCAACTTCGTCAATGAACCGACGAGTGAACAGGACGTTGTAGCCATCTTCCATGAGCTAATTGCCTCTGGGCTTTTGGAGTACTATTCATGCCTGACTGCATCGTCGTACAGTACCTACGATTCGATATTTGAGTACTCCATACCACTGGATGAGATTGGGTCGAGAATACAGTTGACAGAAAATGACGACCCCATTGAAGAGACTGTAGTGGTGGAGTACAAATTGAAAGGAGAGGACCTAATTTCAGACATCGACATACATCAAAAATTCTACAGTCACATGGACGTGCTCGTTTGTTGGGAGATTGACAAACAGAAGTGCCGTTCTCAGAACGGCACGCTCTCAAAGAAGAATGGGCCTTCAATTAGATACTATGGAACCACACATGAGCTGGTGTTGGACCCGCAGGTCTTTGACAACGTAGGGACGGGCAAGACGCTTGAAGTAATAGAACTGAAGACACTATTGGAGCAACTGTCCGCTGGAACCTATCCACTCTGAGCCGGCACCCACTGTTGGTGAAATGACGATTATCCGGGGAGGATGACACTAAGTCAAGGTAACTGTAGTCTCGGAGGTCCTCCCAGAGGAGCGGAGTTATAATCAGTCAAGATGAATGTAGTATCTGTTTCTCCTCGACAGAGGGTTAGATATCAGCGATTGCCTGGCCCGCTGAAATCACACTCTCTCTTCAGTAGTCCGTCTGTGTCAGCACCTATGGGTTTTCAACTAGCCACTCTATCCGTCCCTGACGGTAATCCCGCGAAAGCACTCGGGGTTGCTACAGAGAGTGTAGCTGTCGAATGGGAGTCGCCGCGCGATGGTCACGCGCTTATACTCCTTTGTCTCCTCACGTCCCAAGTGGTCAGTCCGGTAGGGCTGGCGACCCGATCGGCACGCCGGCCGCATCGGTAGTGGGTTCTCCGGGTCGTCTCCTAGCTCGACGGGCGCAGGAAATCTATGGATAGCCGGCCCGCTCGCTGCCCGCTCGACCAGGCCATACTCCGGGAGCACGTCGAGGGGCACGCGGCTCTCGGCAATTTCGTAGTGTCGGGCCCCAGTGCCGCCGTTATCGAGCAAGCAGTAGTGCTTTGTTCCCATATTCAGACCACCGTCCTTGCACGTCGTCGCTCGTGAGTCGATTTCCGTTGCATGACTTAGATAGGCTCTTTCCCCGGGAAAAGAGAGGTAGCACTGTTCTCTTGTTTGGTTCAGGATGAACGAAGGGAGTCGGTAAACGGTAGAAGGTGAGGTATCGAATCGAGTGCAACGTATGCTCAATTTGACCACCATACAGCGGTCGGATTGTACCGTTGCATATTGCGTACCCCCTCCCGTACTCAATGGTACATCAACCCCTCATAGCCCATAACGGTCTCTCGCCTGATGGCGAGCGACCGCACGCCATGGGCACCGATGCTAAGGTCATTAGAGGAGTAGATATATATGACGCGTTACGGGCGTGTATGCATGTCTGACGGTAAAATTCACATAGCCTCTGTTTGGACTGGAGGATAACTGGAAAGAGTGCATAACGACATTATAAAAAGCACCTTATGAACGACCTACCTATTTATGCTTGGACTCCACGTAATTGACAAGGCAGTTTGAGCATCATACATGACTAAATCAGGGTTACTCCCGATTGCGTTACTACACATCGGGGGCGAGTCGATTGATGGTGCGACTCGATTCCAAAAGTTAGTGTTCTTAGCTCAGGAGGAGACCAATCTGCCTGAAACCTTTTCATACAAGGCAGACAAATACGGCCCCTTCTCACCCGATCTCGCCTCCACTCTCGATAAACTCCAAGACCAAGGATATATCGAGATGGAAACGGAAAAAACCCGAGCCGGCCATGAGAAGCACGTCTATCGATTAACCAATCAGGGAGTCCAGCTTGCATTAGCGATGACGAAGAAGGAAAAGTACGAGGATCTGTTTCAGGAGGCTAAAGAAATAAAGAAGCTTCATAATGACAAACCGATAGATACCTTGCTCAAATACGTATATCGAAAATACCCTGAGATGACAGAAAACACAGAACTCGACTTAGATGC
>NZ_JBZYDN010000004.1:0-372993 GCF_058933135.1 Halomicrobium sp. HArcel3 | reverse complement strand
CCGAGCATGTTGTCACCAGCGGGGTCAGCGTTAGTGTAGGAACCGCCTTCCTTCTGGAAGGTGACGGTGTCGTCGTCGTCCTCTGCCCAGACCTTCTGATCATCAGGAGCGCCGGATCCTGCAGTGTAGGAGTTGAACTGGACGGTGACTTCGCCGTCGTTGTCACCGTCTTCGACGTTCGCCTCGAGCCAGTAGTTCTGGTCCGAGCTACCGATGACGATCGTCCCTTCGTCGGTGTTCTCCATCTGCAGGGTGATGTCGGCGACGTCACCGACCTGATCCTGAACGACGTCTTCTTCGAACTGGATGTCGCCGTCACCGGCCTCGCTCACGTTGACCGAGGCGCTGGAGCTGGCGGTGGTGTCGTCAGCTTCGAAGTCGAACGTGTACTGACCAGCGTCGACGCCAGAGAAGTTCGCTTCGTAGTCACCACGCGTGACTCCGGAAACGGTGATGCGGTCCTCGTCGTCGTCCTCGTCGATGTTGGACGCTTCGAACCCGGCAGTGTTACCCACGTCGTTGAACGTGGCGTTCAGTTCGCTCGCGCTGAGGTCACCGTCAGCGGAGATGTTAACCGCGAAGTTGTTCCGGTTGGAACTGAGTTCGTACTCAGCGTTCTCCTCTTCGTCGGTGACGTTGGTGTCGTCGAAGTCGACATCGAGCGTCTGCTCGGTCACTTCGAACGAATCACTAATGTCAACGGTTTCCCCACCGGTGGTGAGGAAGTAATCACCTTCACCGAGGTCATCCGTCTCGATGGTGATCGCTCCGTTCGAGCCGGAATTGTAGTTCCGTTCGTGAGAGCTATCCGTGATGTCACCACTACTACTATCTGTGTCGTCGACACTACGCAGTTGATAATCTACACCCTGATCCAGACCTGTCGCATTGACGGTCTGACCAGCGTACACGAGGTTCGTGGACGATCCATCCACCTCGTAAGTTACACCGCTGTGATTCGCAGCGGCTGAGCCAGGCAGCGCGACGGTCATCGCGAAGACCGAGAAGACCATCAGCGCAGCCAGGAACAGGCTACGAAGTTTGTCGTTTGTCGTTGTCATAGGTTGTCGATTGTCCGATTGGGCGGCGTCAACAGCTTTCCTCCCAGCACGGACGCGGTCGCCCCGCGTCCGAACCGAACCTGAGTACTCGTTGTCGGCGCCATGGGTAGGGGTGCTTGAATGGTCTTATCTAAGTGGTAATAAGCCTTGTCGATACTGTTGAGTATAGAATATATTTACGGAGGGAACGGAAGTGCGATATTTCAACGTCTTCGGTCTAGACAATTACCATCAGGGAATCGGTGATCGGCGACGTGTTACAATTCATAAACTAATTCTCATTGACGTTATGGGTGCCGTCAAGGAGGTTCGATTCCCCCACGACAGTCGATGGACTGACCCCCAACGCAGTGCTCGAACGAATGACTCGTAGCTGATTGGGCCAGCGTGACCAGAACGAGTATCGTCAGAAAGCAGGGACCGCCGCGATTGAGCCTACCGCTACGCCGTCACGACTTCGATCTCGTGACCGTCGGCGTCCTTCGTGAACGCGTAGTTCATGTCGCAGGACTCGGGGTCGCGGTAGTCCTCAGCGTCGCGCTCCAGCAGCGTCTCCCAGGCCGCGGTCAGGTCGTCAGTCCGGACCGCGAGGTGACCCCAGGCGTCGCCCATCTCGTAGGACCGCCCGTCGTAGTTGTAGGTGAGTTCGACGGTCATCGCCTCTTCGGCGGCGTCCTGGGGCGCGACGAAGTAGTTCGCGAAGGTGTCGGACTCCCAGCGCCCGGCGGGGGCGTAGTCGAGCTTCCGGGTGTACCAGCCCAGCGCGTCGTCGGCGTCCTCGACGCGGATCATCGTGTGGTCGAGGCTCCAGCGGGCGCCGTAGTCGCGCTCGACGATCTCGATCTCGTGGCCGTCCGGGTCCTTCACGAAGGCGTACCCGGGGTTCTCTTCCGGCGGGCGGTAGTCCTCGACGCCCTCGTCCATCAGCTCGTGGTAGGCCTCGGTGACGTCCGCGACGCGGACGGCGATGTGGCCCCAGGCGTCGCCCATCTCATAGGAGCGCCCGTCATGGTTGTAGGTGAGTTCCAGCAGGGCGCCGTCGTCGTGGACGTCCTCGGGCCCGAGGAAAACGTTGGTAAAGGTGTCGGCCTCCCAGCGGCCCTTCTCCTCGTAGTCGAGGTGGGACTGGTACCAGTCGAGGGACTCGTCGAGGTCTTCGACGCGGATCATCGTGTGGTCGACAGTGAACGTCATAGTGGGATAGACGCCCGGACGGCCGAAAAACGTACCGCCAGTGGTCGCGCAGGTGACAGAGCAGCGAGCGAGTGGGAAATCGACCCCCGGATACCGGGCTTGCGCTCACGTGCGTGCGCGAAGGAGAACCACCTGCTCGTCGTGTACTACTTGCTCGTCGTGATCCGGAGCACGTCCTCGTCGGCGAGTTCGTGTGACTGCCCGACCTGTTGCTCGTCGTGTTTGGCGCTCGGACCGGTGACGCGAGCGAAGCGGAAGCGGTCCTCGAAGTCGCCGCCGAGTTTCTCGCAGGCGTCTTCGACGGTCTGGCCCGCCCGGAGGATGAGCGGTTCCTCGTAGTCGATTCCGCGGCCGGGCTTGTCCATGTAGATACGGATGAGGCCCAGTTCCTCCCAGATGACGTCCTTGAGCGCGTCGAGGCCCTTCTCCTCCGCGGCGCTGATGAAAACGGCCTCGTCCGGGTCGAGATCGTGGTCGCGCAACTGCTCGTCGACGGTCCCCTTGTAGTCGGGCTCGATCAGGTCGGCCTTGTTGACGGCGACGACGGAGGGGAGGTACACCCGGTTGTCCATCACGCCGTCGATGAGGCGGTCGATGTCGACCTGTTCGCCGATGGTGACGTCGGCGTTGACGTGGCCGTGCTCGCGCAGGACGCCCTTGATGGTCTCCTCGTCCAGGTCCAGGTCGACGCTGGAGTTGACCGACAGGCCGTCCTTGGCCTTCCGGCGGATCGAGACGCGCGGCGGGTCGCGGTCGACGCGGACCTTGTTCTTGTAGAGTTCTTCGCGCAGGCGGGCGTACTGTTCGATCTCGAAGACGGAGAGGACGAAGACGACGAGGTCGGCCGTCCGGACGACCGAGAGCACGGCCTGGCCGTCCCCGCGGCCGCTCGCGGCGCCCTCGATGAGCCCCGGGACGTCGAGCATCTGGATGTTCGCGCCGCGGTACTGCAGCATGCCGGGGTTGACGTCGAGCGTCGTGAACTCGTAGGCGCCGGTCTCGCTGTCGGCGTTGGTGAGGGCGTTGATGAGCGTCGACTTGCCGACGCTGGGAAACCCGACCAGGGCGACGGTGGCGTCGCCGTGTTTCTCGACGGAGTAACCGGTGCCGCCGCCGGCGGAGGACTGGTTCTCGAGTTTCTCCTTCAGCTCCGCGAGCTTGGACTTCAGCCGACCGATGTGGGCCTCGGTCGACTTGTTGTAGGGCGTGCTGGCGATCTCCTCTTCGATCTCGCGGATCTCCTCTTCGAGCCCCATTACGTTAACGTCCGCCCGCCGTCCCGAATAAGGCTTTCCTACCGTCCCGGCGACGGGCCTCCGGTCGGCGCGCCCCCGGCCGCGGTCACCCGCCGGGTCACTGGCAGCGTCGGCTCGTGAGACCCGGCGGCGTGGGCCGTCGGTGCCGCGTGCAACCGACACGATGAATTCGAGGGAACGGCTTCGACACTCCTCCTGACGGGCGAATCTCTCAGTCACACGTGCATTTCGACACACTAATACGGGGCCCCACACCACAACCGACAATGGCAGACGTCGATCGGTTTCGCGACAGCACGCAGATTCTGCTGCCAGCGACTGCCCTCGACGGGATTCGGGACGAACTCGAAACCCGATTTACCCTCACCGTTCGCCAGGAAGGCCCACAGGTCCGCATCATCGGTTCGCCGGTCGAGATCAAGGAGGCCACGGACTTCCTGGCGATGAACGGCGTCACCCTCGCCTGAGAGGGGTTCTCGAATCCCCATTCTGTCGGTCAGTGTGCGACAGTAGGTCGCGTCGGTAAGAGCCGGTCGCACGTAGAAGCGCCGAGCGTTCCCAGCGAACCCTCAGAACAGCGCGTCGGACTCGTCGAGGACCTGTGCGGGACCGCCGACCTTCCACTGGCGGGTGTCGACACCGCAGTCGGCCACCGCTTCCTCGACGCGATCGACGTACTCGGCAGTCGTGTTGACGTAGACGCTCGCGCCGGTGTCGACGGAGAAGTAGACGGGGACGTCCTCCTCGGTCCTGAGCTCTCGCACGGCGTTGAAGATTTCGATGGTCCGGGGCTGCCAGTACACCCACCCCGCGGGGCCGGTCATCGTCGTCGCCGCCAGCGAGAGCGAGTCGTGCTCGGCGAGTTCGAAGGCGTCCTCGAAGTCGCCATCGCGGAGTTCGCCGCGCATCGCCGCGATCTGTCCGTGGATGTGGGCCATCCGGCCCTCGAACATGTGGCTCTCGGCGGCCTCGGCGTGGGCGGAGTCGGTCTCCTTGTAACTCGGAACCATGCCGGCGACTATACGAACGTCCTCCTCCAGTTCGTCCGCCACGTCGATGCGCTCGGAGCGGCAGTCCTGGTCGTCCGCGCCGGTGCGCAGGTGTGAGTACGCGCCAGTGACCGCGCGCGCGGCCGAAGCGGACCCGCGACGGGCGATGGCGGACACCTCGGGTCGGGTCAGGTCCAGCCCCGCCGCCTCGCTCAGCGCCATCGCGGCAGCGGCGAATCCCGACGCCGAGGACCCGAAGCCGATGTTCGTCGGGAAGTCGTTCTCGGACTCGAAGCGGACCCGTTGGTCGACGCCCGCCCTGTCGCGGACCTCGTCGACGACTTTCCGGATGCGGTCGGCGCCGTGTCCCGCCACCGATTCCCCGTCGATGACGTACTCGTCCGCATCGAGCTCGGGATCGAACTCGACCGTCGTCAGGCTGTGGCTCGGCGCCGTACAGACGCTGATCGAATCGTGGTAGGGGAGCCGCAACTCCTCGTCGCGCATCCCGTGGTACTTCACCAGCCCCTGGATCGGGTGTGCCTTCGCCGTCGCTTTCATACTGGTTTCTTCTGTGGGGTGTACTTTGCAGTTGCGTCTCTCAGCTGCCAGTGTTTCCTCGTTGAACGGTGGACAAACACCGCGACCGGGCGGACCGTTTCCCCGATCGGGACAGTCCATCGACACCCCCATGATGGACGCAGGCGATTCCCCGGGACGAGATGGACGAGCCCGACATCGACTACAGCGAGCCCATCAGCGTCGTCGAGTACGATCCGGCGTGGCCAGACCGCTTCGAGCGCGAAGCGGCACGCCTCAGCGACGCCCTTGCTGAACTCGACGTCCGCCGGATCGAACACGTCGGTAGCACGTCGGTGCCCGGCCTCGCGGCCAAGGACATCGTAGACGTCCTCGTGGTTGTCCCAGACGAAAACGTCGGCTGGGAGTGCGTGGACCGACTCGAATCGATAGGGTACGAGTTCTTCGGGGAGTGGGACGAGCCCGACGGACGGCTCGAACTCGGCCGGTGGCCCGAGGACGGACAGCGGTTCAACCTCAACGTTCGGTTCGAGGACGGGGACGGCTGGCGACGAAACCTCCTGTTGCGGGAGTACATGCGCGAACACCCAGAAGCCCGCGAGGGCTACGAGGCGGTCAAACGCGACGCCGCCGCGCGACACGCCGACGAACCGTTCGAGTACACGAAGGCCAAGTCGGACGTCATCGAGGAGATTCTCGACGACGCGCAGACCGCCGGATACGACGACCGAATCTAGATCAGGACGTCGCTCCGCTTCGTTCCCGAATTCCGGGACCGATCGCGGTTTTGAAGCCTGTCGGGCACAGAGTCTCGGACAATGGACCGTCGCGCGTACCTCCGGGCCGTGGGTGGGCTCTCGACCGTCGGGCTGGCTGGCTGTTCCGGACTCGTCGCCGAACAGGGGACCGGGAGTCAGGCCTACGACGTCGGGATGTCGTCGTCCGCGTTCCGACCGGCGCGTATCGAGATCGACCCCGGTGAGACCGTGGTCTGGCGCAACACCAGTTCCCACGCCCACACCGTCACCGCCTACGAAGACGCCATCCCAGCGGACGCCGCGTACTTCGCGTCCGGCGACTCTGACTCGCAGACGGCGGCCGAAGAGGGCTGGAGGCAGGGGTCCGAGGGCGCGCTCTACCAGGGCGACGAGTACGAGTGGACGTTCGAGGTCCCCGGGGAACACCACTACTTCTGCGTCCCCCACGAGCAGGCGGGGATGGCCGGGACCGTCGTGGTCGGCGAGGCCGAGCGAAGCGAGCCGTGAACAGCGACACAGAGACAGAATCGACCGAATAACGAACGAGTGACGAGCGAACGCATCGCCACTCGTCGACGGTGAAAAATCCGAAACGCTGCGGCGAAAACCGGCTTACTCGGCGGCTTCTTCTTCCTCGACGACGTCGCCGACGTCCTCCTCGTCGACGTCGACGGAGGCCTCCTCTTCGGCGGCGACTTCCTCGGGGTGTGCCTCGAGGGTCGTCTTCTGGATCTCGACCCGGCGGAGCGGGTAGATGTCCTTCGCCTCGCCGTAAATGGCCGAGGAGAGCCGCCCCTCGACGATGGAGTCGACGACCTGCTCGAAGGTCCGGTCCTGGGCCGACTCGCGGACGAGGTCGATCATCGTCCGGCGGATGGCCTGCTCCTGGGACTCGTCGGCGCTCTTCGTGGTGAGCGCGACGGGCTGGATCTGGACGCGGTAGTCGTCCGTCGTCAGGACGGTGATGAACGCCTCGATCTTCGAGGATCCCCGGCGGACGAGCGAGCGCAGGTAGTCCCGCGTCAGCTCGTGTTTGACGAACTCCGTGTAGGCGGAGTCGGAGGCGACCTCGTTGATCTTGAAGGTCAGCTTGATGTTGTTCTCGCTGGCGTCGTTGTTCAGGTCACCCAGCGTGGTCTCGATGGTGCGGCCGAGCACCTTGTCCGGTTCGTCTGCCGTGGTCTGGCCGAGCTCCGCCCGGTCGAACTGTTCGGGGGCGAGCACGGTGTACCACCGCTTCTGTTGCTTGCGTCGGGATACGGATCGTTCGCTCATGTGTTGTTAGTAGTCGTGTGGTCGGATAACTGTGCCGCGACGGAGAGGTTGACGACGTAGTCGTCGACAGTCGACTGCAGCCCGCCAGTCGTCTCGCGCTCGATGGTCGTCACGAGCGCGTCGTCCTCGACCGTCGTTCGTATCTCGTCGGTGTTGTCCGGGCGGACGGCGCACGCGAGTCGCTCCGCAGTCTCACTGTCGCCGTGGGTCGTGCGGATCGTCGCGCGTCTCATAGTGCCTCCCGGAACGTCTCGACGAACTCGTAGCGTTCGCCCGCGAACTGCGCGCGGGCCCTGTCCTCGGTACCGGTCGCGTCGCCGTCTGCCGCACTGGCCGCGGCGGAAAGCGCCGCGAAGACGTCGGTGCCGTCCGTCGACCGGGCGGCCGCCCGGTCCTCGCCGACGACGAGCGTCACCGGTTCCGGCGAGCGGAAGTCGGCGACGAGTCGCGCGACGGTGCCGACGGGCATCGCGGCCCCACGGGCGACGAAGACGCCGTCGTACCGGCGCGTCGTCGCGTCGGCGACGGCATCGTGTGCCCGCTCGGCGTGGCTGCGCCACGCGGCGAGCGCCTCCTCGCGGAGGCCGTCGTGGCCGAGCGCCAGCGCGACGGCGATACCGGGGCGCTCCCTGGCAGCGGCGTCGAGCACGTCGGCGTACCCGTCGACTGTCTCGAAGGGCCCACCCACGTAGGGCTGGAGCGCGCGTTCGACGCGTTCGCCCGCGCGGTCGGCGGCGTCTTCGGAGCCCGTGACGGCGAGGGCGACCAGCGACGCGACGCGCCGGTGGTCGTCCTCGTCGAGCGCTTCGGGCACTTCGCCGTCCGCCGGCAGGTCGAGTTCCGCGAGCGTCTCGGCCGTCGCGTCCGCGTCGCCGGAGAACGGCGCGTTGACGAGCGTCGAGTGTGCGAGCCCGTCAGCCAGGTCCGGGACCGGGACGGCGACGCCCAGACGGCGTTCTATCCCGGCGGTTTCGGCGGCTTCGGCAACCAGCCCCGACACGTCGCCCGCGGCGATCGTACCGGCGAGGGCGAGGGTCGGATCCGCTGGGTCGCCGAGTTCGCCAGCTGCCTCGAAGGCGGTCACGCTGGACGGCTCGGGGCCCGTGACGGAGACGTCGGCCGTCGCGTCGTCGTGGCCGACGGCGACGGTCAGGTCGGCGTCGGTCGCGCGAGTCGCGTCGCTGAACGGGCGCACCACGGTCGCCTGGAACGGCGTCCCGCGAGCGTCGAGCGCCCGGGCGAGCACACCCGTCGCGGCCAGCGAATCGCCGTCGGCGCGGGCGACGAGGCGGACGAATCCGGCCTCGCGGAGCGCGGCGGCGAGGTCGCTGGCGGCGGGGGCGGACGACTGGTCGCGACCGGTCGTGGACATCTAGTCGAGGAGTTCGACGGCGGTGTCGTAGCTGTAGGTGAAGTCCTGGTCGATTTCGTCGCCGCGGTAGTAGTCGACCATGCGACGGATCTTGGACTGCGTGTTCTGCAGCGCGCGCTTGTTCTGGTGGTCGCCGGGGTTCTCGTCCATGTGCTCACGGAGTCGAACGGCCCGCTCCATCAGGTTGCGCAGGTCCTCGGGGAACTCCGGCTCGGCGTCGTTCTCCTCGAGGATCTCGGTGACTTTCTTTCCCGTCGCGAGTTTGACGTCCGGCACTGGCGTGCCCTGGACGCCCTCGTCGCGCAGTTTCTGGCCGATGACGCTCGACGAGTGGCCGTCCTCGGCCAGCTCGACGACGCGCTCTTCGATGGCGTCTTCGTCTACGTCGCTCCACTCCGGCGGTTCGTCTGCCGCGGGCCTGTCCGAACCGGACGAGCCTCGGCGGCGTGTGTGCATTCGTGCCATTGTTCGTATTGGAACGGCACAGACCGCTATGACGCTCCTGCAGAGCAGCGTCTGGCGTGATGTTGCGTGGTCCGAGCGAAGTGAGGACCACGTCGAACGCGAACGGCGTGAGCCGTGAGCGCTGGTGGTTCACTCGCTCCGTCCGGACGCACGGAACACGGCCGCAATCTCGGAGCCGCCCAAACGGGCGACGAGTCAGATTTGCGGTCGTGCTGTTCCCGTCTCTACAACGACGAGCGCCCGACTAAACGGTTTCCATCTGTCCGTCCGAAACCGGTCCTTCGCGCGCGAACTGTACCGAATCGCCGCCGGGGAAAATTTCGGCGCGGCCTTCTCAGAACGCGAAACCGGTCGCACGGATATAAGACGCCGGGGAACAGGGAACACACAGAGATGTGGAGGATTACGGACAGGGTGGGAGTATCGACTGGGGGAAGGGGGGATTCTCGCGCCCAGACTGCGCCGCTCGCAGTCATTCTGGTCCTGGCGATGGTCATCGCGGGATCGACGCTCGTCATCGCCGTCGGCGGGCAGGCTATTTCTGAGACGCAGACCCGACTCGACGGGGAACGGGCAGAGAACACGATGACGCAATTCGACTCCCAGGCCGCGATGGTCGCGATCGGCAGTGCCAGCGTTCAGCAGGTGAGTCTGGAGTCGAGCGGGGCATCGAAGTACACGGTTCGGAACGAATCGGGCTGGATGAACGTCTCCTACACGGACGGTACCAGTGGCGACGTCACCACGGTGTACAACTCCTCGATGGGAGCGGTCACCCGCACGTCGGGAGACAGCACGCTGGCGTATCAGGGCGGTGGCGTCTGGCGGTCTGACGGCGAGGGGAGCGTGATGATCTCCCCGCCGGAGTTCCACTACCGCGACGCGACGCTCACGCTCCCGATGGTCCAGGTCAGGGGCGACTCGTCCCTGAACCGGCGGGCCACTGTCACGCACAACAGCACGACCCAGCACTACCCCGACCGGGACAACAGCGACTTCAGAAACCCGCTCGACGACGGACGGGTCGAAGTCACGGTCCAGAGCGAGTACTACGAGGCGTGGGGGAAGTACTTCGAGACGAGAACCGACGGTGACGTCGAGTACGACCACTCGAACGGTCGCGTGACGCTGGAGCTGGTGACCCCGCCCGAGAGCACGACCGTCACGTCGGCACTCGCAGCAGGCGCCGGTGGAAATCTCAACGTCCAGGGAACCGGTGGTGGCCCAGGTTCGTGTGCGGACTGGAACTACCTCGACAGCTACAACTCCTCGAACACGCTCGACGACTACTGCAGCCAGACCCACGGTACTAACGGGAACGTCACCTACGCAGGCGATATCACGATGTCCGGGAGTGCGAACTTCGAAGGGAGTATCCGAGGAGGAGGATACGTCCACCTCACGGGGAGTTCCTACGTCACGGATGACGTTTACTACGCCTCGGGATCCGAACCGAGCAACTCCCGCGTCGGTGGGTCGGTCGAACAGATAGACGGCGTCGAGTCGGCGAGTCCGATCAACACGCACGTAGCAGGGCGTGTGAACGACATCGAGAGCAACAACGACAACGGCGACACCGGCGTTCCGATAGACGGGAGCGACCGACTGACCGGGAGTGATCCGACGCTCGAAAGCGGTACGTACTACCTCGAACGCATCGACATGGGAAGCAGTTCGGTCGACTCACTCGAGATCGATACGACAGGCGGCGACGTCACCATCGCAGTGAACGATTACATCCACGTCAGCGACGGCGGATACGATATCACTGTTACCGGTGGCAACGACGTGCGGGTCTACGTCAACACCTCCGAGAAGAAGGGCGGAAGCACCGGCCTCCACGTCGGAAAGAAGTCTTCGATTGCCACTCCGCACAACAACGCGACGCAGCTCTACGTCTACGGGAAAGACGATTTCAACGCGACGATTCAGGGGGCAGGCGGCTCTAGCAGAGCCCGCTTCTCCGGCGTCATCTACGCACCGTCGGGCAGTGACGGCCCAGGCACAGTCACTGTCGGGCACGGCGACGTCTACGGCGGTATCGTCACCGGCACGGCGAACATCAACACGCAAGCGGGACTCCACTACGACGAGGCGCTCGCCGCGGAACAGGCGCTCTCGCCCGACGCAGACGTCGTCCGGGTAACGTACCTCCACATCTCCGTCAATAGCGTCAACGTGACGAGTGGCTGATTCCCCCTTCGCTGCTCCCTACGCTGCCCACTTCACTACTCCCTGAAGCTGTACCTGAAAAGACAGGTGGCCACAAGCGCTAATGAGTGTCCCCCGAGGGCAGCTAGCATGCTATCCGAACAGGGGTCACCTCACGCTGCGGTGAACTGGTCTCTCACCGCGGGAATCGAAGCCGAGCTACAGCACGATTACACGGAGCGATAACCTGACGTGCTAGTTTATGGCCACTGGTACACAACACGGAGAGAAGAATGAGTGAGCCGGAACTCCGTTCTACGCTCCGGAAAAAGGGGATCGGGGGATCGCGAGGGCAGACGGGACCGCTCGCTGTCATACTCGTGTTCGCGCTCGTGATAACCGGGAGCACGCTGGTCGTCGTCACCGGCGGCCAGGCCATCACCGATACCCAGAACAGGCTCGACGTCGAGCGAGCCTCGAACACGATGACCCAGCTCGACTCGCAGGCGGCGATGGTCGCCATCGGCGACTCGAAGACCCAGCAGATCCCACTGGACTCGGAGTCTGTCGAGGGATTCAGCGTCGAGAACGAGTCGGGCTGGATGAACGTCTCCTACCAGAACACGGCCACGCGCGCCGTGACGACCATCTACAACGAGTCGATGGGAGCCATCGTCTACCGGAGCGGGACCGAGACCATCGCCTACCAGGGCGGCGGCGTCTGGCGGGCCGACGGGGACCGGAGCGTGATGGTCTCCCCGCCGGAGTTCCACTACCGCGACGCGACGCTCACGCTCCCGATGGTCCAGGTCAAGGGTGACCGTTCGCTCACGCGCCGTGCGACCATCACCCGCAACTCGACGACGCGGTACTACCCGAACGAGAGCATCAACTCGAATTTCGTGAACCCGCTCGTGAGCGGGAAGGTCAACGTCACGGTCGGTGGGCCGTACTACCGCGCCTGGGGGTCGTACTTCGAACAGCGAACTGACGGCGAGGTTACCTACCAGCACGGCAAGAACAGGGTCACGGCGTCGCTCACGGTCCCAGTCGGTGACCGGCGAGTGAAGGAAGCAGTTCACGCCTCGTCGACGTCGGGGACGATTACGTTCAAGGGATCGACCGACCCCAGCATCGACGCGTACACGTCGGCGGACGGCGACGGATACGCCGGCGAAGGAAAGGACAACAGCTGGAACAACGCGACGCTCACGACGGCCGGCGACGTCGACGTCCAGGACAACGGCGTCCAGATCTACGGGAACATCTCGGCCGGCGGCGCGGTCGACATGAAGGACTGGTCCAACAACTTCCACGGCCAGCGCGTCGAGTACGGGACGAGCATCAACCCCTCGCCGCCGGCCGGTATCGAGACCGAGCAAATCTCCGAGACCGCCGACACTTCGAAGATAGACGGACCGATTAACGAGCGCGTCGACCACATCAGGAAAAACCGGGACGGTGACAGCGACTTCTCGGGCGACACGATCACGAGCAGCGCGACCATCGGCGAGGAGTCGCCCGGCGGAACGATGTTCTACGTCGACCACATCGACCTCGGGTCGACCGAGACTCTGACCGTCGACGCGACTGACGGCAACGTCTCCATCGCCGTGCGCGACTACGTCCGGCTGGACCAGGGGACTATCGAAGTGGTCGGCGACCATCCAGTGCGCTTCTACATCAAGGGCGAGAACTCGCTCTCGTCGTTCTCCCCGTCTGCGACCAGCAACTCGGTCGAGCCGAACTTGCTCGTCGAGGGCGGTACCGTCCACACCGGCGGTGACGAGAACGCCACGCAGGTGTGGTTCTACGGGAAGAGCGACTTCGAGGCCGCTTCAGTGCAGAACGGCGGAGACTCGAAGATCGTCGGCGTGATATACGCACCGGGGAGCGACAGCGGGATGATACTGCGGAAGAGCGAGGTGTACGGCGGTATCGTCACGAACGAGATCGAAATCCTGGACGACGGCGTCATCCACTACGACAAAGCGCTGGAGAACACGCGCGCCGTCCCGGAGGCAGCCCGGACGACCAAAGTCACCTACCTCCACATCTCCGTCAACCGCGTCAACGTCACGAGCTGAGACTCACCCGGAACCCGCGCCGCCGGCGGTGTCTATCACCGGTCGATGGTGACGCCGACGTCGTAGACGACGACGTGGACGACGCGTGGGTTCGAGTGCTCGCACTCCAGGTACTCCTCACCGTTGATCGTTTCTATCGGCGTCGCGCCACAGTCGAAGTCGGGGTCGTCGACGAAGTAGTCGCGCCACAGTTCGTTGCGAGGCGAAGAGACATTGAAGTACAGCGAGTCGACGGAGCCGCGAGAGTCCGACACGGCGACGTCGGTCCCACGGTTGTTGGCACGCAACAGGACAGTCGACCCGCCAGTGCTCTCCACGCTCGAAGACTGAGTCGCGACGACCGGGAGCAGCACGCGGTCGTTCTCGACGACGAACGGCGGTTCCTGCAACACCAGGGCCCCATCACGCTCGACGCGGAACACGGCGCCGGCCTCGTAGACGAGTTCGCGTTCCCGGTCCCCGTCGTAGACGATCGGACGAATGTCGCGTGTCACCGTCGTCGGGTTCCCAGCGCTGTCTTTCACGGTGACGTTTATCGAGACGTTCTCGTCGGTGTACAGCTGTGACTCACCGAGGCTGACCTCCGTCGCACGGCTCGGCGCCCCGCGTTCGTAGATGTCGGCCATGTTGTCGCCGAGGACGTCGAAGGCCCGCTCGGCGTTGTTCATCTGCTCGGCGTCGCGCGCCGACTCGAGCGATCCCAGGCCGCTGACGCTGACGATAGCCACGGAGGCGACGACGAGACCGAACACGAGGGCGAAGCTCAGCACCTCGCTGGCGGCCCGGTCAGTCATTCGTCACCTCCAGTTCGTTCGCCGAGGTGTGCGTGACGACGACGGTCCCGCCGCCAGCGTTGGACGCCGCCACGTGCGTGGTCGTCTGGATGCGCACCGAGACGGTTATCTCCGGATCCGTCGAGGTCAGGACGAGTTCCGTCTCGGGAGTGGTCTCTAACGACAGCCGATACCCCGTTCCGCTGATCCGCTCGGGAAGCGACTGGGAGAGGGTTACCTCCTGGTTGCCGTCACCGGCCGTCACGAGCCGGTCGGCGCGCTGGACGTCCGAGGCGACCTGTTGGCCGATGACCTCGAGTTCGGACCGGATGACCTCCTCCTGACGGTCCTCGACGAAGCCGCCGCCCGCCGACAGGAGCCCGGTGACGAGTACCGCCATGATGCCCAGGCTGAGCACGTAGTTCAGCGTCGACGAAACGGCACGGTCGGTCATCGTGGCTCACCCGGGGCGACCCGGACGTCCGTCTCGTACTCGAGCTTCGGTGAGTTGTAGACGTACCGGACGGTCACGTCGTAGATGGCGTCGTCCCAGTACGGTGAGTCCGAACCGACGCTGGCGTTGAGGGTGTTCGAACTCGCCATCGACTGATTTCGCGTGACCAGCGAGTAGTTGCCGTGGGCCTCGTCGCCGTGCTCGAAAGTGACGTTGTACCGGTCGCCCACGCCGCTCGCGAAGCGATAGTTCCCGAAGTCGCCGTTCGTATTGGGACCCTGCCGGAGCGCCCCACAGGGTTCGCCGGCGAGGCGACCCTCCGTGACGTCGACGTGGACGAACGCCCCGTCCACCTCCTGCATACATCGTGCCTCGGGCTCGCTGTCGACCTCGACTTCGACGTGGACGTCGTCCGACGGTCCGTCGCGCCACAGCGTCATCGTCCAGGTCGCGGAACCCTTCCACTCCTCGACGACGATCTGGAAGGCGCCGCTCTCATCGGGTTCGAGAGACGACTTCGTGACGTTCAGTTCGAACGCCCGCGTCGCATTCCCCTCGCTCCCGGATCGGTCGACGTCGTCGACCACGTGCCAGTCGGAGTTCCCGTTTCTGTCCTGGAACGCCCGGCCACCGCTGGTGTTCTGTGCGATCCGAGAGCCGTACTCGATAGATCCGGATTTCCGCGAGACGTTGACGATGGCCGTGTCGGCCGCGCTCTGTTTCGAATAGGCCGTGTTCACGTTGCCGATTCCCCTGTCGACGCCCTGTTCGAGTGTGCTCTGGTCTGTCGTGTTGTAGACGTTCGCCGACGCGATACTCTGGCCGACGCCGCGTTCGACGTCGTGTCTGAGCGTCAGGGCGTCGCCGCTCCCGCCCGTCTCGCCGCGACTCGCCAGGTTCTCCGTGAAGATGGCGGAATTGACCACGAGCGCGAGCGCGACGAACGTCACGGCGAGGGCGAAGGCGGCGACGAGGATAAGCTGCCCGCGGCTCCGTGACCCTAGATCCGCCACGCGACCACCTCCACGCGGACGACGTTGTACACGCCCGTCCCCACGTCCTGGGCGTAGAACGACGACGACTCGTTGAGCGTCACGTTGGTCCGCCGCAGGTCGTGATCGTACAGTCGGTCGTCGTCGGCCAGCGTCACCGTGCGCGACGCACTCACCGCGTTGTCGCTCGGGACGCCCCGATACACGACGCGGTTCTGGATGGTTTTCCCGGAGGGTGACTGGAAACTGACGTACAGGTTGTACGAGATTCCCTTCTGGTCGAACGACCGAGACAGCATACTCCCGAGCGTCGTGTTCGGCGGGTCCGACGTGTAGTAGCCGATGGAGCTCGTGTTGTGGAAGTCGCCGTCGCTCTCGTTCCAGTAGAGTACCGTTTCTTCGAGTCCATCCCGCTCGGCGGCGGCCGAGAGGACGCCGGACGCGACCGACCGCTGCTGGTTCTCGATGTGCTGGCTCGACGTACTCGCCGATAGCGGCGTCACCGCCGTCATCTGCAGTGCGAAGATGACGCTCGCGAGCAACAGCAGTGCGGCGACGACCCCCTCCAGCGTGTGTGCTTGGCCTCTGTCCATCTTACCACATCTCCACGACGACCGTCACGTCCTCGCCCGCGAGGGACGCGACGCGCGTCGCCGTCACCGCATCCGCGTTGGTCGTCGGTGGCGTCTCCCCGGCAGCCAGCCTGACGTCACACGTCCCGTCGTCCGCTTCGACCAGCGCGTCGCTCGAGCCGTCCCAGCAGAGCTGTTCGGACCCGACGTCCGCGGCGGACGTGTTACCCTGGACTGTGACGTTCACGTTCTGTCTGTCCTTGATCCCGACGAAATCGGCCAGGTCGTCCTTCGACGGGCCACACGCGGTGATGTCGGTCCCGTCCTCGGCGTGCTCGAAGAAGTCGACCGTACACGCCGTATCGAGGACACCGGGCCGCTGGGACGACCCGAGCTGGTTCTGGGTCAGCCCGTCAGCGACGCGATTGACCGTCACCGTCTCGTCCTGGGCACCGACGGTGAACGGCTCGACGATACCAGGGACGAACAGGAAGATGAACATGACCACCGCGAGGAAGATACTGATCCCGATGGCGAAATCGAGCGTCGTCTGGGCGCGACTCTCTCCGCTGCTTCCCTTCGCATCGTCGTCCCCCCTAAACATTGGTAATCCAATCAACGCCGAACGTCTCTAATCGCTCGACGGACCGTGTCTGCAGACAGGTTAGTCTCGACTCTCTTAGCCATTGTGGCCGATTCTACCCGAGGAATAACGGGAACGTGTGACACGCCGTCCGGCGCTTCGATGCCTTTATCAAAACCGACCGGATACGAATGAGTGCGGGCTCGTAGATCAGTGGTAGATCACTCCCTTGGCATGGGAGAGGCCCCGGGTTCAAATCCCGGCGAGTCCATCCCGTTTTGGCTGCTGTGCTCGTCGAACTCGATTCTCGCTCTGGCCGATACTCAGATGACGCCATCGATTGATCCGACCAACTCGCCCATTGCAATCGTGGACTCGACGAACGATTTCACGTGAGCTATCAGTGACGCGGGCGCGCTACGTGAGATCTCGCGAACGGCGGTCCGGGGTGCGATTTTTTACACGAGTCCCACATAACAACGTCTGCAACTCGACTTCGCTGGTGCCGAAAACTGTCATTGCAGCGACGTAGGGCCATTTTTCCCATTACGAGTCGTGAAACGATCGATAGTTTTTCGTACCTCCATACTCCTTCAATTAACGATAATCATGGGGTGTGGGCCCGAATCCGAACAGCGTGGCATATCTCACCTCGTTGGCGCAGTCCTGCTAATCGGTATCACGATGACGGCAGTCGTGCTGATCATCGTCGCCGGCACAGGGACGATAGGGGACGTCAACGAGGACAACAAGGCAGAGGTCGCTGGGCAGACGTTCGCCCAGACCGACGAAGCGTTCCAGGCGTTCGCGCGTCAGGATCGAAACCGCAGTCGAACGGTCGAACTTCCCGAGTCGATGAACGGGGACGTCGAGGTCCGGGACTCGTCGTGGCGGTTGCGACTCAACGACGATTCCGATTGTTACTCCGGAACGCGTCGAATGGGGGAGATGCGTTACGAAAGCGACGAACAGACCGTCGGCTACGAAGGTGGCGGCATCTGGAAGAAAGACGAATCCGGCGCGACGATGGATACACCGCCGGAACTAACGTACCAGGAAGGTTCTCTCAGCGTTCGATTCCCGAACATCACTGGAGAGATGACGACGTCGAATCGGGTCTCGCTCTCCTCGAACGTCTCTCGACAGGACCTCCACAACCAGCGACTCTCGAAGGCTCTC
This sequence comes from Halomicrobium sp. HArcel3, assembly GCF_058933135.1. Classification (NCBI taxonomy): domain Archaea; kingdom Methanobacteriati; phylum Methanobacteriota; class Halobacteria; order Halobacteriales; family Haloarculaceae; genus Halomicrobium; species Halomicrobium sp. HArcel3. The sequence goes on along the minus strand of NZ_JBZYDN010000004.1, from coordinate 355,292 downwards.
TACACCGACCTCGACTACGACGAGACTGGCAGTTACTCGGTCGTCTGCTCGCCGGCCGAGCTCGACAGCGCGACGCTCTGGATAGAAGACAGCGAGTACGCCAGTGCATGGGCTCGGTACTTCGAATCGAACTACGAAGATAAGCTGGTAAGCGTCGAGACTTCGGATCCGATCGAACCTGGAGACACTGTCAAGGTCAAGTTCCAGCTTGGAGACGTCTCGAATCCGGACTACAACATCACCGATTACGACGTGTCGCGCGCGACTGGCACGTCCGACATGATCGTCGAGGCAGAGATAACCAACGACGGGGGCCTCGACGGGAGTCAGGACGTCAAGTTCGACTACACGGGCCCAAAGACTGGTTCGGATGCGAAAAACAATGTCGAACTCGAATCCGGGGAATCGACAACGGTATCGTTCAGCGTCCCGGATGGGGACATCGAATCTACCCCGCCAGAATACAACCTGGAAGTCCGGACCGAGAACGACTCGAAGGATGTCGACATTGCGTTCGGGTCCCCAACTGGAACGCCTAACGCGGCACTCGACAGTGACGTGCCACAGAACGCCAGTACACGAGAGGACGTCGAAGCAGACGTCACTATAGACAATACGGGCGGGATGACTGCCTACGAGGACGTCGAATTCGAGTACAAAGCCGCCAGTGACTCCGATTGGACCTCAGTGGGGACGAAGACAGTCGTAGTTGATCCCGGTACCGACGAGACGGTCCAATACGACTTGCCAACAGAGAGTCCAGGATTGTACGACTGGCGGGCAAAGATAGACGGAAGCACGGAGTCCGGCCAGTATGCCGTCGGGTCCAATCCGTACTTCTCAATCAAGGAGACGGACAGTCCCGCAGTGGTCCACTCGTACAACGACTACGAACTGGACGTCACCATCGAGAACATCGGAAACCTACAGGGAGAAATGCCCGTCGACGTCATCATCGAACGGAACGCGAGTTCCGGTTGGTCACACGTGGATACGAAACGTGTGACGCGAACGATCGACGGGACTGCTTACTCGTCGAACGAAGACGACGTGACCTACCGGAATACGTTCACTCGACAGGGTGAATACCGGTACACGATCGAGACGCCGAACGAGACGACGTCCGAGACGTTCCACGTCGGTTCCCCGGAGAAACCGATGCTCGTGGTCGATTCGGTCGAAATAGATCCGAACCCGACGACGTTCGACAGGTACTCGTGGTTCAACGTGACGGTCGAAAACGCCGGACCTGAGACTGCGAACCAGCACGTCCAAGTTCGCAACGAAGACGGCGAGACCATCGCTTCGGAGTTCGTCTCTGTCGACCCAGGTGAAAGTGAGACAATCCATCAACAGGGCCACGTTACCGACTCGCGGTTCGATATCGGACACAACTCCGTGACCGTGAAGACAGCGAACGCCTCCGTCTCGAAGACGCTGATAGTTCAGGAACGCGATAACATCGGTGGAGGTGACAACGGTACTATCGTCGTCAACGAAAACGTCAGGGCCGAGATACAGGTTCTCGGCGCCGAACTAGAAGGGAGGAATTGGTATTACGACGACGGAAACCACATCACACAGGCGCCGACGGAGATGTGGCTGGACGTCGAGAACGACAGTTCCAACGAGCGGGTCGATCTCTTCGAAGACGAATACGACGGGGACGTCAACCACCCCGCGGCCGAGAAAGCGATGATCGAGAATTCGAGCGCATACACCGTTACACAGACGTTCGGCGCCGGTACCGAGATATCCCTGTTCGCGAGGTCGTACTACTGCGGGGACACGTCTGAGACGGGTGTGATATTCGAGGGGATCATGCCTGGCGGTGAGGACGCAGAGGGGCTAAAGTGTACAAAGGGGGGTGAACGAATCACCATCAGTGACGACTCGAACAGCCAGAACGTGGTCATCCTGAGTGACGGTGACGAGGTTCCCGCGTTTGGTGCCGCCGATGCGTACCAACGTGACCTCAACGACATGCTGGGGCACCGCATCGAAGACGACGGAACGCTGTCGCTGGGGAACGACGAACGAGTGTTCCTCTACGAACTGTCGGATCCGAATGCCCGCCCGGAGGAAGCGACAGGGTCGGGCGACCCAGACTACAACGACGCCGTCGCGCTGTTCCGCGTAGTCGACGTTCAGCGAACAGTGCAGACTCCAGCGGACTTCACGATAGAGGACGTCGACGCTCCTGAAAGTGTCTCGCGCGGCGAAGACGCCCAGATATCGATCACCGTCAACAACACCGGCGGAACAGCGGGCGACACGAGTGTCCTGTTCGACATGGAAGCCCAGGACATGATCCAGGGGCAGACGAACGAACTGGAGCCCGGGGAAACTGACACCGTGACACTCGACATTCCCACGGACGTGGATCCAGATACGTACCAGTACACCATTCTGCTCGGGTCCGCACCGCGCGAGTCCCACTACGGGGCAATCACGATCGGCGAGGAAGACGGGCCGAACTTCCAGATCACGTCGATGTCAGCGCCCAACGTGAACGAGACCCACGAATCTCCGACAGTCGAACTCAAGGTAACGAACACCGGGAACAGCGCCGGTTCACAGGACGTTCGAATTCTCGAAGAGCCCTACAACTTCGGTGACGAGATCGACTCCGTCCAGATGGACCTCGCCTCGCACGAGTCGAAGACCGTCACCCTCGATCTCCCTACACGGGGTAGCTCCGGCGAGGTGTACTTCAAGGCGGCGACGGACGACACGACGACACGCGAACAGCGGATCTACTACGGTGAATCCGACGTCGCCATCGAGTCGCTGGCCATCGGAACTTCGACGTACGGAAGCGGTGGCGACCTGATCGAACGCCGCAACGCGGACACGATGAGCTTCAAACTGGAGAACGGCGGCGACGTCGGTGGCGTCCGCGACGTCGAACTCGTCGTCGGGAACGACACTGATCAGCAGAAGTTCACCGAGGATTCCGTCCAGGTCGGTGATGGCCGTATCTACTCGTCGTATCCCAAGTGGCTCACGTTCCCCGTGGGCCTCGACACCGGATACTACGACTACTCGCTCACCGTGGAGGACCACGCGGGAGTCGAAGATACGTGGGAGGGTGAACTGTTCATCAGTAACGAAGTAGACGCAGGGGACGCGAAGAACAGTAGTTCGCCCATCTCTGTCGACTCGAACGAAGTCGTCATCTCGGGCTGACCGGGTGGTTGCGAGCGGTTTGATTTTCGTCGCCTGAACAGGCGACACGCCTTGGAAGATTTCCGAACAGTCCTCGATACGTCGAAAGAACGCACGTGTATCAGGATCTGGACAACGTTGCCCCGCACCGTATCAGATTCCACTTGCTCGAGAAGCCAGTTGACCAGCGCCACTTACAGGTAGTCGGTTGACCCGTCAGCCTGATCAGTTACTGACTTGACCGTCAACTCCGACCACGTTTTGAAACGCGCGAGTAGCACCGTACCGTCCGTGTCCTCAAACTGATTCAGTGGGGAGTAACTGACGTCGCGGTGCCAATCTCGACACATGACTAGCACGTCGAGCGCTTCGCTCTGCGTGCACGCAAACGATATATCCCGAAACAGGCAGACTTCATTCCTCGTCGGCGCACAGTCGTCGGATGGTAAATTACGCCGCTACGGAGAGCGATCCGTCAGTTCACAGCAGATAGCTCGACCGACGTGTTATGCACGTAGACGCGGTCGACGTCGTCACAGGTGTAGGTTCCGCCGCCCCCAGTCCACTCGTCCATCTCGCGGTCGAAGAGTTGCTGCCAGGCGTCAGGGTTGTGCGTCCGGCTAACGTCGATCGTAACGTCCGACGCGGACCCGTTCTCACCGTCAGTCAGCTTGGGATACGCCGACATAGACCCGTTCTCGCGAGCCCGCAACGCCAGCGAGTCGCTGGAGACGTTCACGTCGCCGCGCACCGACACCAGACCGATGTTGGCAGTATCCGCCCCGCAACGGAACGGCGGTTTACTGACGACTGTCTGCCCGCGGTCTTGGCTCCGGTAGACGGCGCCGCTTTCGTAGGCAATCTCCGTATCACGGCCGGTCTGGCGGACGAACGCACCGACGTCGACGGTAATCGATAGCGGTGGCGGTCCCCGCGGCGTCCCGGAGATAGTGATCTCGATAACGGAACTGTGGCGTTCGAGCTGGTCACCGTTCAACTGGAGCTGGTGGGAGCGCTGTGGGACGCCGTCGACCCTGATGTCCTCCATCGACGAGTCGAAACCGGTCATCGCCACCTCGGCGGACTCGGCGCGCGCGCCGTCGCGGTAGTCCTCCAGTGACCCGAGTCCACCGATAGAGACGACGCCGACGGCGGTGATGATGATCGAGAACGTCAGGACGAACGCGACGAGGTCAGAGACACCGCGTGAATCGCTGCTGGCCCAGTCAGGGAGAGGTATCTTTCGCATGGTCAGTTCTCCCTCAGGACGATGCAGCCTCTGTCCGTGTCGTAGGCGACTTCGACCTTGCCACCGTCGACAGTGCTCTCACAGACGTCACTCTCGGCTGTGAATCGGACCGGAACCGAGTCGTGCCTGACCGACGCACTGCTATTGACGAAGACGATGGTCTCACTCGGTTCCGGATGGACGTCGATACTGTAGTGGCTGCCACCGATCCGTTCAGGATGCTCGGCGGTGAACGACACCGGCGCGTTCGTCGTGTTGAACTGATCGATCCGCATCAGATCGCTGACGACGGCGCTACTGACGTCTTCGAGCCCGCGTTCGACGACGTACTGGCGCTGGTCGTCGACCATCTGGCTGGCACCGATCATCAGCCCGGTAAGCATGATGGACGTGATGCCGATGGTTATGGCGTGGGAGACGGCCGTCGAGACGGCGCGGTTGTCGCGGATCATCGTGGCGCCTCCGGATCCTCGATCAGGATAGTTCGGTTGTACGAGAGCTCTGCGCTCCTGTATCGGACCGTTACACCGGGGCGGACGGGGTAGTCATCGGCGGCTACACGCGGGTTACCTTCAACCAGGGCTCGATAGGTTCCCTCGACGTCGTCGTCCCCTTCAAACCGGAACGAGGAGGGCGTGCCGATGTCCTCACGGACGCCGGGGAACGAACACTCACCGCTCTCGTTCGTCCCCTGAACGAGGTCCAGCTCTGGGGCCGCATCGGTATCACAGTGGGTCACGGACCCGTCGGCCGTCGTCACGGTTACCCGTGCCGCCGGCGTCGGCGGATACTCGTACGCTTCGAGCTTCCAGGTTTCGCCGGTCGTGGCGTTCCTGGCGACGACGTCGAACGAGTTCGTACGCCCCGGTGCAGAGAACGAGTCGATCCGAAGGACGAAGCTCCGAACGTATTCGACGTCGTCGACGACGAGGTGGGGCGTTCCCGGCGCGAACGGCTGACTCGTCGTCTGCTGGATTCGGTAACCCTGGTGTCCACGAGTGACCGAGTCGTTGTACGTGACGTTGACGGTCCCACTGGAACCGTCAAGCGTCATGTTCCGCGTGTAGTTGTGGTACGTGGTCACATTGCTTTCGACGTACGTGAACGCGTTTCCGGGATCCGGATTTTTCGCCAGGATCTGACCGGTCAAGCGGCCGATATCGCGCTCGACCATCTCCTCTGTCCGCTCGGCGTCGTCGAGTACCCGGTACTCGGTCTGCGTGCCCGTGGCGTCGGCGTACTGCATACCGTTGAGCATGACGACGGTTCCGAGGATGGTGAGGCCGATCAGAACGGCACCGATGAGTAACAGTTGGCCGCGGTCCGTTCTCACCATACGATGAGTCGCACCTCCACGACGTTGTACAGCTGCGAGTCCTCGTTGACGTCCGGGACGTAGAAGTCGTCGAGGTCGGATATCCGCGGCCCTTCGTCCGAACAGTCGTCGCCATACCGGGCCCGGTCGTCGTCGTAGAGGGCCAGCTGGTACGTCGCCGAACCGGCGTTTTGCTGCGGGATGGCGAGCGAATCGTCGTCGGTACTCGTGAGAACTGCACGCTCTCGTCCATCGGAACCAGTCCAGTAGCTGACGTAGAGGTTGTAGTTCACCCCCTGTCTATCGAACGTGTGGTTCAACTGTCGCTCGAACGGAGCCGGATCCCCGCCGGGCGAATCCCCGTCGATGACCGGTTTGCTCGAGCTGTAACACCTGACCGCCTCACCGAGCGACCCGTTGGCGGCGGTTACGCTCAGGAAGTCGGCGGCCTGGGTACCGAGCTGGTCCGGTTCCCGGTCCGAATCGCCCGACCACGGCCCCGTGTCGACGGCCTGGAGGCCATAGAACACCGCCAGGACGATGACGATGGCGGCGATGGTACCCTCCAGCGTGTACGCCTGGGCTCGGTCCATCTTACCACGCCCTCACTGTCAGCCAGCACACTGTCTTGCACTTGTGCCCGGGGTCGGAGAGGCGAACGATCCGGGTCGTACTCGCCGCGCCGTCCTGTCCCCTGTATTCGGGCCCCCAGGCCAGGTGGTCCGAGTCCACACCGCGTTCGGCGGGGGCGCGTGTCCCGTCCTCTATCGCCGAACTGTTGACGATGGTGACGTTGACGTTCGGCGTTCGCCGTCGGTCGGTCCCGACGTCGATGCCACTGGCGGCTTTCAAATTACGCAGATCGGTGTCGGCCTCGAGTTCCTCGTAGATGCCGTCGGACTCGTTGTACCGGAGAACGTTTCGCTCGGCGTCGACGCTATAGTGTTCCACGAGGTACGTCGCCACCTGTCCGGACGCGGTTTCGAGGTCACCGTCGATCGGATCCTCGTAGGCCTGGTAGACGCTGCCCTGGACGAACGTGAACGTCGCGATGATCGTCACGAGCAGGATGCTCGCGCCGACGACGAAGTCCTGCGGCGTCTGGCCCCTGTTATTCATCGGATCCCACACCCCTGGTCGCTGCTGCGAATTTGCTGTCGTACATTGGTTCCCACACCCGTGTTCCGCCCGCTAGCCCACTGCCATCCACACCACCAGCGCGATGGTCGGGAGTATCACCGCGAATTTCACTCCCGAAATCAGGTCGACGTCCCTGATATAGCCGGCGATGAACGACGACAGCAGCGCCTGCATCGTCACCGCGTGGAAGAACAGCATCGAGAGCTGTTGTGTGTCCACGCTGCCGCCGAAGCCGGCCCCGGAGCCACCGCCCGATCCGCCGAGCCCGGACATCACGTCGAGGAACTGCGTCTTGAGCAGCGCCATCACGCCCAGCAGCGTCAGGTAGGTCATCAGGATGATGACGACCTGCATCCGCGTCCGGGCGATGCGCTCGCGGTCGATGTCGTCCTGGTTCTCGGAGGCCTGCGCGGCCGTCGAGAGCACGTCCTGGATCTGGCTGGAGGCCTCCTGGGCTTCGCTGATCAGCTTGACCGTCCGCGCCAGTCGCGGGACGTGGTAGTTGTTGTTGAACTCCCGGAGCGCGTCCTTGAGGCTGGTCCCGTAGTTTACCTTCGCGTGCATCACCTCGAACTCGTCGGAGAGTTTGCCGGCGGAGGTGTCTGCGACGACGCGGATGGACTCGAGCAGCGTCATCCCGGTGTCGTTGGCGCTGGCGAGTTTCCGCAGGTTCTCCGAGAGGTTGCCGACTATGGCCTTGCGTGCGCGCTGGTTCCACTCGTAGAAGATCGCCAGCGGCAAGAGGTTCAGATAGAGCGGAACGTACACCCAGAAGAACGTCCCGCGGACGGGGTTCGCTATCATTCCGTCGAGCGACATCGGCGCCCAGTTGAAGACGACGGTAAAGATGAGCGCGACGATAGTCAGCGGCGTCGACACGGCAAGGACCATCAGCGGGTGGTCGCGGAAGAAGATGTGGGGCGCCGTGATGATCTGCATCAGCTCGTAGGTCCCCTCCCGGTTCCGGATCCGGTCGAAGAGGCTGTAGTCGCCGGTGTAGTTCTCGATGAGACCGAGATCCAGGATGCCCATCCCCTCGTCGACGACGAACTCGTCGTCACCGTCGCTCGGGCGGAGGTAACCGTCACCGATGGTGTCCTGGGTCACCGTCGAGACGAGGACGAGGAAGCCGACCCCCACGAGGGGGATGAGCCCGTAGACGGTACCGTACAGCAGCGTCTCCTGGGACTCGCCCATCATCGACATGATGACGAGGATGATGATGAGGAGGAGCGGGAACAGCGAGAGCGTCATGTACATCTCGCCGAAGAGCTCGAGGGTGTCGAGTTGCTTTTGCTGTTCCTGCTTGGCGGTCCGCATGTGCTTCTCTTTCTGGTCCTGGAGGAAGCTCGTCATGTCACCACCGGAGTTGATGATCGAGAGCATGTCCGTCAGGAACTGGCTCAACTCCCCGGAGGGAGTCTCCAGGGCCTGGTTTCGGATAGCCGTCCGGTAGTCCGTATCGAAGTACTCGGTCTCGAGGACGATGGACTGGAACTCCTTGGCGCACTCGCCGTAGGTGTCGTCGGCCTTGGCCATCGCCTGGAGGATTTCGAGCTGATTGAGCCCGCCCACGGAGAGGGCGTACATGAACGAGATGGCGTCGGAGAGGAGGACGTTGACTTCGCGCTTGCGGGCGGACGCGCGGAAGTACGGAATCGAGACGAGCGAGCCGAAACCGATGCCGAAGCCGATGGCGCCGAAGACGACGCCCGTGACCACGATGAGGAACGGGATCTTGACGGCGTTGAGCACCGCCACGACCCCCTCCGGGAGGCCGGTCAGGCCGAGGAACGTCGGTGCGTCGCCGGCGCCGGCGAACAGCATGGTGACGACGAGATAGCCCACGAGCGTGCCGACGAGCCACAGCGCGACGCCCGAGAGCGTGCCGACGGCCATGGCTCGCGCGAGGAACATCTCGACGTTGTCGGCCATCCGGGCCTGGGCGAGTTTCTTCTCGACGCTCGCGACGAACTCGCCCTCCTCGTCGAAGGCCCACTGGTAGGCCGGGTAGAACGTGTCGCCGAGCGCACCGCCACTCCCGAGTGTCTGCTGGTCCCGGGTGTCGACGCTCATTCGCTATCTGCCTCCTTCCCCGCCTTGGGGACGAACTGGCCGAAGTCGATGCCGTCCTCGGCCTCCCCCGCTTCGCCGCTACCGTTCTCGGAGTTGACGCTCGTGAGCGCGGAGATGATGTCAGGCGTCTCCATCTCCTGGTACCGGTCGAACAGGGGCTGTGCGTTCTCGAGGACGTCCCCCGTCTCCTCCAGCATCTCGCCGCTGGCGTCCGGCCGGGGAACCATCTCCTCTTTGGCCTCGTCGATGTCGATCTCGACCGACTCCATCTCACGGAGGTCCTCGAGCGAGTGTTCCAGCTGGTCGTTCGCGATGAGGGTCAGGATGGTGTCCGGATCGTTGACGAACGCCTGTATCGTCGCCGCCACCTGCGCGTACGTGTTGAGCCCGTTCTCCATGAGGTAGGCGAGGACGACCTTTCGCTTGAACAGCTCCTCGTCGAGTTTCTCCTGGGTCCAGCCGCGGTCGAACTTGATCTCCTCGAGGGTGTTCGAGTTGCCCATCTGGATGTACTCGTCCGTCTCGGCGCGCCACTCGTAGACGTCCCGGACGTTGATCTCGTCGTTCTCCGCGGAGTACTCGTTGATCTCCGTGAGCGACTTGTTCCGGCGGACTTTCTTGCCGTCAACCCGGGTCTGGGTCTGGATAGAGACGAGATCCAGCGCCGTGAACAGCGTCTTGGAGACGTTGATCGGGTCGGTGGTGAACCGCTTGATGACTTCGCCGACCGAGTCGGCGTGGAACGTAGTGTAGGTGGTGTGACCCGTCGACATGACCTGGAAGAGGACACGACCTTCCTCACCACGGATCTCACCCATGACGATGTAGTCGGGGCGTTGCCGCAGTGCGGCCTCCAGCAGGTCGAACTCGTCGACGTCACCCTTGTCGTCCTCGCCGAAGGAGGGGCGCGTGACGGAGGCGACCCAGTTGCGCTGGGGCAATTCGACCTCGCGCGTGTCCTCGATGGAGACGATCTTCGAGTTCGACGGGATGAACAGCGAGACGGCGTTCAGGCTCGTCGTCTTCCCCGATGCCGTACCACCGGCGAAGATGAGCGACTTGTTGTTCTCGATACAGAGCCAGAGGAACGCCATCTCGTCGAGCGAGAACGTGTTCCAGTTGATGAGGTCGATCGGTGTGAACGGGACGTCCTTGAACTGACGGATGGTGTAGTTGGTCCCGTGGTCGGACACCTCGCGCCCGAGCGTTAGCTGGGCACGCGAGCCGTCCGGCAGCGTCGCGTCGACCTGGGGCTGGCGCTTGGAGATGCCTTTGCCGGAGCGCTGGGCGAGTTTGACGACGAAGTCGTCGAGGCTCTCCCGGCCGTGCTGGACGTTGGAGATGATCTGCTCGTAGTCGGTGTGGTAGACGAACACGCGCGAGTCGTAGCCGTCACACGAGATGTCCTCGACGTTGATGTCGTGTTTGACCGGGTCGATCTTCGCGTAGCCGATGAAGTCCCGCTTGAGCATGTACAGGAGCTTCTCGACCTGGTACTCGTTGAGGTCGTCCGGGTCGTCGGCGACGATGGCCGGTTCGGGCCGGGCCTCGATGCCCTCGAGTTCGCCGGCCCGTTCCTCGACCTCGCCGCCCTCGACGCCGAACAGCTCGCCGATCTGGTCGAGGAACCCGCCACCGCCGGCGCCCTGGCTCGCCTCGACGCTCCCGTCGTAGAGGTCGTAGCGGCCCAGCAGCCGTTCGGCCTCGCGCTGGATGACGTCGGCCCGGTCCGCGTCAGACCCCTGGACGATGACGTCGTCTTCCGAGTACTTGATCGCGGTCTTGAGCTTCCGCGAGAGAAAGCCCTTGAGTTCGTCCTCGATCTCGTTGAGGTGGGGCTGAATCACGTAGTACTTCTTCTCGTTCTCCTTCTTCGAGTGGAAGATGACGACGCAGGCGTAGGGCTTGTTCACCCAGTAGCGTTCGATCTCCTGGAAGTGGCTCTTCTTCTTCAGGGGAACGGACTTCTCCAGGTCGTAGCGGTTGACGACCGTCGTGTGACCCTCCTGGGTCGAGAAGAACTCGTCCTCGTCGAGTTCGGGGTTGACGTTGACCGTGTGCTCCTCGATCAGGTTGGACATCAGGTCCCCGACGTCGCCCGCGTGGGCGAGTCTATTCTCGGTCTCTTCGGGTTCGAAGCCGAGGTACTCCTCGGGTTCGAAGGGTACCTTTTCGCCGCCGCGAGTCCGCGGGACGGAGCCGTCGTCCTCGTAGTAGTACTCCCGCTTGAAGTGCTCCCAGGTGTAGACGTCCTTGGCGACCGGCGTCGCCTCCGGGTCGAGGAACTCCTCGAAGACTTCGTTCAGTCCCTTCGCCTCGCCGGCCGCGGTTTCGATGCGGTCGCGGATGCGCTGCGGTTCGAAACCGAGGTACTCGCTCCGGTCGAATCGTCCCCCCGTGTGGTGGTCGCGCCGCAGGTCGTCCCACGTGTAGTCCCCGACGGAAACGTCCTCACGGTCGGTCTGCGAACCTCCCCCGCGGTTCGCGCCGTCGGACGCCTGTCCACCCGTATCATCAATAGCCATTATCATTCATCTACCCGTATGGGTGAAAAAGCTTTACGCCGTTATACCGGTCGAAAACCGGATAGTTATCAACTGATGAACGTTTCGATGCGGGCCATCGCTTCTTTGAGTTCCCCGAGTCCCGTCGCGTAGGAGACGCGGAGGTGGCCCGCGCCGCCTTCGCCGAAGGCCGTCCCGGGGACGACGGCGACTTGCTGCTCCTCCAGGAGCGCCTCGGCGAACTCGTCGGCGTCCTCGCCCGGACACTCCGGGAACGCGTAGAACGCGCCCGCGGCCGGGAAACACGAGAGGCCCATCTCCTCGAACCGCGAGAGGACGAAGTTCCGACGGCGGTCGTACTGGGCGCACATCTCCTCGACCTCGTCGCCGCAGGTCTCCAGGGCCTCGATGGCGGCGTACTGGGCCGTCGTCGGCGCCGACAGCATCGAGTACTGGTGGACGCGGTTCATCGCCGCGATGGCCTGGGGTGGCGCGAGCGCGTAGCCCAGGCGGAGCCCGGTCATCGCGTAGGCCTTCGAGAAGCCGTTGAACACGACGGTCCGCTCGCGCATCCCGGGCAGGGTGGCGATGGAGGTGTGCTCGTGCTCGTAGCTCAGCTCCGAGTAGATCTCGTCGGCGAAGACGAGCAGGTCGTGCTCGCGCGCGAACGCGGCGACCGGCTCCAGTTCCTCGCCCGTCATCGTCGCACCCGTCGGGTTGTTGGGGTAGCAGTAGACGAGCGCGTCGGCGTCGGCGGCGCCCGACTCCCGGAGCACCTCTGCGGTGAGTTTGAACTCGTCTTCCGCACGCGTGGTGACGTCCACGACGTCACAGCCGGCGAAGATGGCGCCCGGGACGTAGGAGACGTACGCCGGCTGGACGACGGCGACGGTGTCGCCGGGGTTGAGCAGCGCCCGGAACGCCAGGTCCAGGGCCTCGCTCGCGCCCGCGGTGACGAGTATCTCCTCGTCGGCGTCGTAGTCGAGGTCGTAGCGGTCGTCGACGTCCTCGGCGATCAGTTCGCGGAGTTCGCGCTTGCCGCGGTTGGCCGTGTATGAGGTCTTCCCCTGCTCCAGCGAGGCGATGGCCGCCTCGCGGGCGGCCCACGGCGCGGAGAAGTCCGGCTCCCCGACGCCCAGCGAGATGATGTCGTCCATCTCCTCGGCCAGTTCGAAGAAGCGCCGGATCCCCGACGGTGGCACCTGGTCGACGCGGTCGGCCGGCTCGATGGTCATGGGGAGATCGATAGCCGGTCGTCGTCGTGGCCGTCGCCGAACTCGATGCCCTGCTCCTTGTAGGACTCCATCACGTAGTGGGTGACCGTCTGGGTGACCTCCGGAATGGGCGCGACCTTGTCGCTGATGAAGTGCGAGACTTCGCTCATCGAGTCACCCTCGACGACCATGTCGAAGTCGTAGTCGCCGCTGATCAGGCGCAGGGAGCGGACCTGTGGGAACTTCGCGATGCGGTCGGCGATGTCGGCGTAGCTGGTCTCCCGGTCCAGCGTGACGTTGAGTTCGACCGACGCGCGGACCGGCTGGTCGTCCTCGTCGACGGCGCCCCAGTCGAGCACCGCCTGGTACCCGCGGACGATGCCCGCGGACTCCAGATCCGCGATGGCCGCCTCGACGTCGTCCTCGCTGGTATCGCTGAGCCGGGCGATGTCCTCGACACTGTACCGGGCGTTTTCACGGAGTAACTCCAGAATCTCGCCGCGACTATCCATACCTACACCCTCGGGGGCGCGGACTAAAGGATTTCTACATGTGTGTGGCGGTGTGTCACTCTGACTATCGGCCCACGAGGGGACAGGTGGGTTTATCCCGGTCCGGTCGGTTTCCCACCGCATGGACGGGTCGGACCCCCTCGATTCGACGGGCACCGTGGGTGGGATGGACGGGCAGGACGACGACGCGACAGGCTGGGACCTCGTGGCCGACTACGACGGTGCCGCGGCGCTCATCGCCGGGCTCCTCGAACTCGACGCCGATTCGGAGTACACCAAGACCGAACTGAGCGACGCCTCGGGCGTCGCCTACAAGACGCTCTATCTCGACGGCACCGTCGAGGCGCTCGTCGACGCCGGATTCCTGGAGTGTGAACAGCGCGACGGGGAGGAGACGACGTTCCGCATCGACCCGGAGTCACCGGTGTTCGAGGCGGCGGCGGCGTTCGAGATCGCGGCGGCGGACGGCTAATCAGTCGAGTGCGTCACCGTCGCTCGTACCCCTTCGAGGGGAAGTTTCATCTGTGAGAATAGCCGACTACCCCCAATGCGTGTCGTTGCCAACCGGAGCGCTGGCACGATAATCGCCGGCGCCGGTCTGCTGCTGACCGGCTTTCACCTGTCCAGCGCCACCGGGTTCGAAACGAGCGCACTGGCGGTGCTCGTCACGTTGCTTCCGGTCGTGTTCTCGCTCGTCATGACGGCCGTCGGCGTCCAGGTCGCCCGGGGCCGTCTCGTTCCGGACCGGTTCGCGGGCCGGATGTTGGCCTGGACCGGTGTCGGCGTCACGGTCCTGTTTGCGTTCGGCCTCTGGATGTTCGCCGTCACCCTCGTGCTGGAGGTCACGCAGTCGAACTCCATCGTCCCCATGGTCAACGTCGCGACGTTCGGCGCGCTCGTCGGGCTCCTCGTCGGACTCTACGACGTCCGTCGCCTGGAGCAACGGCAGTCCGTCGAGCAGCTGAACCGGATCAACGACACGCTCCGCGTCGCCACCGAGGAACTGGTCAACCAGACGGACCGGAAGTCGCTCGAACAGGCCGTCTGCGACCGATTGAGTGAGTCAGCGGCCTACGAGTCCGTCTGGGTCGGCCGGTACGACGATGCCGAGGGCGTCGTCCGTCCGGCGGCGTGGTCCGGGCTCGACGACGACTACTACGAATCGATCGACGTCACCGTCGACGACAGTCCCACCGGCGGTGGTCCCGGAGGGCGCGCGATCAGAGAGCGCGACATCCAGTGCGTGCCGAACGTCTTCGCGGACCCGTCCATGGAGCCGTGGTGGGACATCCTGGAGAGCCGTGGCGTCCAGTCGATGGCCGTCGTTCCGATCGGACACGAGGGGACTGTCTACGGCTTCATCAGCATCTACGCCGACCGACCCAACGTGTTCGAGGAACGCGAACAGGCGGTGCTCACCGACCTGGGCGAGACCATCGGTCACGCCATCGCCTCCATCCAGGCGAACGAACGCCTCGCCGAGCGCGAGCGCGAACTGGCCCGACAGAACCAGCGTCTGGAGGAGTTCGCCGGCATCGTCAGCCACGACCTCCGGAACCCGCTGACCGTGGCGGTCGGCAACCTCCAGCTCGCCCGCGAGACAGGGGACGAGGAGTGCTTCTCGAAGGCGGCGGACGCGCTCGAACGGATGGACGAACTCATCGAAGACCTGCTGACGCTGGCCCGGCAGGGTGAGGCCATCGACGAGTTCGAACCGGTTCCGCTTCGAGAAGTCGTCGAGGAGGCGTGGGCGACGACCGGAACCGACTCGTCCACGCTCGTCTGTGAGGACGACCTCGGGACGCTGTCTGCCGACCGGAGCCGATTACGTCAGTTGCTGGAGAACGTCTTCCGCAACGCCGTGGAGCATGGCTCCACGAGCCCTCCTTCGCACGCTCAGGAGGACGGCATCGAACACGGTGGCCCCGACGTGACCGTCACCGTCCGCCGGACCGACGGCGGGTTCGCCGTCGAGGACGACGGGCCCGGGATTCCGGCCGACCGGCGCGAAGCGATATTCGACGTGGGCTACTCGACGAACGAGGACGGGACCGGCTTCGGCCTCGACATCGTCCGGAGCATCGTCGACGCCCACGGCTGGGACGTCGCCGTCGGCGAGAGTCCCTCCGGCGGCGCCCGCTTCGACTTCTCGGATGTCGAGCGGGTCGAACCGGAGACCGAACCCGCGTGAGGGCCCGCCGGACGTCGCGCCAGGCCCTGCACTACTTAGTTTCCAGCGCGATTAGTCCCTCACATGGTCGAACTCGAATCCGAGGCGGACGTACTCCAGCGCGGCGACGAGGCACCGGAGTTCGAACTCCGGGGGACCGACGGCGAGACGCACTCGCTGGCCGACTTCGCCGACCGCGAGGCGGTGCTGCTGGTGTTCACGTGCAACCACTGCCCGTACGCGAAGGCGAAGTTCGACGAACTGAACGCCCTCGCCGACGAGTCCGACGACCTGGCCGTCGTCGGCGTGAACTCGAACGACCCGGACGAGTACCCCGACGACTCCTTCGAACGCATGCAGGAACTCGTCGAGGACGGGACCATCGACTACGACGCCTACCTCTTCGACGCGACCCAGGCCGTCGCGGCGGGGTACGGCGCCCGCTGTACGCCCGATCCGTTCCTGCTCGCTAACGACGGGAGCGGAACGTTCACCGTGGCGTACCACGACCGCCTCGACGACGCCACCAACCCCGACGACGAACCCACCGAGCGGGAGATGAAAGCGCACGTCGAGACGGTGCTGGCCGGCGAGGAAGTCACCGCCGAGCAGCGGCCCTCCCGCGGCTGTTCGATCAAGTGGCGCGACGGCAACGAACCCGACTACTGGAACAGCTGATTCCGAGACGTCGGCTGCGACGGGACCGGCCGGCGTTCGACGAAGTCCCCGGGCGCGTCGGACTCCTGGTCATCCGGAACCGGGGTTCCGGGCGGCGTCGTTCGGTCCCGCGCTCTCACAGCGCGTCGCGAACGAACTCGGTGACGATGGCGTCCTCGGCTTCGCGCAGGCGGTACTGGGCGGTCGAACGGGCGACGTCGAGTTCGCTGGCCAGTTCCTGGACTGTCGTCTCCCGCGGGCGCTCGTAGTAGCCCGCGGCCACCGCCGCTTCGAGTATCTCGTGCTGTTCCGGCGAGAGCTGGTGGGTCGTCCGCGTCTCGGCGCTCCAGTTGCCCGACTGCGTGAGGTGGGCCAGTTCGAGCGACAGCCCGTCGCGCAACTCGGCCTCGATGGCGTCGAACAGTTCGCCGACGGGTTGCTCGTCCGGGAAGAGGGCCTTCCAGCGGTACTCGTTGCCCGTCCTGTGTGACTGGAGCACGGCGCCGTCGCCGACGTGGTCGACGACGAAGTGCGGGACGGAGTGACACCTGTGGACCTCCTCGCGGAAGGTGTAGACGGTCCGCCCGCGGGGTTGCCGGTCGAGGACGTGGTACTCTCGCGTCGTGTTGCAGTCCGGCGCGTTCAGGCACTCGTTGCAGCGCGTGTCGTCGAGGAACGTCTCGTCGAAGCGCGCCATCGCCTCGCGGGACCCGCTGGCGTGGTCTATCCGCCACATCGACGAGTCGTCGGTGTAACACGCCGACGACCGGACCGACAGCGACGGGTGCTCGCGGAAGACGTCCATCAGCCTGTCGGCGCCCGCCTCGTAGGCGACGACGAACTCGAACTCCTGCATAGCCGTGTGTACGCCCTGCGAGGCTTGAAGGTTAGCATGTGCCAACACGAGAGTGGCGAAGCGGTCCGGACGTCTCCGAACATCCCAGTTCGGCGACGGGCTGTTCCGCGTCCCTTCGGTGGGCCACCCTCGCCCGCCGTAAGCCAGCCTTACTGCGGTTTTGGCGCTAAATACTAATGACCGGTAGTCGGTATCGGTGTTGCCATGCGCTACGAAGGGATACGGACGAGGGGCGTGGCACTCGTACTGGTCGTGATTACCGTCGTCGCCGTCGGAGCGGGGGGTGGGCTGGCTGTCGCGGACCTCGGAGGACCATCCGTGGACGCCGGAGCACACGGCTTCCAGAGTGAGAACGTCACCGAGGGGACGGCCGGCGACGAATCGGGCGACGGCGCCGACGGCGATTCTGAAACGGCGACCGAGACGGAGCCCACAGAGTCGGCCACGACCGAATCGAGCGACGCGGGCGCGTCCGCCGACGGTGGCGACGGTTCCACAGCAGACCGTGACGGTTCCACCGCCGACGAACCGGCGGACGAGACGATGGCGACGGAGTCGGCGACTGTGAGCGAAACGGAGTCGACCGAGTCGACGGAAGCGCCATCCGACGGGGACACGTCGACGCCCGACGACGCGGCGACTGACGAGGCGGCGACTAACGACGCGGCGACTGACGAGGCGAACACCACCACGGTGGAGAACGACGCTGGACAGGTCAGCGCGAGCGGAGGCGCGAACGACACGCAGACGCCAAACGGGAGTGCGGCGGATGGATCGGTGGCCTCGTGTGCCGTCATCGACGAGCCAGGCCAGTACGAACTGACCGGTGACGTCTCGGGCGAGTCTGAAACCTGTCTCGTCGTGGCGGCGAGCGGCGTCGTCCTCGACGGGAACGGACACACCGTCGCCGGGTCGGGGAGCGGCACTGGCATCCGGGTCGCCGGCGGCGTCTCCGACGTGACCGTGCGCGACGTCGACGTCAGCGGCTGGGGCGTGGCCGTCGCGCTCGGCGGCAGCGGCGCGAGCGGGCCGACGGCGAACCTGGTCGAGGTCCGGGCGACGGACAGCGACACCGGCGTCCGCCTGACGGCGGCCGACGGCTCGGCGATGCAGGCCGTGACCGCGCGTGACAACGGTGACGGGGTCGTGCTCGTCGACACCGCCGACGTGCAGGCGAGCGACGTCACCGTCGACGACAACGACGGCACGGGTCTCTGGTTGGCCCGCGGCGTCGCCGACAGTTCCTTCAGCGTCGTCCAGGCCACCGACAACGGCGACCGGGGCATCCACGTCGCGACGGGGGCCGTCGACAACTTCGTCGGCGACGCGACGGTGACCGACAACGGCGGTCCCGGCGTCGAGTTCGCGGACAGTTCGAACAACGTGCTCGCCGACAGCCGAATCGAGCGCAACGACGGGCCGGGCGTGCTGAGCTACCCCGCCGGCGGCGACAGGCTCGAGAACGTCCAGATCGCCGACAACGGCGACGGCGCCTACCGCGATCAGGCCGAGCGAGCGGGGGCAGTCGCCGATACCGTCAGCCTCGGCGGCGGGACCTCGGTCCAGTTCGACCAGGGCGTGACCCACCTCGCGTCGGTGGGGACTCCCGGTTCGCTGCCCGACGGGACCGAAGCAGTCGGACCCGCCGTCGAAGTAATGGTCCGGGACGGCGACAGCGCGGCGGCGACGGTGACGGTGCCCGTCGACGTCGACGGCGACGTCACGGCCTACCAGCGCGTCGACGGGACCTGGCAGGAAGTCGACGGCGTCACGGTGGCAGACGGCGAAGCGGAGATGTCAGTCACGCAGAGCGGCACCGTCGTCCCGGTCGTCCAGAGTGCCGGCAGCGGGACCACCGAAGCGACGCCCGGGGACGGCACCGACACAGCGCGCGACGACGACGAGGCGACCGAGAACGAACCGGGCGACGACACCGTCCGCGCCGACGCAGCGTCGAACGAGGAACTCGCCGCGAGCGACGGGGCGTCAGTAGGGGACGAGGCGACAGCGGGGGCGAACACAGGGACCGAGAGCGGCGACCCCTTGCCCGCGAGACGGTACGCGTTCGACGACGACCGGTTCGCCGACGTCGGCGCGCCCGCCGCGGCGCAGTACGAGAATCGGACCCAGACGCTCGTCATCGGTCCAGCGGCGGTCGACGACGCCATCGAGTACACGTTCGCGGTCGACGGGAACGTCTCGAAGGTCACGACGGGCGGCGTCACCGCTGACGAGACCGACGCGATATCGCGGACCGACGGGACGGTCACGGTGACCGGAACGACGTCCGCGGGCGACGCCTACCTCGTCGACGGTGACCTCAGGTCGATTCGCCAGACGGACGGTGCAACCGGATTCTTCGTCCGCTACGACGGTCCCGTCGACGCTAACGGAACCCGACCCTGACGGGAGGCCGGTTGTTCCGCCGGCCCCTGTCGTTTTGTGACCGCCCACTGTAGTGGACGCCATGAGTGACCCGCTGCCCGACGTGACGGAGGAGTTCGCCCGGACGCTGGCGCCGACTTCCGACGAGGTCATCGAGGAGATGGACGCCCGCGCCGACCGAGAGGGGTTCCCGACGGTGGGCCCGGCGGTCGGCGGGTGGCTCCGTCTGCTCGCCCGCTCCGTCGACGCGGAGCGAGTCTTCGAGTTCGGCTCGGGCTACGGCTACTCGGCGTACTGGATGGCGCCGGCGCTGCCCGAGGACGGCGAGATCGTCCTGACCGAGATCGACGCGGACGAGCTCGACGACGCCCGCGAGAACCTGGAACGCGGCGGGTTCGCCGACCGCGCCCGCTTCGAACACGGCGACGCCATCGAGACCGTCGAGCGCTACGACGGTCCCTTCGACGTGGTCCTGATCGACAACGAGAAGCACCGCTACGCGGAGGCGTTCGAGGCCGTCCGCGACAAGGTTCCCGTCGGTGGAATCGTCGCGGCGGACAACGCCATCGAAGCGGGCCCGCTCGACTTCGACGACGTGCGCGCGCTGCTTGCCGGCGAGGACGTCGACGCCAACGAGATGAGCCACGGCATCGGCGACTACCTCCAGACTGTCGGCGAGGACCCCGCGTTCGAGACGGGTCTGTTGCCCCTGGGAGAGGGGGTCGCCGTCTCGATCCGGATCTGACCGGTCTCGCCCCGTCGTCGCTCCAATTCTCGCCTGCGAAAATCGGGGTGGATCGCTTATGTGGGTGGCCGGGAAACGACCCGCAACGTTCGTGTTACGCCCATGAGTCTGAAGATAGATATACGCAAACTGGGGTTGTTCAACCAGATGGCCAAGGAGGGCGGGAACACCGTCGCGGACCACCTGAGCCAGATGACGGGGATGGAGACGGAGATGGAGATCACCAAGATCAACTTCATCGACGTCGCCGACATCAAGACCCACGTCGGCGACCAGAAACAGATCGGCATCAGCATCAGGCTGCTCGAACCGCCCCACGGCCACATCCTCTTTCTGTTCAACGGCTCGAGCGCCAAGGAACTCGCCCAGGGAATGGTCGGAGACATGGGCGAGACGGACCCGAACGGCAGCGGGTTCACCGACATGGAGCGCTCCGCCATCCAGGAGATCGGCAACATCATGACCTCGGCGTTCATCGACGGCTGGGCGAACGTCCTCCAGACGACCATCGACATCGGGCCGCCGAAGTTCACCTTCGGCCCGGGCAGCGGGATGGTCGACGGACTCGTCGGAGGCCGCGAGACGGACATGTCGCTGATGTTCGACTCGCGCGTCCACGCGCTGAACTCCGACATCGACGTCACGGTGTACACCTTCCCCGAACTCGAAGAGCTCGTGTCACTGATGCAACAGATAGACGTCTGACCGGGACAATTTCTACGATCTACGCTCGCGGACGCCGAGTAAACTCGTTTTAGATTTGTAGTTGTTTCAATGTGTATTTGGCGCGGGGTACCGTCTATCGTGTATGGAACTGTTCGACGACGACATCGTCCCCGAAGCGGCACGCGAGGTCAAGCAGGACGCGCGGGCCTTCGCCGAGGAACACATCGCGCCGAACGCGGCGGAGTACTACGCCTCCGGGGAGTACCCCCACGAAATACTCGAAGCGGGGATGGACGCGGACCTCGTCGCCCAGGACATCGGCGAAGAGTGGGGCGGTCGGGGCCTGTCCCTGCACCAGGTGCTGGCCATCGCCGAGGAGTTCTACCGCGCCGACGCTGGCATCGCGCTGACGCTCCAGCTAGCGAGCTTCGGGGCCGAAATCGTCGAGGAACACGGCGACGACTGGCAGAAAGAGGAGTTCCTGCGGCCCGTCGCGGAGAACGACCAGATCACCGGTCTGGCGGTGTCTGAGCCGGAGACCGGGAGCGACCTGGCGGGGATGGCCACGACCGCCGAGAAGGAGGGAGACGAGTGGGTCATCGACGGCGAGAAGTACTGGATCGGCAACGGCGTCGAGGCCGACTGGGTGACCCTGTACGCGAAGACCGGCGACGACGAGGACAACCGGTACGGCAACTACTCGCTGTTCATCGTCCCCACGGACGCCGAGGGGTACGAGGCCGAACACATCCCGGAGAAGATGGCCATGCGGGCGTCGAAGCAGGCCCACATCACCCTCGACGGCTGTCGCATCCCCGAGGACCACCTTATCGGCGTGGAGGGTGCGGGCTTCTACATGCTCGCGGACTTTTTCAACCACGGCCGCGTCATCGTCGGGGGCCAGGGCGTCGGCCTCGCCGCGGCGGCTATCGAGGAGGCATCGGAGTTCGTCCACGACCGCGAGGCGTTCGGTCGCACCGTCGACGAGTTCCAGGCCGTCCAGCACCACCTCGCCGACATGCGCCTGGAGTTCGAGTCCGCGCGCACGCTCGTCTGGCGCGCCGCCGACAAGGTCGCCGACAGCGACGACGCCGGCTACTGGGCGGCGCTGGCCAAGACCAAGGCGACCGAAACCGCGACGGAGTGCGCCGAGACGGGCATGCAACTCCACGGCGGCCGCTCTGTCCTCACCGACCGACGCATCTCCCGGGTCTTCCGCGACTCCAGGATCCCGGTCATCTACGAGGGCGCCAACGACGTCCAGCGGAACCTCATCTACCGACAGGCGCCGAGGTAAGGACGCAAGCGAGGCGCTTTCGCGCGCGACAGGTCGCTACCCACGAAGGAACCCACACGATTGATCACCAGGATCCTGACACGTATTCCGAGCGGGTCGACGGTTTTGACAGAATGTGGAGAGATCGGTTCGAGAGACCGGAGCCGTGCGGCTGGGTATCACCCGAGTGAGCGGGTGGCGCGTTCGACGTGCTAGCTGACCACTCGCGGAGTCAAAATCGTTCAGTTGAACCCCATCTTGCTATCGATAACGATTAATGAACTGCGTTATAGTGGAAAATCTTTAGTCACGGCCCTCCTAAGCCCGATACACGGCACCCGATCTGGGGCCGATGATTTACCATGACAGGCCAGGAACTAATCTGGCGAATCGCGGGCGGTTCCGGTGACGGGATCGACTCGACGAGTCAGAACTTTGCAAAGGCCCTGATGCGCTCGGGACTGCACGTTTTCACCCATCGACACTATCCCTCGCGCATCCGGGGCGGCCACACCTACGTAGAGGTACGCGCGAGCCAGGAAGACGTCCGGTCTCGCGGCGACGGCTACAATTTCCTTCTTGCCCTCGGAGACTCCTTCGCACGGAATCCACAGGAAGAAGCGTACTACGGGAACGAAGAGCTCAAACCCCTCTCGGAGAACCTGGACGACCTCCGCGAGGGCGGCGTGATCGTCTACGACGAGGGGCTCCTCGACGAGGACGACGTCGCGGTGACGGAGCTGGAGGCGCGTGCCGAGGAGAACGACTGGCACGTGTATCCGCTCGATCTGCGCTCTATCGCTCGGGAACACGGCCGCGAGGTCATGCGCAACACCGCCGGCGTCGCGGCGACCGCCGCGCTGCTGGACATGGATCTCTCCTACTTCGAGGAGCTGATCCAGCAGAACATGTCCGGCGACATCATGGAGGCGAACCTCGACGTGCTCGACCAGGCCTACGAGCAGGTCCAGGAGATGGAGCACGAACACGAGCTCCGAATCCCCGAGTCCGAGCCCCACGACGAGGACCAGGTGCTCCTCTCGGGGTCGAACGCCATCACCTACGGCGCGCTGGACGAGGGCTGCCGGTTCATCGCCGGCTACCCCATGACGCCGTGGACCGACGTGTTCACGCTCATGTCCCAGCACCTGCCCAAGTTCGGCGGTATCTCCGAACAGGTGGAAGACGAGATCGCCGCGGCGGCGCTCGCGCTGGGCGCGTCTCACACCGGCGTCAAGGCGATGTCCGGCTCCTCCGGCGGCGGCTTCGCGCTGATGTCGGAACCCCTCGGCCTCGCCGAGATGACGGAGACGCCGATCGTGCTCGTCGAAGCGATGCGCGCCGGCCCCTCGACGGGGATGCCGACGAAGCCCGAACAGGCCGACCTCGAGCACGTCCTCTACACGAGCCAGGGCGACTCGGCCCGCGTCGTCTTCGCGCCCGGGAACATCCGGGAGTGTTACGACCAGACGCGCCAGGCGTTCCGCATCGCCTACGAGTACCAGATCCCGAGCATCGTCGTCTACGACCAGAAGCTCCAGGGCGAACTCCGCAACGTCGACGAGAGCTTCTTCGACCGCCAGCCCAACTCGGACCCGGGCTCGGTGCTCACCGAGGAGGAGATCGCGGAGGCGGCCCACCACTCCTCTGGCAAGTTCCAGCGCTTCCTCCACGAACCGGAGGACGGCTCGAACGTCAGTCCGCGGTCGGTTCCCGGCCAGGAAGGCGGGCGCTACCTCGCGACCGGCAACGAGCACAACCCGTCGGGCCACATCAGCGAGGACCCCGACAACCGCATCGCGCAGATGAACCGTCGGCTCGACAAGCTCGACGACATCCGCGCCGACCTGGACGAGAACAGCTCACACCAGACCTACTACGGACCCGAGGACGCCGACCACGGTATCCTCATCTGGGGGAGCCACCAGGACACGGCCTTCGAGGCGGTCGACCGGCTCAACGACGCCGGCCACTCGGTCAAGGCCCTCGGCGTCTCCGATATGATGCCGTATCCGATCGAAGAGGTCAGCGAGTGGCTCGAATCAGTCGACGAGGCGCTCGTCGTCGAGATGAACGCCTCCGGTCAGTTCCGCGGGCTGACCCAGAAAGAGATCGGCCGATTCGGGCCGAAGCTCTCCAGCCTGCTGAAGTACAACGGCAACCCGTTCGAACCGGCAGAGATAGTCGAGGGCTTCGAGACCAGCATCGACGGCGAGGAACTGGCCGCGACGAACATGAAGTACGTCCCCGCGGCAGGTGACTAACAATGAGTGCATTCTCAGCAATCGGCAACGAACGAGAGACCGAACGAGACGAGTTCACGCCCGGCATCGAACCGCAGGCGACGTGGTGTCCAGGGTGTGGCGACTTCGGCGTCCTGAAGGCGCTGAAACAGGCCATGCCCGAGGTCGGGAAGAACCCCGACGAGGTGGCGCTGTTCACCGGCATCGGCTGCTCGGGGAAGCTCAACAGCTACTTCAACAGCTACGGCTTCCACACCATCCACGGCCGTGAGCTCCCGGTCGCACGCGCAGCGAAGCTGGCCAACCCCGAGTTGACCGTCATCGCGGCAGGCGGCGACGGTGACAACTACGGCATCGGCGGCAACCACTTCATGCACACGGCCCGGGAGAACCACGACATGGTCTCCATCGTCTTCAACAACGAGATCTTCGGGCTGACGAAGGGCCAGACGTCCCCGACGTCGCCGAAGGGCCACAAGTCCAAGACCCAGCCCTCGGGCAGCGCCAAGTCGCCGATCCGGCCGCTGTCGCTGTCCCTGACCTCCGGCGCGACGTACGTCGCCCGGACGGCCGCGGTCAACCCGAACCAGGCCAAGGAGATCATCGCCGAGGCCATCGAGCACGACGGCTTCGCGCACATCGACTTCCTGACCCAGTGTCCCACCTGGAACAAGGACGCGAAGCAGTACGTCCCCTACACCGACGTCCAGCAGTCCGACGACTACGACTTCGACGTCTCGAACCGCGAGGAAGCGGCGGAGATGATGTTCGAGACCGAGTCCAAGCTCTACGAGGGCGAGGTGCTGACCGGACGTTACTACGTCGAGGACGAGCGGCCGTCCTACGGCGAGGAGAAGCAGGCCCTCGGCGAGGCGCCGGAAGAGCCGCTGGCCGAACGGTACTTCGACGAGGATTACCAGTGGGAGCGCGCGGCCGACGAACTCCTCGAACACCACAAATAACCGTCGTTTGCGAATCCGGAACATATTTTCATACGCGGGAAAAAGAACTGGCTATGAGCGCGGAGTCTACGGAGCGTCGCATTCTGTCTGTTCTCGAGGAGGACGCGCAGGCCTCGTACGCGGAGATAGCGAACCGGGCCGACGTCTCGAAACCCACGGTTCGAAAGTACATCCAGAAACTCGAAGAGGAGGGGGTCATCGTCGGCTACTCCGCCGACGTCGACCCGAAGAAGCTCGCGAGCCAGACGATCGCGCTCGTCGGCATCGACGTCGCGAGCGACTGTTACGTAGAGTCCACCCGCGAACTCGCCGACCTCGAGGAGGTTGAGTCGCTGTACACCTCTAGCGGCGACCACATGCTGATGGCAGAGGTCCGCGCGGCCGACGGCGGCGCCGTCGGTGACGTCATCGAGGAGTCGATCCTCGGCGTCGAAGGAGTCACGGCGGCCCATCCCTCCTTCCTCCAGGAACGACTGAAGTGATCACCGGGTCCGTCTCGCCCGATGTCCACCGTACGTCGATGCGTGCCTTTTAGACGCTCGAAGGCCGAACACTCTCCATGACTTCTCGCCTGGTGCTGGGGACCGGTCCCCTCGGCAGGAGGCTGCTCTCCGCTCTCGAAGACCAGCGCGGGGACCTGCTCGTCGTGACGGACGACGAGCACCGGGTGGACACGCTCCGGTCGGGCGGGATTCGAGTCGTTCCGGGCGACCCGAGCGACCAGGCGACGCTGCGCGACCTCGGCGCCGACCCCGACTCGGTGCTGATTACCGCCGAGGACGGCGAGACCAACCTGCAGGCCGCCAGGGCGGTCGCCACGGTGTTCCCGGAGTCGATGGTCCTGGCGTACGCCGGACGGAACCCGACGCCGGAGATCAGTGGGGCGCTCGCGACCGTCGCGGACCAGGTCGTCGATCCCGGCAACGTCGTCGCCGAGGAGCTGTGCCACTCCATCGGTGACGGCGGGCTGCAGGTGCGCCAGCTCCAGCGGGTGTTGCGCGACGTCGACGGCCGACTGGCGGTCGTGACCCACGACAACCCGGACCCCGACGCCATCGCCAGCGCCATCACGCTCGCCCGCATCGCCGAGGCGGTGGGCTGTGAGACCGACGTCTGCTACTACGGCGAGATATCCCACCAGGAGAACCGGGCGTTCGTGAACCTGCTGGAGTTCGACCTCCACAATCTCGACGACGAATCGGACCTCTCGGAGTACGACGGCTTCGCCCTGGTCGACCACTCCCGTCCTGGCGTCAACGACCAGCTCCCCCACGAGACGGAGATCGACGTCGTCATCGACCACCACCCGCCCCGGGCGCCCATCGAGGCGCGGTTCGTCGACCTGCGGAGCGACGTCGGCGCGACGAGCACGTTGCTGGTCGACTACGTCCGCCGCCTCGGCGGTGACGTCGACCAGACCGTGGCGACCGGGCTCCTGTTCGGCATCCGCGTCGACACGAAGGAGTTTCGCCGGGAGGTCTCGCCGGACGACTTCGAGGCCGCCGCGTTTCTCCTCCCACACGCCGACATGGAGGCGCTCCAGCGCATCGAACAACCCAGCATCACCGCCGAGACGCTCCAGACCGTCGGCCGCGCGATACAGAACCGCCGGGAGGAAGGCTCGGTCCTGCTGAGTTGCGTCGGCGAACTCTCTGACCGGGACGCGCTCGCCCAGGCCGCCGACAGGCTCCTCACGCTGGAAGACGTCAACGCGACGCTCGTCTACGGCGTCCAGGACGGCACCATCTACGTCTCGGCACGCGCCCGCGGGACGGACATCGATCTGGGCGAGACGCTCCGGGACGCATTCGGCCAGATCGGGAGCGCCGGCGGGCACGCCGACATGGCCGGCGCGCAGATCACGCTGGGCGTCCTCGACACCATCGAGGACCGCGACGAGTCGCTCCACGAGGTCGTCCGCGCCGTCGTCGACGACCGCTTCCTGGAGACGCTCCAGGGCAACTCCGACCGCCTGCTGACGTCCGTGTACGGCCTCGAGACGTTCGAGATCGACCGGGAGTTCCTCGAAGAGGTCACCGAGGAGTGAGCGCCGGGGAACCGCCCCGCCGCCGAACGGGGTCTTTTTCCTCCACCGGCGTCTGATCCCACCAATGGCCGAGGAGGGCAAGCCCCGCGTCCGGGAGTACATGACCAGCGAGGTGTCGACAGTGTCGCTCGACGACACGGTCGCCGACGTCGCCCGTCGCATCGACGAGAGCGACGACCACAGCGGGTTTCCCGTCACCGACGGCCGCCGAGTCGAGGGATTCGTCAGCTCCAGGGACCTGTTGCTCGCCGACGACCACGAGCCGATGTTCCGGGTGATGAGCGACGACATCCTGGTCGCCCACCCGGAGATGGCCGTCCAGGACGCCGCACGCGTCATCCTCCGTTCAGGCATCCAGAAGCTGCCCGTCGTCGACGACGCCGGCCACCTCGTCGGCATCATCTCCAACGCCGACGTCATCCGCTCACAGATCGAACGCGCCACCCCGAGCAAGGTGGACAAGCTCACCCGGACGCTGGAGAGCATCCACGACGTCACCGCTCGCGAGGAGCGCCGCCAGGTCGACCTCGCGGCGCTGACACCGACCCAGGACACCGTCTACGCGGACGAACTGGAGGGACGGATCTACGAACTCCGGCGCGGTCTCGCCGAACCGCTCGTCGTCATCGACAACGGCGGCGGTCGCTCGCCCTCACAGTCTACCGTGGAGGACTTCGGAGGGAGCGCCGGTGACGAGCAACAGCCGACGCTCCTCCTGGCCGACGGCCACCACCGGGTGAAAGCCGCCGAACGGATCGGCGTCGACACGATGGACGCGTACGTCATCGTCCTCGACCAGCCGGTCGACCTGGGGATGGCCCGCACCGCCGAGAAGTCCGATCTCTCCTCCATCGCGGACATCGAGGTGGTCGACTACGGAGCACACCCGCTCGTCGAGACGACCAAGCGACTGCAAGAAGACCCGGAGTAAGGAGACGTCGGTCCCCGGGAGCCTTATTGTCGTTAGCTACCAACTAGCAGGGTATGTTCGACGAGGAGGACCTCGCTGCTATCAGGGAGGCCCACGAGGACTGGACGGACGACACCCTCGGGCCGGTCCTGGAGAACTACGGCGAGCGGCGGGAGCGGTTCGCCACGGTGTCGAACCTGGCGGTCGACCGCCTGTACACGCCGCTGGACGTCGCCGACCTCGACTACGGCGAGGATTTGGGGTTCCCCGGCGAGGAGCCCTACACCCGAGGCGTCTACCCGACGATGTACCGCGGCCGGCCGTGGACGATGCGCCAGTTCGCGGGCTTCGGCACGGCCACGGAGACCAACGAGCGCTTCCACTACCTCGTCGAGGAGGGGCAGACCGGCCTCTCGACGGCGTTCGACATGCCGACGCTGATGGGTATCGACTCCGACGACCCGATGGCCGAGGGCGAGGTCGGTCGCGAGGGCGTCGCCGTCGACACACTCCGCGATATCGAAGTTCTCTTCGACGGCATCGACCTGGCCGACGTCTCGACGAGTTTCACCATCAACCCGAGCGCGCCCGTGGTCTACGCGATGTACGTCGCGCTGGCGGACGAGCGAGGCGTCCCGCGCGAGGAGTTGCGGTGCACCCTCCAGAACGACATGTTCAAGGAGTTCATCGCGCAGAAGGAGTGGGTCGTCCCTCCAGAGCCCTCGCTGAAACTCGTCACCGACGTCGTCGAGTTCGCCAGCGAAGAGACGCCGAAGTTCAAGCCGGTCTCGGTCTCGGGCTACCACATCCGCGAGGCCGGGTCGACGGCGGTCCAGGAACTGGCGTTCACGCTCGCCGACGGGTTCGCCTACGTCGAGGACTGCCTCCATCGCGGCCTGGACGTCGACGACTTCGCCCCCCAGCTATCCTTCTTCTTCAACGCCCACAACTCCATCTTCGAGGAAGTGGCGAAATTTCGCGCGGCCCGTCGCATCTACGCTCGCGCGATGGACGAGTGGTACGGCGCCGCCCACCCCGACAGCAAGAAGCTCAAGTTCCACACGCAGACCGCCGGCCAGTCACTCACTGCCCAGCAGCCCCTCAACAACGTCGTCAGGGTGACCATCCAGGCGCTGGCCGGCGTCATGGGCGGCACGCAGAGCCTTCACACCAACAGCTTCGACGAGGCCCTCGCGCTACCCAGCGAGGAGTCGGTCCGCGTCGCGCTCCGGACCCAGCAGATCATCGCCGAGGAGTCCGGCGCCGCCGACATCGTCGACCCGCTCGGCGGCTCCTACGCCGTCGAGGCACTCACCGACGAGATAGAAGAGAAGACGATGGCCTACATCGACCACGTCAAAGAGGATCTCGGCGATGGAGCGATGCGCGACGGCGTCCTCGCCGGCATCGAGCAGGGCTACTTCCAGCGCGAGATCCAGGACGCCGCCTACGACTACCAGGAGCGCGTCGAGGACGGCGACGAGACCGTCGTCGGCGTCAACGCCTACACCGTCGAGGAAGAGACGGAGCCGGAGATTCTCGAGGTCGACGAGACGGTCCAGGAGCGCCAGCGCGAGCGACTCGCCGACGTGAAGGCGTCGCGGGACGACGACGCCGTCGACGCGGCGCTGTCCGAGGTCCGTCGAGCGACCGAGAACGGCGAGAACGTCGTTCCGGCGATCATCGAGGCGGTGAAAGTCGGGACCACGATGGGCGAGGTGATGGCCGTCTTCGAGGACTACTACGGCACGTACCGGGAAACCGCCGGCGTCTCGTAGTCTCCCTTCATTTCGAGTTCGTCTCAATAACCTTATCACCTGTGGGCAAGGTTGCCACCCTATGGGTGTGATTGGTTCCCTCTCGACCGGTATCGGCACGCTCAAACGAAACCCCGTCATCTGGGCCTTCGTCCTGGCGTACTCGCTCGCGGGCGCGGGGCTGGCCGCGCTCCAGTTGATCGATCCGCTGCTGGTCTTCGCCAGCTACGCCGTGCTCCTGTTCGTCGTCCCGTTCTACATCGGCGGCATCGTCGGAACCATCAAGGAGGGCCTCCACGGCAGCGCTACCGTCGGCCAATTCTTCTCCGCCGGGACGTCGAACTACCTGTCCATCTTCGGCGGCACCGTCGTCCTTGGTATCGTCTCCTTCTTCCTCTACTTCGTCGTCGGTATCGTCGGCCTCATCCTCTCCATCTTCGTCCTCGGCTTCGGGAGTATGGCCGACGTGACTTCCGCCGCCGTCGCCGTCCTCGTCGTCGGCGTCCTCGCCTCGATGCTGGTCGTCCTCCTGCCGTGGTTCGTCCTCCAGTTCTTCCCCGCCGCCGTCGTCGTCGACGACCTGGGACTGGTCGACTCGTTCAAGCGCAGCGGCAGCATCGTCAAAGGGAACTTCCTCTCCGTCGTCGGCTTCGACCTGCTGGCGTTCCTGATCAGTCTCGTCAGCTACATCCCGACCGTGTACATGTTCGCCCTCTCGGCGGACGATCCCACGAGTCTGGAAACCGCTGGCCAGACGGCGCTCCACGCGCTTTCGACCACCGAACTGGGGATCTATCTGGCGATGACGGTCGTTCTCGGAACGATAGTGTACGCCGTCTCGCACGCGTTCTACGTCGCCTACTACGACCAGCTTCCGCGGTAACGGTCGACGGCGACCACCTTTTCCAGCCAGGCAGGGTCCAGCGCCGGAGCCCTCTTCCGGACGCACCGCTGCTCGCGGCGTCAGCGACGGAGAACCTGGTAGCGAACCGCGTTACGCGTCCGCGTACCGGTCGGAGACGTAGACGACGAGCGCCAGTAGCACGCCGAGGCCGACGCCGACGGTCACGATTCCGTACAGCGCGACGCCCAGCGGCGTGGGCGGCAGCGCGACGACGCCGAACAGTTCGGGCTCCAGGTCCGCCGGGCTGATCGTCCCGAGCACGAACCCCATCACGCCGGCGATAGCGACGATGATCACGTACAGCTGTCCGACGACGCGGTCCCCGGGCCGCGTTCGGTTCGAGTTACTCACGAACCGAGCTTCGACCGCGAGACGATTAGCCTTTTTCACTCGACGTCGAAGGGCGAGCCATGACAGAGAAGGACCTGCTGTTTCTCGTGCTGGCCGGCATCGCCGCGATGATGTTCATCACCGGTATCGTGCTCATCGCCGGCGGTCTGTAGCCGCCACTCGAGGAGCCGTTCTCGTCGGCCCGCTGGACTGTCGTCGACGAACCCGACTGAACAGCAGGCGACGTGGTCGCCGGGGTTCTCGGGCCAGTCCCCGGATTCGGTGACTGAAGGCTTCGCAGAAAACGTGACTCCGGTAGACCTTGCGGTCTATCGAGGCTCGGAATCGTCTTCCGACGATTCCTCATTGGAACTCGCTCGCGCGAGTTCCAACTTCCGAGAGAGCTCCGCTCTCTCGACGTTCGAACGAGTTCTCACTGCCAGTAGACCTCCGGTCTACTGTTGCTCGGAGTCCGCTGACGAGTCTGAGGATTCCTCTTCGAAAATCACTCCGTGATTTTCGACCTACGGTAGAGCTTCGCTCTACCGAGGCTCGGAATCGTCTTCCGACGATTCCTCGCCCCCGTCCGTGATCGCTCGCTCTCGCTTCAGCTTGCGTTCGAACCAGGCGAAGTCCCGGCCCTTCATGTTGTCTTCCTCGAGGTTCCACGGGTCACCGGTCTCGACGACCGGTCCTTCGAGCCACGACTGGACGAGGTTCCAGACGAGGATGACGCTCCCAGCGAGCAGGAGCAACGCGCCGAGCGAGGCGATCTGGTGCCAGGTGGTCACCTGGGCGAGCGGCGCGATGGCGCCGTCGAACTCGTAGCTCGCGTAGCGCCGGGGCATACCGAGGTACCCCAGCACGAGCATCGCGAAGAAGGTCAGGTTGGTCCCGACCATCGAGAGCCAGAAGTGCCACTTCGCGAGCGTGCGCTGGTACATCCGCCCGGTGAAGATGGGGAACCAGTAGTAGAGGCCGGCGAACGCGGCGAAGCCGATGGCGCCCATCACGATGTAGTGGAAGTGGCCGACGACGTAGTAGGTATCGTGGAGCACCAGATCGATCGGAATCGACGCGAGGAAGACGCCGGTGACGCCACCGATGATGAAGTTCGAGATGAACCCGATGCAGAACAGCATCGGCGCGGTCATGCGGAGCCGGCCGTTCCACATCGTCGTGATCCAGTTGAACGTCTTGACGGCGCTCGGTATCGCGATAGCCAGGGAGACTGCCATGAACGACGCGCGGAGGCGCGGGTCGATGCCAGTCGTGAACATGTGGTGGGCCCAGACGCCGAAGCTCAGGACGCCGATGGCCAGCGTCGAGTAGACGACGAACTTGAACCCGAACAGCTTGCGCGCCGAGAACTTCGGCAGCACGTAGCTGATGATCCCCATCGGCGGGAGCACCAGGATGTACACCTCGGGGTGGCCGAAGAACCAGAACAGGTGTTGCCAGAGGACCGGGCCGCCGCCGCCGACGGTGAAGAACGTCGTGCCGAGGTTCCGGTCGAGCAGCAACATGATGAGTGCGCTCCCGAGCAGCGGGAACGCGAAGAGGATGAGGCCGGACTGCGTGAGCATGGTCCAGCTGAAGATGTCCAGCGTCGCCCAGTTGACGTCCTCACCGCGCTCGGTGAAGATGGTCGCGATGAAGTTGATCGCACCCATGGTCGCCGAGACGCCCGAGAGGTGGAGCCCGAGCAACATCAGGTCGATGCCGAACATCGACTGTTCGATAGAGAGCGGCGTGTACATCGTCCAGGCCGTCTGGGCCGGGTCGATCGTCGGGACGAAGAAGCCCGCCCAGATGAGCAACGCCGCCGGGGGCAACAGCCAGAACGCGATGGCGTTGATCCGCGGGAACGCCATGTCGTCCGCCCCGATGAGCAGCGGGATGAAGTAGTTCGCGAACGCCGCGATGATGGGCGTCCCGAAGAGGAACAGCATCGTGATCCCGTGGCTCGTCATGATGGAGTTGTAGAACGCGTTCTCCACGATCGCCCCGGAGGGAACCACGAGCTGGACCCGGATGAGGAAGGCCATGATCCCGCCGACCGCGAACGAGATGATAGCGAAAGTCCCGTACAGGATCCCGATGTCCTTGTGGTCGACCGTCGTGAGCCAGCGGACCAGTCCGCCTGGCTTCTCCTCGTGCCCGTGCGTGGCCTCGTCGCCGTAGCCTACGCCGCCCCCGCCCGCCAGGGGAGTGTAGGACCGCCAGTCCTCCAGACGAGTGAGGACGGCGACGATGGCGACGAGGAGCACTGCCATGAAAACCGTCAGCGCCAGCTGCTCTCCTGCCATGGCTCAAACTGAGGTTTGATGCATTATGAAAGGGTCGATCCGCGGCCGGTCGTTCCCGCGCGTGTCTGTCGATTTCGGCGGATACGCGGGGCTCCTCCTCTCGAAAGGGCGGTGTAAAAAACGGGAGTGTACCGACGGGTCGGCGATCTACTCCGACGCGGCGTCGGCCGCTTCCTGGTGGTTTCCTTCGTCGCGCTCGACCACTTTGCCCGCGTAGTACGTCAGCACCGCGAGGGCCGCGAGCGGCACCAGGAGCAGCGAGTACTGCACCGTCGTCAGCACCGGATCGACGCCGAACGCGGGGACGACGCCGAAACCGACGATGAAGAAGACGATGATCGCCATCGGAATCACGTTGACCGTCAGGTCGAGCAGCGTCTCCCGTTCGAATCCCAATAGTGACATGGACAGTAGTTCATCGACCCGGACTAATAGAGTATTGATTTCCGTCGACGACGGGAGGTGGCAACTCGCCAGGCACGCACGCGTGTGGCCGTCAGTGCTTCGTCTGCTCGACCGCGGCGGCCACGGCGCCGGCGACGGCCATCGTCAGGCCCGCCGCGACGAGGGAGAGGCTCCGGGAGAGGATCCCGTTCCGACCGAAGTTCTCGAGCGTTAGCTGGTCGACCGGCACCTGCCAGCCGATCAGGACGACGCCTGCCACGGCGAGGATGGCGCCCAGCGCGACCAGCGCCGACCACGGTCGCTCCGTGTATCCCGACTCCGTCAGGATGCCGGCGACGCTCCCCCCGAACAGCAACAGGCCGAAGACGGCGACGGGAAACACGCCCACGAACACCCCAATCTCGGAGAGTGCAAGCCCGAGCGCGACGAACAGCGGCCACGGACTCGCCCGCTTGTACTGATCGCTCAACCCCGATTGCTCGTTCATGGATGGGCTTGCGCGCCGGAACCAAAAGGTGCATCGAAGCAGGTCCGTCGACGGACACCGGTCGTATCGAGCATCGTCGACACACAATTACACCAGTGAGCTGCCAGTTCGATGCCAGTCGTTCCGGGTTCAGGCGTCCTGGCCCGTCGAGTTGTTCCGCGAACGACATTACACGTCCCGAGAACGGGACGTATTGGCGTGACAACCCACGGAGACGGCGCAAACTATTTGTCCCGGTTGGGGCTTTGCATTGATCATGAGTCCGCGCACGGTCGAACGGGTCGACGACTGGGAGACTGTTCCGTTCGGTGGTGGATACAGTGGCCTGCGCGACCTCGCTTCAGCGGAGTTCTCCGGCGTCGTGACGGCCGGACACACGCGACTGTTCATGATTAGGGGGACAGTCGTCGGCATCCTCGAGGGGTCAATAGACGATTTCGAGGAGGCGAGTGGGAACGCCCGCGAGGCGCCCCACCCCGCGTTGCCACTGCTCGCCGTGATGCAGGAGCGCTCCGACGAGGTCCGCGCCAAGTACTACACCGAAGACACGCCGATCGCCGACGTCGACCGGACCCTGTCGGACGGTTCCTTCACCGGGTTCGTCGAGCTGTCGGAGAACGTCCTCTCGGGCGACTACTACCAGGTGTACCACCAGGGACGCTCGATGAGCGTCGCCTACGTGGGCGCCAGCGAACGTCTGATCACAGACGACGAGGCGTTCGAACAGGCCGACGACGAGGTTGGCATCTACGAGGTCCGACCGGTAGACATCGAGCCCATCGACGTTCCGGAGCCCGCGACCGACGCGGACGACTCGGCATCGGTCGACCCGGATCCCGGCGCTGACGCGTCTACCGACGCGGGCATCGACGAGCCCGCACAGGATCCGACCGGCGACGACCCAACAGAGCTCGATCCGGACCCTGCGGCAGTTCCCTCGACGGACGAGGAAGATGCCTCCGTGGCCACAGGCACCGAGACGGATACCGCGTCCCGGGACGTCGAGGGCACCAACGACACAAGCACCATCGATGACGAGCCAGTGGACCGCGGGACGTCCCCCGCTGAATCGACGGAGCCGATCGCCGAGGCCGAACCGGACGAACCGGCAGACGCCACGGCGACCGGTTCCGCAGACGAGCCCGCGTCCGTCGACGACGAGGTCCCGGCCCGGTCGGCGAAACCGGACGAGACCGGCCGGGACGCGGGAACGAACGAGTCGACAGCCGAGACGCGCGACCCGACGGCGGAGTCGGACGACTCGACGGCAGAGACGGACGACCCGACGCCCGAGCGAAACGACACCGCTGCCCGAAGCGAACCCGGTACGACCGACGAGCCCCATCCGGGCGCCACGTCCGCGTCGTCGACGGGCCAGTCGTCGGGCCAGCAGTCCCCCGGGCCCGGCAGCGACTCGGGACAGACCGATCCGGCGCCAGGTGGACGGTCACAGACGACCGACCCGGCTCCAGGGACGCCGAACGACGGACAACGACTCGGCGGCTCACCCGCGAGCGGGTCGGCGAGCGACCTGGAGGTCCGGTCGATACCGTCACTCGACCCATCCCTGACCAGCGCGGCGAGTAGATCCACGCCGTCGGACCCGTCCGTGGGCCGAAACGGTGGCAGTGCGCAGTCTGCCCAGACGCAGCGGCCCCAGGGCGGACAGCGACCCCACCAGCGCGAGGAGCCCTCGTCGCGAACCGCCGACCAGTCGGTGAACGGGTCGGCGAACAGAGCAGAACCGAACGCTCGACGTGAACCGAACGAGGCGGCGGCCACACCGGAGAACGGTCAGAAGGGCTCTGCGCCTGCGGAGTCCCGGTCCACCGGCCCAGACCAGGACCAGTCCGGCCACCCCGCAGCGGACGGTGACGACGCGGGTGAACTCGCGAGCGAACTCGAGGCGCGCGAACAGGAGGTAGACGACCTCCGGACGGACCTCGAGCGCGTCGAGGCCGAGCGGGACGAACTCGAGACGAAATTCGCCGATCTGGAGACCGAACGCGACCGCCTCCAGTCCGAACTCGAGGAGGCGCGCGCCGAGATAGAGCGCCTCACCGAGCGTCTGGAGGACTTCGCCGAGGACGGCGCCGCTGGGGCCGGAACCCAGGTCAGTGCGAGCGAGGCCATCGACAACACCAACCTGTTCGTCCGGTACAACTCCAAGGGCGACGCGACCCTGGAGACCGCTCACTCGGGCAACGCCGACCGGTCGGCCGTCGCGGAGAACATGCGTCTGGAGTACCACACGCAGTTCGACGCCGACGACGCCGCGGTCGGCAACGAGCCCTTCGACGACTTCCTGACCGGGACGATCCAGTACCGGTTCGTCGACTGGATCATCGGGAGCCTGCTGTACGAGGTGCGCGACACCGGCCACGCCGACGGGATGGCCGACCTCTACAACGCGCTCCCGAAGATCGACCGCGCGGAGCTCAACGGCCAGGTGAGCGTCAACTACACCGAGGACGGCGAGGAACACCGCTCACAGGAACGCTTCGACATCGTCGTGCGCGACCGCATGGGCAACCCGCTCCTCCTCGCGAACATCAACAACTCCCGGGACCCCGCGACCGACGCGATGATGACGGACCTGGTCAAGCGCGCCTCGCGGGTCGGTGAGTCGAGCGACTCGCTCGCTGGCGCGTTCCTCGTCACGGAGAGTTTCTTCGAACCCGCAGCCCTCGAAACCGCCGAGGAGGCCACCTCGAGCGGCCTGTTCAGCCGTGACAAGCGGAAGAGCTTCGTCAACCTCTCGCGCAAGGGCGGCTACCACCTCTGCCTGGTGGAGGCGCGAAACCAGGAGTTCCACCTCGCTGTCCCCGAACTGTAACGACGCAAACAAAAAGCTGCGTTACCCTTCGATCTCCGCGGCGTCTTCGATCTTCATGCCTTCGAGCTTGTCGATGATCTCGTCGACCTTGTCGTCCAGGTCCTCGACGAACTCGGAGGTCTGTTCGGTCGTGATGGCGCCCTGGCTGGATGGCTCGATGAGGTTCTCCTCTTCGAGCACGCGCAGCGAGTAGCGAACCTTGTGGTGTGGGTAGCCCGTCTCGTTGGACATTTTGACGATCCCGATCGGTTCGTTCTCGATGACCATCCGCAGAACCTGCAGATGTCGCTCCAGCATGTCTACTTCCTTCTCAAGCCTGTCTATCATGGCAATTGTTAACTTGTGTTTGCAGGATTTAAAAGTTGCTGTCCGACCGGGTCCTTCGCTGGTCTAATTTTCGAGTAAGGTGTGTATAAAGCTATCGTGGTCCGGAGGCGGGCGACCGTGACGGGGCGTTTCGGACCGTAATCTGTTTACCACGGCCCCCGAAAGTCCCGACTGATGACCGTAACCATCGTCGGCTCGCAGCTCGGCGACGAGGGGAAGGGCGGCATCGTCGACCTGTACGGCGACGACGCGGACGTCGTCGCTCGCTACCAGGGCGGCGACAACGCCGGCCACACCGTCGTCGACGACGGCGAGGAGTACAAACTCTCGCTCGTTCCGAGCGGAGCCGTACGCGGCAAGGTCGGCGTACTCGGTAACGGCTGCGTCGTCAACCCGCGAACGCTGTTCGACGAGATAGACGCCCTCCGCGAGCGCGGACTCGAACCCGACGTACGGGTCGCCGAGCGCGCACACACGATCCTCCCGTTCCACCGCGTCCTCGACGGCATCGAGGAGGACGTCAAGAGCGAGACGGACCAGGAAGTCGGCACCACCGGCCGCGGCATCGGGCCGACCTACGAAGACAAGGCGGGACGGCGCGGCGTCCGCATCGGCGACCTGACTGACCCCGACGTCCTCCGGGACCGCCTGGACTACGTCGTCCCGCAGAAGCGGGCGCTGGCCGAGGAAGTGTACGGCGTCGACGTCGGCGAGGAGTTCGACGTCGACGCGCTGTTCGAGGAGTTCAGCGAGTTCGGCGAGCGTCTCCAGCGGGAGGGGATGCTCGTCGACGCCGGCGACTTCCTCGCCCGACAGATCGACGACGGCCGGAACGTCATGTTCGAGGGCGCCCAGGGCACAATCATCGACATCGACCACGGGAACTACCCGTACGTCACCTCGTCCAATCCGACGGCCGGCGGCGCCTGCACCGGCACCGGCCTCGGTCCGACCGTCGTCGGCGACGGCGACGTCATCGGCATCGTGAAGGCCTACCTCACCCGCGTCGGGAGCGGCCCGCTCCCTACCGAACTCGGCGGCGTCGTCGGCGACACGCCCGGCTACGACGAGTCCACGGAGGGCCGCAACGAGGAACTGGCCGAGCACATCCGCGAAGAGGGCGACGAGTACGGCACCGTCACCGGCCGCCCGCGGCGGGTCGGCTGGCTGGACATGCCGATGCTCCGCCACGCTGCCCGCGTCAGCGGGTTCACCGGCCTCGCCGTGAACCACGTCGACACCCTCGCCGGCCTCGACGAACTGAAGGTCGGCCACACGTACACCCTCGACGGCGAAGAGCGAGAGACGATGCCCGCGACGACAGAACAGTGGGCCGCCTGCGAACCGAACTTCCGGTCGTTCGACGGCTGGGAAGCGGCCGACTGGGCCGCCGTCGCCGAGGAGGGCTACGAGGCGCTCCCAGAGAACGCGCGGACCTACCTCGAATACATCGAGGACGAGGTCGGCGCACCGATATACGCGATCGGTCTGGGCCCGGGCCGGTCCGAGACGATCGTTCGCGAACGACCGTTCTGAGGTTCGTGGGCGGGTCACCGCCCCATCGAGTTGCCGGATTCTCGCCGCCACCGACCGCTATCAGTCGTCAGTTCGACCCGGCGAAGGGGGACGTCCCGTCCGGTTACCGCCGGTCGACACCGGCGAACTCGAATCTGGCGCCGTGGTCTGCGGACTCGGTCAGTTCGACCGTCCAGCCGTGGCCTCGTGCTATATCGCGGACGATGTTCAATCCCAGGCCGGTTCCGTCCGACGTCGACGTCGTTCCGGGTTCGAAGACGTCGTCGCGCTCGTCCTCGGGAATCCCCGGCCCGTCGTCGGCGACGAAAAAGCCGTTCGCGTCGTCGAGTTCGCCCACCGTGACTGTGACGTCGTCGCCCGCGTGCTCGCGGGCGTTCCGGAAGAGGTTCTCGAACAACTGCATGAGTCGGTCTTCGTCCGCGAGCACGGTGGCGTCGAGGTCCAGAACCAGGTCCATCTGTCCCGTATCGACGGTTTCCCAGCAGGCATGGACGACTTCACG
This sequence comes from Halomicrobium sp. HArcel3, assembly GCF_058933135.1. Lineage (NCBI taxonomy): Archaea > Methanobacteriati > Methanobacteriota > Halobacteria > Halobacteriales > Haloarculaceae > Halomicrobium > Halomicrobium sp. HArcel3. The sequence goes on along the minus strand of NZ_JBZYDN010000004.1, from coordinate 315,804 downwards.
GAGGTCCAGCGGGCCGGGGTCGTCGATGGTGCGGCCCTCCCGGGCGAGGTCGAGCAGGTCGTTGACGAGGTCGTCGATTCGGTCGAGCGCGTTGGCGACTTTCTGGAGTCGCTCCTCCTCGTCGGGTGCGTCCACGAGTTCGAGGTGCCCGGCCGCGACGTTCAGTGGGTTGCGCAGGTCGTGACTCACGACGCTCGCGAACCGTTCGAGTCTGTCGTTCTTGTTCGAAAGCTCTGCGACGGTCCGCTGGAGCTCCTTTTCCAGCTCTTTGAGTTCGGTACCGTCGGTGAGCATGACGTGCGCGCGCTGCTCGACGTTCCCGTAGCTGTAGGGAGAGAGGCGAAGTCGGTAGTATCGCCGCCCGTCGGCAGTCGACAGGGAGAAATTGACCACGACGGTACGCCCGTTTTCCACGGCTGAGATCAGGTCGACGTCGTCGGTATCGACGGCCACGACCGACCTGAACTCCGGTCTCTCGTCGTCTTCGACGACGGGAAACCAGTCCCGGAAGGCGTCGTTGGCGGCGACGATGACGAGCGTGCCATTCTCGACGGTGAGGTCGGCGATCGCCGCCGGGACGTTCCTGAAGAGCGAGCGCCAGCGGTCCCGCTCGCGCTCGCTGGTGGCCCGAGCGGCTTCCCCCTGCGCGATACGCACGCCCGCGAGGGCTCCACCGACCGTGCCCCAGAGCGCAAGCTGGAAGACCCCGACAGCGAGTTCGACGCGGTCGGTTACCGGCTGAAACCCGAGCACCAGGGCCCCGACCACGACTGCTCCCAGGAACCCACCGACCGTCCACTTCGCCAGGATGGGATACTGCTGGCGACCGACGTCGTCGAGGCTCCGGGTCGTGGCGTACAGAAGCACACCGACGGTTGCGAGAGAGAAGACGGTAGCTGCCAGTGCAGCCGAGTTCGCCCCTCCCACGACCGACGTCGCTTCGTGTACATTCTGCAACGGTAAACCTCGTCTCACAGCCGGTGTTTCCGCGAGTGCCGCTGAGAACGAATCCCTGGCCAGTTCCACACCGGTACTACCTGGGGTGGAATTGTAAGAATACCGCCTCTAGTATCGCGCGTGAGAGTACGGGATGCTCGCGCGGTATCAGTTGCCGAGCCGAGAAGACGACGCTCTCGACACCCGGCATTCTTTTTACGGGTCAGTCCGGATACCGTGGTATGAAAGAGGACCTGATGGACATCATCTGCTGTCCCCTCGACAAGCAGGAACTCGAACTGACCGTCGACGAGCGTGACGGCGACGACGTCATCGACGGCACGCTCACCTGCACCGAGTGCGGCGAGAGCTATCCGATCGAGGAGGGCATCCCGAACCTCCTGCCGCCGGATATGCGCGACGACATCCCCGCCTGATACTGTCGGTCGTAACTTCTTCCCTGCGGTAGATGGCACCGGTCGCGTCGAACGTCGGTACGGGGTACGACCGACACTATGACACCGCCGGACGGAGCGCTACTGGTTCGTCACCCGCTGATGGTATCGTTCGCCGGTTCTCGGGCAGTATCAACCTTTTTCTACCGTCCCGCCGGAGGTACGGTATCGTGCCAGACACGCTGCCCGTCCACCTCAACCGCGAGTCCCTCCACTCGCTGGACGTGCCGACCGGAATCGAGACCGACGGGTCCTTCGACGTCCTGCTGGTCAACCACGGCGAAGCGGTCCACGTCCACCTCCACCTCGACGACCCGCTCTCACGCCTGGCGACCCTCGACGCGAACAACCACTACGTCCAGGCCGAGTCGGAACGCCCCGTCCGAGTCACCGTCGACCGCGGCGCGACGGGCCACGGCAAGCTCAAGGTCGTCACGAGCTACGGCGCCGAGACGCGCTACGTCGACGTCGACCTCGTGGAGCCTGCTGAATCCGAACAGCCGGTTCAGGTCGACGAATCCCTCTCGAAGCCGCAGCCGAAGGAACCCGAGTCGAGCAGCGGTCCCTCGCTGGCCGACCGTATCGGGTCACCGGTGTTCCTGCTGGCCGGCGTCGCGCTGTTACTCGCCGCCGCGGTAGTGGTCGTCGTCCAGTCACCGATCGTCCAGTTCGGCTCGGCCGTCGTCTTCTTTGCGGTACTCGTCGGTCTCTTCCTGGCGTTCTCGGAGTGACTACTCGCCCGTCTCCACGCCGCCCAGGTTGCCGTCCTCGTCGAACAGCTTCGCGCGGAGGAACCGGGCCCGGTAGCGGTTGGCGCCGTCGTACACGTCCGCGTCCCTGATCTCGTCGGCAGTGCCGTCGGCGACGGCGTCGATGATAGCCTCGATCTGTTCCTTCTCGCTGGGCGTCAGATCGAACTCGTAGGTCCGTGACTCCTCGGATTCGAGTTTCGTCCACTTGCGCGCGGCGGCGACGACGAGCGAACACGGCTCGCGACACGGGAACTCACCCTCGCCGCCGGGCGCGTCGAGTTCGGTCTCCTCGTCGTACTGCCACTCCCGCCGCTTGAGACACTGGGAGTCGTCACAGCAGGCCTCCGCGACCCACTCGACGTGTTCGTGGCCCTCACCGCGGTCCCAGGTCTCGATGAGCCCGTAGATGCCGGTCTGGCGGGCCATCGTCTCGCGCCAGTGGGAGACGTCGAGTTCGCCCTCCTGGCTCGCGTGTCGCTCCGCTCCCGCTCGCCCGGCCGGGGCGTCACTCCGTTTCGTCCCTCGCTCCCGATGCCAGTTGGTGACCGTCGCCGGGTAGAAGAAGTCGACCGCAGTCACGAGGTCGGCGCCGGAAAGATCCGTGAACTGCCAGCCGGTCTGGAGCGTCGGCGCGGTCTTGAGCGGCCTGAACTGGCCGTCGTCGTCGTACTTGGTCAGCGTCCGCGCGTCGAGCGGGTCGTCGTGGGAATCGAGGGCCGTCTCGGGCTCGTCGGCGTCGTCCACGTGGCCGAGTCCGTACCGGCGTTCGCCGTCCGCGTCGATGGTGACCGTTATCCTGAGCTGTCCCCAGTTCCGGGCGAACTTGCCGTCGCCCATCGCGGCGTAGCGCCGCTCAACGTCGAGGTCCCCGGCGTGCTCGACCCACCGGAGGAACGCCCAGCGGTCAGCTTTCTGCGGGGCGACGGCGTGCCAGTAGTACCAGTTCGTGACGTAGTCGGCGTGGTTCGACAGCGCCGCCCCGAGTTCGTCGTTCGCGATCGAGCGGGGCTCACCGTCGCCGACGAGGAGGTGGTACTCCGCGCCGGCCGGCGAGAGCCGGAGTCCGTCGAAGTCGATGCCGTCGATGGCCGCGTCCTCGGCGGCCGCGACCTGGTCGTCCCGCATCGTCAGTCCCCCGAGGCCGGCGATCCGCCGGTAGTCGACCGCACTTCGTCTATCGCGGCGTCGACGTCGGCGCCCGCGTCGGCCGCCCGCTCCAGTACAACGTCGGCCATCAGTGGCTCCGTCCCGACCGCGCCGGAGTACCAGATGCGGTGGCCGTCGACTTCGGCCGGCGTCTCCCAGCCCGTCCGGTAGTCGTCGGTCAGCCCCATGTCCTCCGGGATGTCCTCCTGCGTGTGGAAGCCGTCGGCGACGAACAGCGGGACGACGACGATATCGTCGCTTTCGAAGAAGTCGGTGACGTCGTCGACCTCCGGGTCCTCGTCCATGAACAGCGCCTGGACCTCGTCGAAGCGCCCCGACTCGCGAATGCGGTCGGCGTGGTACTCGATGGCCTTCGCGCTGTTCTCGTTGCGTTCGGTGCCGTGGCCGACGACGGCGAGGCCGAACCCGTCGCCCACGTCGGTGTTGCCGGTCACCGACTCCGCCCGCTGGACGATGACGTCGCTCATGGAGTCGTGCGTCCCGACCGGGCCACAGTAGTGGACGGTCTGACCCGTGTCGCTGGCGGTCAGCGTGGTGTGGGTCGCGCTCGTCCCGTCGGAGTCCCAGTCCTCGGGGTCCCAGCCGTCGAGGCGGAGCTCCCGCGGGATGACCTGTTCGGTGAAGTACCCCTCCGAGATGAACAGCGGGACGACGTACACCTCGTCGGCGTCGACGGTCCTGAGCACCTCCCGGAAGGAGGGCTCCTCCTTCCAGAAGGACTCGCGAACCTCGTCGAACGCGCCCACCGCCCGGATGGTGTCCGCGTGGTCGAACGTCGGCTGCGAGGACCCGGCGTTGAGGTGCGACCCGTGGGCCGCGATGACCAGCGCTTGCATGCTAGGCATATCTTTCGTGAGACGGGACTTAGGGGCTTCGCTGGACTGGTTGGGTACGAGAAGCTGTGTTCGTGTGAAACAAGAACCGCACGAGCAACCAGAAAGCCCCGACCTGTTCGGCTGTCTCGTCAGGAGAAATGGGTGGGAATGAAAGGGGCGGCCCGCTCCGGGAACCCCGACGATGTTAGCACCGAAGGAACGAGCGTAGCGAGTGACGAGGCGCGCAACGAGACGCGGGACCGGAGCGGGCCGGGGCTTTCTGGTTGTTACCGGCCTCATCTCCTGCTGTTTCGATACGCAAGGCAACCACCCACTCTCCAAACCCGCGCCACTTTTGGGGATACACCACTCGATGAGGGACATGCGATCGAAATCACTCGCCCAGCGGACCCGAGACGCGGTCCGCGACGAGCCGTTCCTCTACGACGCGCTTCGCGCGGGCGTCCTCAACTACAGCGCGGCGGCCCGGTACCTCCCGGTAGAGGGGGAACGCGACGCCATCGCGACCGCGCTGCGTCGCTTCGGCGACGAACTCGACGAGTTCGAACCGGCCGGCGGGGACGTCCGGGTGTCGATGCAGAGCGGAATTGGCCCCGCTGCCGGTGCCGAGCCGTTGCTCGCCGTCGGGGACGTCGACTTCGCGGCAGAGGGCGGCGGGTCGACGGCCATCGTCGGCTCGGGATCGGTCGACGCGGGCGTCCTGCGGCGCGTGCTCGGGCGGCTCGAAACCGCCGGCATCGAGGTGGAGGCGGCAGGCGTCACCGAGGACGCGCTGGTGGTCGTCGTCGAACGACGGGTGGGCGCCGACGCGATCAGGGCGGTCGAGGCAGCCGTCGACGCCTGACCGCAGCGCCGAACGATATCCGACTGCGAGGGCGACCGACACACTCGTTCGCCGCCATTCGACGGTTTGAAGCGCCCCGACCGACTTTTCGTCCACAATGACGCTGCGCGTGACGAACACGCTGACGGGTGAGAAGGAGGAGTTCGAACCACGGGATCCCGATTCGGTGCTGTTCTACTACTGCGGTCTGACGACCTCCGACCCTTCGCACCTGGGCCACGCGCGCGGCTGGGTCCACGTCGACGTGATGTGCCGGTGGCTCCGCTGGCTGGGCTACGACGTCCGCCACGTCGAGAACTTCACCGACGTCAACGAGAAGATCGTCGCCCGTGTCGGTGAAGTGGGCGACAGCGAGGCCGACGTGGCCCGCCACTACGTCCAGTCCGTCATCGACGACATGCGGGCGCTGAACCTCGACCGCGCCGAGGTGTACCCGCGAGTCTCCGAGCACGTCCCACAGATCGTCGACCTCGTCGAGACGCTCGTCGAGAAGGGGTACGCCTACGAATCGAACGGCTCGGTGTACTTCGACGTCACCAGCTTCGAGGACTACGGCAAGCTCTCGAACCAGCAGGTCGACGAGATAGAGGCCCAGGGCGAGCCCGACGAGCAATCGGAGAAGCGCAACCCTGCGGACTTCGCGCTCTGGAAGGCCGACGGCGTCGACCCCGCCGCCATCGCAGACCACCGCCACGAGGGCGCCGCGCCGGCCGAGGAGGCCTGCGAGACGGCCCAGACCTGGGACTCGCCCTGGGGCGAGGGGCGACCGGGCTGGCACATCGAGTGCTCGGCGATGAGCATGACGCACCTCGACGAGTCTATCGATATCCACGCCGGCGGGCAGGACCTGGTCTTCCCCCACCACGAGAACGAGATCGCCCAGAGCGAGGCCGCCTCCGGCGAGCAGTTCGCGAACTACTGGCTCCACGTCCGCCTGCTGGAGACGAAAGGCGAGAAGATGTCCTCCTCGCTGGGGAACTTCTTCACCACCGAGGCCGCCGTCGAGGAGTACGGCGCCGACGTGGTGCGGACGTTCCTGCTCTCGACGGCCTACCACAACCGCGCCGTCTACAGCGAGGAGACCATCGCCGAGGCCACCGAGCGCTGGGAGACGCTGGAACGGGGGTACGAGCGGGCCGTCGGCGCGTGCGACGACGTGGACGCCTACGCGACCACGCGTGACGAGTCGCTGCGCGCGGCGGTCGCCACGGCGCGCGGCGAGTTCGAGCGGGCGATGAACGACGACTTCAACACCCGGAAAGCGCTCAGCGTGCTGACCGAACTCGTCGGCGCGGTCAACGTCCACGTCGACGGGGCGGACACCTTCGACTACCAGGGGCTCCGGGAGACCATCGAGACTCTCGAGGAGTTCGGCGGCGACGTGCTGGGCCTCTCCTTCGGCGACGGGTCGGCTGGCGGCGACGTCTCCGTCGCCGAGGACCTGGTCGAACTCGTGCTCGACCTCCGGGAACGCGAGCGGGAGGCCGGGAACTACGAACGGGCGGACGAACTCCGCGACGAAGTCGAGGCCCTCGGCGTGGAAGTGCAGGACACCGACGACGGCCCGACGTACCGGATCGAGTGAGGCCACTCCAGGGCCTTCGCAGGTCGTTCGTTTCGGGCGACACGTCGCCGCTCCGTCAGGATCTGTCCCCAGTGACGACCTTTATCGGTGAGTAACGCCTAGCAACTGGGTATGAACCGCCGAAAGACGCTGGGAATCGCGCTGCTGGCACTGCTCGTCGCGACGGCCGGCTGCGTCGACCTGGTACTGGGCAACACGCCGACGTTCGAATCCTCAGAGGCGAACGTCTCCGAGACGGCCCTCGACGGGTCGGGCTACGAGCTGTCGAGCTCGGACACGCAGGTCATCTCCAGAAACGTCTCCGTCGCCGGGCAGGAACGGACCGTCCGCGTTATCAACCACGTCACGCAGTACAACCGGACGCTCTCGCTGGGTCCGTTCGGCGACCGGGAACTCGGCCGCGTCATCGTGTTCACGACGCCGCAAATCGAGATGGCCGGTCAGGCGCTGAATCCGGCCACGGACTGGTCTGAACGCCGCGTCGTGACCGAAGTCGCCCAGCGGTACGCCGGGATAGACGACGTCTCGCGGGACAGCAATCGGACGGTCCCCATCCTCGGGGCCGAGCGAGAGGTCGTGAAGTTCTCGGGAACCACGACCGTCGGCGGGGACGACGTCGGCGTCTACGTCCACGTGACCAAGTTCACCCACGAGGGCGACGTCGTCGTCGGAATCGCCGTCCACCCCCAGCAACTGCCCGACGAGGAAGACAGACAGGACGTCCTGCTCAGCGGCATCCAGCACTGAGCGGGACCGGCCGGTGCCGGGTGAGGATCGGATCCCCGACGCGCCAACGCTTTTTGGCGACCGGAGACATTGGAGAGCTATGTCTATCGCACGCGCTAGCGTGAGAGCGACGAGAACCACCGGTTCCCCATGATCACCGCTATCGTCTACGGCGACGGCGAGACGACCGAGTACGACGACCTCGCCGCGGCCAGGAGCGCCACCGGTACGACCTGGGTCCACGCGACGGCGGTCACCGACGCGGAACTCGAAGCAATCGCTGACGAGTTCGATATCCACGGCCTGGCTATCGAGGACCTCGGGAACGACGTCCGGGCGAAGACCGAGGAATTCCCCGACCACACGTTCGTCCTGTTCAAGACCGCGACGCTGGCCCGCGGGGAGACCACGTTCCGGGAAGAGGTCGCCACCTCGCCAGTCGGCCTCTTCCTCGGCGACGACTGGATCGTCTCCGTCACCCCGGACGACGCGCCGGTCGTCGAACGCGTCAGATCGGCCGTCGCCGCCGGCGACGAGCGCCTGCTCCACCGCGGCGCCGACTTCACCGCCTACCGGATCCTCGACGTCGTCGTCGACGACTACTTCGACCTGCTCGACCGCATCGAGGACGAGATCGAAGCCATCGAGGAGGACGTCCTGGAGACGCCCGACAGGGCGACGCTCGAACGCATCAACAGCGTCCGCCGCGAACTGCTCTCCTTCCGCAAGCAGGTGTGGCCCGCCCGCGAGGCCGTCGGCGTCCTCGCCCGCGGCGACCCTGCCCAGGTCGACCCGGAGACGGAGAAGTACTTCCGCGACGTCTACGACCACCTCGTCCAGCTCGCCGACCTCACCGAGACCTACCGCGACCTGGTCAGCGGCGCCCGCGACATCTACCTCAACGCCCTCTCACAGTCCACCAACGAGGTGATGAAGACCCTCACCGTCGTCGCGACCATCTTCATCCCGCTGACCTTCGTCGCCGGCGTCTACGGGATGAACTTCGATCCGGCCGCGAGCCCGTACAACATGCCGGAACTCGGCTGGGCATACGGGTATCCGGCCGTCCTCGTCCTGATGGGGGCTATCGCCGCGGCGATGACCCTCCACTTTCGACGGCGTGGGTACATCTGAGAGAATAATTCGGTCGAGTGGTGCAACTACTGTGTCTATCATTCGCATACAGCTGAGCAGATGGTGTGGCTACCAACAGAGGAAAGCCCCGGTATGCTCCGGTCCCGCGACTCGTTGCGCGCGCTCACTCCGTTCGCGTGCTTACGTCGCCGGGGTTCCCGGAGCACGCCGCCCCTTTCATTCCCACCATTTCTCCTGGCGAACCAGCCGACCCGGGTGGGAATGAAAGGGGCCGAGCGCTCGGGGAAGGCGGCCCCGATAAGCACCGCAGGCGAAGCCGAGGAGCGCAGTCGCGGGGCCCCGACCCGAGCGGGAGGGGGCTTTCCTCTATTAGTGGTCGCTGTGTCTGTTGAGGTTCTCGTTGATCAACACAGTAGTTCAACTCCTCATGAAAGCGCGAGCGGGCCGAGCAGGACGCCCATGCAGTTGGCTCGCTTGGCACCGAAATGTGCAGGAATCGACCCGACGAGCGTCGCCACGCCGAACGCCGCGACGCCGACGAAGCCGGCGAAGAGGAAGGAGAGTGCCACCAGCAGTGAGAGAATCCCGACAGCGAGACGGTTCTGGTTCGCCCGTCGGGCCCATTCGAGGTACCGATCACCCAGCACGGGAACGAGAACTGCCGCGACAACCGCGGCGAGGCCGACGCTCGCGAGCAGGACCGGCAGGTTGAGCGGGACGCCGGCGCTCTCGACTGCGACCAGCACGCCAGTTCGGGGGCTCCCGAGTGCGACCAGGGAGAAGAGGGCGAAGACGGCCGTCGCCGTGTTGACGCCGCTGGTCGTGACGACGAACGCTCGCGGTCCGGACCCGGAGAGGACGCCGAGCGCCGCCGCGGACGCGATGGCCGCCGAGACGCCGGGGATGTACCCCACGATAGCGCCGGCGCCGGTCCCGAGGAGCGCGAGGGCGCCGACGTCTCGGCGGGAGAACGCCAGCGTCGCCTCGTCCTGCGGCGGAACGCCGCCGCCACCGAGACTCTCGATCAGGACCGGCGCGCCGAACAGGCCGGCGAACAGCGGCGCGAGCATCCCGCCGACCGGGAGCGGCGCCTGGGGCGTGAGGTCGAGCGTGACGAATCCGAGCGTCGCACTGGCGACGAGCGTCATCGTCGCACCGACCTTGCCGCCCGGCGTGCGTTCGGTGACGACCAGCAACACAGCGACGAGTACGAGCAGGAGCGACAGGTGCGCCCGGATGGTCGGATAGGCCCGCTCCATCGCGAGCGTCACCGGGATCGCGAGCGGGACGGCGAAGACGACAGCGAGGCCGCTCCCGAGCGCCGAGAGGCGAATCGCCTCGCGCCCGCGACCCGCGATGACCAGTCGGTGCCCCGGCAGCGCACTGGCGGCCATCGCGGGGTCGGGCACGCCAAGCGCCAGCGCGGGGACCACGTCGAGGAACGTGTGCGTGGTGCCCGCGGCGAGCATCGTCGCCCCGACGAGCGTCGGCGGGCCCGGAACCGACGACGCGACGGCCGCGAGGCCGAGCGCGAACGTGTTGGCGTGGAGTCCCGGCGTCAGACCACTCACCGTCCCGAGGGCGACCCCGGCCAGGATGGCGGCGAGCACTGCAGCGGATCCCTCGGGCGTGACGGTGAACCGGACCGGGAGGAGCATCTGGGTCCTCTGGTCCCGCCTTCAGTGATAAACCTGCGTCTCCGGGGTGGTCAGGCAGTCGGACGGAGTTTCGCCGGTCGCAAACTGCCCTCGACGGCCGATAGTAGCGCTGCCGCTCCCGAACTCGCGTCGCGCAAAAGAAACGGCTCGTCGAACCGCTCTAACCGAAGAGTTCGCCGAGACCTTCGCCGCCTTCGCCGTCGTCCTCGTCATCGTCCTCTTCCTCTGCTGCCTCTTCCTCTTCGGCCGCTTCCTCCTCGTCCGCACCGCCGTCGTCGGAACCGCCCTCGGCGGGCGCTGCGGCGCCACCGGCCGCGACGGGTGCGGCGGCGGCCTCCTCGACGGCCTCGGAGATGTCGACGTCCTCGAGCGCGGCGACGAGGGCCTTGACGCGGGACTCCTCGACGTCGACGCCCGCTGCGTCCAGCACGTCGGTGAGGTTCGCTTCGTTGATCTCTTCGCCCGATTCGTTCAGGATGAGTGCTGCGTAAACGTATTCCATTGTTGTGTAGTGGGTGTGTTAGAACATCGCTCCGAGCGCGTCGCCAGCGTCCTCGTCGTCGTCATCGTCGTCCTCGGCCGCCTCGGCCTCGTCGGATTCTGAGTCGGAGTCGTCGGCGTCGCTCTCGTCGGATGCGTCTGCTTCGTCGCTCGATTCGTCCTGCGCGGTCGCGGCCGGCGCCTCGACGCCGCGGAGTTCCTCCGGCAGGGCCTCCTCGTCGTCGATTTGCGAGGCGATGGCGCGAACCTGCGCGTCGGCCTTGGTGACCAGATCCGGCATGACGTCCGGGTCCTCGACGGCGGCGTTGATCGCGAGTGCCTTCGCGTCGCCGCTGGCCTGCTGCAGGAGCACGCTGGCGTTCTGCGTGGTGGGGTACTCGGCGTTGACCGAGAGGTTCCACGCGGCAGACGCCGCGGCCCTGACGTCGGCCTCGTACTCCTCGACGTCGAGTTCGAGCTCCTCGGGTTCGAACAGCACGCCGTCGGCGAAGACGGCGCGCAGGTCCAGCCCGACTTCCTTGGGCTCGATTCCGAGTTCGCTGAGGACGTTCGCGAGGTCGGCCGAGACCTCCTCGCCGGTCTCGAGGACCGTCGAGTCCTCCATGACCTTGATCGAACCCTCGTCGATGCGCGCGTTGGCACCGACGCTCTGGAGTTCGCCGACGAACGGCCCGGGGTCGACGCCGGTGTCACCCTCGGGGATGACGATGTCGTTCGGCGTGACCTCGCCCGCGTTGATCGGCGCGGGCGTCTTCGAGGCTTCGAGTTCTTTGAACAGGCCGAAGGGGTTGTCGTCGGTGCCGATGAGACCGACCTGGCCGGAGACGTACTCGGCCAGCTGGCTCAGGTCCGCGTCGGCCTCGTCGAGCGCGCGCTTCAGGAGCGTGTTTCGCGAGACACGAAGCTCTGCGGAGCCGTGAATCTCGCGGCGCATGTCCTGGAGCTGGCGGCTCGGGATGCCGGCGATGTTGACGACGCCGACGCTCTCGTAGGAGTTCAGGATGTCGACGATGGCGTCGACCTCCTCCTGTTTCCACTCCGGAATCGTCTCAGTCTTGCGTTCTGCCTCGGCGCTCATATCAGGCCACCTCCACGGACGGACCCATCGTGGTCTTGATATACACCGAGTCGATGTTCATCGGGCCCTTCTCGAGGTCGGCGTGAAGGCGCCGGATGATCACGTCGATGTTGTCGGCGATCTCCTCGGCCGACATGTCCTCGGCACCGACGCGGGTGTGGAACGTGCGGCGTTCCCCGCTCCGCATCTGGACGGTGTTTTTCATCCGCTCGACCATCTCGACGACGTCGTCGTCCGGACCGATGGGGTCCGGCATCTTCCCGCGCGGTCCGAGGACCGTCCCGAGATACCGACCGATGTTCTGCATCATGTTCTCTTCCGCGAGGAAGAAGTCGGTGTCGTCGGCCAGGTCCTTGGCCGCGTCGTCGTCGTCGCCGAGTTCGGCGAGTTCGTCGCCGGAGAGCACCTGGTCAGCGACGTCCTCTGCGCGCAGGGCGGTCTCGCCCTCCGCGAAGACGACGATGCTGGTCTCCTGCCCAGTGCCGGCAGGCAACACGACGCTCTCGTCGACGCGATTCGACGGTTCGTTGAGGTCTAGGTCGCGCAGGTTGATGGCGAGGTCCACTGTCTCGGTAAAGTTCCGAGGCGGGGCCTCCTCTAGTGCGCGAGAAACTGCGTTCTCTATGTTCTCGTCTGCCATTGTTCACCTCCGTAGTACGCCCGAAGGCTGCTACGGGTCAGTGAAACAGGGGTACTGTCGTCGGACGGAGTCGCCCGAAGCGACGGTACGGCCGCTGTCTCGTGCGGAACGAAGCCGATGCGACACTTAAAACCGTCGAACCGGAGGCGAGAGCCGTCGCTCGAACCAGTCGAGTCGACGGTCGAAAGAGAAGTTCGACCGAGCAGTTACGCAGCCGCTTCGTCCGCCAAGACACCGAGGGACTCGCGATGCTCGTCCCTCAAGCCCTCGTCTCGCTGCCTCGCTACGCTTCGGCAGCGTCGGCGAGGACATCGTCGTACTCGCCGGCGTCGACCTTCTCCTTGAACTCGCGGGCGTTCTCGCCCTCGATGGTGACGCCCAGGGTGACGCAGGTGCCGACGACTTCCTTCGCCGCGTTCTTGGTGTCGTAGGCGAGGAGGTCGGGCTTCTTCTGTTCGGCGATTTGTTTGACCTGTTCGACGGAGAGGTCGGCGACGAAGTCCTCCTGGGGCTCGCCGGAGCCGGTGTCGAAGCCGGCCTCGTCCTTGATCAGCTCCGCCGTCGGCGGGACGCCGACTTCGATGCTGAAGGAGCCGTCGTCGTCGTAGTCGACGGTGACGGGCACTTCGGTGCCGTCGAACGCTTCGGTCTGGTCGTTGATATCCTGGACGACCGCCTGAACGTCGACGGGCGTCGGTCCGAGCTCGGGGCCGAGCGGCGGGCCAGGGTTGGCCTCTCCGCCCGGGACGAGCACTTCGATAGTTCCAGCCATGTCTCACAGAACCGGCGCGCCGGTTTTAAGGATTGCTTTTCCCGGACGGCGCGTGCGAGCGGTAGACATACCACCGTCTCCCGACCATCACCGGCGTGTTCCTCCAGTGACCTTTTCCCGACTGCGACCGACTGTCCTGCATGCGCGTCGCCGTCCTCGGCGCCGGCTACGCCGGCCTGACCCTCGCCCGGAAGCTCCAGACCGCTCTGCCCGACGACGCGACGCTGGTCGTCGTCGACGAGTCCGACTCCCACCTCGTCCAGCACGAACTCCACCGGGTCGTCCGCCGGCCCGCCCTGGCCGAGGAGATCACGATACCGCTTGAAGACGTACTCGATTGTGAGATTCGACAGGCCAGGGTGATCGACGTAGAACCGGAGGAGGGGACGGTGACTCTCGACGGCGACGACGCCGCAGACAGCAAAGACGGCGAGCGGCTGGACTACGACGTCGGTGCCGTCTGTCTCGGCGCCGAGACCAACGACCACAGTCTGCCGGGGGTCGCCGACTACGGGACTCCGCTCAAGCGCCTCGCGCACGCACGAGAGATCCGGGAAGCGTACCTGGACGTACTGGACGCCGACGGCCGAGCCATCGTCGGCGGTGCCGGCCTGTCGGGCGTCCAGCTCGCGGGAGAACTCGCGGCGATGGCCGACGAAGCGGACGCCGACCCCGAAGTCGTCCTCCTGGAGCGACTCGACGACGTGGCCCCGTCGTTTCCCGAGAACTTCCAGCGGGCGATTCACGACCAGCTCGAAGCGGTCGGCGTCGGCGTCCGGACGGGCGCGGCCGTCGAATCGGCCGACGCCGACGCAATCACGCTCGCGAGGGGCGAGGAACTCGCCTACGACCAGTTCGTCTGGACCGGCGGCATCCGCGGCCCCGACGCGATGGACGCCGAACGCCCGGTAGTCCGCAGCGACCTGCGACTCGCCGGCGACACGTTCGTGGTCGGTGATGCCGGCCGCGTCGTCGACGTCGACGGGGAGGCAGTCCCGGCCAGCGCACAGACGGCCGTCCGCCAGGCCCGCGTCGCGGCCCGGAATATCACCGCGCTCGTCGACCACCGGATCGGTGGCGGCGGCGGATTCGAGCCCGAACTCGACCGCTACGCGTTCGACTCCCCCGGCTGGCTCGTCAGCGTCGGCGACGGCGCCGTCGCACAGGTCGGCTCGCGCGTGCTGACCGGTCGGGCCGCGCTGGCGCTCAAGACGTCGGTCGGTGCGGGCTACCTCGGTAGTGTCGGCGCCGTGGAGAACGCCGTCGACCTGGTCCGCGGGGAGTTGAACCTCGCGGTGGAGGCGGACGAGTCCCACGGCGAGTCGATAGAAGAGACCCGGGACGAGGAATCCCGAGATCCGGATGGGGAGTCTTGAGACCCGAACGGAGAGTCCTGAAACTCAGTCGTCGCTCTGTTCGCCCGTCGCGAGTTCGATTGCCACTCCGGGGTCAGTCCAGATGACAAACTCTTCCTCGTCGTCGCGGTCGATGACGCCCTCGATGTAGTCGGCGTCGACCGGTGCGGCGCTGACCTCCGATTTCACGATGGGCGCGACCTGGCGCACCTCGTCGACGACCCAGCCGATGGCCCCCTGGTCCTCGAACTCGTCGGGCGCGAAGACGACCAGCAGCGACTCCGAGCCCTCCTGGTCGATGTCGAGCAGTAGCTTCGGGTCGAGGATGGTCGTGATCTGGCCGCGGAGGTCGACGACGCCCTCTACGTACTCCGGCGTGTTGGGTACGCGTGTGATAGTCTCCCGTTTGACGATCTCTTCGACGTGGGCGATGTCGAGGCAGTAGTGTTCGTCGCCCAGCGTGAACTCGAGCACGCGGACGCTGTCCTCGGCCGTCGCCGCGTTCGCAGCGTCGACGCCGCGCCTGGTCGCCGGCGTGGCGGGGCCATCGGCCTCGGATTCCAGCACCTCGTCGGCGATGGCGGACTGGATCGAGGCCTCGTCTGGCAGTTCGACGCCGGTCGGACCCTGCTGGGTCTGGGCGGCCGCCGCTCCGTCAGCGGCGTCCGGTTCGACCGCCGACTCCTGGGCGGCCGCGCCACCTCCGGCAACCGCCGCGTCGACAGGCCCACTACCGGTGATCTGTGCGGCGGCCTGCGCTGCACGCTGGGCGGCCGCGGCGGCGGCGTCCTCGTCGGCGCTCCCGCTCCCGCCCGGGTCGTCGTCGCTGTCCGGAGCGTCGGCGGGTGCGTCGGCGTCGGCGGGTGCGTCGGCGGGAGTGTCGGCGGGTGCGTCGGCGTCGGCGGGTGCGTCGGCGTTACCGGCGCTACTTCCGGTGTCGTTGGTGGCGACGCGCTGTTCGACGGACGCGTCCGCATCGTCGGGGGTACCATCCTGGTCGTCGGAGGGATTCGCATCGTCGGCGCCGTCGCCGTCGGCGTCCGTCGCGTCGTCTTCGCGATTCGCCCGCTGGCCTTCGCGCATCTGGCGGATGCGGGAGGCCCGGTCCATCCGTTCGTCCGTCTCGTCGGTCATTGTATCACTGTCATGCTGGAACTTTCTCGTAGCCGAATCGGTCGTCGAGCGACGCCGCGATCTCCAGGAAGACGTCCGCCATGTCGACGGACGCGTCGTAGGCGAAGATGGACTGGCCGGCCGAGAACGCTCGCTGGAGCGCGACCCGTTTGCGGACCTGCCACACCGGGAAGTCCGTGAACACCTCCTCGAGCCACTCGATCATCGTCAGGTCCTCGTTGGTCTTCTCGACCCGGTTGGCGACGACGCCGAGGGTGTCGACCGTGATGTCGGCCTGCCCTTCGAGGGCGGCCATCTGGTCGATGAGTAACTCGATGGCCCGCTCGGAGGTGGCCTCGGTCAGCGCCGGCACGACGATGTGCTGGGTGGCGAAGATGCCCGCGTCCGTCAGTTTGCCGTAGAACGGCGGCGAGTCGACGACGACGTAGTCGTAGTCGTCCTCGACGTGGGCGAGTGTCTTCGCGAACAGGTCCAGCGCGTGAGGACCGTCGACAGCCTCCGGGGTGACGTTGACAGCCAGCGAGGCCAGGGCGTCGGGGTCGAGCCCCGTTTGTCCGGCTTTCGCTCGCGCGATGAGGTCGGCGATTGTCAGTTCGTGTTCGGCCTGGAGCATGTCGATGTTGCTCGGCAGGACGTCCATCTCGGGGTGCTCGACGATCAGGTCCGACACCACCGACCGGCGGTCGGCCCGGGTCAGCGCGTCGAAGAGGGTCGGCGGCGCCGCGTCGTACGCCTCGGTCAATCCAAGCCCCTCCGTCGCGTTGCCCTGCGGATCGAGATCGACGAAGAGGACGTCGCGACCGCGCTCGTTGAGCGCCCCGGCGACGTTGATAGCCACCGTCGTCTTGCCGGTCCCACCCTTGGCGTTTGTCACGCACAGGCGCGCAGGTCCGGCCTCTGTTTGCCTACTCATCGTCGAATTACAAGTCCCTGGTCCGTGTCGGATTATAAAGATACGCCCCCGATTATCAGCGACGTAACTCCCAGCCCAGTTCAGTCGACTATCGGCAACGGCCAAATTCCCGGTCAGCCGGCCGTCAGACGGTGTGCAAGATTTAACACGGAGTAGTGATACACGTACAGTATCATGACGATCAACCCGCGGGACTACGACCTCGACGAGCTGCGGAAGATGGCCAGACAGCAGCGTCCGAACGGCCTCGGCGAGGGCGAGGAACCCGACCCGGCGGATCTGGACGTCGCCTTCGAGGGCGAAGAGGACGTCGCGGCGGGGAGTTCCTTCCGCGCCGGTCTGTACCGCGAACTCCTCCCGTTCCTCGACGACGACGCCGAGAAACCGTACCTCCGGAGCCTGCCCCAGAAGTACGCCGCCGAGTTCGTCGTCTTCGAGTGGCTGGAGTTCCTCCTGATGCACTCGGGCTACCAGGGCGCCAACGACGCGCTGGACTACTACGAGTCGACCGACTGGATCACCGAGGAGGTCCAGTCGGACCTGGCCGAGTACCTGCGCGGCATCGACGAGGCCGGCTCCAACGACGGCAACGACCTGGGCGTCGACGACCACATGCTCAGCCTGGTGTACATCGCCAAGCTGAGCGCCATGGTGTAGTCTCTCGGAATTTCGCTGATTCTCCCGATAGTTTCTCTCTGCTCTCTCGTCGCTTCGGCTTTCGATCGTTCGACGACGCCTCGCTGCTCACGGCTTCGCCGTTCGCTCGGTCGGCGGTGCTCACTGCGTTCGCACCGCCCTGTCGGCGCCGTCCGTCTCACGGTTCGCTCCGCTCACCGTTCGATCGTTCGACGACGCCTCGCTTCCGCTCGGCGTCGTCCGTCTCACGGCTCGTTTCACTCGCCGTTCGAACATTCGACGGCCTCTCACTGCGTTCGAGCCCGTCCGTCTCTCAGTTCTGATAGCTGCCGAGTAATGTATACAAACCCCCTCTCGAAATACGTCTTCGTATGAGCGAGGACGCCGACGAAGGCGCAGACGTCGACGGTGTGGACACGGACGGTGGCACGGTGACCGCCGCCGGCGGCACCCAGAGTACCGAACCCCAGTCAGCCGTGCCGGTTGGCGTGAAACTCGGGAGCACGCGCACGGTTATCTCCCGGCCCGACCGTGAGGCCGGCGAGGACCTCATCCGGACGCTGACCTGTCTCGCGACGTACGAGGACGCGCTCACTGGCGAGGAGAAGGTCCTCTACGGCGAGGAGGCCGCGACGGAGTACCCCGACCGCGTGCAGTTCATGCTCCGGTCGGGCCTGCCGGAGGACGCGGACCGGGCGGACCTCACGCAGACGTTCTTCGAGGCGCTCATCGCCGAGAACGAACTACCCCAGAACAGCGCCGTCGTGTACGCCATCCCGACCATCGACAACCCGCGCGGGCTGGACAACCTCCGCTACGTCATCGAGGACAGCTCCATCGGCAACGGACTCGTCGAGAGCTACCCCGAGTCGCTGTGTGGCGCCATCCCCGCCTTCGGCGACGACCTGGAGGCCATCGACGAGATATTCGTCGCCATCAACCTCGGGTCGACGAACCTGGAGGCCTCGGCCTACCGCCGTGGCGAACAGCTCTCACCCTTCACGACCGGCGCCGTCACCGGCAACGAGGTCGACCGCGTCATCGCGAACTACGTCGAGGAGGAGACTCAGGGCCGCGTCAACATCGACACCCAGACCGCCCGCGAGTACAAGGAGACCCACGCCGACTTCGTCGACTTCGAGCCGTTCACGGACGTCATCCAGCAGCCCGGCGGCGGCTCCCACGAGTTCACCATCGAGCGCTCTGTGATGGACGCGGTCGACGAGTACCTCGACGACGTCGTCGAGGAGGTGGCCAACACCTTCCTCCCCGAACTCGCCAACGACTACATGAAGGTCTACCAGCTCGCCCTCGACCGACCCATCGTCCTCACGGGCGGGATGGCCTGTATCCCGGGCATCCTCGAGGAGTTCGAGCGTCGGCTCAGCGAGGAACTCCAGCGCGACGTCGAGGCCATCGCGGCGGACGAGCCGGACATGGCGGCGACTATCGGCGCCCAGCGCATCGCGACGCGACTCGTCGAGAACAGCTAGCGGTCGACGCCCGCCCAGGTGCCGAGCCACCGGACGACCCGAGGCCGATTTTCCGACGCCGCGTCACCGGTGAGCGAGAGCGCCGCGAACGTCTCGTCGTCGATTCGGATAGTGGGTGAGCCGCCGTCCCGTCTCGGCTGCACGTCCGCGTGACAGTCCGTCGTCGCTCGTGCCATGAGTGTCAACATTGACTGCAGCCCGTCCCGTAAAGGCCAGTCAGACGACCGTCTGCCAGACGTCCGCGCGTCCGCCCTGACAGGTGGGATCCCGCCGCCTCGCCGGAGATTCGTTCTCCCCGACCGTCGTTAATTTTGCACGAGTTATCAGATCCTGAGACGAGGGAATGATAGTAACCCGGATACAACACCGCTACAATGGGTCAAGTTATCGAAGTAGATAACCAAAGAGGGGAGACACACCCCCTCCTCACGGAGACAGGAACAGGGGGGCTGTTCTCCGCGGGATATCTCCGCGACCGCCCGGCGGGGTCGTACCTGGAAGACGACGAGACTCCCGTCTTCCTGCTCACGAACGGGAAGCGAGGCGTCGAGATCGGCCGCGAAGACGGAACCGAACAGCTCACCGCCGGCTCGGGGTACCGAACGATCGCCGTCCTCACCGACCGTCGAATGGTGATCCTGGTCGGCGACAGCGACGCCGCGTCGGTGGACGGCGACCAGTGCCTCACCGTGCGACTCGTCGACGTCGACGGCGTCGCCGCCGAAACCGGTCGCCGCGAGGGCCGACTCTCCATTACCCGGACCAGCGGCGGATCGCTCACGCTCCACGCCGGTGCCGACGGGCTGGATGCAGCAGCGGCGTACCTCACGGCGGCCTCCCAGGCCTGGATACACGTCGAAAACACGCTCGACGACGTCCAGCGGTCACTCGTCGCGGCGACCGGCCACTGCGACGCCGGCGAGTACGACGCGGCGCTCGAGGCCGCACAGGAGGCCTACCACGGGCTGAACGAACCGCGCCGCGCGGCGAACCGGTTCGACGGCGAGTGGACGGCGAGCGCGATGGTCGCCCGCGTCGACCAGGTCCAGCGTCGGTGCGCGAGCATGCTGGCCGAAGCGCGACTGGGGCGCGCCCGCCGGTTCAGCGACGACGCCGAGTCCCACTGGCGCGACGACGAGTTCGAGGCGGCCCACGACGCGTTCGACGACGCGCGCGAGGAACTCGAGACCGTGCTCACCTACGACTCCGCCGCCGTATCGGACAGGGACGCGGTTCACGAGGAACGCGACCGGGTCGAGCGCGTCGCGGCGGAACTGGCGGCGGCCCCGCTCCGACGCGCCGTCGAGGCGGACCGGGACGCCACCGACGCCGACGACCCGGCCGACGCCGCCGACCACTGGGACGACGCGCTCGAGGCTTACTGCACCGTCCTGGAACTCGACTGGGGCGCCGACGAACGGCGCTTCGAGGGCGAGCCCGACCAGCTTCGAGAGCGGCTCGGCGAAGTCGTCAAGCGCCTCGTCTCCGCCCGACGGACTGCCGCGTCGAAGGCGAAGCGGGCCGGCGACTGGTACGTCGGGGCCGAACAGTACGAGGTGGCCATCGAGGAGTTCGAGGCGGCCCGCGACCAGTACGACCTGGCACTCGCCGTCGCGCGGGAACGGTACGCCGGCGCGACGGACCACCTGACAGTGGAGCGCGAGGCCATCGAGTCCCGGCTGGAGCGAGCCACTGCACTGCGCGACGGGGAGGAGGTCGGCCCCGTCACGACGCCGGACGAGGACGCCGAGGGCGTGTTCGACGTCGAGGCCACCATCGGCGATGGCGAAGCCGATACGACAGTTTCGGTGGACGGTGAAGACGCGCCAGACAGTGAAGGGCACACGGACGAGACGGGCGAGGTGGCAGCGATCGATTCGTCACGGAACGGCAGCGTCGAACGGCCTGACCGCTGAGGGGCCGGACGAACGGTTACTCTTCGTCGGTCTCGACGCCCTCGGGAGCCCTGATATTCAGAGGCCGAATATACGCGTACCAGATGAACAGCGCCCCCGACCCGTAGCCGACCGCCCAGACGACGCTCCCGAGCGTGCCGTAGCCAATCTGGGAGAGGACGGCGTTGGCAACCCCCGGGATCACGATAATCGCGACCAGCGTGAGACCGAACGCGATCTTGTCGCGACGCCCCATCAGGCGATCACCCGGCGCTGGCGGACGGCGAGCGACCGGCCGCGCGAGGGATTCGTGTGCGAGGAACCGGCCGGCTGGTCGGGGTCGAACGGCGCATTCATACTCGCCGTTCGGCCGCGAGCGCCTAAAGAAATGACGAACCCGCCGTCGGACCGAAGTCGTCGCGGACAGATCTGTCGAGCGGTGCGACGGTCATCCGCCCCACTCCGCGGTTTCGGCCGCCATCGGTCCGCCGATCAGGGCGCGCGTTCACCGGCGACTTCGTGGGAAGCACGAGAGCGGGAACCCGCAACGACCCCGCCAGTTTTCCGCCCGGATACGCTGGTCGACCGATCCGCTAACGATCGGCTTTCAGTAGCGGTGCGACGGCGAGACACACGCGAATCGCTCGACCTGGTAGCCAACAGACCGTTTTCAGGGAGAAGTTCGCCACGGCGTGTGAGTACGTGATGATCGCTTTCCGTCGTCCCGGTCACACGTTGTCTCAGGTGAACGGGGGAGCGCGTGCCGTCGAACACATACGATTTGGTAGAGGATACTGCATAATCCACCGACTGCAGTGCAATTCAAACGGATCGTATACTGACTATATCCGCCGATAAGTCAGATAATCGGTCCCGGTCGCGCGTTAATCGGTCCCCGTGTGACCGCTACGGCGAGTATAACTAATCACCAGACACGAGTGCGATCCTCCATGGGTTCGACAGACAGCAGACGAGGTAGCGACCACGAACGACGAACGGAGACAGTTCTCGGCCAGGTGGCGACGATCGCAGTAGTCGTCGTCACGATAGTCGGGATGACGGCCGGCGTCGCCGCGGCCGACGTCCAGCAACAGGAGACGAACGACACGTACGCGGTCGTACAGGGCGAGGACTGCACGGAGCTATCGCCGCTCTACGGTAACGAGTCGGTGAAGTCGTTCTACGACTACCGGTCGCCGATCCCGGAGAACCCCTCAACGAACCAGACCGGGCGTTCCTACAGCTCCAAGGGGACGATCGCGCTCCAGCAACCCGACACGAGTAGCTTCTTCCTGTACGAGGATAGCGACGGTAACCTGAGCCTCGTCTTCCTCCACGGGTCGACCGGCAACGCCTCCGACGGCGGCGCCGCGACCTTCACCATCGCCGGCCTGCCGGACGACGGCAACTGGACCGTGAAAGACGACTCCTACGAGGGCAAACACAACTACGACTCGTGGCGCGAGGCCGACGGCGTCCACCGCGTCAACTGGACCTGGGGCGAGGGCAAGACCGACGGCGGCGCGTACACCGGCCTCGGCGAGGACTTCACCGTCACCATCGACCCGGCGTTCAACACCGACGCCGAACTGCACAGTCACCACTACAACGGAACCATCAGGTACTGGACGGCCATCTCGAACGGACAGGCCACCTACGACCACACGTCCCTGACCGCAGAACAGGTCACCATCACGAGCGAGGGCTGCTGAGTACCGAACAGCGCGTTTCGACGAAGCACTGACCCGACCGAACGAACAGGTTCGACGCCGTAGCCCCCAGAAGCGTTCTGGTACGTACGTCGCA
Source organism: Halomicrobium sp. HArcel3 (assembly GCF_058933135.1). Lineage (NCBI taxonomy): Archaea > Methanobacteriati > Methanobacteriota > Halobacteria > Halobacteriales > Haloarculaceae > Halomicrobium > Halomicrobium sp. HArcel3. The sequence continues at coordinate 293,527 of NZ_JBZYDN010000004.1, read as the reverse complement.
TTTACGTTTTTCAGTGATGAGGAAGAAGCCATCAGTAGATGAGAACGCCCGACACTGGTCCCGTATCGCACTCGCGTCGCGCCCTCCTCGGCGGCGTCGCGGGACTCGCCGTGAACCAGACCCTCCCCAGCACCGCCCTCGCCGCGCCGTCGTCGGCGCCCCTGTCGGTACTGACGCGAAACCTCTATCTGGGCGTCGACCTCTCGAAACTCTTCGACGCGACCTCGATGAACGACGTCCGCCACATTGCTGGTGAGATGCTCGACGAGATTCGAGCACATCCCTACGAGGCCCGCGTCGACGCCATCGCCGCGGAGATAGAGACCAGCCAGCCCGACGTCGTCGGCGTCCAGGAGGCCGCCCACCTGCGGGTCCAGACCGAGAGCGACTTCTCCGAAAGTCCGATTCCCAACGCCTCGACCACCGTCGTCGACCTGCTCGACCTGCTCGCGTCCGCCCTCGACGACCGCGGCCTGTCCTACGACGTGGCCGCCGAGACGGTCACGACCGACATCGAAGTCCCCGCCGACGACGACGGCGGAACGACCGACGTCCGCCTCACCGACCGAACCGCCCTGCTCGTCCGGAGCGACCTCGAGACGACCGGTAGCCGCTCGGAAACCTTCGACAGCGCGCTCCGGTATCGAGTCCAGGGCGCCACCGTCCCCATCCAGCGCGGCTTCTGCCAGGTCGACCTCTCCCTGGACGGCGCCGACGTCGCCGTCGCAAGCGCCCACCTCGAATCCGCGGACGACGACACCCGCCTGGACCAGGCCGAGGAACTCCGCGACGAACTGCCGACGGACCGGCCGGTCGTACTCGCCGGGGACCTCAACAGCGGCCCCGGCGGCCCGACCGCCGCCTACGACCTGCTGACCGAGTCCTTCGCGGACCCCGCCTCCGACAGCGAGTCCGACGCCGCCGACCCGACCTGCTGTCAGGCCAGCGACCTGCGCAACGAGACGTCGGACCTCTCCCGCCGCGTCGACCACGTCCTCTCCCGCGGCGACGTCGACCCCACCGGCGTCCAGCGAGTCGGCGCGGATCCGGACTCCCGCGTCACCACGGCCGTCGACGGTGAGTCGGTCGAACTCTGGCCCGCCGACCACGCCGGCGTCGTGGCGTCGTTCGCCGTCCCGACTCCAACGCCTACGCCCACCGCCACGCCGACGGAGACGGCGACCGAAACCGAGCGGCAGGAAGAAGAGGATTCGGCGAACCTCCCGCTCTACGGAACCGTCGCTGGAATCGGGAGTGCTGCCCTCGCTGCGCTCGTCTGGTACCGGAAGCGAAGGTAAGCGTCGCTGGGCGAGTCGAAACTGCCTGCTTCAGACTCGTTTGGGCCTGCTCCACCCGATCTGTAGGTGCGCGTACTGAGCGGGTGGTTCTGTGATTTTTAGCTGGAAGAAACGAGACCGCCAACAGCCAGAAAGCCCTCGGCGCGCTCGTGACTCCGCGGCTCGCTGCGCTCCTGGCTCCGCTCCGGTGCTTACTTCGCCGGGGAGCCAACGAGCACACCTCGCCCTTTCAGTCCACCAGGAAACCGCACCGCGGCCCTGCCCTTCCCCTGGTCGCGCGATGAAACGCGCTCTCGGCCGACCACCGCGCGGTTGCGTTGAGCCGAGCACGGCGAGGCGATGCTCGTCAGAACTTCGTTCTGACGGCGGAGCGGTCAGGACGCGTGATTCGCGGCGGACGCCGCGAATCCGGGGAGGTTTGGCGGATTCAATCGCGCGCGCCCCTGTGGCGCAAGCAATGCGGTACCTGGAGGACTGAAAGGGCGAGGTGCGGTCGGCGAAGTCCGAACCCGCAAGCACGCGAGGAACGAGCGCGCGCAGTGGGTTCGCACGAGTCGAGCGTGCCGAGGGCTTTCGAGTTCTTTGACGTCGTGGTCACAGCGGCTCCGCCAAATCACTCAGTCCTTGATCTGTATTGATCACTCGTCAGTGACCATTCGACTCTCTACCGACGAATTCCATTCCATGTTCGTCTGAACGACGCACTCCCTTCGTCCTTCCCTCGAAGAATGGGTTGGGGCGGATTTGAACCGAAGCCAGACGTGCTCGCTACGCTGCGCGCGACTGGCAGGGTTCAAATCCGCATGGACCATTTGCTGCCCACGAATTGTTCGCAGCAAAATGGGTTGGGGCGGATTTGAACCGCGAGGACTTCGCTTCGCTCGTCCTCTGGGCTCAAACCGCCACACCCAGTTGTCACTCACGGATTGTTCGTGACAACATGGGTTGGGGCGGATTTGAACCGAAGCCAGACGTGCTCGCTACGCTGCGCGCGACTGGCAGGGTTCGAATCCGCTTGCACCATTCGCTCCTCACGTCCGTTCGTCGCAGAATGGGTTGGGGCGGATTTGAACCGCCGACTTCCTCCGTGTGAAGGAGGTATCATAACCGGACTAGATCACCAACCCGGACGTTTTCCAGTATCCGAGGCCCGGACTTAAGAATTGTCTTCCGACGGACGACTGAGAACCCCTCCCGGGGTGGGTGGTCCACTCGACACGGGGGGTGTGCCTGACAACCTGTCCAGGAAAAATCCGTCGTCGTCGCGTCAGGCAGACTGCTTGCCGCGGTACTCGTCGAGTTTTTCGCGGGCGTCGCCGATGGCCTCGCGGGCCTCACCTTCGGCTTTGGTCTGAACCTCCCGGAGATCCGCCTTGATCTCCTCGAGCCGGCTCGGGTCCGGTTCTTCCTCGCGGCCGGTGAGTTCGTCGAACCGCTCGCGGACCGGTTCGAGTTCGGTCTTGACGCCCTTCGTGGCGGTCGCGCCCGCGCGCTTCAGGTAGTACCGTGCATCTTCGAAGTGTCGATTCATATCTGTCCTTTGCCTTCCGACGGATATAACCTTTGTGCCCAGATGGAACGTTTTCGAGGTAATCGATGAACGAACGGGACGTGAAAGTGGTTCGAACCCCTGCAACACAGACATCTCCGAGGAGTTGGAGCTCGTGGTCCTGCAGTCGAGTGGCCGACGTGAGCCGCGTCCACCGTTCGTCTCACCCGGTCCGAACGCCCCGAACCACCTCCATCGTTTACACAGGGGACGAACCGTTAACCCACTCCCCTCACAAGCACGGCCATGTTCAGTCGACTATCGATTCCCACGCCGTTCCAGGTCGGACCGGTGAACGCCTACCTCGCCGGACGGACGCTCGTCGACCCCGGACCGGACAGTGAGGAGGCGTGGGCGAAACTGCTGGCGGCGCTCGAAGAACGGGATCTCTCGCCCGACGACGTCGAACAGGTCCTGATCACGCACCCCCATCCGGACCACTTCGGCGTCGCACACCGGCTCCGTGAACGAGGCGCCCGCGTGCTCGCCAGTCCCGAGGCGAAGTCCATCGTCGAGGACTTTCCCGCACGCCTCGAGCACGAACAGGCCTACTTCGTCGACTTCTTCGAACAGTGCGGTATGGCACGCGAGACGGCCGAGACCGTGACGAACCTCCCCGAGGCGTTCCTGGCCTACGCCACGAGCGTCGACGTCGACCGGGAACTCGAGGCGGGCGACGACGTCAACGTCGACGACGTCCACCTCACGGCCGACGCGGTCACCGGCCACGCTCCGGGCGAGCTCCTCTTCGCCTTCGAGGAGGGCGACGAGCGCGTAGCGCTGGTCGGCGACAACGTGCTCGCCGACATCACGCCGAACCCGTTTCTCCAGCCGCCGCCCGAATCCGGCGGCCCGCGGCCCCGGGTCCTCCCCGGGTACAACGAGTCACTCCGGACACTACGCGCCGACTCGTTCGACCGATTTCTCCCGGGCCACCGCGAGCCCATCGACGCACCCGCCGCCCGCATCGACGCCATCCTGTCCGAACACGACGAGCGAACGGACGAGGTCGCGGCCATCGTCGACGGCCCGACGACGCCCGTCGAGGTGATGGGCGAACTGTTCGGTGATCTCCCGGCGACCGAGCAGTTCTCCGGCATGAGCGAGGCGGTCGGGCACCTGGACGTGCTCGAAGACCGCGAAATCGTTACGAAACGAGAACGGGGCGGACTGGTCGTCTACGAACGAGTCTAGACCAGCGACGCCGCGCTCTCGGCGAAGCCGATGACGACGTCGAATCCGGGGAGCAGCAGGAACGTGACGACGCCCGCCGCGACGACGGCCGTGTACAGTCCCACCGGGTAGTCGTCGAGTTCGAGCCCGTCGGCCGGGTCCTCGATCCACATCGCCTTGACGACCCGGGTGTAGTAGAACAGACTGAGCGCGCTGTTGATGATGAGCGCGGCGCCCAGCAGCCACGTCCCGGAGTTGACCGTCGCCATCAGCAGGGTGAACTTCGAGAAGAAGCCGCCGCCGATTGGCAGGCCGGCCAGGCTGAACAGGAAGACGGTCATGGCTGCACAGGCGAGCGGCGCCTGCGTCGCGAGGCCGTTGTAGTCCTCGAACGTCCGACCGACGCCCCAGTACTCCGCCAGCGCGACGAACAGGAACGCGCCCGTGTTCATGAAGCCGTAGACGAGCAGGTGAGCCATCCCGGCGCCCAGGACCTGGCTCTGGTCGACGCCGCCGGTCAGCGCCGCGAGACCGATGAGGACGTACCCCGCGTGACCGATCGAGGAGTAGGCCAGCATCCGCTTGACCTTCTCCTGGGTGGCCGCCGCGAAGTTCCCGACGAACATCGTGACGATGGCCAGCACCTGGAAGACCAGTACCCAGTCGATGGCCGCGCCGGCGACGTCGACGGGGAAGGCAGTGAGGAACACGCGGAACGCCAGCACGAAGCCGGCCGCCTTCGAGGCCGAGGAGAGGAACGCCGAGATGGGCGCGGGCGCGCCCTCGTAGGCCTCCGGCGCCCAGAAGTGGAACGGCGAACTCGCCGTCTTGTACGCGACGCCGCCGACGATCATCAGGATGCCGATGCCGAGAACGCCCGTCTGGACGCCCTCGCCGATGGCCGTCGCGACGGCGTCGAACTGGAGCGCGCCGGTCGCGGCGTACACCAGCGAGATGCCGTATGCGAACACCGCCGACGACAGCGCGCCGATGAGGAAGTACTTCAGCCCCGCCTCGACGCTCCCCTTGTTCGACTTGAGGAAGGCGACGAGAGCGAACGACGGCAGCGATGCCAGTTCCAGACTGATGAAGGCGATGGCCAGGCTGTTCGCGCTCGCGAGGAGGCTCATCCCGGTCGACGCCAGCAGGACGAGCGTGTAGTACTCGGCCTTGTAGCGGTGGTCCCGGAGGTAGTCGCTGCTGGCGACGACGACCAGCGTCACAACGCTGGCGACGATGAACGTGAAGAACAGCGACATCTGGTCGACGACGAGCTGGTCGCCGAACAGCGAGACGATTCCCTGACCGCCCTGCTCCGTGGGCAGTCCCCGGCCGCCGAACAGGAACACCATCGTCGTGACGGCCGCTGCGAGCGACCCGAGGCCGGCGACGCCGGCGAGCAGGGTGCTGTCACTCTCCTCGGGGCTGATGCTGTCGACGAGCAGGAGGGCGAGCGCGGAGAGGCCGAGCAACAAGGTCGGCGCGAGCGCCGTCCACGACGACTGCGTCATCTGGAGTGCGAGTTGTGTCATTAGATACCACCTCCGACGTCGAGGATCGGATTAACCGCGTGCTGGATCATCCGGTAGGACAGATCCGGCGCGACGCCGAGCGCGATGACCAGCAACAGGAGGACCACCAGGGGCGCGACGTCGTGGAACGGTGCCCCGGCGACCTCGTAGTCGGTTTCGAGCCGGTACGGACCGAACACCGAGCGCTGCATCGCCCACAGCAGGTAGCCCGCCACGACGACGATGCCGAACATCGCCACCCCGGTGAACAGCGGTGCGTACGGAAGCACGGTCGACTGGAAGGAGCCGAGGAAGACGAGCACTTCGGCCGCGAACCCGGACATGAGCGGCAGGCCCATGTAACCGAACGCGGCGCTGACGAAGATACCAACCGTCCAGGGCATCCGGTCGGCGAGGCCGGACATGTCGCCGACCATGCGCGTGTGCGTCTCGTTGTAGATGACGCCGACGGCCATGAACATCAGCCCGGAGATGAGGCCGTGGGAGATCATCTGGAACGTCGCGCCGCCGACGCCGTGGGGCGTGAACGCGACCAGTCCGAGGATGACGTAACCCATCGACGAGATACTACTGTAGGCGACGATGCGTTTCAGGTCACGCTGTGCGAGCGCGAGCATCGCGCCGTAGATGACCGACAGGACACCGATGGCTGCGATGGGGACGGCGAGGGTCTGTGCGACGTCCCCCAGCATCGTGAAGTTGAACCGGAGCAGCGCGTAGGTCCCCATCTTCAGGAGGACGCCGGCCAGCATCACCGACACCGGCGTCGGCGCTTCGACGTGAGCGTCCGGCAGCCACGTGTGGACGGGGAAGACGGGCACCTTCACCGCGAAGCCGAAGAACATCAACACGAAGGCGACCGTCGCGAGCGGGAAGCCGAAGAGGCTCCCGAGTTCGGCGCCGCCGCGCAACGCCTGTGCGATGGCCGGGAGGCCGAGCGTCGAAATCTCGTCGCCCAGCCCGAAGACGAGGCTGAAGAAGCCCACGAACATGACCAGCGAGGCCACGTTCGTGTAGACGAAGAACTTGATCGCGGCGTACTTCCGGCGCGGGCCGCCCCACACGCCGATGAGGAAGTACATCGGGATGAGGACGCCCTCCCAGAAGACGAACCAGAGGAAGAAGTCCAGCGCCGCGAAGACGCCGATGAGGCTCGCCTCCATCAGGAGCATCAGCCCGTAGAACTGGTTCTGCCGTTCCGAGATGGGCGTCCAGCTACTGACGAGCGCGAGCGTCGTCAGCACCGTCGTGAGCGTCAGCAGCGGCATGCTCACGCCGTCGAGGCCGACGTAATACTGGAGCTCGAACCCGGCGAGCTCGATCCAGGGAATTTGCTGGACGAAGGCGGCCTCACCCGGCGTCAGCAAGGCGTTGCCCGCCTCCTGGAAGTTCTGGTAGTACTGCCAGTACATCCAGACGCTCAGCAGTGCCGGGATGGAACTGATGGCCGTCGCGAGACGAGCGGCGTAGCGGTCGTCGGCGAAGAACGTGACGACCGCGCCCAGCAGCGTGATACCGAGGAGTGCGGCGATCATCACCATCTAGAACCACCCCCCGATGAGTCCGAAGGCGACGAGCAACACGACCAGCGCGGTCGTGATGAGGGTCGCGTAGTTGCTGACGACGCCGGACTGCAGGCGACGCATCCGCCCGCCGCCGAACAGGCTGACGCTACTGACGCCGTTGACGACGCCGTCGACGACGCCCTGGTCGAACTTGTCGGCCGCACGAGCCAGCGGGTAGGTGACGCCGGTCGCCAGCCACACCTGATACTCGTCCTGGTAGTAGTTGTGCATGAGAACGGTCTTGAGAGAGCCGAGTTTGTCGGTGTGTTCGGTCGGTTCGTCCACGTTGTACAGCGACCACGCGGTCCCGACGCCCGCGAGCGCCAGGCCGAGCGAGACGGCCGCCGAGGCGAGCGTCGTGCCGAGTTCACCGAGCGGGTAGTGCGCCGTGACGCCGGCCACGTCGTGGAGCAGCGTCCCGTACGTCTCGCTGGTGGTCATCTCGATGCCGCCGTGTGCGAGCCAGTCGTGGAGGAAGGAGAGGTGAATCCCGGTCAGCTTCTCGAGGGGGACCATGTTGAGGAAACCGATGGTCGCGGCGAGGACGCCCAGAACCGCCAGCGGGAACTTCACGTTCCAGCCGACGCCGTGGGGCTTGCGTGCCGTCTCTGTGCGTGGCTCGCCGTGGAAGGTGAGGAACACCATCCGGAAGGTGTAGAAGCCGGTGAAGAACACCGACAGGAGCCCCATCGCGTAGGCGGCCAGCAGCACCGTGCCGAGGCCGCCCTCGGAGCCCAGGCCGTGGATGAGGGCCTCGAACAGCACTTCGTCCTTGGACCAGAAGCCGGCGAACGGAACGATCCCCGCGAGCGCGAGCGAGCCAGAGAGGAACGTCCAGTAGGTCACGGGCATCCGGTCTTTCAGACCGCCCATGTCCCACATGTTCTCGTTGTGGTGCATCGCGATGATGACCGAGCCGGCGCCCAGGAACAGGAGCGCCTTGAACATCGCGTGCGTGGTCAGGTGGAAGACGGCGGCGACGTAGCCACCCGCACCCAGCGCGAGCATCATATACCCGTACTGGGAGATGGTGGAGTACGCCAGCACCTGTTTGAGTTCCTGCTTGACGACGCCCATCGTCGCCGCGAACAGCGCCGTGAAGCCGCCGACCAGCGCGATGATGGCCAGCGCCGTCGGTGAGAGGGCGTAGAACCCGTACATGCGCGCGACGAGGTAGACGCCGGCCGCGACCATCGTCGCCGCGTGGATGAGCGCCGAGACGGGCGTCGGGCCCTCCATCGCGTCGGGGAGCCACGTGTGCAGCGGGAACTGCGCCGACTTGCCCATGACGCCACCGAGGACGAGGAGTCCCAGCACCGTGAACCAGGTCTGCGGGTCCATGCCGAAGAACGTCGTCACCTCGGCCTCGCCGTTGAGCGCTTGCTCGGCGATGGCCGGGAACGACTCCGCGCCCGCGAACGCGCCCGTGCCGAACGTGGCGAAGATGCCGACGACGCCGACGAGGAAGAAGTAGTCACCGAAGCGGGTGACCAGGAACGCCTTCTTCGCCGCGCTCGGCGGGGCCGCCTCGCGGAACCAGAAGCCGATGAGGAGGAACGAGCACAGCCCCACCAGTTCGAAGAACATGAAGGCCATGAGGATGTTGCTCGCGTAGACGAACGAGAGCATCGAGAACGTGAACAGGCCCAGCCCGGCGTAGTACCGGGGCAGGCCCGTCTCGCCCTCGTCGTTCATGTAGCCCAGCGAGAACACGTGGACGAGGAAGGCGATCAGCGAGACGATGAGCAACATCAGGGCCGTCAGCGGGTCGATGAGGATCCCGAGCGTGAGCTCGAAGGTGTCGATCCCCTCGACGAAGGTGTACAGCGTCTGGTTGTACGTCGCCCCGCCAGCGACGGTCAGCGCGACCCACGCCGACAGTAGTAGCGACCCGGCGGTGGCCGCGATGCCCGCGAGCGCGCCGCCCTTGGGCATCCGGTCGCCGAGGAACAGTGCAACGAGGAACGATACGAACGGGAGCGCCGCGATCGCGGGCGCGTATGTGAATGCTCCTGCCATCTTACCACCTCATCGTCGTCGCGTCGGTGACGTTCACGTCGGAGAAGTTGCGGTACAGGACCAGGATGATGCCGATGCCGATGGCCACCTCGGCGGCCGCCAGCCCCATCGTGAACAGGCTGAACACCTGCCCGGTCAGGTTGCCGTACTGGGCCGAGAACGCGACCAGGTTGATGTTCGCCGCGTTGAGCATCAGCTCGACGGACATCAGGAAGATGAGCGCGTTCTCACGAGTCAGGATGCCGAACAGGCCGATACAGAAGACGGCCGCGGAGAGGACGAGATAGTACTCGGCCGGCATCATCGGTCCTCACCCCCGGAGACGCCGCCGTCGGTCGCGGTCGCGGGCGACTCTTCGCCACCGACCACGTCCGTTCCGACGGTGACGTTCTCGCCGGCCTCCTCGCGTCGTGCCAGCATGAGTGAGCCGTCGAGCGCCGCGTCGAGTGCGACGGCGATGACGATGAACGAGACGAGGAATCCCTCGCTGGGGACGGCCGCTCCCTCCCCGACGATGGCGCTCGCCTCGACGCCGATGAGTGCGGCACCCAGGCTCTTCATGATGGCCGCGTCCGCACCGAAGCCGGCCGCTTCGGGAAACGACGCCGTGAGGAAGACGGCGGCGAACACGACGAACAGCGCCACCGCGGCCAGTCCCGGCACGAGGTGTCGTCCCGTCCGCAGGCGCGGGCGGGTCATGGCGTCACCTCGACGGCGCCCTGGTCCGGGCGCGTGAGCATGACGGCGAAGCTGATGAGGATCAGGACCCCGCCGACGTACACCAGGATCTGCATCGCCGCGACGAACGGCGCATTTACCATCACGAAGTGGACTGCGACGCTCAGCAGCGCCATGCCCAGCAAGAGCGCCGAGTGCCAGACGTCCCTGACGAGCACGACGCCTAAGCTGCTCGCGATGGTGACTGCCGCGAACAGCACGAACGCCATTGTCTCCAGCAGTGGTGCCATTGTTGTTTGTGTCTCCTTTCGGCGCGCTTTTGAAGATTCCTCTTTCGTCTCGGCAGAGCACCGCCTCGGACCACCATACTAACAATTAACGGGAGAATATCACAACCACCTTTTTCGTCGTCGGGTTTCCTCGCTCGCAACGCTCGCTGCGGGAACCGGTTGGCGGCTTCGCCGCTAACTCATGCGGCCGCGGGCCGTCGGCCCGCGACCCGCTCCTCGAAAAACGTGGTCCACGCGAGCGAAGCGAGTGTGGGCTCGGGAGAGCTTGCTCTCCCGGTGGCGAAAAAAGGCCGACCGCGAACGAAGTGAGCGGTCGGTACCGGGCCTTACTGGTAGTCGACTTCGCCTTCCCCTTCGCCGATCCAGACCCCGCGGTCCGGTTCTCGTGACGCGAGCGGGTCGATGTCCTTGTACCAGGGGACGTTCTTCAGCTGTTCCTTGTTGTACGCGAAGTCGTCCTTCGTGTCCGCGGTGAACTCGAAGTTCTGCGTCAGGATGATGGCGTCGACGGGACAGACCTCCTCGCACAGTCGGCAGTAGATGCACTGGCCGACGTGGAGGTTGTACTGCTCGCCGTTGCGCTGGTCGTCCGTCACGATCTGGATCGTGTTGTTCGGACAGACGTTCTCGCACTGACGACACCAGATACACCGCTCCTGGCTGAACTTGTGGACCCCGCGGAAGCGCGGGCTCACTTCGGGCGCGACGTCCGGGTACTCGACCGTGAACGTCTCCCCGTCCAGTGCGTGCTTCATCGTCGTGGCCATCGATTTGAGGACGCCGATCATTGTAGGTCACCTCTCGTGTCGGGGACAGTCACCCGAGGACCAGCTCGAGTCATGCGATCACCCCGACGATGATCGCCGTGAGGACGAGATTGGCGAAGGAGAGCACGAGGATCCCCTTCCAGCCGATCTCGATGAGCTGGTCGATGCGCACCCGGGGGACCGCCGAGCGGGCCCACTGGGTGAACAGGTACACCGCCACAATCTTGATCAGGAACCAGACGATACCCGGGAGCACCGGGCCCGCCGGGCCACCGAGGAAGATGGTGGCGATGATGGCCCCGCCGAGGAAGATGTGGATGAACTCGGAGAGGTACGCCAGCACGAAGTACACCGACGAGTACTCGGTCTGCCAGCCGGCGACGATTTCGGTCGGCGCCTCCGGAATGTCGAAGGGATTCCGGCCGACCTCCGCGAGGTTCGCGACCATGAACAGCACGAACGCGAACGGGTTGACGAACGCGTACCACTGCGGGATCGCGACCGGACCGAGCGCGATCAGCGTGTCGGCCTGTTCGGCGACGATCGTGCTCATCCGGAGCGAGCCGGCGAAGATGACGACCGACATCCCGGTCAGGATGAGGGGAATCTCGTAGGCGAGGTTCTGCGCGACCGCGCGCAGGCCGCCGAGGAACGAGTACTTGTTGTTCGACGAGTAGCCGGCCATCACGAGACCGAGCGAGGCGACGGAGGCCATCGCGAACACGTACGCGAGGCCGACCTCGGGGTCGGCGATCTGGATGCCGTTGCCCATCGGAATGACGGCGAACCCGGCGAGCGCCGAGAACACCATGATGAGCGGCCCCAGGTCCCACGCGGGCCGGTCGACGCCCTCGGGAATGATGAGCTCCTTCGAGAGGAGCCGGAGCGCGTCGGCCGGGATGATGAGCAGCCCCATCGGGCCGTGCCGGTTGACGGCGATGCGGTCCGTGAACGCCGCCGTGATCTTTCGCTTGCCCCAGATGCCGGAGACGGCGACCAGGGTGAGCAGTCCCGACGCGACCACGAGCGACGCGACGAACGCCATCACGAAGATGACGAGCGGGTTCGACGGGTCGAGCCCGAGCAGGTCGGCCATCGCCGACGGCAGCGGCGTCTCGGACTGCATTACCGGTCCACCTCCCCGAGGACGATGTCGAGGCTACCCAGCGAGGCGATCATGTCCGGGATGTACTCGCCCTCGGACATCTCCGCCAGCGACTGGAGGTTGCTGAAACACGGACTCCGGATCTTGAACCGCGCCGGCTTGTCGGTGCCGTCCGAGCGGATGTAGATACCGAGTTCGCCCTTCGCGCCCTCGACCGCGCGGTAGATTTCGCGGTCCGGGTCGGGCTTGAGCGTCCGCGGGACGTTGGCCTGGATGGTGCGGTCGTCTTCGGGCCACTCTTCGAGCAGGTCGACGCACTGTTCGATGATGCGAGCCGACTCCTCGAGTTCGCGCAGGCGCACGAGCACCCGCGAGAAGTTGTCGCAGCCGTCCTCCGTGACGACGTCCCAGTCGAGTTCGTCGTAGTAGCCGTAGGGGTCGTCGCGGCGGAGGTCGTAGTCGACGCCGGACCCACGAGCGACCGGTCCGGTCGCGCCGTAGTCCTTGACCTTCTCGGGCGTGAGGATCCCCGTGTCGACACAGCGCATCTGGAATATCTCGTTGCCCGTCACGAGGTCGTGGTACTCCGCGAGTTTCTCCGGGAGGTCGTCGAGGAAGTCCCGGATCTTCTCGAAGTACTCCTCGCGGGGTTCGGGCAGGTCCCAGGCGACTCCGCCCAGTCGAAGGTAGTTGAACATCAGGCGCTGACCGGTCAGATCCTCCAGGAGGTCCTGAGCGATTTCGCGGTCGCGGATGCCGTACTGGAAGACGGCGGTGAAGTCGCCGAAGACGTCCAGTGCGAACGTCGCCAGCGCGAGGGAGTGACTCGCGATGCGACACATCTCGGCGGACATCGTCCGGATGACCTGCGCGTACTCCGGCACCTCGATGTCGGCCAGGTCCTCGGCCGCGCGCGCGTAGGCCCACTCGTTGAGGATGCCGGCCGAGATGTAGTCCCAGCGGTCGGGATACGGCATGATCTGGTGCCGGTACGTCCCCTGCTGGCACATCTGCTCCTCGCAGCGGTGGAGGTAGCCGATGTCGGGGTCGATGTCGACGATCTGCTCCCCGTCGAGCACCGTCTTGACGTGCAGGACACCGTGTGTCGCCGGGTGGTGGGGCCCGATGTTGATGAACATCGTGTCCGGGTCGTCCGGGCTCTGTTTGTCGTCCTGCAGCGGGTTCGCGTGCTCGCGCAGCGAGACGACCTGCGGCTGGTCCTGGTTGAAGTCCTGGGAGAGCGGGTGGCCCTGCCAGGTCTCGGGGAGGAGGATACGTCGCTGGTCGGGGTGGTCGTCGTACTCGATGCCGACCAGGTCGTAGGCCTCGCGCTCGTGCCAGTTCGCCGTCTCGTAGACGTCGGAACCGGTCTGGTGGCGCGGGTCGTCCTTCGGCGTCGGGACGACGACGGAGACTTCCTGCGTCGGGTCACGGTACTTCTTCAGGTGGTAGATGGACTCGTACCGGTCGTCGTAGTCCTGTGCGGTGACGCAGGAACAGTGATCGAAACCGGCCTCGTCCTTCAGCGTCCGGAGGACCGACTGGACGTCGTCGGGTCGAATGACGAACCCTTCGGCGTTGACGTGGTGTTCACGGTCGATAATCGAATCCCCGAGCAGGTCGGCGAGCGCGTCGTAGTCGACGCCGTCCTCGGTGACGCCGACGTCGTCGACGACCGGCGTCCTTTTTTCGAGACTCACGCGAGACACCTCCGGTGTCGAGTGTGAGGTAGATAGTCGCAGCCCGCACAGTGAACGGACGTGAGCGAGCAGGAACGTCTATCGGAACTCACGGCGAGTCCCCCCAGTTGTAGCGCATGACGAGGTCTTCCTCGTCGATCTGGTCGGCGAGCTTCTGGACGAGTTCGTCTTGCTCGAGGTCGCCGAACTGCTCCAGTTCGTAGGGCTTGACGGTGACGGGCGAGGACTCGCCCTCGGCGATGCGCTCCTGAAGCTTGGCGACGCCGTAGATGAGCGCCTCGGGACGGGGCGGGCAGCCGGGGACGTGGATGTCACACGGGATGACCTCCTCGGCGCCCTTGACGACGTTGTACCCCTCCTGGAACGGACCGCCAGAGACGGTACAGGAGCCCATCGAGACGACGAACTTGGGCTCGGGCATCTGGTCGTAGACGCGCTTCATCCGCGGGGCGAACTTCGAGACGATGGTCCCCGGCACGATGATCACGTCCGCCTGGCGGGGCGAGGCGCGCGGGACGCCGGCGCCGAAGCGGTCGAGGTCGTGCTTGATGGCGTACGTGTGGATCATCTCGATGCTGCAGCAGGCGATCCCGAACTGCAGCATGAACATCGAGGAGCCCCGCACCCAGTTCATGAACTTGTCGAACTTGGTGAGGATAAACGGCGTCGAGCCGAACGCTTCCCGCAGCTTCGAGTTGAAGCGGTCGTCGGCGCCCGAACCCATTCGGGCCTCCTGCGTAGACTGTGCGTCCGCCAGCTTCGTTTGGTCACTACTCATGGTTTGTGGTCGAGTTGCCGACTGGCACGCGGGCTCCGCACCCACTTCACTGCACCATTGCGCCACGCCCACGCGAGACCGACGACGAGTATCCCGACGAAGACGAGCATGGGATACAGAGCCTCGGCGAGTCCCACGTTCGCGACGACGTCGCGGTAGACGACCGTCCACGGGAAGATCAGGACGGTCTCGATGTCGAAGACGACGAACAGCAGTGCGACCATGTAGTACTGAATGTTGAACTGGATCTGCTGACTGCTGCCTGTCGGGACCTCACCGCTCTCGTAGGTGGCGCTCTTTCCTTGTTCCGGGACGCTCGGCCGCAGGAGGTACGAAGCGGCCATCATCCCCACTGGGATGAGAACCCCTACGAGCGCGAGCGCGCCGATCGCGATCCATGGATTACTCATTCCGAAATCTCCTAACGTTCTGGGGTTGGGAACACTCGCATATAAGGGTTGATTGTTGCGCTCGCCGACCGTCGCGCCGGTTTTTCAGGATTTTCGATCTGTCTGAACGGCGGTCGCGTCGAACTGGTCGAGGTCCGGCCGATCCGGCGCGGGTGCCACGATGTCGCGCTCCTGGTCGTACCGGACGAAGCCAGCGTTCTCGAGACTGGGAACGTGGCTGTGATACAGCGTAACGTAGACGTGCTTGACTACCTCCGCGGAGATGTCGGTGATGGGTGCTCCGCGTTCGGCGACCGCGACTTCGTCGGCCAGGTCGGCGAGCGCCATCGGTTCATCGTGCGCCGCCAGGCAACGAAGGGCCTCCCGCCGACGGCGGTTCGATAGGACGTCGAACGTCGCGTCGAGCGGCGTCGCATGCGAGCGTTCGAACGAGTCGGACGAAGCCGGTCCGGTCGCGTCGGCCGAGTGCTCAGACATCGTGCGATCGGCTAATGAAACGGACGTGAGACAGATAAGCCCATCCCAACGCGGATAGGCCCCGTCAGGAGGACAGAGCGCGCTTCGCTCGCGCGATCCGGGGTTCCAGACGGGGGCCGCAGCGTCACTCCCAGTACTCGTCCTTGAATCCCGGCGTCCCCAGCTCGTGGAGGTCTCGCGAGACGTCGCCGACTGCCTCCTGCAGGCCGTCGTGGTACGCCTGCAATCGCTCGCGCAGTTCGGGGTACTGACGTGCGAGAATCTGTGCCGCCGTCAGCGCCGCGTTGAACGACTTGCCCGCGTCGACGGCCGTGATCGGTGCGCCCTGGGGCATGCCGATGACGCTGTCGACGGACTTCTCCTGGACCGGGACGCCGATGACCGGCAGCGGGTAGGCGATGCTCGCAGTCATGTTCGGCAGGTCTGCGCTCTTGCCGCCAGCGCCCGCGATGACGACGTCGATGCCGCGGTCCTCGGCGGTCTCCGCGTACGCGTACATCAGCTCCGGCGTCCGGTGGGCCGAGACGACGAACGTCTCGAAGGTGAACCGGGACTCGGGAGCGCTCTCGTAGTCGGTCTGTTCCGCGAAACCGAGTTCCTCCGTGAACGCGGCATACGCGCCTGGACGCTTCCCCTTCCCCCCGGCCATCGTCGGGAGGTCCGAGTCCGACCCCATCACGATGCCCACGTCGGGCGTCTCCTCGCTGGGCAGGTCCATCTCGGCCTCCGCGTGGAGCTGGTCGATCAGCGACTGCACCGAGTCGGCGTTGGTCATGTCTGGCCCTCTGCGTGGCGCCGACGTAAGTGTGGGCGATCGATCGTCGCGAGAATCGAGTTCGGGTCCCCCGCGGCCAGAAAACGGCCTGGGGTGAACGCTACTGCTGGAACGTTAACTCGTCCCGAAGCGCTCGAACCTCCCCGAGCAGGTCGTCCGTGTCTGACTCCTCGTCTCCGTCGTCCCCGCCCACCAGCGTCACGTGACCCATCTTCCGGAGCTCGTAGACGTCGTGTTTCCCGTACCAGTGGAGGTGGGCCCGCGGCGTCGCGAGCACAGATTCCTCCCCGGAGAGCGTAGCTGGCCGTCGTTCCTCGACGTCGCCCAGGACGTTGGCCGACACCGTCGGCGCCCGCAGTTCCGTCGTCCCCAGCGCCATTCCCATCACGGCGCGGACGTGCTGTTCGAACTGCGAGGTGTGACAGCCCTCGATGGTCCAGTGGCCCGAGTTGTGCGGACGCGGGGCGATTTCGTTGAGGAGGATTTCGCCGTCGGGCGTCTCGAACAGTTCGACGCCGAACACGCCGCGGCCGTCCATCGCGTCGAGGACGTCCAGAACGACCGCACGCGCGCGGTTCAGAACGGCGTCGTCGTCGGTCCGCGGCGGTGAGACCGACTCCCGCAGGATCTCTTCTTCGTGAATCGTCTCGGTGACGGAGAAGGTGTCGCGCTCGCCGTCGGCGCCGCGACAGCCCATCACCGCGAGTTCGCGCTCGAAGTCGACCATCTCCTCGACCATCGCCGGGCCGTCGATGGCGGCGAAGGCCTCCTCGACGTCGTCGGGTGACTCGACCGGCACGTTGCCGCGACCGTCGTAGCCGCCCTCGCGGGCCTTGAGCATCGCCGGGTAGCCCAGTTCCTCGCAGGCCTCGCGGAGGTCGTCCGGGGAGTCCACCTGCCGGAACTCGGGGACGGGCACGCCAGCCTCTGAGAGCCGCCGTTTCTGGACGAGTTTGTCCTGGATCGTTCTGAGCGTCTCCGGGTCCGGGTGGACCGGCGTCCCGGTCTCCTCGGCGACGCGTTCGAGGACGTCCGGGTCGGCCAGTTCGATCTCGTAGGTCAGCACGTCCGCGCGCTCCGCCAGCTCGCGGAACGTCCCCTCGTCGTCGAACTCGCCGACGAGCGCGTCGCGGACGACCGGTGCCGCGGGCGGGTCCGGCGTCGGGTCGGTGACGACCAGTTCGACGCCCAGCGGCGCCGCCGCCTCGCCGAGCATCCGACCGAGCTGTCCGCCGCCGACGACGCCCAGCGTCGGGCCCGGTGTGGAGAGTGTCATGTGCGACGGATTCCGACCTGCGCGCTTAAACGTTGCTTCACGTGACGATGATTTTCTGGTGTGTACTCGTAGTTAGTTGCCACCGATACCGCAAACAAAAAGAAAGCCCTCGGCCCGCTCGTACCGCCGCGGGTCGCTGTCGTTCGAGAGAGCTCCGCTCTCTCGTGATGACGAAAGACCGGAGGTCTTTCGAACCACGGTCCTCACTCGCTTGCGCTCGTTGCGGTCCTTACTTCCCCGGGGCGGCGACGACCGGGCCTCGCCCTTTCAGTCCACCAGGATGCCGGATTGTCGGTTCGGCGTGAAAAACGGTTGGTCAGGTCGTGAAAGTCCCTACCCGCTCTCGTTCGGGACGTCTTCGTGGATCCAGAACGTCGTCTCCTTGCCCCAGGCGCGCATCTCGTAGGTCGTCCCGGTGTAGGACGATTCGAGGGCGCCGGTCGGCACGGTCGAGTCCGCGTCCTGGGTGATTATCACCGGCGGCGGGTTCGACTGGATTCTGGACTCCAATTGCGCGCGTTCGCGCGAGCAGTTCACCTGGACGTCTTCCTTGGCGAAGTACCACGGGAACGGCAGCGAGTTGTACCACCGCGCACACAGCGGCCTGGTGTCCAGCGACGAGGAGTCCCACTCGTTCGGGTCGTCCTTGACGAAGGCGAGGTTGTCGTCGTATGCGTCGCCCTGTTCGCCGTAGTAGAGGAGGACGTCGGTGCCGTTGCCTTCGCGGTCTGCGACGGCGCCGATTGTCTGGAGTTCGGCGCGCGGGTCGCCGCCCGGCTGGGCGTACTGGACGAGGTTGTTGTCGTCGGACTGGGGGTTGCCGTACACCGACGGAACGGCGACGGCGGCGACCTGGGCTCCGACGAGCAACAGGAGAACGGCGGCGATGGCGACGCCGACCGAGTCGTCGAGGACGAACGCCTCGTACCCCCAGTCGAAGATGCGCGCGAGGCCGACCGCGGCCGGTATCGAGAGGGGCACCAGCGCGTGGACGACGAGCCAGGCGCCGAAGATGTCCGTTCCCAGCGGGTAGCCGAGCACGGAGACGAAGCCGCAGTAGGCGGCGAACATCACGAGGTTTCGCGAGCGCTCGGCACCGTAGCGCTCGATGACGAACCCGAAGATGGCGAAGGCCGTCAGCGGCGCCGCCTTGTTTATCATCACCTGGACGAACTGGTCGAAGAAGTCCACGTACACCGCTGCGAGGCCCTCGTCCCCGGCCTCGGTCGACCGCTCGAACCACGTACCGAACTCCTCGGCGGAGTGGTTCCACGTCGCCTGGACCATGTCGACGAAGTTCGAGGGACTGGCGAAGCCCTGCCAGAAGCCGACGGTCCCCTCCGCGGCGGTCGCGGGTGGGTACGTCACGCCCTCCATCCCCGCGCCCCGCGGTGCGTAGAAGAACAGCAGGAGGCCGAAGAGGAGTATCAGGGCCCAGGCGGCGTCGCTGGCGTAGTGGAGGACGAACGAGAGAATCTCGTCCCGCGAGGAGTCGAAGCGGTCGCGGACGCCCCTCGCTTTGGAGCGCAGGAGGTCGTACCCGCTGGCGTGGTTCTGGGGCCGGTAGAGGGCCTGGTCGGCCAGGAGGCCGGCGGCGCCGAGCCACGTCAGGACGTACACCGCGGCGTTCTCCTTCGAGGCGAAGCCGAAGGCGACGAACGCGGCCGCGGCGTAGAGGTAGCGCGTCCGGCGCGTGTCGTAGAAGCGGACGAAGAAGCCGAAGGCGACGAACATGAACGCCGCGACGAGCACGTCGCTGCGCATGAACCGGGAGTAGTACAGCAGGACGGGGTTGAACGAGAGGAACAGCGCCATCGCGACCACTTCGACGCGCCGGAGATGTTCGCGGAAGAGGAGCGCCGAGAGGGGCAACAGGCCGCCGACGACGGCGACGGGTACGCGCATGGTGAAGTCGTTGGCGCCCCAGGTGGGGAACAGCCAGCGGTTGACGTGCTGGATGAAGGGGCCGTGGATGATGCGCCGGTAGGCGAACGACCCCGTCTCCTGGTAGTGGACGATCCAGTAGGCGACCCGTCCCTCGTCCCAGTGGGCGATGCGGTCGCCCAGCAGGATCAGCCGGGCCAGGAGGGCGAGGAGGGTGATACCGGCGACCAGGAGCACGACGTCGTCACTGTCGGGCGCCCAGTCGGGGAGGGACCGCTCGCCCGACGAAGTCGACGATTCAGGGCTGTCGGACGCTGCCATACCCGCCACTGACCAGTGGTGGCTTTAGAATGCTTCTGGTTTGTCACGCTGGATTTGTAGTTATCTAACAGCTAACTCGCCACTCTCGTACCGGCGACCCGTCGGCTGACCGTCGGCGACCCGTCGGTGGAAGGGACGGAAGCGTAGTAGCCACCGCACAACGGTACTTCTTTTAGTTCCGCACACGCCCGGTCGCATATGGTCCAGCTCGGGCTGGTAATCGCCCAGTACGACAAACACGGCGACGTGATAGACGCGATGGCGCAGTCGGCGAGAGACGCCGCCGAGGAGCGAGACGCCGACATCGTCGCGAGCCTCGACGTGCCCGGTTCCTACGACACGCCGCTCGCGGCCGACAGGCTCGCCCGTCGCGACGACGTCGACGCCGTGGCGGTGCTGGGCGCTATCATCAGCGGCGACACCGACCACGACCAGGTAATCGGCGCCGCGGCCGCCCAGGGACTGACCGACGTGAGCCTCGACCGCGACACGCCGGTCACGATGGGCATCATCGGCCCGGGCATGAGCCAGGACGAAGCCGAGGCGCGGACGGACAAGGGCGGCGAGGCCGTCCGCAGCGCCGTCGCCCTCGCGGAGGAACTCAAACTATGACTCTCGAATTCGCAGACCGCGTCGGACGCGTAGAACCGAGCGCCACGCTCGCGATCAGCAACAAGTCCGCCGAACTGGCGGCCGACGGCGTCGACGTCGTCGACCTCTCGGTCGGGGAGCCGGACTTCGACACGCCGGAGAACGTCAAGCAGGCGGCCAAGGACGCGCTGGACGCCGGCCACACGGGGTACACCTCGACGCCCGGCATCCCGGCGCTCCGGGAGGCGCTGGCCGAGAAGCTCCACGCCGACGGGCTCACCCAGTACGAGGCCGAGAACGTCGTCGTCACACCCGGGGGCAAGCAGGCCCTCTACGAGATCTTCCAGACGCTCATCGACGACGGTGACGAGGTCGCCCTGCTCGACCCCGCGTGGGTCTCCTACGAGGCGATGGTGAAACTCGCCGGCGGCTCGCTCGCCCGCGTCGACACCGCCGCCCACGACTTCCAGCTTTCGGGCGCCCTCGACGACCTGGCCGAGACGGTCTCGGACGACACCGAACTGCTGGTCGTCAACTCGCCGGGCAACCCCCACGGTGCCGTCTACTCCGACGACGCCCTCGCGGCCGTCCGCGACCTGGCGGTCGAGCACGACATCACGGTCATCTCCGACGAGATCTACAAGGAGATCACCTACGACGGCGTCGAAGCGACGTCGCTGGGCACCCTCGACGGGATGGAAGACCGCACCATCACCGTCAACGGCTTCTCGAAGGCCTACTCGATGACCGGGTGGCGCCTGGGCTACTTCGCCGGCCCGGAAGACCTGGTCACCCAGTCCGGCAAGGTCCACGGTCACTCCGTCTCCTGTGCCGTCAACTTCGTCCAGCACGCGGGCGTCGAGGCCCTGCAGAACACCGACGAGGCCGTCGAGGAGATGGTCGCAGCCTTCAGCGAGCGCCGGGACTTCCTGCTCGACCTGCTCCGGGACCACGACGTCGACGTCGCCACGCCCCAGGGCGCGTTCTACATGATGCCCCAGGTCGACGAGGACGACACCGCCTGGTGCGAGGAGGCCATCGACGAGGCCCACGTCGCGGCCGTCCCCGGGAGCGCCTTCGGCACGCCGGGCTACGCCCGCTTCTCCTACGCGAACAGCAAGGAACGACTCGAAGAAGCCGTCCACCGCCTCGCCGACGCCGACCTGATCTAACCGGTCGGCACCGTCGCTCCTCGTTCGAAGAATCGCTTTCGGGTTCAGGTTTCGACGAGAGTTCGCTACGTTCGCACTCCCTGGGAGCGCCCTGTAGCGGAGTGGAACGCTTACGGTTCGACGACGGTAATCGTGTTCGACGCGCTCACGGTGACGACCAGCCCCTCGTAGTCGAACCGGATCGTCGGCTGCGCACCGAGGTCTTCGTTCGTACACAGCGAATCGAGCGCGTCCGGGTCGACGGTCCGGTACAGCGGGTCGAGGTCGGCGGGCTCGACGTCGCGAATCGCCGAGACGACGTCGACGACGGCCTCGCTGGGGTCTCGGTCTCCGACTTCGGTCTCGTACATCTCTCCACCACAGACCGACCCCTCGGGTTGCCTGTCGTCTGTCGGCTGACTCATTGCTGCCACCATCCTCGACTGCCACCTTCCATACACACTCGACCGGAACGACAGGTGAAAAGCATTTTGTGATTGTCTGAATAAATTTCTGGACTGCTTACGGGATCATCTGGCAGACGGAAGCCGGGTGCGGTCACTCGGCGTCCGCCAGCCAGGTGTCGACGACCTGCTGGAGGAGCGCCACGACGTCCGAACCGGTGCCCTCGCTGAACAGTCCCACCTCCGTCGTCCCGTCGACCCAGGTTCCGAGCAGCGCGACGGTGTCGTCGGCGACGAGGAAGCGACTGCGGTCGTTCGGTGGCGTCGCCGTGTCGCGGACCGACAGGACCGTCGCGTCCGGGACGGCGGTATCGACGTCCACCGGTCCGGCGTCCCCGACGACGACGATTCGCACCGCGACGCCCCGGTCGTTGGCTGCGTCGATGGCGTCGAGGACGCCCGCGGACGGCGCGTCGCCGACCGAGACGTACGTGAGGCGGTCGTCCGCCCCGGCTATCGACGAACGGAAGCGCCGGGCCACCACCTCGGTCCCGGTTGCGACGACCAGGCCGTGATCGCTGGAGTCCGCGCTCGGGGTGCCGATGGCCCGCAGACCGAGTTCCGCGACGACCTGCCTGTAGACGTACTCGCGGTAGAACGCGCGGCGGATCCGCCTGGGAGAGACCGGCGTGAACTCCTTGGGATGGGTCTCGCGCACCCTGACGAAGCCCCGGTCGGCGAGTTCCTCGACTGCGTCGTAGACGCGCGTCCGTGGAACCGACGACGAGTCGCTCACCTCACGGGCGGACCCGCCGTCGATTCGCACGAGCGCCACGAGCGTCCTCGCGGCGTACTCACTCAACCCGAGCGCGTGCAGATTCCGAACCGCAGTCGATTGCAGTTTCCTGCCTTCACGTGTCATAGCGCTCCGTGACCGTCCCTGTGCCGCATCGCAGTCACCCTTCGACCGTCCACACCCGCAGTGAACTGGGTATGTATTCGAGAGTGACCTCCTTTACGTTTGTGTGATTCCCCGAGTGACGACGTCCTGACACAGTCCTCGCCGAGCCGATCGTGTTCGCGAGAACGACGGTCGTTGTCACGCGTATCGGTAATTGCCTGGCGCGCCGGAACCTATTCGAACGCGTGAATGTCAAAATGTCCGTGGAAGCGATCTTTGGAGTTCGTTCCGGCGCCGCTCCACACCACTGACGGATCGGCTCGCCGCTAGTCGGAGCCCCGTTCCTGGAGAATCCGGTCGATGATTCGTCCCGTCGAGAGCAGATAGTCGTCGTCCGTCTCGCGGCCCGACGCCCGGCGTACTTCGGCGTCGATACCCCGGTCGGCGAGGGCGGCCGCGATCGCCTCGTCGTCGTGGTGCTGGTCGTATCCAAGCGCGACGACGTCGGGTTCTATCTCCTCGATCGGGACGAAGATGTCGTCCGGGTGGCCCAGGCGAGCGTGGTCGACCGGGTCCAGCGCGGCAACCATCTCCCGGCGCTGCTCGTCGGGGACGATGGGCGGCGCCTTGTGGGTGACGTTGGTCGACCGGGCGATGATGACGTGGAGTTCCTCACCCATCGCCGCGGCGTCTTCCAGATAGTGCAGGTGGCCCGGATGGAGGATGTCGAACGTCCCCTGGGCGACGACGCGGGAAGTCACCACTCGTCCTCCCGCAGCTCGGCGTCGATATCTGCCTGGTCGAAGTCGAAGAAGGCCTCCTCCGGCGGGTCGACGTCGAGGACCCGCAGGTCGATGGGTTCGCCGTCGCGGTCGAAGGCCTGCCAGTCGTCCCAGCCGTAGGGCGCCCCGATGATGATGTGGACCTTCCCCTTGCCGAACGTCGCCAGGTCGGCGTCGCTGGGCCTGAGGACGCCGTTGGGATGGGAGTGGACCGACCCCGCGGCGCGCAGGTCGTTGGGAACCATGTTCGTCTTGACCGTCGCGCTGACGGGGTTCGATTCGGTCCCGGGGATGACGAGGACGTCGGTCAGGACGGTGCCGTCCTCGTCCAGCCCGAGTTTGCTCGCGTCCTCGCCGCGAAGCATCCCCATGTACTCGTTGGGGTGACTCTCCTCCGAGGCTGCCAGCGCGAACTCGAGGGCCGACTCGGCGATGCCGAGGATTCCACCCGAGCGAAACAGCGGCATAGCATGCTTTTCGTGCCGGCCGCTTTCTAAGCGTTCCGACTAGGCGACCGCTAAAAGGACGGTGGGTATGGCGGGTCTGTACTCGTACGCGACCCAGCAACTGACGACGATGAAATGACCGCCAACAACTCGAAAGCCCCCGGGCGCTTTCATTCCCACCCGGCCTGGATTACCGAACCGGGCCGGACTGAAAGGGGCGACCGTCTCGACGAACCCCGACGAAGCAAGGACCGCAACCGAACGCAGTGAGGTGAGGACCACAGCGAGTCGCGGGAGTCGAGACGGTCGGGGCTTTCGAGTTGTTGGTGTTGCCAGCGTCCGTCACTGCGAACTGCTTTACTCAGAACTCGCAGGACCAGACCGAAGCATAAAAAGCCGGTAACGCCGAAGAACGGTCAAATGTCTCCGCCTACAGGCACCGAAGACGGTGCCCAGGCTCCCGAGGCGGGAGCCGTCGTCTACGAACTCGCCGACAGCTGTACGCTCGACGACGTCGAAGAGGGGGAACTGTATCTCGGAACCGTCAACGGCGTCATGGAGTACGGCGTCTTCGTCGACCTCTCCGGGCCGGTCTCCGGGCTCGTCCACGCGTCGAACCTCCGCTCTGACCCCGAGGTGGGCGACCAGCTCGTCGTCGAACTCGGCGAAGTCCGCGAGGACGGCGACGTCAGCTTCGACGAAGTCGAACTCGCCGAGTACGAGACCCAGTACCGCGCCCACGGTGACGAGGCCGAGGTCGCCGACCTCGAGGGGATGACCGGCGAGACCGTCGTCGTCACCGGCGAAGTGCTCCAGATCAACCAGACCGGCGGGCCGACCATCTTCCAGGTCCGCGATGGCTCCGGCATCGTGCCCTGTGCCGCCTTCGAGGAGGCCGGCGTCCGCGCCTATCCCGACGTCGAACTCGGCGACATCGTCCGACTCGCCGGCCACGTCGAGGAGCGCAACGGCGGTATCCAGCTGGAGGCCAACGAGATCTCCGTCGTCGACGAGACCACCGCGGCCGACGTGCGCGAGGAACTCGACACCGCCCTCGACGAGGCCGCCGAACCCGAAGCGATCGACCCGCTCGTCGAGTGGGAGGCCTTCGACAAGCTCTGGGACGACCTCCGGGACGTCGCCCGGCGACTCCGCCGGACAGTGCTGGAAGGACGGCCCATCCGCCTGCGCCACCACGCCGACGGCGACGGCCTCTGTGCCAGCGTCCCGCTCCAGCTCGCCCTCGAACGGTTCATCGCCGAGCACTACCAGGACGACGAGGCGCCCCGACACATGCTCAAACGCCTGCCGAGCAAGGCGCCCTTCTACGAACTCGAGGACGTCACGCGCGACCTCAACTTCGCGCTGGAAAACCGGGAGCGCCACGGCCAGAAGCTCCCGATGCTGTGCATGCTCGACAACGGGTCCACGGAGGAGGACACGCCCGCCTACCGGAACCTCCGCCACTACGACATTCCCATCCTCGTGGTCGACCACCACCACCCCGACCCCGAGGCCGTCGAGCCGCTCATCGACGAGCACGTCAACCCGTACCTCCACGACGAGGACTACCGCATCACGACGGGGATGATGTGCGTCGAACTCGCCCGGATGATCGACCCGTCGCTGACCGACGACCTCCGGCACGTCCCCGCCGTCGCCGGCGTCTCCGACCGCTCCGAGGGCGAGGCGATGCCCGACTACGTCGACCTCGCGAAGGAGGAAGGTTACGACGAACAGGACCTGCGCGACGTCGGCGAGGCGCTGGACTACGCCACCCACTGGCTGCGCTACAGCGACGGCCGCGAACTCATCAACGACGTGCTCAACGTCGACTGCGACGACCGCGATCGCCACGAGGAGATCGTCGAGTTCCTGGCGACCCGCGCCGAGCGCGACGTCGAGGAGCAACTCGACGCCGCCATGAGCCACGTCGAACACGAGACCCTCGACAGCGGGGCCCACCTCTACCGCCTCGACGTCGAGAACCACGCCTACCGCTTCACGTACCCCGCGCCCGGGAAGACCACGGGCAAGATCCACGACCAGAAGGTCGAGGAGACCGGCGACCCCGTCATCACCATCGGCTACGGCCCCGACTTCGCCGTCCTCCGTTCCGACGGCGTCCGCCTCGACATCCCCGAGTACGTCACCGAACTCACCGACGAGATCCAGGGCGGCGGCGTCTCCGGCGGCGGCCACCTCGTCGTCGGCTCCATCAAGTTCGTCGAGGGCATGCGCGAGGAGGTCATCGACGCGCTCGTCGAGAAGATGGCCGACGCCGAAATCGACGAGGACCTCCAGCACTCCGGCGCGCTCTCCGACGACTAGCTGTTTCGGCTAGTTTTTCCGGATCTGTGGTTTCGGTCCCGTTCTGTCGAGTCTACGCGTGAAGTGAACGGGTGATTCTTCTGGGTTTCAGTTGGAACAAATAGAGACAGCAACAACTCGAAAGCCCTCGCGGCGCTCGACCACTCCGGGGCTCGCTGCGCTCCAGCAGGTGCTTGCGTCGCCCGGGAGGATTCGACCGCCACTCGCCCTTTCAGTCCTCCAGGCACAGCACCGCAGCCCTGCCCTCCCCCTGGTCACGAGAGCCTCGCTTTCGCTCGGCTACTCGCTCCCGGCCGGGCGGTTGCGGAGCCAGGAAGCGTGTCGCGCCGCCAGGCGCGACCGGGGAGGTTTGGTGGTATCAATCGCGAGCGCGTTTTATCGCGCGAGCGATGTTGTCCCTGGAGGACTGAAAGGGCGAGGTGCGGTCGGCGAAGCACGGCGACGCAAGCACCGCAGCCGAAGGCGAGGAGCGCAGCGAGACGCGCGAGACGAGCGTGCCGAGGGCTTTCGAAATGTTGCCGTTTCCTATTCCGTCTCTCTCTCGAACACACCAGATCGCTCACTACATACACTGTACTGACCAGTACGTCATCCTTCGAACTCCAGACGCCGCGCGACCAGTCCAGCCACGATCAAACATCCAACGACAGCGCCGATCAATCCGACCGGTAGTTCCGGCTTCCCGTCACCCCAGTCCGCGTCGAACACCTCGCCGTAGTAGTCGGCCACCTCGTCACCGTAGAGCAGGAGGACCACTTCGCGATTCCTCGTCGCCGCCTGCTCGTTCCAGTTCAGGCTCCCCAGAACGACTCGGTCGTCGTCGACGACGGCGCCCTTCGCGTGGATTTTCTCGTATCGATCCCCTGGCTCGGCGAGCTTTACGGAGAACGAGACGTCCCGGTCGCTCGCCCACTCCTCGAAGCGGTCGGCCAGTTTCCGGTTGTCCTCCCGGTTGTACCAGGCGTTGCCGAGCAGCAGCCGGATGTCGACGCCGCGGCGGGCCGCTCGGCGGAGGGCCGTGACGAGCGGCGAGTCCCAGTCGCCGAGAGTAACCTGGACGACGTCGACGGAGTCGTCGGCCGAATCGATGGTGCGGACGAGTCGCTGCTGGGCGTTGTCGGGCGCGACCAGCAGGTCGGTCCGGTCGACGCCGACCCTGGTGGCCTCGACGCGCGTCGGATAGTCGCCGACGGACCGCTCGCCGCGCTCGAACTGGCGACCTCGTCGGAAGTCGCCCCAGGACTTCGCGTCGCGCCAGCCCGCGTCGGCCCGGAACGTCGCCACCAGCCCGTCGACGACGCGGGGCTGGCCAGTCACGACGCCCCAGCCGCGGCTGCTGTTCCCGCCCGTTCCGGCCGGTTTCCAGTTCTCGGTCATCACGACTGCGCGGTCGTCGACGACGGCGTACTTGGCGTGATGGTAGTCGTACCGGGCGTGCTCGCCGCCGAGAAGCCGCACCTCGACGCCGGCCGCGACGAGACGGTCGAGCAGTGCTGCCTCACGCTGGGTTCGGCCACCGACCGGCTCGCCTTCCAGTAGCACTCGAACCGTAACCCGGCGGTCGTGGGCGCGAACGAGCGCGTCCACCACTCGCTGGGAGGTGAGAGTGTAGCCAGCGAGGAGAATACGCCGGTCGGCCCCACGGAGCGTCTCGGCCGGGACGGCGGGCGAATCGGGAAGGACGAAGGCCCGGACTCGTCCGGCGTCACCGCGGACGACGGGTCTGTCGGTTGCGCCGACCTGCTGCCAGCGGATGCGGGAGTCGTTCCAGGTTGCGATCTCGCCCTCCGGCGCGTCGCGGTAGCGGCGTTCGTGAACGACGGTGGCGTTTCCTCCGTCGACCGTTTCGTTGCGCTGGCCGGTAGTCTCGATTCGCTCGATCCGGACGGCTTCGCCGCCGTTAGCCAGCGAGAGCGACGATTCGACGAGAACCGGGTGGTCGGTCAGATTGGCTGCTCGCGGGTCGTTCGCGACGGCGACGCGACCGCTGGCCGACGCGTTGGCCAGCGAGACGGTCGCCTCACCGTCGGTGAAGACGTAGTTGGCGGGGTCGACGCCGGACGGGAGCGAGACGACGGCGTACTCGCCCGCGTCGTCGTCGGCGATGGGGTTCGGGTACAGTTCGACGATGACGGGCTCAGACCCTGCAGGCGTCGCTTCGGGAGCAGACGTTGCAGTGAATGCGGCCGTTCCCATCCCCGTTACCGTCACCGGGAGACTGCAGACGAGGACGAGGGCGACCAGCAGTCTTCGCATCGCGACGGTCTGGTCCCCTCATCGGGGATAAAGGCTCGGAGAAAACGACGTGGAAGCGGGAACTGTAGCAGCGGTGCGAAGCGAGTCGTTCGTAGTTCAGACGCCGGCGGCCTTCTCGGCCTCGGCCTGGACGAGGTACGCGCGGTCGTCGGTGTACTCGCTGGCGACCTCGAGGGCGCGTTCGGTGCCGATCTGGCGGAGCGCCCACGCCGCGGAGGCGCGGACGGCGTCCTCGTCGTCGTCTGCGAGGACGTCCGAGAGGGGCTGGATGGCGCGCGTGTCGCCGAGCAACCCCAGCGCGCGGGCGGCCATCGACCGGATCTCCGGGTCGTCGGCGTCGAGTCGGTTGGCGACCGGCTGGGTCGACTCCTCGCTGCCCATCTCACCGAGCGCGCGCAGGACTATCTTCTGGAGCGACGCGTCGCCGTCCCCGTCGATGAAGTCGTGGAGCGTCTCGGCGGCCGCCGGATCCCCGATCTTGCCGAGGATCTCGATGGGCGCCTTGTTGCGCTTCTGGGCCCGCTGGTGGAGTTCGTCGAACGCCGGCGCGGCGTCTTTGCCCATGTGGAGCAGCTGGTCGAAGACGTACTCCTCGAAGAAGTCGGAGTCGCCGAGCTTGTCCAGCGCCAGCAGGATGGGCTCGACTTCGCCGTCGTTGGCGTAGAGCTTGATGGCGTTCCACTCCGGCGGGAAGTCCTTGCGGTTCTCGTTGGTCAGGACGTCGTAGAACCCCTGGGCGGCGAGTTGCTCCTGGACGGTGAGGTCCTGCCAGGTCTCGGCGGCCTCCAGGTCGTCCTCCAGCGTCTCGGCGGCCTCCAGCAGGCTCGCGATTTCCTCGCTGTCGTCGTCCGGGTCGAGGCCCGAATCGGCGATGGTCCCGGCGACGGCGTCGAGCGCGGTCGCCGCGTCATCGGTGGTGTTGCCCGCCGAGACGGTGACGGAAACGTACTCGTCGGCGGTTTCGAGGAAGTCTTCGACGGCGGCGATGGCCTCGTCTTCGCCGTCGGCTGTCCACTCGCTATCGGCGACGGTGGCCTCGGCGTCCTCGACGACGGCCGCGACGTCCTCGACGTAGGGCCCTCGCTGGGCCTCGAGGTCGTCGCGGAGGTCCGAGAGCCGGGACTCCAGGTCCTCCCGGGGGTCTTCGGCGTCCTCCTCGTCCTCGTCCGGTTCGGGCAGGTCGGCGGCTTCGAGGTCGGACTCGATGCCGTCGAGTTCCGCCTCGACGTCGTCCAGGTCCGCCTCGGTCTCCGCCGCCTCCAGGTCCGCCGCCGCGTCGTCGAGCCGCTGCTCGAACGTCACGACGGGCCCTTCTGCGGCGGCCGACTCGTCGCCGTCGGCGTCTTCGGCGTCGTCCCCGTTGCTCATGCTTTGCGATGTGTCTGTCCGGGCCAAAGGCGTTTCTATCCAGTGCGAGGGGTCGCAGTTCCTGCGAGCGGTCGTAACTGGTCGCCGAGAACTCAGTACTCGGGACTCTCTTCGGGGACGTCGTCGCGCTGGTTGACGAGGCGGGCGAGCGTGAACAGCGCGTCAGAGAGGCGGTTCAGGTAGGCGACGGCAGTCTCGTTGATGGACTCCTCGGCGGCCAGCGAGACGGCGCGTCGTTCGGCACGGCGACAGACCGCGCGCGCGTGGTGGAGCTTCGCACCCGAGTCGGATCCGCCGGGCAGGATGAAAGACGTGAGGGGTTCGAGTTCGTCGTCCGCCGAATCGATGTACGTTTCCAGTTCGTCGACGTGGTCCTCCGCGACCTGCGGGTGGTCCTCGTCCGGATCGGGGTTGGCGAAATCCGCCTGGACGACGTGGAGGTGGTTCTGGATATCGCGCAACTGCTCGTCGATGTCGTCGTACCCCGTGGGCCTGACCGACCCGACCAGCGCGTTGACCTCGTCGACGGTGCCGTAGGCCTCGATGCGACGGCTGTCCTTGGACACCCGGTCCATCGTCCGCAGGTCGGTCTGGCCCTCGTCGCCGCGACCGGTGTAGATAGGCATAGGCTATCGTCGCACGGTACACACTTAGAAGTGCACGCCCAGGGCTTTCGTCCGGTGATTGACGCGGCGCCACGTCACTATCGGCAGGTTTCTTACGCCCGATTAATCATAATACGTATGAAAGTTTTAACCGTTAATTAAAAGCGTTATTAGCTCTTACGGTGAAATCGAGGAATGAGTAGAGCTGGACTACCGGCACTGACTGGCAGAGGGATGGTGGGGGACGACCGAACGTCACCGGGGACGCACTAAACGGATGGTGGGACTCTGTGGGGTACTCGGGACGGATAGTGAACTCCCCGGCGAAATGACCGAGTGGGTGACCTGGCGCGACGACGAGCGAACGGATTCGTACGCCGACGAGGACGTCGAACTGGTGGTGTCCTGTCACCCGCGGCTCGCGGGCGACCAGCCCGTCTTCGCGACGGGAGAGGATACGCTCGTGTGGGTCTGGGGGGACGTCTACGGCCACGGGAGCGGTGAGGACTACACCCCGCGACCACACGATGCGGGCACGAGTGCGAGCTTCTGTGCCCACCTGTACGGGGAACACGGCATCGAGATGGTCGAAGCGCTCAACGGCGACTTCGCGCTCGTCGTCTACGACCGGACCGCCGACGTCGTCTCCTTCGTCACCGACCGGGTGGGGACGCGACCGATATACTACGCGCGCCCGGACGAGGAGACGTTCGTCTTCGCCTCGAACCTGCAGGCGCTGCCGTATCACCCAGACGTCGACGTGGCGTTTCAGGAACCGTACTTGCAGGAGTACCTGGCGCTCCGGCGCGTGTTCGGCGTGGAGACGCCGCTGTCCGGCGTTCGAGAGCTCCAGCCGGCGTCGGTCACGTCGATCGACCTCGACGACCTGACGATGAACGAGGCATCCTACTGGCGGCCCCACTACGAGCCGGTGAACAGGTCCGCCTCGTGGTTCGTCGACCGCTTCACCGAGACGCTCCGGACCATCTTCGAGGAGTGGACGCGCGACGACCTCGACTACGGCCTGCTGTTGAGCGGCGGCAGCGACTCCCGCCTCGTCGAGGCCTGCATCGACCAGCCCGTCACCGCGTTCCACGTCACCGACTGGAACAACCGGGAGACCAGGGTCGCGAGACACGTCGCCGAGACGGCGGGCGACGACTTCCACCCGCTCTACCGGGACGACGTTCACGAAGCCAGGTCCCTCGGAACCACGCCACCGCTCTCGAACTTCAGCGGCTGGTTCGATCAGGCCTACTGTGCGGAGTTCGAGGAAGAGATCCGCGAGGAGGTCGACGTCCTCGTCTCGGGGCTGTTCGCTGACATGCTGTTCGGTGGCGGCCCCATCCAGACCAGGAGTTACTCGCTCGGGCCCGTCGGCAAACTCTCGGTCCCGATCGGTCGACGAGTCGACGACGTCGAGGACTACGTCGCGGCCAAGACCGGCGACCGCGGTGAGATACCCTACTTCACGCCGGACCTGTCGCTTTCCGACGTCGTCGCCGACGGTATCCGACGGACGGCCGACGGCGGCGTCGTCAGCCACGGCGTTCGCTACGAGTCACTGCGCGACCTGGTGATGTACGGCGACTACTACCCGCTGAGCGCCGACACAGAGGCCATCTTCTCGCGGAGCCTCACGCAGATCCGTCCGTACCGGACGCCGTTCCTGGACAACCGACTGCTCGACCTCCAGCAACAGGTCCCGGTGAAGTACATGTTGCGACGCGACCTGGTCGGCGCGGGACTCCGGACGGTCGACCCGGCCCTCGCCGACATCCCCCACGCGGGGACCGGCGTCCCGCCGTCGACGTCGTTCCCGGTCGCGTACGTCCGGAAGAACCTGATCGGGCTCTACCGCAAACACGTCTGCGACGAACCCGTCCCGGCCCCCTATCTCGACCACAGGCCGTGGCCGGACCGCCGCGAGTTGCTCCGGGCGTTTCCCTTCGCCATCGACGCCATCCGCGAGAACGAGGACCTCATTCGCGCCCTTCCCTTCCTCGATTACGACGGCGTCCGGGAGACGTTCCAGTCTCACCAGGTGAACGAAGACAACCACACGACCCTGTACTCGCTGCTGACGCTTCTGGAGATGCCCCTCACCGACCACCTCGCGCCGTCCGCTGGCGACGAAGACGGAGACGCCGTTCCGGAGACGGCAACCGCCGAGCCGACGGGCGACGAAGTCGGCACGCACCCGCTCTGAACCCGTTCTGAACCCGCTGGCGTTCTCCGCCGCTTGCCGGCCGGGCCTGAACGAATCGGGCTGAACGAGCCTAACCGAAGGAATCGACTTCATCAAGGCTGGGCGAGACGTCGACGAGACTATTCCCGATCAGTCGATTCGCCTGTCGACAGCGCCGGAACTCGCAGTGAGGGCCTGCCTGACGACCGGCAACGGGTCGTCGAGGTGGAGGTAGTCGAACCCCGTCGTCTCGAACCAGGAGCGAGCGATGTCGAGCGCGGTCGAGGACAGCGACGGCCGGTCGACGAGCGAGGAGCGCTTGCGTGCCACGCTGACGAGGTGTTCGAGCTCACCGAAGAGGTAGTGCGTCCCGACGCCGACCTCGTACTCCGGGTAGATCCGTTCCGGCCGGCCGGTCGCCTGCAGCCAGTACCAGTACGGGAAGTCCGCGCCGGCCCGGATCGCGCAGGCGAGCGACTGCCACGTCCGCGGGTTGATTTCGACGAGCGAGAACTCGCCGGTCTCTGCGTCCTCGATGTACTCGATGCAGGCGAGCCCGTGCCACTCGAGTTCGTCGAGGATTGCGCGCCCTGTTTCCGCCAGTTCCGGGACGTCTACCGTCTCGCGGTAGACGCCGCCACCGCCGGTGTAGGAGTCCTCGCGGAGCTGCCGGTGCTGGAACGTCGCCAGCGGGTCGCCGTGGTCGTACAGCGCCCCGAAGACGTACTCGTCGGTGCCGTCGACGTACTCCTGGACGATCGGTTCGTGTTGCATCTCCGCGCGAATTCCGTCCGTATCGAGGACCTCAGAGGCGCGGAAGTGGTACGTCGGTTTGGCGATGTGGGACTCCCCCGGCCCGAAGGAGTCCACGTACTCGTCGACGAGCAGGTTGTACCGGGACTTGACGATCCGATCGGCGTCCCAGTCGACCGCGTCCTCGAGGAGTCGAGTCTCGGGGACGGCGACGCCGGCGTCCGCTGCGATTTCCGCGAGGCGCTTGCGGTCGTGGACGGCTTTCAACGTGTCGAGCGGCGGGACGACCAGATCGACGTGGCGGTCGAACGCGTCGTAGAACTTCGAGAGGACGTAGGGGCCCTGGGGTCGGTGCGGGATTATCGTTCGCACCTCCGGCCGGGCGGCGATGCCCAGCAGCGCGTCCCTGTAGGCCAGGACGTCGTGCGACGGCGGCACCCGAACCACTTCGTCGCAGTACCGCGACGCGGTGACCGGGAGGTTGTCGTCCGAGACGGCGACGATGGTGTGGACGTCGGTGCGACCGAACGACCGGACCGACGCGTAGCCGTGCGGATACCGCGAGGCCGGAACGACCACGGCGTCCCGATTCTCACCCGGCACGGTGCACCCCCGCTCCGTCTTCAGCCCACGCCTGCAGTCTCGATCCGACCCCCGATTCCACCCGTTCACCGCCGCAGACGGTGAATTCGATACGTAACCCCCCTGATCGTACCATCGATCACCCCTCTATTTTCAGAGACCTTATCAGTTGTGTTCAACCGTAATTTTGAGAATCGAACGTGCAATGTGGCTAATAAACCGTTTACGGCTCGCTGCCAGCCCGACGATAGCTGGCGAGAGACGGGAAACCGCAAGCTACGCCAGATCGATTTGATATAGCGAAATAGAATTCATTGCCTCTAAACCGGGAGTTTGAACTGCGACGGCGAAAAACGTCCGCTATGGCCCTCGAAATGCAGCATTACTGCCCGGACTGCGGCGGCGAACAGACGTTCTGGCGGGTCGCGAGCACCGAGATGCACCTCGGCGAGAAGGTGAAGTGGAACTGTGGTGAATGCGACTACGGCTTCGTCAGGATCGACGAGACCGTCGACACCAGCGTCTCGGCCTGAACGCCCCGACCAGGGAGTTCGGTACCGGACGGAGCGTTCTCCACAACTCGATACTGCTCGATAGCCCTCCGAGCTGCGCATTTGTCCGTGGAGTCGAATGGCCACCACGTGGATCCCGACTGGGCCGACGCTTCC
The DNA here is from genome assembly GCF_058933135.1 of Halomicrobium sp. HArcel3. Classification (NCBI taxonomy): domain Archaea; kingdom Methanobacteriati; phylum Methanobacteriota; class Halobacteria; order Halobacteriales; family Haloarculaceae; genus Halomicrobium; species Halomicrobium sp. HArcel3. The sequence continues at coordinate 258,904 of NZ_JBZYDN010000004.1, read as the reverse complement.
GACGGCGGTCGGGAGCCACCGGTCAGAACGTTACCGCCCCGGATTGCCATCGGCGAACACGCACACCAGTCCGGTCCCTTTCCCGTCTCCCAGGGCAACGAGCCATCGATCCCGCTGACGCGGACATAGTCGAATGTTGATACGTCGATCGTGGAATCTCTGGCGGCGAGACGGTGATCAGCAGGTTTTAACGGGAAAAGTCTCCAAGAAGTAACCAATGGCAATCGAAGTACTCGTCGTCGACGAGGAGGCGGACGTCCTCGACATCACCGAGACTTTTCTCGACCGACAGGACGGGCTGTCCGTGGCTTCGGAGATGGACCCCGAGCGAGCGGCCGAGCGCATCATCGACGGCGAGTGTGACGCCGTCGTCAGCGACCTGACCATGCCGGACCTCAACGGGCTGGAACTGTGCCAGCGCGTGCGCGAGGCCGGTCGTGAGGTCCCCTTCTTCCTGTTTACCGGTCGTGACGAGACCGAAATCGACGACTCGCCGGGCAAGGAGTGCGTGACCGGCTTCGTCCGGAAGGGGACGGGCACCGAACAGTACGAGACGCTCGCCGAGAACATCCGGAACGCAGTCGCCTGACCGCGACCGGGCGGTACCCGGCTGGCGTTCACTCTCTACAACTGCAGGCTTCTCTCGCGGCATCACCATCCGCCCACAGCCCTCCCGGTACTTCGACGGCAAGACCGTTGAAGCGACGGGAGGTGAAGCACCGCACCTCCGGCGGTGTCTTCACTCGGACAGTTCGCGCCAGGAGAGTCGTGGCTCTCGAGCGGCCGAGACCTGGTCGATGCGCCCGGCGGCCGTCCGCGTCGGCGCGGACGCGAGCGCGTCGTCGTCCTCGGCCGCGACCGCGTCGAAGGCGGCTGCGAGCTGGTCGAGCGTGTGCTTGCTCTCGATTTCGGTCGGTTCGGTCATCAGCGCCTCCGGGACGATCTCGGGCCACTTCGTCGTCGGCGGGTGGACGCCGTAGTCGAGCATCCGCTTGGCGACGTCGGCGGCGTCCTGGTCGCCGGCCGAGGCGACGAACTCGTGGTGGAACGGGCCGAACGGGACGTCGTAGGAGAGTCTCGAGGCGAGGTAGTTCGCGTTGAGCACGGCCTTCGCGCTGGCGTCCGCGAGGCCCTCGTCACCGAGGCGCGCGATGTAGGCGTAGGCCTTCAGCAACACGGGCCAGTTGCCATGGAAGCCGTGGACCTTGCCGATCGAGTGTTCGGGGTCGAACAGTTCGAACGTTCCGCCCCGTTCCTTGACGCGGGGCGCAGGCAGGTACGGTTCGAGGCGTTCGGCCACGCCGATAGGGCCAGCGCCGGGGCCGCCGCCTCCATGGGGCGTCGCGAACGTCTTGTGGACGTTGTAGTGCATCACGTCGAAGCCCATGTCGCCAGGGCGAGCGCGACCGAGCAGGGCGTTGAGGTTGGCGCCGTCGTAGTAGAGCAGCCCGCCGGCGTCGTGGACCAGGTCGGCGATGGCCTCGATGTCGCGCTCGAACAGCCCCAGCGTGTTGGGGTTGGTCAGCATCAGTGCGGCGGTGTCGTCGCCGACAGCGGCCTCGAGGGCGTCCACGTCGACACGGCCGTCGTCGTCGGAGGGGAGTTCGACGACGTCGTAGCCGGCCATCGCTGCGCTGGCGAAGTTGGTCCCGTGGGCCGAGTCCGGGATCACCACTTCGGAGCGGTCGTTCCCGTTTGCCTCGTGGTAGGCCTTCGCGACGAGGATGCCGGCGAACTCGCCGGCGGCGCCCGCCGGCGGCTGGAGCGAGACGGCGTCCATCCCGCCGATGCGCCCGAGATAGTCCTGGAGGCCGTGCATGATCTCCAGAGTCCCCTGGACGTACCGCTCCGGTCGGTCGGGATGGACGGCGGCCGTCGGCAGGGCGGCCAGATCCTCCGTCACCGGTGGGTTGTACTTCATCGTACACGAGCCGAGCGGGAACGGACCCGAGGTGACGCCGTAGTTCATCTGGGAGAGCCGGGTGTAGTGACGCGCGATCTCCGGCTCTGAGACGTCCGGCAGTTCGAGCGAGTCCCTGGTGAGGTCGTCGGGGAGGACCCCTTCGTCGCCGGCGTCGTCGGGGTCACCGCCACTGTTACCGTCCGCCTGGCCATTGCCACCGCCACTGATCTCGACCGTCTTCGTCGACTTTTCGGAGAGCAGTGGTTCGTACGCCTCGCCGTCCTCGTCGTCGATCCAGCGTGCCTGGTCGTATCTCGTCATGGCGCCACCTCCTCGAACGTCTCGACGAAGTCGTCCTTCGAGTGCTCCGTCGTCTCGGTGGCGCAGACCTGGATCAGGTGTTCACCCACGGCGTGGACGGCGTATCCCTCCTTCGCGAGGTCCGCGCGCACCGCCACCGCGGGCTGGTCGGTCCGGGCGACGAACTCCCGGAAGTGGTGGCGGTCGTGAACCGGAGCTTTGACGCCCTCGATTTCGTCGAGTCGCGCCGCGAGATCGCGCGCTCGCGTGACGCACGACTCGGCCAGGTCGACCAGCCCGTCGGGTCCGAGCCAGGCGGCGTGGATGGCCGTCCGCAGGGCGACCCACGCCTGGTTCGTACAGATGTTCGAAGTGGCGCGCTCGCGGCGGATGTGCTGTTCGCGCGTCTGGAGCGTGAGGGTGTACGCCCGCCGACCCGAGTCGTCGTCGCTCGCACCGACGAGTCGCCCGGGCACCTGTCGGAGATAGTCTTCGTGGGTGACGAACAGCCCGAGGCCCATCCCATAGGCCGTGCCCGTCCCCAGGGTGCTCGCGTCGCCGACCACCACGTCGGCGCCGACGGCGGCGGGTTCTTCGAGCAGTGCGAGCGCGACCGGGTCGGAACCCAGGCAGAACAGTGCGCCGTGGTCGTCGGCGAAATCGCCGATTGCCGAGAGGTTCTCCTCGATGGTCCCTCGGACCGTCGGGTTCTCGGCGTACACCATCGCCACGTCGTCGTCGAGCGCGTCCGCGAGGCCGTCGACGTCGACGTTCCCGTCGTCCATCGGGTAGCTGTCGACCGCGATATCCGACCCGGCCGCGTAGTTCTCCAGTACCTCCCGCTTGCCCTCCCGGAGGAGGTCCGGCACCAGGACGCGGTCGCCCGAGACGCTCCGGACGCGCCGGGAGAGCGTCGCCGCCTCACCCAGCGCCGTCGCGGCGTCGTACGTCGAGCAGTTCGCGACGTCGAGACCCGTCAGTTCGACGAGCATCGACTGGAACTCGAACAGCGCCTGCAGGAACCCCTGTGCGACTTCGGGCTGGTACTGCGTGTAGGAGGTGAGAAACTCCGAGCGGCCGGCCAGGTCGTCGACAACCGAGGGGACGTAGTGGTCGTAGTGGCCCCGCCCGAGGAACTCGGTCACGTCGTCGTTCCGCTCCAGGATGCGCTCGACGTGCCGGCGCGTCTCGCGCTCCGAGCGGGCCTCGATGCCGAACTCGTCGTCGAACCGGACCGACGCGGGGATGTCGAACAGGTCCGCCTCGGTCTCGACGCCGACCGCTTCCAGCATCTCTGCGGTCGTCTCCGGCGTATGCGGTGCGTACGGACTCCCCTCAGACATCAGAATAGCCTCCCGTGACGCGCGTCATTGGCCCGAATTAGCGGCCGGCGCTATTTCACTGTGGCCTTTCGCGGTGTCTGAGTGAGAGAGTTCTCTGTTCGATGGCTAGCAGTGGGCTGCGATACCGCAAACACGTCGAAAGCCTTCGGCCCGTTCCGGTCCCGCGACTCGCTGCGGGCCTCGCCCTTTCAGTTCGCCAGGTAGAACCGCAGGCAGCACTGCCCTTCCCCGGGTCGAGCGAATCCTCGCGTCGGCTCGGTTCGCGCTCCCGGCCTGTGGCTCACTGTTGCCTGAAAAAATCCAGCATAAGATACCCCACCAGAACAATCAGGAATAGTATCACGAAGAGTTGAAGCGCGCCGATGATGCCCATGGAGGAGCTTACTGAATCCCTCGCTTTGTTCTCTTCGATAGGCTGTCAAGTCAAGAGTAAACTACCAAGCCCCGCCCATCATCAGAGACGGAGCCAAAAGACGAACGTGGTCTAACCGAGACCCACGGGCTCATTCAATCTGATCGCGGTACTCGTCGGGGGAGAGCAGGTCCTCCAGATCGCTCTCGTCGGAGAGTTCCACCTCGATCAGCCAGCCGCCGCCGTAGGGGTCTTCGTTGACCAGTTCCGGCTGGTCGACCAGGTCGTCGTTGACGGCGGCGACTGTTCCGGAGACGGGGGCGTAGACGTCCGAGACGGCCTTGATCGACTCGACGACGCCGAAGTCGTCGCCCGCGGCCAGGTCCTCGCCCTCGCCCGGCAACTCGACGAAGACGACGTCGCCGAGTTCGTCCTGGGCGAACGCGGAGACGCCGATTCGGGCGGTCCCGTCCGTCTCGCGGACCCACTCGTGTGATTCGAGGAACAGACAGTCGTCTGGGACGTCGAAGCTCATCTGTCGAGGAATGGGGTGGCCCTGATACGTGCCTTCTTCGGTTCGCCGCGGACGACGACGCGGACGATCTTCCCCGACTCGATGGCCTCGCTCGGGAGGTACGCCAGCGCGATGGGGTCGCCCAGCGTCGGGCTCATCGTCCCGCTCGTCACGTGTCCGAGGTGTTCACCGTCGGCGGTCGTCACCTCGTAGCCCTGTCGGGGGACGCCGCGGTCGATGAGCGCGAGGCCGACCTGTTTCTCCTCGGGCCCCTCGGCGTCGACCCCTTCCAGCGCGTCGCGGCCCACGAACTCCGTGTCGAGTTTGACGACGAAGCCGATGCCCGCCTCGTAGGGGTTCCGGGGCTCGTCCTCGGGGTGGAAGTCCTGCCCTGAGAGGAGAAAGCCCATCTCCAGGCGGAGGGTGTCGCGTGCGCCGAGGCCGCAGGGCTGGCACTCGAGCGCGTCCCAGACCGTCTCGGCCTCGTCCCAGGGGCAGACCAGCTCGAAGCCGTCCTCGCCGGTGTAACCCGTGCGCGCGACGAGCGTCTCGACGCCGGCCACTGCCCCCTGGGCCAGGTCGAACCGCGAGAGGTCGTCCAGGTCGAGGCCGGTCTCCTCGTCGAGCAGTTCCGCCGCCTCGGGGCCCTGGAGAGCGATCATCGCGTACTGTGTCGTGCGATTGTCGACGTCAGCGTCCAGGCCCCAGTCGTCCCGATGGTCGCGCCAGCGGGCGGCCATCTCGTCGTCGTGGCCCGCGTTCGGGACGAACAGGTAGTCGCCGTCGACCGATTCGGGCAGGCGGTAGACCACCGTGTCGTCGATCATCACCCCGTCGTCGCGCGTAATGGCCGCGTAGTGGGCCTCGCCAGGGTCGAGTTCCGTCACGTCGTTGGTGGTGAGCAACTGAGTGAGGCGAGCGGCGTCGGGGCCCGAGACGACGATCTCCCCCATGTGCGAGACGTCGAACTTCCCCGCAGACTCCCGTACGGCAGCGTGTTCGGTCCGGATGGAGTCGAACTCGACGGGCATCTCCCAGCCGCCGAAGTCGGTGAAGCTCGCGTCCGCCCGCTCGTGGGTCGAACGTAGCGGCGGTGACCGGAGGGTCATGGTCGGTAAATCGGTCGGAACCGCCTTACATATTCCCCAAGCCGCCTGGAATCGCCGTTTCACGCGGTTCATATAAACTATATACCGCGATAGCAAATGTCCAAGAATTTCGACCCCCGGGCCTTTCTGAAGCCGGTTCGGGAAGGCCACCACGTCGCCGGCGAAAAGCCGGTCCGTTTCAACGAACAATCGGGCGGAAGATGGATTTAGAGAGTTCGAGAAGGCGTTTTCGACCGAATGGGGGAGAGAGGTACTGGACCGAGAAACTGGGCTCGCTAGCGGGTCACCAGCCCGGGGCCACATGTCACGGGAGCCAGCACATCTGGTCAGCCATGGAGTTCATTGGTCTCTGGCCCGAATGCCGGGTATGGCAAGTCTTCGCGTCGGTTCGCTGTTCGGCATCCCGATCAAGCTCGGCGCCTCCTTTCTGCTCGTCCTCCCGCTGCTGGCGTATCTCATCGGGACGCAGGTGACGCCGACCGTCGACCTGCTGAACCAGGTCTTCGGTACGGCCATCGCTCCCGGCGAACTCACGGACGGCCAGCTCCCCTGGCTCCTCGGCGTGAGTGCAGCGCTCGGGCTGTTCGTGAGCGTCCTCCTGCACGAACTGGGCCACTCGCTCGTGGCGCGCCGGTACGGACTGGAGATCGAATCGATCACGCTGTGGTTCCTCGGCGGCCTCGCCCAGTTCGCCGAGTTCCCCGAGGACTGGCGCCAGGAACTCACCATCGCGGTCGCCGGACCGGCCGTCAGCGTGATTCTCGGTGTCGCCTGTTACGGGCTCTTCACCGCGCTCCCGGCCGAACTACCCGCCGCGCTGTTCGTCGTCGGCTACCTCGCCGTCCTCAACGTCGTCCTCGCGGCGTTCAACATGTTACCGGGGTTCCCGATGGACGGCGGACGGGTGCTACGGGCGTTGCTCTCCCGGAATCGGTCACGTCTCCGGGCCACCCGCATCGCCGCGGCGGTCGGCAAGGGGTTCGCCTTCCTCCTCGGTATCGCCGGCATCCTCACGCTCAACCTCTTCTGGATCGTGATCGCCTTCTTCATCTTCGTCGCCGCGACCAGCGAGACCCAGCAGGTCGTCATGGAGGCCGCCTTCGAGGGGCTGACCGTCGGCGAAATCATGACGCCCGAAGCCGAACTCGATACGGTCACGGCCGAGACCTCCATCGAGGACCTGCTCGACCGGATGGTGCGCGAGCGCCACACCGGCTATCCAGTCCTCGACGGCGGCGCGCTAGTGGGCATCGTCACGCTCGAAGACGTTCAGGTGAAAGCACCGAGCGAACGTGACCTGGTAACTGTCGGTGACGTCATGTCCACAGATCTCGTGACGGTCACGCCAACCTCCGAAGCCGCAAAGGCGCTGAACACCCTCCAGCGTGAAGGGATCGGGCGGATCCTCGTCACCGACGGCGACGGAACCCTGGTCGGGCTCGTCTCCCGGACCGACCTGATGACCGTCTTCGAGATAACACAGACGAGCCAGGCGCGGTCGGTGACGCCACGATCAGCAGACGACTGATGGGGCCGAGAACCGGGACGGCGCTCGACTGCCCCGGTCTCATTCGGCCGCTCTCACTCGGACTCGCCCCGCTGGCCCCTCGATATCGGGACGGTCAGCACGGGAACGTCGACGCTCCTGATCACCTTCTCCGTCGTGCTCCCGACGAGATAGCGGTCGAGCCCGCTTCGTCCGTGGGTCCCCATGACGACGACGTCCCCCGGCCGAGTCGTCTCGACGATGGTCGTCGCGGGCGTTCCCTCCGCGATGTCGCTCGTCACGCCCAGGCCCGCCCGGCGAGCGCGCCCGGTGACCGAGTCGACGTGTTCCCGACCGATGGTCTCCAGTTCCTGGACGACCTGACCGGCGTACGCGTCGGTCGTCCGGCCGACCGTCACGTCGACGACGTAGAGGACGTAGAGCGGGGCGTCGTACCGCTCGGCCAGTTCCATGGCGTCGGCCGCGGCGACGTCGGCCGCGTCGCTGCCGTCGGTGGGGTGAAGTACGCGCTCGTACATGGACAGCAGTTCACGGCGGAACGGGATAGAACTGTTCGTCGTTCGAGGGGTCGTCGTCGGAGAGACGGACCTGACGTGACGGCCGTCACTTACGCTTCCGGGCCGGGAACGAGGTCCGCCTCCTCGCCGGTGGTGTCGCCGTGAGACCCCAGTTCCATCCGGATGGTGTCCGCGAACTCGTCGGACTCGTAGATCCCACCGATCGAGACGGCCAGGCCCCCGCCGGAGCCGGACCTGACGACGACGTACCCGATGCCGAGCATGGACCCCCAGAAGGTCCGGCGCTCCTCGACGCCGCGGACCTTGTCGTGGGGCACCTCGTTGCGGACCAGCGAGATGAAGCGGTACTCCACGAGGACGCGCTGGTTCGTCACGTAGTACTTCGTCAGCGTGTTCTGCCAGTACGTGTACGAGCCCGTCGAGAAGAGGTAGAATCCGGCGGCCAGCGCGACGATCGGGTAGACGTACTGGAGTTCCGTGAAGTACAGCAGGTAGATACCCACGCCGAGGACGGGGAACGACGCGAACGCTTTGCTCAGAGCGTTCCGCAGTGCCGGGACGCGTTCGTCGACGACGCGTTCCCCCCGGCGGAGCGTCGGCGCCGAGGGCGCGGTGACGTACTGGACGTAGACGCCGAGGCCCAGGACGAAGAGCCCGAAGACTGCCAGGACGACGCCGGCCGCGGGCGGTGCCGTGGCCTGTCCGTCGGCGATCGGATACTGCGCCTGGAAGGCCGCGACGTACGTCCCGGTCGCGACGAACGGGAGTGCGAGCAGGCCGCTCCATACCGCTGGAAGTCCACGTGCCATGGTCACCCGTTAGTCATCTCGTAGAGGATCCCGATCACCGACGTGGCGATGCCGATCAGCGTCAGTGTCGTCTCGTCGAGCCCGGTCCCCCCACAGGGCGTGAGGATGCCGCGCTGGCAGGACTCGGTCTCCGTCTGACCGGTCGATGACCCATCACTGTCCCCGGGAGCGCCGTTCGATCGGCTGTCGCTGTCGGTGAACGTCGCCGCGGCCGTCGCCGTCTCGGTCTCGAACGGTCCGTGGACGGTGAGCGGGCGCGACTGCAGGGCGGTTTCACCCACCCAGACGCCGTGGTCCGTCTCGCCCGGCGTTGCCAGGACGTCCCGGCGGTCGAGCGCGTCGTGGGGCACGGTGAAGGTGATTGTCCGGCGCTCGTCGACGGGGACCCGAACCCAGGCGGTGTCGACGGCGGAGCCGTTGACCCGGTAGGCGATCTGGCCCTCGAAGGCGGCGTCGGCGACGTTCAGCACCGAGACGTTGACGGTCATCGTCTCGCCGGGGCGGAGGTCGTCGCTGGCCCGGAACTGCTGGACGGCGAGCGCCGACGGGTCGGCGCCCGCGCCGCGTCGGACGAGCACCTCCCCGCCGTCGCGGGAGCCGCCGTCGGCGACGACGGCGTGGGTGTGGGTCGACCCGTTGGCGATAGCCCCGGCGGCACGCTCGAGCCTGTCCGGTCGGATCTCGAAGGCGACACGCTCGCTCTCGCCACCGGCGACGGTCACCCGCTTCGTCGCGATAGCGACGCCGTCGAAGGCGTAGCTCACGTTCCGCGTGATCGCCGACTCCGCGGGGTTGTCGACCGTCCCGAGGACGACGTACGGGTCGCCGCGTGAAATCTCGGTCGGGGCCGCCATCTTCTGAACCGTGAGGTCGACGTCCGGGGTGACGCGGAGCCGCTGGGCGACGCCCGCGCCCGTGGCGTTCCGGACACCGTGGACGTAGGTTCCGGGGTCGAGTCCGGCGGTACTCCCCGTGAACGTAACTCGCGTCGACTCGCCGGCGTCGAGGGAGAGGCGCTCCGAGGTGGCGGTACGGCCAGCGAGCGAGTAGTTGACCCGACCTGTCGCGTCGGCCGTCCCGGCGTTCGTGACGGTCGCCGTCACGGTGACCTCGTCGCCGGCGCGGACGGCTGCTGGCGCGCTGACGTCGGAGACCACGAAGGCCGATTCGGGAGTCGACGACGACGTTCCCACTGTCCCGGCCGTGGCCGTCGACGACGTCGTGGTCGCCGTTGCCGTCGGTGAGTCGGTCGCAGTCGGCGATTCGGTCGACGTCGCGGTCGGTTCGCTGGTTTCGGTGTCCGACGGGGATTCCGCCGACGCTGGGGCCGACGTCTCGGTCGTCGTTGTCGCCGTCGCCGCGGTCGTCGTGGTCGCTGACGCGGTGTCGGTCGCAGTGCCTGATTCGTTCTGTGAGGAGCCGCTCTGGGCGAACACCGGCCCACTCGTTGCGAGCGGCGAGTTCGGTTCGTCGGAGCCGATCGCGCCTGGAACGGCACGGTCAGCGGCGGTCAGGGCGCCGGCGGCAGGCGTCGAGCACACCAGTACCACTGCGGCGATCAGGAGGAACCGGCCACTGACGTGGATTCGGCGACGGGACGGACCGTCCGCGTCACCGCGCTGGTCCGGGGGAGGGTCCAGTTCGAATCGGAGGGCAGACATTTCGGTTCGGTTCGCAACCCCGCGCAGTAGCCGAATAAACGTACTGGTATTCGACCGTTGTCAGGTTTGAAACGGACTGCTTACCACCTGCCTAGTTAACTCCGGGCCGCCATTCAGACGAGGGGAGTCTCAGCCGTCGCCCCGAGGCCGTCGCCGACCGGGTCGTCCCGGACCGAAAGTGGCTAAGCCGCCGCGGTTAGCAGACAGGTATGGGCCTACTGGGCCGGTTGCTCGGCGGCGACGGCGGACAGCCGCGCGTCGGGCTGTACGTCGACGGACCGAACGTCCTCCGCTCGGAGTTCGACGTCGACTTCGACGACCTGCGGGCGGCCGCCGCCGAGTACGGTCGCGTCACCGTCGCGCGCCTCTACCTCGACGAGCACGCGACGCCGAACCTGATCAAGGCCGCCGAGGCCAACGGGTTCGAGGTGGTCGTCACCAGCGGCGACGTCGACGTGAAACTCGCCGTCGACGCCACCGCGGCCGCCACCCGGGACCGCATCGACACCCTGGCCGTCGCCTCGCGCGACACGGACTTCAAGCCCGCACTGGAGACCGCCGCGAACCGTGGAATCAGGACGGTCGCCATCGCGCCCGGCGAGTACGGCCGGTCGGACGCGCTCCAGAAGACCGCCCACGAGGCCGTGACGCTGGACGAGTAACGGAGCCCAGGAGAGAGCGACGAACTGGCGCGTGTCACCGGCCGCCGACGAACCGCTTTTCCCGCCCGCTGTCCCAGTGACTGGCATGGACGAACTCGACACGCCGGTGCTGGACAACCACATGCACCTCGACCCGGTGAACGGCCGGGGCGTCGAGGCCGCCGAGGAGTTCGCCAGGTTCGGCGGGACACACCTGCTCGTGCTCAACAAGCCCTCCTGGAACCTCGTCGAGACGGCCACCGACGCCGAGACGTTCCGCGAGGGGTTCGACCTGACCGTCGAGGTGACAGCGGCGGCCAGCGAGGTGCTGGACGGGAACGCCTGGCCGGTTCTGGGAGTGCATCCCGCGCTGATCTCACAGCTGGTCGACGACGGCTACTCGCCCGAGGAGGCCCGCAACATCATGCAGGCGGGGCTAGACGTCGCCGCGGAGTTCGTCGCGGACGGCCCGGCGCTGGCCATCAAATCGGGCCGGCCCCACTACGACGTCGACGACGCGGTGTGGGACGCCTCCAACGAGGTGATGCGCCACGCCTTCGAACTCGCCGGCGAGGTCGGCTGTGCCGTCCAGTTGCACACCGAGGGCGGCGAGGACTTCACCGAAGTGGCCGACTGGGCCGAGGACGAAGGGCTCCCGCGCGAGCGCGTGGTCAAGCACTACTCCGGCGGCCGTCTCAGTGGACCGGTCAAGAGCGTCATCTCGAACCGTGAGGACCTCGAAGTGGCAGTCGAGGAGGGCGGCCCGTTCCTCATGGAGACGGACTACATCGACGACCCCGACCGGCCCGGGGCGGTGCTCGGGCCGAAGACGGTCCCCCGACGGGTACGCTGGATGCTCGAGGAGGGGTGGGACGACGCCGTCGCGACTGCGCACGTCCAGACGCCGGCGCGAGTGTACGGCATCGACACCGAAGCGACGCTCGCGGACTGAGCCGTTCGGTAACGGTGTGGGCCGGGGAACAGTTGGGGCCTACGCGGAGCGAACTCCTCGTACGACCAGTATCGACCTGGCACGTCGCCTTATGCGGATTAGACGCGTACTGTGTACGCACCCACAGGATGAGTGACGACGACCAGAACATCGCCGAAGAGGGGGCCGAAGCCGTCAGGGACTACACGGAGGACCTCGAGTCCGCGCTGAGCCGGCCCGGCGAGAACCGGGTCAAACGATGGGTCCTGATCGAGGGACGACGGATCGTCGTCACGCTGGCGCTGCTCTGCGCCGTCTTCCTGTTGCTCCTCGGCGGGTCGCTCATCAGACCGGTCCAGCTTCGCGACCTGCTGACGGAGACGGACACGGTGAAGACGCTGTTCAACACGCTTCTCAGCGGTGTCATACTGCTCGTCTCCGTCGTCGTCTCGATCAACTCTATCGTCCTCTCCCAGGAGATCGGTGACATCGAAGCCCAGGAAGAGCGGACCTCGGCCTCCCTGGAGTTCCGCCGCCGGATCGAGGAGTCCATCGAGTCGGACGTGACGCCGGCCCGGCCCGGAGAGTTCGTCCGCGTCGTCCTCTACACGATCCTCCACAAGACCAACGAACTGCAGGGGGTCGCGGCAGACACCGCCAACGACGAGTTCCAGCAACAGGTCGAGGACCTGGGCGAGAAGATTTCGAACGACGTCGAGCGGGCGCGAAACATCCTCGGCGAGGCCAAGTACGGGACGTTCCGGGTGCTGCTGGCGGGGTTGAACTACGACTACGCGGGCCAGCTCCACGCGGTCCGGTACCTGAAGCGGTCCCACGGTGCGGACCTCACTGACGAAGAGGTGGACGCGCTCGACGACCTCGTCGATTCGCTGGTCTTCTTCACGACCGGACGGGAGTACTTCAAATCGCTGTACTACAAGCGCGAGCTCGCCCAGCTGTCGAGTCGGTTGCTGTACGTATCCCTGCCAGTGATCGTGTTCATCTCCTACGTCCTGCTCGCGGTCGACGCGAAACGGTTCCCGGACACCTGGGTACTGGGGCTACCGCCGCTGTTCCTCTTCATCAGTCTCGCGTACTCTATCGCGCTCGCGCCCTACGTCGTCCTCACGTCCTACGTCCTCCGGGCGTCGACCGTCTCGCTCCGGACGCTGGCCGCCGGCCCGTTCATCCTCCGGCAGGGCGACGACGTCGACGCCGTCGACCTCGAGGACTACGACGAAGAGATCGAGTGGGAGTCGGAGATGGCCTCGGACGGGTGACGTCCGAATCCGTCACCGACGCCAGAAGCCGCCCGTAAACAGGGCGAGGACGGGAATTATCTCCAGACGACCGACCAGCATCAGGAACACCATGAACAGCTTGGAGGTCGCCGGGAAGCTGACGTAGCTGCCGAACGGTCCGAGGAAGCCGAATCCCGGGCCGATGTTCCCGAGGGTCGCCAGGCTGGCGCTGGTGGCTTCGAGGGGGGTGATAGCGAGCCCGACCCGACTGGCGTCGAGCGCGAGGAACACGGTGCCGACGACGTACAGCACGAGGTACAGCAGGGTGAACCCGAGAACGCCGCGGACGGCGTCCTCGTCGATGACGTGCCGTCCGAGGCGGATGGGCTTGACCGCTTCCGGGTGGGCCGCGGTGAACAGTTCGCGGCGGAGGACCTTCATCACGACCAGCCAGCGGACGACTTTGACGCCGCCGCCGGTCGATCCGGCCGAGCCGCCGATGAACATCGCGAACAGGAGGACGACCTGCGCGTCCGTGTCCCACTGGGCGAAGTCGCTGGTCGCGTACCCGGTCGAGTTCAGCAGCGAACCCACCTGGAAGGCGGCCTGCCTGAGTGCGTTCTCCACCTGTCCGGCGGTCGTCCCGCCGATCTCTAGCGTCGGGGCCGAACCGAGGAAGAGGAGAACGAATACCACGAGCGTGACCACGACGTTCGCGCCGACGTACGCGCGGAACTCGGGGTCGCCGAGGAACAGGTCGACGTCCCGGTTGAGCAGGTGCCAGAACAGCGCGAAGTTCACGCCCGCGACGAGCATAAAGGGAATCACGAGCCACTGGACCACCGGCGAGAAGTAGGCGATGCTCTCGGCCTGCGGCGAGAAGCCGCCGGTCGGGAGCGTCGTGAACGCGTGGGCGACGGCGTTGTACACGTTCATCTCCGGCGCGACCCCCGAGTAGTGGAGCAGGAGCAACAGGAGCACGTAGAGGACGGTGAACCCGAGGTACACCAGCCAGAGGACTCGGGCCGTCGCCGCGATGCGTGGGGTCAGCTTCTGGAGTCGCGGGCCCGGCGCCTCGGAGTCCATCAGTTGCGCGCCGTTGACCGCAGCCTCCGGGAGGATGGCGATCATCAGCACGATGATCCCCATGCCACCGAGCCACTGGGTCAGCTGTCGCCAGATCAACAGCGCGTGGGAGTGACGGTCGAAGGATATCTCCTCGGTGACCGTCGCTCCGGTCGTGGTGAATCCCGAGGTCGCCTCGAACAGCGCGTTGACGGGGTGAGCCAGCGCCGACTCGGTCCCCCAGCCCGCCACGACGTACGGAACGGCACCGACGACGGAGACGGCGAACCAGGCGAGTGCGACGAACAGTAACGCCTCGCGAGTGCCCAGGTCGTCGCTGTCGTCGACCTGTTCGAGTCCCCAGCCGAGCGCGACCGCGATCGCCATCGAGGCGACGAAGACCAGGGAGTCCTCGCCGTACACGAGACTCGTGAGTAACGGGACGACCATGGCGACCGCGAGCCACTTCACGACGGTCCCGGTGAGTGAGACGCTCTGGCGCCATTCGACGTAGATTGCCATCAGGAATCACCGTGGGCCGAGGGCGACTGCCGGCATAACACAGACACAACGTGTAGGGATCGGGTGATGAATCTGTCGACAGCGGGAAGGTGACTGGATGCGAGGACTCGTGGAGACGGGCGGACGACCACTGTCGACAGTGAGCCGATCACAGCAATCTGGTCGCCTCGTCGATGACGGACGCGTCGAGAAAGCAGACGACGTGGTCGTCCTCGCGGACGACCGTGTCACCGCGCGGGATGATGAACCGTCCGTCGCGCGTTATCGCGCCGATGACCACGCCGGGCGGGAGGTCCTGGACGGACTCGCTGATGGGGCGGTCGACCAGGACGCTGTCGGCGTTGACCTCTATCTCCAGCACTTCGGCCTTGTCGTGCTCTATGAGGGCGACGTTCTCCGCACGCCGCGCGCGGGTGAACCGGGTTATCTCTTCGGCGGTCGCCTCGCGGGGGTTCACCGCGACGTCGATGCCGACGGCCTCGAACAGCGGGACGTATTCGCCGTCCTCGACGATGGCGACGGCCCGGTCGACCCCGAGCCGTTTGGCCAGGAGTCCCGCCAGCAGGTTCTTCTCGTCGTTGTCCAGCGCTGCGACGATGGTCTCGACGTCGTCGATATTCTCGCGTTCGAGAAACTCACGGTCCGTCGCGTCGCTCTCCAGCACGGTGGTCTCCGGAAGGTCTTCGGCTATCTCGCGGGCCCGGTCGGGGTCACGTTCGATGAGACGGGGTTTGAGGCCGCGTTCGCCGAGGAGTCGCGCCGTGTGGTAGCCGATATCGCTCCCGCCGACGACGAGGACGTTCCGGGCGCCCTCGACGTCCGGCGCCACCGCGGTCGCGAACTGCTGGACGCTCTCGCGGGACCCGATGACGACGACGTCGTCGTCGACGCGGATCCGCGTGCTCCCAGTGGGGATCTCCACGTCGCCGTTCCGGATGATGGCGGCGAACGTGAGCGACTCGAAGCGGTCCGCCTCCTGGACGGTCTGGTCGGCGACGGGACTCTCCTCGCTGATCTCGAGTTCGGCCATGTGGACCTGGCCGTCGGCGAACGTCTCGACGTCCCTGGCCGCCGGGAGTCCGATGACGCGCGCGATGGTCTCGGCGGCCAGCAGGTTCGTCCCGACCATGAAGTTCACGCCGAAGGCGTCCGGCGACCCGCGCCAGGTGTCGAGGAACTTCGTGTCGCGGACCCGCGCGATGGTGAAACAGTCGTCGTTGATCGTGTTCGCCGTCCCGCAGGTGACGATGTTCGTCTCGTCGTCGTCCGTACTGGCGATGAGGAGGTCGGCCTCGTGAACGTCGGCTTCGAAGAGCGTCTCCAGCGACGCGCCGTCGCCCTGGACGGCGAGCACGTCGACGTTGTACTGGAGCGACTCGACGCGGTCACCGTCGAGGTCGACGACGACGACCTGGTGAGAATCGGCCAGGCTCTCGGCGATACTGGACCCGACCTGGCCCGCACCGACGATCACGATGCGCACGGTCGATCCCCCCGATTTGACATGAAACCACGTATCCGGTCCCGCCGTGTAAATCTCCCGTTATCCGATCGCGACGCCGAGGGGCAGTACGCGCCCGGTTCTGGTTACTGCGTCGCGGTCACGAGCGATCGACTTCCCGCTCGAAGTCCTGGATCGTCTCGTCGCTGCCGGCGACGAACACCTCGTCACCGGTCTCGATCGTTGTGCGCTCGTCCGTGTAGACGGTCCCGTCTCGCGTGAGGCCGACCACCGTCCAGCCCCGGTCAGGTCGGCCGCGGGCGTCTGCAAGCGACTCGCCGGTAAAGGCCGTCGCGTCTGCCCGGACGAGACGGATCTGGCTGACCGGATCCATCACTCGCTCGCCGTGGACTTCGGCCGCAGCCAGACGGGCGCAGACCCGCTGGACGGAGAGGACGTAGTCCGCGCCGGCCCGGAACGCCGGGGAGGCCTTCTCGGCGTCGGTGACGCGAGCCAGTATCTCCACGTCGTCGGAGAGCGATCGGGCCATCGCGACGGTCAGCAGGGCGGTCGCGTCGTCGTCGACCGTGACTACCAGCGCGGTGGCCTCGTCGATGCCGGCGGCCCGGAGCGTCTCGGGTTCGGTGACGTCCCCGACGACGTCCGGCTTCGCTCCCTCCGAGTCGTCGATAGTCGTCACGTCGACGTCGTCCGGAAACGCATCGACTGCCGCCGTCCCGCCCTCGCCGGCACCGGCGACGAGGATGCGGGAGTGAGCCGTGGCCTTGCGCGCGCGGACGCCCGACACTTCCCCCGTCAGTTCGTCGATTTCGTTACTTGGCCCGGCCACGACCAGGACGGTGTTGGGCGTCAGTCGGTCCGATGGAGACGGGGGCATCCGTAACTCTCCGTCGAACCAGCCGGCGACGAGCGTGAGGTCCGGGTGCGCCGCGAGGGGAGAGTCCCGGACTTCGACGCCGTGGAGCGGACTGTCCCGGCGAACGAGAATCTCACGGATGGCGACGGGGCTCTCGCCGGCCCGGGGCTCGACCGTGACGGGCGTCGTCGCTTTCTCCGCCAGTCGCCGGCCAATGAGCGCGTGGGGTGCAACACTCCGATCCACGCCGATTTCCGCGAGGGCTGCCTTCCGGCGCGTCGACGCCGTGAAACTGAGCACCCGCAGGTCATCGTTCGCTTCCAGGGCGGTCAGCACGACGCTCGCGGTGCTCTCGCCGGCGTCGGTGATGAGGAGTGACGCCCGCTCGATAGTGGCGCGGTCGAGGTCTTCCCGGTCCTCGGGGTCGCCGTTGATCGCCTGGTAGCCGTCGTCCGAGAGTCGCATGGCTTCCGTCTCGTCGGACTCGACGAGGACGTAGTCGACGTCGAGCGCTTCGAGCTCGTCCAGCAAGACCTCGGTGTCGCGCTGGTACTCCGCGACGACGACGTGGTCGTTCTTGATCGTGAGTCTGTCGTCGAGATTGAGCGGGGTGCGTTCGAACAGCGGGATGACCAGCACGCGGAGGGTGATGAACCCGATGACGACGCCGGATACCTGCATGGTCGCCACCAGCACGTTCATCACCGGGGTGGCCCACGGCGAGTCCGCGCCGTAGCCCGTCGTCGTCATCGTCTCGATGACCACGTTGAACGCCTGGAATATGTTCCTGTCTCGACCCTCGAGCGTTGTCACACCGTAATGGTACACGAACGTGAAAGCCAGAACGACTGAGACGAGACCGACGGCGTAGACGACCAGCAGTCGCTGCCGGCCCGTGAGGTCCCGTGGACTGCGTACGTCCAGGTCGCGAAGTTCGCGCATTCGATAAATCTCCGGTTGGTCATCAGTAACACCGGTAGCCCCTAAACCCTTGTTCGCGAGCGAGCGGCCGCGAGGACGTCTCGCCCGGTGTCGCTCCCCGGCTGGCAGTGACGACGTCTAGTCCGAACGACCTTCTGACGTGCGAGGCGGAACAGTTACGTTCGGCGGAGACAAGCGAACGCACATGTTAGCGCCCGCCGGCGACGCCAGCACAGTGGTATCGCATCGCCGACAGGCAGTCCCCCGCTCCGAGGAGGCCGATGACTGAGCTCCTCAACCGGGTCCTCCTACCGGTGGCACAGGAAGAAGACGCCGCCACCACGGCCGCGGCCGTCGAACCGTATCTCGACGGCGAGATAATCGCCGTCAACGTCGTCGAGAAGGCCGGCGGCGCACCGGACAAGGCCTCCGTCGAACAGCGCGAACTCGAGGCGGAAGCCGCGTTCGACGCCCTCCGGGACCGTCTCGGCGATATCGAGACCGAGATACGCTACGGGACGGACGTCGCCGACACCATCTTCGCCGCCGCCGCCGACCACGACGTGTCGAGCATCGTCATCACGCCGCGGGGCGGGAACCGGCTGGTCCAGCTCCTGACGGGCGACGTCGCCCTGACGCTCGTGACCGAATCCGACCGGCCGGTCGTCGTCCTGCCTGACGACGAGGACGGAAGCGAGAACGAAGAGAAGAGCGGGGGTGGGGCCGCGTGACGGACGAGGAACTCGCGAAGGACCTGGGTCTGTTCTCCGCGTTGAGCATCGGTATCGGGACGATGATCGGTGCCGGTATCTTCGTGCTGCCGGGCGTCGCGGCCCAGGAGGCGGGCCCCATCGTCGTCCTCTCGTTCGTCGCCGGCGGCGTCATCGCGATGGTGAACGCCCTGTCGGTCTCCGAGCTCGGAACGGCGATGCCGAAGGCGGGCGGCGGCTACTACTACATCAACAAGGCGCTGGGGCCGATGTTCGGCTCCATCGCCGGCATGGGGGACTGGATGGGGCTGGCGTTCGCCTCGGCCTTCTACTGCATCGGCTTCGGCCAGTACCTCAACGTCTTCCTGCCGTTGCCGGAGGTTCCCTTCCTCAACTCCTTCCAGGTGGGCGCGCTGCTGGCCGGGGCCGCGTTCGTCGGCGTCAACTACATCGGTGCCAAGGAAACCGGCGGCATCCAGACGGTCATCGTCTTCGTCCTGCTCGCGATCCTCACCGCGTTCGGTATCGCCGGCCTCACGACGTTCGACTACGCGACCCTGGTCAGCGAGGGCGGCCTGGCGCCGTTCGGTACCGGAGCCATCCTCCCCGGCACCGCGCTGGTGTTCGTCTCCTTCCTCGGGTACGCCAAGATCGCGACGGTGGCCGAGGAACTGAAGAATCCCGGCCGGAACCTGCCGCTGGCCCTCATCGGGAGCGTCGCCCTCGTCACGGTTTTCTACGCCGTCCTCGTGTCGGTCATGCTCGGTGTCATCCCGTGGCCCGAACTCAGTGAGGAGGCCCCGGTCGCCCAGGCAGCCGAGGTGGCCTTCCCCGCCGGATTTGCTGGCGCCGCGGCCATCGTGATGACGGTCGGAGCCCTGCTGGCGACGGCCTCCTCGGCTAACGCGTCCATCCTCGCCTCGGCGCGGATCAACTTCGCGATGGGCCGGGACAAGATCGTCACCAACTGGCTCAACGAGATCCACCCGCGCTTCGCCACGCCGTATCGGTCCATCCTCGTCACCGGAATCCTCATCATCGTGTTCATCGGTGGGCTGGGACAGGACATCGAGATCCTGGCGAAGGCGGCCAGCGTGCTCCACCTCATCGTCTACGCCCTGATGAACGTCGCGCTCATCGTCTTCCGTGAGGCGGACGTCCCAGAGTACGACCCGGACTTCACCGTCCCGCTCTACCCGCTGACGCCGATCGCGGGCGCGTTGCTGTCGCTCGGGCTGGTCGCGTTCATGGACAGCATCGAGATCGCCCTGTCGGGCGCGTTCGTCCTCGCAGCGGTCGTCTGGTACTTCCTCTACGCCCGCACCGAGACGCCCAAGCGGGGCGTGCTCTCGGACTACATTCTCAGCCGGGCCGACGAGATGCCGGACCCTGCGGTCAGCGCCGCTGCGACCGTCCAGCCCGACGGCGGCACCTACCGCGTGATGGTTCCGCTCGCCAACCCCGAACACGAGAAGGAACTCATCGAACTGGGCAGCGCCATCGCCAAACAGCGCGGCGGCACCGTCGTCGCAACCCACGTCGTCACCGTCCCCGACCAGACCGCCCTCGCGAGCGCGGCCGACCACGTCGAGGACCTGGACGCCGACTCCGAACGTCTATTGCAAAGCGCCCGCGAGGACGCCGAGACGTTCGGCGTCCCCGTCGAGACGCACACCATCGTCTCCCACCAGTCCTTCGACGCCATCTTCGACGCCGCCCGCACCCACGCCGCGGACCTCGTCGTCATGGGCTGGGGCGAGGACT
Source organism: Halomicrobium sp. HArcel3 (assembly GCF_058933135.1). NCBI lineage: Archaea > Methanobacteriati > Methanobacteriota > Halobacteria > Halobacteriales > Haloarculaceae > Halomicrobium > Halomicrobium sp. HArcel3. Next base: position 238,775 of record NZ_JBZYDN010000004.1, on the reverse strand, counting down.
CCCACGGCTCACCCGGCCGCGTGGAGTCGGCGTTCGACGACATCACCGAGACCATCCCCTGTGACTTCCTGGTGATGCGGGACCGCGGCCTCGACCCTTCGCGCGTCCTCGTCCCGACCGCGGGCGGCCCGGACTCCGAACTGTCCGCCGCCATCGCTCGCATCCTCCAGCGCGAGTACGGCTCCGAGGTTACGCTCCTGAACGTCAACGACGACGAGGCCGCCGGCGAGGCGTTCCTCGCCGACTGGGCCGCCGAGCAGGACCTCGAGGACGCCACCCTGCGCGTCGAACGGGGCGACGTCGAGCGAGCTATCGAGCGGGCGAGCGACGACGCGACGCTGCTCGTCATCGGCGCGACGGAAGAGGGACTGCTCAGGCGCCTCGTCTCTCGGTCGATGGTCCTCGACGTCGTCGACGACGTGGACTGCTCGGTCATCATGGCCGAGAAACACCGCTCGCGCGGCCTGCTCGAACGGCTCTTCGGCGGGCAACGGTAGCCCCGACAGTCCCGCGGGCTTCGCGGTCGTTGCGCACCGGCGTTCGACCCTCGGTACGCCCGCGCCCCGTCGTACCCGGCCATGAGAAGGGGCGGATTGCGGACGTGGAACCGACATCGAGGGGAGACGCATCGGTCAGTCGTCGGTCCGCTCCCCGGCGGTGCCCGACTCCGACTCCTCGCGCGGCCTGAGCATCGCCGACGGAATGCCCCGGAGCACGCCGCTCGGCGATCGGACCGGGGACGACTCGCCCGGCCGCGCGGGCCCGGACTCCCGCTCCGGGTGAGCCAGCCAGGGGACGACGATGCGAGCGAACTCGAAGACGACCACGAGCACCAGCGGTCCCAGGAAGAGGCCGTACCAGCCGAACAGGAGCGGCCCGACGATGTAGGCGAGCATGATGGCGCCGACGTGGAGCGAGCGCCCCGAGACGTAGGGCCGGAGCAACTGGTCGGGGATGTAGTCGATGACGACGATGGACACTCCGGCGAACAGCACCGGGAACCACGCCGTCGCGGGGTCGGTCACCAGCGAGTCGACGAGCAAGATGACGGCGATGGGGATCCAGACCAGCTTCATCCCGATGACCGGTATCAGGCTCGCCACCCCGGTGAGCAGTCCCAGTAAGACCGGCTCCGGAATCGAAACCACGTCCGGTGCGACGAGATTGAGTGAGAGGTAGACGACGGCGCCGAGCACGCCCGTCACCATCGCGTTGAGGATGTTGCCGAAGTAGACGTTCTTCAGGTCCCGGTCGACCGCCACGAGATAGCGCTCGACGACGCTGCCCCGCGGCGCGAACGCGTCCCTGGCCCACGACGCCGCCCTGTGGTCGTCCCGGAGCAGGTAGAAGGCGATGACGAGAACGATGAACAGCTGGAGAAGGACGTTGAACAGCAATACGAAGGTCCCCAGCAGCGTCGCGAAGACCTCTCCGACGCCGTTGCCCCCAATGGCCGTGACCTGTTGGGGGTCGGCAGCGATCTGTTCGGCGGCGACGATCAGGTCCGCCTGGAGCGTCGAGAGGTCGACGTAGGGTTCGACCATCTCGGCGAGTTCCTCGAACCCGGTCGAACTCAGCAGGTCCAGGAGCCCCTGGATGGCGATGGCCGCCGTCCACCCGGTGAGGAGCAACACCGGCAGCGCGACCGCGAACAGCGAGACCACCACCGCCAGCATGCGGTTGCCGACCCGTCCGTATATCCTGTCGAACACTGGCCGGGTGACGTAGTAGGCGAACAGCCCGAGCATCACCGCGCCGACGTACTGCCACGCCACCCACAGGAAGGTCACCAGCAGCAGGAGCGCCACGACCCAGAGGACGAGCCTGTCCCGGCGAAATTCGGTGTCGAGCGAGACGCTCACCCTGACCACCCGTGGGAGCCATCGCTGTTCGCCCGGTGAGAGCGGAGCCAGTCGGTGCGCATTCGTAGAACACCTGTCAGGACGGTCGTCTGATATCTAAGCGTTGACCCCAGCTCCGTGCGCAATCACGCCGCATACGTACCACTGGTGGCCCAGTTCCCGACCCGGTCGGCGACGCGCGAGGATAGCACGCCGTGACGGCGTCCGCGGGCGCCAGGCTACCATCGCGCCGTGCGAGCAGATCACAGCAGGCAGGAGCGCGCGCTCGTCGGGGACGGCAATCCAGGTGAGACGGCGAACTGGCGCCGTCGACCATCGGTAGGACGACCCAACAGCCCCGGTACGCGATAGTTTCCGGCCGGGCCGCTGTGACTGGGCCGTTCCCGAATCAGCGCAACCCGAGAGACGACGGGTCTTCCCAGCCGTGTTCGATCGGGCAGGGAGTGGTACGAACTCCGCAAGCGCACGTCACCAATCGACGACCGACTGATTACAACCGCGACCGGAGACCGGGCAACGAATCCGGAGACGGCGACCAGACAGGCCTCCCGGCCGCGAAAACGGCCATACCGGGGTAAGCATTCGTTTCCTCGCGTACCGGAACCAGGATTCGGCATCTCGATCGTAGCGTCGCTCCGCGGCGTTCGGTCTACTCCGGTGACTGGCACGACGACGGACCGCCAGTCGCGGATCGAAAATCCGGCAGTCACCAGTCCGTCGATGCGAGTGGTAACGCAGGTCAAATACCGCGACCCCGAGCGCGTAACGGGCGTTACGACGAGTATCGGCCGCGTATAACAAATCCGGTCCCAGTATTCCGAACTTTCCAGAGGATGGACTCCGGAGACCTCACAGACGGCGACAGGTATCGTTGGAATTCTCCCGCGGTCCGCGCGAAAACGATCGCTTTCCTGCTGGCGGTCGTGGTCGTGATCGGCACCGGTGGAACCGCCGCCGCGGTCGGCGGAAGTTACGGGGCTGCACCCAGTGAAACCTCGGAACTGGCCGGGCCCGCGAACCCGTCAGCCGCCAGCGACGACGTGGGCGCGGCGACGGCGGAGATGGACGCCAGCGCTGGTGGTCCGCCGACCGGACTCGTCGATCTCGGCGAGAACCAGACCCGGTTCGACGACGAGGCGGGCGACGCGGAGTTCGGCCGTTCGATCGCGAGCGGTGACGTGAACGGCGACGGCACGAGCGACGTCGTGATCGGTGCGCCGGGCGCCGGCGGGACGGGAGCGGCGTACGTGTTCTACGGGCCGGTCGACCCGTCGACCGTCTCCGCCGCCGATGCGGACATCGTCCTTCACGGCGAGGAGGCGGGCGACCGGGCGGGCGCGGCCGTGGCGAGTGGTGACGTCGACGGCGACGGCGTCGACGACCTCGTAATCGGCGCGCCCGGCGCAGACGGGGACGGAGCGAACGCCGGCGCGGTCTACGTGGTCCGTGGCGGCGAGTCCCTGACCGGTGAGCGGGCCCTCTCGACGGCCGACGCGACCGTCGTCGGCGACGGGGCGGGCGACCGACTCGGCCACGCCGTGGCCGCGCGAAACGGGTCCGACGACCGGGCCAGCGTCCTGGTCGGTGCCCCGGGAACGGACGACGACCGTGGGACCGCGTACGCGTTCTCGGCGTCGATACTCCACGATTCGGACGGTGGCACCGCCGCGGAGGTGGCGGATGCGTCGTTCGTCGGTGAGGCCGACGGCGACAGGGCCGGCTGGGCCGTCGACTGGGGCGGCGACGTCACCGGCGACGGGACGACGAACGCGCTGATCGGTGCTGTCGATCACGACGCGGACGCGGGCGCACGAGCGGGCGCGACGTACGTCGTCGAGATCCCCGCCGAAGGCTCGATGGCACTCGACTCGGCCACCGGGAAGATCGTCGGTGCCGCGGCGGACGACGGCGCCGGGTTCTCGGTGGCCGGGACCGGCGACGTCGACGGCGACGGCGTCGGCGACGTCGCGGTCGGGGCGCCGTTCAACGACAGCGCCGGTGACGACGCCGGGGCCGCCTACGTCGTCGCCGGGGGCGAGGACCTCCGGGGGACGGTGACGGTCGAACGAGCCGCGATATCGGTGTACGGCGAAGCGGCCGGCGACCACACCGGCTGGTCGGTCGCCGGTGCCGGCGACCTCGACTGTGACGAACGGTCCGACGTCGTCGTCGGAGCGCCGTACCACGACGCCGACGGTGCGACTACCGGCGCGGCCTACCTCCTCTACGGCGGGTCCGACAGCGACGAGTTCCAGGCAGCGAAACTCGTCGGCGAATCGCCCGGAGGGCAAGCTGGATACGACGTCGCGACCGCCGGTACCGCCGACGGAACCGACGCCGACGGCGTCCTGGTCGGCGCGCCGGCCGCGGGGAACGACTCCCAGGGCGGTTCGGCGTATCTGGTCTCCGGCGCCTGCGAGGCCGACCAGTCGACCAGGGACGACGACGATCCCGCCGAAGCGGAGTCGTCCGAGCAGCCGAACGCCGTAGACACCGAGACGGAGCGTGTCGACGGGGCCGAGGCCGGCGAGGACGGGGCCAGGGACGATACTGGCGGTGACGACCGGGACGACGCCGACGGTGACGGTGACGAAAGGACAGACGAAGAGAGCGACGAAGCCACCGACGTCGACGACGACGGTACCGACCGGAACGTCGACGAGGATGACGCTACCCCCCGCGATGCCAGCACCGAGGAGGGTGACGACGACGGTAGTGGGGACGAACAACGCGATGGCGACGACGAGACCGAAGCCGGAGACGAAGACCCGGGCGACGACGAGGGTCCGGCGGAGTCGCCCGAGGACGACGAGGTTTCGACTGAATCACCCGGGAGCGGGACCGACGACGAGACTGAGTCGACGCCCGACGGCGGGGATCAGTCGAGTCAGTCCCAGCGACAGGGAATCCACGTCACCCAGCGTCAGTGTCAGACCCAGACCGGTGACGGCCAGCAGGACCAGCATCAGGAACAGGGCGTCACCGTCGACCAGCACCAGGACGGCGACGTCGGCGAGTGGTACCAGTCACAGGACATCTACGTCGACCAGAGCCAGTGTCAGTACCAGGGTACGGGGTCGGGCAACGACCAGTATCAGCGCCAGTCTCTCGTTATCCGCTTCGCCAGCCAGCGCCAGGGCGAGGGCGGAGACTGGATCCAGACCCAGCGCTCGTCTGGCCGGGCGAACCAGTCCCAGTCCCAGAACCAGGACCAGGAGGGCGATGGCCAGTCCCAGCGACAGATCCAGCAGTTCACCGTCACGTTCCTCAGCCAGGACCAGGACGCCCCTGCCGGTGCGGACGACGCGAGCCAGTCCCAGGAACAGACCGTCCACGTCGACCAGGACCAGGAACAGGGTCAGGAAGCGGGCGTCGACCAGCGCCAGACGCAGGTCCAGCACGTCTCGGTGGTCTACGCGGGCCAGGAACAGGTCCGCAGCCACCAGCAGGGACAGTCACAGCGGCAGTCGGTGAACAGCACTCAGCGACAGGCCCAGGTCCAGACCGCCAACGCGACGAACCAGTCGCAGGACGGGAGCGTCGAGGTAGCCCAGGGCCAGCGACAGAGTCAGAACGGCACCGACGGAGCGCAGGCGCAGAACCAGACGGTAGCGGTCGACCAGGATCAGAACCAGTCACAGAACAGTTCCCTGGTCACCCAGACCCAGCGCCAGAACCAGTCGGTCGTCGCCGCCCAGTCGGGGAACCAGTCCGGCGGCGGGAATCAGACACAGAACCAGACGGAAAACCAGACGCAAAGCCAGAACCAGTCGGTCGAATCGGGAATCCAGCAGTCCCAGAACTACACGGACGGGACCGGTGAGGAGACGCAGAACGCGACCTTCGACGGCGCCCAGAATCAGACCCAGAACCAGTCGGGGACGGGGACCCAGCGTCAGGAACAGTCGATCTCCGCGGACCGGAACCAGAGCCAGAACCAGACCGCGAGCGACCTCGCGGACGGCCCGGAGGCGAACGCGACGAACGGATCGCCGAACGCGTCGATGAATAACTCGACGGCCGAGTCGATGGGCAATTCGACGAACGCGTCGATGGGCAATTCGACGAACGCGTCGATGGGCAATTCGACGAACGCGTCGATGGGCAATTCGACGGTCGAGTCGACGGACGAAGCGACCGATGGAACGTCGAACACCCCGGCTACCGCATCGCCGGACAGCGAACCGGGTCCACGGTCGAACAACTCGACCGAGTCCGTCACCGCGACTAGCACGGAGACGGTGACGAACGGGTCGGATGCCGAGGCGACGGCGCCCCCGCCAGCGACAGATTCGGCCGCCGAGGCGACCGAAACGACGGCGCCGTCGGGCTCGACTCCCGTGTCGGCACCGACACCGTCGGACGAACGCACGACTGAGACACCTGCCGCGACAGATGGAGACGCTTCGGCGACGGAACCGGGCACGACTCCCGAGCAGACGCCAGCCGCGACCAGCGAGCAGACGTCGCCAGAGCGCGATACGTCGACGGAGACGCCGCTACCGACCGACACGCCGCTACCGACCGACACGCCGACGGCGGCAGAGACGTCGACGACGACGCAGACACCGTTACCGTCTCCCCCAGAGACACCGACGGCGGTCGTGACTCCCACGGAGACGCTTACCCCGTGGAACACGTCGACACCTGCGGGGACGGTCTCGGCTACAGACACGCCGTCCGTGACAGTCACACCGCCGGCCACGCCCGTCGACTCGTCGCTCTCGACGCCCTCGCTCACGGGGACCGACGCGCCAGACGGAACTGCATATCCGGTGACGACGCCGCCGACGTCCGTCAGAACGGCCGAGACGTCGACGGCTGCATCGACCGCACCGGGTGCGAAGACGACTGCGAACGGTGGGACGGCCTGAACACGGAACTGCGGTGTGCCTCTGAATCGGTTCGTCCGCGGACGTTAGACGAGGAATATTCAGACGAAGCGCGCCGGAAATGATTGGTAAGGTTTCATATATGCCCGTAACGGCCGTTACCGCCGGCGGTAACGGTCGTTACAGGTCGAATTCCCGATTATAACAAAACAGGTGTCGGAGCAAGCACACTCCCGGTAGGGTTTCCTACTGGAAACACGATGACATCGAGAACCACAAACGCCAGGCGCCTCCTCACAGCAGCCCTCGTCCTCGTTCTGGGCTTCGGGATGCTGTTATCAGGCGTCGGCACCGTGTACGCGCAAAGTGGATCGTGCCAGGAACAGATAAACGTCGTCTCGGGGAGCCAGGACTCCGTCCAGAACGCCTCGGGAGACACGAACGACCAGCAGGGGACGGCGACGGTAGACGGGGACCTGCTACAAAACCAGGAGTCTGACGGCGATGGAAGCTGTCAGGCGCAGGCCCAGACGCTCTACTACCAGCAGAACCAGGAGCAGTGGGTCATCGCCGGTGAGGACAACGACCAGGCCTCCGGACAGGGTATCGTCGTCTTCTACACCCAGAACCAGACGACGACTGGTGACGACAACGACCAGGACAGTTCCCAGAGCGGCGGCGTCGGACAGGAGGAGATTCAGTACGTCATCCTCGGAGACGATAACGAGCAGGTGAACGCACAGGCCGCCGCCCAGCTGCTCGAACAGTCCCAGTCCATCGGCTCCGGAACCGGGAGCGATAACGTCCAGAACGCCGAACAGGACGATAACAACATCAGTCAGTTCCAGGTCCAGCTGTCTATCGCCGGTGACGACAACGAGCAATCGGGTGGCCAGGGCGCGGTGCAGGTGTTCACCCAGGAGCAAGACGTCGACGACGGCGACGAAAACGATCAGAACGCCGAGCAGAACGACAACGACATCGGCCAGCAGCAGGTCCAGCTGACGATTCTGGGCGACGACAACGAACAGGTCGCTGACCAGGACGCCGAACAGGACTTCGACCAGGAGCAGTCCGTCGACGACGGCGACGACAACGAACAGAACGCCGAACAGAACGACAACGACATCGGCCAGCAGCAGGTCCAGCTCGTCCTCTTCGGCGACGACAACGAGCAACTCGCCGAGCAAGACGCCGAGCAGGACTTCGACCAGGAGCAGTCCGTCGACGACGGTGACGGCAACGAGCAGAACGCCGAACAGAACGACAACGACGTCGATCAGCAGCAGGTCCAGTTGATCATCGGCGGTGACGACGTCGATCAGACGTCCGACACAGACGCCGAGCAGTCCTCGGACCAGGACCTCGAAATCGACGACGGTGACGACAACGACCAGGACGCCGAGAGCGAAGAGGACGCCGAACAGGACACGAACCAGCAGGCCGACGGCGACTTCAGCGAACAGGACGCTGACCTGGAGAGCGACCAGGAGAGCGACCAGGAAGCGTCGGTCGACGACGGTGACGACAACGAACAGGAATCCGACAGCGACCAGGACGGCGAACAGGACGCGAGCCAGGACACGGACGGCATCGCGAACGACCAGGACGCCGACCAGGAGAACGAACAGGAGAACGAACAGGAGCAGGAAGTCGACGACGGTGACGACAACGAACAGGACGCCGACAGCGACCAGGACGGTGAACAGGACGCCGACCAGGAGAGCGACGGTGCCCTGAACGACCAGGACGGTGACCAGGAGAACGAACAGGAGAACGAGCAGGAACAGGAAGTCGACGACGGTGACGACAACGAACAGGACGCAGAGAACGACCAAGGTGCCGACCAGGAATCAGATCAAGAGTCCGATGGCGTCGCGAACGATCAGGATGCCGACCAGGACGCTGAGCAAGAGAACGAACAGGAACAGGAAGTCGACGACGGTGACGACAACGAACAGGACGCCGAGAACGAACAGGGCGCAGCCCAGGAGAACGAGCAAGACTCCGACGGTGTCCTGAACGACCAGGATTCTGACCAGGACGCTGAACAGGAGAACGAGCAGGAGCAGGAAGTCGACGACGGTGACGACAACGAACAGGACGCCGAAAACGAACAGGGTGCAGCCCAGGAGTCGGACCAGGACGCTGACGGCGCCCTGAACGACCAGGACGCCGAACAAGACGCTGAACAGGAGAACGAGCAAGAGCAGGAGGTCGACGACGGTGACGACAACGACCAGGACGCCGAAAACGAACAGGGTGCAGCCCAAGAGTCGGACCAGGACACTGACGGTCTTGCCAACGACCAGGACGCCGACCAGGACGCCGAACAGGAGAACGAGCAAGAGCAGGAGGTCGACGACGGTGACGACAACGAACAGGACGCCGAGAACGAACAGGGCGCAGCCCAGGAGAACGAACAAGACTCCGACGGTGTCCTGAACGACCAGGATTCTGACCAGGATGCCGAACAGGAGAACGAACAGGAGCAGGAAGTCGACGACGGTGACGACAACGAGCAAGACGCCGAAAACGAACAGGGGGGAGAACAGGAGAACGAACAGGAATCAGACGGCCTCCTCAACGGTCAGGAGTTCGATCAAGACGGTGAGCAAGAGAACGAACAGGAGCAGGAAGTCGACGACGGTGACGACAACGAGCAAGACGCCGAAAACGAACAAGAGAACGAGCAAGAGAACGAGCAGGAGAGCGACGGTTTCGCCAACGACCAAGAGAACGAACAGGATAGCGAACAGGATAGCGAACAGGAACAGGAAGTCGACGACGGTGACGACAACGAACAGGAAGCCGAGAACGAGCAAGAGAACGAACAGGAGAACGAGCAAGAATCCGACGGTCTCCTGAACGAACAGGAGAACGAACAGGACGCTGAGCAAGAGAACGAACAGGAACAGGAAATCGGCGACGGTGACGACAACGAACAGGACGCAGAGAACGAGCAAGATGCCGAGCAAGAGTCGGACCAGGACGCTGACGGCGCCCTGAACGAGCAGGACAGTGAACAGGACGTCGAACAGGATAGCGAGCAGGAGCAGGAGGTCGAGGGAGACGGTGAGGACAACGACCAGGACGCCGAACAGAGCAGCGACGTCGAGCAGAGCAGCGACCAGGACGCCGACGGCGTCGACAACGAGCAGGAGTCCGACCAGGACGCGGAGACGAATCAGGAACAGAGCCAGGAGACCGACGGTGACGACAACGAACAGGACAGCGAACAGAGCATCAGCATCGATCAGGAGTTCGAACAGGACGCCGACGGGGACGAAGAGCAGTCACAGTCTTCGGACGTGTCGGTAGACCAGTCTCAGGATCAGGAGACGAGCGGCGACGACAACGACCAGGACCAGAGTCAGTCGACGACGCTTACGACGAGCCAGACGCAGGACTGAGCGAGAGCGGTCGCCGGGCCGGTCCCGGCCACCACTCCGCGGTCCGTTTTCTTTTGCTGGCGTACGAACCGGACGTCCCCAGCGTAGTGTTCTCGACGAGTCGTCGGACAGGATCTCGCAGCCAGCGACCCCGGCGACGTTCGAAGCCGGTCGCGAGACGTCGTCGTCCCGGAGATACCCATGCAATGATCGGCTTAACTCCGTCCATCGGGGGATCGGCGTGTCAGTTCCCGACGCCGAAAGTACCGACGACAGCCTGTTTGCGGCCGTAAGAGCCCCCATACACTACTGCACGGACGTTTGATGGATGCTTCCGCCCGAGTAAGTGTCAATTCGTTATCTTTTAAGCCACCGGCGTTCGGACCGACCCAGTGAGAGTATGATGCGGTTCGCGTCGTGCAGTTTCCGGATCTAAGAAACCCCGTCGCCCGAAGTAGCACGCCCTTTGCAGGATTACGTATCAGACTATATATGATATTAAGTTGAATTGTCAGCAACCTATATACACCACGCGCGATGTGAGAGAAAGCATGGGAGTGTCACGTGTCAGTACCCAGATAGTGGAGAGTGGAGTGACGAACCATGGCGTCGAATGAACCGCCCGAACAGTGTCGTTCGAGCGACGACCTGTACGCCGTTCTGAGCAACATCCGGCGGCGGTACGTCCTGTACTACGCAAAACGGGTGGACGTACCGATTCTACTCGACGAGCTGGTCGAACAGATAGCGACGTGGGAGAGCCCGCGGGGCGCCGACAACGTCACGCAGAGCCACCGGAAGTCCGTCCACAACGCCTTGCGACAGACGCACCTCCCGAAACTCCAGGCCGCCGGGCTGATCGATCACGACACCGAGGCGAACGTCGTCACTCCGACCGATGAAGCGGACCGAATCAGGCTCTATCCGTCCGCCGAAACGTCCGTCTGGGGCCACGGTTACAGCCTGCTGAGCGTCGCCATCGTCGTCTTCGTCGGTCTCGACCATCTCGGAACGGTTCTCCTCACACCGCCAACGGGGACTCCGTGGGTCGAGGGGCTGTTGCTCGCGTGCGTCCTCCTGACTGTCGGCTACAACTACGACCGACTCCGACGGTGCCGCCGGTGCCAGCGCTGCGGACCCGACGTCATCGTCGAAGAGGAGCGGCGCGGTGACTGACGGCGACGACCGCGAAACGCCTTCGCAGCGAGCATCCCGATGGAAGGTCAGTACCGAGCCGCGTTCCCACGGTCAGTGACCCGACCGATAGCTGGCATCGGAACCGAGTCGCACCGCTCACCGTCGCGCGTCGACCGAAAAATGAGTCGTTACCGGAACGGGAGTCGAAGGGGGCGTTACCCGAACATCCGGCGCATCGCCGGGTGCATCTCCATGAGCTGCTCCTCGGCGATCTCCTCGTACAGCTTGTACGTGATGGAGACCGTCAGCAGCAGGCCCGTGCCGGAGACGCCACCGATGGTGCCGAGCATGTTCGCCATGACGGCGAGCAGGCCGACCAGCGCACCGCCGATGACCGTCACCTGCGGGATGTAGCGTTCGAGCACCTTCTCGATGACGCCGACGTTCTGGCGGAACCCGGGGATCTGCATCCCGGAGTTGTGGATCTGCTGGGCCGTCGCCTCCGGGCCCATGTCGGTCGTCTCGACCCAGAAGACGGCGAAGACGGCACCGCCGATCACCATGAAGGTGAGGTCGATGCCGATGCGGATGAGGATCTGCCAGATCTCCTGGCTCGCACCGGCCCACCACATCCACTGTTCGGGCGACTGTATCGGCGCCATGTAGTAGAACAGCCCGCCCGTCGGCTGGGTCGGGTTGCCGGCCCGCGTCGCGTACGTCCCCAGCCACGGCGGGAGTCCGCCCAGCTGAGAGTACAGGATCCGACCCAGGAACTGGATGTTGGCCTGAAGCGCCCGGACGAGGATCATCGGCAGGACGCTCGCGTAGATGAGCTTTACGGGGAAGCGACCACGCGCTCCCTTGACCCGCGCGTTCGACAGCGGGATCTCGACGCGGACGGACTCCGCGTAGACGACCACGACGAAGATGAGCACCGTCGTGATCAGCGGGAGGATCATCCCGCCCTCGTTGCTGAAGACGAACTGGAGCCCGTCAGCGGCCAGGATCGGCCCGGTGGGGATATCGCCGAGGATGATCCCGATCCACGTGGCGAAAAAGCCCCGCTGCTGACCGCCGATAGCCGGGAAGGTAAAGAGCCCGCCGATCAGTCGCTGGCTCACGCCGGCGATGATGAACAGGCCGATACCGCTCCCGACGCCCCACTTGGAGATGACCTCGTCCATGAACAGGATGAGGACGCCGCCGACGAAGATCTGGGCGAAGATGAGCCACTGGACGACGCCGACGCCGAGCTGTGCGCCGAACAGATTGACGCTCTGTGCCGGCAGGAAGTTCCCTGCGAACACCATCGGCAACCCGGTCAGGCAGATCATCACGAGCACCAGCAGCTTCTGGAGCCCCTGGTAGAGGATCTGGTCGCGTGGGTTGTTCTGCGTGTCCAGTCCGAGCAGGTCGGCACCGCCGAGCAGTTGCAGGACGATGCTCGCCGTGACGATGGGACCGATCCCGAGTTGCATGATCGACCCCTGGTTCGCGCCGAGGATCGAACTGAACTGACCGTAGATCGACCCCTGGTTGGGGTCGAAGTTCAGCCCGAACAGCAGGATGTTCGAGAGGTAAAAGTACAGTACCAGCACTCCGCCCGTCCACATGAGCTTCCGCTTGAAGGGAACGTGTCCCTCCGGTCGGCGGACTGCCGGCATGCGGACGAGGACCGGTTCGGCGGTGTCCTTCCAGCTCATTTTATGCTTCGTCTTCGTCCGAATCGTTTGCGTCTTCCGGTTCGGCCTGGCGCTCCTCGCCGAACTCGGTCAGTTCGGCGGCACCGCCGGCTTCTTCGACCTTCTCGCGAGCGGCCTCGGAGAAGTCGTCGGCGGTCAGGACCAGTTCGTTGCGGACCTGGCCGCCGCCGAGCACCTTCACGACGTCGGCCGTGTCGGCGTCGTCGACGACGTCGCGGGCGTCGATGTGGAACGCGCCGCCCTCGACCTCTGCGAGCCCGTCGGCCGCCAGCAGCGTGGCGTCCTCGTCCAGTTCACGGACGTCGATTTCGACGACCTCTTCCTGGACCTTCTGGGGTCGCTTGAAGCCGCTCTTTCCGAGTGGCTCGTGGTTGTGGAACTCGTGCTTGTCGCGCCCGGCGTTTCCGCGACCACCGCGGTGGCCGGCGCCACGTCGGTTCTTGTGCGTGCCGCCGCTGTGGGTTCGCGAGCCGCGCTGTCGTCGTTTCTTGCTCGTCATTATCGCATCGCCTCCAGGAGTGCGTCGATCTGCTCGGTGTCGTGCTTGCCGAGCTGGCCACCTTCCTTGGTGGGGTGCTTGACGCCGTCGTGGCCGCCACGGGGCGGGTGCAGACGGAGCGTCGGCGAGAGACCCTGCTCGCGGAGCGTGGTCTCCTCGTCGACGAGCGCCTCGGCGAGCGCTTCGATATCCGAGTAGTCGGTGTTCTCGTCGATCCAGGCGTCGTCGACGTCGGCGTCACCCTCGAGGGGCTCGCCGCGCTTGGCGATCAGTTGCGCGACCGTCTCGACGCTCGGTTCGCCGAACGCGACGTAGTCGTTTACCTTCGTGACCATGCCGCGGTAGGTGTCCTCCTCGGGCACGAACGTGCAGTGGTTCACGTTGTGGATGTTGAGCATCCCCAGCGTGTCGTGGACGTCGCCGTCCATGTTCACGTCACCGCGGAGCTGAACGAGCGCTTGCATCACTCGATCACCTCGCGCTTCTCGAAGGTTCGCTCCGGCACGCGCGCCTCGGCCGTGTTGCGCAGGGCGTTGAACGTCGCCTTCGCGAAGTTCACCGTCGTGCGCGTGTTGCCGCTGGAGCGCGTCCAGATGTCTTCGATGCCGGCGAGTTCGAGCACGTGGCGGACGGTCTCCCCGCCTGCCAGGCCCAGTCCGCGCGGTGCGGGCTGGAGCTCGACCTCGACGCTGCCGGCCTTGCCGGTGGTGCGCAGCGCGACCGTGTGCGGTCGGCCGCAGCCACACTCCCAGGACCCGCAGCCCCGGGAGACGTCGATGAGATTGAGCTTGCCGATCTCGATGGCTTTCTGGATCGCACCGCCGACCTGGTCGTCCCGCCCCTCGGCGTAGCCGACGAGGCCGTCGCGGTTACCGACCGCGACGACGCAGCGGAACTTGACCCGGCGACCCGAGTCCGTCATGCGCTGGACCATGTTGATGTCCAGCACTTCGTCCTCGAGGTCGGGGACGAGTTGGTCGACGATCTCCGGTTCCTTGAGCGGGAGGCCCGAGTTGAGGGCCTCCTGCATCGTCTCTATCTCCCCGTCGACGACCTTCTTGCCCAGTCGCGTGCGGGGTTCCCATCCGTTACTCATAGTTCATCTGCCTCCAGTAGTGTCTCCCGGGTCTCCGTGAAGTGGTCCGGGAGGTCCGTGGCGTCGAAGTCCCCGCTGTACAGCGGTTCGTCGAGGGATTCGGCGTACTCGGCGATGTGGTCGCCGCGCGTCCGTTCCCACTCGGCGAGCACGTCGTCGTTGTGGGGAATCTCGACGCCTGCGTCGATTGCGCCTTCCTGTACCGCGAACACCTTGCTGCCCGGCGTCGGGCTGTTGAGACCGATGTCGAGGACCGCCTCCTCGACGCCGTTCTCGACGGCCCGGAGGCCGGCGAGCAGACCGGTGAGGTAGGCCGCCGGCAGATTGCCGGTCGGGGCCTCCCAGCCGTACTCTCGCAGGTCGTTCGACGCTGCTGCCGCGTGTGTTCGGTCACCGTCGGGCCCGGTGGTCACCAGCTGCGCCCTGACCTGGTTGTTGCTCTTGCGAGCAACGAGTCGTGGCTTGCCTGATTTCAACAGGCGCAACCGCTGATGGTAGTCCGTTCGGGCCTCGCGGCGACGCCGCATCGGCACCTTGTATCGTGGTCCTGTCGCCATTATTGTTCACCGTAGTTGTTGTCGATGTACCGCTGGAGGTCGGCGACCGAGTCGAATTCGCCGCCGCCCGCCTTGTCGTACAGCTCGCGGTACTGGGAACTCGACAGGTCGCCCTCGTCGCGGAGTTCGCGCAGTGTCTCGCGCTGTGCGCGGATGCGGGAACTCCAGTCCTCTTTGGGGTCCTGTCGCGCGCCGGCCTTGCCCTTCCGGGACCCAGCGCCCTGCTGGTGACCGTACGCCTGCTTCGCCTTGCGTTCTCGCGCGCGACCGCGCGAGTTACCCTGTGCGTCCTTCGCCTGGATGGCGCCCTCGTCGATCATCTCGCGAACGTCCTCGCGAGTGATGGCGTCGGCCAGGTCCTCCTGGCGCTCGGGGTCGAACCAGACGCGGTTCTTCCCGACGTCGAGCACTTCCGACGCGAGTCGCTTCTGTGCGGAGAGATCCGTCATCACTCACTCACCTCCACTTCGACGTAGGTGGGATTGAGCACGCGGATGCCCTCGTCTTCCGCGACCTCCTCGATGCGCTCGCGCTTGCGAGCGCCGACCTTGGAGGCGATGCGGACGGCGTGGGTGTCCCCGTCGACGCCGTCGAGGTCGTCCACGTTGTGGACGTGGACTTCCTCGAAGCCGGAGGGGTGCTTGCCGCGGACGGCCGTCGGCGTGCGGTAGCCCGCCTCGACTTTGTCGCCCTTGCCCTTGACGCCGCGGCGCTGCTTCGAAAGCTGGCCGCGCGGTCGTCGCCAGGCAGTGGGGACGCGCTTTTTCTTGTGGTAGTCCTGCTGGTTGAACTGCGGCTTGCCGACGCGTCGGCGCTGGGTCAGCAGTTCGGACTCCTTCTCGGAGAGGTCGGGCGTCTTGTCGACGAGTCCGCGAGGCTGGAGTTCCGTCTCCACGTCCTCCTCGGCCTCCTCGACTTCCTCGGCGCCTTCCTCTTCGACTTCGGCCTCGGTCTCCGTGTCCACTTCGAGGCCACCGACGTCGGCCTTGATACGGGCGGCGAGCGCGTTGCCCACGCCCTCGGCTTCGGCCAGTTCGGACTGGTCGGCCGCGCGAACGTCTTCGACCGTCTCGAAGCCGGCGTCGCGCAGCGCGTCCGCCTTGGACCCGCCGACGCCGCTGATGTCGGTGAGTTCCTGCGGTTCGTCGGAGTCGTTCTGGACTTCCTCTTCGACGTCGTTGTTTGCTTCCTCGTCTTCTGCCATCAGGCGTCACCTCTACTCGGTTTCGTCGTGATGTAGACGCCGTCCTGGAACACACGGACGTCCTTGTCGTTGACGCGCGTGAGCTGTTCGATGTCGGCGGCGGTCTGGCCCACGGCCTCGATGTCCGGGCCGGAGAGGGTCAGTTCCTCGCCGTCGACGGAGACGTCGGTGTCGCCGTGGATGGGGGCGCGCCGCGGTGCCCGCTCGCCGAGGAAGTTCTCGATGACGACCTCGCCGTCTTCCACGTCGACCTGCATCGGGAAGTGAGAGTAGAAGAGCTCCATCTCGTACTCCCAGCCCTCGGTGACGCCGTGGTACATGTTCTCGACGTGACTCTCGAACGTGCCGAGCGTCGACATCGTCTTCGCGTCGTCCTCGTCGGACTCGATGACCACGGCCCCGTCGTCGACGGAGACCGTGATGTCGGGGTACCAGAGGCGCCGCGTTACGCTACCGTTCGGACCGGAGACCGTCAGCTCGAGGTGGTCGACCTCGGCGTCGACGTCCTCCGGGGTTTCGAGTTCTATTCGTGGCATTGTCAGTATACGTAGGCGATGACCTGGCCACCGATGCCCTCCTCGCGGGCGTCGTAGTGGCTCATGATGCCGTGGCTGGTCGTGACGACGAGCGTCCCGTAGTCACGGGCGGGGAGGAATCGCTTCTCCCACTTCTCGTAGCCGTCCGCGCCCACGCTGTAGCGGGGCTTGACCGAGCCGCATTCGTTGATGGCACCTTTCAGTTCGACCTCGAACTTGCCGGCTTTGCCGTCGTCGACGAACTGGAAGCCGTCGATGTACCCGCGGTCGTAGAAGACCTCGAGTACGCTGCCGATCGTGTTCGAAGCGGGCTGTAGCGTCTGGTCCAGGTGGCCGACGCTCTCGGCGTTGTCGACGGCCGAAAGCGCGCTGGCGAGTGGATCGTTTCCTGTCATGGTTAGCTGTACTTCTTGAAGCCCATACCCCGGGAGATCTCCCGGAAGCACTGGCGACATAGCCAGATGTTGTACTTGCCGACGAGCCCCTGCTCGCGGCCACAGCGCTGGCACTCCTCGAGCTGTCCCGTGGGGACGGACTCCTCGGTGGCCTCGTCGTCGGCCGCCTGGTCTTGTTCTGTTTCGCTCTCGCTCATTCGCTCACCTCCACGTCGTAGGTCGACTCGACGAACGCCACTGCGTCCTCGGCGTCGAGTCGGTGGTTCGACGGGATCGAACGCGACGCCTTGTCCCGCTTGGCGACGCGGTAGCCGGGGCGGACGAGGTTGACCGTCACGTCCATCCCGTAGATCCCGATGCTCGGGTCGTACTCCTGGCTCGGGAAGTCGGTGTGCTCCTCGACGCCGAAGCTGAAGTTGCCGGTGTCGTCGAACTGCGTGGCCGACAGGCTCACGTTCTCGAGCGCCTTGTCCAGGAACTCGTGTGCGTCGTCGGCTCGCAGCGTGACCTTCGTCCCGATCGGGTCACCCTCGCGGATGTTGAACTCCGCGACGGTCCCGCGGGCGACGGTCCGAACCGGCTCCTGCCCGGCGACTTCCGCCAGGATCTCCTCGGCGTTCGCGAGCTCGCGACCGCCCTGGCCGACGCCCATGTGGACGACGACCTTCTCGACGCTGGGTTCCCGCATCTCGTGGAACTCACCGCCGGTCTCGCTCTCGGAGCTCATTCGTCGTCACCTCCGGTGAAGTTCTCGTCGATGACGACGACGTACTCTTCGACCGTCTCGAAGCCGTCTCCGTCCTCTTGCTCGACGATCACGTTGTTCGAGGAGCTACCAGGGGTGACCTGGATCTCGTCGACGGTGCCGATCTCGCCGGCGTGTGCGCCGTCGACGGCGGTGACGAGCGCGCCCTCCTCGTAGGTGAAGTGGGCGACGACCTCGCCGTCCTCGTTGCCGACGACCAGCGAGTCGTTCGGGGTGTACTCGTCGTCGTCTTCGACCAGCAGCGTCTCGCCGTCGTGGAGCGTCAACTGGACGTCCCCGCCGGAGACGTACTGCTTGCCGACGATCTTGCCGAGTTTCGAGTCCGCGGCGTCGGGGTCGATGGCCGTCAGTGCCAGGCGACCGCCCTCGCCGGGGAAGACGCGGTAGTACTCGTCGCGTTCCGTGAACGCGAGGATGTCGAACATCCCGACGGGGCGTTCCTCGTCGGAGACGGCCTTCCCGTTGATCTCGACGCTGTCCTCGTTGAGCGCGTAGCGCGCTTCCTTGCGGCTGTCGGCGTAGCCGAGCACGTCCCGCAGGACGATGAGCAGGGGAACCCCTGCCTCGCCGTGGGGGCCGGCGTCGGCCTTGACGGTGAACGTCTCCGTCTTTCGCTCGACTGGCCAGCTCTTGGGTACCGAGAGTCGTTTCTGGTGTTTCGTCATGCGCTATCCTCCTCCGATTCGAGGCGCGCCTCGCGACGGTCGTCGTCGAGGTCGAGGCTGATGACGCGGAGGTTGCTCGCGTCGACCGGACGCGGCACTTCCTCGCCGTCCGCGGCCTCGACCGTGACGCCCTCCACGTGGATGGTGGCGTCGTCCAGGTTCACGGCCGCGACTTCGCCGTCTTCGCCGGCGTAGTCGCCGCGCATGACCTCGACGGTGTCGCCCGCGTTGACGCGGACGTTTCGCTGTCCGTACTCCTCGCGGAGGTCGTCGGACAGCGTCGCCCGCACCTGCTTTTGCTTCTCGTGCAGCGGGGCGCGCCGTTGGTTCGTTCGCTGTTTGCTCGGTTGTCGAGTCATACTATCATCGTCGCGGTGGACGCGACGCTACCGAACCGCTCGGCGACCTCGCGGGCGATCGGGCCCTTGATCTCGGTCCCCTGCGGTTCCTCGTTTTCGTTGATGATGACGGCGGCGTTGTCCTCGAACTTCACGCGGGTCCCGTCCGGTCGGCGGATGGGCTTTCGCTGTCGGACGATGACTGCCTCGAGGACCTGCCGGCGCATTTCCGGCGTCCCCTTCGTCACCGAGACCGTGATCTTGTCGCCAAGGCCCGCCTTCGGGTGGCGGTTCTTCGTCCCGGAGTAGCCCGAGACGCTGATGACCTTGAGCTCTCGCGCGCCCGTGTTGTCGGCGCACGTGATCAGCGAGCCCTTCTCCAGGCCCTGCGTGACGTCGGCTTTCAGCGCCTCCATCACTCTTCACCTCCCGAGTCGGCAGAAGCCACGCTGACTACCACGTGGCTCTTCGTCTTCGAGAGTGGTCGACACTCTGCAATCGTGACCGCGTCGCCGACCGCGAGGTCGAGACAGTCGGGTGCGTGTGCCGGGATGCGGCTCCGCCGCTTCATCTGGCGGTCGTATTTCGGCACCTTGACGTCGTACTCGCGCTCGACGACGACGGTCTTCTCCATATCTGTGGACGCGACGTCCGCCTCGATGGTCTGTCCTCGCACGGAGAGGTCTCCGTGGAAGGGACAGTCTGCATCGGAGCAGGTCTCGTCCGGTTCTGCTACGTTCAGTCCTATCGCCATTGTGAATCACCTGTCGTTTCCGTGCGTCGAGCGGGTCGGGCGACGAGCTTCGACCCCTCCACCCGGGTGCGGTCACCCGACGGGAGGTCGAAGGTAAACGTCGCGCCGTCCTTCGGCACGTGCCACACCCGGTCTGCTCCCTCGATGCCGAGAGTCCGCGTCGTCTCGGTGACGACCCGGCCCTCGATGCCGATTGCGTCCGGGTTGGACGCGGCGACGACCTCGACGTCGAGGCCGACGAGTTCGTGACGCGGGAGCGTCTCGGGCGTGAGGGGCATCAGGCTGCCTCCTCAGCGGCTTCGTCTTCGAAGTCGCCTTCCTCGTTCTGGATCGTCTTGATCCGCGCGATCGCTTTCTTCAGCTCCTTGATGCGGCCGGGGTTCTCCGGCGCACCGCCCGCCGCCTTCACGGCGCGGGTGTTGAGCAGTTCCGTCTCGAGGTCGTCGAGCTCCGCCTCGCGTTCGGCGGGCGTCATGTCGCGGACCTCCTCGACGTGGATGACCGTCATTCGTCGTCACCCTCGTCGTCGGCGTCCGCGTCGTCCTCGGCTTCCATCTCTTCCATGAGCTCGGCCGCCTCTTCGGCGGTCTCCTCGTCGAGGTCGTCTTCGACGGCGTCCTCGGCGTCCGCGGATTCGGCCTCGGTGGCCTCCTCGTCCGCCTCGGGCTCGTCGACGACTTCCTCGACCTCCTCGAACTCTTCGTCTGCCTCGGCGTCGTCCGCGTCGGCCTCGTCGGCCTCGGCTTCGTCTTCGTCCTCCTCGGGCTCGCCCTCGAGGAGCTCCTCGACGGACTCGCCGTCCGTGTCGGCGACGTAGTCCTCGACTTCGGCGTCCTCGTAGACCTCGAAGTCGTCGGGGAGTTCGGCGTTCGGCGGGATGATCTTCACCTGGACACCGATGGTGCCCAGCTTCATCACCGCGGTGCCGACGGCGGCGTCGACGATGGTCTCGGCGGGTTCACCGTTGTGCTTGATGTAGCCACGGTTGAACTTCTCCACGCGTGAGCGTGCGCCCGTGACCTTCCCGGAGAGGACGATCTCGGCGCCGAGTGCGCCGGACTCCATGATCCGGTCGATCGTCGTGTGACCGGCCTTGCGGAAGTACCAGCCGCGCTCGAGCGCGTTGGCCAGGCGGTCCGCGACGATGGCTGCGTTGAGGTCCGGCTCGTCGACCTCCTGGACGTCGATCTGCGGGTCGTCCAGGTTGAATCGCTCTTCGAGCGTGGTCGTGATCTTCCGGATGTTCTTCCCGCCCTTGCCGATGACCATCCCTGGCTTCTCGGCCTTGAGCACGATCTGAGTACCCATCGGCGTCTTGGCGACGTCCATGCCGCCGTAGCCGGCGCGACCCAGTTCGTCCTGGAAGAACTCGTCGATCTGCGTCCGCTGGAGCCCGTCCTCGATGAACTGCTGTTCGTCCGCCATTATTCCTCACCCTCCGGTTCTTCCAGGATGAGTTCGACGTCGACCTGCATCGTGTTCCAGGCCGAGGCTCGTCCCATCGCACGGGGCTTGCGGCCCGGGGACTCGCCGACCTTGTGGGCGGCGACGTGCATGATCTCCATCGTGGAGCCGTCGAGACCCTGGTGGTCGGCGTTGCCGATGGCGTTCTCGAGGAGGTCCTGGAAGGCCTTGCTGGCCTTCTCGGGGAAGCGACCGGCGTCCCAGCCCTCGATATCCTTCCGGTGGCCGACGCCCGAGTTGTGGGACTTGAAGGGGACGGACCGCTCGCCCTCGATGACCGCGTCGAGGTACGAGACGGCGTCCTCGGCCTTCATGCCCTTGATCTCGCGGGCGATGGCCTTGCTGTGCTTGTGGCTCATCTGACGCTCCCGGAGCATCGCTTTCGCCGTCGTGTCCGGGTCCGCGTCGACTGAGTAGCTGATTCCCATGATTTACTTGAGCGGTACGAACTTCGAGGACCGTGTCGCCCCGATACCGGCCTGTCCGTGTTCGACGGACGTGCGGGTGAGCTGGAACTCACCGAGGTAGTGGCCGATCATCTCCGGTTCGACGCTGACGCGCTCGAAGCTCTGCCCGTTGTGGACGGCGAACGTGAGGTCCACGAACTCCGGGACCACCGGCATGTCGCGCAGGTGGGTCCGGATCGGGTTGTTCGCCGTCTCTTCGGACTCTGCGTCGCGGGCCTTCTCGAGGAGCTTGTGTTTCTCCTCGCTCAGGCCGCGTTCGATACTTCGCCGCTGTCGTGCGGGGAGCAGTTCCGCGACCTCGTCCAGCGACAGGTCCTGCAACTCCTCGAGCGTGTGACCACGGTAGGAGAACTCCCCCTCGTGGCCGATTTGATACTCTGAACTCATTCGTCACCACCTCGTCCGGTCCGCTTCGAGGAGATGTCCCCGACCTTGCGGCCCGGCGGTGCGTTTCGCGAGATGGACTTGGGCTTGCCCGGGTGCTGGCGGCCGCCGCCACCGAAGGGGTGGTCGACGGCGTTCATCGCGACACCGCGGACGTTGGGCCACTTCGTCCCTCGCGCCTTCATCTTGTGGTGCTTGTTGCCGGCCTTGACGAACGGCTTCTCCGTCCGTCCACCGCCGGCGACGACACCGATAGTGGCTCGACACTGCGGGTCGAGCCGCTTGACCTCCCCGGAGGGGAGCTTGACGACCGCGACGTTGCGGTCGTGGGTCATCAGCTGCGCGCTGACGCCGGAGGCCCGGGCGAATCGACCGCCGTCGCCCTGGTTGGCCTCGACGTTGCACACCGGGACCCCTTCCGGGATCTCGGCGAGTGGCAGCGTGTTACCCGGTTCGATCTCGGCGGAGACGCCAACCTGAAGGTTGTCGCCCACGCCCACGCCCTCGGGTGCGAGGACGAGGCGCTGGTCGCCGTCCTCGAACTCGACGGCCGCGAGCGGCGCCGAGCGTGCCGGGTCGTGTTCGATGTCGACGACCGTCCCGTTGACGACGTCGCCGTCTTCGACGTTCCGGTGCGACAGGTCCGCCTTGTAGCGGTGCGAGGGGGCCCGGAACGTGGGCGTCCCGCGACCGCGGCGTTGTCCCTGAATGCGTCGTCCCATGGTTAGAACACCCCGATCCTGGAGGCGACTTCCTGGGCGTCGTCGTCGTCGGAGAGTCGGACGACCGCCTTCTTCTCGCCGTCCATCGTGTTCTGCGTGGTGATTCCCTCGACCGAGACGTCGTACTGGTCCTCGATGGCCTCGGAGATCTCGGGTTTCGCGGCATCGGAGTCGACGATGAACTGGAGCTTGTTCTGGAAGTCCATGTCGTTCATCGCCTTCTCCGTGACGTGGGGATGCTTGAGGATATCCCACGTCATCGCTCTGCCACCTCCGAGAGCGCGCTCTGGGTCCAGACGGTGAGTCGGCCCGGGAGTGCGCCCGGTGCGAGGTCTTCCGTGTTGACCTCGCGGGCGGTCGTCACATCCGCACCGGCGAGGTTGCGCGCCGCCTTCGACGGCTCCTCGCTGGTGACGAACAGGATGGAGCTGGGTCGGCGGTACTTGCGTCCGCGCGACTTGCCCTGTCCGGCCTTGATCTTCGTCTCGTCCGCGCGCTCGATGTCGGAATCGACGCCGAGCGCTTCGAGAACGTCGACGACCTCCTGGGTCTTCTCGAGGTCCTCGAAGTCGTCGGAGACGACGAGCGGCAGGTCGAGACCGTCGTCGAACTGGTGACCGCGGTCGGCCACGAGTTCGGCGTCGGCCGTCGCGGCGATGGCCGAGCGGGTCGCGAGCTGGCGCTCCTTCGTGTTGAGGTCGAGCGACTGGTCCTTCTCCGCTTTCGGCGGGTGTGCGCGGCGGCCCGACACTGCCTGGGGGACGCGTCGCGCCTGCCCGTTCTCGCGAGGGACGTGGGCCATGCCACGGCCGCTGCCGTGGGACTCGGCCGGGGTCCGGAGACCCGCGTACTCGTCGCTCCCGTAGTCCTGTTTCCGGTTTGCCTGGGCTGCGCGAACGGCGCGGCCGATGAGGTCCGGTCGTACCGTGGTCTCGAAGACCTCGGGTACGTCCACATCGTCCACGTCGTCGCCGTCCAGGTCGTAGATAGTTGCCTGCATAGATTATCCCTGGTTCGATGCGGTGGAGACGAAGCGCACCTCGGGGTCGAGGCGCGGCTGGTCGTTCGGACGCACCGCCGGTCGGAAGCGCACGACGCGCTGGTCCGGGCCGGGCACCGAGCCCTTGACGAGCGTGTACGGCCCGTCGACCTCGCCGTAGTTGACGAAGCCGCCGTCGACGGAGGCGTCGTCGCCCTCGCCGATGTCGATGATGCGCTTGTTGAGTTCGGTGCGCTGGTGGTAGCCGGTCTGGCCCTGCTGGGGGACCGTCGAGCGGACCCGCGAGGGGTTCCACGGGCCGAGGTTGCCGATACGTCGGCGCCAGCCCTGGCGGGCGTGCTTGCCCTTCCGCTTCTGGACGCCCCATCGCTTGACGGGGCCCTGGGTCCCTTTGCCCTTGGTGACGGCCGCGATGTCGGTGTACTCACCGGCGCGGAAGACGTCGTTCATCGAGTGGTCGCCGCCGTCGGCGAGCAGGTCGAGGGCGTGGTCGAGGCGGTCCTCGACCGATCCACCGCCGACGCGAGTCTCCATCACGTCGGGCTTCTTCTTGGGCACGTTGACCAGTTCGTCGGGGACAGTGTGCGTGATGACGCGCACGTCTCCGAGGTTACCGGCTTCCAGTGCGTCTCTGATCTGTTCCTCTGCGGCGTCAGCGTCGTTGTTCTCGGGAACGTCCAGAGCGCGATCGAGTTCCGAGTGGAACTCGTCGGCCCAGACTTCCGTGAGCGGACGCTGGCCGTACGGCGTGTCTTCGTAGGCTCGGACTGCGACTGCACGCACAGGCGGCGTCTCGACGACCGTCACCGGGACGGTCTCCTCCATCCCTTCGCGGGCGGAGTTGGGTTCGTCGTTGACGAGCGTGACGTGTGTCATGCCCGCCTTGTAGCCGGCGAACCCCTGGACGCCTGGCTGGCCGTCGTCGTCGGGCCAGCTGTTGAAGCGCGGCGTTTCGCTTTCCGCGCGCTTGCGTGGGCCGAAGCCCAGCGAGCCTTTTCGTGGTCTGCTTGGTTGTGGCATCGGATTCTCACTCCGTGAGGGTCAGCGGGGCGAGGGAGGCGAACATCGCTTCTTCGGTTCGCACGACCTCGCTCCCCTGGTTTGGAACCGTATTCAGCCAGAGGTCGAACCCTGTGTCGTCGTCCGCGTGGTCTCCGCAGACGTCGTCCGGGTCCAATCCGAGTATGGGGGGCAACCCGCGCTCGGGTGCCCCGAAGGCGACTGTCAGGTCGCCGTCGGCCTCACGCTGCTCGACCAGATCGCCGAGCCGTGTGACGGTCAGGCGCTCACCGTACCGCGAAGCGGCGATAGTGAGCCCTGCGTCGTCACGCGCGAGCGCCGTAGAGAGGTCCGAAGCGTCGACGACGTACCCCGGTGGGGCTACGTCGACGAGTTTCGCCCGGACTGGCCGTCGCGAAGAGACCCTGACGGTGACGCGCTCCCCCTCGCCCACGTCCATACCGTCTGGAACGGGGAGGGA
Organism: Halomicrobium sp. HArcel3; assembly: GCF_058933135.1. Classification (NCBI taxonomy): domain Archaea; kingdom Methanobacteriati; phylum Methanobacteriota; class Halobacteria; order Halobacteriales; family Haloarculaceae; genus Halomicrobium; species Halomicrobium sp. HArcel3. The sequence continues at coordinate 213,522 of NZ_JBZYDN010000004.1, read as the reverse complement.
GGCTGGGTGTTGCAGTCCGCAATTGACCCGAACGCGCCCATCAGCTCCGACCTCGGTCACGATTCCCTGTCTTAACGACCCCGAACCCTCAGATCCGGAGCCGGTCTGTGAACGGACGCGGAGCGGCGGCAGGACGCCGACGTACTCCAGTTCGCCCCGCTTGCCCCAGGCCTCCTTTCGGAGGTAGGGGGGCGTCGCGGCGTACCGCAGGACGGTACGAACGAACCCGTCTTCCCACTTCCCGGCCCCGTCAGGGTCCGGGAAGACCGTTAGCCGATCGACGTCGAATATCGTGGCCGCGCGGGCCACGTATCCGATTTTGCGAGTCGCCTCGCGTCTGTCCTCGGCTTCCCGTACGAGGGAAGACGGCACGAGTACGCTGGTCGTCATGCCGTGACGCTTCCACGTCACGCCACTAGACTGTAGCGATAACACATCTTGCCTACCTTAAAAAGAGCCCGCTTCGCGCACGCGTTGAGAACCGTTCACACGGCTCTAGATGGCCAGTATTCGGGAAATTCTCCGTTCGGTTCGCGTCCAGAGCGGGACAGTCTGGACAAGAAGCTGTCGGCGATGGAGAACCTGTGATCCAGTGTCCCGGGGAGCCTTGCCACGGTTTAGGCCTCAATTCGCAACCCTTTTATCCCTCTCCCCCGCCACAATTGAATGCAGACAGGGCGACGGTAGTGTAGTGGTATCACGTGACCTTGCCATGGTCACAACAGGGGTTCAAATCCCCTCCGTCGCACTTCTTCCGAACGCTACTTCGTGAGCGACCAGCTTGCTGTGTCGCTCACTCGCGTGAGGAGAAGTCGAAGAGAGGGATTTGAACCCTGGCAGTCGCAGCGGCCAAACGTAGTGAGGCCGACCGTCTGCCTCCGGTTCAAATCCCCTCCGTCGCACTTCTCTCACGAACAAACTCGCCGAGCACCGCGTAGCGTGTGCTCGGCTACCGTGAGCGAGTGTGTGCAGAAGATGGATTTGAACCCTGCAAGTCGCAGCCCGCGCAGCCGAACGGAGTGAGGCGAGCAGGACCGTCTTGCTCCGGTTCAAATCCCCTCCGTCGCACTTCTTCCGAACGCTACTTCGTGAGCGACCAGCTTGCTGTGTCGCTCACTCCGCGTGTACACGAAGCTGCGAGGTACGTCCCAGAAAGAGATGACTGATTTGCGTGAACGGCCTACGGACGGGTGAGAGAATGGAATCCCCGCCAGGACGTCGGGTGACCCGGCGGCGATTCGTTCAGATAGCGGGCCTGGGAGCGACGGCTGCGCTCGCTGGATGCGTCGACGAGGTGAACGAACTGGTCGCCGGCTCGACCCGGCCGCTCGAAGTGCTCCACGGGTGGGCCGAAGGCGACGGTGCGGTCGCAGTCCGCGCACTCGTCGACGCCTTCGAGGAGACGGCCCCGAACGTCGAGACGGAGTTCACGGCCATCGAAGGAGGCGGGAACGAGAACCTCAACACCGTCGTCGACTACCGCCTCTACGACGACGATCCCCCGAGCGCGTTCGCGAACTGGCCCGGGAAGAACCTCCAGCGGTACGAGGGAGCGCTGGGGTCGATCGACGACGTCTGGGCCGAGAACGACTTCGCGTCCGTCCACGTCGAGGAGGCCGTCGACCTGCACCGCCAGGACGGGTCGTTCCGCGCGGTGCCGGTGGGCTCGCACCGGCTCAACAACCTGTTCTACAACGTCGAGGTCCTGGAGGAAGCCGGGGTAAAACCCGAAGGGATCGCCAGTCTGGACGCGCTCTTCGACGCGATGGACGCCGTCGCCGCCGAAACCGACGCGGTGCCGATGACCCACGCGATGGCGGCCCCGTGGCCGACGACGCAGCTCTGGGTCGCCGTCTTCCTCGGACAGGAGGGCTACGAGCCCTACGTGGACTTCGTCGAGGGAAGACGGCCCGAGGCGGCGGTCCGAGCGAGCTTCGAGACGACCGCCAGGATTCTGGAAGCGTACGTCACGTACGACGCGGAGTCGCTGGACCTGCCCGCCTCGAACCAGAACGTCGTCGACGGCGACGCCGCGTTCATCCACCAGGGGAACTGGACCGCCGGCGCCTTCGCCAACGCCACTGACTTCGAGTACGGGGACGACTGGGGTGCCAACGCCTTCCCGGGGACGGAGAACATGTACACGCTCCACTTCGACTCGTTCCTCTATCCGGGAACCAACCCGACGCCGGAGCGTGCGAAACGCTGGCTGGCGTTCGTCGGCAGCGAGACCGCACAGGTGGCTTTCAACCAGCACAAGGGCTCGATTCCGACCCGGACTGACGTCGACGTGAGCGAGTTCGACCCGTATCTCCAGGCGGTCGCCGAGGACTTCGAGAACGCCGAGTATCGGCCGCCGACGCTGCAACACGGCCTCGCGCTGGCCCCTGAGAAGGTGACGGCGCTCAACCGCATCGTCGCCAACACGTTCATGGGACCCTACGACGTCGAGGCGGCGACGGCCGGTTTTCTGAACGTCGTCTGAACAGCGGGCTGAAGAAAGCACAGTCCCCCGACGATTATGGTCACGGGCCCGTAGCGTCAGCTATGACCTGTATCGGATTCCTCTCCGTCGCACCGGTCGTCGAAGGGAGCATGGCCGAGTACGTCGCCGACGCCGTCGACGCCCTGGAAGACTTCGACGTCTCCTACGAGACGACGCCGATGGGCACCATCGTCGAAGCCGACGACAGCCGGGAGCTGTTCGACGCGGCTCACGCCGCCCACGAGGCGGTCGACGCCGACCGGGTCGAGACGTTCCTGAAAATCGACGACAAGCGGACGGTCGACCAGTCGGCCGCGGAGAAGGTCGACGCCGTAGAGGACGTGCTCGGCCGTGCGGCGCGGTCCGAGCGGGCGGGTCCGGGCGAGTGACCAGAAAGGAAGTAGCGCGCGACAGAGCGCCAGGCGACCGAAAGTGACGTATTGCAGGGTCGACGAACGGTCGTCATGCCAACTACGGTCGAACTCGTCGCCGGAATCCTCGGCATCGTCGTGGGCGTGGCGTGGGCCATCTGGCCGACGCGGATGCGGGATCTGCAGGCGAAGTACCTCTACTTTGGGATGGCCGAGACGAACGACGAGCAATCGACGACCGAGGTCCTGATCGGTCGGATAACCGGTGTGGCTCTGGCGCTGCTCGGTCTAGTTCTCGTTCTCGGTCTCGTTCCCTGACGGCGAGTCTCGGACGACTCGGTCCCTGAGATCCCGATGCAGCGACGGGCGCCGACCACAACAATCAGCCTAAAAGGGAGGCCGGCCGAATCACCGGTATGGAGAGTCTCAACCGGATGGCGACCGAGCTCGTCGACGAGGCGATCGACTTCGCCGACGAACTCACGATCGGCGTCCACCAGCAGGAGGGGGACGCCGCCGTCCTCGACTTCGGCGTCGAGGTCCCCGGCGCAGTCGAGGCCGGGCTACTGCTCGCCGAGATCCAGACCAGCGGCCTCGCGACCGTCCAGACGGCGATGGACGAGGTCGCCGGCGCGCCGCTGACCCACGTCGAACTGTCGACCGACCACCCCGCCCTGGGGCTGCTGTGCTCGCAGAAGGGGGGCTGGGAGCTCAGCGTCGACGACTTCGAGGGGCTCGGGAGCGGTCCCGCCCGCGCGCTCGTCGCCGAGGAAGAGGAGTTCAACCGCGTCGGCTACCACGACGCCTCGGACTTCGCCGTCCTCGTCGTCGAGAGCGAGGAACTTCCCGACGAGGACGTCGCCGCCCACGTCGCCGAACGAACCGGCGTGCCCGAACCGGCGGTCTTCCTCCCGACCTTCTCGACCGCCAGCGTCACCGGCAGCGTCGTCGCAGCGGCGCGCGCCGCCGAACTGGCCACCTTCCGCCTCTCTGAACTGGGCTACGACCCCATCGAAATCCTTTCCGTGACGGGCAAGGCACCGGTCGCCCCCGTCGCGGGCGACGAGGAGGCCGCCATCGCCCGAACGACCGACGCGCTGTCCTACGGCGCCCAGGTCCACATCACCGTCGAGGAGGAGTTCGACCGCTTCGAGGAGGTCGTCTCCACCGCGGCCGAGGAGTACGGCACGCCGTTCGGCGAGACGTTCGACGACGCCGACTGGGACTTCTCGGAGGTCCCCGTCGACGTGTTCGCGCCCGCCCAGGTCACCGTCGACGTCGTCGGCGGCGACACCTACGTCTTCGGCGACACGCACGAGGACGTCCTGGCCGAGAGCTTCGAACTCTGAAGCGGAGGTCGGAGGATCACCGCCATGCGTTACAAGATCGTTCCCGAACCCAGATCCGTCGAGTTTCTGCGAGACGTGCAGGCCGCGCTCCCGCTCGTCCCCGGCACCGTCGAGGACTGCTGTAGCCGTATTCGGGACCGAACCGGCCTTCCGTCGCGCGACGTCGCCCGCGAGTACCTGACCTTCGCCCAGGCGCTCGGATTTGCCGCGGAGGGTGACCGCGGATTTCACCGGACGCGGGAGGACCCCTCTGAGGACGAATTGGCCCAGCGGTTTCTGGAGCACGTCTTCGGCGCTCGGGAGGTGGTCGAGTCTGTGGACGAGGGCCCCAAATCCACCGAAGAAGCCTTCGACGAGATTCGAGACCTGGTTCCCCGGTGGGAACGCGACCGGCACACGAACTGGGAGGCCGAGTGGCTCGACCGCACCGAACGCCTCCTGGAGTGGGCCGTCGAATTTGGGCTGGTGGAGCGTTCCGAGGAGGGGTATCGGCAGTCAACCACGGCGCTCTGACGGAAACCAACGACAGCAAGAAAGCCCCCGGGCGGTCACGGCGCGGAGCGCCGTTTCCTCGGGAGAGCAAAGCTCTCCCGGCGCTCGTGGGCTGCGACCGCACCTGCGCGCGCCTTCGGCGTGCTTGGTGGGTCTCGCTCCACGAGCGACCGGCCCCTTTCAGTCCCGCCCGGTGATAGTTCAGGCGGGGCTTTCTTGCTGTTCCCGGAACCAGTCTTTGCGGTTCTCACGCAACTCGAAACTCCTCCAGATCATTGAAGCTCAATCAGACAACACTCTCACACATGAGCGAACCAGTCGAGGCGCTCATCTTCGACGTCGACGGCACGATTTGCGAGTACTGCCGGCCGGGGTCGGAGGTACTCACGCTCGCGTTCGAGGACGTCGGCGTCGACCCCGTCTTCACGGCGGAGGACTACTACGCCGTCTTCGACGATTACGTCGAGGACAGCGAGGACGTCGTCGAGAACCGGGAGCGCTGTTTCGCCGCCCTGGCAGAGGAGGCGGGGTACGACCCCGAGATCGGTCGGGCCGTGGCGGAGGCCTACGCAGCAGAACGCGACCAGACGAACGTTCAGTTCCTCCCCGGTGCGCGCGAGGCGCTCGAAACGCTCCGGGCGCGATACACCGTCGCGGCGGTGACCAACGGCGGGCCGGAGATGCAACGAGCGAAGATGGAGGGGCTGGGCATCCACGACCACTTCGAGACTGCCGTGTACGCCGGGTACGGTGTGGCCGCGAAGCCCCATCCGGAGCCGTTCGAGGTCGCACTCGACGCCGTCGGGGTCGGCCCCGAACGAGCGATCAAGATCGGGAACTCGCTGAAAAACGACGTCAGAGGTGCCCACAACGCCGGCCTGCGGTCGGTCTGGATCGACCGGGAGGGAGTAACGAATCCGGACCCCGAACCCCACTACCGCATCGAGGGGATGGACGAGTTGCTGGACGAGCCCTGGGCGTGACGTGCCAGTGCGAGCGCGATGAGCGCGCCGATACCGTCCGCCAGCGCGACCCAGGCAGCCGTCCACCGGAACGGGGTACGCCACCAGCCGGCCGGAATCGCGCCGACGTGGTCGGGGGTCGACAGTAGGTAGTGGAACGCGACGCCGAAGAGAAACGACGCGAGCAAGACCGCTGCGAGAGCGAGGCCGCCAGCGACGGGTCGGCCCCGCCAGAACAGCGCCGCGCCAGCGACCGGACCGACGGTGACGACGAGAACGACGAACGCCGTTTGACCGGGCGTCAGCGGGACGGGGACGCCGCCGTGGGCAACACCGTGAGCGATGTTCGCGACATAGTGGAGTGTGAGTACGCCGGCCAAGATACCCCTCAACCGGTCCATTCGACACCCCCGTCCCTCTCGCGAACGACACCGTCCGCTCGCCACCGGTCGACCACCCGTGCGAGCCCGGACTCGTACGTGGCGTGCTCGGGCTCCCAGTCGAACGCCGCCCGGAACCGGTCGTTGGTCGTCGGCATCGAGTTCGTCACCAGCTCCACCGTGTCCGGACCGGCGAGGAAACGCGCCAGCCAGCCCGGAATCCGTCTCGGCGTCGGCGCCTCCAGGTATCTGGCGAAGGTCCGGAGGAACTGCGCGAAGGTCACGGGTTCGTCGTCGACGACGTGATACAGGCCCATCGCGTCGCCCTCGACGGCGGCCGCGAACGCTCGCGCAGCGTCGGCGACGTGGACCGTGGAGAGCACCGCGTCCCGGCGACCCAGGAGACCGCCGCCCGGTATCGGCATGCGACGGGCGATCAGCGCCTCGCCCATCTGTCTGGTGTGTGCAGCGTCTGGACCGTAGAACCAGCCGCCACGGAGCGTGAGGACGTCGAAGCCGTGTTCGTCGGCGGCGTCGGCAGCGATCTCCTCACCGTCGAGTGCGGCAGCAGTCGTCCGCACCGGGTGGGGCGTCGAGGCCTCGTCGAACTGCGACCCGTCGGGTTGCCGAGCGACCCAGACGACGCTCTGCTGGACGTACCGGTCGACATCCGCCCGCGCCGCGGCGGCGGTGAGGTGCTCGGTCCCTTCGCGACGGAGACGGTCCGTCGCCTCCCAGTCAGCGGTATCAGGCTTGCGCTTCGTCGGGATGGCTGTCGCCGCGTGGACGACGCCGTCCACCGAGTCGGGCATCGCCTCGCTGACTGACGTCGCGTCGAGGAGGTCGCCACGGACCGGTGTTCCGCCGTTCTCCCGAACCGTCACGTCGCCGGCCTCGTCGCGCGTGAGGCCGACGACGTCGTGTCCGCGGTCGGTCAGTCGCGCGACCAGTCGGTGGCCGAGGACGCCAGTCGCGCCAGCGACGAAGACTCGCATCGTGTGTCTATCGAAGCGTCCACCCCGGGAATGCGTATCGCCGAGCCTGCTCGGTGGGTTTATGAGCGCCCTGGTCGAGCCTACGCGCGTGCGTCACCTCCGCCTGCACCTCGACGTGGCCGGCGTCGACGTTCACCCGCTCGTCTCCCTGTGGACCGGCGGCGACGCCGTCGAGCGGGCCCTGGGCCTCCACTGGAACCTGACGAACGACGCGGTGACCGTGATGGGACTCGTCGAGGGGGACCGCGAGCGCGTCGTGGCCGTCGCCGAGTCGACGCCCGTCGTCGCCGACTACGACGTAGTCCCCGTCGACGACGACCGGTTCTACGTCTACTTCGTCGACGAGGGAACCCCGGTCGCCTGGCAGTTGTTCGAGGCGTTCACCGTCGAAGGCCTGATCGTCATCCCGCCCATCCGCTACGACGAGCGTGGAATCACCCTGGAAGTCGTCGGTGCCGACGCGGACCTCCAGGCGGCGCTCGAGGAGGTCCCCCACGGTATCGGAACCACCGTGGAACGCGTCGGCGGATACGACGGAACGGCACCGGACGACGAAGTGACCGACCGCCAGCGCGCGGCGGTCGAAGCGGCCATCGAGGTCGGCTATTACGACGTCCCGCGAACCGGGAGTCAGGACGACGTGGCCGAGCGACTGGACTGTGCTCCCTCGACGGCGGCCGAACACCTGCAAAAGGCCGAGTCGAAGGTGCTGCGGTCGCTGTTCGGCTGACTCTCGGATCGCGGATAGGCAGCAATTTGGTAATCGGTATCTGGGCGGTTGTCGCCCACACACCATCGAAAGAGAGAACCAATTCGAAGCAGTCACCGACGCCTATGGGGGTACTGGTAACTCTTCACGACGACCGGGAGGACAGGTATCCCGGTTATCTCTCTTCGCGGGCCGCTCTCCGTTCGGACATCGAATTCCCGGATTCGATCGAGCGGTACGAGTTGGGACGCCTTCCGGATGACGGCGACCGAATCGAAAGAGCCGGATTCGACCCGCTTCGGTACTACCGGCTGCTCGGCTACGACATCGACGAACGGCCTGCGGATGAGACTACCCTCAGAGAATCGTTCGTCCTGACCGATGACAGCTGTCGAGAGTGGACGACCGAAGAGACTGGATGGATGTCTGAGGCCTGCCACGAAGCGGGAATAGACGGCCTCGCGAAACTCTGTTACGCCGCCATCGTCCTCGGCTACACGTGTCGAGCAACCCGGTCCTGAAAGGGCGAATGTCGTTCTGATAAAGAGGTCTCCCTCGTCGAAGACTCCTTTCATTTGCCAGCAAGAACCTCTTTTGGATATCCGCCGAAGTCTCGAACATGCCCCAGATATCCGCACAGGGCGTCGAAGCGGGCGACGAGTACTACCACGTCACGTACCGCGACCCCGACGACTTCGACGAGATACGGACGCCCGACTGGGCGGCGAACGTCGCCGGATCGGTCGTGGAGGGCGGCGAGGTCCGTACCGGCGACGAGCACGGTAACGAGGACTGGACCGCTCAGAGCGTGCTGATCCCGATAGACGGCGTCGCCGACGAAGACGAGGCCAGGGACAAAGCCGACCAGATCATCGAGAAGATGGAGTCCTGAATCGGCCGATCACTGAACGCCGGTCACGTCAGTCACCGTCCCGACGCCTTTCGACCGCCCTTCCCGGAAGACGAACCGCTGGCCCTCCTCGACGAGGTAGGGTCGGAACTTGAACCGGACGCGGGTGTAGCCCGAGTCGCCGGGGAGGAGCTGACCGCCGTCGGGATAGAACTGGGCGGCCTCGCTGACAGTCTCGAGGTGAACCACGGGCTCGTACCCGTCGCCGATGCGGGTCGGGTGGTTGAGGACCATCACCTCCGCCTCGAACTCCCGGACGGGGTCGGGGTCGGCGTCTCTCGGCAGGAGCACCATTCCCCGTTCGACGTCGGCCTCCTGGACGCCCTTCAACGCGATGCCGACGATGCGACCCGAGCGGGCCTCGTCGACGCGGTGGTAGTGCATCTCGATGGATCTGACGGTCACCTCGCGGAAGGCGCCGTCCTGCATCGGGCCCAGCAGGAGTTCGTCGCCGGCCTCGACGGTGCCGGACTTGATGGTGCCGGAGGCGACGGCGCCGACGCCCTGGACGTTGTAGCTCCGGTCGACGTACATCCTGAACTCGCCGTCCTCGCCGGCGACCTTGGGGAGGCGCTCGAACAGCTCGTCGAGCTGGTCCATCCCGTCCATCGTGACGGCGCTGGTGGTGACGACTGGCACCACCGTCTCGGATATCTCCTCGACGGCGACGTCGACGCCGTGACGGTCGACCCGCAGGGGCGTCTTTTCGGCCTCCCGGAGCGCCGCCTCGACCTCGCGTTCGACCTCGGCGACCCGCTGGTCGCTCACCAGGTCGGTCTTGGTGATGGCGACGATGGTCGGGAGGTCGGTGGCGAGCAGGATGCCGAGGTGCTCGCGCGTGGTCTGGGTCGGCCCGTCGTCGGCCGCGACGGTGAGCAGCCCGTAGTCGAGCTTCTGGCCGACGAGGCCCCGGATTGTGGTCCGGAGCCAGGGCTCGTGGCCGACGGTGTCGACGAAGCTCACGAGGCGGTCGGCCTCCTCGACGACCTGCGCGCGGTCGGTCTTCCGGTCGGGGTTGTCCATCCTGACGGGGCCGTCCTCGTCGAAGCCGTAGACGCCGTAGGACAGGTCCGCCGAGAGACCGCGTTCGACCTCGTGGGGCTGGACGTCGAGGAAGGAGCGAGTGCCGCCCTCCCCGTCGTCGGCCGTGCCGGTGACGAGCGTGCCGACGAGCGTGCTCTTCCCGTGGTCGACGTGGCCGGCGGTGCCGACGACGATGTGGTCGTCGTCCTCGAGGACGGCGCCCTCCCTGATCGTGGCGACGCCGACGATGCCGCGGTCGGCGTCCGCCGTCGAGTCGTCGGCCACGGGGTGGTCGGCGTCGCGCACGTCGTTGATGCCCCAGGTCTGGACCTCCTCGATGTGCGCACCGGCCTCGTCGGCGATCAGCGAGAGGACGTCCATCGACTCCGAGAATTCCTCGGGTGGGATGCCCGCGAGGCCGCCGGCGTCGGTGACGCCGACGACGTAGGTCGCCTCGCCCTCGCCGGAGAGGACCCGGTGGCGAAGCTGGGCAGCGAGGCTCTCCAGGCGACCGTCTGCGAGGTGGAGGTCTTCGGTGAGCCGCTCCTTGAACTCGACGCTCCCGCCCTCCTGCTCGCCGCGCTCCAGGGCGCGGTCGAGGACGGCCCGGTCAGGGCTCATGGGGGTGGGTACCGTGGCGCGCAATAAAAACCTTCCCCGGTCGTGTGACGGAATCGCAGGATAGCGGTTCGTACCCGCCGCGAGTGCACCTGATAGAGAAGGGTGGAACTGTATGTTCGGGTTCGATAAATATAAGGATTAGACGAATCTAATTCCGAGTATGGATGACACCGAACCCCACGAGAACGAACCGGCCCCCGGTCGGATGACCCGCGTCCCGCCGGGCAGGAGGCATCGACGATGGGATCGATAGATTACGGCGCCGCGCGAGACGTGACCGAAACGCTCGAATCGCGGCTTGTCGACGGGTTAGCAGGCGATGGAGGGGCGAGCCGACGGTCCGTGCTCGGTGGCCTCGCTGGCGTGGGTGCGCTCGGTATCGCTGGCAGCCGGTCTGTCGGGGCCAGCGACGACCACGACGAGGAAGGCGGCCACGGCAACTTCGGGGCGCGAGGGGAGTTCGCTGACTCGGCGTTCGATCCCCACGAGTTCCTCACGACCTACAACACCGGATTCGACGGCCAGGACGACCTCCAGCAACGGGTGTTCGAACGCGACGGCCGCCGCGTCCGCGAGTTCGAGATAACGGCGGTCGACACGACCATCGAAATCGCACCCGGCGTCGAGTTCGAGGCCTGGGCGTTCCAGGGGCAGGTTCCCGGCCCGACCCTGCGCGTGACGGAGGGCGATATCGTCCGTGTCACGTTCACGAACGCCGGCCGACACGGCCACACCATCCACCCGCACGTCAAGAACGTCGCCCCGGAGATGGACGGTATCCCGCAGAACGGGCCGGGCGTCCTGGAACAGGGCGAATCCTACACCTACGAATGGGAGGCCCAGCCTGCGGGCGTCCACCTCTACCACTGCCACTCGCTACCGCTCAAGGCGCACATCCACCGGGGGCTCTACGGGGCGATGATCGTCGACCCCGACCCCGAACGCGTGCGGGAACGACCAGCGGAGTACGCGCCGGACCACCCGAGCCAGATCACCGACGAGATGGTCGAGGACCTGGTCGAGACGGCGAAGACGCGCAACCACGAGTACCCGGAGAACGACGAGGTCCAGGAACTCGTGATGGTGATGAACGGCTTCGACACCAACTTCGACGGCGAGAACGAGGTGTACGCGGCCAACACCCGGGCGTTCGCTTACGGGGTCGGCCAGACGAACGGGAGAGGAGAGTGGAAGGCCGGCGAGACCAAGCGACCGATCCAGGTCGACAAGAACCGGCCGGTGCGGGTGTACCTCGTCAACACCATCGAGTTCGACCCCATCAACTCCTTCCATACCCACTCACAGTTCTTCGACTACTACGACCACGGGACGACGCTGCGGCCGACGCACCAGACCGTCGACACGGTCATGCAGTGCCAGGCCCAGCGCGGCATCATCGAGCTCGACTACTCGGACCACGACCCGGGGCTGTACATGTTCCACGCCCACCAGTCGGAGTTCGCCGAACTCGGCTGGATGAGCTTCTTCGAGGTGGTCTGAATGGCGAGTGAATCACCCACCGTCGACGAGAGCACCGGTTCGTTACCGCTCGGTCTTCCGGCGTGGCTCGGTGCAGCAATCCCGATAGTCCTGCTCGTCGTCCTCGTCGGCGGCGTGGTCCTCGTCCAGCCCTTCGCTGGCGTGGAGACCGGCGAGCCGTTACCCGACGTCACCGTCACGCACGCGACGCTCCCGAACGACGGGACGATCGCACTCCACGTCGTCAACAACGGACCGAAGTCGGTGACGATCCAGCAGGTCCTCGTCGACGACGCCTACTGGCAGTATCAGGTCGACGACGGGTCCCCATCGGCCCGGACGCTCGGCGCGATGGAGTCCGCGACGATCCGGATCCCGTACCACTGGAACCCGGGCTGGGACGTCGACACCGCGCTCGTTCTGAGCGACGGGGCCACCGTCCACCACACGATCGTCGCGCCGAGCCAGTCGCCGGGGATCACCGTTTCCCTCCTGGGGACGCTCGCGCTCGTCGGCCTGTTCGTCGGCGTGATACCGGTCGCGCTGGGGATGCTCTGGTACCCCTTCATGCGCGAACTCGACGACCGGTGGCTCCACGCGGTGCTCGCGCTGGCCGGTGGCGTGCTCGCCTTCCTCGCCTTCGACGCGGGCTTCGAGGCGCTGGAAGTCGCCCGGGAGGTCCCCACTGCCTTCGAAGGGGAGCTGGTGGTGGTCCTCGGCGTTCTGGGGACGCTCCTGCTGGTTCAGACCGTCTCGGAGCACTACAGCGGCGGTGACCACCTCAGCCCCCTCGGGCTCGGCTACCTCGTCGCCCTCTCCATCGGCCTCCACAACCTCGCCGAGGGACTGGCCATCGGGAGCGCCGTCGCCCTCGGCCGCGTCTCTCTCGGTGCGTTTCTGGTGATCGGGTTCATGGTCCACAACGTCACCGAGGGACCGGCGGTCGTCGCGCCGATGGCTCGCGAGAAACGGCCCCGACTCCGGCACTTCGCCGCAATGGGGCTACTGGCCGGGGCTCCGGTCATCCTGGGGGGATGGATCGGGAGCTTCGCCTTCACCCCGACGCTCGGCGCCCTGTTCCTCGCCGTCGGCGTGGGTGCGATCCTCCAGGTAGAGTGGGAGATGGCGTCGATGATCCGCCGCCAGGGTCGGCTCGCGACGGCGACCAACCTCGCGGGCTTCCTCGTCGGCCTCGTCGTCATGTACGTCACCGACCTGCTCGTCAGTCTGTGAGGGATCCGTTTCGTCGCCCGTAGCTCGGCGGCGAACGCTCACTCGTCGAAGTACACCCGGATAGCTTCCAGAAAGCCGTCGGCGTAGGCGGCGTCGGTCTGCCAGTCTGCGGCGGCTTTCGCGGTGTCGTCGGCGTTCGCCACCGCGACTGCCTCCCCGGCGAGTTCGAACGTCGGCGCGTCGTTCTCCGAGTCGCCGACGGCGAGGAACGCCTCGGGCGACAGGTCGAGTTCGTCGGCGACGATTTCGAGGCCGGTTCCCTTGTCGACGTCGGGCGCCTTCACGTGGTAGGCGAAACCGGTGTCGACGACGACCAGCCCGTATTCCGTCGCGAGTTCCTGCAGGGGTTCCAGCGGCTGGTCGCGGCTGACCGCGAGTTCCGTCTCGCGCCAGCGATTGGCGAAGTCGAGCGGGCCCCAGCCCAGGTCGTGGCCCCGTTCGCGGTACGCGTCGGCGACAGCCGCCGCTGCCTCTGGCTCCCCTGCCATGGTCAGCGCGTCAGTCTGGCCGACGAACACGACACCGCCGTTCTCGGCGATAACGCACAGTTCGATGCCGAGGAAATCACAGAGGGCGATTGGGAACGGGAACGCCTTGCCCGTCGCGACGACGACCGGTGCTGTCCACTCGCGCAACACTGGGAACACACGCGGGTCGACGGCGCGGTCCGGGCCGGTGAGCGTCCCGTCGACGTCGACGACCAGCGGCGGTACGTCGTTCATGGACTCGCTCGCGCGCGTGTCACTATCCGCGTTGCGGTCGCCGGCTCTGGTCATTGCGTCGCCCCGCGCAGGAGAATCAGTCTGTCAACCGCTCGTAGGCCGCGGTGACCTCCTTGAACGCCTCCTCGTCGCCGCCGTCGGCGTCCGGGTGGACCTGTTTGACCTTCTCGCGGTAGGCCCGCTTGACCGAGGACTCGTCGGCACCGGGGTCCAGCCCGAGCGTCTGGTAGGCCTCCGCCGCGGTCGGGCCGCTGTTCGCGTTCGGCACCCGTTGGCGCTGTCGGCTTCCACGTCGCTGCTGGCGCTGACGCTGGCCGCGAGGGCCCGCCTGTCGCTGGCCAGACCGGCCCGAGTGCGTGGCGCGTTGCCGGCGCGTGTTTCCAGCGGCCGCCGCTTCCCGGGCCGTGGCGCCGTCTCTGGGCGGCGTCCACTCCTCGCGCGGACCGGCGCCGGCGTCGCCCTGGCCCCGGCGGTCGGTCCGCCGGCGCCGGCGGCCACCGCGCTCGGCGTTCACGGCGGCCTGCCGCTCGACGGTCCGGTAGACCCGCGCCGCCAGCCGGCCGCTCGAGTGGAAGTAGACGAGGTACGTCGCGGCGCCGAAGGTGAGCGCGACGAACAGGATGGGGGGCTCGAAGAGGAGCCCCAGCACCGTCATCACGACGGTGATACCACCCAGCACCCCCGCGAGCCCCGTAACGAGACGGTCGTACTGCACAGGGGCGCTTCGCACGGGAGGACTGTAAGCCTCTCGCAAGACACCGCGCGGGTGAAGCGACGGGGACGACAGCAGGTTCAAACCGCTTGACGTGCTACGTAGTGACATGAGTGTCTCGGGCCTGTGTGAGATCTGTGAGCAACGGGACGTCGCCCACACCTGCGACCGCTGTGGCAAACTCGTCTGCGAGCGCCACTGGGACGAGAGCCACGGCGTCTGCGTCGAGTGTGCCGTCCAGATGGGCGAGCGCGACCCCGACACGCTAGACCCCGACGACCTGCCGGACGGCGTCGACACCTACGAGTTCTAGCGGCGGACGGACCGGGCCGGCGAACGCGTTCGACTACCGGAACTCGTTGAGCCGCCGCTTGAGTCGCTTCGCCGCGCGACCCGCCGCGCCGAAGTACTCCTCCTCCGGCGGCTCGCCGCCGCGAGCGCCGTTCTCACCGGCGAAGATGATCCCACGAGAGGAGTTGACCAGGCCGACGCCGTCGGCGAGGCCGAACTCGACGGCGGCCTCCGCGTCGCCGCCCTGGGCACCGACGCCGGGGACGAGGAAGGGAATGTCGGGCACGATTTCCCGTATCTCTTCGAGTTCGTCGGGGTTCGTCGCGCCGACGACGAGGCCGACGTTGCCGTACTCGTTCCAGCCGGCGGCCAGCCCCGCGACGCGCTCGTACAGCGTCCCGCCGTCGTCGAGTTCGAGGTCCTGCAGGTCCGCACCGCCAGGGTTCGAGGTGCGACAGAGCACGAACACGCCCTTGCCCGTGCGCTGGAGGAAAGGCGCGAGCGAGTCCTGGCCCATGTAGGGGTTCGCGGTGATGGCGTCGGCCATATCGAGAATCTCCGCGTACTGGCGGGCGGTGTTGCCGATGTCGCCCCGCTTCGCGTCGAGGAGGACGGGCACGTCCTTCCCGTGGGCGTACGCGATAGTCTCCTCCAGGGCTCGCCAGCCGTCAGCGTCCTCGTAGAACGCCGCGTTGGGTTTGTAACAGGCCGCGTGCTCGTGCGTCGCGTCGATGATACGGCGGTTGAACGACCAGCGCGGGAGGTCCGCGTCGGCGACGCTCGGCGGGAGTCGGTCCGGATCGGGGTCGAGGCCGACCGAGACGACGCTGTCGACCGCCTCGATCCGCTCGCCCAGTCGCTCGAAGAAGTGCATAGCGTTGGTCGGGTCGCCGACCGACACAAGCCTTTCTCATCGACGCGGCCGAGGCGACACAGGTCCGTCCTGACCGTCTCACTTGAGAATCAATCCTGATATGAATACCGCGCCCAGTCACTGGAACGGCACCAGTTCATCGAGAGTCGTTCCGCCTCCCCCGAGATCGAACGATAATAACTGGCCCGGAGAGTATATGTTTCTGGGTATCAACGGCGATAGTATGGCCCGTTCGCTCGACGTCGGACACGTCGCGGAGACGCTGCCCGACCTGAACACCTTCCTCGCCGACCCGCGGCTCCGACCCATCGGACTGGTCGGCGGGTCCTCGCTCGTCGTCGTCGGCGTACTGCTACAGATTTCCCCGTGGAACACTTTCTGGTCGTCCGTCGTCGCCGGCGTCCTCGTCTTCGTCGGGGTCCCGCTGTTCTGCGTCGGCCTGGCAGCGCCGGAACCGGAGAAACCCGACGGTCTGTTTACCCTCGGTATCGAGCTCACGCCGGACCAGCGACGCGCCGTCGCCACTGGGTCGCTGCTCGTCCTCGTCTCCCCCATCACCGTGGCGACGCTCGGTCCGCTGTTCGACTTCGCGGCCGGCGTCTGGCTCACGGCGGCGCTCCTGGCACTGACCGGTTCGGTGCTCATCCTCACGGGGTTCGTAGCGTGGACGTCCCGTCAGCTCGGGGAATCGGCGCCGTCGCGGTAGCATCGGGATCCGGTCGAGGTTTTATCCGGACTGCTCGTCCAGCACGTCGACCAGCAGGTCGACGGTCCGTTTGACGGCCGCCCCGTACTCGACGTGAATGCGGAGGTGGTCCTCGCTGTTCGTCGAAAGGGAGAGTCCGTCGGTGGTCGTCCCCCCGACTTCGAATTCATCTGCCGCCCCATCGCCGACCGAGAGGTCCACGCGTGCGGTCTCCTCGTGGACGAACACCGACCCGACGCGCTGGCCGTCCAGAACGATATCGTAGGCGAAGCTCCCCTCGGGGGACGGTTCGGCGTCCGGGTCTGCGTCGTCGACGCCGAGGCGCGCGACGGGGCCCGTCGAGAGCCCGGTCAGTTCGGACGCGAGCAACTGGGCGATCCGTTTGCCGTCGGTGATCCGGTCCTCGACCATCAGAGGTCACCTCGCGCGCGCTCGGCGAACTCCGCCACGTCGACGCCGCGTCGCCGGGCGTAGACGACCGCCGCGGCCTCCAGCGTCACGCCGAGCGTACTCTGGAGGCGGTTGATCTCCGCCACCGCCTCCTGTTTCTCGATTCCCGTCTCGACGACGGCGTCGAGCACGCGCTCGAACGTCGAGCGCTCCCGCAGGACGTCCTCCTTGGGGACGAAGCCCTCCGGAATCTGCACCTCGTCGGCCGCGAACTCGACCACGAGTTCGTCGTCGTCGCGTTCCAGCAGCCCCTCGCTCGCCGCGACGTCGACGAGGCGCTTGGCCTGGTCGGGCGAGAACCAGTCCCGGTCCAGCGACAGCGCCACCACGAACTCGCTTTCCCCCATGCGGTCGCTGCCCCGCGTCCGGAACGGCGCGGCGACAGCGGTGCGCAAACTCATCGACTGTGGGTGGTTCCGGGCCCGGCATGAGGATTTCGACTAGGATACGTTCGTGTCTCTACAGTGTGAGTTCGACGAGTCGTGGACGGCACTGGAGTTCCGACCGCGAACGACGATGCACCTACAACCGCAAACACCCAGAAAGCCCCCGGACGCTGAACGGCTGCGGACCACCCTGCGCGCGGCCTTCGGCCGTGCTTGGGGGTCCTCGCTCGCTCAGCGCCCGGCCCCTTTCAGTCCCGCCCGCCTGGTTTGCTACATCGGGCGGGACTGAAAGGGGCGGCTGTCTGCGCGAACCCCGGCGAAGTAAGCACGGGAACGGAGTGAGCGCGCGTGGTTCGAGAGAGCGAAGCTCTCTCGTCATCACGAAAATCTCCGATTTTCGGACGACAGCGAGCCGCGGGAGCGCAGACAGCCGGGGCTTTCTGGGTGTTTGCGGTATCGTGAGCATCGTTCTCGAGAACCGTACAGGTCCCACGTGATCGGACTCGCATCGAACGGTTCAAGTATCGCCTGGCCAATTCACACGCATATGAAAGACCACGGACGCTCGACGCGGAAGCGAACAGGTGGGCGACTGCGACCGTTCCGAAAGAAGAAGAAGTACGAACTCGGCAACGAGTCCACCGAGACCCAGGTCGGCGAACAGAAGCTGAAGGTCGTCGACACGCAGGGGAACACGACCAAGTTCCGCGCCGTCACAACCGACGTCGCGAGCGTCGCCGACGGCGGCGAGGTCGTCGAGGCCACCATCGACAACGTCGCGGAGAACCCCTCGAACCCCAACTACGCGCGACGAAACATCATCACCAAGGGCGCAGTGCTGGAGACGAGCGAAGGTCGCGCCCGCGTGACCTCGCGACCGGGCCAGGACGGGCAGGTCAACGCCGTCGCGGTCGAATAGAGCGAGACGCTTTCTCTGCGGTTTTCGAGATTGGCGAGCGATAGCGCCGGCGCGGTCGAGATTCGGTCCGCCGATCAGTTCGACCGATCGACAGTTCCACAACCACTTTGGCCCACGGACTGGCAGTTCCGGGCTCTCATGACCGAATCGCTTGGTCCCCTGGCCCGGACGCTCTCGCTACCGTACTACGAAGACGCCCTCCCTGCACACGACCGGTTCCACGCGAAGCGAGTGCGTGACCTGGCGTTGCGCCTGGCCGAGGAGTACGAACAGACCGTGGAAACGGACGTGCTCTCGGCGGCGGCCTGGCTCCACGACATCGGTCGGCCGCGCGAGCGAACCGGCGAGGTCGACGACCACGGCGAGTGGGCTGCCGTCGAAGCGGCGGACCTGCTCGAAACCGAGGGAGTGGCGACCGACCAGATCGAGGCGGTCCAGCACTGCCTCCGCTCGCACAGCATCCGCGCCAGTTCGCCGGAGCCGACGACGCCAGAGGCCGAGTTGCTGTTCGACGCTGACAAGCTGGACGCCAGCGGGGCCACCGGAATCGTTCGACTGGCCTGTATCGTCGGCGAGCGGTCGGGGAGAACGGGAGAGGCGTACGCCGCGATCGACGACGCGTCGGTTCACGGCGTGGAGACGACGGACCGGCTGGACGTCTCGATCCTCCGCGAGTGGACCACCGAACGGCTGGAAGCGCTGTACACGGAACCGGGACGACGGCTCGGGAAGGACCGACGCCAGTTTATGGACGACTTCTTCGCCCGGTTCGAGCGCGAAATCGGCGCGGGTGCGGAACGGTAACGGTCCGTCGCGTGGACGATCCGGTGGCCGCTCAGGGACTGGGCGCGGCCTGCTGGAGGGCGCTCTCGGCGATGTTGCCGCCGTAGTCGGCGGTCCGGGAGAGCGAGTCGACGACGAGGCCGAGCACCTGCGCGCTCTGGGGGTCCGACTCGCGGACCTCCTTGTCCACCTCACGGGCGGTGTCGTCGAGGTCGCGGATGCTCCGTCGGGCCTCGTTGGCGAGTTCGACGGCCTCGTCGGAGTCCTCGGCCAGGAGCGCGTCCATCGCGGTCTCGGGGACGTACACCGCCTCCTCGCGGAGTTCCCGGAGGAGGCTGGCCGTCTCGCCGGTGATCTCGTCGAGTTCGAGGGCGAGGTTCGCTACCTTCGTCGCGTGGTCGGCGATGCGTTCGAGCTGGCGGGCGCTGGACTGGTAGTCGAAGACGGTCTCTCTGGGGAAGCCGATCTCGTTGGCGGCCGTCGGGTTCCGGAGAACCGTCCGGAACACGCGCGAGACCATGTACCAGAGGCGGTCGACGTCGTCGTCGCGCTGGATGACGTCGTTGGCGAGTTCGTCGTCGTCCTCGATGAGCGCCTCGACGGCGTCGTCGAGCATCGTGAGCGCGACCAGGCGCATGCGCGTGATGGCGTTGTGGACCGACAGCTCCGAGGAGTCGAGCAGGTCCTGGAGGACGACGTGGTCGGCGGTCTCCTCGATGACCTCCAGGCCGACGAGTCCCTGGGTCGCGTCCCTGATAACGCGGCGTTGCGTCGGCGTGATCCGCGTGGTTTCGAGCCTGATGACGTCGAAGCCGCTGACGTACATCGTCATCACGGCGCGGGTAAGTTCGTGTTCCTCCTCCAGGCCCGCGATGTCGAGGGTCCCCTCGACGTGGTCGTCGTCACTGCGAGGCGAGAGCAACAGCAGGTCCGCCTCGTCGTGGAACTCGACGATGCTCCCGGCGCTGACGTCGTTCTCCGTCGCCCACTCCTTCGGCAGGGAGACGGTGTACGTCGAACCACCCGTCACCTGGACCTTGCGGGTCTCCATGTCGAAGTGTGACGCTCAAAACACCATAAATCATTCTAAATCTATATACATTACTTCACTCTCGGTATCGACCGTGTAGCCGGCCACGCATAGACGAGAACCGGTACGGAAATTGGGCACAGCCGGTCTTCCCTGTGGAAAAAGTGATCCGTACGCTCAAGGTGTGCACAGACCTCGCATCTACTCGTTCCAGTGGCAGCAGCCAGTACGGACGGAGCAATACCGGAGGGTGCTCATCTGTCACAAACGTTTGTCTATATAGACTTTGTATCTATCCATAGAATTCATAGTAGAGTATTTACTTACCCGAAAGTACCGATCGGACGATGACACAGGACGAGACCGACGCGCTGTCGCGCCGTTCGTTTATCGCCGGTGCCGGGGCCGCTGGCGCCGTGGCAATCGCCGGGTGTACGGAGCAGGCCGACTCCGGCGGAGAGAACGCCAACGGTGACGGTAACGGCGGCTCGACGGGCGGCGGGTCGGGGAACGGACAGCTCTCCGGGAATATCTCCATCTCGGGATCCAGTACCGTCTATCCGCTGGCGGAAGCGGTGGCGGAGGACTTCATGGAGCAACACGGCGACGTCCAGATCAGCGTCCAGTCCACGGGTTCGGGTGGCGGGTTCAGCAACTTCTTCTGTACCGGCGACACCCAGTTCAACAACGCATCGCGGCCGATCAAGGAGTCCGAAGAGGGACTCTGTGAGGAAAACGGCGTCGAGTGGCACGAAGTGAAAGTCGCCACGGACGCACTCACCGTCATCGTCAACAACGAGAACGACTGGATCGATTGCGCGACGCCGGAACAGCTCGAACAGATCTGGGGCCCGGACGCCGCGACCAAGTGGAGCGACGTCAACTCCGACTGGCCGGACGAGAACATCGAGCGCTACGGTCCCGCCGACACTTCCGGTACCTTTGACTACTTCAGCGAGGAGATTATGGGGGAAGCCGGCGCTCACACGAGCGACTACCAGCCGACGGAGAAGGACAACATCATCGTCCAGGGCGTCACCGGCAGCAAGTACGCCATCGGCTACTTCGGCTTCTCGTTCTACTACAACAACCCCGACCAGGTCACGGCCCTCGCCATCGACAACGGCGACGGCTGCGTCGAACCGTCGCTGGAGACGGCGAAGAGCGGGGAGTACGCGCCGCTATCGCGGCCGCTGTTCACCTATCCCGCGAAGTCGGCCCTCCAGGAGGAACACGTCGCGGAGTTCGCCCGGTACTTCGTCGAACGGAGCGCCGACGAGAAACTCGTCGCCGAAACTGTCGGGTACGTCCCGAACAGCCAGGAGGAGATGCAGACGCAACTCGACCAGCTCAACGAGTTCATCGGTTCGAGCGAATAGCCCGACGCCGCGCGGTTCAGCTCACACTATGTACCCGCTACGTAACGAACCCGAGCCATTTTTCAAACAGTGCGTGAAAGACCCATCAAGATGAGTGACGAGGCGCAAACGCCGGACCTGTCGGGCGGCCGGGGATTCCAGACCGTCCGCGAACGCCTCTATCACGCGCTCTTTTTCGTCTGCGCGCTCCTCTCCGTCCTGACCACGCTCGCGATCGTCATCGCACTCCTGACCGAAGCACTGGGCTTCTTCGCCGAGGTGCCGGTTCTCGACTTCCTCACGGGAACGCGCTGGAGTCCGACCATCCGACCGGTCGAGTACGGCGTGCTCCCGCTCGTGTTCGGGACGGTGATGGTCACGCTCGGGGCCGCGGCGCTCGCGCTCCCGGTCGGCCTCCTGACGGCCATCTACCTCTCCGAGTACGCCAGCCCGCGCGTGCGGTCGATACTCAAACCCGCGCTCGAAGTGCTGGCCGGCATCCCCACCGTCGTCTACGGGTTTCTCGGTCTCGTCTATCTGACCCCCGCCCTCTCCGTTATCTTCCCCTCTATCTCGACGTTCAACATTCTCTCCGGGTCGATCATCGTCGGCATCATGATCATCCCCATGGTCTCCTCCATCAGCGAGGACGCGATGAGTTCCGTGCCCGACTCGCTTCGCAACGCGAGTTACGGGCTCGGGGCCACGAAGTTCGAGGTCTCCACGACCGTCGTGGTTCCCTCCGCCGTCTCGGGCATCGTCTCCTCGTTCATCCTCGCCATCTCGCGGGCTATCGGCGAGACGATGGCCGTCGTCATCATCGTCGGGGCAAAGGCGAACCTGCCGGAGACCAGTTCAATCGGCGGGCTTCCATTCGTCTCACCGACGTCCCTGTTCGACCAGTTCCTCGAACCGGGGATGACGATGACCGTCGCCATCGTCAACCTCGCGGTGGGCGACATCGCGACCCAGTCGCTGGCCTACCAGAGCCTCTTCGCCATCGGACTGACGCTGTTCGCCATCACCCTGATCATGAACCTCATCAGCGACCTCGTCGCACAGCGCTACAGGGAGGAGTACTGAGATGGCTACCGACACCACGACGGACGACGGGTTCGGACAGGTCAGCCGGGTCAAGGGCGTCGTCTTCGAGTACCTCACGCTGGCCGCGTCGCTGCTCGGCATCGTCTCGCTGGCCATCCTGCTCTCCTACGTCAGCTACGACGCGTTCGGCCTCGACGCGGCCGCCCCCGCCTGGTACGTCGTCTTCCTGCTCACGATGGTCGCCCCCTCGGCCGGATTCCTCTGGTACGTCCGCGACCGGTCGACGGTGCGTTCGTCGATCAGCGGTGTCCTGTCGGTGATACTCGGTGGGACGCTCGTCGCGCTGGCGCTCGTCGTCGTCCTCTCGATTATCGTCGGCCCGGACGTGTGGTTCGCCCACTCGCTGTTCATCCTCGGCCCGACGCTCGCGCTACTGGGCTACGCCCGATACGTCGACGACTCCGCGGTCTGGGCCGGGACGGCCGCCGGCGTGTGGCTGTTCGTCGGTGCCGTCCTGACGGCGATCGACGACCTGCTGCTCGTGTTCGGCCAGCAACTGGCGAGTCCGTTCGACCTCGTCACGATGCCCGAAGAACTCCTCCTCCAGGCCGCGATCCTGCTGGGGACGCCGGGGGTCTACTTCCTCACGGTCCTCGTCCCCGCCGTCGTCCTCGCGGACAGGTACGTCGCGTCGCGGTCGAACGACCGCCGGGGCCACTCGCTCGCCGTCGCCCTCGTCCTGGGCACGTTCGCCGCGGTCCCCCTCGTCGACACCGTTCCGGCCGTCTCGCGAGGGTCCTGGCTCCTGGTCGTCGTCGGATTTCTCACCCCCCTCGGCGTCTACGTCGCCCTCAACGCTGCCGACTCGGACAGCCGACTCGGGCTCGCATTCCCGCTCGTCGTCCTCGCCGGCCTGTTCGCCGGCAGGTTCGTCGTCGACGTCCTCGGGGTAGCCCGGCCCGAGCCCTGGTTCGACTGGCAGCTCCTGACGAGTTCTGCCTCGGCGACGCCGGCCGACGCGGGCCTCTACCCCGCCATAATCGGGTCGGTGTTCATCATCGTGCTCGTGGCCGTGTTCACCGTGGTCTTCGGGGTCGGCGCCGCGGTCTTCCTCGAGGAGTACGCCTCTTCGAGCGGACCGGTCGGCAAGGTGACCCGCTTCATCCAGGTGAACATCTCGAACCTCGCCGGCGTCCCGTCGGTCGTCTACGGACTGCTCGGCCTCGCCCTGTTCCTGCGGCTGCTGGGGATGGGGGCCGGGACGGTCATCGTCGCCGCGCTGACGCTATCGCTGCTCATCCTCCCAATCGTCATCATCTCTGCCCAGGAGGCGATCCGGTCGGTACCGGACGACATGCGCCAGGCGGGCTACGGCATGGGGGCGACGCGGTGGCAGGTCATCAAGACGGTCGTCCTGCCGGAGGCCCTGCCGGGCATCCTGACGGGGACGATACTTGCGCTCGGCCGGGCTATCGGCGAGACCGCGCCGCTGATCCTGATCGGCATCGCGAGTTTCGTCACCTGGGCGCCCGACGGCGTCTTCAGCCGGGTGACGGCGATGCCCATGCAGATATACGGCTGGGCGTTCTACCCGGACCCCGGCTTCCGGCACGGCGTCGTCCCGGCCGGCGTCATCACGCTGCTGGCGGTGTTGCTCGCCATGAACTCGGTCGCGATTTTCGTGCGCAACCGCTACGAACGGAGTACATAAACCCATGTCCAAGGACGTGACCCAAGACCCCGAGACGGACAGCGAGAAACTGATTTCGACCGACGTGTCCACCGACGACGCCGACGGCGACGTCCCGGACGAGAGTCAGGTCCGCACCGTCATCGAATCGCAGGATCTGGACGTCTTCTACGGCGACACGCAGGCCCTCCAGTCGATCGACCTCGAAATTCCGGCCCGGCAGGTCACCGCGATGATCGGTCCCTCCGGCTGTGGCAAGTCGACGTTCCTGCGCTGTATCAACCGCATGAACGACCTCATCGACATCGCCCGCGTCGAAGGGGAGTTACTGTTCGAGGGGAAGAACGTCTACGACGACGACGTCGACCCGGTCGCGCTCCGCCGGCGCATCGGCATGGTGTTCCAGCACCCCAACCCCTTCCCCAAGTCCATCTACGACAACGTCGCCTACGGGCTGAAGATCCAGGACAAGACCGAGAACCTCGACCAGAAGGTCGAACAGGCCCTCAAGCGGGCGGCGCTGTGGGACGAGGTGAAAGACCGGCTCGACGAGTCCGCCCTCGACCTCTCCGGCGGGCAACAGCAGCGACTCTGCATCGCCCGCGCCATCGCCGTCGACCCGGAGGTCATCCTGATGGACGAACCCGCGTCCGCGCTCGACCCCATCGCCACCTCGCAGATCGAAGACCTCATCGAGGAACTCGCCGAGGAGTTCACCGTCGTCATCGTCACGCACAACATGCAGCAGGCCGCGCGCATCTCGGACAAGACGGCCGTGTTCCTCACCGGTGGCGAACTCGTCGAGTTCGGGAACACGAACGAGATCTTCGAGAACCCCGAGAGCGAGCGCGTCGAGGACTACATCACCGGCAAGTTCGGCTAGCGACGCCCGGCGACGGGACAGGTTTCTGCGACGGCTGACCCGTGTTTCCGATAGCTCAGTTTTTGTGACCAGTCGACCACCGATCAGATCGTTGCCGCGAATCGGCACGTTCGTCACGAATAATACGACGATCGTCGTATCGAATTTGATAAATGGCCCGGAACGCATAATGGAGCGGTGTAGAGATAGCCAGACGTATGCCGACCGAAACAATCGAGCAAACTGACGAGTACACGGCAGAGATCGACGGCAAGCACGGGATTCCCCTCTTCACGTACAACAAGTACGTGTCGGGAGAGGACCTTCGAGCGGTCGCCCGAAGATGGGCCGAAATCATCGAGGAAGAGAACGCCGAACGGTATCTCGTCAACACCGAAGAGATCGCCGCACACAACGACGATGACAAGCAGTGGCTCGGAAAGACGTGGGTTCCGAACCTGATCGACCAGGGAGTCCGGGCGGGAGCCGGCGTCTACGCGGATTCGGTCATCTCCAAGGGCGATATGGAACGGATCGAAGAGAAGCTGAACTCGATCGATCCAGCCTACGAGTACCGCACGTTCGGCTCGCAATCGAAGGCAGTCGAGTGGCTGGCCGAGCAGTAGCCGTCCCTGCGGTATCGGCCCGAACGACACGGACGCGGTTGCAGTACCGTTTTCGAAGCGGTTTCACGACGGGGGATGAACCAGTTCGTAACTCCGGAGAAGGTATGACCGTCGAGAACGATCGGTTCGACGGTAACGGGAGTCACGTTCGAGGCGAAGTTCATGATTTCGACTGACTACGACGCCATCGTCTTCGACAACGACGGGGTACTGATCGAGCCGACCGACCGCGAGCGGCTGTACGAGGCCGTCCACCGGAGCTTCGAGCACTTCGACGTCGTCGCCGAGGAGGCACTCGTCCGGCGGGCCGTGGAGGAGGACGACCTGCCCTTCGACGACGTGCGGGAGACGCACGGGCTTGATCCGGACAAGTGGTGGCGTCGGCGCGAGGCGGCCGCCGTCGCGATCCAGCGCGAGGAGATCCGGGCGGGGTCGAAGGCCCTCTACGACGACGTCGCGGCACTCGGCGAACTGGACCACACGCTGGCCATCGTCAGCAACAACCAGCACGAGACGATCGAGTTCATCGTCGACCACCACGGACTCGACGCACAGTTCGAGACGTACTACGGCCGGGACCCGACGGTCGAGGGCGCGAAACGGAAGAAGCCGGACCCGCACTACATCGACCGAGCGCTGGCGGAACTGGCAACGACCGACGCGCTGTACGTCGGCGACAGCGAAAAGGACCTCGTCGCCGCTGAGCGCGCCGGGATCGACTCGGCGTTCCTCCGGCGCGAGCACCGCCGCGACCTGACCCTCTCCGTCGAGCCGACGCACGAGTTCGCCGACCTCCGGGGGCTCGTCGACGCGGTGGCGAGCGCCCGTGCGGCCGGGGAGTAATAGAGGGGAAACTTGGGGCCAGGGAAAGGCTGATACGCCCGTCAGCCGCACTTCAGGTATGCCACGCGAATCGTACCAGGACAAGCTAGACGACCTCAGAGAGGACGTCCTCTACATGTCCGAAGTCGTCCTCGAACGGCTCCGCCTGGGGCTGGACGCCCTCGAACAGAAAGACGAGGCCCTCGCCCAGGAAGTCATCGAGGGCGACCACGAGGTCAACCAGATGTACCTCGAACTCGAACAGGACTGCATCGACCTGCTGGCCCTCCAGCAACCCGTCGCGAGCGACCTGCGCTTCATCGCGGCGTCGTTCAAGATCATCACCGACCTCGAACGCATCGCCGACCTGGCGACCAACCTCGGCGACTACTCGCTGGAGGCCGAGGAGGACGTCTTCCCGGAGGTCGACATCCAGACCGTCGCCGACGTCACCATCGAGATGGTCGAGGCCGCGATGGACGGGTACGCGAACCAGGACGCCGAAACCTGTTACCAGATCTCCGAGACCGACGACGAGGTCGACGCGCTCTGCGAGAGGGCCTCCGAGGCCGTCGTCCGGGACCTCATCGAGCGGGAGGTCACCGACGAGGCCACCGAGGAGGAGGTCGAGCGACTGATGGGCGACGTCTCCAGGTTGCTCCTGACGATCCGCGACCTCGAACGGGTCGGCGACCACGCCGTCAACATCGCCGCCCGGACCCTCTACATGGTCGAGAACGACGCGGACCTCATCTACTGACCGCCGCCGATTCGGCTACCGCCGCGCTCGACGGCCACCGTTTCTGCCAAACACCTCGCCGACGTGCCGCCCCGCTCCAGGTCACGCGCGCGTCCGGGGCCCATTTTATTAGGGCGCGGCGCGAGTACGTGGTAATAGATGGACGACGACCCGGTCGTGGAGACGGGATTCACCAGCCGGACGCCGGTGGAACCGCCACAGTCATTCGTCGAGCAGGCCAACGTGGACGAGTCGGACGTCGCCGCGTTCGACGCTTCCTGGCCCGAGTGCTGGCGACGCGCCGCGGACCTGCTCGACTGGGAGACGCCCGCCGAAGCGGTCCTCGACCGGACGGGAGAGCGCGTCAGCTGGTTCCCCGACGGACGGATCAACGCCGCGTACAACTGCGTCGACCGGCACCTCGCGGAGCGCAAGAACCAGGCAGCGATCAAGTGGGTCGGCAAGCGCGGCGAGACGCGGACGTACACCTATCTCGACCTCTACCACGAGGTCAACGAGTTCGCCGCGGCGCTCCGGTCGCTCGGCATCGAGGAGGACGACGTCGTCACGCTGTACATGCCCGCCATCCCGGAGCTTCCGGTCGCGATGCTGGCCTGTGCGCGCATCGGTGCGCCGCACAACGTCGTGTTCGCGGGCTTCTCCGCCCAGGCGCTGGCCGAGCGGATGGACCGGGCCGGCTCCGAACTGCTGGTCACCTGCGACGGCTACTATCGGCGGGGGAACGCCGTCCACCAGAAGAACAAGGCCGACAACGCCCGCATCATGGCGTCCCAGGAGGTCAGCGACATCGTCGTCGTCGACCGTCTCGGCGACGAGGAGGTCCACCTCGGCGACGGCTACCACGACTACGACGAACTCGTCGCCGATCACCACGGCGCGGAAGTCGACCCCGTCACGCGCGAGGCGGACGACGAACTGTTCGTCATCTACACCTCCGGGACGACGGGTCAGCCAGCTGGGATCAGACACACCACTGGCGGCTACCTGGCACACGCGGCCTGGACCAGTCACGCCGTCCTCGACCTGAAGCCCGACGACACCTACTGGTGTTCGGCCGACATCGGCTGGATCACGGGCCACACCTACCTCGTCTACGGGCCGCTCGCGCTCGGGACGACGACGATGCTGTACGAGGGCGTCCCCGACCACCCCGAGAAGGACCGGGTGTGGGAACTGATCGAGCGCAACGCCGTCGACGTCTTCTACACCGCGCCGACGGCCATCCGGGCGTTCATCAAGTGGGGGGCCGACCATCCGGACTCCCACGACCTGTCCTCGCTGCGCCTGCTCGGGACCGTCGGCGAACCGATCAACGCCGACGCCTGGTGGTGGTACTACGAGCACGTCGGGAACGGCGAGTGTCCCATCGTCGACACCTGGTGGCAGACCGAGACGGGGTCGATCCTCGTCTCGACGGTGCCCGGCGTCGACGAGATGAAACCCGGCAGTGCCGGTCCGCCGCTGCCGGGCATCGACGCCACGGTCGTCGACGAGACCGGTGAGTCCGTCGCGCCGGAGACCGGCGGCTACCTGACGGTCACGAAACCCTGGCCCGGGATGCCGCTGGACCTCGCCGCCGACGGGGCGCCGGACGACGAGGACTGGCGGTACGTCACCGAGGACGCGGCGCGCATCGACGACGACGGCTACGTGACCGTGCTGGGCCGCATCGACGACACGGTCACCGTCCAGGGCCACCGCCTCGGGACGATGGAACTCGAGAGCGCCATCGCCGACGTCGAGGGGGTTGCCGAGGCTGCCATCGTCGACGTCCAGACCCCGGGAGGAGGGAGCACCGTCCACGCCTTCGTCAGCACCGACGAGGGTCACCAGGGCGTCGAGGGGCTGCGAGAACGGATCGCCGCGAACGTCGAGCGGACTATCGGCTCCTTCGCCACGCCGGGCGTCGTCGTGTTCACGCCCGAACTCCCGAAGACCCGCTCGGGGAAACTCCTCCGGCGACTCCTGAAGGACATCGCCAGCGGCCAGGAGCTCGGGGACACGAGCGCCCTGCGGAACCCGGAGATCGTCGGCGAGATCGAATCTGCCCTCGACGGCGAGTGACAACCGACCGGCGTCGACCGCGCGCTGCCCCCCGCGTCGGCCGCGGGAATGGGCGACCGAACTCATTTCGCCGAGTTGCATTCTGGCGAAACTAATGTCCCGCCCCAGCGTCACACAGCGTCCGTACTCCAGTCATATTTGCCCTCTACAGACACACTGCGCCGAATGACTTATTTCGCAGTACCGTGTTTGTGCGAAACAGACTCATGGGGACGGCCAGAACTGACGTCGCCGGCGGGGACGGCGTTACGGTGGGCGAGGAGGACTACCGCGCTATCCGGCGGTGTGCGGAGACGTATCGCGAGTCCCTGTTCGTCCGCCTCTGCGGGGAGGTCGGACTTCGCCCGGCCGAAATCTGTCGCGTCACGCCGGCGTCGTTCTCACGGCGGTCGACACGGAACGCGCGCCACCACCTCCTCGCGCTGTCGGACGAGGAGGGCGACGAGCGGACCGCGTACGTGCCAGCTGACGTCCGCTCGGCGGTGGAGCGGTACGTCAACGAACACGGCATTGGCGAGGACGAGCCCGTCTTCGACCTGACGGCGCGGCGCGTCCAGATGATCGTCTCCGAGGTGTCCGACCGGGCCGCCGAAGCCGCTGACGACCCCCGACTGGGAGCGGTTTCTTCGCGCGAACTCCGGCGGTACTACGGCCGCCGCCTCCTCCACGGGGAGGGCGTCGACCCGTGCGTAGTCATGGCGGTCGGCGGCTGGGACCACCTGGACGGCCTCCTGCAGGACACCGGCTCCGTCGACGCGAGCGACGTCCTCGGCGCGCTGGAGGGGACCGACCTCGCGAACGGCGCCGGCGGCTGGGCGGGATGCGACGTCGAACGCGCCGTCGACCAGGCCGGGTTCGGTGTACTGGTCACGGACCCCGACGGCAGGATACAGTACGTCAACGACGGCTTCGCGGCGCTCACCGGACGCACGCTCGACGACCTTGTCGGGCGAGACGCGGCCGTCGCGTACGCCTCCGAGGACGAAGCGCGGACGCACGCGCACGTGAGCGACGACGATTCCTGGGTCAGCCTCGGCCGCGCCGACGGCGGGGAGGTTCGCGCCTTCCGGTCCTCGGCCGCGGTCGTGGACGACCGCGGCGCGCCGGTCGGCACGGTCACCGTGTTCGTCCGTCCCGATGGAAGCGCCGCTGGCGCCGTCGAAGCGTCCACCGAGCGGACGAACGGCCGACTGGCGGACGCCATCGCCAGCCTCCGGTCGGTCAACGAGGTGCTCCCCTCGGCCGCGGACAGGGGCGAGGCCGAACGCCGCGTCTGCGAGCGCCTGGCCGCCAACGACGCCTACCGCTTCGCACTCGTCACCGGCGCGAGCGGGGACCGCCACGTCGAGCCGCGCACCTGGGCCGGCGTGGACGACGACGTGGCGAGGGCGCTCGTCTCCGCGACCGCGCGCCTCGATGACCCGCCAGGACAGACCGCCATCGCCACGGACGAAGTCGTGGTACGCACCGACGTGCCCGAGGACGGGAACGGCCGGCTCGACGGGCTCAGGGACACTGTCGCCAGCGTCGCGTTCGTCCCGCTCACGTACGGCGAGACGACTCACGGTCTGCTGGTGCTCGGTAGCGAGGCGTCCGACGCCTTCGGGAGCGACGAGCGAGAGGTGCTGGCCGGCCTCGGCTGGCAGGTCGGGCAGGCGGTGACGGACATCGAGCGCAAGAAGCTCCTGCTGGCCGACAGCGTGCTCGAACTGGAGTTCCGGGTCCGCGACGAGGACGCCGTCCTGATCGACGCCTCCCGGCGGTTCGACGCCACCTTCGAACTCGAGGGGCTCGTCCCGGGCGAGGGCCAGTCGCTGCTGTACTTCGTGACGATGACGGGCGCCTCGCCCGACGAGGCGCTGACTTACGCCGCCGACGTCGCGGACGTCGAGAACGCCCGCCTGATCCGCGACTACGGAGAGGGGTACCTCCTGGAGTTCAGTATCGGCGGCGAGGAGCCGGCGACGACGCTCATCGAACTGGGCGGCCACGTCAACGAGTTCGTCATCGAAGACGGCGTCCAGCGCATCGAGGCGGAGTTCACGGCCAAGACCGACGTCAGGGCCGTCCTCAGCGGACTGGAATCGTCCTACCGCACGGCCGAGTTGCTGTCGAAACAGGAGGTCGAACGCTCCGTCCAGACTGCCGACGGGTTCCGTCGCTCGCTGGAGGACGACCTGACGGACAAACAGCAGTCGGTGCTCACCGCGGCCTACCACGCCGCCTACTTCGAGTGGCCCCGGGGGAGTACGGCCGAGGAACTGGCCGACTCCATCGGCGTCTCCTCGCCGACGCTCCACAACCACCTCCGGAAGGCCCAGCAGAAGCTACTGACGGCGTTCTTCGACGAGGCCGAGCGGTGATCCCGGCGCCCCCGGACCGCTACTGTAACGATCTTTTTGCTATTTAGACGATCATCTTAAGAGCGTCCTTCGACATGTTCCGCACGTTCTATGCCAACAGGTTACGCGACACGGGCCGCAGCAGACGTGGAGGGTGATCATCGGGCGACCGACCGGGTGGCCGTATCCGACGCGGGGACGGAGGCGGTCCGCCATGAGTGACGACGCGGACGTCGAGGCCGAGGCCGAACTGGAGGCCCGGCTGACCGAGCAGGAGTACTTCCGGCCGCCGACGCAGTTCGTCGGGCAGGCCAACGTCACCGACCCCTCCATCCACGAACGCTTCGAGGAGAACTATCCGGAGTGTTTCGAGGAGTACGCCGAACTCCTGGAGTGGGACGAGCACTGGGACGAGGTGCTCGACGACTCGAACCCGCCGTTCTACGAGTGGTTCACGGGCGGGAAGCTGAACGCCTCCTACAACTGCATCGACCGGCACCTCGACGAGCGCAAGAACCAGGCCGCCTTCATCTGGGAGGGGGCCGACGCCGAGGAGCGCGAGCACATCACGTACCAGGACCTGTACAACCGGGTCAACGAGATGGCCGCGGTGCTGAAAGAGGTGGGCGTCGAGGAGGACGACGTCGTCACCTGTCACCTCCCGATGTTGCCGTCCCTGCCGGTGACGATGCTCTCGTGTGCGCGCATCGGCGCGCCTCACTCCGAGGTGTTCGCCGGCTTCTCCGCGCAGGCGCTCGCGGACCGCATCGACAGCGCCGGGTCGGACGTCGTCGTCACCGTCGACGGCTACTACCGCCGCGGCGAGTTCCTGAACCACAAGGAGAAGTGCGACGAGGCCCTCGAACTGGCCGACTCGGACCCCGACACCGTGCTACTGTGGACGCGCCACGACGAACCGGCAGACGACGTCGAGATCGACAGTGACGACCCGTACGTGCTGGTCGACGAACTGCTGGAGAACAACGAGCGACGACGCGTCGAACCCGTCTCCCGAGACGCCGAGGACCCGCTGTTCCTCATGTACACGTCCGGGACGACTGGCCAGCCCAAGGGGTGCCAGCACCGCACGGGCGGGTACATGTCCTACGTCACCGCGACGTCGAAGAACGTCCTCGATATCAAGCCCGAGGACACCTACTGGTGTGCGGCCGACATCGGCTGGATCACGGGCCACAGCTACATCGTCTACGGGCCCCTGTCGCTGGGGACCACGAGCGTGATGTACGAGGACACGCCCGACCACCCGCACAAGGGCCGTATCTGGGAGATCGCCGAGCGCTACGACGTGGACATCTTCCACACGTCACCGACGGCGGTTCGGATGTTCATGAAGTGGGGCGAGCAACACGTCCAGGACTACGACTTCGACTTCCGGCACATGACGACCGTCGGGGAACCGATCCAGCCCGAAGCGTGGCTCTGGTACTACAAGTACATCGGCGACGAGGACGCCGTCATCGTCGACACCTGGTGGCAGACCGAGACGGGCGGGCACCTCATCACGAACCTGCCGGCTCTCGACGACATGAAGCCCGGCAGCGCCGGCAAGGCCCAGCCCGGCATCAGTCCGGCCATCTACGACGACGACGGCGAACCGATCGAACCGGCGTCCGGCCAGGCCGGCAACCTCGTCATCGAGGACCCCTGGCCCGGCATGCTCCAGACGGTGTACGGGAACGACGAGCGGTTCATCGAGGAGTACTGGCAGGACTTCTCCGACACCGACTCCGACGACCCCGAGGACTGGGTGTACAAGGCCGGCGACGGCGCCGTTCACGGCCAGGACGACTACTTCCGCGTGCTCGGACGGCTCGACGACGTGATGAACGTCGCGGGCCACCGCCTGGGAACGATGGAACTCGAGTCCGCCGTCGCCGAGGTCGAGGACGTCGCCGAAGCCGCCGTCGCCGCGCGCGAGGACGCCGAGAAGGGCGAAGTACCCGACGTCTACGTGGTCTTGCGTGACGGCGTCGAGGAGAGCGACGCGGTCCGCGGCCGCATCGTCGAGGCCGTCGAGGACGAGATCGGGAAGTTCGCCCGGCCGTCGAACGTCATCTTCTGTGACGACCTGCCCAAGACGCGCTCGGGCAAGATCATGCGCCGGCTGCTGGAGAACATCTCCAACGACGAGGAACTCGGAAACACCACGACGCTCCGGGATCCGAGCGTCCCCGAGGAGATCCGCGACCGGATGCGCGGGGACTGAGCCGCCTCCGTCGAGACCTTTATTCCGGTATATCGGCCACCGTACGCCGTATTTTCGCGACCCGTTCGTGTACGTTTGGAATAATTATACCCAACTATTATGAGGGTACTCGACAGGTGGTACTGTGTATGTCAAGCGATGACAAGAGCGTCTCACGACGCTCTGTGCTGAAACAGGCCGGCGCGACTGGTGCACTCGGACTGGCTGGGCTAGCTGGTTGTTCCGGCGATGGTGGTGGCAACGGTGACGACGAATACCCCGCGCTCGGGAACTACCCGATCGAGGGCGACACGGCGACGTTCGGCTTCAACGTCCCGCTATCGGGGCCGTACTCCTCTGAGGGTGAAGACGAGCTCCGAGCGTACGAACTGGCCGTCAAGCACCTCAACAACGGCGGCGGCTGGGTCGACAACTGGGACGACCTCTCGGGCGACGGCGTCCTCGACTACGAGATCGACTACGTGGAGGGTGACACCGCCACGGACGCCTCGACCGCGGACGAGTCCGCCTCGCGAATGATCCAGCGCGACGACGTGATCATGTTCGCCGGCGGTTCCTCGAGCGCGGTCGCCATCGCCCAGCAGGGCGTGGCCCAGCGCGAGAACGTGATGTTCACGTGCTGTCTCACGCACTCGAACGACACGACCGGACAGGACTGCGTCCGTTACAGTTTCCGGGAGATGTTCAACGCGTACATGACTGGGCAGGCGCTGACGCCCGTCGTCACCGAGGAGTACGGTGACGACCTGTCGTTCTACCAGCTGTACGCGGACTACTCCTGGGGGAAGACGGTCGAGGAGTCCATCCGGAAGTTCTTCGGCGAGGCCGGCTGGGAAGAAGTCAACAGCGTCGCGACGCCGCTGGACACGAGCGACTTCTCCTCGTACCTCTCGGAGGCCCAGAGTTCGGGCGCCGACGTCCTGTTCCTGAATCACTACGGGCTGGACGGGGCGAACTCGCTGAACCAGGCCATCGACGCCGGTATCGACGAGGACATGGAGATCGTCATGCCGCTGTACAACCGGCCGATGGCGGAGGCCGCGAGTTCCGCAATCAACGGTATCTACGGCACGATCGCCTGGGACTCCCAGATCGACAACGAGCCCTCGAACTCCTTCACCGAATTCTTCGGCGAGGAGTACGACGGCCGCGTCCCGTCCGGGCCGGCCCAGCTCGCGTACTCGGGCACGCTCCAGTACGCCGCCGCGGTCGAACGCGCCGGAACGTTCTACCCGCCGGAGGTCATCCGGCAGCTCGAAGGATTCGAGTACGACAACATCGGGATGGGTGAGGAGACGATGCGTGCCTGCGACCACCAGGCCCAGCGCGCGATCCCGGTCGTCCGCGGACTCCCCGAGTCCGAGCAGGGCGACGGGCAGTTCTTCGAGATCGTCGACATCACCTCGCGCGACGACGTCGGCTACGGCTGTGACGAAGGACCCGCGTCGCAGTGCGAACTCGGAGAGTACGGAGACGAGTGAACTGTCGGCGGTCTGCTGAACTACCTACATTGACATACCTCATCGACGGAGGCTCACATTACCATGCCTGTTACTGACAATCGAATTCGACGGAGACGGTGCGGCTGTCTCGCTCCCTCCGAGGTGATCGACTCGTGAACATCCTCGGGGATATCATCGTATTGCTGGTCAACGGACTCCAGCAGGGTGCTATCTACGTCCTGCTGGCCATCGGCCTGTCGATCATTCTCGGGACGTTGCGGTTCGTCAACTTCGCCCACGGTGCGCTGTACGTCATCGGGGCGTACGCCGGGCTGTTGATCGCCCAGGAGATCTCGGTCTCGAACGGGAAACTGGCCGACTGGGGATACCAGACCATCGGCCTCGACCTGGGATTCCTGCCCGCCCTGGTGTTCGTCCCCGTCTTCGTCTTCGTCGTCGGGCTCGCCATGGAGCGGTACGTCGCGCGCCCGTTCTACGACCGGCCCGACACGGACCAGATCCTGGTGACGTTCGGGCTCGCCATCGTCGTCCAGGAGGCGCTCCACGCCCTCGTGGGCGGTCGCAGTTACAAACTGGTGATCCCCCCGGAGGCCCTGGGTGTGATCCCGCTCTCGGGACCCACCGACATCCCGTTCACCGCCGTGAGCCTCGGTCTCTGGCGACTCTGGGTCATCGTGATCACGGCCATCCTCGTCCTGGCGGTGTACGCCATCGTCGAGTACACCGACTTCGGACTGGTCGTCAAAGCCGGCACGCGCGACCCGGAGATGGTGCGCCTGCTGGGCATCAAGATCACCCGGCCCTACATCGTCATGTTCGGCATCGGTGCCGCGCTCGCCGGAGTCGCCGGCGTCGTCGGCGCGCCGCTCTCGAACATCAACCCCGAGATCGGGATGTCGATCCTCGTGCCGGCGTTCCTGACCGTCGTCATCGGCGGCGTCGGATCGATTCGAGGCGCCGTCCTCGGCGGGACGCTCATCGGGATGGTTCAGGTGGCGCTCATCTCGCTTGGCAGCGTCTCGCTGCTCGGTATCACCGTCAACTGGACGCCGTGGGCACAGGTCGGCATCTACGTGCTCGCGGTCGTCGTGTTGCTCACCAGGCCACAGGGCCTCCTCGGTGAGGAGGAGGTGGCCGCATGAGCGACGAGGTTCAGACACAGACCGAACCGGAGAGCGCCGAGCGCGGCGAACAGTCGCCGTCGCTGTACGAGCGCTGGACAGCGATCCGCGAACAGGAGTCCACCGTCGCCGTGTTGACGATCCTCGGCGTCCTCCTGGCACCGTTCGTCCTGGTGACGGTCCCGGACGCGATCGGTCTCCCGAGCGACCTGACGTGGTACAACAGCCTCATCACGCTCACGCTGATCTGGGCCATCTTCGCCATCGGCTACGACCTGCTACTCGGGTACACCGGGCTGCTCTCGTTCGGCCACGCGATGTTCTGGGGCACTGCGGCGTACGCCTCCGGCATCTTCAGCGCCGAAGTGTTCGGGAGCCCCATCGCGATGATCATCGCCGGGACCACCGTCGCGGTGGTGCTCGCCTGGGTCATCGGGTGGATCTCGCTGCGCCGCGGCGGCATCTACTTCGCCATCCTCACGCTGGCGTTCGGACAGATGATCTACTACATCTTCCTCTCGCCGCTGTCCACCGTCACCGGCGGCGAGAACGGGTTCACCGGCGTCGAGGTCGGGAACCTGCTCGGCGTCATCGACCTGGGCAGTCAGGTGCCGTTCGTCCCGACGGCGTTCGTCAGCAACTGGATGTACGTCTTCGCCGGCACCGCGCTCGTCCTCGCGGTCGTCGTCGGCTACCGCATCCTCAACTCGCCGTACGGCGTCGTCCTCCGGGCGATCCGGGAGAACGAACAGCGCGCGGAGTTCGTCGGTCTCAACGTCTGGCGATACAAGCTCATGTCCTTTATCATCTCGGGGGCCTTCGCCGGCGTGGCGGGGAGCCTCTACACGATCCAGCGCTCGTACGTGCCGATCGAGAACACGCTGCAGTGGACGGTCAGCGGCGACATCGTCGTCATCACCGTCCTCGGCGGCGCCGGCTCCCTGTTCGGCGCGATATTCGGCGCCGGGCTGTACATGTACGTCGCGAACATCGTCAGCGGCATGGCCGGTATCGGCGACTTCTGGCACCTCATCCTCGGCGTCGTCTTCATCGTCGTCGTCGTCACGATGCCCGACGGCATCTGGGGTGGAATCTCGTGGCTACGCGAGAAGGTGGCAGACGAACTCGGAGGTGAAGACGAATGAGTACCATCCTCGAGACGCGCGACCTGGTCAAGGAGTTCGGCGGCCTCACGGCCACCGACGACGTGAACCTCCAGATACAGGAGGGCGAGTTGCTGTCGCTGATCGGCCCCAACGGCGCGGGCAAGTCGACGCTGATCAACCTCATCACGCGGATGCTCGAAGAGACCAGCGGCGACATCCTGTTCGAGGGCGAGTCGATAACGGACCTCGAACCCCACGAGGTCGTCCAGCGCGGCGTCGGCAAGTCGTTCCAGACGGCCTCTATCTTCCCGGAACTCACCGTGGAGGAGAACGCCAACATCGCGTCGCTGGGCGCCGAGCACGGCGCCTTCCGGTTCAACTTCCTCCGGCACCGGGACAGCTACCCGGAGGTCGCCGAGCGGACCCGCGACGTGCTCGACGCGGTGGAGTTGCTCCCGCAGAAGGACGTCACCGCGACCGACCTCCCCTACGGTGACAAGCGTCGCCTGGAGATCGGTATCGCCCTCGCGAGCGAACCGTCGCTCCTCCTGATGGACGAACCGACCGCCGGCATGTCGCCGGAGGAGACCCAGGAGACGGTCGAACTGATCGAACGAGTCCAGGAGGAGATGGGGCTGACCATCCTGCTGGTCGAACACGACATGGAGATCGTCTTCAGCATCTCCGACCGCATCGCCGTGTTACACCAGGGTGACATCATCGCCAGAGGGACGCCCGAGGAGGTCCAGGGCGACCCCGACGTCCAGGAGGCGTACCTCGGAGGTGTCGAACTGTGAGCCTGCTCGAACTCGACGCCGTCGACAGCTACTACGGCGAGAGTCACATCCTCCGCGACGTGTCGATGCACGTCGAGGAGGGCGAGATATGCGCGTTGCTGGGTCGTAACGGCGCGGGCAAGACGACGACGCTCAGGAGCATCGCGGGCGCCCGCCCGCCGACGGTCCGCGACGGCACGGTCACCTACAAGGGCCGGGACATCACGGACCTGCCGACCGAGGACATCTCGGCGCTGGGCATCTCGCACGTCCCCGAGGAGCGGCGCGTGTTCGCCAACCTCACCGTCGAGGAGAACCTCCACCTCGCCGAGGTCGTCTCGAACCCCTCGAACACCTGGGGGCGGGACCTCGACTTCGAACACACCGGCATGACGACCGAGGAGGTGTACGAGGACTTCCCGCGACTCGGCGAGCGCGCCAGTCAGCAGGCCGGCACGCTCTCGGGCGGCGAACAGCAGATGCTCGCTATCGCCCGGGCGCTCAAGCAGAGCACCGACCTGCTGATGCTGGACGAACCCTACGAGGGGCTCGCGCCGCAGATCATCCAGACCGTCGAGGACGCCATCGAACGCATCCGCGACGACGGGACGACGGTGTTGCTCGTCGAACAGAACGCCGCGGCGGCGATGCAGATCGCCGACCGGTGTTACGTCGTCGACCAGGGTGCGGTCGTGTTCAGCGGCTCCGCCGAGGAGCTACGAAACGACGACGAGACGCGCCAGCGGTACCTGGGGGTCTAACACAGTGAACGAAGCCCAGGTAGACAGCTACGTCGACGTACTCGTCACGAAAGGCGTCCTCGTCGAGGACGACGCGACGGGGGAGCTGGCGACCACGGACGACTTCGAGCAGGACCGCCACGTCTACTACGACACCTACCTCGACGTCACCGAGGCGGAGTTCCACCAGGCGGTCGCGGACACGTTCGGCTTCGACTCTGCCGAGGCCGCCGCCGAACACGTCGAACGACACGAGGTCACGCGTGAGGAGTACGCGACGTACCTCACGCTCTACGCGACGCTCGAGGACTGCTCGGTCGCGGAACTCGCCGAGATGGCGAGCATCGTCACCGAGGTCGGTCCCCAGTCGCCGGTGCCCGAGGCCCTCGTCGAACTCGACGACGAGTATTACGGCGACTTCCTCACCACGCACAACCGGGCCGTCGTGACGGTGTGGAAGCGGGGCTGTGCCCCCTGCGACGCGATGAAGGAGGAACTCGACGACGTCCTGGCCGCGTTCCCCGGCGACGCCCGGGTGGCCGGGCTCAACGGCGAACAGTGCCCGGGGTTCTGCAAGGAGTACGAGGTCAACGCAGCCCCCGCGGTCGTGCTGTTCGAGGACTGTGAGATGCTCGACGTGCGGACCGGGCGGACGGAGCCCGAGACGCTCGCGGAGTGGGCCGCGGACGTCTACGACATCGAGTGAGCCGGTACTGGGTTCGTCTCCCGACCGACCGGCCACGCGGTTCGATTTCTGGACAGACGGCGAGTCACCGCAGCTGAGAATTGTCTGTGTGTGAGTGAGTACGTACGCGAAGCGCGACGCGAGAGCGCCTACCGAGTCGAGGAAGAAGAGAAGGGCGGAAGGACGGAAGAACGGAAGGACGGAGACTCAGTCGTCGGTCGACAGTTCCTCGACGCTGTCGACGAGTTCCCTGACGGACTGGGACTGGGAGCCGGTCGCGTCGACGATCTGGGCGGCGGCGGCCTCCGCGTCCTCGGCGTGGCTCCGGGCCTCCTCGATCGTGGTCGTGATACCCTCCACGGCGCTGGCCTGGCTGTCGTTCGCGTCGGCGACCTCGTTGATGCCGGAGGCGGCCTCCTCGACCGCCGCGGAGATGTCGTCCAGGGCGTCCAGCGCGTCGGTTATCTTCGTCTCGGCGCGGAGGATCTGCTCGTTGGACTTCTCGACCGTGTCGACGGTGTCGGTCGCCTGCTGCTGGATCGCTTCGATGTTCCCGGAGATCTCCTCGGTGTACTCGCTGGTCTCGTTGGCGAGCGTCTTGACCTCCTCGGCGACGACGGCGAAGCCGCTGCCGCTCTCGCCGGCGCGGGCGGCCTCGATGTTGGCGTTGAGCGCGAGCATGTTGGTCTGCTCGGCGACGTCCGCGATGATGTCGATGATCTCGTTGACCTGGTCCATCCGGTCGGCCAGTTCGCCGACGCTGTCGACCAGGTCGTCGCTCGTCGCCGTCAGCTCGTCGGTCACCGCCTGGGCTTCCTCGCTCGCGGTGGCGCCGTCGTCGACCGCGTCCAGCGCCCGGGTCGCCGCGGAGGCGACCTCGCTCGACGTCGCCGCGATCTCCTCCATGCTCGCGCTGACGTCCTGGACGTCGTTTGCGGCCTCCGAGAGGATCTCGTTCTGGGCGGTGACGTACGCCTCGACGTCGTGGGCGGCGTCGGCCGACTGGTCGGTCGCCGAGGCCAGCGAGTTCGCGCTCCGGTCGACGCCCTCGATGAGACCTTCGAGCGCACTCGCCATCTCGTTGAGTTCGGTGACGACGGCGAGCAGCGACTCGTCGACGTGGCCGCCTTCGTTGTCGAAGGAGGCCCGCGCCGACAGGTCCCCGTTCTGGATGTCGTGCATCGTCTCCTCGAGTTCGGTGACGAGGGCGGCGGTCTGCTCGTGGCGGAGCGCGTCGTCGGTCCGGTCCTGGACCATCTCCACGACGCCGAGCAACGCGCCGTCGTCGTCGTAGATGGGCGCCGCCGAGAAGGAGATGTGGACCTCCTCGCCGTCGGGGTCGACCATGACGCTCGTGTCCCGGTACAGCGTGAAGTCGGCGTCCTCGACTCTCGGGACGTCGTACTCGGTGTCGGTCGCCTCGGGCGCGTCGAGCACCTTGTCCGCGAGCGTCTGTCCGCGCCGCCCGTCGGGATAGAAGGCCATGCTCGCCATCTCCATGGACTGGGCCGCTGCCTCGGAGACACCGGTGAGGTCTTCCAGCTGCGAGTTCCAGTTCAGAATCTCGCCGTCCGGGTCGAGGACGAACAGCGGCGTCCCGACGTGGTGGAGGACCCGGTGGTAATCGAGTCCGTCGCCGTCTGACGAGTCACCGACCGTCGCCGCGTCCTCGTCACCACCGCCGCCCGCCGCGTCGTAGGCCCCGACGCCGGCCGCGAACACGTCCGTCGACGCGCCGAGGCCGTCGACCAGCGTCGCCTCGCTCTCGTCGAGCGCCGCCCGCGCTTCGGGGTCGAGTTGCTCCCGTAGCTCGTCGAAGACGGCGCCGACGATAGCCTCGTTGGCGACGCGCTGGGAGGCGACGAACGACGACGCGTCGATGCCGGCCTCCCGGTAGTCGTCGACGAGCGCGGCGACGTCGGCATCCTCCAGTTCGAAGAGATCGGTCAGATGGGCATCGCCGACGGCCGCCCCGTCGGCCGACCCGTAGAGCGCCGCGAGCGCCTCGAGCGACGGGTCGTAGCCCCTCGATATCGTATCGAGGTGGGCTGCGGTGGGAGCGTCGACCACGGCACCGCCGTCCGGTGCGAGTGATCGGGCCTCCCCGGTCCCCCATCGTCGCGCCAGCCACCTGCGTACGCGTGTGAAGCGTGGGTCTGCCATCAGTAGTGACACCTATTGGCACATCGATCATGATACTCCGGGATAAACCTACCTCGGCCATTATCGATGGGGATAATCCGAGCCCGCGAAACCCTCGCGTGGAGACGGGAACGGCCCGGTCAGCGGCGGCGGTCGATCACTGGCGAGGACCGTCCTCGACGCCCTCGAGCCCCGCGTCGGTGACGCGGAAGCGGGCACTCTCGCCGGCCGGCTGTGCGCGGTGTTTCTCCAGCGTCGCCCGGCGGTTCCCGCCGCGGAACCGTTCGAGCCGGACTATCGCACCCGACCAGTGATTCAGCGTGTGGCCACCGAGGGCCCGGCTCCGGTCGCCGTCGGGGTCGGAGAACACCTGGTTCGTGAAACAGACCGCCAGGTCGTGTTTGCGGGCCAGCGAGAGTAGGTGGGTAATCTGGCGGGCCACGTCGCGCAGCGCTTCGCCCTCCTCCTGGGCGGTGCGTTCCAGCCGGTAGAACCCCGTCGCGCTGTCGAGGACGATCAGGTCCAGTTCGGCGGCCAGGTCTGCCGCGTCCTGGACGGCCTGTTCCTGCTGTTCGTAGTCCAGCGCGTCGGAGATGATGATGCGACCGGCCAGGTCCTCGATGCTGTCGTCGGTCCGCTCGGCGCGGGCGCCGGCGACCTGCTGCATCCGGTCGGCGGAGAGCCCCTCGGTGTCGATGTACAGCGACGACCGGCCGCTCGCGGCCACCTCGATGGCGGCGCTCAGCGCGAGGTTGGTCTTCCCCGAGGCGGGCGGCCCGTATATCTGGGTCACCGCACCCCGTTCGAAGCCACCGCCGAACAGCTCGTCGATGGCCTCACAGCCGGTCGGGACGTGTGTACTCACGGGAGTGGGTAAGGGAACGGGTGATTAAACGCTGGCGAAGCTCATCCTGCCGGCTGTAACAGCTCGAAAGGACTCGCCACCACGCGGGACCGAGTATCGTTGCTAACGGACAGCCGGCAGTATCAGGCCCGTGCCGGGAGGTGGCGAGCGAGCGCGTCCGCGACGGCGTCGGGGTCCGCCAGGTCGTCGGTCGCCAGCCGAACGTCCACCCGCCAGGGACGACGGACTTCGATGGCGTCGTCGGTCCGGTCCCAGCCCTCGAACGCAGACCACGGAACCAGTCGCGTCCGGAGCGGCTCGTCGACGGCCAGCCCGGCGGACGTCACGCGGTAGGTTCGTGAGCGGCCGAGGACCGACGTGACGAGCCCGAGGGAAAAGCCCATCTGCCCGAGCGTCACGAGCCAGTCGAACCCCGCAACGACGCCGGCGATCCACCCGATGGCCGAGAGGCCGGCCAGGACGCCTGCGACCGCGTACAGCCGGTTTCGAGCGGGCGTCGGCCAGCCCGCTTCGACGGTGGTCTCCTCGTCGACGTCCTCCAGGACGGCGGTCGCGTACCGCGAACGGGCGAGCCCACCGAGCGCGAGTCCACCGAGCGCCGCGAACAGCCCGAGGAAGGCGCCGATGACCGAGAGACCGCCGCCGAGTAGATGGGCGTTGAAGGCGGCCAACGAGCCGACGGCAACCACCACCCCCAGGACGGCGGGGAGCCACGCCAGCCTCGACGATCCGAGCCAGGGAACCAGCCCGGGGCGACGGCTGAAAACCACGCCGGCCAGTGCGAGCGCGCCGACGCCCGTCGCGAGGAACGTACCGTACAGCAGCGCCGGGTCGCTCCAGCCGGCGACCGACACCGCGAGGAGGACGGCTGGCGAGAGTAGCAGGGCGAGGTAGAGGCCCGCGGCGATGCCGAACACGGGGTCCGATCGCCTGGCCGGTGTCGGGTCCGCGACCTGGAGGGCGAGACGGGACATGTGAGGCGCTTGGTCCGGGGGTGAGAAAACAGTTGTTCTCGTGACGAGACGAGGTCGCAGCCGTCGCTCTCACTCCGCCGTGGTGGACTGGAACTCCAGGACGGCGACGGTCCCGCGAGGGTCGTTGTCCTCGAACCAGACGGTACCGCCGTAGAGGTTCATCACGACGGAGACGAAGTAGAGACCGAAGCCGCTCGCCGTCTGGTTCGTCGCGAGGGCCCGCTCGAAGACCGACTCCTTCATCTCGTCGGACATCCCCGGCCCGTTGTCGGCGACGCGGACCTGGACCCGGTCGGCTGCCAGCTGCGTCGAAATCTCTACGCGCGGTTCGGCCACGTCGTTGTGGTCGACGGCGTTGCGGATCACAGTGTCCAGGACCCGGCCGGCGAGTTCGTTGGCCCGCACCTCCAGGTCGTCGCCGACGTCGCGTGTGACGTCGACGGACTCGAACTCCAGTGCGACCCGCTCGGCCCGCGACCGCAGCAGCGCCGTCAGGTCGACCGCCTCGAAGCGCTCGCTCTCCGTCGCGGTGACGGTGTCGTTGAGCGCTTTGATCTCGTCGCTGAGCGTCGACAGGTCCTCACACCAGTGCTCGATGACGTCGAGGTGGGACTCCTCCGAGGCGTCGACGTGGTCGCGCAGGTGGTCGGCCCGGCCCTGGATCACGAGCAGGGCGTTTCGCATGGTGTGGCGGAGGACGCCGTTGAAGAACTCTATCTGCTCGCTCCGGCGCTCGACGGAGGCCCTGCTCTGTCTGAGCGCCCCCTCGCGCTCGACCTGCGAGAGCG
This sequence comes from Halomicrobium sp. HArcel3, assembly GCF_058933135.1. Lineage (NCBI taxonomy): Archaea > Methanobacteriati > Methanobacteriota > Halobacteria > Halobacteriales > Haloarculaceae > Halomicrobium > Halomicrobium sp. HArcel3. The sequence goes on along the minus strand of NZ_JBZYDN010000004.1, from coordinate 169,185 downwards.
CCACCTGGGTCGTCCGCGCGAGGATGGCGGCGAACTGTTCGTCGTCGCTGGCGAAGCCGGACTCCTCGCGCGACGCGATGGCCACGACGCCGTGGTCACCGAGCGGGAAGAAGGTGAAGACGGTGAAGGGCGAGTCGTCGTCGGCGACGATGGCCCGCTGCTCCCCCGTCTCGTAGGCCTCGAAAGGGACGCTCTCGGGGCCGAGTGTCAGGTCCTCGTCGTCGTAGTAGCCGGCAGTCGTATCAGTGAGCGCGGCCGGTCGGAGCGTCGAGTCCGCGTCGTCGACGAGGAAGACCCCGGCGCCGTGGTGGTCGAGGGCCTGTTCGAGGAAGTCGACGGCCAGCGACGCGATTTCTTCGTCGGTGGACGCGGCGATGAACCGCTGGGTCGCCGCCTGGAGGGCCTCGAGGCGGTCCTGCCGACGCTGCTGGCCGGTCACGTCCCGGAGGACGACGAGCCGGCCTCGCTCGGTGTCGTGCTGGTCGTCGATGGTCTCGACCTGGGGGTCGTAGAACCGCGTGAGGCCCCCGTCGGTCGCGTGCTCGGTCGGGACCGAGTAGATGCCCTCCTCGGAGAGCGAGCGGATCAGTCCGGGAGCGACGTCGGAGACGTACTCGCCCTCGACGTCGTCACCGACGAGTGCCGCGGCCGCCGCGGGATTGCTGTCGACGACCCGGTCGTCCCTGTCGAGGACGAGAACCGGGTCGGGCAGCCCGGCGATCAGCACGTCGCTGGCGAGCGGCGTCACGGACAGGAAGTTGTGCCTGAACAGCCCCCAGCCGATGATACCGCCGCTGAGAACGAACGTCATCGGCGTGGGATCGAGTCCCGGATGAGACAGGAAGCCGGTGTAGAACGCGACGTTCGCGAAGAACGGGGCGACCGAGCCGACGACGACGGCCGCTGCCTGGCCCCGGTGGGACGTCCGCGTCCGGTGGAGGAGTCGAAAGAGGACGACGTACACCAGCACCATGACGACGTAGGCGAACGCGAGGTGGACGGCCTTGGCGGGACCCACCGGCACGACGGGCGCCGTCACGCCGGCGACCGTCTGGAACGTCACGGCGGCCGGACCGGTCGCGAGCCCGTGGAATGGGGCGGTCACCGAGAGGAGAGTGTAGATCACAGGGTACGCCCAGAGGAGCGCGAGCCACTTCGGCGTGAGCCACTCGTCGAGGCCTCCGTAGGCCAGGACGAACGTGAGCGCGAGCGGGGGGACGTGCGTCGACGAGACCCGGACGAGCCGGTCGAACAGGTACGCCTCCGCCGTCGTCGGGGCGACCATCTGGGCGGCGGCGAAGACGCACCAGCTGGCCACGGCAACCATGAGCAGGGCGAACTGCGTCGCTGCGGGGCGCTCGCGGTTGTTCCAGGCGATCGCGGCCACCACCAGGCCGACGAACGCGCCTGCGAGGCTCCCGGCGGCGACGAGTGTCAGCGTGTGGGCACCCATAGCAGTCGGTATACCACCTGATTGCCAGACGCTGGCTTAGTGCTTCCGGGCGAATTTTCACGTGTGAGACTGGCGAGGATACCACTGGTGGCGAACGGGCCAGCCTGTCGTCGCGACGGTCCGAGCCGTCGGCGGACCACCACGGTCCGCTACCTTTTTGCCGGCACTGGGAAAACTGCGAGGTATGCTGACCGTCCGGGCGCCGGCGACGAGTGCCAATCTCGGGAGCGGCTTCGACGTGTTCGGCGTCGCCCTCGAGCGCCCGGCAGACGTCGTTCGCGTGGAGAAGGCCGACCGGACCACCATCGACGTCACGGGTGCGGGGAGCCAGTTCATCCCGGAGGACCCCGAGAAGAACACCGTCGGCGCCGTCGCCGAGGCCCTGGACGCCCCCGCGCACATCCAGATAGACAAGGGTATCCGGCCGGCGTCGGGCCTGGGCTCCTCGGCCGCCAGCGCGGCCGCGGCCGCCGTCGCGCTGAACCAGCTGTACGACCGGGGCCACTCACGGGAGGAACTGGTCCCCATCGCCGCCAAGGGGGAGGCCGTCGTCTCCGGTGACGCCCACGACGACAACGTCGCCCCCTCCATCATGGGCGGGTTCACCATCGCCACGCCCGACGGCGTCACGAAGGTGTCCGCGGACATCCCGCTGGTGGCCTGTCTCCCCGACATCGTCGTCTCGACGCGGGACGCCCGAGAAGTCGTCCCCGACGGCGCCCGCGTCTCCCAGCTGGTCGAGAACGTCGGCAACGCCGCGACGCTGACCACCGGGATGCACCGCGACGACCCCGAACTCGTGGGCCGGGGGATGGAGGACAGCGTCGTCACGCCCGCCCGCGCGAAACTCATCGACGGCTACGAATCCGTCCGCGAGGCCGCTTTCGACGCCGGCGCGACGGGCGTGACCATCAGCGGTGCCGGCCCCGCGGTCATCGCCGCCTGTTACGAGCGCGACCAGCGCGCCATCGGCACGGCGATGCTCGACGCCTTCGACGACACCGGCGCCGACGCGACGGTGTACCAGACGCGCATCGGCAACGGCGCGTCCATCTACGACGAGGCGTAGGCCCACTGCGCCCGGAGGATCGATTCTCCAGGTCTGGACCACTCTTCGCTCACACTCGGCGGAAAGCACTCTCCGTCGCTTCGCACTCCACTTCCCCCACCACATCGTCTCCGTGAGTGACACTTATCACCAGCGGCGTGTTACGTGATGTCATGCCACGGATCCGGCCGGAGTTCGACGCGGGGGCTCGGGGGCGGCCGACGAGCCTCGCGACAGCCGGTCGGTTCCTGACGCGGGCGGGCACAGTCGTCGCCCTGACGGCGGCGCCGCTCGCACTCGTCACGTTTCTTCTCGTTATCGATGACGCGCCGACGATGAACGCCGGACTCGATTCCGCCGTCGCGGCGACCACCGGCCCCCTCGCAATGGGTGGCGGCCTCGGCTGGCTCCTCCACGTCGCGGTGCTCGGAGTGCTCGCCGGGGCGTGGCTAGTCGGCGCCGGACTGGTCGTCTCCGGCCTGGCGGACTAGTCGTCGGGTTCCCTGACGGGGTGGTCGTCGACGGTCCCGACGCTGGCGTCGATACCGTCGCCGTCGACCTCGCCGTCCGCGAGCGATCCGTTCGCGTCCTCGGCGGCGGCCGTCGCGTCCCGACCCGAGACGGTCCGCTGGGGGTACGGAATCGTGATCCCCTCTTCGTCGAAGGCTGCCTTCACAGCGGTGACGACGGCCGAGACGGCGCGCCACTTCCGGGGCGGCGAGGGGTGGTCGATCCAGTAGCGGAGTTCGAGGAGGATGGCCGAATCACCGAACGCCTTCGGGACGACCTGGGGCTGGGGCGAGGTCACGACGGCGTCGACGTCCTCCATCGCGTCGAGGGCGACCGCTCTGGCCGTCTCGACGTCCGCCTCGTAGTCGACGCCCACGTCGGTACGGAGTCGGAGCAGTCCCTTGCGGCTCCGGTTCGTGATGGAGCGGTCGCTCACCTGGTCGTTGGGGATGACGACGAACTCGCCGTCGAAGTTCTCGAGGCGCGTGTTGAAGATGGTGATGTCTGTGACGACGCCCTGGTTGTCGCCGATCTCGACCCAGTCGCCGATGGTAAACGGCCGGGAGAACATCAGGACGAAACCGGCGATGAGGGAGCCGAGCGTCTGGCGCGCGGCGAAACCGACGACGATGCCGAGGAACCCCGCCCCGACCAGTAGACCGCCGACGTTGACCTCCCACACAGCGAGGATGGTGGCCCCCAGCGTGACGAAAATCGTCACCTGGCCGACGCGGAGGAGTATCTCCTCCTGGTGCTCGGTCATCCCGTCGACCTGCCGTGCGACCTCCGCGATGAACCGCTGCAACTGGTCAGAGGCGACGAAGGCGACGGCGACGATCAGGACCGTCTTCACGGCGTCGTACAGGTTGGGTCCGACAGCAGTCCGCAGGTCGTCGGCCGTCGTCGAGAGGTCGACCAGCCCCCAGACGACGAGAAACGCCGTGACGACGGCGACCAGCACCGTCAGCTGGGCGGTCCGGAGGAGCAATTCGGCGAAACTGGTTGGGACGTACCGACTGGCTCGTTCGACCCCGCGTACGGCCCGGTCGGTCTGGCCCGTCTCGGCGAGCAGCGAGCGAACGCGACCCGCGACGGCGGGGAGAACGAAGATGCCGACGACGAGCGCGCCCGCGAGCACGAGGCTGGCGACGAAGCGGCCCTCGGACGCGACGAGCCCCTCCAGGAACCGCTGGAATCCCGTGGCGACCTCGACGAGCCCGTCCCCCGCCGTGGACTCACCGGACGTCAGGCTCGGCGTCTCCGTCGCGGATCCACCGGACGTCTCGTTCGACGTCGCCGTCGCTTGCATGCCCCTCACTCTCGCCTCGGAGAACTTGGGCGTTACCTTCGTTTGCGAGGATACGCCGTCCGGCGGTTCTCAACCGTCGTGACGCCGAACCATCACGTTAAGCGCACGGCGCCCCAACGGACGGCCATGACCACCGACGCCGCGTGGCAGTCGATCCGGGAACGGTGTGAATCGCTCGACCCCGACGAGGTGCTCGTCACGCCCGGCGACGAGCGCGTGTTCGTCGTCGAACGCATCGAGGACGACCGGGTGACCGTCGAGTTCCTCGACGGCGGGAGCCGGGACCTCCGGCGCGACCAGTTCGACGTCCTCGCCGAATCGGTGGACGACGAGGGGCTCGACCTCGATTCGCTCCCGCCCGGCGTGGGGCCGTACGTCACCGTTCTGAGCCTCGCGCCCCAGTACGCCGTCGACGGGACGGGCGCGGGAACGCTGCGACGGGTGGAGTCGGACGACGTCCCCGCGGAGAGCCCGTTCGTCCGGTCCCGCTGGGACGTCCGCCGACCGCCGGAGGAGGTCCACGACGACGCCTTGCTCGTGGCCGACTTCCTCGAACGCCACGACGTCGCCGCGCTGGAGGAGTTACCGCCCGAGGAACTGGTCGACCTCTACGTTCTCCTCTCGGACGTCCAGTGGGGCGCCGACGGTCTGCGGCGCCACGTCGGTGGCGACCTGCTCGACCACGTCGGCCCCGACGGCCAGTTGCACGGCCAGTACGGGACTGTCTCGCGGACGCGCCGGGAGCGCCGAACGCTGAAGGACGAGGACGCCGTGCTGGACGCGCTGGACGACGCGGGCGTTCCACGGGAGTGGGTCCTCGGCGTCGACGAGGACAAACTCGACGTAGTGCTGGCCACGACCGAAGTCGAGGAGGCAGAGGTGTACGACGTCCACGAACAGTACTACGTCCAGAAGACCGGCGTCGAGAGCGACGCCAAGCGGTCGCGACTGCAGGGATTGAAGGACAGGCTGGCCGAGCTGGAGGGCACGGAGGGCGAGGAACTGCGCGACGAGATCGAGACGCTGGAGGACCGTATCGACGACGTGCTGGCTGCTGGATGACCGGAGAGATTCGGCTGAAAAAGCGTTCCTTCTAAACTCCTCGCCCCTGCATCTTCTCTTCTTCCGGCAGGTCGACGTTGGCGTCGCCCTTCATCCCCTTGCCGATGTTCGAACTGATTTCGGCGAGCGTCTCGGGGTCGTCCCAGTTGTTGACGGCCTCGACGATTGCGGTGCCCATCGCCTCGGGGTCCTCCGCGCCGAAGATACCCGACCCGACGAAGATGCCGTCGCAGCCGTGGTGCATCATCAGCGCCGCGTCGGCGGGCGTCGCGATGCCGCCAGCGGCGAAGTTGACGACCGGCAAGCGGCCCATCTCCGCCGTCTCGTGGACGAGTTCCGCGGGGGCCTCGTTCTCGCGGGCCCAGCGCTCGCGCTCCTCGAAGGTCTTGCCCTGAAGTTCGCGGATGGCGCCTTTGATGGTGCGCTGGTGGTGGACGGCCTGGTTGACGTCGCCAGTGCCGGCCTCGCCCTTGGTCCGGATCATCGCCGCGCCCTCGTCGATGCGGCGCAGGGCCTCGCCGAGGTCCCGGGCGCCGCAGACGAACGGCGACGTGAAGTCGCGCTTGTCGATGTGGTACTTGTCGTCGGCGGGCGTGAGTACCTCTGACTCGTCGACCATGTCGACGCCGACCGCTTCGAGGATCTGGGCCTCCTTGGTGTGGCCGATACGGGACTTGCCCATCACCGGGATGGACACCTCGTCGATGATCTCCTCGACGTCGGCCGGGTCGGCCATCCGCGCGACGCCGCCGCGCTTGCGGATGTCGGCCGGGACCGCCTCCAGGGACATGACCGCGACCGCGCCAGTGTCCTCGGCGATCCGGGCCTGCTCCCGGTTCACGACGTCCATGATGACGCCGCCTTTCTGCATCTTCGCGAAGCCGCGCTTGACCAGTTCGGTCCCGCGCTTTAGGTCTTCGAGATCGGTTTCCGTCATTGGCGAATATTGGATGCGGGGTCACTTAACGCGTGTCCTTCTCGCGACGGCGGTTTGTGTGGTCGACGAGGGGTGTTCGGGGCCACGAAGGACTGTGGAACGACTTCGGATTGCTCGGGAGCAGTGAACGAGACTACCGAAAACACCTCGAAAGCCCTCGGCGCGCTCTCAATAGACGGAATCGAGACCGCCAACAATCAGAAAGCCCTCGGCGCGCTCTCAATAGACGGAATCGAGACCGCCAACAATCAGAAAGCCCTCGGCGCGCTCTCAATAGACGGAATCGAGACCGCCAACAATCAGAAAGCCCTCGGCGCGCTCCGGTCCCGGGGCTTGCTGCGCTCCTCGCTCCGCTCCGGTGCTTGCTGCGCCCGGGTTCCCGGACCGCACCTTGCCCTTTCATTCCTCCAGGGACAGCGCAGCACCGCAGCCCTGCCCTTCCCCTTCCACGCGAGCGAAGCGAGTGTGGGCTCGAAAGACGAGGCGTGCCGAGTCTTTCGGTGGGTCGCGAGGGCGCGACGTCGTCGCGCCACTCGCTCCCGGCCGTGCTGTGCGGTCTGGAAGCGTGATTCGGCGCGAACGCGGCGAATCCGGGGAGGTATGGTGGAGGTATTCGCGAGCGCGTTTCATCGCGCGAGCGATGCGGGACCTGGTGGACTGAAAGGGCGAGGGCCGGTCGCGCCGAAGGGCAGTCGCTCAGCGGGCCCTACCCGAACGGATGTGAGGGTATCCCGCTGAGCGAGCACGAGCGCGCCGAGGGCTTTCGAGTTGTTTGCAGTCGAGGTAGAACTGCTATCGAGCAGCCCTCGAGAGTCCACTCCCGAGAGACCCCGCCAAACATCTCCATCCCGAAACACCGCTATCGTTTTCCTGCCGCGAGCCAAGCACCGTCACATGGCAGCCATCGACGACGCGGGTCGCCGACTCGAAGCACTCGTCGCCCGCTACTTCGACGCGCCTCTCCCACCGAGAGAGGACCTCCCGCGCTACGTCGCGCCCCTCCCCGGGTGGCTGGAGGATCTGGGTCTCCGACTCGCGTACCCCATCGCTATCGTCAACCTGCTGGGGACGCTGTTCGGGTTCTGGTACTACGGCTTCCACCCCCTGCCGCTGTCGGACCCGCTCTTCGTCAGCCAGTTCGCGCGGACGCCCACCGTGATGTGGCCGTTCGTCCCGGACAGCCCGGTGGCGACGCTGTTCATCGCCCTCTCGCTGATCGCCTGGAAACGCGGGTGGAACGGCGAGTGGCTCCACGCGCTGGCCTTCTTCGGCTGTATCAAGCTCGGCCTGTGGACGCCGTGGGTCCAGCTGGTGATCAACGGCCTCGGCGACACCCCGCTGTGGATGTACCACTTCCTCGTCTGGAGCCACTTCGCCATGGCAGTCGAGGCGTTCCTCATCCACCGCTACAGCGACTTCCCGGTGGGCGCGGTGGCGCTTGCCGTCGGGTGGTACCTCTGGAACGACATCGTCGATTACTTCCTCCCGCTCGTCGGCGACCCACACCACACCACCATCGGCGCCGAGTGGACCGGAACGGCGTTCGACCACGCGTCGCAGGCCCACGACCTGGCTGCGGCGGCCGCCGTCTTCCTGACCGTGCTGGCCACCTTCCTGGCGCTGATGACGCGGGTCGAGAAGCTCGAACTGGACCGCTGACGCGGAACACGGGCACTGACGGTTCCACGGGCTTTATTACGGCACTCGCCGGTCATCCGGGCATGTCCCTGGACGTCAGTCGGCGGTTCCTCGAGGACGGCACGCGCCTCGTGACGATACTCGGATTCTGGGCCGCCGTCGGCTTCCTCTTCCCGCCAGTGGGCCAGTCGTTCGCCACGAACGCGGGCACGGTGATGGCGCTGCTCTACGCCGCGATTCGGGGCGTCACGATCGCCGAGCACGCCGCTCCCGCCTACAGCGATCCGACACCGAAGGGCGTCCTCCGCGACAACGCAACGGCGCTGTTTGCGGCCGGTCCGTGGCTACTGGTCGCCTGGCTCCTCGTCACCCTGCCGTGGGTACACGGCGAGTACGTCGGCCAGTTCCTCAGGCTCGTCGCCTTCGCGTTCGGCTGGACCGGCGTCGCCATCATCGTGATGTATGCGGTCAGCACCGGAATCGCCGCGCTCCGGGACGCGGGCGCCATCGAGTAACGACGTCCGCGACGTCCGATCCCGTTCAGCCGCGGCGACGGAACGGAATCCATAGAACCCCGAATCGAGTACCCACTCGCGATGAACGAACGGCTCCTGACCCGCGATGCCGACCAGATCGTTGGCGAGTTCGTCGAGCGGGACAACCGCTTCGTGGTCCGCGTCGACTTCGGCGACGAGGTCGGACGGGCGTTTCTCGGCGACCCCGGCGCGCTCCGGGACGTTCTGGTACCAGGTTACGAGGTCCTCTGTGAACCCGTCGACGACCCGGAGCGGGCCACCGACTACGACGCTATCGCGATTCGCGTTCCCGAGGCAACCACTGCCGACGCCAGCGAGCCGGTCCACGTCAGTCTCCGTACGGCGCTCGCCAACGATCTGTTCGCTCGCGCGCTCGACGGCGGTCACCTCCCCCAGTTCGACTGGGTCGACGAAATCGTCAGAGAACCCCCGCTCCCGGACCACGGCCGCGCCGACTTTCGCCTCGCGACGGCCGACGGATCGCGGGAGGCGTACGTCGAGGTCAAGTCGGCGACCCACGTCGAAAATGGCGTCGTCAAGTTCCCGGACCGACAGACCGAGCGGGGCCGGCGCCACCTCCGGAGCCTGGAGTCGCTAGTGGACGAGGGCACCGAGGCTCACCTCGCGTTCGTCGTCCAGCGGCCCGACGTCGAGCGGTTCCGGCCGTTTCGCGAGGTCGACCCCGAGTTCGCCGACCTGGTGGCCCGGGTCAGCGACGCCGGCGTCGAGATCCACGCGCTCGTCACCGCGTTCGACCCGCCCCACTACTCCCTGCGCCGGACGGACCTGCCCGTGGAGCTCGACCAGTAGGAGTCCAGGCCAGCCATGGCCGCTTACTCCGCGAACCCGTCCTCGGCAATCTGCTCGCCGATGACCTCCGGCAGGTACTGCTCGCTGTTGGTCGTCGGTTCGAGCCAGCCGCCCTCGCAGTAGTGGGCCGGGTCGCCGGAACACCGGCCGTCGGCCTCGATGCGGCCGACGACGTTGTGGAGGAGTTCGTGGTTCATCGTCTTGCGCTGCTTGCGGTCCGACCGGTCGCCGTTGACGATGGAGAAGTGGCCGCCGACCCGGCCCATGCCGACGTACCGGCCGGCGTCGAACTCGACGAACATGACGACGCGGTAGGGCCCGTAGGCCTCGCCAGCGCGGGCCTTCCCATCCTCGACGAGCGCGCGGAACGAACTGCTGGACCCGTCGAAGGTGTGCGACTGCTCGACCGTCCCCCGGTCGTCGACGTGGAGCGTGATGCCCGTCGAGCCATCGGGGTTGGGGACCGGCATCTCGGCCCAGTCCTCCTCGATGGCGTCGTAGGAAGCGGGGCCCGCCGACGCCGTGTCGGTGTACACCTGGACGTACAGGTCCATCCGCATCGGGTCGGCGTCGGGGATGGCTACGCCCGCCTCCGTCTCGCCGGCGACTTCCTCGCCGTCGGTGAGGCCGTCGCCGTCCGTGTCGACGGTGGTCGGGTCGGTGCCGATGTCGGCCTCCCGGCCGTCGGAGAGGCCGTCGTCGTCCGTGTCAGGATCGGTGGGGTCAGTGGGGCCGTCGACCTCGTCGCCGTCGTCCAGCCCGTCGTCGTCGGTGTCGGCAACCGTCGCGTTCACGACCGTCGATTCGACTTCGCGAGCGTCCGCCAGACCGTCCCTGTCCGTGTCTGCGGCGGCCGGATCGGTTCCGAGCGCCACCTCGCGCGCGTCGTCGAGCCCATCCTCGTCGGTGTCGACGAGCGTCGGGTCCGAGCCCAGGGCCACTTCGCGGCCGTCGTCTAGCCCGTCGCCGTCGGTGTCGGCCACCGTCGCGTTCGCGGCCAGTTCGACCTCCTGCCCGTCGGCCAGGCCGTCCCCGTCCGTATCGGCAGCGGTGGGATCGGTCCCCAGCGACCGTTCCCGGCCGTCGGAGAGTCCGTCGTCGTCCGTATCGGCGACCGTCGGGTCCGTCCCGAGGGCGTGCTCCCGGTCGTCGTCGACCCCGTCGCCGTCGGTGTCGGCCGCGAACGGGTCGGTGCCGTCGAGCAACTCTGTCGCGATCGGGCGCGAGTCGCCGTCGACGTCGAGCGCGTTCGTCGTGCCGAGGGCACCGGCTGTGCTGGTAAAGAGAAGGGCGGAGATCAGGACCGCGACCCACTGGGACATCGATAACCTCACAGACACCGATCCCGTTACTTACCACTTTCCCCTCTTGCGGTTTTGTCTTCATGTTCGGATACTCGTGATACGTATCGCGGGTGCTCTCGGGTTGCGTGTGAGCGATGGAGTAGTTCGGGTCCGCAGAAGTAGCCACGAACGCGCTCGTCAGACCGATAGCTCCTCGTCCTCGTCGCCGGAGTGGGCGCGGACCCAGAGTTCGCCGATGCGGGAGAGGCGCGTCCGGTAGGACTTGCCGTGCTCTTCCTGCTCGATGTAGCCCTTGCCGCCGGGGCCCAGGCGGTCGACGTTGTAGATGACCTTCGAGCGGAAGCTGTCGGTGTACTCCTCGCCGAGTTCGCTGGCGAGTTCGTGGGCCAGTTCGCTGACGCTCTCGAACTCGCCGTGGTCGCCCAGCGTGAACAGGATAACTTCCTCGAAGGGCTTGACGCTGGAAAAGAGCGCGACGGGGAGTTCGACGACGTGGCTCCCACCGACCTCCTTGGCGCCGATGGTCGTCCCGCGCTCGTCGAACTCGTCGAGCAGGTCCTCGGCGGCACCGTGGCGCTCGTCGACGCGGTCGGCCAGTTCCTCGTCGTCGACGGCTTCGACGACGTCGTCCAAGAGGTCGCGCTGCTTGCGCAGTTCCTCGGCGAGTTCGGTCTCCAGGTACTTCTCGGGGACGGTGTAGTAGGTGTGGACCCGCTGGCGGTCCTCCTCGCGCTCGACCATGATGGAGTGGGCCGCAGTGGCGAAGGCGAAGGAGACAGTGCGGGGCATCGCGGAGATGTTGACCCACACCGCCGCGTCGTCGGCCCGGTCGAGTTCGGCGTTGATCAGCGCGAACGCCTGCTCGAAGGCGGCGTCGTAGTCGTAGACGTCCTCGACGACGACGCGCTCGGTCTCGGCACCGAGCAGGTTCCGGTAGTCCTTCTCCAGTTTCTCGGCGAGGTTGCGCGAGTACTCGACGTTGGCCTCGCTGCCCACCGCCCCCTCCAGCAGGATGACCCGGTCCACTTCGAGGTGTTCGCGCACCAGCGGCGCGATGAGCCGGTCGTAATCGAAGCCGACCGGCACGATGTGGGTCTGCATACGTGGAACGGTGGGACGGTGCTTATAAAAATCACCAGCTTCGCGACTCGGAGCGTAGTCCGCGCCGTCGGCCTCGTCGCCCGGCGCCGTAGCTCCCATCACTCCGAGACGGGCTCGAACGAGTCGTTCCCGCACTCGCAGTCCCCACCCGTCCCGATCGGCCGTAACTTTCCCGTCCCGGTGGTCTGTACGGGATAGACGCTTCCGCACTCGCGACACCGCCCCAGCGTCTGCGGATCGCCGCCCGACTTTTCACCCCGTCCCATGGACGAACCACTGACGGAACGGACGATAACTGTTGTTCCCGTAACGGCGCGAGATTTCGCCCGGAGAACGGGGCGGGAACGACGTTTCGAGATTCGTCCCTGGGAGCCGTATCTCCTTCAGTCGCCCTCGCCGCCGGAGACGACGTAGAGCGCCGAGTCCTCGCCCGGTGAGGGATTCGTCGCGAGCGAGACGCCGACGGTCAGCAGGAGGCCCAGGAGCATGCCGAGGAGAGAGGCCGACCAGCCGCCGAAGAACGAACCCGCGAAGAAGGTGTCCAGGGCCCACGACGCCGCGGGGACCGGCCCGCCGCCGACGAACTCCATCGCCGCCAGGATAGCGTCCGAGAAGACGGTGATCAGGTAGAACAGCTGCGAGCCGGCGAGGCCGACGTAGATCCCCCAGCGCGTCGTCCGGGACCAGTAGAGGGCGACCAGCACGGGGAGCGCGAGCTGGGCGAACCCCCCGAACGCCGTGCCGCCGATCTGGACGAGCGTCCCGGGGGAGTAGAGACTGGCGACGAAGGAGAGCGTCGCGAACACGACGACGCCGACGCGGGCGACCAGCGCCTCGCGGTTCGCCTCGCTCTCCGCGGCGCCGGTGCCGGTCAGCGGCCGGTAGATGTCCCGCGTCAGGTACGAGGCGCCCGACAACAGCATCGAGTCGCTGGAGGACATCATCGCCGCCATCGCGGCAGCGACGACCGCCGCCGTGAACCAGCCGGCAGTGTACTCGTTCAGGATGGCCGGGATCACGTTGCCGTTCTCCGGCACCGTGACGCCGAGGCCGGCGGCCCACGCGCCGAGCATGAACGCCGGCACGAAGAGAAGCACGACGAGTATCGGCCACAGCGCGAGCGTGCGCTTGAGCACTTTCTCCGAGCGAGCGACGAAGAATCGCTGGTTGATCTGGGGGAACATCGTCACGCCGAAGGCGATACTCACCGCCGTCGAAATCACGTACTGCGGGGAGTAGAGCCCGCCGCCGAGCGCGAGGAACTCGGGGTTCGACTCGCCCATGCTGGCCGTCGCCGAACTCAGGCCGCCGACCGCGGAGAGGACCCACGCGACGGCGGCCCAGATGAGCCCGAGCATCACCAGACCCTGGAGGGTGTCGGTCCAGGCGACGCCGCGCATCCCCGAGACGGCGACGTAGACGATCATGAACAGGGTGATAGCGCCCGCGCCGACCCAGAACGGCACCGCGCCGTCGGTGAGGCCGACGATGGCCTGGCCCGCCCCCTGCTGCTGGATCATCACGTAGGGGAAGAGCCAGAAGATGCTGACCGCGGCGACGCCGCCCCGCAGCCAGCGCGAGCCGAAGCGGTCGCCGAGCATCTCACCGAGCGTGACGTAGCCGTGTTTCTGGCCGACGAGCCACTGTTTGTACCCCAGAATGTACCAGAGGACGGCGAAGATGATGCCGTCCATCAGTCCCATCACCAGGATCCACTCGGGCCCGGCAGAGAAGGCCAGATTCGGCCCGCCGAAGAAGGTAAAGGCCGACAGCAGCGTCGCGAACGTGGTGAACAGGAGGACGACGGTTCCCAGGGTTCGACTGGCGAGGTAGTAGTCTTCGGCGGTGCGGTCGGTCAGCCGGTAGGCGACGACGCCGATGGCCGCCGCCAGGACCATGTATCCCCCGACGATGGCAAGCTGGAGTGCGGTGTCAGCCACGCTGGCTCACCTCCTCGGCGTCGACCGGGTCGTCCGCCTCGGTCGTCTCGCCGTGTCCAGCGTCGGCTCGAACGATACCGATTCCCCACGCGCGCTTCGTGAAGACGTAGAAGACAACCGACGCGAGCGCCATCCAGCCGACGTGCCACCAGACCCACAGCGGCAGGCCGGCGACGACCGTCGCGTCCCGCCAGAGGAACCACGGGACGGCGAGCGCGACGAGCACGAACGCCACGGCAGCCCAGCCCGCCAGCCGGAGTCGGCCCTCTCGTTCTCCACGCGCCGCGTTCGCGCCACTCATGATTGGCGTATCGTTGGGCTGGTCGCACATAGTAATGACGAATCTCTCAGAAGAGAGGTATCGAAGAGAAATTCTGTTCGAACCGTCTGATCGGAGAATAGGACGGCCGTCAGTAGAGCCGGGTCCCGTTGGGCACCTCGCGTTCGGGTTGCAGGTGGACGACGTCGCCGTCCGCGTCGTCGACGCCGGTGACCAGACACTGGCTCTCGAACCCCGCGATGTTCACTGTCCCGAGGTTGACGACGGCGAGCACCTGGCTCCCGAGCAGGTCCTCGTGGTCGTAGTTGTCCGTCAGCCCAGCGGCGGACTGGCGGACCGCTTCGCCGAAGTCCACCTCCAGTTTGTAGACGTCCTTGCGCGCCTCGGGAAAGTCCGCGACGGAGACGACTTCGCCGACGCGCATCTCCACGTCCGCCAGAAACTGTGCCGGGTCGATGTCCTCCTCGTCGATTCCCATACCGGACTCTGAACCGTGGCGACGTAAACTGTTGTGTCGGCCCGGTGACGGTAGCAGGCGCGTCGCCGTAGCTATTTCAGGGCGCGATCCGAAACCAGTGGCATGCAGACCGCTATCCAGCTGTACACAGTGCGCGACGTCGAGAAGCCGCTGACGGAGATCGTCACCGACGTCGGGGAAGCGGGCTACGACGGCGTGGAGTTCGCCTACAGAGTCGAGGACGCGGACCGCGACGCTGTCCGGACCGCGCTCGACGAGGCTGGCCTCCAGGCCGCCTCGGCCCACGTCGGTATCGACGCCATCGAAGCCGACCTCGACGCGGTCGTCGCGGCCGCCGACGCGCTCGGCTACGACGACGTCGTCGTGCCGTGGCTCGACCCCGAACACTGGGAGACCGTCGAGGCAGTCGAGGCGACCGCCGCCCGACTCGCCGGACTCGCCGAGAAGCTGTCGGAGGCGGGCCTGACGATGCACTACCACAACCACGACCAGGAGTTCGTCGAGACGGAGGCGGGCGTCGCCTTCGAACTCATGGCGGACCAGACCGACTTCATGCTCGAACTCGACGCGGGGTGGGCGCTCGCGGGCGGCGCGGACCCCGTCGAACTGCTCCACCGGTATCGCGACCGGATCTCACACGTCCACCTCAAGGACGTGAACCTCGACAGCGACGAGGTACCGGCGCTCGGCGAGGGCGACCTCGACATCCCCGCCGTCGCCGAGGCGGCCCACGAGATCGGCGCCGAGTGGCTCGTCTACGAGAACGACCAGCCCCGCGACCCGGTCGCGGCGATCCCCCACGGCGCCGACGTGCTGTCGCGGCACGTCTGATCCTGACGGTCGTAACTGTCCTCAGTCGTATCGTCGTTTTCGCCCGGGTCGGCAGCTATTTGAGTCGCGACACCGAATTTAATACCAATCCACGCGGTGGCGCGAGTGTCGACCGCCGCCGCACCCAGAGGACAGTATGCACGATTCAGCCAAATATCTCATCCACGCCGACATCACCGCCAACGGAGTCGTCGAGCGAAACGACGTCGTCGGTGCCATCTTCGGCCAGACCGAGGGGCTCCTCGGGGAGGACCTTGACCTCCGCGAGCTACAGGACCACTCCAAGGTGGGCCGCATCGACGTCGACGTCGACTCGGAAGGCGGCCAGTCCTTCGGCGAAATTACCATCGCCAGCGGGCTCGACCGCGTCGAGACGGCGCTGCTCGCGGCCTCGCTGGAGACCATCGAACGGGTCGGCCCCTGCCGGGCGACTATCGAGGTAAGCGACCTCGAAGACGTCCGGCAGGCGAAACGACGCACCGTCGTCGACCGGGCGACGGACCTGCTCGCCGACCTCGAAGCGGACGCGGTCACCTCCGTCGACATCGTCGACGAGGTTCGCCAGCGCGTCCGGGTCGAGAACGTCACCGAGTACGAGGGGTACCCCGCCGGCCCGCGCGTCGCCGACAGCGACGCCATCGTCGTCGTCGAGGGCCGCGCCGACGTCCTCCAGCTCCTGCAGTACGGCGTCAAGAACGCCATCGCCGTGGAGGGAACCGACGTCCCCGAAGCGGTCGCCGAGCTGACCAAACGGCGGACGGTCACCGCGTTCCTCGACGGCGACCGCGGCGGCGAACTCATCATGAAAGAACTCACACAGGTCGGCTCGGTCGACTACGTCGCGTTCGCCCCGCCGGGCACCGGCGTCGAGGACCTTTCGCGCGGCCAGATAACCGCCGCACTCCGTGAGAAGGTGACCGCCGAATCCGTCGTCGAGGCGACAGAATCCGGCCCGTTCGGCGAGCGAGAACCCGACACGCAGCTATCTGACGACGAGGGTACGGCCGGCGACGGCACGCGCGGCGGTACCCCTGATGTAGTCGGAGACGGGCCCGACGGCGACGGATCCACCACTGACGAATCCAGCGCGGGCGACTCCGCCGCGGAACAGGCCACTGGCGAAATGGCCGAGGCGGACGGCGGGACCGCGGACCAGTCCCCGCGCACCGACGCTCCGATATCCACGACGCCCGGCGACGGCGTGGCACCGGCCGACACGGCGTCGACGGTGGAAGTGACGGCGGGGGAGACGACCGCCACAGCCGAGTCGTCGTCCGCGACAGCGACGGACACCGCATCGAGCGAGACGACCAACACGGTGGCGGGCCACGTCCAGGCGGTCATCGCCGACGACACCGGCCGAGTTCGGTTGCTCGACGAAACGGCGCGAGTGCTGGAAGAAGGGGCGGTCGAGGACGCCTTCGACCTCGTCGACGAACTGGACGCCGTCCCCGAGACGGTCGTCCTCGACGGGCCCGTCACCCAGCGCCTGCTCGACGTGGCCGCTCAGCGCGGCGTCCGGCACGTCGTCGGCGGAAGCGAGGGCGAGTACGTCAAACAGCCCACCAACGTCCGCGTGCGGACGATAGACGACTTCTAGCGGGGCCGGACCCGGCGATACTAGAGGGACCTGGCCAGCACGACCGCGTCGCCGTCGCCGTCGTAGTGGTCCGCCACCTCGTCGACCACGTCGAAACCGAAGGTTTCGTAGAAAGAACGCACCCGGTCGTCGTCGGCCCGCGCGGTCAGCCGGATAGTTTCGAACCCCGCCGGTCTGAGCCTGTCGAGCAGCGCGGCCAGCAACTCGGAGCCGTACCCTTGCCCCTGTTCGGCTGGTGTGACGGCGAGTTCGGCGAC
This sequence comes from Halomicrobium sp. HArcel3, assembly GCF_058933135.1. NCBI lineage: Archaea > Methanobacteriati > Methanobacteriota > Halobacteria > Halobacteriales > Haloarculaceae > Halomicrobium > Halomicrobium sp. HArcel3. Next base: position 152,091 of record NZ_JBZYDN010000004.1, on the reverse strand, counting down.
GTACGCGACGTCGTCGCCGCCCACGACGAGCGCGTAGCCGAGCGGCCGGTCCGTCTCGACGACGAGGCATATCGGCGGGCCGTCGACGCCGAGTTCGAGAAGCTCGGGCCAGTACTCGTCGAGTGCAGCCTCCTGAATCGCGCGGAGCGCATGGTAGTCGGCCGGTTCGGCCGGTCTGATCATGCGAGAACGAGGACGGCGAGCGCCACGCCGACGGCGGCCGCCGCGACGGTGGCCAGCAGGTTCACGCCCTGGTTGTCGACGACGCGCCCCTCGATAGTGGCGCCGAGGACGCTGTCGACTGTCATCCCCGCGACGCCGGCGCCGAGGACGACGGCCGCGCCCACCGCGTCGACGGGGTCGAACAGCGCCCCGGCGATGCCCGCGATGATGCCGGCACCGACGAGCCCGGCGACCTCACCCTGCCAGGTGATGGCACCGTCGGTTCCGGGGTCGACGCGCTCGAACGTGGTGATGAGCCGCGGGTCGTCGTAGAGCCCACCGATCTCCGAGGAAAGGGTGTCACTCATCGCCGCGGCCAGTGACCCGGCGAAGGCGAACAGGAACAGGAGCGAATCGAGGTCGGGGACGTCCTGGCTGGCCGCCCAGCCGATGACGGCTACCAGCGCGACCAGCGAGTTCGCCAGGACGTTGCCGCTGCCCCGGGCGCCCTCGTTCTCCTCGGCGATGCCGCGGCGTTCCTTCTCCTCGTAGCGGAACTTCGAGGCCAGTCCCCCGAGGCCGAAGAAGGTGATGAGCATGGCGAACCAGCGGAAGTCGCCGAGCACCATCGTCAGCAGGCCGAGGAAGACGCCGGTGAGCATCCCCGGCAGCGACGCCGTATCGAGCGCGTACGCGACGTAGCCGAGCGCCACCGTCACGGCGAGCGCGACGGCGATGCGGGTGGTCGTCACGTCTTCCAGGGGTAGATCGGAGAGAAGCCACAGCAGGAGTCCTATCGAGACCATCACGAGGGGGTCGTCGCGCTCGAAGAGGACCGACCGGAGGAGCGCCCCCAGGAGCGCCCCGCTGGCGGCGAGGAAGGCGACGACCGCGACGAACTCGCCGGTCAGGTCGATGCCGACGAGCCGTGCGGCGACGGCCTGGCCGACGACGGCCCCGGCGAACCCGCCGACGACGAAGCCGGCGGTCGAGAGGATGCGCTCGCCGGTGAACGCGTCGGTGGCGTTGCCGGCGACGTTGCCGACGCCGAGGACGAAGACGCTCCCGACGAACACCCACGTGGGCAGCCCGAACTGGCCGGCCAGCAGCGCGAGACCGGCGGCCGCGAGCGAGAATCCGGCGAGCCCGTACAGCGTCCCGTCCTGTCGGTCACCGGGACGGGCGAACAGGTCGAACAGGGCGCGGTCGTCGTCGACGGTCAGCGCGACGGCGGCGACGAGCACGAACGGTGCCGCCATCGCCGCCGTCGCGACGAGCGACGGTGCCGCCCCCAGCGGCGCGGCGAGGGCGGCGACCGTGTCGGATCCGGCGCCGACGACGACCGGGGCCAGCAGCGCCAGGCTGCCGACGAGTGCGAAGGCCACGGCCCGCCGGACAGTCGATGTCACGTCCCGCCGTTCCGCGGAGAGGCACTTACCCTTTCCGGACTTCCCCACGTCAGCGCCCGCCAGCGGCTCCGCCTGTCGACGTATCACCACTTTCGCGTTCGGAGCGGCGTCGCCGACGGGGACCCCCGTCGAGTAGTGAGGTTTAGGAGTACCCCCGCCGAAGTGACAGGCGTGCCACTCTACGACCGGTACCTCGCTGCCCGCCTCCAGTCCAGCGACGCCGACCTGCCCGAGACGGTCGCACTGGTCATCACCGAGCGCGACCTGCTGGAACCGGACGCCTACGACACGCTGGAACAGTTCCTCGACCTCGCGTTCCAGTTCGGTACCGAGCAGGTGGTCGTCTACGTCAGCGTCCTCGACGAGGGCGCCGTCCCGACGCTCCGCCGAGAACTCGAACGCGTCAGGGCGCCCGGCGAGGTCGCCGTCCGCGGCCCCGACGACGACGAGCAGGTCGACGCGCCGGTCCAGATTTCCATCGGCCTCGGCGGGAAACACGAGTTCGCGACGGCGGTCAAGGGCCTCGCCGAGGAGGCCAGGGCCGGCGACCTCGACCCCGCAGACATCGACGAGGACGACGTCGACCGCCGGCTCGTCTTCCCGACGGCGCCGGACCTGGTCATCAAGACCGGCGCCGAGCGGCTCTCCGATTTCATGATCTGGCAATCGGTCTACTCGGAACTGTACTTCACCGACGTGAACTGGCGAAACTTCCGCGAGCGCGACTACCTGCGCGCGCTACGGGATTATCAGGACAGACAGCGCAGGTTTGGGCGCTGAGCACCGCGAAGCGCCCAAACGTCGAAAAACGACCGGCGGGAGTCTTTCGGAAGTTTGGCCGGTAGGCCGAGGCACGTCAGACGCAGTCTGACGGCGGTTTGGGCGCTGAGCGTCTGCGACTCGATCAGTCCGCAGCCGGCTCGACTTCGTCCTCGATGGCCTCCCGCTCGGCGCTGGGGAGCGCGTCCTTGAACCGGCCGAGCACCTGGCGGGCCTTCGGCGCCTCGGCAGACCCGACCGCACGCACGAGCGCGAGGGCGCGGCGGGCGCGGTGTTTCCGCCACGACGCCTCGCGGTTCTCGTAGGTCCGGATCGCTCGCAGGAAGTCTATCCGGCGGAACTCCGGCCAGTAGGGCGCACAGAAGTAGACGGCGGCCTCGTTGCCGTTGGCGTGCCACGGGAGGAAGTTAGAGGTCCGTTCGTCGCCGCCGGTGCGGACGATGAGGTCCACGTCCCGGGTCGGTCCCTCGTAGAGGCGTTCCTCGACGGCGTCGACGTCGACGTCCTCGGGAGCGATGTCACCGTCGGCGACGGCGGTGGCGACGTCCCGGGCGGCGTTCAGGAGCTGACTCCGGCCGCCGTATGCGAGCGCGACGTTGAGGTGGAGGCGGTCGTAGCTCGCGGTGCGTCGCTCGGCGTATTCGATGGCGTCCTGGACGCGCTCGGGGAGCATGTCGATCTCGCCGATAGCGCGGATCCGCACCTCGTTCTCGTGGACGCGGTCGGCGTCGGCGAAGGTGGTGAGCTTCTCCTCGACGAGGTCGAAGATGGCCTCGAGCTGGTCCTCGGGCCGGTTGAAGTTCTCCGTCGAGAAGGTGTACAGCGTCACCTCGTCGATGTCGAGTTCGTCCGACCAGTGGAGCAGCGCCTCCGTTGTCTCGGCACCCTCGACGTGCCCCTCGGTCGTCTCCTTGCCCTCCTTTCGCGCGTACCGGCGGTTGCCGTCCTGGATGACGGCGACGTGTGACGGCGTCGAGGAGAGCTCCCACTCCAGCATGCGCTCGTAGACCCCCTGGGCGAGCGCGCGGACCCGCGTTAGCATTGTGTGAATGATTTCAGGCAGTCGATAAGTAGCTTGTGCTCCGCGTACGCCTCCGCTGTGGGCCCGAAACCGAAGCTGTCTTCCAGGCGCAGGATTTTAGTAGTTGAATCGCTTTTAGACGGTTGCAATGGCGACCGGTACGGTTGACTTCTTCAACGACACAGGCGGATACGGTTTCATCGATACCGAAGACTCCGACGAGGACGTCTTCTTCCACATGGAGGACATCGGCGGTCCAGACCTCGAAGAGGGTCAGGAAGTCGAGTTCGACATCGTGCAAGCGGACAAGGGTCCGCGGGCTGAAAACGTGGAGCGACTGTAACCATGGCGACTGGCACAGTCGACTTCTTCAATGATACCGGAGGGTACGGCTTCATAGAGACTGACGATGCCGACGACGACGTCTTCTTCCACATGGAAGACGTCGGCGGCCCCGACCTGGAAGAAGGTCAGGAGGTCGAGTTCGACATCGTGCAGGCGGACAAGGGTCCGCGCGCGGAGAACCTGACGCGACTGTAAGCAGCGGCGCTTCCAGTTGTGCTTTCTTTCGATGCTTCCCGGTGAGTGGCGACGCTGTCTGCAGCGTTGTCTCCTCCGTTTCCTCGGGAGAGTCCCCAGTCCACATCCGACCGCATCCACCATGGCTGCTGACCGGACTCGCTCACTCCGAGATAGATGCGATAAATCACAGCGGAACGAGCCCGAAGCACCAGATACCAGCAACTATCAAATGCAAAAATCCGCCCCCAGGCATAAAATTATATCCTCAGAACATCATTCATCGTAACTAGCGAAGAAATTATATGCATTGTGTTGGTGTGAAAGTACATACAGATGATGGGTGCACGGGGAGTGGTTGCGGTGGTAATGGCAATTCTTCTAGTGACCGCGCCGGTCACGGCGCACGTCGACGACGTCTTGTCCGGAACCGACGCGAGCGCAGTAGCGGACCGCTCTGTCGCCGAAGCGAGCCTGGATCGCGACGTCGCGCCGACGCAGGGCCCGCAAACTGGGGTCGTCGTCAGGCTGGATACAGCGACTCAGACCGCTGAAAACGTCTCCGTTACACCGTATCGACCGGGAGAAGCCGGCAACGTATCGAGCGCTGGTCCGGCCGCCTACGTGAGCGCGACGAACGCCAGCGCGCTGAGCAATGCGACCGTCTCGGTGCCTATCGCAGATTCGGCCCAGACCGAACTCGAATCTATCTCAGTCTACTACTGGGATGGGACCGGCGAACGTGGCTGGCAGCGTCGGCCGACGGACGTGGATTCGGCCCAGCGCCGGGCGAACGCAACAATCCCGGGGACTGGCTTCGTGACGGTCCGGAACGAGACGGCCTGGAACACCTCGACTCGCCTGCGACGTCCGGCCACCATCGCGCCCGAGGAAGCGGATGGGGTGTACGTCGCGGCGGCGAACGGTTCCGTTCGGAAGTTGCGGACGGAAAACGGATCGCGAGTGTGGAACCGCGATCTCGCGGGAGCCGGCGAGACAGCTGTCGCACTGGACGACGAGGGGACGGTCTACGGTGCCGTCAACGAAACCGGGGTGATCACCGAAATCGACTGGGTGGACGGCTCCGAAACCGGGCAGATAACGTTCGACAGGGGTGTCTTCGAGCTGTCGAGCGGACGCGACGGTGAAGCTATCGCCGCTGCCAACGTGCCCCGAGGCGGGAATCTAACGAGCTACGACGCCAGAGCGGGCTATCGTCCCTGGACGCTGACGTTCTTCACCGAGAGCGGTCCTGAGTTCCGGATCGACGACATTACGCAGAGCAGTAGCGGGACCGTCTACGCGGGCCTGTACTTTGAGGGACGGGAGCGAGGAGCACGTCTCGTTCGGTTGAATCCCCAGAATATCACCGGTGGAGACGGGTGGAGCCAGACGGACTGGAAACGCACGCTGGAAGCCGACGGGGTGAACGACGTGATCGAGGGGCCCAACGACAGCCTCTACGTTGCGACATCTCTCGGCGTTCAGCGGGTCGACACCGCAGACGGCAGCCAGATTTGGGCGACCCCCATGACAGGCGGGGGATCGGAACTGGCCGTCGCTTCCGACGGGAGCGTCTACGCCATCGAGCCCAGAGGCGAGAGTGAGACGCCGAGGCTCGTGAAACTGGATCCCGCGACCGGTGACGTCGGCTCCGAAACCGCGCTGCCCGTCGCGACCGAGGCATCCATCGTGGGACTCGATACCGGTGCAGACGGGACGGTCTACGTCGGTTCGAGGTCGGGCCCAGTGTACGATCCACCAGAGGACGACGACGGCACTACCCAGCGGATCGTGTCCGTCTCGGGTCAGGATGCCGCCATCGAGAACGTCGACCCCGTCACTGGTGCCGTGACGGCCGGCGACCACGCTGCTGGCGCGGGCGCACCCGGGAACGTCGCACAGATGGGGCTCGTCGGCGGTGACGCTCCGGACGTGTTGTCGTCCGCCCTTGCGACCGTCCGTTCCTCGTTACTGTCGACCCAGGCGGCCAGCGATGTGTCGATAGCAGCGACCGAGACCTCTCTCACGACAGGAGAGGACCTGACCGTCGAGTTCACCGCCGACGCGCAGACGACCGCGACGGTGCGAGTGAAGTCGGCCGGTGGACAGACGTTGCTACAGCAGCAGGTCACCGCACGTTCACAGCCCACGCGATTCAGCGTCTCGAACCTGCCCGAAGGTGAGTACACCGTCGCCATCGAAACGTCGAACGGGCTCACCGACGCGACCGAGACGGTGTCGGTCAGCAGTCCCGGCACGGAGACCGGACCGACGCATCTCTCGATACAGGCGGTCGAACGGAATCTAACGGTGGGCCAGGATCTGACCGTCGAGTATTCCGCCGACGCACAGACGGAGGCGACACTGGCGGTCGAGTCGGTGTCCGGCGACACGCTCCTCAGCCAGTCGGTCACGGTTCGGAGCCAGCCGAGCCAGTTCTCCGTGTCGAACCTCCCCGAAGGTGAGTACCAGGTCGTCCTCGAATCGGCAGCGAACGACCTCCAGAGTTCGACCGACACCGTGACCGTCGGCGCGACCGCGACGGCCACCGAGACCGAGAGTGAAGCCGGAACCGCAACGGAGACAGACGCACCAACCCCGACGGAGACCCTAACACCGACCGAGACTGCGACGGAGACCCTAACACCGACCGAGACTGCGACCGCGACAGTCACTGCGACCCCTACGGCGACCGATACCAGTGGGGTATCGATCCGCGCGATGGAGAACACGATCGCGACAGGCGAGGACCTGACCCTCGAATTTTCTGCACCGACCCAACGAAGCGCGACGCTACGGGTCGAAACGACGGACGGGCAGTCCCTCTATAGCAAGTCGGTCACCGCGGGACCGCAGGTACAGCGTTTCTCCCTCTCCGGGCTCCCGGACGGCGAATACCGCGCCGTACTCGAAACCAGTGACGGGACGACGGTGGAGACCGAAACGGTTCAGGTCGGGCAAGCCAGTACCGAAACCGAGACTCCGGCAACGACCACTGAAACGCCCACGGCGACTGAAACCGAGGGACCCAGTGGTCCGACGCTCTCGGCCGCCGCTCCCCCTAACGAGTTCACCACGAGCGAACCCCTCGCGATCGAACTGGGATCGGATACATCGACCGATGCCACGCTTCTGGTCAATACAACGGCGGGAGAGACCGTCTACGAGACGTCAGTCTCGCTCGTCGACGGCACGACGACGTTCAGCCTGTCAGGGATTCCGGCGGGCGAGTACGTGGTCCGCATTCGAGACTCGGATAGCGGAGAGTCTGCGACGACAGACCCGATCGAAGTCAGGTCGATAACCCACGGATTGGACGTCAGCCCGTCGAACCCGTCACCGGGAGAATCCGTGGTGCTATCCACCTATCAGAACGAACCGGGACGGAACGATTCCATCACCGAAACCACGTGGGACTTCGGTGACGGTAAGACCTCGACGGTCTCTGGCTCTCGGACAATCCACGTCTTCGAGGAACCGGGCCGGTACGAGATAGAGGTCACCGTCGTCGACGAGTTCGCCGGGACGTCCCAGCACAACGTGACGCGGACGGTCACCGTCGGCGATCCGGCGGCGTTCCACGAGGTCGGGACGGTGACCGCACTCGACCCGAATGGCTCGGTCAAGTGGCAACGTGAGTCAGACGTCGCGGTCACGGATCTGGCGGCTCACGACGACGTCGATGCAGAGAGGAACTCGGAGGGAGCGACCACACCGATCTGGTCGATTCCGGTGCCCGAAAGCAACGTGACGATGATCCAGGCCGCCGCTCGGCTGAAGGGCTCGAGTAACGAAAGTGGGACGCTGGTCGCACGGGACGGCGACGGAAACGTCACCACGACAGCCATCGAGAACGAGAGCTGGACGACGGTCACCCTGCCAGTGACCGAATTCGACGGAGAGTCGGTCACAGTGACGGCGCAGAGTCCCGAGGACGGGACGGCAGAGATTCGAAACGTTCGGGTGTTACAGGACGACGACGGCGACGGGCTGCCGAACTACCTCGAATCTCAGTCCGTACGGATCCCGTTCGGCCACGCACCCACGGTGTCACTGGACCCACAGTCGGCCGACACCGACGGCGACGGGCTTGCTGACGGACGAGAACTCGGCTTCGGACCTTCAAACGGGTCTGCACTGGATTCGACGGTGACGCCGATTCGTGCACGGGGAGACCCCAGTCGAGCGGACACAGACGGCGACGGCCTGACAGATATCGCAGAGTCAGATTACGACGGACTCAGTCCGTTCCTCCTCGATTCCAACGACGACGGGACTCCGGACGGCGCGGAGGACCCCGACGGCGACGGATTGAACAACACCCAAGAACAGGAACTCGGGACGGAACTACTCGATGTGGACACAGACGGTGATGGATTACCAGACGGGTACGAGCACACCGTCACTGGCACGGATCCGGTGGTCGCCGACAGCACCTCATCGAAAACGACGGCGGACGAATCAGGTAATAACGTCTCCGACGGTGCCGAAGACTTCGACGGGGACGGCCTTTCGACGGCGGATGAATGGAAGCGTGGAACGGATTCGCTCTCGAACGACACCGACGGCGACGGACTGAACGACAGTATCGAGCTAACCCTGACCCAGACGGACCCTCTCTCTAACGATTCGGACGGTGACGGAACGCGAGATGCCGAGGAGGACGCGGACGAGGATGGACTGACGAATCTCGTGGAAGTCGAGAACGGGACGCACCCACTCGTCGCGGACATGGACCGCGACGGACTCCTCGACGGCCAGGAGGTCGCGAACGGGACGAACGTCACGGACCCCGACACCGACGACGACGGCCTCGACGACGGCGACGAGATCGAACTCGGCACTGATCCGCTTGATCCCGACACGGACGACGACGGCACCCTCGACGGCAACGAGACGTTCACGATGACAGTTTCGTCGGACGAAGCGTCGGTTGAAGTTAGCGGCCCCGGTGCCGTGAGCGAGCGCGTGTCCGTCCGGTCGGGCACTGGTAATCCAGTCATGACGGACAACCCCGCAATGGCGTCGTCCTACACGACCGTCCATGCCGAGCCATCGGTCCAGGGCGAGTCGGTGGCGCTGTCCTACGGGAACCGTTCGGTCGGGGACGAGAGCGACCTCGGCGTCTACCGGTATCACCCGGAGACAGGCGTCTACGAGGCCCTCCCCTCCTCGGTCGACTCCGAGACCAACCGGGTGACGGCCGACGTCGACCACTTCTCGACGTTCGTGGTGCTTAATCGGACGGCCTGGGAGGCCATCGAGAACCGGTCAACCCCGACCGAAAATTCGAGCACGGAACGTGCGAACGTAGAGGTCGGAATCTCTGGATACAACGACGCTTACGGCACTCTCAGCGTTGAGAACGGTTCCATCTCCGACGTCGGGCACGGAGGCAGCGTGGATAGTGACGGCAATGACAACCCTCCAAGAGGGTCAACATCCCAGGAAGATTGTGGCGATGACGAACTGTACCGACTAAACGATACAACCATCGACTTTAATCTAGAAGCATGTGGAGCGAGTGATAAACTCTCCATCGACTATCGCCTGGAAGGTTCGAACACGACACTCGAATTGGACTTACGGACGAGTGCTAACGGTCTAAAAATCGGTGGAAACCGATATCACAGCGACGCCCGGATCCCGATTCACGAGGTCACGACGAATTACTCCGGAGTTGACTCAGACGTCGACGGAATCCCGGACTATATCGAAGAACAACCGATCCCGCTGGCGAACGGTGGGACCGTGAAAACGGACCCGAATGAGGCAGATACGGACGGTGACGGGCTGCTAGACGGCTCCGAAGTAAACCTCTCGACGAAGACGGAAGCCGGATACGCGTTGGAAAGTGACCCGACAGTGGCTGATACCGACGGGGACGGCCTCGGTGACAAACTGGAGGTACAGGAAAGCTGGACCGTCGACGTCGTCAGGACTGCAGACGGTGATCTGTACCGATATCATAACCAGGCTACGGATGATGTGCCAGCAAACGGCCGGACAACTGACACTGTCACCTTCAGCTCCTCGCCGCTCGAAGCGGACACAGACGGCGATGGACTCACTGACGCAACCGAAAAACTTCGAACTCACACCGACCCGCGATCACAGCAAACCTACGCAGTCACCGCCGAGCAAGAGGAATATCTTTCCAACCTCTACGATTACCAACTCCGGCCACTTGGCGTTCCCGTCTCCAGAGTCCAGACAGAGAGCGGCAACATCGATCTGACCGACGCGACGAGCGACTTCGACTATCAGTTCGACCGAACTGAGGGGGCCGATGAGGACTTCGACCAGCGGGGTTTGCGTCACCGGTTCGTGCTCGACGATAACCGCCTCGGTGGTGCACCGACCGACACGTGGTTTTCGAACCGTTACGAGAGTACGACGGGCGCAGACCCCTGGATCGCAGACGTCGACGATGACGGGCTGACGGACGGGCAAGAATACCAATACCTCACCGAACTGGACTACCGAGTTCTCGAACGCGGCTGGAGCTCGAATACGGCTCTGGATAACCCCGACACGGACCGCGACGGGGTGTTAGACGGCGAGGACCGCTGTCCGCACGAGTACAGTCCAGCGTCCCAGAATGGCTGTCGATTCGGCTTCAGTACGACGGTCCAGGTCCCGGACGACGCCGAACACGCACTCGTTCACATCAGACTCAGGCCGACCAGAGGAGTGGTCAATCCAGGATACGGATACATGTTCATAGTCAGGGATGGTGATGGGAATGTCGAGGGCGCCCACGTTGGCTCGGCCGAACAAGGCTCGCGCGCGAGCGGCGTCGACGACCGTGTTCTCACACAACGCGTCGACCTCTCCCAATTCAGCGGCGAGTCGGTCTCAGTCGAACTTTACTGGCCGGACGAAGTCCGCTTCCACCACTTCACCATCGGCACGGACGACGACCGCGATGGGCTCGTTGACGAGGCCGAAGACCAATCGTGGCAGTTCTCGGCCGTCAGCAGCGGGAGTTCGGGATCGAGTACGTTCGAGACGTCGTCGAACGAGGCAGACACGGACGGCGACGGTGTTCGAGACGGCGACGAGGTAACGTTCTACCGCACGAACGGCGAGTGGGCGGTCTTCACGAAGCAGTCTTACGCGAACCCCACACTGACCGACACTGACGGAGACGGACTGAGCGACGAAGCGGAGTTCGGGACGAACTCGTGTACGAGGGCAGACACGGCCGACAGCGACTTCGACGGGGAAGTCGACCCTGCCGATCCGAACCCCTGTGACTTCAAGAACCTCGGCCAGATGTACAGCGAGAACGGCCGGGCGATGATCGAGGGGGCAGCCCTCGGTGAGACCGGGATGCCCGAGGGCGTCTTCACGAGCGGCTACAACGGAAACACGGGATATCTCGTCGGCTGGATCGGTGGCTCTGCGGTCCCACTCGTCGAAGTCCCTGCAGACCTTCGTGATGCGGCGCAAAACGTCGCGCAGGGAGACTGGGGCGAAGCGGCTCTCGACGGCATCAGCCTGTTACCATTATTCGCCGATGACATTCCGAAGGCGCTCTCGATCTCCGGTAAGTGGGCCAAACTCAATCCCAGCAAATCCGACGAGGCGTATCTGACAATCAGAAAGTCCGGTCTGACTGACCAGTTCAGGCTTAGCGACCGAGTAAAGCTCGCGAACAATTTCGGGAAGCACGATGCCGCAGTTCGGCGGTTAGGTGAAGGAATGGGTAGGCCAGGTACGGCTGAGACACTCACGACGAACCTCGACGAAGCACCGACGAAGCGACTCACGACATATGATGGACCATATGCGACCGAGTTGAAACGCTCTATTATCGGATTCTACGGTGAGGGGTCAGGGGGTGATCATCTCGTTCGTTACATGACGACAGAGAAGATCAGCCAATTCACTAGCGACCTACACTACCTTGAGCGTGCGAATATCCCCTACAGTGAAACTGCCAAAAGTTTCGCGAGCCCGACAAAGTACAGCTCTAACAATGCCTGGAATCCTGCAAAAGGGGCCTTACTTGAGACCCGTATCGGTGCAAAGCTCTCGAAGCAGGGCGACGACGTGACTGCTATCGGGAAAAAAGTCGAGACGCCAGCCTGGTCCGACTTGAGCAAGTCCCAGAAGGACAACATCATGGACAACATGCCGAAAGGAACCAACAGGGCGGACGTACAAGATACCCTCAACGGTGCGGATACCGACTTAGACCTGATCGTAAATGGACGATACATAGAAGCGAAAAATAAGCCAAGTGGACTCGAAACGCAAAAGCTCATAGACAAATTCATTAGATACCGTGCGTTGCAGGCGCTCGGTCGGGCACCAGAGGGCGATATGGTAATTCGCTTAAGCAAGAAAGCCCATCAAAATGACGCGATCCCCGGTAACCTCAAAAGATATATTAAAAACACTGAGGGTATTCGGATCGGTGAACCAGTTAGCGTAACTGGATAGGAAAGCGCCAATTATTATCAAGTTTCCCTACTCGGATCATCTTAGGAATCAAAAATGGCGAACGTAGTAATCCTAACAAAAGGAGCCGAGACCGTCGCTTTGTACGACCAGGTTCTCTCCTTTGTCTCTGATGACGGTGACTATACCGTTCGGAACGAGGGCGAGAACATGCTCGGGCAAAAGCGCATCAACGTCTCGCGGGATAGCTTCAAGTTCAAAATACTCGTCTTTAACGGACTCGGGGACGAATTCCCGGAGACCACACTCGTCCAGATCAACGTGCCGTCCGGGACGTTCGGCGAGGAAAGCGTCGTCGATTCGTCGGCGGCTTTCGATTCCGTCGTTGCGACCACGAAAGAGATTTACAACGAAATAGAGGTTTCGGAGAAGGCGACCTACAGCCTCGAAAACCATCAGCCGATGCACGCGCCGCTGTCGGGAGACGACTTGCCACCTACGGACCGGGCGTTCCTCACTTGGCTGGATATCTTCCCGCCCTCGGAGGTTGAGGCCATCGGGCATGATCACCTCCTTGCAGCACCCGCAACGCGGGTCCGAGAGTTTGATGATGGAAGCGTCCTACTCGTTTCCAAACACCCGGAAGATTCGGATCCGGATCCTTTGGACGAAGTCGCGGAACACCTCGGCATCCGGTCATGGGAAGACTACCCCAATGAGCGCGCCTCGCGAAGCGATTTCGACGAATAACGAGCTGATCGATACTCTCTATGCGTCTGATCGCAGTTTACTAACGTTTTATGGAGACCAACCACTGTCCGGTCCTTTCCGAGTAGCGAGGCCTGACACTAAACAAAGCAAAATAGAAAACATCGAAGACATCCCACAGGTCGGAACTAAAATTCGGATACACATGACTGACGCTATCGAAACGCGATACCTACTGCCGCCCGACAGTGAAGACTCGACCTCCGAAGAGGTAATTACGTTCATCGAAGAACATGATGAGTACGAACTGCACGAAGATGGAGAAGACATCATGGGACGTTCTAGACTACATTTTAGCAGAGGAGCTGTTAAGATAAAAGCCGTCTTTGACGACAAATCGGCCAAATATCCGGGCGGTACCCTTGGAAAATTCCGGGTACAGGTACGCCGACTCGATGGAACTGCAGATCTCGACGACGCCCCTGACCTCTGGAGGCTAATCGAATCCTCGACGGACATCTACAGCTTGTTGCCACAGAACGCGGTCGCAGTCTACAGTATCGAACCGGGCCAGGGTCCGTCTGTCCCAGTGGCAGATGGCGATGTTCCTCCATGTGATCGCGAATTCATTTCGTGGTTCGACGTCTATCCGCCGGGGGAAGTCGAGGCCATCGGCCGCGAAACGCTGATATCAGCCCCTGCACCACACGTCGAGGAACTCGACGACGGCAGCGTCCTCGTCGTCTCGAAGCACCCGACATCTGGGACATCGTTAGAAGAGGTCGCTGATCACATCGGAATCCCATCCTGGCGTACCGGTACTGACCTCACGTAGTCGGCCAGAATCGTGAGAGGTATGGGGCTAGCCGGTCGATTTCAGCGCATGACCGCGAGCGAGGACGGGGAGACGGTCGACCGCGACGCCATCGACAACGACCTCTACCAGCGGACGAAGGCGTTGCTCGAACCGGGCGACATCGAGTTGAACGGCGTCATCGTCCACACGACATACGACGGCCAGGAGGATATCGAGATGATGGAGGCTTCGCTGGAAGTGGGCGACGTCATCTCGGAGCACGCGGGCCACGACCCACAGGACGTGTACGTCTACTCGGGCAACGACGACCCGGACTTCTCCTCGAACCAGCACCAGGGCAAGACCATCGACGGCGACGAGTTCGTCTGGGAGTGCCAGCAGCTGCTCCGCGACGGCGCCTTCCGGCTCATCTTCTACTACGAGGCCAGCGCCGACCAGGAGGGCATCGTCGCGGACGTTCAGGATGCGGGCTACGACGTCACCAGCGTCGAGGGCTGAGATTCAGACAGCGACGCGGGCGGTACAGGACCGGCAGAACTCGAAGGCTGGATCGTTTCGCTCGCCGCAGTTCGGACAGATTTCTTCGTCGCAACTGGTTGCGGCCGGCGGTGCTTCGAGCCCACGACCTGCCTCGGGGGCGACGGTCTGGTACTGGTCGACGTAGTTGCCGATGGACAGCCGATCGACGACCCGGTACACCGCGGCGAAGGACAGCGGGACGGCGAGGCCCAGGGCGACGTAGACGAAGAAGTTCGCACCGAGCGTGACGTCGGGGAGCACGCGAAGGTGTTGTCTCGCCAATCATTTTGATTCGTCGAGAGTGAAGGACGAGTGGTACGTGACTGGAGGTAACGGGCAAACACTCCCATCGCGGATCCGTGTGGTCGGAGCATCTCGGCGTCGGCCGTGCGGTCGGTCGACACGGCGACCGCGCCGCCGGGGCCCTTATACCGTCCCGGGACCGACGATTGCCCATGACCGAGGATATCGACCCCGTGGACCGGGGTATTCTCAACGCCTTCCAGGGGGGATTCCCCGTCACAGAGCGGCCGTTCGAACCCGCGGCGGCGGCGCTCCGCGAAGGGGGCATCGACGTCACCGAGTCGGAACTCGTCGACCGCGTCGCCGCGATGGACGAGGCGGGCACCCTCTCCCGCTTCGGCGCACTCATCGACGCCGAGGCCATCGGCGGCACGGCGACGCTGGTGGCGATGCACGCCCCCGCCGAGCGCTTCGACGAGGTCGTCGACCAGGTGAACGACCACCCAGAGGTGGCCCACAACTACGAGCGCGAGCACCCCCACCTCAACGTCTGGTTCGTCGTGAGCGTCGCCGACGAGGACCGCGTCGACGAGGTGCTGGGCGACATCGAAGACGAGACCGGTCAAGCGACGTACAACCTTCCCAAGCAGCAGGAATTCCGCGTCGAGGCGAAGTTCCCCGTCGAAGGCCCGCTGGAAGACCTGCCGGACGGTCTCGACCTGTCGGACCTGGGGCCGGACGTGACGCCGACGGAGCGGCGGGGGCTCACGCCCGACGAACTCGACCTGGTGCTGGAGATTCAGGGCGGCCTGCCCATCACCGAGACGCCCTACGCCGACGTAGCGTCGGCTATCGGCCAGGATCCGTCGTGGGTCGTCGAGACCATCAAGCGCTTCGAGCAGGAAGGAAAGGTCCGCCGCGTCGGCGTGGTGCCCAACCACTACGCGCTGGGCTACTCGGAGAACGGCATGACCGTCTGGAACGTCCCCGACGACGTGGTCGACGAGGTGGGGCCCGCCATCGCGTCGTTCGACTTCGTCACCCACTGCTACGAGCGCCCGCGCCACGACGGCGTCTGGCCGTACAACTTCTTCGCGATGACCCACGGCCGGAGCGAGGCAGAGAGTGACCAGCGGATCGAGCAGGTTCGAGAGCGGATGGAAGAGTTCTGGGACGTCGGCGACGACGACTGGGACTCGCTGTTCTCCACCCAGATCCTCAAGAAGACCGGTATCCGGATGGACGAACGCGCCGAAGCGAACGTGATCGATCCGGCAGAGGTCGAATGAGAGAGATGAGTATGAGTCTTGGAGATGGTGAACCGCGACGTGCCGACGGGAATCACCACGGGGAACAGCCTGGAAGCCCCCGCATCCTCGACTCGCGCGGCACACCCTGCGCTCCTCGTCGCTCGCTCCGCTCGCTTCCTGCGGTGCTTGGGGTGCCGGGCTTCGTCGAGGACGCGGCCCCTTCCATTCCCACCCACTCGGCCCAGGACAGCCACACCCTCCCCAGCCGACTCACTCGCTTCGCTCGTTCGTCCACCGAAAGACTCGCTTCGCTCGTCTTTCGAGCCATTCGCTCGCCGATGGCTCGCGAAGACCTCGCACAGTGTTGGCTCGCGCCGAGACGCGAGCCAGCGCGCGCCACGGTGGATTGTTCGCGATTGATTTCGAGGTGGGCAGCGTGATTCCGCTCTTCCACGACTTCACGGACGAGACGGTGCTGGTGTTCGGCGGGGGGCCCGTCGGCGCGCGGAAGGCCCGGCGGTTCGCCGAAGAGGCCGACGTCGTGGTCGTCAGCCCGGCGTTCGCGGACGTCGAGTTCGGCGGCGCGGAGCTCGTTCGCGAGGCGCCAGACGCCGAAGACGTCGGAGGCTGGTTCGACCGGACGGACCCCGCGCTGGTCGTGGCGGCGACGGACGACGGGGCGTTGAACGAGGCCATCGCCGTGGCGGCGAACGAGCGCGGCGTCCTCGTCAACCAGACGGACCAGAGCGGCGAGCGGGACGCGAACAGCGTCGTCGTCCCGGCGACAGTCGAGGACGGCCCGGTGACGATGGCCGTCTCCACGGACGGGACCAGTCCGGCGGTGTCGAAGTACCTCCGGGAGCGGTTCGAGGAGGAATTTGCCGGCGTGGGCGAGATGGCGGAACTCACCGCTGACCTCCGGCAGGATCTCAGAGACGAGGGGATGGGGCCAGCGGAGCGCCGCGCGGCCGTCAGGCGCGTTGTCAAATCTGACCGTGTTTGGAAGGCTTTAGATAGTGGCAGATCTAATCCAAGCCAAGTAGTTTCGGCCGTGATCTCGAACAACACCGGTGATTCGTCGTGAAGCGTGGGATTGGCGTCATTTCGGGCGTGAGCATCTCCCACGAACGCTCGAGCATGGACGACCTCGAAGCGGCGTCCACGGACAGCCAGCGCGGCGCCGTCAAGGCGCTGCTGGCGGATTCGCGGGTCGAGGAGGCGTTCGTCCTCCAGACCTGCAACCGGATCGAGGCCTACGTCGTCGGCGACGACGAGACAGCCGGCGAGGCCCTCTCGCTGTTCACCGACCGCGTCCCGGGGGACGTCACGGTGTCGATGGGTCACGAGGAGAGCCTGCGCCACCTGCTGCGGGTCGCCGCAGGCCTGGAATCCGTCGTCCTCGGCGAGGACCAGATCCTCGGCCAGGTCCGGGACGCCTATGAGGACGCCCGGGCCGTCGACGGCGTCGGGCCCATCCTCGAGGACGGCATCACCAAGGCGCTCCACGTCGGCGAGCGCGCCCGTTCGGAGACGGCCATCAACGAGGGGACGCTGTCGCTGGCCTCCGCGGCGGTCCGGCTCGCAGCCAGGGAAGTCGCCCTCGACGGCACGACCGGCGTCGTCGTCGGCGCCGGCGAGATGGGACGGCTTGCCGCCGAGGCCCTCGCCGAGGAGGTCGACCGCCTCATCGTCGCCAACCGAACGGTTCCCAACGCAGAGTACGTCGCCGACACCGTCGACGTCGAGGCCAGCGCGGTCGCCCTCGACGCACTGACCGCGGCCGCCGAAGAGGCCCGCGTCGTCGTCACGGCGACGAACAGCCCCGACCACGTCGTCGACGCCGAGGCGTTCACGGACGCCGGGGAGACCATCGTCGTCGACGTCGCCCAGCCACGAGACGCCCACCCCGAGGTCGACGACCTCCCCGAGGTCACCGTGCTCGACCTGGACGCGCTGGAGACCGTCACCGAGGAGACCCGCGAGGAGCGCCGAGAGGCCGCCGTCGCCGTCGAGTCGATGATCGACGCCGAGTTCGACAACCTGCTGACCCAGTACAAGCGAAAGCGCGCCGACCGCGTCATCTCCGCGATGTACGAGAGCGCCGAGCGCGTGAAAGCCCAGGAGCTGGAGACCGCTCTGGGGAAACTCGACCTCGACGGCGACCAGCAGCAGGTCGTCGAGTCGATGGCCGACGCCATCGTCTCCCAGCTGCTCTCCGCGCCGACCCGGAGCCTCCGGGACGCCGCGGAGGAGGACGACTGGTCGACCATCCACACCGCGCTCCAGCTGTTCGACCCGAACTTCGGACCCGACGGTGACGGCCAGGCCCCGCCGTCGTTCGCCGAGGGCGTGGCCGTCGAGGACATCCCGGAAGGGATGCGCGAGGAGATGCCCGCCGGCGTCCTCGAGGAACTGAGCGACGACTGAGCGGGCGTCGAGCAAGCGAACCGGCTGACGAATCGGCAGTTCGCCGCTCACTCACCGTCGGCCGCTATCGCCCTTCGTACGTTCTTCTCGGCCGTTTCGAGCGCCTCGATCACCCGGTCTTCTGGCAGTTCGTACTCGATGACGAGCGGCGCGTCGACGTCCGCGTGCTCGTCGAGCAGCGCCAGGAGGTAGGGCAGGTCGAGTCGCCCGGCCCCGGGAAGGTCCTCCACTTCGGCCGCGGAGGTGTCCTTCAGGTGGACGGCGTTGATCCGGTCGCCGAGATTCCTGATGACGTCGTCGGGCGCGACGTCCTCGACGAGAAAGTGGCCGGTGTCCACACAGACGCCCAGGCGCGGGTGGTCGTACCGGTCGAGCACGCCGCGGACGTCCGCGATGGAGGAGAACACCTGCGAGAGGTCGTCGTGGTGGACCGAGGAGTAGTTGTGGATGCCGACGTCGACGCCGAACTCCTCGGCAAGGTCGATCAGCTCCTCGGTGACGTCGTCCCGGTCCGGCGGGTAGTTGACGGTGACGTAATCGGCCCCCAGGCGGTCGGCGAAGGCGACGTGGGGACGCGCCTGGCCGACGTCGTCCAGGTCGACGACGCCGTAGCCGCAGACGTCGATCCCCGCGTCCTCGATAGCGGCCGTGGCGTCGGTGATGGTCTTCTCGTCGTCGTCGGCCGAGAGGTGGTGGTCCCAGAGTTCGAGGTGTCGGATGCCGGTTTCGCCGAATGCCTCCAGCAGACCGGCGAGCGAGTAGTCCTGGAAGACGACGCTCTGGACGCCGACGGCGTAGTCGCGGTCCATGTCGGAACGTCGCCGGGTCGGCGCAAAAGTATGTCGCGGATCGGCCGGTCGTCGAAAAACCGCTCACTGCAGTGACATAGACCCTTTACCCCGCCCGCACCCAGCGAGTGTATGGACGTCCTCATTATCGGCGGCACGGGCCTCATCAGCACTGGAATCACGCGACAGCTCGCCGACTCCGAACACGAGGTGACCTGTTTCACGCGGGGCGAGAGCGACGCCAGGGTGCCCGACTCCGTGGCGTTCGTCCACGGCGACCGCAACGAGCGAGCGGACCTGGCCGACGCGCGCGACGAGGTCGCCCCCGACTGCGTCGTCGACATGGTGTGTTTCTCGCCGGACCAGGCCGAAGCAGCCGTCGACGTCTTCGGTGGCGAGATCGAGCAGTTCGTCTTCTGCTCGACGGTGGACGTCTACCACCGGCCGCTCGACACGAACCCCGTGCAGGAAGATGCCCCGCGAGAGCCCCCGGTCAGCGACTACGGCGCCGACAAGGCCGAGTGCGAGGACATCTTCATGGCCGCCCACGAACGGGGCGACTTCGAAACCACGATCGTCCGCCCGTGGAGCACCTACGGCGAGGGCGGTACCCTCTTCCACACGCTGGGGCAAGGGAGCTACTTCCTCGATCGCATCCGAGAGGGCAAGCCGGTCGTCGTTCACGGCGACGGCCAGACGCTGTGGGGGTCGTGTCACCGAGACGACGTCGCCCGCGCGTTCGTCAACGCCGTCGGCAACGAGACGGCCTACGGCGAGGCCTACCACGTCACCAGCGAGGAGAACATCACCTGGGGGCAGTTATACCGGACCGTCGCGGACGTGATGGACGCACCGGACCCCGAACTCGTCCACATCCCGACGGAGATTCTCGCCGAAGCCGTCCCCGACCGGACCGGCATGCTGCTCGACCACTTCCAGTTCTCGACGGTGTTCGACAACGGCAAGGCCCGCCGCGACCTGGGCTTCGAGTACACGATTTCCTTCGAGGACGGGATCCGCCGCACGATCGAGTGGCTGGAGGACGAGGGCGAAATCGACGACTGGGACAGCGAGAACGACGATCAGATCATCGCCGCCTGGCGTGACGCGACGGACTCCTTCCTCGATTCTGTCGAGACTACGGAGTAGCAACTGATTTACACGAGCCGGCGGCAGGAGCCGCCATGACCGTCCACGACACCGCGATGGTGGAGAATTCGACCATCGGCGACGCCGAGATACGGGAGTACGCGACCGTTCACGATTCCGAGATAGGCGACGACTGTCAAATCTACGAGCGAACCTCTATCAAGAAATCTCGTCTGGCGGGACCGGTCGACGTCAACGCGAACGTCTACGTCGAGAACGCCACCGTCGGCGAGCGGGTCCAGATCGGTCCGAACGCGACCGTCGCCGGCGTAACGCACGACCTCTCGGAAAATGGGATGGAGTTTCAGAACGATACCTTCGAAGAAGTTGTGATCGAAGACGGTGCCTTTGTGGGTGCCGGAGCGGTCGTCCTGCCCGGCGTCCGAATCGGCGAGAACGCGGTCATCGGCGCGAACGCGACGGTGACCGAGGATGTGCCAGCGGGGACGGTCATCCATAGTTCCCCGGCCCAGTCGCGACGCTCGCTCGACGACTGAGAACGTCCGTCAGCTGTGGCCGTCACGAGCCGTCGGCTCACGCCAGAACCGAATCCAGCCAGGACCGGATGGGAACGAACGATAGTCGGGAACGGAGGACGTACCACGGACTGACGAGCACCGCGCCGAGCGCGTTGGCGTAGGCGTCGCCGATCGACATGTACCGGCCCGGGACGAACGACTGCCAGATTTCGATGCCCACGCCGTAGAGGACCGTGAGACCGAGGACGAAGATCACCAGCCGTCGCGTCGACCAGCCCCAGTCCGTCGTCGCGTAGGCGAGACTCCCGCCGAAGGCGGCGTAGGCGAGGAAATGGCGCCACTTGTCCAGCGGGATCAGTTCCGGCGGTTCGACGATGGGGTTCGCGGGGGGTGCAGCGATGACTGAGAGATAGAAGATCACCCCGGCGACAGTGGCCACCCCTAACCAGCGAATCCAGGCCGGCAACAGCGGCAGGCGAACCTCGCGCATGGCTCAACGGCGCGAGTGTCGGACAATAAGTGGTTCGCAACGGCGTGACAGGGACACCAGAAACGGGAACGTGCGGCGCCGGTCAGTAGACGGCGTCTTCGATGTCGTCGGCCAGGTCCTCGAACTTCGAGAGGTGGACGCGGCGTTCGTTCCGGAGGCGCTCGACGTGGTCCTCGTGGTCGTCGAGAGCGTCGGCGACGGCGAAGCGCTCGACGTCCATCCCCGGGACCGACTCGGGAACGTCGAGGCCGGTGGCGTCGTCGGTACCCCAGGTCACGGTGCCGCGGGAGACTTCCCGGAGTAGTGTGACCGTGTCGTCGACGCCGACGTCGCGGTCGCCCACGCTGCCGGTGTTGAGGACGAAACACTCCACGCCGAGGTCGGCGATGAGGTCGCGGAAGCGGTTGCCCTCCTCGCCCTTCGAGCCGACGATGAAGGGATTGGTGCCGACCACGCGGATGGACTCGCCGGCCTTCGAGGGGTCGCCGGCGCTGGTCTGGACGGACTCGCCGAGCATGAACGCGGCGGCGGCCTCCTCGGGCGTGAGCTTCGCGATTGGCGGCATCGCGGGGTTCCGGGTGATGAAGAACACCTGGTCGATCTCGGGCAGGTCGATCTCGTCGTCGGCCGAGGAGAGGTGGTCACGCTGGATGACCGCGCGCGTGTTGGCGGTGTACTCCTCGCTGTCGAAGTCGACGGTACCGTCGTCGTCGACGTCGACGTTCTCCAGGACGGCCGACTCGTGGGTGGCGGCGTCGTAGAGGGCTGGCTGTTCGTCCGAATCGAGGCCGATAGTCTTGATGAACAGGCCCTGTCCCTCGCTGCCGGCAACGGAGCCGTCGGGCAGCAGGGCACAGACGTCGTCCTGGAGCATCGTCGCCTCCTCGGGTTCCTCGAGACCGAGGCCGTGGGCCGTCAGCGTCGACTTGCCGGTGCCGGAGAGACCGAGGAACACCTGGCCGACGGTCTCCATGCCGTCGTCGGTCTGGAGGTCGACGCGCTTGGTACCGGCGTGGAGGCCGAGGCCGCCCTGTTCCTTCGCGTAGAACATGAACAGGCGGAGGAAGGACTTCTTGGCCTCGCCGGTGTAGTCGCTGCCGAGGACCGCAGTCATCCCCTCGTCGGGGACGACGCGGATAGCGACCTCGTCGTGGTCGGGAAGCTGGACGGTGTAGAAGTCCGGCTCGCTCGCCTCGTCTGCGACCGGTTCGAAGAGCTTCGCCCAGGCGAGTGCGATCCGTCCGTACTCCTTCGGGACGAACAGGCGGCAGACGTAGCTGTTCTCGGGATGGCGACCGAGCTGTCGGTCGAGACAGACCATCTCCTCCCCGTGGACCGCGTCGTAGGCCGTCTCGACGTGGCGGTAGTCCTCGGCGCCGAACTCGTCGTCGACGGCGTTCTTCGTCCTGTCGGCGTTGCGCGACCGGTGTTCGCTCACGTACGACGGGGAGCCGAACTCCGTGGTCGTTTCGAGCTCGCGCGAGAACTCGCGGAGCTGGTCGAACGACGGGTTGTAGATGACGTTGTCCGCCTCGGCGGGGTTGGGCAGCGTTTCGGCCGGTGGCTGCACCGTCATCCCGAGATCTGACATCGTGTCAGCTACTGCGGGGGCCTACCGTATATATTTTGCATATTTTCCGGAATGTGGGACATTATCAGACATACTTTAAATTATTCTCCCGCGAGTAAACGATTGTGTGGGCAAATGCTGCCAGAACGAAGGTGGCTCCTGACGGTGCCCATCGTCGGCTGTAGACGCCGGCTACTGAAGCGGCCGGCCGGAAATCGGCGACGAATATCTCACGTACTGCTCTGGTACAGCGCGCCCGAGTCGTCGTAGCGCGCGTCTTCGATCCGTGCGAACTGGTCGTCGCTCAGTTCGACGTCGATAGCGCCGACGTTCTCGTCGAGCTGGTCGACCGTTCGCGCACCGACGATGGGGACGCAGTCGAAGTCGGGCTGGTCCATCAGCCACCGCAGTGCGACCTGGGCCGGCGTCGCGTCCACTTCGTCGGCGATTGTGCGGACCTCGTCGAGGACGTGCCAGCCCCGTTCCGAGACGTAGAAGTCCAGGAACCGGTCGTCGAGGGCGGCCCGGGTGTCCTCGGGCGCGTCGAGTTCGTACGTCCCGTCGCCCGCGCGTTCGTACTTACCCGTCAGGAAGCCGCCGGCCAGCGGCGAGTAGGGACACACCGCCAGATTCTGGTCGGCACAGACGTCGAGGTACTCCGCGACGTCCTCGTAGTAGGCGGCGTGGAACAGCGGCTGGGTGACGGTGAACGGCTCGTAGTTGTTCACGTCGGCCTTCCAGAGCCCCTTCGTGAGCTTCCACGCGTCGGCCGTCGAGAGGCCAACGTGGTGGACCTTCCCTTCGCTGACCAGGTCGTCGACGGTCCGGAGCGTGCGCTCGATGGGCGTCTCGTCGTCGAAGCGATGCAGGTAGAGAATGTCGAGATAGTCCGTATCGAGCTTGTCGAGCGAGCCTTCGACCTCGGCGCGGACGTTCTTCCGGGAGAGGTTCTCCTGGAAGCGCGAGACGTCCGACCAGTAGCACTTCGACGCGATAACGAAGTCCTCGCGGTCGCGGTCGGCGAGCCACTCGCCGATCCACTGCTCGCTGCGACCCTGGCCGTAGCCGTTGGCCGTGTCGATGAAGTTCCCGCCGCGGTCGGCGAAGGCGTCCAGCAGTTCGTGGGCCGACTCGCGGTCGGTCTCCATCACGCCGCTGTCTTCGTGTTCCTTGCCGAAGCGCCAGGTGCCCAGGCAGAGCTGTGAGACTTCCAGTCCCGTCTTACCGAGTCGGGTGTACTCCATGATCGAACGGAGGGCTGGCGTCCGTAAAGTCGTTTTTCAGGACGAGCGTCACGCCAGCGCAGTCGCCGGGCCATCACTCGCGGGCGTCCGCGAGTTCCTCGCGCAGTATCGTCCGGTGACAGCGCTTCTGGTCGGTGTTCTCGTAACAGACCAGGACGACGTCGGTACCGTCGGCGAGGGTCTCGCGGAGATCAGCCACGGCCGATCGGGCCTCCTCGGTTTCCATGTACTCGCAGTAGCGATCCTCGAAGTCGAGTTCCTCCCACGCGGCGTTGTGCGCACCCTCGTCGCACATCCCGTCCAGTTTGAACTCCTCCTCGTGCGCCTGGAACGCCGCCAGCAGGTCCTCCGGCGGGCCCAGCGCCGGCCGATTCTCGTCGACGGCCCCGTGGAACCAGGGCGTGGGCTTCCGGACGACGCCAACGCGGCGCGCGCCCTCGGACAGGTCCGCAAGGTCGTGCTGGATGGCAGCGACGTACGTGTCGGTGAGTTCGCCCGTCACGCCTAAAACTTCGGCTGCGCAGGCAAAGTGCTGCCGGACGGTAACGTTGGCCGAGATGGTCGTCTCGGAGCCGTCATTCCTCCGCGTCCGTTGTTGGCTCGCTCGTCTCGGTCGCCGCTTCCTCGTTCTCCTCGGTCGTCTCCTCGTCACTGCTGTCTTCCGCCACAGTTTCTGTCTCCATGGCGTTCTCCTCGTCAGTTCCGTCCGCTTCCGTGCTCCCGTCGTCCTCGTCGGTCGCCTCTGTGTCGTCCTCTTCGGTCGTCTCTTCCCCCTCGCTGTCGTCTTGGGTCGCGCCGCTCGACTCATCAGTGAGCTCCTCGGTAGGCTCAGGTGTCGGTGAGTCAGTGGGCATCTCCGTCGGTGTGGGCTGCTCGTTTGGAGTCGACGTTTCGGTCGCGGTGTCAGTGGAAGTAAGGGAGACAGTCGGCGTTGGTGACTCCGTTTCCGTCGGCGAGTTCGTCTCGGTCGCCGTTTCGTTCGTCACTGCACTCACCTGGGCCTGCGTGATGGTGACGTCGTACGCCGACGCGGGACCGGTCGACACCTCGACGGTGTCGCCGAGGCCGGTCCATCGCGTACTGTCGAGCACCCAGGTTAAGCGTTCGTCTTCGCTCTCCGGCGTCCACTGGACAGTAAACAAGTTGCGACCCGGCGCGAGCTCGTCAGGGAGTTCGTCCTCCGCACCGGGAGCGGCGTTGCCGCGGAGCGACTGCCCGTTGAACGGCAGCCGGGACTCGTGGTCGTTCACGTACTCGAAGGTGACCTCCAGAGTTCCGTCCCCGGCGGGCGACACGTCCGCGACACCAAGTTCGAATCGGGGCTTGACGGACTCGACGCAGCCTTCCGGGACAGGGGCCGAAGCCACCTCATCGCCGTCCTCGTCGACGAGGCGCGCACTATTGACGACCGAGCCGTTGATGCTCCCCCAGTCGCCATCGGCGTCGTACACGCCGGTCCCGTCGGTCATGTTCAGGAAGAATGCCCTGGAGGTCTCGACCGACCCCGTGTCCACGCCGTCGTTTGCATTCAGGATGATGCTGAGGCGAACCTCGGCGTAGTCGCCGCTGGCTCGCACCGCAGAGCAGTTGAGGTACTCGATGGACGGGTCGCCCGGCAGTTCGTTGCCGGCGTCGGCGAGGAACCAGTCCGTCACGTCCTCGCCGTCCAGGAAAAGCCGAACCCCCGCCTGTCCGCTGACGCGCTCGAAGCTGGTTATCTCGCCACGGATCCGGTAAGCGTCTCCAGCGCCGTCACCAGTCGATCCGTCGACGGTGACGGTGCCACCGTCTGTTTCAGAAATCACGTCGCTCGCATCGGCGGCGATGCCGTCGTCCCCGAGCTGCGCCTTCTCTGCGCTCCCGTCTACTTCGAACCGGTATGCGATAGACCCCTCGGCGTCCGTGGTCCGTATCTCGAACGTGCGAGCCGGCGACTGGGTCTCGCCGTCCAGGAACCGGTCCGTAACATCCGCACCGTCGAAGAACAGTTCGACGTCCCGGGGACCGGTGGTCACCTCGAAGGACACGACCTCGCCCCGAACTCGATAGGCGTCACCCGCACCGTCGCCAGTCGAGCCGTCGACGACGACGTTCCCGTTCTGGCGGCTGATGACGTCGCTGACGTCTGCAGCGATGCCGCCGTCGCCGAGTTGCGTCTTCTCGACGCTCCCGTCGACGACGATGCGGTACGAGAACTCGGTGTTCTCGTTCGTCGACCGAACCTCAAAGGTGCGCCCCGGGTCAGCCGGTCGTTCACCTGAGCCTGGCGACCGTTCGCCAGTGACGTCGTCGCCGTCAAGGAACAGCCGGTAGTCAGCGGGCGGACTGACGATTTCGAAGTCCGTGATCTCGCCCCATACGAGATAGGCGTCACCGCGGGCCTCACCGGTCGACCCGTCGACTGTGACGGTGCCGTCCTCGCGCACGACCACGTCGCTCACGTCTGCAGCGATCTGACCGGGCCCGAGTTTCGTCTTCTCGACGGTGCCGTCCACTTCGAACCGGTAAGCGAATTCACTGTCCTCGTCGGTCGATCGGATCTCGAACAGCGAGGCGCTCGGTCCGGAATCAGTCCCACCACCGTCGCTCACGGACGCGAGCGGGACGTAGATTCCGTTCCGGGCCGCTGTGGTCGTCGCCCGGTTCCGTTCCAGGTCAACGGTGACACCCCCCAACTCGTTCCAGCCTTCACCACCTTCTGCGTGGTACCAGACACCGACGTCGTTTTCTGATTCGACGTTCCCGAACCGTCCATACTCCATCGAGAGTTGGACCGAGCCGTCACCCTCGAGTCCCTCGATCAAGATCGGATGGCCGGCAAGTTCCACCCCATCAGGACGACTCGGGAAGTTCGTTGGCCAGCGAACGCCGATACGTTGCGTTTCGAACGAAATGTCGTGACCACGGTAGTGTAACCCGTCGACGAGGACAGGGCTTTCGCCTCGCTTTTGCGTCGCATTGTAGGCGAACAGGTAGTTACCGTGGGTCGTCACGTTCGAGAAGGTCCCGCTCCCGCCCAGGACGCGGATGCCGTCGTTCTCGTTGTTCGCGACGACGGCGTTTCGGACGGTGGCGTTCGAGACGTCGCTCCGGAGGAGGATGCCCGACCCATTGTTGTCACTGACGGTTACGTTACGGACGGGGAGGTCAGTCGCCGGGCCGTCGAAGACGATGCCGTTGCCGGCGTTGTCGCTGACGAGTGCATCGGTCAGCGACGACCCGGTCGATCCCTGCCCGAAGAACACGCCGTAGCCGTCGTTGTCGGTCACGACGACCGACTGCATCGTCACCGTCGACTCACCGACGTATATCCCGTCGCCGCTCGCAGCTACCCGGACCTCGTCGAGTATAGAGCCGTCTGCCTCCCCCAGACGGATTCCAGCGGTGCTGTCGCGAACGTGAACGTTCTGGAGCGTGACCGCCGGCCCATCCATCATCGTCACGCCGGCCTGGACGCCCGTTCCCCAGTCAGTCAGGCGCAGGTCACGGACAGTGACGTTCTCTAGAGTCTCGGCCGTCTCCTGTGTACCTGCGACGCTCACACCAGCGGATTCGTCGCGACCGACGCCGTCCACGACGTATCCGTTCCCGTCGATGACGACGTCACTGGTTCGAACGTCCAGACAGGAGTCGGCGCCGCTTTCACGAATGTCTGCCGTGAGTGCGTACCGTCCGGGTTCGTCGATAACGGTACACGACGTTATTCCGGCTATCTGTGCGCTCGGTCCCTGTGCGTCCATCGCTGGGTTTGCTTCCCCGGGATCAACGCCCGCCGCGGTGAACCCCGCGGTGACGACGCTCGCGATGACCACGACGACCAGTACCACCGCCCGAACCGGTCGTTCACGCCACAGCGCCGTCACCCGACGTCCGGGGGGTCGCTGGCGTC
Organism: Halomicrobium sp. HArcel3; assembly: GCF_058933135.1. Lineage (NCBI taxonomy): Archaea > Methanobacteriati > Methanobacteriota > Halobacteria > Halobacteriales > Haloarculaceae > Halomicrobium > Halomicrobium sp. HArcel3. Next base: position 124,215 of record NZ_JBZYDN010000004.1, on the reverse strand, counting down.
CGTCCATAACTCGACGCCCGGCGCCCGATTACTTTGTTATGTGTTACCGCACGCCACATAACCCGCCCTTTGCCAACGAACCCGCTGGCGATGGCCGTCACTATCGGCGCACGTGCCGAGTCCTCCGAGGCCCTCTCGACCGAAGACCCCGGAAATCGATCGTTTCCGGTCCGATAATTCTCACCGCTCCCACTCGTAGAACCACCACGCGGCGCCGAGTAGCATCAGTCCGACGCCGAGAGTCGACGTCGCCGGTTCGGGGATGACGAACAGGACGAAGCCGACGACGATCAGCAGCGTCGGCTCGAGTTCGTTCCAGAAGCCGCCGAGTGACGTGGACATATCTGTTGATTCGGGCGCGTCACTCAAATGCGTTCGTGAGACCCTGTGGGTGAGCGCACCGACCGCACCGCCTAGAGGTGACTGCGGAACGTTCAGTCTATGTATCAGCACGAGACACTCGGGCCATGGGTGTTCGTGACAGCTGGAACGAACTCGGAACGGGTGGAAAGATACTGGTCGGGCTGGTCGTCGGTGGGGTGGTCGTCGTGGTGGGGCTGATCCTGCTCATCATCCTCGCCGCGGTTCTCGGGTCGTTCGTCCTCGGGATGGGGGAGTCGTCCGCGGCGGCGACGCCCCAGGCCTCGTTCACCGTCGACTACGACGCAGCGGGCGAGACGGTGGAGATAACTCACGACGGCGGTGACGCCATCCCGGCCGACGAACTCAGCGTCGACACCGGTGACCGAACAGTTGCGTGGGACGACGGAGACGGCGAGGTGACGGCGGGCGATTCGACGGCGGTAGACGCGGCACCGGGGACGACCGTTAGCGTCGTCTGGAGCGCTCACGGCGAGTCGGCGGTCCTGATGCGGGCCACCGTCGAGTAACTCTTCGCACTCCCTCACATCTGATTTTGCAGATTACCCGCTGCAGTCGGTGCGTAACCGACGCGCAGTTCCGTAGATCACCTCAGACGTCGCCGTCGCCACCGACGTTGTCGAGGAACTCCTCGAAGACCGTCGCGCAGCCGTCACAGAGCGAGAAGTTTTCGCGGGGACCGTCGCCGGTGCCGTAGGCCGCCTCGCGGTCGAAGTACTCGACGCCAAGCACGTCGTCCCCGTCGAGTGCCCGGTCACAGAAGCTACAGTCCTCGGCGACGCGGCGGTAGCCGGCGCCGATGGACCACTCGTCGGCGACCGGCGGGGCGTCGTGGCCGGCCCAGGCGTCGACGAGTTCGTCCACCTCGACGGCGCAGTCCCCACAGACGGCGAGTAACCCGTCGTCGGCCGCCGGTGACGGAGCGGGGCGGTCGCTCGCCGGATAGAAACCGACGAAGCGTCCGTCCGCACCGAGTCGATGTCCGCACAGCGAACAGGCGACGCCCCCCGACGGGTGGTCGCCCCCGCTCGACGGTGAATCCACGCTCATGTCCCCGCCATGAACCCCCCGGGTTAAACCTCTTGCACCGACGTCGTACGTGCGTCTGACGATTGTCGGCGGAGAGCCACCGGACAGATTCGCGACGTCACTCGGCGTCGCCGTCGCGGAAGAACTCGGGCTGTTCGAACGACTCCGCCTCACCCTCGACGTCGAGGACGTCCAGCGCTGTCACGACGGCGTCGACGCCGAGTTCGCCGGAGAGGCTCGGTTCGGTCCGGCCCTCGTCGCTGGAGACGAGTTCCTTGACGTAGAGGCCGCCAGCGCCGTGTATCTCCAGGTCCGCGTGTCGCTCGTCGACCAGTTCGCCGTCCGTCGCGTACACCTCCCGCGTCCGCACGAGCGACGCGCGGCGGTGGTCGACCCGCTGGGGCGTCTCCTGTTCGATGGTCGCACCTTCGAGCGCGTCCAGGGCAGCCTGTAGCTGGTCCTCGTCGACGGGCTCGTCGAACTCCACGTCCATCCGGTATGTCTTGGAGGCCTCGTGCCCCTTGACGCGCTCGACCATGTCGTAGGTCGCCCGGCGGAGGCCCTCGACCTCGGCCTTGCCGTCGGCGAACTCGTTGACGTCTGCCTCCAGCTGTTCGACGTCGACGTCGCGCTTGCGGGGCTGTTTGACCTCGACGACGAACGGGCGGCCGCCGCCGAGCATCAGCGCGTCCACGTCCTCGCGGCCGGCGCCGTGGAACACCGCCTCCTCGCCGTCCATCGCCTCCAGCACGACTGGCGCGGTCAGCTCCTCGACGCTCTCGTCGTAGCGATACCCCGTGCCGTCACAGCCCGGACACTCCTCGCCGCGCTTGATCCCCGTCTCGTGACACTCGTTACAGGGCCACTCCGTCTGGGGGATGTCGCGCACCAGCTTGCGGTAGCGGCCGTAGACGAACGCCGAGTTGACGTTCACCTCTATCTCGTCGGTTGCCAGGTCGAGCAGGAGCTGGATGTCCGGGCGCTCGAAGTCCACCTCGGCCCCGGTCAACTCGCCGACGCGCTTGCCCACCTCGCGGTTGAACTCCGTCTTCAGCGCCTCGCCCTCGTCGTCCTCCAGCCCGATTTCCTCCCAGAGCAGGTGGTCGTTCTCCTCCAGCAGCGGCGGGACGCGCGTCCCGAGCTGGTAGGTCTCGAACTCGTAGCCCTGAATGGCCGCGGCGGCGCGCTCGGCCAGCCGGTCGTACTCGGCGGTCTCCATCTCGCAGACCCAGCAGTCCTCGCTCCCCTCGTACGGCTCGTCGTCGTCGAGCGCCAGCGTCGTCCGGAGCGCACGCCCGCGCTCGGCGTTCGTGAGGCCGAAACTGCGGTCGGCGAACGGCCGGCCCAGACAGGGATCGCAGAGGGGGCCGGTGTCGAGCGCCGCGCGCGCGTCCTCGAGTATCGTCATTGGACAACGAAACGGGCGCGGCCGGTAATTCAGTTTCGAAGGCTAGCTGTGATGGTATTGGCCTGACAAGCGACAACCGAGACTGCAAAGACACCGAAAGCCCTCGCGGCTCTCGACCGCTCCGGGGCTCGCTGTGCGCGCTCACTCCGTTCGCGTGCTTGCTTCGCCCGGGAGGGTTCGAGAGCCGCTCGCCCTTTCAGTCCACCAGGGTTTGACTTGGCCAATTGCTGTATCTGGTGGACTGTTGGTGTCATATTTTTCGCTCTATGTTTCGCAAACATTGAGCGTCCTCCGTCGAGACGCAAGGGCTTATTGGACCACGAAACGACGGTTCGAGCATGTCAGACGCAGACCGAAACGAACTGATCGACGCGTACTTCGACGCGATGGACGCCGAGGACCTTGAACTCGTCCGACCGGCCCTCGCCGACGACGTCGTGTTCGAGTCGCTCTCGGGCCCACTGGAGGGGTTCTCCGGCTTCGAGACGTACATGAACGAACTCCGCGGGCTCGCGAACACCGAACACGAGCTAACGAACCGGGTCCACGGCGATGACGCCACGGCCGTCGAGGGCACCGTCACCGGCGAGAGCGACGACGGCCCGGTCGAGGCCGACTTCTGCGACGTGTTCGACTTCGACGCCGACGACGAAGAGATCACGAGAATCGCCGTCTATCTCAACGACTCCTGACGGTTCCGCGCTTCCATCTCGGTCCCGCTACTCCGACCGCTCAGTCGTCGACCCGTGGATCCTCCGGGACTTCGGTATCGGCCTGGATTCCGTTCGTCGAGGCGGGCGACGCCGCCCCGTTCTCGCCACTGACGACGGTCGACGACATCCGGACCTCACGTTGCGGGAACGGAATCTCGACGTTCGCTTCCTGGAATCGCTGGTAGATCCCCCTGTTGAGGTGGTGCGTGACGCGCGCCCGTAGCGCCGGGTTCGGGACCCAGCACAGCAGTTCGTGTTCCAGCGCGGAGTCGCCGAACTCCCGGAAGCGGACCCGCGGGCCGGGGCGGTCGAGGACGCTCTCCGTCGAGGCTGCGACGTCGAGCAAGATCTCTTCGACCTCGTCGAGGTCGCTTCCGTAGGCGACGCCGACGGGGACGCGGATGCGGCGCTTCCGGCGTGGCGTCGACTCGTTGACGATGGCCGCGTTGTTCAGCGTGGCGTTGGGGACGGTGATGAGGATGTCGTCACGGGTCCGGATCACCGTCGAGCGCACGGAGATGTCCTCGACGCGGCCGCGTTCGCCGGAGTCGAGCACGACGTAGTCGCCCACCTTGTACGTGCCGTCGACGTACAGCGCCAGCGACCCGAAGAAGTTCGCGATGGTGTCTCGGGCGGCCAGACCGACGACGATACCGGCCACGCCGGCCGAGGCCAGTAGCGGCGTGACGTTGATACCCCAGTAGGTGAGCAGGAGGAACCCCGCGACGCCGACGACGACGGCGCTCCAGACGTTCTGGAAGATGGGGACCACCTGCCGGTCGATGTAGCGGTTGTCGGTGACGGCGTTCGACACATTCCGGCCGACGCGGACCAGCGTCACCAGCCAGATGACCGTGACGAGGGAGAGGACCGCGGCCTCGAGCGTCGCGGCGTCGGTCTCGGCCAGGTCGAACAGGTCGACGCCGACGAACACGCCCCCGATGGCGACCGTCAGGTAGAGCGCGGGGTGGACACCCCTGAGCACCACGTCGTCGACTTCGCCCGGGATGCGTGCCGTGACCCGCTTGAGGTACCGGTCGCCCGCGACTTGCAGCAACGCGGCGGTCAGGACCGCTCCGCCGGCGACCACGAGAAACCCCTGCCAGTCAGGCAACGCCTCTATCCCCTCCCTGACCGTCCCAAGCGTCCCGTTCCATTGCATCTTGCTCTCACGAAGGCCCCAAGAGTATATAGCTACGCCGTCAGATGTGTCCGGCCGCTGCACCGCCATCGGCGTTATCACACGACGGGTCCCGGACCGAATGACCTTTACCCGGCCACACCACGCCTCTGTCCATGAACGAGACGCTGATCGCCGTCCTCCTCGGGGTCGTCCAGGGCGTTCTGGAGTGGCTCCCGGTCTCCAGCGAGGGCGGCGTCGCCATCGTCGTGACTGGCGTCACCGGCGCGTCGCCCGTCGTCGCGACTCGATTCGCGCTCTTTCTCCACGCCGGCACCGCGCTCTCGGCGCTGGCGTACTACCGCGAGGAAGTGAGAGCAGTCCTCCGGGAAGTCCCGGAGTGGCGCCCGCGGACCGCGTTCGATCGCGATCGCGCCGACCTGTCCTTTCTCGTCCTCGCGACGCTGGCGACGGGCGTGACCGGCCTGCCGGCGTACGTCCTGCTCGACGCGCTCGTGAACGACCTCACCGGCGGCGCCTTCGTCGCGCTCGTCGGCGGCCTGCTCGTGTTGACCGGGCTCCTCCAGCGCTTCGCCGAGTCAGTCACGCTGGACCCGCGTGCCACGCCGGACTGGCTCGACGCCGTCCTGGTCGGTGCGCTCCAGGGACTCGCTATCCTCCCCGGCGTCTCGCGCTCGGGAACCACCGTCAGCGCGCTGTTGCTCCGGGGCCACGAGGGCGAGTCCTCGCTGCGGCTCTCCTTCCTGCTGTCGATTCCTGCGGCCCTGGCGGCGAACGTCCTCGTCCTGGTCGACGACGGCGTGCCGGCCATCTCGCCGACTGCGGCCCTCCTCGCGCTCGCGGTCAGCGCCGTCGTCGGCTACCTCACCGTCGGCGCGCTCGTCGCGCTCGTCCGCCGGGTCCCGTTCTGGGCGGTCTGCGTCGGCTTCGGTTCGCTCGGCGTGCTCGGCGGGGCGTTGCTGGTCGTCTGAGCGGGGCTCGCACGTCGCGGTGGCGAACATATATAGCGCCGAACGACAATCCACAGTGTGAACGGCGGGCCATGAGCGAGGACGAACAGAAACTGGTCGACACGGCGGGGGATTACTGCTACGCCGTCAAGAACGGCGAACCAGTCACCGACCCGCAGTGGAACTCCTGTCGCCTCGTCATGACCAGCAAGCGGCTCGTCCTCGCCAACAACAGCGGCAAGCAGACGCTGCCCCACTCGAACATCGAAATCGTCGACGACGACGTCGTCCCCGAGACCATCGACGCGGCGGGCGCGACGCCGCTCCGCATCGGCGACAACGTCGTGCTCTTCGACGCCACCGGCGTCTCGGACTTCGAACGCGAGTACTGTCGGGCGACGCTCCACGGCGAAATCATCCTGGCGAACCACCCCGCAGTCGTCGGCGGCGTCGTCCAGGACGACAGTGAGTGGCGCAAGACCCGCTTCCGCCTGGACGACGAGACGATAACGCTGGGGTTCCCCGGCGGCGGGTCGACCAGTTTCGCCGTCGACGACGTCGGGACCATCGAGACGGCGACGCGGCAGGTGATGGGCCAGGAACGAACGGTGCTCGAGGTCGAGCACACCGACGAGGAGGGCCGGAGCGTCGAGACCCACTTCTCTGGAATGGACCACCACACCACCGCGCTCCAGTCGCTGTTCGAGCGCGTCATCGAGGACCGCGAGGGTGACTACGAACTCTCCGAGACGGAGAACCAGGTCCTGATGGCACTGTACTCCGGCGTCTCCCCCTTCGAGATGGCCGACTTCGTCGGCCTGCCCGTGGACGAGGTCGAGGAGATATACCAGAAACTGCTCGACGTCGGCGCCGTCGACGAGGTTCGAACGCGGACGGAAGTCGCGTTGAACGCTCAGGGGCGGAACATGGCGAGTGAGGCGATGAGCGAGAACTAGGATGGGGCGAGCGACGGGAGGCCCGAACCGCGTGAGGGCCTCCGAATGCGCGAACGGCGAAGCCGTGAGCAGCGAGGCCCATCTATCAATCGAACGGGGAACGAAGTGACCCGTGAGATAGGCTGGTCGCGAACGCAGTGAGCGACCAGCTTCAATGCGAGCGGTAACGGAAGGAACCCCGAGCAGTAGGACCTTCTACCACTGTGAGGGGCGTCTACGATGCGATGCCCTATTCACGAGCGTTCTGCGAGGGGCCAACGAGGACGGACGAACAGTTATCACGGCCGAACACCAATAACACCCCAACATGCCGATCGACATCGACCGCTTCGAGGCGGCGGAATCGTTGGCGGACCCGCCGACGAGCGAGCGGGTCCTCCGGTTTCTCCGGCGAAACCCCGGCCGAGCGTACACCCGGTCGGAGATCGCCGCGGCCATCGACGCGGACCCCGAGACCGTTGGTACGAACCTGACGCGTCTGAAAGAGCGCGGGCAGATCCGGCATCGGAGCCCGTACTGGGCACTGGCATGGGAGGACAGATCGGCCGATGGCGCCGACACCGAGGCGACGCCGGACCAGTTAGATCGAGAGGGAAGAGTCCCGACGCCGACCGGAACCGACGGCCGAGAAGGGGCCCACGGTCGCGCGGCCGATGCGTTCGTCGAGGCGGTCGAGAGTGGACTCGGTGAGGATATCGAGGCCATCTACGTGTTCGGCTCCGTGGCCCGGGGAACCGAAACCGAGCGGAGCGACGTGGACGTGCTGGCGGTCGTCGCAGACGGCGCCGACTTCGGTACCGTCGACGACCGACTGCTGGCCATCGCGTACGACGTCCAGCTGGCACACGGCGTCGTCGTGGAAGTCCACACGCAACGGGCCGAGGAGTTCCACGAGCGACGAGACCGGGGCGAGCCGTTCGTCCAGACCGTCGTCGAAGAGGGCGTTCGGCGTGTCTGACGACGACATAGCGCAGGAGGACGTCGACGGGGAGTTCGAGCAGGCCGTCCAGATGCTCGACGACGCCGAGAAAGCGCACGAAGTGGGTATCTCGAAAAACACAGTCGTAAATCGCCTGTACTACTGCTGTTTCCACGCGGCACAGGCCGCGCTCTATGCGAGGGGGTTCGATCCACAGTCGCACGGGGCGGTCCAGACGCTCCTGGGTCGAGAGCTGATCGAGCCCGGCGTCGTCGAACGCGAACACGGACGGTTCCTGAACGACGTGGAGACGTATCGGCGCCGGGCCGACTACGGGTCGGGTACTGTCGACCGTGACACAGACGAACTGATCCGGCGGACGAGCGCGTTCCTCGACGCGATGCGGTCCGTCGCGAGCGAGACACCGGAGTGAGTCCGCTTGCGCCTCCTCGTCGACACCGCGTCCCCGTGACGGCCACCCGCCCCATTCTCTCTCACAAAAATGGGGGCGGAAGTTATATTCCCCCGACTGGGCAACCTTCGGGAGACGCAGTGCGCCCGTATCATGAGTGACACGGAGAAGAAGATCACGGACACACAGGGGCAGTACCTGCAGGCGGTCCAGAAGGGCCAGCGGCTCACCGACGCGAGCTGGCAGACCTGCCGGATAGTCCTGACCACGGAGCGCCTGGTACTCATCGCCGACGAGAAGCGCCAGTTCCCCCTGTCCGCGATCGACCGCATCGCCGACCGGTTCGACGTCAACCAGCAGAGCGCCAGCGTGTCGAACTACGTCGTGCTCCACCTCGGCGACAACGTGTTGCTCGTCACCGCGAAGGAGCACGAGACCTTCGAGACAGACCTCTACCGGGCGGCGCTCGACGGCGAGATCATCCTCGTCCAGCACCCCGCCGTCGAGGGTGGGGTCGTCCAGAACGCCGGCTGGACCAAAGGCCGGATGAAGGTGACCGACGAGGCGCTGAAACTGGCGCTCGCCGACGGCCAGGCGGTCCCCATCGAACGCGCCGACATCGGGGACCTGTCCTTCGACGACAAGACCGTCTCCGGCGAGGAGCGAACCGTCATCGAGGTCGAACACACGCAGGACGACATCAGCGTCGAGACCCACCTCGCCGGCGACGACTTCCACGCCACCGTGTTGCAGGTGATGCTCGAGGAGAGCGCCGAGCGAAACAGGGCCGACCTGGACCTGTCGAGCACGGAGCGGCGTGTCATCATGGCGCTGTACTCCGGCATCTCTCCATTCGACGTGCCAAGCTTCGTCGGTATCTCGGTCGACCAGACTGAGGAGATATTCGACCGACTCATCGAACTGGAGGCGATCAGTCTCCGGCGCGAGCGGACGGAAGTCGCGTTGACGACGAAGGGTCGGCGGGTGGCTGGAGAGAAGATGGGAGAGCAATAGGCTGGTCTGAGCGTAGCGAGGAGCATCTACAAAGCGAGCGGGGAGCAACGCGACCCGTGAGCAGTAGGACGGCGCCGACCGACAGGAGGCCCGAACCGTGTGGGGGACACCGGATGTCCGAACTCGAATCTGTCGATTCGTAATCCAGAGTGGCTTCAGTGTGGGGGCAAACGGTTTACTGTTGTAGGTGAAACTGGGGACAACGCGAAGTGAACGACGTGGCAAGCCAATATCATTCCCAGCCCGTTCTGACGAATCCGTATCTGTGGGCGCTCGTGCTCGTGTCGACGGGGGCAGGCGTTATCGTTCTCGACCTGACTTCGGGTGTCGGAATCTTCCTGGGTGGGATCATCGGCATCATCGCCCTGGCGGTCGGAGCACGCTTTCTCGACGAGATCCGACAGCCGGGATACGACAACAAGATCGACCCCTGGAGCGACTAGGGCCGTTCGGCGGTCTGCATCGACGCGGCGTTGGTGGCCGACCCCGCGTGACCGTCGTGGTCCACGACGACGAGGCCGGCGCGTTCGCCAGTCGCGTCCGCGAACGCCTCGATGACCTCTTCTGCGGCCTGGTGAGAACTCCTGCGTTCGAGTTCGTCGACGGCGCGGCGAGCGAGGCCGAACCGCGCGATGGCTTCGCCCGCACCGGTCGCGCTCGCCCCGCCGCGGTCGTCGGCGTAGAAGCCGGCGCCGACCTGCGGGACGTCGCCGACGCGGCCGGCGAGGGCGAACCACCGGCCACCGGTCGACGTCGCGGCGACGAGTGACTCGCCGTCCGTCGCGACCGCACCGACGGTGTCGCTGCCGCGGCCGAACTGCTCGCGGACCCACGGAAGCGTCTCGTCCAGGCCTCCCGAGGGCGGGTCGGCGGCGTCCCAGCGCTCCCGCGTGCGGTCAGTCCAGAGGTCCACGTCGGTCTCGACGTCGAACGCTGCCGCCAGATCGACCGCTGGCTCGCCGGCCACCATGACGTGGGGAGTCTCGGTGGCGACGACGCGAGCGACGTCCACTGCGTTGGCCACGCCGGGCATTCCGCACGCCGCACCCACTGTCCCGTCCCCCGTCGTCCCGTCGTCGACCATCAGCCCGGCGTCCGTCCGAATCGTCCCGTCGCTCTGGGCGACGCTGCCGATCCCGGCGTTGAACCGCTGGTCGTCCTCCAGCGCCCGGACCGCTGCACAGGCCGCTTCGAGTGGGTCGTCGGACCGGGTCGCCTCCTCGACCGCCGTCGCCAGGGTTCGCTGTCGCTTCGCGGGCTCGTCCGGGACGCTCCCGGCGCCACCGTGGGCGATGACGTGCATGGGTCCGATTTCGGAACCCACAACCGTAAACGTCGCCTGTCGGCGACTCCCGCGAGTTTCGGACTTGCCTCTCAGGTGAACAATGTCATGAAATACCATGACGGAAACGAAACAGCAGCCCTTTAGGCACGTTTCACCGTAGCATGGGTTATGGGATATCAGTACGACAAGGTCGAAGTGCCGGAAGACGGAGAGACGATTCAGGTTATCGACGAGGACAACGACGAGCTGGAGATTCCCGAGAACCCGATCATCCCGATCATCCACGGTGACGGGATCGGCAAGGACGTCGGCCCCGCGGCACAGAAAGTGCTGGAGGCCGCCGCCAACGCCACCGGTCGCGACATCGCGTGGATGCGCGTCTACGCCGGCGAGTCCGGCCGGGAGAAGTACGACGAGAACCTCCCCGACGACACCGTCAACGCCATCGACGAACACCGCGTCGCCATCAAGGGCCCGCTGACGACGCCCGTCGGCGCCGGCTTTCGCTCGCTCAACGTCGCGTTGCGCCAGACGCTCGACTTCTACTCGAACGTCCGACCGACGTACTACCTCGACGGCGTCCCCTCGCCCATGAAGGCGCCCGAGGAGATGGACATGGTCACCTTCCGCGAGAACACCGAGGACGTCTACGCCGGCATCGAGTGGGAGGCCGGCACCGACGACGTGGAGCAGGTCCGCGAGTTCGTCGAGGACGAGATGGGCTTCGACGACGTGATGCACGACGGCCCCATCGGCATCGGCATCAAGCCGATCACCGAGTTCGGCTCCAAGCGCCTCGTCCGGAAGGCCATCGACTACGCCGTCGAGCACGACCGCGACAAGGTCACACTGGTCGGCAAGGGGAACATCATGAAGTTCACCGAGGGGCAGTTCACCGAGTGGGGTATGGAGGTCGCCGAGGAGGAGTACCCCGACGAGGAGGTCTTCGCCGCGCCCGACTCCCTCTGGGAGACCCAGGACGAGATCGACATCCCGGAGGACGCCGTCATGGTCGAGTCCCGCCTCGCCGACGCGATGCTCCAGTGGATGCAGCTGCGGACCGACGAGTTCAGCGTCCTCGCGATGCCGAACCTGAACGGCGACTACCTCTCGGACGCAGCCGGCGCACAGATCGGCGGTCTCGGAATCGCGCCGGGCGCCAACTTCGGTGACGCCCGCGTCCTCGCCGAACCCGTCCACGGCAGCGCGCCCAAGCGCGCCGGCCAGGACATGGCCAACCCGACCGCGCTCATCCTCTCCGGCCGCCTGATGTTCGACTACATGGGCTGGAAGGACACCGCCGACCTCGTCCGCGACGCCGTCGAGGAGACCATCTCCTCGGGCAAGGTCACCTACGACCTCGAACGCCAGATCGAGGGCGGCGAGAAGCTCGGGACGACCGAGTACGCCGAAACCATCGTCGACAACATCGAGAAACTGTCGTGAAGAGAGCGTCTCGTCCTCTGGCGGCGTAACCGCCAGAACATCGAGCGACTCGCGTACCGAGTCGAGCCGGGAACGGAGCCCCCCAGGGACCGTCCCACCGCACCGTCGCGCCACTTTTCGCTCGTTCGTCCCCTTCGCCGTCACGTGCCGAGCGGTTGCCCCACGACCGGCGTCGACGTTCCCGACTGGCCGCTGACGTTCTCGACCCAGGCAGGTTCCGTGACGCGCGTCGATCCGACGTCGGTGAACGCGACCGTTATCTGGGCCTGGACGGGTCGGTCCCGGACGATCGCGTCGAACCCGATAGCGATGCGACCCACGTAGCCGTCGGGGGTGATATGGGCGGCCATCGTGACGTTGCGCTCGTCACGGAACTGCGAGAGACCCTGGAGTCCGTAGACCCCCGAAACGGGGCCGGTGACGACGGTGCTGCCGAAGGCCGTCTGTCGGACGTCTACCGGTCGCAGGCGGGTGAAGAGGCCCCTTATCAGGCTCGCTCCCGGGTACTGGATGGCGACCTCGGTCTCTAACTGTCGGAACACCGGACCGTCGTCCTGTGATTCCACGCGGTAAAACGAACGCTCCCCGTCGTACCACAGTTCGTGACCGGTCCGGTTGATCGCTCCGCGCGGGCGAGCGTAGACGGCGACGACGTGGAACCGCTCGCGGTCGGGTCTGACCCGGTGGACCGTCGTGTCGTCGTACACTGAGCCGTTGCGATACCGCCATCGAACGCTGGTCCGGGCAGTGTGCGACCTGCCGTCGAGAGCGCGCCAGTGGTCGGCGGCGATCCTATCTGCGTCGATCACACCGTCCGAGGCGCTCTCTGGAGATTCGGTCGGGACGGTCGGGACCGGCGCCGGCGTGACGGTGTCCCGGACCTCGGTGCCGGGTTGGCCGCCGAACCCGCCACAGCCCGCCAACACGCACAGGCCAGCGACCAGAATCGTCGGCGTGGGTCGATTCATCAGTCCCGCCAGTCCGGGTTCGCCCGCGGCGGACTGAAGACGTCGATGCCGCTGGCGGGTTCCTCGCCTTCGTTGCGCGCCGCGTGCGGTTCGTCGCCCGGGATCGTATAGGAGTCGCCAGAGCCGACGACGTACGACTCACCCTCGACGGTGAACGTGAGCGCCCCGCTCGCGACGAAGCCGACCTGTTCGTGGGGGTGGCTGTGTTCGGGCACGGCGGCGCCAGGCTCGAAGTGGAAGTGCTGAACGCTCATCCGCTCGCCGACGGCGAGCTGGGTCAGGTGGACCCCCTCGACAGCCTCGACGGTCTCCCGCGACGCGTGTGGGACCTCCTCCATACCCGCTCGTTGGACGCGCGACACCTAAGACCTGACTCCGGGGCCGCCCACAGACTGGCCGCGTCTGGGGCCGAGTCCGAACGTTGAAATCCGAACGCGACCCAGGTCAGTCCATGTACGCCGTCGTGGGTTGCAGCGACTGCCAGGCCCTCTGGATCGTCGAGGGACGGCCCGAGACGACCCAGTGTCCGCGGTGCGGGGCGAGCCGGCAACACGCCAAGCGCCGGAAGTTCGTCGAGACGGACGACGAGGACCACGCCCGCGAAGTACGCGCGTCGATGCTGGCGAACCGCCAGGGCCACGGCGAGGAGTTCGCCGAACTCGAGTCGTTCACCGAGATGGAGAAGCGACTCGACGACGCCGGCGTCAGCGACGAGGAGTTCCTGACTGCGTCCGGGCTCGATGTAGACGAAGTCGCCGCGGCGGGCGAACGCGTCGAGAGCGGGTCGAACGGGAGTCAGAGCCGGAAGGAGACGGTACTGTCGGCGCTGCGGACGCTCGAGGAACCGACCGCCGAGGACGTCGAGGCCTACGCCACCGAACGGGGCGTCCCCGCCGACTACGTTCACGACGCGCTGGCGAAACTCGTCCGCCGCGGCGAGGTCTCCGAGAACCGCGGCACGTACCGTTTGCTCTGAGCCGCCGAGACAGCCGCGCTGGCTGGACCGTCAGCCGAACAGTCCCCAGAAGAGGAGCGTGTAGACCGGCGTCGAGACCAGGTAGACCAGTGCCAGCGCGAGGAGCCGTCCCGAGGGACCGGCGTCGTCGACCGTCGGCTGTGCGAGCATCTCCGCCGTGAACTCCTCGTGGTACCGGTCGTGGATCTGGTCGCCGAACTGCCGTCGCTCACCCGCGGGCCACCAGGAGGGACGGCGCAGCGACCCGGTCCGGACGCCGTACGAGTAGAACCCGACGGCGGCCGAGACGGGGCTGAACAGCAGCAAAAAGAGCGGCACGATCCAGTGGAGACCGTACGTCACCGTCGCGATGAGCACGGCGGCGACGGTCGCCACGGGCAGGACGGTGCCGGCCGCCGCGAGCGAGGCGAACTCTCGGGGTTCCATGCCCGGGCGCTCGCAACGCGGGCCCAAAACAGTTAGCAGCGCTCCGGCGCGGTGGCCGTCGTCGCGTCAGACCAGGCCGAACGCCTTCGCTGCGGCGCCCAGCGCGGCGAGCGTGGTGGCGGCGAGCTTCGCGAGGGTCAACAGGCGGTGGGCGAGCGATACCGCGTCGTCGTCGGTTTCGTGGCTGTGCATGCTATCACCTGGAGACGTCCGCAGGTGCTGACCGGCGGACGCCATCACGAACTACCGGTGGCATCGGAATAAACCACAGCCAGCACCGGAGTGAAAGTAAAAGTTGTCGACGTGGCTGACTGTCTCGCTATCGGCCGAGCTCCTCGTGGGCGCTGGAGAGGTGCCGGGAGGCGAGCGCGGCGAGCAGGGAGAGTTCGCCGGCGAGGACGCCGGCGGTGATGACTTCGGCGAGCGCGTCGGCGTTGGAGCCCGGCGGATCGCCACTTCCGCCGTAGCCGAGCACGTCGAGGCCCGCAGCCTGCGTCGGGAGCGAGGTGCCGCCACCGACGGTGCCGACTTCCAGGGAGGCGATGGTGACCGAGGCGTACAGCCCATCCTCGCGGGCGTCGACGGTGGTGATGGCGTTGGAGCCCTCGACGACCTGGGCGGCGTCCTGGCCCGTCGCGAGGAACGCGGCGGCGACGACGTTGGCGGCGTGGGCGTTGAACCCCAGCGCGCCGGCCTTGGCCGACCCGACGAGGTTCTTCCGGGTGTTGGCCTCGGCGATGGCGTCCGTGGTCGTGCCGAACCGCTCCTCGACGTCGTCGTGCGGGATGAGGACGTCCGCGGCGACGGTGCGGCCCCGGCCCTCGACAGCGTTTATCGCGGCGGGCTTCTTGTCCGAACAGAGGTTGCCAGAGAGGGCGACGAGGTCCGCCGGCGTCTCGCTCTCGACGACGTCGCAGGCGGCCTCCGTGGCGATGGTGGCCATGTTCATCCCCATGGCGTCCTTGGTGTCGTAGGAGAAGCGCAGGAAGACGCTGTCCCCGACGACGTAGGGCGTGACGTCCTGCAACTCGCCGTGGCTGGTGGTGGACTCGGCGGCTTCGGCCAGCGCATCGACGTTCTCCCGGACCCAGGCCGAAACTTCGCCCGCCTCGGCGACGTCGTCGACTTTGAACACCGGGGCCCGGGTCATCCCGGACTTCAGGACGCGCGCCGTCGCGCCGCCCGCGTTCCTGATGGCGCTCACGCCCCGGTTGACCGAAGCGACGAGCGCCCCCTCCGTCGTGGCGAGCGGGAGGTAGTGCTCGCCCTCGGCCGCGCCGCCGTCGACGGGGAGCGGTCCGACGACGCCCATCGGCACCTGTGCCGCACCGATCATGTTCTCGATGGCGGAGTCGGCGTCGCTCGCTTCGAAGGTGTAGTCGCCGACGGGGTAGAGGTCGGCCTCGGTCTCGGCTTCGAGGAGCGTCCGCCGGGCCTTCGCCGCCGTCTCGGCGTCGGCGTGGTCTTCGAGTTCGTAGAGGCGCAACTCGCCCTCGCGCACGCGCTGGGCGAGAGACTCGTGGTCGGTCATGCAGGATGGGTCGGTGCGCTGGTTCCTAACAGTTGCCTTCCCATCGAGAACGTCTCCGGACGGGCGAATCGTTCACGCCTCCCGATAACACCGGCGATGGCGATTCGATTCCGAGTTCTGGCCGAGAATACCCACCGGTCCGAACTATTGAAGGCAAAATCTTTTCAATAGTGCGCTTCGTTGGTTTCGAGTACCAACAGGTGTCCCATCGTGCCCGAAATGGAAACAGCTCGCTTCGAGACTGACCTCAGTCTCTTCAAGTACGACAACCTCGAACAGCTCCCGGCGACCTACCGGGAACTCGGGGAGGACGAACGGACCGAGCGCATCGAGGCCGCGCTCGACGAACTCGGCGACGACGTCGTCATCCTCGGTCACAACTACCAGCGACGCGAGATCGTCGAGCACGCCGACTTCATCGGCGACTCCTACCAGCTGAGCAAGGAGGCGGCCGATTCCGACGCCGACTACGTGATCTTCGGCGGCGTGACGTTCATGGCCGAGTCCGCGGACATCATCACCGACGACGACCAGTCGGTGATCCTCCCGAGCATGGAGGCTTCCTGTCCGATGGCGGGCATGGCCGAAGCCCTCCAGGTCGACGCCGCGTGGGCGGAGATCACCGCCGAGACCGACGAACGCATCATCCCCATCACCTACATGAACAGCTACGCCGACCTCAAGGCCTTCTGCGCCGAGCAGGGCGGCCTGGTCTGCACGTCCTCGAACGCGCACAAGGCGTTCGAGTACGCCTTCGAGAAGGGGGACAAGGTCCTCTTCCTCCCCGACAAGCACCTCGGGGAGAACACGGCCCACCGGCTCGGTATCGAGGACGAGATCGTCGAGTGGGACCCCTGGGACCCCGAATCCAAGGACGCGAGCAAGGCCGTCGAGAACGACGTCATCCTCTGGGACGGCTACTGCCAGGTCCACGAGCGATTCAGAGTCGAACACATCGAACAGATCCGGGCGGACCACGAGGACGCGAAGGTCATCGTCCACCCCGAGTGTCGCCGCGAGGTCGTGGAGGCCGCCGACAAGGCTGGCTCGACGGCCACCATCTGCGAAACCGTGGAGAACGCCGACCCCGGCGACACGTGGGCCATCGGGACCGAGATCCACCTCACCCACCACCTCCAGCGCTGGCACCCGGAGGTGAACGTGCTGCCGCTCTGCGGCGAGGCGTGCATGGACTGCAACGCGATGCGCCAGATCGACCCGAACTACCTCACCTGGGTGCTGGAGGAACTGGTCGAGGGCCGCGAACGCAACGTCATCGAGGTCGCCCCGGAGGAGAAGGAACTCGCGCAGGTCGCCCTCGACCGGATGCTGGAGATCTGAGCCATGACCGACCAGAACTCCGCCGAAACGACGGACGTCCTCGTCGTCGGCTCCGGCATCGCCGGCCTCGCGAGCGCACTCGCTGCGGCCCGCGACGGCAGCGACGTCGTCGTCGCGACGAAGGCCAAGCGCCCGGAGGGCGCCTCCTCCTGGTGGGCCCAGGGCGGCATCGCCGTCACGCGCGACGACCCCGAGGGGTTCAAGCGGGACATCCTCGACGCCTCCGACGGCACCGCCGACCCCGACGCCGTGGACGTGCTCGTCGAGAACGCCAACGACGCCGTCCGTGACGTGCTCGTCGATACGTTGGATGTGTCCTTCGATGAGAACGGCGAGGACCTGGACTTCGCCCGCGAGGCAGCCCACAGCGACGACCGGATCCTCCACGTCGACGCCTCGACTGGCAAGCACATCCACGTCCCGTTCCTGAACTACTTGGACGACAACGACTCCGTCGACGTCCGGGACGACACCGCCGCGCTGGAACTGATCCGTCACGAAGGCCGCGTCCACGGCGCGATGCTGGAACACGACGGCGACGTGGAACCGGTCTACGCCGGGTCGACTATCCTCGCGACGGGCGGCATCGGCGACCTGTTCCCGCGCTCGACCAACCCCGCGAACTCCACCGGTGACGGCGTCGGGATGGCCGCGCTCGCGGGCGCGGACGTCGCGGACATGGAGTACGTGCAGTTCCACCCGACGGTCTATCCCGGTGAGGACGGGAATCCCGAGGACGGTCCCTTCCTCGTCAGCGAGGCGGTCCGCGGCGAAGGGGCGCTCCTTCGGAATGGCGACGGAGAGCGCTTCATGCCGGAGTATCACGACGACGCGGAACTCGCGCCCCGCGACGTCGTGGCGCGCGCAGTCGCGGCCGAACGCGACGCGACCGGCGAGGTGACGCTCGACGTCGCGCCGCTCGACTTCGAGTCGGAGTTCCCGGACCTCGCCGCGAAGTGCGAGGAGAGAGGCGTCGACTGGGAAGACGGCATCCCAGTCGGCCCGGCGGAGCACTTCCTCTGTGGCGGCGTCGCGGTCGACGACCGCGGCCGCACCTCGCTCGACCGCCTCTACGCCGTCGGCGAGTGCGCCCGCACGGGCGTCCACGGCGCGAACAGATTGGCGTCGACGAGCCTGCTGGAAGGGCTCGTCTGGGGACTGCGCGCCGGGGAGGACGCCGCAGGCGCCGAAGCCCAGGTCATCGAAGCACCGGAGTTGCTCGAACGCGACCCGGAGCTCCCCGACGACTTCGCCCGTCAGAAGTTCCACCGCCTTCGGCGGGTGATGGACGAGTACGTCGGCCTGGAACGCGACCCCGAGGATCTCCAGCGAGCCCTGGCCGTCCTTCGTCGTCTGAAGGGCGAGGTCGACGCCTACGTCCGGACGCGCACCTCGCGCTCGCTGTACGAACTCCGCCACGCGAGCGTCGTCGCGCTGCTGGTCACCCGCCACGCGCTGGAGAACGACGAGAGCCTGGGCACCCACCACCTCGTCGACGACGCGGCGGAGATAGTGAAGGAGAACGAACACACCGGGCCGACTGCCGACGACTGATGATCCCCGATTCCAAGATAGAGGGCTGGCTGCAGGAGGACCTGGGGCACCACGACGTGACCAACCAGGTGCCCGGCGAGACGACCGGTCGACTCGTCGCCAGGGAGGACGGCGTCGTCGCCGGACTTGACGCCGCCGTCGCAGTGTTCGATTACCTGGACGTCGACGCCGAGACGCCCGTCGACGACGGCGACCGTATCGAGGCCGGCGACGCCGTCCTGCGCGTCGAAGGATCCGCCCAGGACGTCCTCCGCGGCGAGCGCGTCGCAGTCAATATCGCGGGCCACGCCTCCGGCATCGCGACGAAGACCCGGGAGGCCGTCGACGCCGCGAGATCCGTCTGCGATCACGTTCGAATAGCGTGTACACGCAAGACGACGCCCGGACTCCGGGGGATCGAGAAGCGGGCCGTCGTCGCGGGCGGCGGCGACACCCACCGACTGGACCTCTCGCACATGGTGATGGTCAAGGACAACCACGTCGCCGAGATGGGGCTGGAAGCGGCCGTCGCCCACTTCCGCGAGCGAGTCTCCTTTGCGACCAAGATAGAGGTCGAAGTGGAGGAACCGGCGGACGCCCCGCGAGCCGCCGAGGCGGGGGCAGACATCGTCCTGCTGGACAACATGAGTCCTGACGTGACTGAGCGGGCGGTGGACCTGCTCCGCGAGGCCGACAACCTCGGGCGCGACGTACTCGCCGAGGCGAGCGGCGGGATTACCGTCGCGGACGTGCCAGACTACGCCGCGACGGGCGTCGACGTGATTTCGATGGGTAGCTTGACGCACTCCGCCGACACGCTGGATTACTCGTTCCGAACCGGATGAGTCGTCCCGTTCCTTCCCCACGGACCGACCGCGTTCGATCACCCGCGTAGTTCGTCTCGGAGGGCCCGAGCGAGCAGTCCGAACCCCGCGAGGAACCCGAAAAGTGAGGGAATGTAGCTACCCGGTTCCGAGTAGTCAGCCCGGTAAATCGCGTAGTAACTCCCTTCGTACCGGACGATTCGTCCGGTCGCGTCGAGGTCGCGGTGAACAGTCCCGGTACCGTCCGGTACGACTCGCTGGAGCGGTGGTTCGAGGTGGTCGACGTCCCGCGCGATGGCGTCGAGAACCTCTCGGGACGAAACCGGCCGGAGGCCGACAGTGACGTCGTCGTATCGACCCTCGTGTATCCGCTCGTAGAACCGCCCGTCAACGTACGTGTACCGTTCCCCGGGCGAATCGAAGACTCCTGGTGGATCGTCGTACGTGTAATTTCCGTCGACAAGTTCGCGTTCGAGCAGGCACAGCCGAGACCGCTCCCACCCGTAACAACCGAGACCTTCGAATCCCTCAACGAACGATCGATCCCTGTCGTGTTCGAATCCCCCGTCGGTCGGCCGGATCTCGACGGACTCGTAGCGATAGCTCGGTTGCCCATAGCCGCTCACGTACGCCAGGGCGGGCGACGTGACCAGCAGGATGGCGAGGCCGAATCGGAGGAACCGGTACTGTCGCTTTGTGGGGGACCACCCACGGCCCAGGACGCTACCCATAGATCTCTCTTGGCTGACAGTCCGAACGGCCCTCCCTCAACGTTTCGTTTCGAGCCACGGTGGACTACGACTGGGTTATGTCGTCGATGCTCGCGCCGGGCAACCCGTCAAATACATCTCGTGGTTCCCTCGACTACAGTCCGTCACCGCCCGATTCGTCGATCATCGAGACCACTTCGGTCAGTTTGTGATCTGCGCCATCCATCTTCGAGGCGGACTCGATATCTTCGGCGTACGAGGCTAACACCTGCGGATTCTTTCTCGCGATCTTGACGAAATACTGGGTCGCATTGTACCCGGGATCCGTGAGGAGATCGTCAACGAGGCGGTCGAGGAGAGGTTCGACGACTTGAACGCTTCCGGCGGCGGTTTCGACGATCAAAGTTGCTATTTCCGCTGTCGCCTGGTTCCGGTCATCACGGTCTGGGAGATCCGCAAGGGCACTGGTGTCGATCAGGCCCGGGCGGTCGTCGGCGACAACGCCAAGCGGCCAAGCGATGTCCGTACGTGGGAACGGATCCTCCAGCTGCTTGCGGTCGTACCCGGTGATGTTCACGAATCGGTCGAACTCCCACGACCGGTCCGGGTGCTTCGACTGAAGGTGTGACGCGAGCGTCTTACCGAGGTCAGGACTACACGTGGGGTCGTATTCGGCGAGACGTGCGAGTGCAACTGCGGCGTTGTGTCGGCGTTTGGAACGCGCGTCCTCGAAAGAGAGAACCAGGTCCGCGATACGGTCTGCGTGCGGACAGAGTATATCGGGAGCCCAAATCGCGAGCGAGAGTAGCCCCTCCGTGGCGACGCTACACTCGTACGAACGAACCTTGTCGAGCGTGGCCACGAACTCATCGACCAGCGGTTCTGCTGCGGATGGTCGTTCGACGGCGAGTGTGCTGACGAGTTTTACCCCTATTTCTCGGACGCCATCATCCTCGTTGCCGAGCAGTTCCCCGAAGGCGTCGGCTGCAGAGTCGAGTGCCGCTGGATTCTCTCCAGCCACCTGTTCGATAATGAGGCCGGTCACGTGTCCGTCGTATTCGCCTCTTCCGACAGCGTGGGCTGCGTCGGCGAGACGGTCTCCGACGAACGCAGAGCATTCGTTCGCGATCAGAGCCAGCGGGAAGACGCCTTTCGCGTCGTAGGGTTCGTCGTTATCGAGAGAAGCAAGCGTCAGGGCGGGGTCGGGCGCTTGCTCCGGATAGCGGTCGGCGAGTCGGGCGAGACTCGTTGCGGCCGTTCCACGCACGTCGAAGTCGAACGTGCCGAGCTGAGTGACCAGCACGTCGAATGTCTGGTCGACCAGCGCTGGTGACCGCTCTGTGACTGCTTGCAAGGCTTCGATCGCCCGTTGGCGCTGTTTCCGCTCACCAGTTAGCATGTCGACGAGCTCGGTCGCGACAGTTTCGCTGACGTCGTGGTCCTCAAATGCGACCAGTGCTTCGGCAGCACGGAGCCGTACTGGGTCGTCGTCGCCATCGATACGGTCGAGCAGCTCGGCTGTGTAGGGTCGGACCAGCGCCGGCTCGCCCCGTGCTAGGTCGACTATACAGTCAGCCGCCGCCCGACGGACGGTACCCTGATCGTCGTCGAGTCGGTCGAACAGTACTACGACAGCTGATTCGGGGTCGGGGTGATCGCAGACGAGTTCGGCCGAAATGTGATCGCTCGCCCGTCGGCGGACGACATCAGTATCGTCCTCTAGACACGTCGCGAAACCGACCGCCGCGAGTGTTCGGATCCGGTCACCGTCGTCGTACACCGCCGGCGATTCCCAGAGCCTGTCGTCGGGACGGTTCCACAGCACGCCCAGTACGGATTGGCGGATAGTGGAGTCAGGGTCCGTCAGTCTATCCAGTAGAACGTCGAGGTATGGTTTCGGTTGATCGTACTCGACGATGGCGAACGAAGCCATTCCCACCGCGGCGACGAGGTGACCTCGGACGAGCGGGTCGTCATCTCCTAGATGGGCCGCAAGTGGGGAGAGGTGACCATCGAGTGACTGGGCGTCTCCACATGCCTGTTCGAATAGCGTCCGCGCGGCGAGCCGTCGCTGCTCCCGGTCGCCATCTGTCAATCGGTCGAGCGACTCAGAAGGCGGCTGGGATGTCATATTCGCGGGTGAAGTAATCGAATACCGGGGCACCGTAGCTACCCTCGATACTGAATTCGTCCGTTTCGACGAGTCCAGATGGTTCCCGTTCGTAGTACCAACCAGTCGTCGTCATGGCCGTGTCGTAAACGTGGACGAGCAAAGCGCGTTCTATCCGGTCGTCGAGCTCGTGCAGCCTGTTCCGAACCGGAGCGATCCCACCTAACCCTGAAACCACCAGGTATTCGTCGTGAATCTGCTCTGGCTCGTCAAGTTCTTCTGCCGCCTGCAGATCGGTCCGGACGGCGTCGTGGTTCTCACCGGTCGTCGTCTCGACGACGACGTAGTTCTTGTCGGCACCCATACCATCGGGCCAGACAGTGCCGAGAGAAAAGTTTGCGGGGCTGTGGATACTCGCAGATGATTTGCCAGATCTGTGGACTGCGATTCTTCTCCACCAGCCACACTCAGTGGGCGGAAGCCTGGAACTTTTCGCCGCGAGGGGACGACGTGTCGATGATGACTGACTCCGTCTCTACCTGCGACAACCACGGTTACCACGAAGGGTCGACGTGCCCGTTCTGCGAGCGGTCCGGCGAACTCGTTCTCTCGGTCGACCGCCGACGCCGACTCTCCAAGTTCGTCTCGGGCGCGCTGAGACACTTCCCCGGCGACGTCAGAATCGAACTGGACGACGCGGGCTGGACCACCCGCGACGAACTGGTCGCCACCGTGGAGTCGAAGTACGACTGGGCGAACGCCGGCCATCTCGACGCCGTGGTCGCCACCGATCCGAAGGGGCGCTTCGAGCGCGACGAATGGAGAGGCGAGACCATGGTTCGCGCGGCGTACGGCCACTCCGTCGACGTCGACCTGGAGGCGGCGGACGGTTCCGTCCCGGACACACTCTACCACGGGACGGCGCCCCGCAACCTCGAGGCCATCCGCTCGGAGGGGCTCAGGCCGATGGGACGCCAGCAGGTCCACCTCTCCGGGAGTGTCGACGAGGCGCGCGAGGTGGGCGCGCGCCACGACGACGACCCCGTCGTCCTCGAAGTCGACGCAGCCGGCATGCGAAGTGACAGCCTCGACGGCGGTAGACGCGGGCAGTCGACGTACACCACCGAACACGTCCCGCCCTCGTACCTCCGGCGGATCGATCGGTAGCTCCAGCCCCTCGGAATCGGCCGTCGACCCTGTCGATCTTTTAGTCAGAATTCCGAGGAGTACCGGCAGGTCCTGACCCGGACCGGTAGTTTTATTCTCGACATGACGGTGGGTGCGAGTGAGTATTCGTCCGGCCGCGATACCCACCAGTGTGACATGCCGACGGCAGATTCCGACCCAGAAATCGCGGGCAGCGACCCCCTCACCGAGCACCCGGTGCGCGAGTACCTCGGCGAGGACGAGCGCGTCCGCGCGACGCTGACGAACACCCGGGTCGGTATCGAGCGCGTCGACGACGACGACGGAACCGAGCGGATCGAACCCGACGCCGACTACGGGGCAGTCTCGGTCCTGACCGACCGGCGAGCGGCGTTCGTCGTGGGCCAGTCCGGTGGCGACGAGGTGACGTCGATTCCGTACGTCGAGTTCGCGGACGTCGACACCCGGACCGAGATGCTGACGCGCACGCTCGTCGTGGAGACGGAGGCCGGCGCGACCTGGGAGTTCACCGTCCGGGAGTCCGACGCACTCGACGACGCCGTCGAGCACCTGCGAGCGGCCATCCCCGAGCAACTCCTCGCCCGGGCGAGGGAGCACCGCGACGCGGCCGAAGCGGCCGTCGAGGACGGCGACTGCCAGGCCCGCATCGACGCGCTGGAGGCGACGGTCGAGGCGTTCCGCCGTGCGACAACGGTCGTCGACGACCCGGACATCGCCACCGTGGCGACCCGAGACGAGGCCGAGTCCGCCATCGCTGACCTCGTCGAGGCCCACCTCGGACGCGCCCGGGACTGCCGGTCAGTCGGCAACTGGTCTGCGGAGGCCGGCGACGCCGCGGACGCGCTCGACCACTTCGAGGACGCCTGCGACTGCTTCGAGCGCGCCCTCGAACTCGCCGAGCGATACCCACCGGGCGACGCCGACGCCATCGCCGCCGAACACGAGCACCTTCTTGAGAAGTGCGACTCTGTTAAGATCTCCGCGAGCGTATCGAGCGCACTGGATTGAGTCGACATCACTTGCGTCGATTGCTCGAACCTCGACTATCTGTTTCAGAGGACGCGAGTGTAACGATCAGATGGATCTGTGAGAACGGGTGCTGGGGAGACCAGAGAGGGAAACACCTCGAAAGCCCTCGGCGCGCTGGAGTCGCGCGGACCACACTGCGCGCGCTCGTTCCTCGCGTGCTTGCGGGTCCGTGCTTCCTCCACCCCGCCTCGCCCTTTCAGTCCTCCAGGGGCCTCACAGCACCGCAGCCCTGCCCTCCCCCTTCCACGCGAGCGAAGCGAGTGTGGGCTCGAAAGACGAGGTGTGCCGAGTCTTTCGGTGGGTCGGCCGACGAGACGGCCTCCCGGCCAAGCGGTTGCGGGGCGGTCAGGACGCGTGTCGCTCGCCGGACGGCGAGCGACCGGGGAGGGGTGGCGGACTCAATCGTGAGTGCGTTTCATCGCACGAGCGAGGCTGTCCCTGGAGGAATGAAAGGGCGAGGTGGGCTCCGGGAACCCCGGACTGATAAGCACCGCAGCGCAGCGAGGAGCGCAGTCGGTCCGCGGGACCGGAGCACGCCGAGGGCTTTCTTCGTGTTCGTGTCGGTACTGTGTCAGTGCTCTCCGAGTCACCAGATCGTTACAGACACTCCCTGTACTGAACGGTCCCGGGATATAGCGAGACCGCCGATCCCACGCGTTCGCCAGTCACTCCAGCAGCGACGAACCGGTCATCGCCCCGGGCTGCTCGAGCTCCATCAGTTCAAGAATCGTCGGCGCCAAGTCGGCGAGGGCGCCGCCGTCGCGCGCGGTCCGCCCACCACTCGTCCCGTCGGGCGCAAGGTAGATCAGCGGGACAGGGTTGAGCGTGTGGGCGGTGTAGGGGTCGTCGACGGTGCCCATGTCGTCGGCGTTGCCGTGGTCGGCGGTGATCAGGGCGTGCCCGCCGGCGGACTGGATGGCGTCGACGAGTCGGCCGAGTTGCTCGTCCACTGCCTCCACGGCCTCGACGGCGGCGTCGAACTCGCCAGTGTGGCCCACCATGTCGGGGTTGGCGTAGTTGAGGACCAGGACGTCAGGGTCGTCCGATTCGATGACGTCGATGGCGGTGTCGGTCACGACTGGCGCGCTCATCTCGGGCCGGAGGTCGTAGGTCGGGACGTCCGGGCTCTCGACGATTTCGCGGCGCTCGCCGTCGAACTCGACCTCGCGGCCGCCGTTGAGGAAGTAGGTGACGTGGGCGTACTTCTCCGTCTCGGCGAGTCGGAGCTGGGTGTGGCCGGTGTCGGCGAGCACCTCGCCGAGGGTGTCTTCGGGCTGGTTCGGCGGGTAGGCGACGGGCAGGTCGAAGGTGGCGTCGTACTGGGTCATCGTGACGAGCCGAACGTCCGGCGGCGTCGTCGGGACGTCCCAGGCCTCGGATTCGATGTCCGCGAGCATCCGGGTGAGCTGACGGGCCCGGTCCGAGCGGAAGTTGAAGAAGACGGCGGCGTCGCCCTCCTGCATCCCCGGTTGGCCCTCGATAACCGTGGGTTCGACGAACTCGTCGGTGTCCCCGCGGGCGTAGGAGTCGGTGACGGCCTCGACACCCGAAGTCGCCCCGTAGTCGGCCTGGTGGTCGACGATGGCGCCGTAGGCCCGCATCGTCCGGTCCCAGTTCTGGTCGCGGTCCATCGCGTAGTAGCGCCCGGAGACGCTGGCGACGTGGCCGGTGCCGTGCTCGTCGATGTGGTCCTGGAGCGTCTGCAGGTACCCTTCGCCGCCCTTCGGCGAGGTGTCGCGGCCGTCGGTGAAGGCGTGGGTGAGGGCCTCCGTCCCGCGCCGGGCGGCGAGTTCGATCAGCGCGTGGAGGTGTTTCTGGTAGGAGTGGACGCCGCCGTCGGAGACGAGGCCCATGAAGTGGACGCGCCCGTCGTTCTCCTCTGCGTACTCGAAGGCAGAGAGCAGTCGCTCGTTCTCGAAGAAGGTGCCGTCCTCGATATCGTCGGTAATCCGCGTCGAGTCCTGCTTGACGACGCGGCCGGCGCCGATGTTGAGGTGGCCGACCTCGGAGTTGCCCATCTGGCCTTCGGGGAGACCAACCGCCCGGCCGTGCGTCGTGAGCGTTCCGTGGGCGCCGGCGTCCCAGTAGCGGTCGAAGTTCGGCGTCTCGGCGGCGGCGACAGCGTCCCGGACGGTCGAGTCGGGGTTGAGCCCCCAGCCGTCCAGGATGACGAGTCCGACGTGCATGGTCGAGGGGTCGCGTGCCCGCCGTAATATCCCTTCGATGACGCGAACGGAACCGTCGGACAGGCGGCGGAACGTCGGGTCCCAGCCCCACGATCCGCGTCGTGAGCGCCGCAGTTATAGGCCCGGCCGACGAACTACAGCGACATGAGCGACGGGACCGAACTGGACGATGACGACGAAACGGGCGGGAGCATCATCCGGCAGGAACTGGCCGACGAGATCGTCTCGTCCTCGCGCGCCGCGACGAGCGACACGCTCCGGTCGGTGACGTACTTCACCCGCGCGAACTACCAGCAGCTGTACCTCCGCGAGGACCTGGAACGCGACGCCGACCTCGACGAGTTCGTCGGCCACGAGTGGCGCGACTTCAAGGAGACCCAGAACGCCTACCAGACGACCGAACTCGGCCCCTATCACTTCACCGTCCGCGTCTTCGAGAACGGCTATCTCCTCCGGATCACCACCGAACGCCAGGGCGTCATCATCACGACCGACGGGCTGACGATGCGCGAGTACGAAGAAGTCGCGGAAGTGCTCGAACGACTGCTGCAGGAAGAATCCGGCTAAGCGTAGACGGCCGAGAAAACACTTAACCCGAACCCGAAGAAGGGTTCGAGCAATGACCCTGGACCCGGTCCACGTCGACGGCATCGCGCGACTCGCGGGCCGCATCACGCAGGGGGTCGACTCGACCGACCACCGGGACTTCGCCGGCACCGTGTGGAACGACCTGCTCGACCCGCTTCTTTCTGATGGAAAGCCCGTCCTCGAACCGGTGGAGGAGCAGGCCCGGATGCTGGTCGACGTCCAGGACGCGGCGCTTCAGGAGCCCCCGTTCCCAACCCAGCACGGACTGGACTCGGGGACCATCAACCCGACGACGTTCAAGAACGGCATCGTCCTCGACGTGGCCCAGGCGGCGATGGCGTCGGTGCCCTCCGACCTGGACCTCCACCGCGGCCGGACCATCGTCATGACCGCCCACTCGAACGACGTCTCGGTGGCGCTGGGCGAGGAGTGGACGATGCAGGACGAGGGGTACGCCCGCGAACGCATCCTCCAGGTCCCCCGCGTCGACCGGTACGAACAGGACGTCGTCCACGCGCTGGCGCTCTACCTCGCCGAGAGCGAGCACGCGCTGAAAGAGGCCGACCTGGTCGAGGACCTCCTCGTTCTCGACGGTCCCGTCTACCCCACCGGACTCCTCCAGTGGGCCGACCACGACCCGGAACTGGCCGAATTGCTCGTCAAGGACGACGTGCTCGACGTGGTGGCAAACTACGTCGCCCTCGTCGAGGAGTTCGTCGAGCGCGACGCCGCCCTGGCCGGGTTCGTCAAGTCGACGACGTCGAAGGCCATCACCCGCATCGTCCGGAAAGAGCAGGGCAACGCGCCGTGGGCCAACGACGCCGCGTTCTTCCGGCAGGTGCTCGAACGCCACGACGACGAGGGCGAGCGCATCACGGACGCGCTGACGTTCACCAGCTGGTTCCGCTCGCGCGTCGGGACGGACGAGGTGCTCTCGACCAGCGGCGACGCCCTCGGTATCGAACGCGAACTCGACGACGAGGCCTACGAGGTCACCTTCTTCGTCGTCTACGACCCCCGTGAGGACCTGCTGTACAGAGTGGAATCGCCCTACGGCATCACCCGCGACGAGGAGACGCGGGACGCCATCACCCGCCAGGTGCTCGCCGACGTCGCGGCCGAGCGCGGCCCGCCGCTGGCGGTACGCAAGGCCGACGAACTAGCCCGCATCGGGGGCGACGAGAAGGAAGCGCTCCGCGAGGAGATCGAACGACAGTTCGACAGCGAGCAACAGCGGGAATACAACGATAAGCGGTGGGGGGTGGCGTTCGAGGAGTAGGATGGTTCCGACCGCAGGGAGGAACCATCTCAATCGCGAACGGGGAGCGAAGCGACCCGTGAGCAGGGAGGCGCCGAGCGAAGCGAGGGGGCTCCGCAACGACGAGCGGGAGCGACTGAAAGGAGCGACACGCGAGGAGTAGGATGGTTCCGACCGCAGGGAGGAACCATCTCAATCGCGAACGGGGAGCGAAGCGACCCGTGAGCAGGGAGGCGCCGAGCGAAGCGAGGGGGCTCCGCAACGACGAGCGGGAGCGACTGAAAGGAGCGACACGCGAGGAGTAGGATGGTTCCGACCGCAGGGAGGAACCATCTCAATCGCGAACGGGGAGCGAAGCGACCCGTGAGCAGGCTGGGGCGCGACCGCAGGGAGGAACCATCTTCATAGCGAACGGCGAACGGAGTGAGCCGTGAGGAGGCTGGGACGCGACCGCAGGGAGGAACCATCTCAATTGCGAACGGGGAGCGAAGCGACACGCGAGCAGTCGCCGGACAAACGGCCACCCTGTGAAAAACGGCTAATATTAAGTATTATAGGAGTAATATTTTTACCCCTTCACATTCACATGTCGGATGGGCATGAGTTCAGACGAACCAGTCCACTTCGTCGAAGACCTGGAAGAGCGGACGAACGCGTCCATCGCGACGCCGACCACACTCGCCGTGGGCGAGGAGGGCGGTGGCGGTCCGATCACGATGGCGTGTTTCGAGACGGGTTGTTGAGGTATCGATCCCCGAACCGTCGCGACTCCCACCGGTCGCTCACACGAGGCCGGCGAGGGTCGCGGCGACGTATCCCATCATCACGAGGCCGAACAGCGTGACGGCCGTCGAGAGCGTCGCGTATAGCGCACCGACGCTCGGTTCGAGGTTCTTCAGGTCGCGGACGCCTCGGGTGTGGAGGTTCGTCGCGCCGAACCAGTCGACCAGCATCCAGTAGCCGTCGCCGCGGACGAAAGGGTTCAGCGAAAAGAGGAGCCGGACGTACTCGAAAATGGGGAGGACGGCGAGCAGGTACGACGCGGGGAAGACGAACAGCGAGAGCGCCGCGAGGACGAGACACTGCAGACAGTCCAGGAACGGCCCGGCGAGGTTGATCCAGACGCGGACGCTTCGCGGGCAGCGCCAGGCGTCGTTCGTTCGCGTCACGAACGCCGGGAAGACGCCGTTGAGGAGCGTCAGGTCCAGCGACGGGCGGAAGTACGGGCGGGCGGCGAAGTAGTGGCCCGCCTCGTGAACGAGCGCGAGTGCGACGAACACCGGGACGGCGAGGAGCAGGTCAGCGACGACGCCGCCGCCGAGGCTCGGTACCGTCCCGGTGCCGACAGGCATGCCGGTGATCAGGATCCGGTAGCCGACGTAGGCGGTGAGCAGGGCGAACGCGACGCCGAAAGCCAGGAGCCGCGGCCAGAGCGTGACACCGGGCGGTGTCTCGTGGCGGGTGACGGAGCCACCGGAGTGGAGAAAGTCGGCCTCGCGGAGGTGGTCGACGGCCGCGCGCTTCTTCTCGGAGAGGTCCGCGACCCGGCGCTCGCCCGCCGCGACGGCCCTGAGGTCGGCAAGCAACTCGCGGTCGACGCGCTTGTAGTTGCCGTCGTCGTCGCGCAACCACACCAGCCCCTCCGTCTCGCCCCACGTGAACCCGAACGTCCCCTCCGCGTCGTCGCTCATCGGTCGAGGAAGGCGGCGAGGTGGCCGGCGACGTCGGTGCCCGCCCGTTCGTCGAAGGCGGCGAACATCGGCGAGGGGTTCGCTTCGAGGACGGCGAACTCGCCGTCCCGTTCGATGACGTCGACGCCCGCGAAGCGCAGGTCGAGGACGTCGGCGGCGCGGACCGCGGCACGTTCGACGGCCGCCGGGACCGACGCCGAGTCCACCTCGTGCTCGCCGAGGCGGTAGTCGAGTTCCTCGCTCCGGATGTGGCCCGTCGCGACGACGTCGCCGCCGACGACGAACAGGCGGTAGTTCTCGCCCGCGACGCGTTCCTGGAACTGTACGGGGGCGTTGGCGAGGCGGTCGAGACGGTCCGAATCGAGGTCAGCCGGCGTTATCGACCGGGCGTGCCCGCCGCCGCCGACGGGTTTGTAGACGGCGTCGTCGACCCGCTCGACGAACGCCCTCGCGGCGTCGGGGTCGTTCGTCGCCAGCGTGTCGGGCACGGGGATCCCGGCGTCCTCGAACGCGGCGAGCTGGTACGGTTTGAGTCCGTGCACCGACTGGGCCGCGACCGGGTTGACGACCGGGACGCCGCGCGATTCGAGGTGCCTGAGGACCGACGTGACCAGGCCCCGGTACTCCCGGACCTGGTTGACCAGCGAGTACGGGCGGTCGGCCAGGTCGTCCTCGAACTCGGGACCGCGGGGGTCGAGGCCGATGCGTCGGAGGTACACCGACGTGATCCGTTCCGGATTAACTGGCTCACCGACGACGGTCCGGGTCCCCGATGGAGCGGTCTCGGAATCGAAGTTAGAATGGGAATCTGTCTCGGAGGGACCAGTTCCGGAACCGACCGACAGGGAAACCGGCTCCGCTCCGGGCCAGTCTCCCGAGTTCCACAGTTCCCACTCGGCGTCCCGGTCGTCGAGGGCCGCTCCGACCGAACGGACCTGTGGATCGTCCCGCGTTCCTAGAAGCGCGACCACCATGTATCGATCCGAACTGTCGGCCGTAAAATAAAAAGAGCTTTCGCTGGTTCTATCCCGCGCCTCACGCCGTGCCGCCGGCCGCTTCGAACCGTTCGACGGTAACGTCGACGTCCGCCGCTGGTACGCCGACCCGGGCGAACTGCGTCCGGACGTGTTCTTTCGCGGCGGCGACGGCCTGCTCGCGGTCCTCGAACCCCCGGGGCATCGGCGATTCGAAGGCGACGCGGACGTCTTCGTCGCCGAAGCGCTGGACGGCCCCCCCGGAGGCGACCGCGTAGAACTCGTCGCAGACCCAGACGAACGCGGCGTTCTCTTCCGGTGCACCCCGGAACGAGGGCGCGCGCTCGCCGTCCTCGTAGAGCGTCCCCGTCAGCGTCGTTCCACCGGCACTCCCACTGATCTGTAGCATCGTTTGTGCTATGGTACCAGGCGTAACAAGCGTTGCCCCGGTAGCTTTTTGCCAGACGCGTCGACCGACACCCGGCCGGACGGGTCAGCGACGAACGACGTCGGCCACCACGGGCAAGTGGTCCGACGGATAGCGGGTGTCGTCGCGGTCCGTGAGCGCGGCGTACCCGGTGACCGAGCAGTCAGACGGGACGAAGACGTGGTCGATCTTGCGCCCGGGGTCGAGTTCGTGGAAGTCGGTTCGCGTGGTTTCGGGCCCGTGACGGAACGTCGCGGTCTCGGCGGCGGGTTCCAGCTGGCGGCCGTCGCCCAGGTCCAGTCCGTCGAGTCGTGCGTGTGCGGGTTCGCCGGCGAGACAGTTCAGGTCGCCCGTCACCACCGGCGTCGTTCCGTCGGCGAGTTCCCGCACGCGTTCCGCGACGAGCGCCGCGCCCTCGCGTCTCGCCACCTCGCCCCTGTTGTCGAGGTGCGTGTTCACGTGGACGAGCGGACGCTCCGCCGTCGCGTCGTCGAGTCGCGTCCAGGTCGCGACGCGCGGATGGTTGCCGTCCCAGCCGCGGCTCCCCGGTTCGTCGGGTGTCTCCGAGAGCCAGAACGTCTCCGAATCTACGAGGGAGAACCGGTCGGTCCGAACGCCGATGGGCGCGTGTTCGCCCTCGCCGTCGGTCGCCAGCCGCGATTCGCCGACCCACTCGTAGCCGGGTAGCGCCTCCTCCAGATAGTCGAGCTGGTGGGCGAAGGGCTCCTGGAGGCCGATCACGTCGGGCGCGTGGTACCGGATCGTGTCGGCGACCAGATCGCGCCGGTTCGGCCAGGCGTCGTCCCCGTCGTCCGCCGTGTCGAGACGGACGTTGAACGTCATCACGCGCAGGGGATCCATACTCGTGGAATACGGTGCCACGAGGGTAAGCGTGTCGTCGGGGGAAACCGGTTTGTCCGGGGAGCGTGTGCACAGTCCTATGTCCGATCTCGGGGATTTCACGGAATTTGAGGGCGACGACGGCCGCGAGGGCGAACGGAGTGAGCCCTCGGAAGGGGCGAGCGGGGACGAAGGACCCGCGAGCCAGCGGACTGCGGCCGAGGACGCGCCGGGCGGACGAGAATCCGCTGACGACACCGCCACGGACGACTTCGAGGAGTTCGCCGTCGAAGCGACGGGGCAGGACCACGGCCTGGGCGTCCTCTCGGCCTCGGAGGGGCTGACCATCAGCGAGGACGAGATGGAGACCTGCCTGCGGGCCTACGTCACCGTCGGCAACCGCTCGGACGTCCGCATCGGCAAGTACCTGCTGGCGCCCTATCCGGACGGCGAACGGCTGTTCTGCCGGATCACCGGCCTGGAGTACGCCCAGGAGTTCCGCGCCGACGACGCTACCGAGATCCACGCCCGCCGGGCGATGCGTTCCGGCGGTATCGACGAACAGGACTTCAAGTTCATGGCCGAACTCGAACCCGTCGCCGTCCTCTACCAGGACGAGGACGGGCTCAAGCGCCGAATGACCGACCGCGTGCCGAAGCCCGAGACCGTGGTTCGGCAGGCCACCGACAAGAACGAGATCAAGACCGGGCTGAAGATTCCCGAGGACGGCGTGTTCCTGGGCCACCTCTCAGTCGGCGGCGAGAAGGTCCGGACCGCCGCCGAACCGCCGACCATCGACTACCGGCTGAAGGACGACTACTCGGAGGGCGACCCGCTCGTCTTCCGGCACACGCTCGTCGCGGGCGGCACGGGGTCGGGGAAGACCCACGCCTCGAAGAACGTCCTCCGGCAGTACCTCGCCGACGAGCGGACCTACCCCGTCGAGGGCGAGAACCGCGAGGCCGCCCCCTGCGTCGTCATGTTCGACCCGCAGGACGAGTACTCCCAGATGCACGACGACGGCGACCTGTCTCAGGAGTTCGCGCGTCGCTGCGAGCGCGAGGGCATCGCCTACGGCGGCCACGAGCAGACCACCGCGTTCGTCCCGAAGGTCGAGGGCGCGGACTACGCCGCGAGCCACCACCGCGCCGAGCAGGTCGAGTTCACCATCCCCTTCACGATGGTGTACGACAACCCCTGGCTCATCGCCGGCAGCCAGCTCAACGACAACCAGTACAACGCCCTCCAGTTCCTGCTCGACCGCTTCCGCCGCGAGTACGGCCCCGGCGGGACCTACGACCAGTTCCGCACGTTCCTCGACGACCCCGTCCTCAAGGAGGAACTCGACGAACAGGGACGGGTCCACGAGGCCACCTTCGACGCCATCAAGCGGCGCGCCTATGGCTTCGACGGCATCTTCGACCAGGACGCCCGGCCCATCACCGATCTGGTCGACCAGTTCGTCCGCCCCGGCCAGTTGAGTTGCGTCCCGACGTACCACGTCAACAACTCCCGGTCGAAGACCACCGTGGTCCTCGCGCTCGCCGCGATGCTCGTCGACGAGAAGCTCTCGAACAACCCGAACTTCCAGCGCATCAAGGACACGCCCCTGGTCGTCGGGATGGACGAGGCCCACAACTTCCTCACCGGCGCCGACAACGTCCAGGCCCGCCAGGTCATCGGGAAGTTCACCGAGGCCGCGAAACAGGGCCGGAAAGAACGGCTGGGGCTGTTCCTCATCACCCAGGACCCCCAGGACATCGCCGACCCGGTGTTCAAACAGATCAACTCGACGGTCGTCCTCAACCTCGGCGACGAGGACGCCATCTCGGCGGTGAACATCCCGACGAACCTCGAATCGAAGGTCCCCTACATGGAGAAGGGCCAGATGGTCGTCTACTCGCCCGACAACTCCGAACCCGTGGAGATTCAGGGGCTGCCGTACTGCCTGACCCGACACGGACGGGACTAGGGATCAATCGTTCTCTGAAGACTCCACTGGACGCGAAACGAAACCCGCGGTACTAACTCCCCACCCGATCCCAAGGTCATCTAATGCCGAATGGAAAGCCAGGAGACCGGCCAGATACAGACGTTATCGTCCACGGGACCGACGTTTACGACGATCAAGAGATCAACGAGATGATCCGGGAGATCGACCGGCGTACTGACGGGTTCTACGAGCACACCGAGATCGATCTGTATTCAGATTGGGAGAGCGAGTTCTCTGGGGAAGAAAAACAGCTCAAAGAGCGCCTGGCCGAAATACTCGACAATCTGGACGAGAGCGGAGGATAGATCGTCTTCCTACCGTGCTGATTTCTGGGTGAAAGGTGGATGGAGACTACCGACATCGTACGTCGGCCCCTTTCACAGTTCGTTCTTCGAATTCACGAACCAACCCTCGACCTACAGTCACGACGCTGTCACCTGAGCCAGCGGCGCAATCGTCCGAATCCTTATCAGACAGTTCGCACTAGAACGACTATAGCGAGTTCCAAACGCTCGGGTGAGGACGGGGTGGTGCAGGAGATCCGCCTCACGAAGGAGGGCGGCTGGTGGGTAGCCATAGACGTCGAAGCCGGGGTAACTACCCAGGGCGAGACGCGGACCGAAGCCCTGGAAAATCTCGACGATGCGGTCGCTCTGCGGAAGGGCGAAATCGGCCGTGAGCCGACCAACGAGGAACTCCGGACGCTCGGTATCGAACCCGCGGACAACACGACCGGTGACGAGGAACCACCGGACGTGTTGGCTTAAACGAAGGTTCCCCGGCACTTTTTCACCTCATATCGCAATCCCCACCACATGACCGACGAGCGAGACCCGGAGGCCACGCTGCAGCAGTGGAAAGAGGAGATGCAGGGCGAGCACGAGGACGCCATCAGGAACCCCGACCCGGAGGAGGACCACCGCATCGAGGGCGTAACGCAGGTCAACTATCGGATGTACTACGACTACGACGCGGAGAGCGGCGAACTCGTCCGCGCCCGGGAGGAACAGGTTGACGAACTGACCGACCCGGAGCTCCGGTCGTGTTCGTGTGGCGTCCGGGGGATGACGCCCGAGGAGGCACGCGACCACGTCGCAACGGCGCGGGAGCAGGCGTGACCGAGGCCCGTCGGCGAGCACGCGACAGTTATTCGAGGGCACTCACGAGAACCAGACGGCGAGCGGCGCGCTCGCGAGTCGGGAAGACAGGCGGACAATCGGACCGCGGCGAGTCGGAGACTCGCTCCGCGGTCTTGGTTGATGCAGACCGTAACGAGGGAGTACCTCGCTCGACTCCGCCTGTGGCAGACACCTCGGTGAACCCGTGGATATAACTTGCGATAATAATTTTTATTCCGAGCCGAGTCATCTTTTCACGGTGCGGCCAGTGCCGTCGTCCAGGTACTGGACGGTCGGAGCGTCGAGCGGTCTGACAGAGGGGAACTTTCAATGCGACCTGCGTGCGATACGTTCGCATGACAAAACGCATCCTGGTTCCGGTCGACGGCTCGGAGCAGGCTCACCAGGCCTCGGACTTCGTCGTCGGCGAGTTCCCCGACGCGACGCTCGTGCTGTTACACGTGATCAACCCCGCAGAGGCCGGCTACAGCGCCCAGGCGTCGATCCCGTCCTTCTCCGAGGAGTGGTACGAGCGGGAGAAAGAACAGGCCGAGTCGCTGTTCGACGAGATCGAGGCCGAGGCAGAGAGCGCCGGGTTGGCAGTCGAGCGCGTCGTCGAGGTCGGCAAGCCGACGCGAACCATCGTCGAGTACGCCCGCGAGCACGGCATCGACCAGATCGTGATGGGAAGCCACGGCCGTTCGGGGATGTCCCGCATTCTGCTGGGCAGCGTCGCGGAGAACGTCGTCAGGCGCTCGCCGGTTCCGGTCACGGTGACGCGCTGAGTCGCGAATCGGCCGGCCCGCGTGGGCCCATCAGTCGGCGTGGCGAACGATGTGGACGTCGTAGCCAGGGTCCTCCGAGACCGGCGCGCCGACGCTCGACACCGGCGTCGAGACCCGGCCAGCGTTCTCGCTGCCGACGAAGACGATGGAGGCGTCGACCTCGTGGGCGACTTCCCGGATCGTCCGGACGACGTCGGTCGTCACCGACGCCATCGAACTCACGTCTTCGGGGATCTCACAGCGGAACTCCGCGGCGGGCGCGACGGCCGTGACCTGACCGCGCAGTCGCTGGCCGATGGCCTCGGGGTCGTACGGATCCCCCTCGTCTATCCAGCCACGCTCGATGGCGTAATCGGGTTCTTCGGGGACGATACTGAGCGCGAGGACGGACTCGTCGGTGTACTCGGAGAACTCCGCGGCCCGGTGCAGGGCCGCCGTCGAGAGGTCGGATCCGTCGAAGGGGACGAGCAGAACCATACGTTGGGCGTGCAGCGGGTTCCGCTTAACTGTTGGCCGTTGCCGGACCGCGCTCGGTGCCGACTACTCGTGGCCCGCGACCGGCAGCGGTTCGTACGGTTCTTCGAGATACTCGAGGTCGCTGTCGGACAGGTCCAGGTCGACTGCTTCGGCGGCGTCCTCCAGGTGCTCGACGCTCGTGATGCCGACGATGGGCGCGTCGACGGCGTCCTGGTGGAGCAGCCACGACAGCGAAATTTGCGCCATCGAGACGCCCTGGTCCTCGGCCAGTTCCTGGATCCGCTCGTTGATCGCCTCGCCGCCGCCCTGCAGGTACGGCATCCCCGCCAGGTACTCGTCCGTCTCGCCGCGGGTCGTCGACCCGGCCTCCTCGTGGGGACGCGCGGCGACGCCGCGGGCCAGCGGGGACCACGGGATCAGGCCGACGTTCTCGCGCTCGCAGAGCGGGGCCATCTCCCGTTCCTCCTCGCGATAGACGACGTTGTAGTGGTTCTGCATGGTCGAGAACTGTTCGAGCCCCTCCCGCTCTGCGACGCGCAGGGCCTCCTGGAACTGGTGGGCCCACATCGACGAGGCCCCGAGGTGCCGGACCTGCCCCCGACGGACGGCGTCGTCGAGCGCCCGGAGCGTCGTCTCGATGGGCGTGTCGTAGTCCCAGCGGTGGATCTGGTAGAGGTCCACGGTGTCCATCCCCAGTCGGTCCAGCGAGTCCGCCAGTTCCTGCTCGATGGCCTTCCGCGAGAGGCCCTGCCGGTTGGGCGCGTCGGCCATCTCGCCGAACACCTTCGTCGCGACGACCTGTTCGTCGCGGTCGTACTCCGCGAGGACGTCGCCGAGTATCTCCTCGGACTCGCCCGTCGAGTAGACGTTCGCCGTGTCGAAGAAGTTGATACCCAGTTCGATGGCGCGCTCGACGAGTTCCGCGCCCGCCTCGGGGTCGAGCATCCACTCCCGGCCGGTGCCGAAGCTCATGCAGCCGAGACAGATGCGGCTGACGTCCATGCCCGTGTCACCGAGTGTCGTATACTCCATGGGATTACTCCGCTTCCTGGCCCCAAAAACGTCGTGGCTCCCCCGCTATCGCCCTCAGTACGGCACTATTTGCTCAGTACGCCGCGTCACCGGGCTCCGTCCGACTGCGCCTCGCACCACTCGCGGGCGATGACGTCACCGCTAGAGGCGCCGATGCGCGTCGCGCCGGCGTCGAACATGGCCGCCGCCTCGTCCCACGAGCCGATCCCGCCGCTGGCCTTGACCGGGAGGTGTGTCGCCAGCCGCTCGACGTCCGCGACCGTCGCGCCACCCTCCGAGAAGCCCGTCGCCGTCTTGAGGAACGCGGCGTCGGCCTCGGCGACGAGTTTCCCCACCCGGTCGAGCTCCTCGTCGGTCAGCAGCGGCGCCTCGACGATGACCTTCACCGGCACCGGCACGCTGGCGACGACCTCCGCGACGTGCTCGCGGACTGCCTCGTCCTCCCTCGACTGCAGTCGGCCGACGTTGCAGACCATATCTATCTCCTCGGCCCCGTCGCTCCAGGCCTGGCGCGCCTCTTCGCAGACCGCGTCGGTGGCTCCCTGCCCGTGTGGAAAGTCTATCACCGTCACCAGGGGCACGTTGGCGTAGTCTGCCGCCTCGGCGACGTAACACGGCGGGATACACGCCCGCATGCCGTATTCGAGCGCGTCGTCCAGGACTTCCTCGACGTCGCTCCACGCCGTCTCCGGCCCCAGCACCGTGTGTTCGATCCGCGCGGGCACGTCGTCCATGCTCGGTGAGTGGTCGGGTACCACCGTAAACGTCCCGCCCGTGAGTTTCGTGGACTCCGGACCGCGCGTGAGTGTTTCTGTTCCGTTCGATATTGCTTCTGTAACATGTGGTTCTGTTATTTGAGTGCAGGAGGGAACTGTGGGAACAACAAGAGCCCGAAAGCCCTCGGCGCGCTCCGGTCCCGGGGCTCGCTGCGCCCCTCACTCCGTTCCGGTGCTCGCTTCGCCCGGGTTCCCGGAGCCCCCCTCGCCCTTTCAGTCCTCCGAGGCCGGCACACCACAGCAGCCCTGCCCTCCCCCTGGTCGGCCGACGAGACGGCCTCCCGGCCGACCGCCGGGCGGTTGCGGGCCGGTCAGGAAGCGTGTCGCGCCGCGAGGGTGGCGCGTCAGCGCCACCTCACTGCGAACGGCGCCAGCCGTGAGCAAGGCGCGACCGGGGAGGTCTGGTGGTCCTAATCGTGAGCGCGTTTCATCGCGCGAGCACGGCGGTCCCTGGAGGACTGAAAGGGCGAGACGCGGTCGGCGAAGCACGACCCCGCAAGCACCCACGGCGCGCAGCGGGGTCGCGCGAGTCGAGCGCGCCGAGGGCTTTCGAGATGTGTGCGCCGTCGTTGGTGCCAGGGCTCACTGAGACACCCCGAATCGAAACAGACACTCCCTCTCAAACGGTTCACGGATGACGGATAGCGACTGTCCGACGGCCGTCGGACGGGCCGGAAGGTTTTCCCCGGCGGGGAACACCGTCAGGGACATGCTCGTGCTTCCGTCCGGGATGGCGTTGCCGCCGTTGCCCTACCTCCTGGCCCTCGTGGGCGGGTGCGTCCTCGTTTCGGCGCTACTGTTCGCCGTCGAACCCCCGATCGACCAGAAACTCGCGCTCGCGATGGCGCCGTGGATCGCCATCGGCGGCGCGCTCCACGCGTTCTACCAGCTCGGCGCGTTCACGCCGACGTACGCGCCGCTGTTCGGCGCGCCGTCTGTCTACCTGACGACGTTCGTCGTGACGGGGTTCGTCTGGCTCGTCCTCTCGGTGGTCGGCATCGTCCGCGGGAAAGACGACGACATCCACCGGAACATGGGATTTGCCGGTACCGGCGTGCTGACGGTGTTGTTCGTGCTGGTCGCCTACCAGGGGATGGGGCTGGGCGCGTTCGACCCGGTGTGGCCCGCCATCTCCATCGTCGTCGCGCTGGCGCTCACTGTCGTCACGATATTCCTCATCAGTATCTGGCGGACGCCCGTGTTCTTCCGGACGCGCTACGTCGGACCGGTCGTCGTCTTCGCCCACGCCCTGGACGGCGTCTCGACGGCCGTGGGCGCGGACGTCATCGGCGTCCACGAACGGACGCCGATTCCGCGAGCGATCATGGAGTTCGCCGGCCAGTTGCCGACCGCAGAGATCATCGGTGTGGGCTGGCTCTTCGTCGCCGTCAAGCTCGTCGTCTCCGCCGCCGTCGTCGTCGCGTTCAACCGCTACGTCGACGAGGACCCTGTCGAGGCGACGCTCGTGCTCCTGGCCGTCATCGGCGTCGGTCTGGGCCCGGCGATGAACAACCTCTTCCTGTTTCTGGCCGGCGTCGCCTGACGGCTGGCCAGCGTCGCCTGACGGCTGACCGGCGCCACCTGAGGTCCGGCCGACGTCACCCGAATTCGCCGCGCTACCGGGCGCTCACTGGGCCGGCTCTCGAAGACTCACTTCCTTCAGATTGACTTCGGCGTATCCCTCCGAGGCGGCCTCCTCTCGCGCGCGTTCGATGGCGTCGCCGGGTCGCTTCAGGTCCCCGTCGACGGTGTACGTCACCACGTCGGTCCGGTCGTCGACCCAGAGCTGGACGTCGAGCTTTGGCATCGACTGGACGTACTCCGGCAACGAAAAAATGCGTTCGGGTGACCCGGATCGGAGGGTCCTCAGCGTGCCGCTCGTCGATTACGCCAGCGCCCCGAAGATACCGCCGCCGTCCGAATCGTTCCCGTCGGTGTCGTTCCCGTCCGTGTCGTTCCCGTCCGTGTCGTTCGCGCTCTCGTTGTCGTCGCCGCCGAAGATGCCGAAGATACCGCCGTCGTCCGACTCGTTGCCGTCGGTGGCGTTCGCACCGGTCGTGTCGTTCACGTCGGTGTCGTTGGCGTCGTCACCGACGCCGATCCCGTCGGTGCCGTTCTCGTCGGACTCGTCGAGACCCGCGTCCGTCTCGTTGGCGTCGTCGCCGACACCGACGCCGTCAGTGTCGTTCTCCTCGGTCTCGTCGAAGTCGACGCCCGCGTCGGACTCGTTCTCGTCTTCGGCGAGCCCGGCGGTGTCGTTCGCCTCGTCAGACTCCTGCGAGGCGTTCTCGACCGACATCGTGTCGGCGTCGAGCGTCTCGATGGTGGCGCTGTCGATTGTGACGTTGTCGAGCGTCTGGGCCGCGCTATCTTCGCCGTCCTCGCTGGCGTTCGTGCCGGCGGACTCGTTCTCGGCGGACTCGTCGAGACCTGCCTCGGTCTCGTTGGCGTCGCCGAGCGTGTCCTCGCCCTCCTCGGCCTGCCCGCCAGTGAGAGTGTCGACGTTCATCTGCTCGACGGTGAGGTCACCGACGGAGACGTTCTCGACGACCAGTTCACCGCTGTTCTCGGTGTCGTCGTCGCCGACGTCGACGCCGTCGGTGCCGTTGGCTTCGGACTCGTCGAGACCGGCGTCAGTGGCGTTCGCGCCGGTGTCGTTGGCGCTGACATCGACCGAGTCGTTCTCGGTGTCGTTCAGGCCGGCGGCGTCACTGTCGTTCTCCTCGTCCTCGAACTGGCTGCTGATGAAGTCGACGAAGCCGTCGGCGTCCCGGGCGTCGCCTTCCTGCTCGGAGACGTTCAGGTTCTCGACGGTGAAGCTCTCGACGTGCATCTCCTCGATGGTGACGCTGTCGACGTCACCGACGTCGGTCTCGTCGCCAGTCTGAGCGCTGTCGTTCGTCCCGGCGTCCGTGACGACGGTGTCGTTCGCGCCGACGCCCATCGCGTCCGTCGCGTTCGACTCGTTCTCGCCGTCGGACTCGTTGAGATCGAGGCCCTCGTCGGACTCGTTGACCCCGTCAGAACCGTTCAGCCCCTCGGTCTCGTTGAGCACTTCCTCACCCGCTTCCTCGTCGGACGCTCCGACGGAGAGGCCCTGGGCGGAGGCGTTCTCCAGCGAGAGGGTGTCGAACGATACGTTGTGGAGCACGACGGTGCCGTCGTCACCGAGCGTCCGCTCGGAGGCGTTCCCGTCGCTCTGGTTCTCGACCGTCATCTGGTCGATGTGGAGCTCCTCGATGGTCACGTTGTCCACCGACGAGTTCTGCAGCTCCAGCGTGTCGACCTGGGCGTTTGTGACGGTCACTTTCGACGCCTGCGCGTCGTCCGATGCTGTCGCGGCCAACGCTGCGGTGGGCACCGCAGCCATCACGGCGACCGCGACCAGCACGGCTGTTAGTTTGCGTAGCATGCACTGCGAGGGAGGGCCTGAGACCGGATAAACCGGCAAAACCGTTCGAGAAATCAGCGTTGGGATACTTCTCGCCGGAAATCGATAGGATGGGCCTGTCTCGCGCCGGCGTGAGACACCGTGACAGTCAAACGACAGGCCGGACGAGACTAGTGTCGTCTTAGCGGTCACCAGACGGTTCATTGACACCGCCTTAGCAGCAGAAACCGCAGTACGGCGAGCGTATTCGAAAGGCTGATACGGGACCAGATCGCCCGGCGATACCGGCGAAGCATCGACGTTTAAAGGCGTGCCCGCCCTCGCATTCGTCATGGCGAAACAACCGCACCTGCTCGTGGAGTCGGGCGAACTGGCAGACGTCGCGCTCGTGCCGGGGGACCCGGGGCGGGTCGACCGGATCGCGGCCCAGTGCGACGACTCGACGGTCGTCGCCGAGAACCGCGAGTACCGCGTCGTCAACGCGACCTACGAGGGACGAGAGCTGACGATCTGCTCGACCGGCATCGGGTCGCCGTCTGCGGCGATTGCCGTCGAGGAACTGGAGGCTGTCGGGGTCGACACCGTCCTGCGCGTCGGTACGACCGGCGCCCTCCAGGCGGGTATCGAGATCGGCGACATGGTCGTCGCGACGGGCGCCGCCAAGGACGAGGGGACGACGAAGCGCTACGAGGACGCGACGGTGCCAGCCGTCTCGGATTACGAGGTTCTCTCCGCACTGGTCGACGGCGCCGAGGCCAACGACGAGGACGTCCACGTCGGCCCCATCGCGACGGACGACGCGTTCTACGCCGAGACCGAGGAGTACGTCGAGGAGTGGGAGTCCGCCGGCCTGCTCGCCGTCGA
Organism: Halomicrobium sp. HArcel3; assembly: GCF_058933135.1. Lineage (NCBI taxonomy): Archaea > Methanobacteriati > Methanobacteriota > Halobacteria > Halobacteriales > Haloarculaceae > Halomicrobium > Halomicrobium sp. HArcel3. The sequence continues at coordinate 81,546 of NZ_JBZYDN010000004.1, read as the reverse complement.
GATGGAGGCCGCCGCGCTCTTTACCCTCGCACGACGGAAAGGGATGCGCGCCGGCGCTATCTGTACCGTCGACGGCAACCTCGTCGAAGGGACCCAGAAGGGCGAGACCGACGCCGAGGAACTGCCCCCGAAGGCGAAGAACAACGTCGAGCGAGCCATCGGCATCGCGCTGGACGCGACGACCGAACTCTGAACGGCGCCGTCTCCGTCAGGTACTGAGCGGCCATCCGACACCGGCCGACCGGCCGCCGCGCCGCCGGTCCACGGGACTTTTATCGCCCGTCCGACCAACAGGGAGCCAATGCGTGACCGGCTGTGGGACCGATGGACGTCGTTCGCGCGCCGGGCCCGTCGGTTCGAACGGCGAGAGCTGCGGGAGTTCCGGGCCTGGGTCGAGCGAACGTCCAACCTCGTCCGCCTGTCCGCGCTGGTGTTCGTTCCGCTGCTCGTCGCCACGGTGACGTACCTCTCGAACACCCTCGAGACGCTCTCCTTTCTCCTGTTCCCGCCACTCGCGTCGGGGACCTACACGCTCTTCTCGAACCCGCGGGGGAAGTACGCCTCACCGGTGCGATTCGTCACGGGGCTGACGGTGGGTGCGGGCTGTGGCTGGGGCGCGCTCTGGCTCGCCACCGCGGTCGGCATCGTCGCACCGACCACCGGAAACGGCGTCAGCGTCGTCGCCGCGGCTGTCGCGGTGTTCCTGGCGGGCGCGATCACCTGGGCCTCCGACGTCGAAGAGCCGGCGGCGTACTCGACGGCGCTGCTGGGCCTGCTCGTCCCGCTCGATACCCAGCTCGCATTCGTCACCAGCGTCGGACTCACGTCGACGCTCGTGGCCGTCGTCTTCTGGATCTGGCGCACGGAGTTCTACGAGAAGCGCGCGACGATCCTCTACCAGTCGACGAGCGGCGACGACCACGTCCTCGTGCCGATGCGGGGCGACCACGCACACGCCACGGCCATGCTCGGCGCCCGCCTCGCCGCGGCCCACGACGCCGGCAAGGTCGTCCTCCTCGACGTGGTCGAAGACGAGGCCGCGGCCGCGGCCGAGCGAGCGATCCTCGACCGCCACGACGACGTCACCCTCGCGACGGACCGCCCGAACAGCGACGAGAGGGCCTCGGCAGCCGGCGACACCGAGCCCGACCCAGAGCGCGCCGTCGCCGAGACGGCCGAGACCCTCGAAGACAGGGCCGCCGAGATCGCGTCCGTCGTCGACGTGCCCTGTGAGGTCGTCGTCGCGGTCGACCGCGGGGACGCTGCCGCGACGATCCTCCAGGCCGCCCGGGCGACCGGCTGTGACCTCCTCGCCGTCCCGTACCGGGAGCGTGGGGGGAGCCTCGCGCCGTTCGTCCATGATCTGTTCGCCAGCGAAATCGACGTGCTGGTCCACCGGTCGAACGACGGCCGGACCGACTGGCGCCGGACGATGGTTCCGGTCCGACAGACGAGCCACGTCGCCCACAGCATGGTCGAGTTCTCCCTGCGGCTGGCTCGTGACGCGGGGTCCGTGAGCGTCTGTCACTCCGTCGGCGGCAGCGGGAATCTCCGCCACGCCGAGGAGATGCTCGCCGACCTGGTCGAACCGTTCCGCGGGCCCATCGAGACCCGCATCTCCCGCTCGCCGATCCTGGAGTTCCTCGGAGAGAACGCCCACCACTACGACATCGTTTTCGTCGGCGCGAGTCGGGACCGGAGCGCCGCCTCCCGCTTCGTCTCGCCGCCGACGTTCGAACGGCTGGGCGACCTCGACACCGACGTCGCCATCGTCGACCGCGGCTAGCGGCGGTCTCCAGACGGAGCTTGGTCAGACCTCGTCGTCGACGATGCGGTCGGCGACCGCCTCGGAGTCGTCATCGCCCAGCGCCGACTCGGCGAGGAGGTGGCCGCCGAGCACCGCGGGGCTGATAACCGAATCCGCGCCCGCTCGCTTGAGCTTCCGGACGTTCTCGCGGTCGGTCGCCGCGGCGACGATGCGGACCTCCGGGTTGAGTTCGCGGGCCGTCAGAATGGCCAGCGCGTCCTGGGCGTCGTCGTTCGTCGCGGTGACGACGGCGCGCGCCCGTTCGATACCGGCACGCAGTTGCGGTTCCTCGTCGCTGGGGTCGGCGGTGAGCACCGCGACGTCGCGTTGCTGGAGCGTCGCGGCCGTCGCCGAGTCGGGCGTGACGACGACGAACTCCACGACGCCGGTGAGTTCTTCGAGGATCGGTTCCGTCAGTTCGCCGTAGCCGAGGACGAGCACGTGGTCCTCGAGCAGGTCGAGTTGCGTGTCTGTCATGGTGCCGAGTGCCCTGGTGATGCGGTCCTGGATGGCCGGGCCGAGCACGGACCCGAGCGCGAGCGCGAAACTCGCGGTGCCGACGACGATGGCTGAGAGGGTGAACAGCTTCGCCGACTGCGCTTCCCTCACCGGCGCCATGTCACCGTAGCCGACGGTGCTGGACGTGACAACGGCGAAGTACAGCGCGTCGGTCAGCGTCGAGAGGTTGGTGAAGTCCTCTCTGAGCGCGTAGGCGCCGGCGGTGATATACACCTGCGCCCCCAGCAGCGCCGCGATGGCCGCCTGCTGTGCCGTCGAGAGCTCCAGTTCCCTGTCGAAGAGCCGCCGGTTGATCAGCACCGTCGGAATCGACAGGAGGGAGAGGACGATGAGCGGCAACTCGACGGGCACCGAACCGACGCCGGGAACGTTCACGCTCCCCTGCAAGAGCCCCTGGATGGCGGCCATCGGAAGGAACAACAGGGTCGCGTACCAGGCGACGCGGAGCCGACGCCGGAGGCCGTAGGTGCTCACGAGCAGGAGGAACCCCGTCAGCGCCCCGGTGAAGCCGACGGTCCGCTCGATTGCCTCCGGAATGAACGGGTCCAGCGGTCCCGACACGCCCGGCGCGCTGATATTGGCCACGCCGGTCGCGAACGAGAGGATCGCGACCAGCGTCGGCAACAGCAGCGTCGCACGGACGCCGAACCAGTCGCGTACCCTGTCCATGCACACCTCCTTGCCGTCGGTCACTGTAAAACCCGCTGTCCGGCAGACGGCGTTCACGCGCCGGCCGTCGTGCACTCGCCGGAAACGATAAGCGGCGCCAGCAGAGTGAACAATTATGGCTTCCCTCCCGGTCGAGATTCTCCTCGGCATCTACCTGGGGCTGCTCGTCGGGATCATCCCGGCGCTCGTCTCGTGGGGGCTCGCGTTCACCTTCAAGTACTTCGCCGGCGTCACCATCCCCTCCTTCGGTGTGGCGGTGCTGGCTATCGCGCTGGCGGGCGTCAACGGCGGCCTGCTCGCGTTCGCGGACAAGTCGATCACCTCGGCGCCCAACGCCGAGCGGGTCGTGACCGCCATTCTGGTCGTCACGATGGCGTCGATGTACGCCCACGCGAAGGGCGACCAGATGGGGGCGGAGCTCCCGCGCCGACTCTCGCTGGACAAACTCCGGGAGAAGACGCTCTCGGCGGACGTCGTCGAGTTCGTCGGCGGCCGCGGCGAAGTCCACGTCCGCGTCGTCGGCGAAGTCGCCGACATGGAGGGGTACCCGCCCCTCTCGGAGGAACTTCGGGCCGAGATCCGCGGCGAGGAGTTCACCTTCCCGGCCGACCTGCGGATCTCGGAGCTCGAAGAACGGTTCGAAGAGCGCCTGACGAAGACGTTCGACCTGGGCGACGCCGCCGTCTCCATCGACGAACGGGGGCGGGCGTCGGTCGTCGCCGCGCCGCCGTTCTCGGGCCTGTCGAAGCGCATCGACGACGGCGACCACGCCGTCTCCGTCGACGCGCTGTTGCCGACGGGGCTCGCCCGCGGCGACGAACTGACGGTGATCACGCCGGACGCACAGGCGCGCGGAACCGTCCTGAGCGCCCGGTCGAACGACGCCGAGGCGCCGGCGGTCGATCAGACCGCGGACCCCGTCGACCCGGACGCTGGAGAGGACGACGACCTCCCCGCCAAACCCGTCCGGGCACCGACGACCGACGGTGGCGAGGGGCGGCTCACCGTCGGCGTCACGCGAACGGACGCCCAGCCCCTGCTGCGCGCCAGCGAGGCGAAGGTCGTCGTCGAGTCCCGGGGCACCCGGCGAGAGTACGAACTCGTCTCGCTGCTCCGACGTGCCGACCAGCGGTTCCGCCGCCTGACGGTGGCGGCCAACGGCGCCCTCGCCGGTGCCTCGCTCGGTGACGCAGCGATCCGTGACACGTACGGCGTCGCCGTCCTGGCGGTCCGGAACGGCGGCGACTGGCAGATCGCTCCCGGCGACGAGACGACGCTCGCCGCCGGCGACGAACTGTACGCCGTCGGCTCCCGCGACGGCCTCGACGCGTTCGCGGAGGCGGTCGCATGAGTATCCCGTCGGCCGGAGCATTCACGTCGGCCGGAACAGTCGCTCAGTTAGGCGGGCCGACCACCGAGGGGGTCACGGTGACGGTCGCCGGCGTCATCGGCGTCGCGGTCGTGGCCGGCGCGGTCGCGGGAGCCGTCGCACTCGCGTACCGCTGGTACGTCCGCGAACGCGTGCCCGCCGGGCTCTCGCTGCTCGCCGGCCTCGCCGTCGTCGCGGTGTCGCTCAGCACGACGACGTTGCTGGCCGAGGAGATCGCGCCGGACGGCCGGGACATCGCGCTCGCGACGGCGCTCGTTCACGTCGCCGCGTTCCTGACCAGCGGACTCGCCGCCACCGCCGGCACCCGCGTCGGCGACAGGCTCGGTGTCGATCTGTTCGCAACGACCGGCGTCAGCGACGTCGACGCCGACGTCAGCGAAATCGTCCAGACCGTCGGTCGCGTCACGACGGTCCAGTTACCCGAGGAGGTCGCCGACATCGTCGGCTACGACCCCGTCTCCGAGGAGACCAAGGAGACCCTCGCGGAACGGCGGTTCCTCTTCCCACGTCGGCTCTCGAAGGCCGAACTCCGCGAGCGCCTCGTCGCGCGGCTCAGAACCGACTACGGCGTCGGCCACGTCGACGTCGAGTTCGACGACGACGGCTCGGTCGAGTTCCTCGCCGTCGGTACGCGGGCTGCCGGCATCGGCCCGACGCTCCCGCCGGCGACCAACGCCGTCGCCATCCGTGCCGACCCGGCCCACGCCGCCAGCGCCGGCGACCTCGTCCAGGTCTGGGAGACCGACCCGCTGAAACGCGTTCTGACGGGCGAGCTCCGCGGCGTCGCGGGCGACGTCGTGACGGTGGCCATCGACGCCGCCGACACGCCGAAGCTGAACCCGACCGACCGGTACAAGCTCGTGACCCTGCCCGTCCAGGACCGCCCCGACCGCGAGTTCGCGTCGCTGCTCCGCTCGGCCGACGAGACGCTCGCCACCGTCACCGTCGAGGCTCGCAGCGACCTCGACGGCGTGACGGTCGACGCCCTCGACGTCACCGTCGCCGCCATCACCCGAGAGGACGAACGCCCCGAACCGTTGCCGGCCAGGAACCGGACGCTCCAGCCCGGCGACGTGGTCTACGCCATCGCGACGCCCGAGAACCTCCGGAAAGTCGAGAACGCCGGACGAGGGCCAGGGGGCGGCGTTCCGGACACCGTGGCGGGGAGGTCTGAACCCGTCGAGACAGCCGACGACTCGGACGAGTCACCCGACGAGGAGCAGGCCGAGACGGCTCCGGAAGAAGCCCCGGACCCCGCCGCGGAACTGGACGACGGGGACCACATGGACGACGGAACCGGCGATACCGAGGTCGACGAGCCGGACGCGCCGTCGACCGAGCGGTCGAACGGCGAGGGCGACGAGTCGATCCTCGACGGCGACGCGTTCGCGGACACCGACGACCTCCCCGGGATGGACCGGGAACTGGATGCACCCGACCTATCCGTCGACCAGGAAGCGACGACTGGCGACGAACAGGTCGACGACGGTGGCGCCGACGCGACGGATGACGAGGCCGACGAACCGACCGCCGACGAGACCGACGAACCCATCGTCGACGACCAGTCAAACGCCGAAGCCGTCGAGGAACACGACGACGCCGTCCCCTTCACCCCCCTCGACGTGGGGGAGGACGACCCGCTCGCCGACCCGCTGCTCGGTGGGGACGGCGTCAACGACGATTCCGACGACGGTGACACCGGTTCCGACGAAGACCGTGACGCCGCTCTCGACGATGTCGTCGAAGACAGCGACGACGCTACTGACGACGAGAACGGGATTTCCGACGGGGCGACCGACGGTGACGACGACCGTGACAGCTGACGGCGGCCGCGAGCGCTGACGCACCGGGCCCCGCAACCCTCTTTGTTCCCGGGGACGGCCACTCCGACATGGAGTGGACGCTGTTCGCAACGCTCGCCGAGACGGCGGGCGACTCGGAAGTCACCGTCAACGTCGACGCCCCGGCGACTGTCGGCGACGCGCTGGATGCGCTGGTGGCGGCCCACCCCGGTCTCCAAGACGAGGTGCTCGACGAAGAGGGGGCAGTCCGGGACCACATCCGCCTCCTCCACGAGGGCAAAGACCCGTTCGTCGAGGGTGAGGGACTGGAGACCACCGTCGAAGACGGCGACGAACTCGCGCTCTTTCCACCGGTCAGCGGGGGATAGGTCCGCGCGAATTATGCGCGAACCGATAGGTTCCTCGGAGTAGGTGGCGAATCGGTACGCTATGGCTGCGGATCGGCGCGTCCTGCTGACGAACGACGACGGCATCGACAGCCCCGGCCTCGCCGCGCTTTACGACGAACTCACGGAGATCGCGTCGGTGACGGTCGTCGCGCCCGCCGAAGACAACAGCGGCGTCGGCCGTGCGAACTCTCGCGAGGCCAGCGTCCGTGACCACGAGTGGGGGTACGTCATCGAGGGAACGCCCGCCGACTGCGTCGCCTTCGGACTCCGAGGACTCGACGAGACGCCGGACGTCGTCGTCGCGGGCCCCAACCCCGGCCCGAACGTCGGGATGCACCGACTGGGGCGGTCGGGGACCGTCGGTGGCGCCGCCGAAGCCGCCCACCTCGGAACGCCGGGCGTCGCCGTCTCGGCCTACGACGTGACCGTCGGCCACGTTCACGAACCGGACCGGGAGACGTTCGCCACGACCACGGGGTTCACGGCTTCACTCGTCGCGGACCTGCTCGACGCCGACGCGCTCGAACCGACCGACTACCTGAACGTCCACGTGCCCACGAACCCCACCGAGCCTCCGCGGACGCGCGTTACGCGTCCAGTCGACGACTTCGACGCCACCGTCGAGCGCGACGGCGACCAGCTCTCGTTCGTAGACCGCGTCTACGACCCGCTCCGAGACGACGTCGAGAGCGGCCTCCCGCCCGACGAGGGCGAGACGGATCGCCGGGCCCTCCGTGACCAAGACGTCAGCATCTCGCCACTCACCGTCGGCTTCGACTCGGTCGAACGGGAGGTCCTTCTCGACGTTCTCGACGACGGCGACTAACGATAACGGCACGAGGAAACCAGTACTCACTCCGCTACGTCAGGTCCGCCTCCAGCACGAAGTCGCAGTGCTCGCTGAATCCGACGCGAGCGGCGGCCGCCTCCGCGACGTGGCGGGGCGACTCGGGAATCAGGACTCTGGTCGCGTCGGCTCCCAGATCGTGGGCGTCCGCGCTGATGGCGTCGAACAGTCGCCTCGCGGCCGGCAGGTGGGCCCACGCGCCGACGGCGTACTCCGCCAGCGTCTCGGTGGCGTCGTCCCCAGTGGGTCGCTCCGTGGTCCGGACCCGCACCGCCATCCCGCGCGTGCCGCCGTCTTTCACGGCGAAGACGCGCTCGTCGTCGGCCAGGGCGTGGAGTCGCTCGCGAGAAAGTTCGGAGAGCGTCCAGGAGTGCTCGCTGTCGAGTGCCAGGCCGCCCAGTACGTCCCGCGCATCGCTCCGGGCCCAGTAGCTCCAGGCCGCCGCCCCGTCGTCGACGACCTGAGGGTCCTGCTCCGCGGACTGTGGCTCCGGCTCCGGTTCCGCCCACCGAAAGCTCGTCCGCGGTTCGAACCCCGCCGCCATCGACTGGCCCAGGCCCGCGTCGTTCCACCCGAACACCATGTTGCGCGCGACGGTCGCGCCGCCGTCACTGGCCCACTCGAAGAGGTCCCTGACCATCCGCAGGCCGTGGCCCTCGCCGCGATGGTCGGGATGAACGCGTATCCCCTCCAGCCACGCCTCGTAGTCGGAGAGGAACTTCCCCTGGCAGATACCGGCGACGTCGCCGTCGACTTCGACGACGACGGTTCGCCACTCCGGGCCGTTGGCGTCGACCCAGTCCTGAAACACGTCGGGGATGTAGTCGCCCCGCCCCTGGTCTGCCCAGGTGTCCCGAGTGAACGCTGCGACGGCGTCGTAATCGTCGTGGGTGGCCTGCCGGACGACGGCTTCGGTCATGTCCACCAATTCGGGCGGCGGTCCCTTGAATCACAGTTCGAGAAGAAAGAGGAACCCTGGACTACGGAACTCCCTCCCGACGAGTAAATCCGAGAAAACTGGGAGAGAGGTACTTCGAGGCTACGTCCAGGGAACGGACCGCGTCGTCATCTCGCCGGCGAGCGAGCGCCCCATCGTGTCGGCGACGTCTTCGGCGTTCGCCAGCGCCCACATCAGTTTGACCTTCGCCGTTCCGGGCAGCATATCCTCGCCCTCGACGACGCCGGCGTCGAGCAGGTCACGACCGGTGTCGTACACGCGGTCGCAGACCCGCCCCTCCAAACATTGACTGGTCATGACAACGTGAGTACCGTCGTCGGTCAGGTCCTCGATGGTGTCGATCCAGTCCGTGTTGACGTGGCCCAGGCCGGTGCCCTCGATGACGACGCCCGCGTTGTCGGAACACTGTTCGAGGAAGGCAGGATCGGTGCCGGGCGTGAACTTCACGAGGTCGACGTCGGTGGCCAGGTCGTCGTTCAGGTCGAGGTCCGTCTCGCCCCGCTGGGCGTGCTCGCGGCGGAACGAAACCTCGTTCGGTTCGTCGCTCCCACCGTAGTCGACCCGGCCGAGGGGTTCGGACCCGACCGTCTCGAAGGCGTCGCGCCGGGAGGTGTGGTTCTTGCGCACGCGCACGCCGCGGTGGAGGGCGCAGACGTCGTCGGACTCGCTGGCGTGCATGCAGACCAGCACCTCGGCGCAGTCGCCGAGTGCGGCCTCGACCGAACAGACGGCGTTCATCACGTTGTCGGAGGACGGGCGGTCCGCCGAGCGCTGGCTGCCGGTGAAGACGATGGGGACCGGCGTGTCGAGCATGAAGGCCAGCGCGCCCGCAGAGAACTGCATCGTGTCGGTGCCGTGCATCACGACGACGCCGTCTGCGCCGGCCTCGATCTCCTCGTGGACGGCGCGGGCCAGGTCCTGCCAGACGGCGGGGGTCATGTTCTCCGAGAGGATGTTGGCGACGACGCGACCGCGGTAGTTGGCCATCCCGGCGAGGTCGGGCACCGCCCGGAGGACGTCCTCGGCGTCGAACTGGGCCGTGACGGCACCGGTTCGATAGTCGACGGTCGAGGCGATAGTACCCCCCGTCGAGATCAGGGAGACCGTCGGCAGGTCCTCGTCGAACTCGACGGTGGACTCGCTCTGTTCGTCCTGTGCCCCCTCGACGTCGTACACGTCCGATTCGAGCACGTCGACGCTCGCGGCGTCGCGGTCGACGCCGACGTTGTAGCCACCCTCGAGTTTGAGGACGAGCTGGTCGGGCGTGCTGGAGGGCAAGAGGACGCCCTCGAAGGTCTGGTCCGCGCGGTCGACGCGCACCCGGTCGCCTGCGTTCATGCCCCGGGATACCGCCCCGCCGGACTTGAATCCACTCGTTCGTCGGCCGACGGCGCGGTCGGACTCGCTTCGGGCGCAGCCGGCCGGGTCGCACCGCGAGGACGGAACGACGGAACCGGCAAGGGAGAACGGAACCGAGGAACCGAACGGGGCGAACGAGTCGGCGACAGGTACACCGGTCGGAGCGGGCACGTCACCGACCCGCCGATTAAATTTCACAGTTAGTTGTCAGTCCAAAACAATTATTACCGGATTTCGTGTGCTGGACAGTAATGGAACAGTCGACAGTTGACCGGATCCGCGTCCTCCACGTCGAGGACGACGGGGACTTCGCGGAGATGGTGGCGACCTGCATCGAACGCGAGAACGACCGCCTCGTCGTGGAGACGGCGACGAGTGCCGGCGACGGGCTCGACCGGCTCGAGGATGGCGGTGTCGACTGCATCGTCTCGGACTACGACATGGGTCAGCGAAACGGTATCGAGTTCCTCGAGGCCGTCCGTGAGGACCACCCCGAACTCCCCTTCATCCTGTTCACGGGCAAGGGGAGCGAGGAGGTGGCGAGCGACGCGATCTCGGCTGGCGTCACCGACTACCTCCAGAAGGAGACCGGGGCGGACCAGTACGCGATACTGGCGAACCGGGTGGTCAACGCCGTCGAGCGAGCGCGGGCCGAGCAGGCCAAGCGTCGCCACCTGGATGCCATCGAAGCGGCCCAGGAGGGGATCAGCATCGTCGCCGAATCCGGCGAGTACGTCTACGTCAACCAGGCGTACGCGGACATCTACGGGTACGAGCCCGAGGAGATGCTCGGGGAGTCGTTCACCATCACGTACCCGGACGAGGACATCGAACTCGTTCAGGCGGACGTCATCCCCGACCTGGAGAAGACCGGCGTCTGGTCCGGCGAGACGACCGGCGTGCGCGCCGACGGCACCACCTTCGTCGAAGACCACACGCTCGCGAAGACGAAGGACGGCGAACTCATCTGCAGCGTCTGGGACAAGTCCGAGCGCAAGTCCCGCGAGCGGGCCATCGAGGGGCTTCACTGCACCGTCCGCTCGTTCATGCAGGCGACGTCGTTCGCGGACGTGGCCGAGACCGCCACGGAAGCAGTGCGGGACATCCTCGGCCTGCCCGCGGCCGCAGTCTACCGCTACGACGAGGACGAGGACTGTCTGACGCCGACCATCTGGACCGAGGAGACCGAGGCGATACTCGGCGAACCCCCGGCGTTCCCGCGAGGAGAAGGGATCGCGTGGCAGGTGTTCGAAGACGGCGAACGGCGGGTGTACGACGACGTGTCCACGGCCGAGGACCGTCTGAACGAGGACACGCCGATGCGGAGCGAGATGATCCTCCCGCTCGGCGACCACGGCGTCCTCCTCGTCGGCGTGGACGACGCCGACGCGTTCGAGACGACGGACGTTCCCCTCGCCCAGACTCTCGCCGTTCACGCGACGACGGCGCTGGACGGCATCGCGTCGGAACGCGACCTCCGCGAGGAACGCGAGTTCGTCGACCAGGCGCTGAACGCGCTCGCGGACGTCTTCTACGTGCTCGACACTGACGGGATGTTCCGCCGGTGGAACGACCGGCTCGCGGCGGCGACCGGCTACGAAGACGGCGCCATCGGCGACCTCGAACTGTCGGACCTCTTTCCCGAGGACGACTCCGAGCGGGTCCGGGCGGCCATCGCCACGGCGCTGTCGGAGGGGCACGCGACCATCGAGGCGGACCTCGTGACGGCGGATGGAGACCGAGTCCCCTACGAGTTCACCGGCGCGCGACTCACGGACACCAGCGGCGACGTGACCGGCGTGGTCGGGATGGGACGCGACATCTCCGAACGGACGGAACGCGAACGCCGACTTGAACGGCAGAACGAGCGGCTCTCGGAGTTCGCGAGCATCGTCAGCCACGACCTCCGGAACCCGCTGAGCGTCGCACGCGGTCGCATGGAGATGGTCCAGGAGGAGTGCGACAGCGAGCACGTCGACCCGGTGGTGGGCGCACACGACCGGATGGAGACGATGATAGACGAGATTCTGACGCTCGCACGCGAGGGTGACGCGGCCACGGAACCCGAGTTCGTCCCGCTCGCCGACGTGGCAGCGGACTGCTGGCGGAACGTGGAGACGGACGAGGCGAGCCTCTCGGTCCAGACGGACCTGACGATCCGTGCCGACCGGTGCCAGCTCCAGCAACTCATGGAGAACCTGTTCCACAACGCGGTCGAACACGGTTCGGCGAGCCGTCACGAGTCGCAGACGAGTGACGGCACCGTGAAGTATAGCTCCACGAGCCCTCCTTCGCACGCTCCAGAGGACACCGTGGAACACGACGGGGAGGGCGTGACGGTGACGGTCGGTGACGCCGACGACGGATTCTACGTCGCCGACGACGGCCAGGGAATTCCAGAGCCCGACCGTGACGGGGTGTTCGAAGCCGGTCGTTCAAGCGTCCCTGGTGGCACCGGGCTCGGGTTGCGGATCGTCGAACAGATCGCCGACGGCCACGGCTGGACGGTCGACGTCCACGAGAGCGAGGGCGGCGGCGCTCGGATCGTCCTGTCCGGCGTCGAAACGCGAGCGTGACGTCGGCTCCGGCTCGTCGACGCTGTTCGACGGAGAACACGGGCTTCCAATAGCAGACAGCGAACGGCCTGACCGCGCCGCGATCGGACGGGGAAAGGACCTTGAACGCTCGGTCCGGAGACACGACTATGGCCGAACGGACGGACGAACTCACCCGGAACGGGGACGGCGGCGGGAAGCGCGCCGACGAGGACGTCGTCGGCATCGATAGCGACGAGTTCGGCGTCGACGCTGACGGCACCGTCGCCAGCCCGGACGAACACGGGACGGAGTTCGGGGTCGGTGCGTCGACGTCGACACCGGCCGAGACCACTGACGCAGCGTCCTCACGCGTCGGTCGCGTCAAGCGTCGCGCCAGCAGCGTCTTCTCGCCGACGACCTTCGTCCTGCAACTCGGGGCGGCGCTCGTCGGCGTCTTCGTCCTCGGGAACCTGATCCCACTGGTCCCCTTCGCCGGTTTTCTCGGCATCTTCCTGATGGCCGGCCTCGTGGGGACGCTCTCGGCGAAGCCGCGCTACCTCGAGGCGGCGGCCGCCGGTGGTGCGAGCGGTGCGCTGGCGCTCTTTCTCGGGGCGATGGGGCTCTCCGTCGTCACGGGCGGGATGGTGCCCATCGCCGGTGCCGCCGTCGGCGCCCTGGCGGCGGTCGGCGGCTTCTACGCGGGGCGTGACCTGCGGGACGGCGTGACCAGGGACCTGTAGTCCGCGAAGCGTGGGTCCGGACCCGGCGCTCACTCGCACAGACGCCAGGTCCCGCCGGACTGCTCGACGATTCCCTCGCTGGCGAGCCACTCCAGGGCCTCCTCGACGAACTCTGGGTGGGCCTCGACGTCGCGGCTGATCGTCCGGACGTCACGGTCACCGGTCGCGAGCGCGCCGATGACGGCCGCGTAGAGGCGGCCGTCGTCGGTGCCGTCCTCGACAGCCTCGTCGATGTTCTCCCGGACCTCCGAGAGACTGCCCTGGACCCACCGCTGGGCCAGCGAGAGCTCGTTTTCGAGCTGTTTGAGTCGCTCGAGTTCCCTGGCGTGCCGTTTCAACGCCTCCGTATCGGCGTCGACGTCCTCACCGGCATCGTCGCCGGCGTCGTCGACGCTCGTCGCGCCATCGGCGCCGTCCCCGTCGGTACTGTCCCCGTCAGCGCCGTCGACTTCGATGCTGACGTAGCGACAGGAACTCACGTCGAAGCCCGGGTTCGCGGGGTAGGCGCTCTTCGCGCCGAACTCGTGAGGCGAGACCTGGACCTCGAGGCGGAGATTCCGTGCGATAGAGAAGTACTTGCGCCGCCGGTCGTCGGTGCGACTCTCGACCAGGCCGGCGTCGTCGAGCTTGCCGAGGTGGTCGATGACCGCCTTCGGACTGACGCCCAGGTACTCGCTGATCTCGGTCACGTAACAGGGTTTGTGCGCGAGCAACCTGAGAATGCGACGGCGGTTCGCGTTCCCGAGCAAGTCGAGCAACTCGGCGGAGTCCATTCACCTGAGGATAGTGTCCCAGGACGGAAAAGCGTGTCTCCTCAGACGCGCCGGCGGCCGGCGTCGTCCCGCCGTCGTCTACTGGTTGGTTCGGATGGTGCGAACCGGCCGTCGAAACGGACCAGGTGCGGTCGGATCAGTCGCCGTCGGACCGGGCGTCGTTCGTCTAGAGGCCGAGGAGGTCCCCGACGAGACCGTTGCCGGTACCGTTTCCACCGGCTTCGTTACCGGTGCCGCCGTTGTCGTTCCCGTTTCGGTCCCCGTTCCCGTTTCCGTCCCCGTTCCCGGAGGAGTCGTCGCCGTCGTCACCGGAGTCGGGATCGGCGGCGTCACCAGTGCCAGATCCCGTGTTCCCATTTCCCGGAACGTCACCGCTGGTTCCGGACCCGTTCACGTCGTCGGAGTCGCCGTCAGCGCCGGCGCCGTCGGAACTACTGTTCCCGCTATTCGAGGCGTCACCGGACCCCGTACCGTCGGACCCGGTGCCCACACCCCTGTCGCTAGGGTTTGCGTTCCCACCCCCCGTCGAGCTGCCAGTGGCATTCGTCACGTTCAGGTCGCCGTTCCCGAGACTCACGTTCCCGGTCAGGTTGCCGGCGTCGGTACCGTTCCCGCTGCCGGGGACGACGTCAGGACCGTTCCCGCGCTCACCTGGCAGGCCACGGTCGGCCGGTGGGCCCTGCCCTCCGGCGACGACGTCACGGGCGACGCCCGCAGTCTCCGGGCCGGTCATGTTCCTGGCCTCGGTGCGGAGCGTGTCGAGCCGGGTGTCGTTGATCCCCGCCCTCTCGGCGGCCCGGTCGGTCTCGTCGACGCTCGTCCGGAGCGCCGCGATGCGCCCGGAGAGCTGGCTCGACTGGGCGACGTAGGCACTCCGTGAGAGTGACCCGTTCTCGTATCGCTCCGTGAGGGTCTGGTTCCGCTCCCGGAGACGGTCGAGTCGCTGTTCGAGCGATCCCGCCCGCCGTTCGGCCATCCGGGCCTGTTTCGACTCGTTCGCACGCTCGAACCCGGCCGTCCACATGCCTGATTCGACCGTGTCGTTCGCTTCCGAAGCGCTACTCTGCATAAACGCCGTCATCTGGGTTCCGAACGCGGCCGGCTCGTCGCCACTCCCTCTGTCGGTGGCGTTCGCCTCCGTGGCCGTCTCGTTCGGTTCCTCGACCTGTGCCGCGGGGTCCGCCGTCGTCGCCGCGACGGTGGGGAGCGCTGCACCGGCAACGCCCACCAGGACGACGACTGCGACCACCGCTACCTCCCGAGTGTTCATACTCGATTCATTCTATACCAGACACCTATAAAACGACAGTCACTGTTCTCACCGTTCAGCCCGTCCTCCGGCTCCGTTCGAACCGTTCACCGAGGGGGTGAAACGCCGCCAGGAGTTCGAAGAGCGTTTATCGACGGATTTCAGTCGCTCTGGTCCGCGACGCCGGCTCCCAGCGAGTACATCACGTCTCGCAGATACGTTCACCCTTCGACAGCGCCGACCCGGCCCGGCGACCGACCGGTCGGATTGCCCGACGACAAAACGCTATGGGCGAGTGCTTATGTGTGTTAATGTCTAACACCCAGTGAACAGCATGTTCGAACGATTCTCCCGAGGCTACTACCTCGGGCGGCTGTACGTTCAGCCCCATCCCGAGGGCGAACCGGCGATCTCCCGCGAACAACACGAACAGGTCAACCGCGAACTGTACGCGACCGGCGAAGGCGTCGAGCGGACGGACCATCCGCTCGTCATGAAACTCGACACTCACCACCTCGCCGTCCGGGGGGACGAGTCCGTCCCCGCGGACACGCTCGCGGTCCCGCGCGACCTGCTCGAGGACACCTCCGTTCGCAACCCGCCGGCGCTCCACGAGGTACTCCTGGCGAAAGCCGACCGTGCGGAGCAGTTGCTCCCGGTCGCCGAAGGAACGGCAGTGTAGGGCCGACCGACCCGCGGCCACGGTCGCTCTCCTGCAAGATTTTTACCGTCACACGCCGCCTTTCGAGTCGATGATCGACAGGTTGCTCGGCCGGGCGAGCCTGAAAGCGCGGGTCGAGACGCTGGAGGAAGAGAAGCGTCACCTCGAACGCGAACGCGACGCCGAGTCCGAGCGCCGCGCCGAGGCCGTGAGCGACCGCCAGGCGGCCCAGCAGCGCGTCAACCACCTGGAGGACCGTATAACCGAACTCGAAGACCGCGTCGAGCGGCTCAAGCGCGACGATTCGACCGCCGATTTCCGCCGCCAGGAGGCGGGCGCCGGAGACCGTCGCGACGAAATCCTGGACCGACTCGAATCCGTCGAGACCGGTCCCGAGGGCGTGTTCACCGCCTTCGTCGACGCGGAACACGACCTCCCACCGGCCGTCCGCGACGCCTTCGGCGACCGCGCCGGGCTGGTCGCCCGCGCCACACCCTGCCTGGCCGTCACCGACGACGCCGGGCTGCTGGGCGCCTGTCTGTCCGTTCCCGTCCCACCCGAGCCCTTCGCCTCGTGGGACGACCACGTCACCCTCCAGCGCGAGTGGTTCGAACCCACCGGCGAGTTCGCCCTCGCCCTCGTCCGCTCGGATCTCTTCGCCCTCGGCGAGTACCGGGGCCGCGAGCGCACCGCCTTCCACGGCTTCGACGCCGACCTGAAGAGCCAGCACTCCAAGGGCGGGTTCTCCCAGGCCCGCTTCGAACGCCTCCGCGACGCCCAGATCGATTCCCACCTGGAGCGCTGCAAGGCCGCGCTCGAAGAGCGCGACGCCGAGCGCCTCTTCGTCGTCGGCGAGCGCAGCCTGCTCTCCCAGTTCGACGACGTCGCCGACGTGACGCAAAGTGTGGACGCGACCGGCGACCCGGAGTCCGCGCTTGGGGACGCCCTCCACGAGTTCTGGACCCTTCAGTTGCGCACGTTGTAGTTCGATTTGTCCGGTCTTCGACTGCGAGAACGAACGAGTACGACAGCCCGAAAGCCCCCGCTCTCTCGGGTCGGGGGACCGCGACTGCGCTCCTCGGCCTTCGGCCTGCGGTGCTTGTCGGGTCCGCCTTCCCCGAGACAGCGGCCCCTTTCATTCCCACCCGTTTCTCCTGGCTAATCGGCCGAACCGGGTGGACTGAAAGGGGCGTGCGGTTCGAGGAACCCCGGCGAAGCAAGCACCGCAGCCCGGAGGGCGAGGAGCACAGCGAGCCGCGGGACTCGAACCGCGCGGGGCTTTCAAGTTGTTCTCGGTACCGTTCATCGTCGCGATTCACCTCTCCCGAACTGGGTCTCACCGACGAACATTTAGGAGGCGGGCGGTCGATTTCACAGGTATGAGAGTCGCCGTACTCGCCCACGAATCGTTTCCCGACCGGGCAAAGACAGCCGTGGGGATCCTGCGCTACGGCGACCACGACGTCCGGGCGCTGCTGGACCGGGATACCACTGGCGACCGGGTCAGCGACCACGTCCCGGACCTCCCCGACGTCCCGATCGTGGCCTCGCTCGACGACGTCGAGGACGACCTGGACGCGCTGATCGTCGGCGTCGCGCCCATCGGGGGCGAGTTCGACCCGTCCTGGCGCGACGACGTTCGCCGGGCGCTGGAACGGGGGTGCGACGTCATCGCGGGTCTACACGACTTCCTTGCCGACGACGAGGAGTTCGCCACGCTGGCCGCCGAACACGGCGCAGCACTCCGGGACGTCCGCCGCCCGCCCGACGACCTCACGGTCTCGGAGGGACGGGCGAGCGAGGTCGACGCGCGCGTCATCGAGACCGTCGGAACTGACTGCTCGACGGGGAAGATGACCGCCGCCTTCGAGGTGCGCGACGCGGCGCGCGAGCGCGGCATCGACGCCGCCGTCGTCCCGACGGGCCAGACCGGCGTGATGATAGCCGGCTGGGGGATGGTCGTCGACCGGGTGATATCGGACTTCGCGGCCGGCGCAGTCGAGCAGATGGTCCGCGAGGCCGCCGACGACCACGATCTGCTCGTCGTCGAGGGCCAGGGGGCCATCGCCCACCCCGCCTACTCCGGCGTGACGACGAGCATCCTCCACGGCGCGATGCCCGACGCCCTCGTCCTCTGCCACGTCGCCGGCCAGGAGACAGTCCACGGCTACGAGTCCTTCGAGATTCCCGACCCAGCGAGCTACGCCACCCTCTACGAGGCGATGGCCGCGCCGGTCCGGCCGGCGGACGTGCTCGCCGGCATGGTCAACACGAGCGGTCTCGACGATGGGCCGGCCCACGAAGCAGTCGATTCGTTCGCCGACGAACTTACCGCACCGGCGACGGACCCCGTCAGGTTCGGCGTCGGCGACGACGTGCTCGACGCGCTGCTGTGACCATGGACACGTCCTTCAACTACCACGAGCTACCGGTCGAGGACCCGTTCACCATCGCCCGCGGGACGACCGGCACCACCGACGCGTTCGTCGTTCGACTCGAACGCGAGAGAATCGTCGGCGTCGGCGGTGGCACGCCCAGCGCCTATTACGGCGAGTCCCCCGACTCCGTCGCCGACGTGCTTCCCGACCTCCTCACCGTCGTCGAGGACGTCGACGACCCCCACGCCGGCCAGCGAATCGCCGACCGACTCTCGCGTCGGGCACCCGACGCCCCCGCCGCGCGGGCCGCCGTCTCGACAGCGCTGGCCGACCTCGCTGCGCGCGACCTGGAGGTTCCCCTGTATCGCCAGTGGGGACTGGACCCCGAGATCGCGCCGCCCACGTCCTACACCGTCGGTATCGCCGACCCCGGAGAGATGGCCGACCGGGCCAGTGCGGCCGTCGAGGCGGGGTTCGATCACCTGAAAGTCAAACTCGGCACCGACGACGACCGCGCCCGCTTCGACGCCGTCCGGGACGCCGCACCCGACGCGGAGATTCGGGTCGACGCGAACGAGGGCTGGGACGCTGACGAGGCCATAGCGAAGGCCGACTGGCTCGCCGCGGCGGATGTCGAGTTCCTCGAACAGCCCGTGCCCGCGAGCGACCTCGACGGCCTCCGTCGCGTCTCCGCCGAGACGTCGCTCCCGGTGTGTGCCGACGAGGCCTGCGTCACCGCGAGCGACGTCCCGCGAGTCGCCGACGCCTGCGACCTCGTCACGGTGAAGCTGATGAAGTGCGGCGGCCTCCGCCCGGCACTCGAACAAATCCACGCCGCACGCGCGCACGGCCTGGAAGTGATGCTCGGCTGCATGGTCGAGTCGAACGCCTCCATCGCCCCAGCCTGCCACCTCGCGCCGCTGGTCGACTACGCCGACCTCGACGGGGCGCTCCTGCTGGCCGAGGACGTTTGCGAGGGCATTCCCGTCGAGAACGGCGCGTTCGACCTCGGTGCCGTGGCCGTGGGGACGGGCGCGCGGCTGGTCGAGTGACAGGAAATCGGCAAAATCGTGGGCGGTCTGCCGCGGTCTTCGACGGGTTCAGATCAGGTCGAGCGTACGGAGCGTCCGTTCGAGCTGGACCTCCTCCTGTTCGTCCATCCGCCAGAGGGGGCGTCGCATCGGGCCGGGGTCGAAGTCGACCTCGGGGTGCAGGTCGAGCGCGGACTTGACGCCGCCGAGGTACGGGCCGCGGTCGATGGCCTTCCAGATGTCGAAGACGGTGCTCTGGAGTTCCCGGGCGCGGTTCTCCTCGCCGCTGACGTAGGACTCGTACAGGTCGACGGTGAGCTCAGGGAAGACGTTGGAGACGGCGCTGACGAGTCCGGTACAGCCGATCTCGAGTTCGGCGAACAGCAGCGAGTCCAGCCCGGCGAGGTAGGTCAGCTCGGGGTTCTGGTCGATGGCCTGTCCGAGCCAGGCGACGTCGCCGCTCGAGTCCTTGACGCCGACGATGCCGTCGAGGTCGGCCAGCCGGTCCAGCGTCTCCAGTTCGAGCTTGTTCCCCATCCGCGCGGGGAAGTGGTAGATGTACACCGGGATGTCGATGGCGGCGGTGACCTCCTCGTAGTGCTCGATGATCGCCGTGCTGTCGATAGGGTAGTAGTACGGGATGCCGACGACCGCGGCGTCGGCGCCGTTGGCCTCGGCGTCCCGGGCGTAGGAGACGGTGTTCCGGGTGCTCGGGGCGCTCACGCCGGCGATGACCGGTACTTCGTCACCCACCTCGTCGACGACGGCCTCGATGACGGCCGCCCGCTCGTCGGGCTTGAGCATCGGGAACTCGCCGTTGGTCCCCAGCGGGAAGACGCCGTGGACGCCCCGGTCGACGACGAACCGGGCGTGTGCGGCGGTCGCGTCGAGTGCCAGCTCTTCCTCGTCGGTAAACGCGGTAATCGTCGGCGGGATCACGCCGTGAATCGAAACGTCATGCGTCGGGCCGTTGGTCGTCATCTGTCGAAGCCTTCGAAAACGGGTGATATGAATCTATCGTCACGTTGGCAGCTTGGGGATCCGACGCACAGTCGCGTGGTGGCCACTCTCAGGGGATCTAGCCCGTATCGCGAGAACGAGTTACGACGAGAGCCAGTCGGCGAAGGAGTCCTCGCCCTGGCTCAGTTCGAAGTAGTCCCGCTGCATCTCGCAGATAGCGTCCTCCAGGGAGTGGCCGTCGTCGAGGTGCTCGCGGACGCGACCGATCTTCCACGAACTCGGCGTCTCGCCCGCGGTCCAGCGGCGTTCCAGCGGGTCGAGGAACTCGTCGGCCCGGCGTTCGGGCACGTCCTGTGCGTCGAGACCCGCGCGTGCGAGGGAGAATATCTCGTCGTAGATGACGTCGTGGTCGGTGGTCCGCTCGCCGTCTTCGGTCACCCACGCCAGTTCCGCGTCGAGGCCGTTTCGGGCCGCGTCGTAGAACGAGCGACGCGCGTCCTGCCAGGGGAGCTCGGCCAGCGGATGGCCGGTCGCGACCAGCCCCCGGACGAGGCCGGCGACCAGCACCTGCGTGCCGATGAGGTCCTCGACAGTCGGCTGGGTCGGGATCGGTCGGTACTCGATGCGGAGCGACTCCTGGTCGCCCGCACCGTCGACCGGGTCGCCGCCGACGACGCACCGGAGCCAGCGCCAGTAGGTCCCCCGCTTGTGGTCGAACTCCCAGTGCTCGTCGTGGACGCCCTGGCGGGGTTCGTCGGTGATCCACTCCCGGAGGAACGGGGCGAAGCAGTCGTCCGCGACGACGCGGTCGACGACGTCCTCGCTCGTCTCGATGTCCCTCGGCACCCTGACTTTCGGATTCTCGCTGGTGTTGACGGACTGCTCGAACGCCGCGATGCGGAGTTCGTGGTGGGTCTCGTCGAGCAGTTCGTACGGATCGTCGACCCGATTGTACAGGTCTGCGGGGAGGAGTGGCGAGTTCGCCGTCAGCGCCAGCACCGGTCCGAGCGTGCGGATGGCGGCGTTGTAGTAGTCCGGGAACTCGCCGGCGGTCGGCACCTGCAGGTGGGGCTGGATCGAGGTGGTGAGCGACTCGAAGAGGATGGAAGGGAAGGCGTGCTCCGCGCCGGGCACGGAGAACGATATCTCGCCACCAGCGTGGGCCAAGGCCTCGTTGTCCAGCGCGACGTAGCGGGGATACTGGCGCATGTTCTCTGCGAACACGACGCCGTCACGCTGCTCTACGTCGGTGAAGTAGTCGAGGGTGCCACCCTCGGGCGGGATGGTCCACATCGCGTCGAGCACCATGTCGCGGTTCTCGGCGAGCGCGGCGTCCCGGGCCTTCTTGACGCGCATCTCGACCGACGTCGTCTGGACCTCCAGCCCCGTCGCGCCGAACTGGTCGGGGTCGGTGTTGATCTCCGCGTTGTGGACGCCGAGTTCCTTCGCGGCCGGCCCCTCGAACACCGACTCGGGGAGCGCAGCCAGTTTTCCCTCCCATTCTTCGGGGTCCATGTACGGTTCGTCGACGTCGTCGGGTTCTTCGTCAAGTGCGTCGTCATCTGCGGACTCGTCGCCGTCCACCGCACCGGCGTCGGCCGCTCCGGGGTCTGGCACGGGATCAGCTGGTTCCAGCGACGGATCGAGCGCGGCGCTCGCACTGCTGCTCAGGTCGGCGTCGAGGTCTGCTCCGTCGGCGTCCGCCTCGTCGGCCTCGTCAGTGCCTGCCTCCGCTATCGCGTCGCCGTCTTCGGGGTCGTCCTCGACCGGTTCGGGCTTCTCGTGTATCGCGTAGACTTCGACTTCGAGGCCGACGGCGAAGTCCTCGTTGTCGAATCGCCCCGCCGCGATGGCCTCCCGTAACGCCGCGGCCTGCTCGTCGACGCGCGCGGTGAACTCCGCGTCCGTCTCGTCGGCGAGCGACCGGCGAACCAGGTCGACGACGTCGTCCATGCGCAGTGTATTGACGAGGGGTTGGTTTATACTGTCGGTTGCCACACCCCCGACGGCGCCGCCCGACCCTCACTCGAAGAGGTCCTCGTGACGCGCCGCGAGGTTGGCGTAGTCACCCGACGAGAACGCCTCGAACACCGAATCCGGGTCGATGTTCGTCTCCGATAGCGGCGTCACGGATGCGGGCATCCCCCTGACGAACGACTCCGGCGGGACGTCGTAGCCCGGCGGCACCACCGTCCCCATCGCCACGATGGACCCCGCGCCGATGGTCGCGTCGCTGACGGTGGAGTTGAACCCCACGAGCGCCCCGTCCTCGACGGTGGAGTCGTTGAGCGTCGCGCCGTGGCCGACCATCACTCGCTCGCCCACGTTCGAGACGTGCACCACCGCGTTGTCGCCGATGGCCGTCTCCCGGCCGATGTCGACCGGCCCGACGTCACCGCGCAACACGACGCCCGGCCAGACGTTCGCGTTCGGACCGACGCGCACGTCGCCCACGACCGTCGCCTCGGCGCTGACGTGGGCGTACCCGTGGATCTCAGGCTCGCTCCCTTCGAAGCGGTATTCCCGACTGTCCATGTGTGAATAAACGTGTCGCGAAGCTATAAGGTGTCGCAACGAGACGAGATGTTTATTTTTTACGTGCTTCTGTACCCCGGAAATTCGGGAGGCTAAGAACCCTTCGCCGGTATCGACCCCTGAAACCGAAGGGACTATTATAGGTAAGCGACTGTATATTTGAGACAGACCGAGGCCCGATCGGTAAACAATCGAACACATCCGATCTGGACTTGGTGGGCCTGGTGGGCCCAGTAGCGCGGTCGAAGCGCGGTAGAAGGATCACAATGAACGGGAAGGACATCGAACTCTCACGACGCAGAGTACTGGGTGGTATAGCAACGGTCGGTGCAGCCAGCGCGGCCGCTGGGGCAGGGACGTTTGCGTACTTCAGTGACACCGAAACGAGCGACGGCAATACGATCAATGCCGGGACTCTAGATCTCGGGTCATCTACGGGGGGCACTATCAGCCTCTCAAACGCGGTTCCGGGTGACACAACATCAGTCACCGTCACCTCGACGTATTCCGGATCCGTCGACGCCGAAGTGGACGTCGATTTTTCCGTCGCCGAGGACACCATCACCGAAAACTCCGAGCCCACGTCGAACAGCACCGAACTCAATGCCACTGAGTTCGCGGAATACCTCGAGGTCACGGAAGCGTCGGTTGACATCGGTAGCACCCCGCACGAAGAAGACCTCCTTTCGAGTGTGAGCGACACAAATGGAAACTCGTTGACGGACCTCGCTGACCTGGTGTCGGCAGCATCATTTGACTCGGTGACTGGGAACAACGTCACAGATGGAGAAGACGTATCGGTCACTCTCAGTTTGACTTTCGACGAGAACGCTGGAAACGACGCACAAGCAGATGGCGTGGATATCACTATCGACCTGATCGCCGAGCAGTCGGGCCGGGACTGACTGAATACGTATTGGTCCACACGACTTAGAGCGGGTCGTTAAACGAACGTAACGGTCGCCGAGATACACGATAGAGGATCGTATAGTAATGGTGAAAGACGGGTACCAAATCACGCGAAGGCACCTCCTCGGTGGCCTTGCCACGGTCGCCGGCGCGAGCGCCGCGAGCGGGGCTGGAACGATGGCCTACTTCAGCGACACCGAAACCAGTTCTGACAACACCATCAGCGCGGGGACCCTCGAACTCGATTTTGACAGCAACGGTACCTTCGCGTTCAACACGGCGCTCGCTCCCACGCAGACGACGGAGGAATCGGTCACACTCGTCAAGGGCGGAAGCATCACTGGTTCGCTCGACGTCGACGTCTCCTACTCCGAGAGTGACGGGAACAACAACGACGAGGACGTGAGCGCTCAGGACGTGGCCGAAAGCCTCGAAGTCGAGACGCTCGACTACGGCGGGGACATAAGGGATCAGATCGATTCGAGTGCCGACCCGCCGACGCTTCACGACCTCGCGAACAACGAGCACGGGGCCGACGAGTCCACCCCGAACGACCTGATCAACCTGGCCGACCCCGGCAGTGGCACGCCGTTCACCGTCGGCCTCCGACTCAAGGACGTCGGCAACGAGTTCCAGAGCGACGGCGTCAGCATCACCTTCGACTTCTACCTGAACCAGAATGACGGACAGTAACCCCAGCGATTCGGCGGGCGTCGACTGGCGCCGGATAGCAAATCTCGTGGGGCTGGCCGTTCTCGCCATCGTCGTCTTCCTCTTCGTCGCCGCGGCGGTGCCACAGATAGTCGGCGCTGACGAGAGCTACGTCGTCCTCTCGGACAGCATGTCGCCAGCCATCGAAGCGGGCGCCGTCGTGTTCGTAGGAGAGGTGCCTGCGGACGACATCGGCGAGGGGGACGTGATCACCATCGAGCGAGCGGGCGCAACTGGGGATTCCTCCCGCGTGACCCACCGCGTCGTTGAGGTGGTCGAACGGGACGGCGAGCGCCGGTTCCGGACCAAGGGCGACGCCAACGAGGACCCCGACCCGGGGCTCGTCGCGCCGTCGGAAGTCGTCGGCGTCGTGCAGTTCCACGTCCCCTACATGGGCTACGTCACGTCGTTCGCCCAGACCCGGCTGGGCATCCTCGCGCTCGTCGTCGTCCCGGCCGTCCTCCTGGTAGTCTCCGAAGTCTGGGACCTCCTGACCGCGACGGCGACCACGAGAGAGGAGGACGAGGACGCACCGCCGAGAGGTGACGACGGGTCGTGACTGGGCCTACCCGACCGTTCCGCGATGAGCCCGAAGAAGTCGAGGAGTCGAACGACGACAGGCGGTTGCTGGCCCTGTTGGCGCTCGCGTTGCTCGTCATTCTCGGCGCCGGTATCGGTACCATCGCGTTTCCTGGGACCGGACCCGACGAGGAACCGACGCCCACGCCGGCGCCCGTCACGATCACGCCGACGACGGCGACACCGACGCCGACCCCCGGCGCCGGCCCGCCCGCGGCGACGGTCACACCCGCGGCGACGGCCACGCCCACCGCGACGCCGACGGCGGTCGACACAGCGACGCCGACCGAGACGCGGCGCGACGACCGTGACGAGGCGGACGGCAACGACGACGATGACGACGACCGGGATAGCGACGACGACAGCCCGTCGCGCGTCGACCTGACCGCGGACGGAAGCACTGTCCTGGTGGCGGCATCGGAGCTGGCCCCGGGCCACAGCGGACAGAACGCGGTCACCTTCGAAAACGCGGGCGACGCGAGCGGACGCCTGCTGGTGAACGACACCGTCGTCGTCGACCACGAAAACGGGCTCCTGGACCCTGAGAAGGCCGTCGGCGACGACGCGACCACGGGCGAGCTCTCCGGCGCGCTCGAAGTTCGGCTCTTCGTGACCTACGCTGACGGAACCACCGAGTATCTGTTCGGTTCGGCGAGCCAATACGTGACCTTGCAGTCCCTCGACGGAGCGGACCGGTCGAGCACCGAGACGCTCGGAGCCGGCGAGCAGGCGACCGTCACGTTCGAGTGGCGACTCCCGACGTCGACCGACAACGAGGTCCAGAGCGACGGCGTCGAGTTCGACGTCGACTTCGTCCTGCGACAGACCGCTTGAGTGAGTTTGGGGTTCGGTGTGGTTAGACTTGATTCAGTTGTTCTTTATCGAGATTGTTGCGACGGAATCCGTGTTGCGTACGTGTGTGAAGTGAGTGGATGGTTCTCGGTGGAGTTGATGAAACGAATACCCACAGCAACAACTCGAAAGCCCTCGGCGCGCTCGACTCGCGCGGACCACGCTGCGCTCCTCACTTCGTTGCGGTCCTTACGGGTCCGTGCTTCGCCGACCGCGCCTCGCCCTTTCAGTCCTCCAGGCTCCGCACCGCAGCCCTGCCCTTCCCCTGGTCGCGAGGGCCTCGCTGTTGCTCGGCCACTCGCTCCCGGCCGTGCTATGCGGCCAGGAAGCGTATCGCTCGCCGGACGGCGAGCGACCGGGGAGGAATGGCGGAGTCAATCGCGAGCGCGTTTTATCGCGCGAGCGATGCAGAACCTGGTGGACTGAAAGGGCGAGGCGGGCTCCGGGAACCCCGGACCGACAAGCACCGGAACGGAGTGAGGAGCGCAGTCGGTCCGCGGGACTGGAGCGCGCCGAGGGCTTTCGACGTAGTGTCTCCCCTACTCAGTGGCAATCGCTAACTCACCAAATCGCTCAGTCTTTCACCTGTACTGACCGTTTCCAGGAGTCAGAGAAAGTCGAGATAACAACGCGTCAGGCCGTTTCCTCAGCCGAACAACAGCCCCAGATTCATCCCGGTCACGACGACGCCGAACACCGTCAACACCGCCGGCGGGCCGTAGAACAGCACCGGGTCGTCGTCGAGGACGCCGCCCCAGAGGGAGATACCGATACAGGCGTAGAGGACGAGGAGTTTCAGGCCGAGGAAACCGCCGCCGCCGAACGTCTCGATGGCCAGTCTGATCACCGGGTTTGCCTCGGTAAGCGTCGCGGTGAAATACACCATCGCGATCGTCGTCACCACGTCACCGACGCCGTAGGTGGCGGTGGCGACGAGCCACATGCGGGAGAATCCGTCGACGCTGAAGGAGGAGCCTTCGAGCGTGAGCCAGTTCGCACGTGCTGTCGACATCTGTGTCACCAGTTGGCCACGAGACATATATAGATAGGCATCTCAGTATCAATACTGATATTGTAAAGGTAAGACAGCTGTCGTAATTGGCGACGTGGAGCTGCCGTCCCGTGATTAGTAAACGAAGTTTGAGCTCGGCACTCGGCAGAGATTCCAAAATATCGATATCATTGTTCCAGTACCACCGGCCCGGCATCACCGAATCGGAAGGCCAAATGCACCGGGATCAGTCGATGCGGACCACGAGCACGGGCGCTTCGGAAGACTTCACCACGCGCTCGGTGACGCTACCCAGGTTCGCCACGCGGTCCCGCCCGGTCCGTCCGTGGGTTCCCATCGCGACGACGTCGGCGTCTATCTCCTCGGTGTAGTCGATGATCGTCTTGTGCGGAATGCCGTCGCGCATCTCGGTGACGACGTCGACGCCCGCCTCCTCGGCCGCGACGGAGGCGTCGTCGAGTGCGAGTTCGCCCTCCTCCTCGAGGGACTGGATGACGTCGTCCTGGGTGTCCTTGTCCGCCGCGAGGTATCGTCGCCGGTCGACGACGTAGAGCACGTGGAGCGTCGCGTCGTTGTCGCGCGCGAGTGAGACGGCGTGGTCGATGGTCTCCCGGGATCCCTTGCTCCCGTCCGTCGTCAGCAACACCGTGTCGTAGCGCACCATATCTGAATGGGAGTTCGTCACAGTGGTTGATAGCTCTGGTGCCGGCTCCCAGGAGCCGAGGTCCGGCGGGCCCTCACTTCGTTCGGCCCCGCCCTGCTCACGGCTCGCTTCGCTCACCGTTCGCTCGTTCGGTCGCCCCTCCCTGCGGTCGGGCCGACCCGCTGCTCGCGTGTCGCTAACGCTCCCGCTCGCTCGTTCGGCGGGCCCTCACTTCGTTCGGCCCCGCCCTCTCTCAATACACTTATCCCGACGTGCCGATTTATCCCGGGCATGAGCACGGTCACGGTCACGCTGCCCGACGGCTCCACCCTCGACATGGAGGACGGGGCCACCGTCGAAGACGCCGCCTTCGAAATCGGCCCCGGCCTCGGTCGCGACACGGTCGCCGGCGTCGTCGACGGCGAACTCGTCGACAAACACACGCCGTTGCACGAGGACATCTCCCTGGAGATCGTGACAGACCAGTCCGACGAGTACGTCGACGTCCTGCGACACTCGGCGGCCCACGTCTTCGCCCAGGCGCTCCAGCGAGAGTTCCCCGAGGCGAAACTCACCCTCGGACCGTGGACCGACGACGGCTTCTACTACGACGTCACCGGGGTCGACCTCGACGAGGACGACCTCGAAGACATCCAGGACGAGGCCCAGACCATCATCGAGGAGGACCTGTCCATCGAGCGCGTCATGCTCGACCGCGAGGAGGCTCTCGACCGCTACGAGGACAACGAGTACAAACAGGAGATCCTGGAGACCGAAGCCGCCGGTGAGGACCCGGTCTCCTTCTACGAACAGGGCGAGTTCTACGACCTCTGTCAGGGCCCCCACGTCGAGTCGACCGGCGAGATCGGCGGCTTCGGCCTCCTGGAGATTTCGGCCTCGTACTGGCGCGGCGACGAGACCAACGACACCCTCACGCGGGTGTACGGGACGGCGTTCCCGACCGAGAGCGAACTCGAAGACTACCTCGAACGCCGCCAGGAAGCCCAGGAGCGCGACCACCGGAAGATCGGCCGGGAGATGGACCTCTTCTCGGTTCCGGAGCACTCCCCCGGCTGTGCGCACTACCACCCCAACGGGATGGCCATCCGGCGAGAACTGGAAGAGTACGTCCGCACCAAGAACGACGAGCTGGGCTACGACGAGGTGTGGACGCCGGAACTCAACAAGGCCGAACTGTGGAAGCCGACGGGCCACTACGACGCGTTCAAGGAGGAAGGGGAGATGTTCGCCTGGGAGCAGGACGACACCGAGTACGGCCTGAAGCCGATGAACTGCGCGAACCACGCGTACATCTACGCCAACCAGACCCGCTCCTACCGTGACCTCCCCATCCGCTTCTCCGAGTTCGGCACGGTCTACCGCAACGAACAGTCCGGCGAACTCTCCGGGCTCCTCCGGGTGCGCGGGCTCACCCAGGACGACGGCCACGCCTTCGTCCGCCGCGACCAGATCGAGGAGGAGATCACCGAGACCCTCTCCATCATCGAGGATATCTACGGCCACTTCGGCCTCGAAATCCTCTACAAACTGGAGACGAAGGGCGACAACGCCGTCGGGAGCGACGAGATCTGGGACGAGGCGACGACCGCCCTCCGGAACGCCCTCGAATCGCAGGATCTGGACTACGACGTCGAGGAGGGCGAGGCGGCCTTCTACGGCCCGAAGATCGGGCTCGACGCCCGGGACGCGCTCGGCCGGGAGTGGACCATCGGCACCGTCCAGGCCGACTTCAACATCCCCGAACGTCTCGATCTGTCCTACATCGGGAAGGACAACGAGGAGCACCGCCCGGTGATGATCCACCGCGCCCTGCTGGGATCGTTCGAGCGCTTCATGGGCGTCCTCATCGAGCACTTCAACGGCAACTTCCCGCCGTGGCTCGCGCCCGAGCAGGTCCGCATCCTGCCGGTCTCGGACGACAACATCCCCTACTGCGAGGAACTCGCCGACGAACTCGGGCAGTTCCGCGTCGAGATCGAGGACCGCTCGTGGACCGTCGGCAAGAAGATCCAGCAGGCCCACGACGATAGGGTTCCGTACATGTTGATCATCGGTGACGACGAGGAGGAAGCGGGCGAGATATCCGTTCGCGACCGGAAGGAGCGCGAGGAGAAGAACGTCTCGCTGGCCGAGTTCAGGGAGCACCTCGAAACGGAGGTCGACCAGAAGCGGACCGCCGTGACGTTCCTGGTGTAGGTCCGCCCGACGGCGACGCGATCACCGGATCGAATCGGCACGTACCACGCATTTATCTGGCCTGAGCGTCGTTCCCGTCTATGGCCGCGCTCTCCGTCGACGTCCTCGTCGTCTTCGCCCTCGTTCTCGCCGCGCTCGCGCTGTTCGTCAGCGAAGTGGTCCCGCCGGACGTGACCGCGATCGGCGTGCTCGTCTCGCTGGCCGTCCTCGCGCCCTTCACGGGGGTTTCCGCGAGTAAGGCCATCGAAGGGTTCGCCAGCCCCGCGGTCGTCACCATCATGGCGATGTACATCCTCAGCGCCGGCATCGAGGAGACCGGTATCGTCGAGCGGCTCGGATCCATCATGGCCGACGTCACCGGCGGCGACGAGGGATTGCTCACCGGCGCGACCGTCGCGACGACCGGGATCAGCGCCGGGTTCGTAAACAACACACCGATCGTCGCCGTCTTCATCCCGCTCGTCACCGGCCTCTCGGAGCGATACGGCATCTCGCCGTCGAAGCTCCTCATGCCGCTGTCCTTCGCCGCGATGCTCGGCGGGACGCTCACCCTCGTCGGCACGTCGACGAACCTGCTCGCCAGCGAGTACGCGCGGGAGTTTTTCGACGAACCACTGGGGATGTTCACGGTCACCCCCGTCGGGGCCCTGGTGCTCGTCGTCGGCGTCGTCTACCTCCTGACGGTCGGCCGCCGACTCGTTCCGGAACGGATCCCTGCGGCCGCCGACTTCACCCAGGAGTTCGACATGGACCGGCACCTCTCCCAGCTGGTCGTCCGCGATGACTCGGCGCTCGTGGGTCGGACCGTGAGCGAGGCGCTCGACGACGACCGCGCCGTCCCGGACGGGGGTAGGGTCGCGCACGCGGAATCGGAGAGAACGCCGGAGACAGAGTCCGTCGCGGACGACCTCGACGTCGACGTCCTCCAGGTCGACCGGAACGGGGAGTCCTTCCTCGCGCCGGCCTCGGACGTCACGATACTGGCCGGCGACGTGCTCACCGTCAGAGGAAATCCCCAGGCGGTCAATCGATTCGCCGAGGCGTTCCGGCTCCGACAACTCACCAGGGAGACAGTCACCGAGGACGATCTCTCGGACGGTCCCGGCGACGGGTTCCTCGTCGAGGCCGTGATTCCACCCGACGGCTCGTCGGCCGGCCGGTCGCTGGCCGACCTCCGACTCCGGGAACGCTTCGACACGACCGTGCTGTCGGTCCGGCGCGGAAGGGCGATTCTCCGCGAGGAACTCGACGCAGTGGAACTCTCGCCCGGCGACACGCTGTTGCTCCAGACGACGACCGAGTCCATCCGGTACCTCCAGGAGGCGGGCTACCTCCTCGTCACCGAGGGGCCGCCGGAGGCCGCCGTGTCGTCGGACGCCACCGAGACGCCACGGCTCGATCCGAAGGCCCCCATCGCGCTGGCGACGCTGCTCGGCGTGGTGACCGTCGCGGGCCTCGAACTGGTCCCCATCTACATCGCCGCGCTCGGCGGCGTCGTCGCCATGGTCGCCAGCGGCGTGCTGAGCGCGAACCGGGCCTACGACGCCGTCGGCTGGAACGTCGTCTTCCTGCTCGCCGGCCTGCTCCCGCTCGGTGTCGCCATGCAGGCCACGGGCGGAGCGGCACTCCTCGGCGGCCTCCTCGTCGGCCTCGGCGACGTGCTGCCGCCCATCGCCCTGCTCGCGGCGGTCTACCTCCTGACGGGCCTCCTGTCGAGCGTCATCACCCCCGTCGCGACCGTCGTCCTGCTGACGCCCGTCGCGGTCGACACCGCCAGCCGGCTCGACGTCGCCGGCATGCCGTTCCTGCTGATCGTGATGTTCGCCGCGAGCACGGCCTTCATCACCCCCATCGGCTACCAGACGAACCTGATGGTGTACGGCCCCGGCGGGTACAGGTTCACCGACTTCCTGCGGGTCGGGCTCCCACTGCAACTGATCCTGATGGTCGTGACCACACTCGCCGTGGCGGTGACGTGGCCGCTCTGAACGGTCGCCGTCTCCGACTGGCGCGCGACGGATATGGTACAGGCCAAACAGGTTTCCGGTAGCCTGTCGAACGTCCCGGTAATGACGTCGCCCGCCGAGTGGGAGTACCGGACGTTCGAACCCCCTCGCAAGGAAACCAGGAAGGAGGCAGAGGATCCGGTCGAACGACTGAACGAACTGGGCGCAGACGGCTGGGAACTGGCGTCGACCGTCGACTACGTCGGCGGCGGGACGAAGTACCTCGTCCTGAAGCGTCCCGTCGACGCGGCGGAGGACGAGGATGAGTGACGGCGAGCGAGAGGACGTCAGCACTGCCGACACGATGCGGGGCCGGTCCGGCGAGAGCAGCCTGAAGATCAGGCTCTTGCTCCGGACGAACCGGTTCGTGGTGACCGGCGCCCTCGCCGCGTTCGTCTTCGCCTCCTTCATGCTGTTCGCCGTGCTCCTCGACCCCTCGCTCCAGTCCGAGATACGGTCGACGGACACGATAGAGACCATCTTCTCGGCGATGATCGGCGTCCTCGTCACCGGGACGACGCTGGTCGTCAGCATCAACCAGCTCGTCCTCTCACAGGAGACGGGGCCGCTGGGCGACCAGCGACAGCGAATGAGCGACGCGATGGACTATCGGACCTACGCGAAGGACCTGCTCGGCGACGTCGTCCCCGCCGACCCGTCGGCGTTTCTGGCGGCGCTCGTCGCAGAGGCCGAACGACGTTCAGAGGTACTCGACCGGATCGTGGCCGACGACGACGAGGAACTGGAACGCCAGGTCGGCGAGTTCGTCGACAGCGTCCACGGGAACGCCCAGCACGTCGAAGACCAGCTAGAGGGGGCGCAGTTCGGGACGTTCGACGTGCTGTTCGCCGCACTCAACTTCAACTACTCCTGGAAGATATACCAGGTCGAACGGATGACCGAGACCTTCGACGACGTCCTCGGCGACGACCAGCGTGAGGCGTTCGAGGACCTGCACACGGCGCTCTCGATGTTCGGCCCCGCGCGCGAACACGTCAAGACGCTGTACTTCCAGTGGGCACTCGTCGAACTCTCGCAGTACATCCTCTACGCCGCGGTTCCCGCACTCGCCATCGCCGGCGGAATGCTCGCGTTCGTCGGCGCCGAGACG
The DNA here is from genome assembly GCF_058933135.1 of Halomicrobium sp. HArcel3. Classification (NCBI taxonomy): domain Archaea; kingdom Methanobacteriati; phylum Methanobacteriota; class Halobacteria; order Halobacteriales; family Haloarculaceae; genus Halomicrobium; species Halomicrobium sp. HArcel3. Next base: position 48,902 of record NZ_JBZYDN010000004.1, on the reverse strand, counting down.
TTCGGCCCGGCGACGTTCCTGACCGTCCCCGTCGTCACCTGGGTCGTCGGCCTCGCCTTCACGATTACGCTCGTCCCGTTCCTGCTGTTCACCGCCTACATCCTCCGGATCGCGACGGTCGCCAAACGCACCCTCGCCATCGGGCCGCTCGTCCTCCGGGAATCAGAGCGGTGACCACTCGCGGTGAGCGGACGCACGTGGTTCGACTGCCACCGCCGACGAGAACCGACACAACTCCTAAGACCGGCCCCCACGCGTTCTCGCCTATGACGGCCATCGACGTCCAGGGGCTGACGAAGACCTACGGCGAGACCGTCGCCAACGACGACCTCTCCTTCGCCGTCGAGGACGGCGAGATATTCGGCTTCCTGGGCCCCAACGGCGCGGGCAAGACCACCTGCATCCGGATGCTGATGGGATTCCAGTCGCCCACCGACGGCACGGCCACGGTCCTCGGTGCCGACGTCCGCGACGCCGAGGCGCTTCGCGAGGCCCGGGCCGACGTCGGCTACCTGCCGGCCCATCCGAGTTTCGACGGCGACGTGACCGGAGGCGCGTTCCTCGACTTCCAGGCGGACCTGAAGGGCGACGCCCGACGGGCCGAACTCCTGGAGCTGTTCGACCCGCCGCTCGACCGGAAAATTCGGGAGTACTCGACCGGGAACGCGCAGATGCTCGCCATCGTCCAGGCGTTCATGCACGACCCGGACCTGGTCGTGATGGACGAACCGACGTCGGGGCTAGACCCTCTCAAGCAGGAACGCTTCAACGAGTTCGTCCGGGCGGAGCGTGACCGCGGACTGACGGTGTTCTTTTCCTCGCACGTCCTCGCGGAGGTGCGTCGGATCTGCGACCGCGTCGGCATCATCCGTGACGGCCACCTCGTCGCCCTGGAGGACGTCGCCGACCTGCTGGGTCGCGGCGGCAAGCGCGTCCGCGTCCAGACCGCCGAACGGGTCGACCCCCAGGACTTCGCGTTCGAAGGCGTCCTGGACCTGTCGCTGCACGGCGACAGCGCACACTTCACCTTCGCCGGCGACTACGACGACCTGGTCGACCACCTCGACGACCTCACCGTCGTCGACCTGACGGTGGACGAACCGCCCCTCGAAGACGTCTTCATGCACTTCTACGGGGATTCGGCGTCGTCGACGATTGACACCGAATCGGAGGAACGCCGTGTTTGAGATAACCCGCTACGAGAGCCGTCGGCAGGTCCGCGGCACGCTCACGATGGCGGTGGGACTGGGCGCGTTCGCCGCGCTCATCGTCGGTATCTTTCCGTCTATCGAGGCCTCCGGCGTGGACTTTCAGGACTACATCGAGAGCCTCCCCGAGGCGTTCCAGGCGAGTTTCGGCGTCGAGTCGTTCGGCACCATCGAGGGCTTTCTCGCCGTCGAATTCTACCAGTTCGTCTGGGTCCTGCTGCTGGCGCTGTACGTCGCCTACGCGGCGGGCGACGCCGTCGCCGGCGACGTCGAGTCCGGGAAACTCGACCTGCTGCTTGCAACCTCCGTCTCCCGGTCGCGGCTGCTCGTCGAGCGGTTCCTCGCCCTCATGACTCCCGTGGTCGTGCTCAACCTGCTCGTGCCCCTCGTCGTGTTCGGGAGCGTCCTCGCCATCGGCGAGTCCCTCGACCCGGTGTCGCTCGCCCTCGTTCACCTGCTGTCGGTGCCGTACCTGTTCGTGGCCGCGAACGTCGGGCTCCTCTGCTCGGTCGTGTTCTCCCGTGGCGACGTCGCCCAGCGTGTCGCCATCGCCGCCGTCTTCATGCTGTTCGTCCTCGAATCAGTCACCGCCGGCACGAACTTCGAGTGGCTTGCGTCGCTCAGTCCGACGCGGTACTACGACCCGACCGAGATTCTCGTCGAGGAGTCAGTCGACGTCGCCGGCGCAGTCGTGTTGCTGGCGGCCGGACTGGGGCTGTTCGCCGTCACTCGCGGGCTCTTCCTCCGGCGCGACGTGTGACAGACGGCCAACACTTATCACGGGCCCGGACCCATTCGAAAGTATGGACAGGAGCCGGGATACCCGATGAGACGGGCCGTCCTCGTCTCCGTTATCACCTGCCTGATACTCCTGTCGGGAGCCGCCGCGGCCGCCGTCTCTGGCAGCCCCCAATTGACCGTCCAGTTCGTGGACGGGACGCTCGCCCCCGGCGAGGAGACGACCCTCGACGTCGTGGTTCTCAACGAGGGCGAGGTCGATTCGAGTTCGGTGACCAACCCCGCACTGACGAGCGAAGTCACGACCGCCCGCGGGGTGACGGTCAGGGTCGGCGACGGGGACGCGCCGTTCGAGGTGACGACCGGCCGCCAGGCCGTCGGTAACGTTCCCGAGGGCGTTTCGAACCCGATTTCGTTCTCGGTCGCCGTTCCGGCGGACGCCGAAGCGGGGACGTATCGCCTCCCCGTTACTGTCCGGTACAGCTACACGGACTACATCTCCGAGACGTCGGGCACCCGGACCCAGAGCAGCGTCTCCCGGACGTTCCGCGTCCCGGTGACCGTCGAGGAGCGGGCCCGGTTCGCGGTGGTCGACGTCGCGTCCGACGCCAGCGTCGGGTCCGCCGGCACCGCCACCGTCACCGTCGAGAACGTCGGGTCGGCGACTGCCCGGTCGACCCGCCTCTCACTCGCCTCGGCGAACCCGGCGCTGACTGTCGGGGGCGGTGAGAGCGCGTCCCGGTTCGCTGGCACCGTCGAACCCGGAGAGCGCCGGAACCTCAGCTACGACGTCGCGGTGGCCGACGGCGCCGAGGACGGCGAGCAGGCCCTCGCGCTCCGGGCCGACTACCGCGACGACACCGGTCGGGAACGGACTGCAGGCCCGACGTGGTTCGGCCTGGAGCCCGCCGAACCGGTCCGCGCCGACCTCTCGCTCTCCGAGCCGTCCGTGCGGGCCGGGTCGGAGGCCGCCGTGCGTGGCACCGTCTCCGTCAGCGGCGGGCAGACGGCCAGGGAGGCCGTCGTCGTCGTGACGTCGCCGCCCGCGGGCGTCGCAGTGGCCGAGACGCGCGTTCCGGTTGGCGACCTCCGTCCCGGCGACGAGGCCGACTTCGAGATTCCAGTGACGGTTCCGCCCGACGCGAGAGAGGGGCAACGGTCGATGGGGCTCGCGCTGGAGTACGAGTCGGGCGACGGGAGCGCCGAGCGTCGAACCGCCGGGTCGCGCGTCGTCACGGTGCCCGTCACCGACGCGGACGTCGTCGCCCTCCGGGGCGTCAACGCGAGCGTGCTGGTCGACAGCGACGACCGGCTCGAAGTGGCCGTCGAGAACGTCGGCGACCGGGAACTGCGCGAGGTCGAGGCGTCGCTGGCCCCCCGGCCGCCGTTCTCGAGCGCGTCGCCGACCGCATTCGTCGGTCGTCTCGGTCCCGGGGAGTCGAAGACCGTCGGGTTTCACCTGTCGGTGTCGGACGACGCCGTCGAGAGCACGCAGGCGCTTCCCGTGAACGTGACCGCGGAGACGGCCGACGGCGACCGGCTCCACGCGGGCACCCACCGGGTCGCCGTGGACGTGACGCGGGAGGGCCCGACGTCGAGTGACCCGGTGATACTGGCGGTCGGCGTGGTCGTCGTCGCGGCGGCGCTGGGCGTCGGCTGGTACTGGCTCCGGGACTAGGACTGCTCGTCGTCCTTCAGTTCCTCTAGCTCGGCCTCGACCTCGCTGTCGTCGACGTCGGGCGTCTCGACGTCCTCGGTCGTCCCCTCGCCGTTGCCGGCGAGTTCCGCCTCCAGGTCCGCTTCCTCCGCTTCATCCGCCCCCTCCGCCGCTTCGGGCTCGCCGTCACTCTTGCCCATCTCGCTCTTGAGCGTCTCGAGTTCGGCGTCGACCTCGCCCGAGGAGGCCATCTCCTCGAGTTCGCGGTCGATCTGGTCCTGGTCGCTCAGGGCGTCCTCGAACACGCCGGAGTCCTGCAGTTCGTCCATCGCCTGGGAGCGGGCCTCCATCTCTTCGGTCTGTTCCTCGGCCCGCTCGATGGCGCGGCCGACGTCGGCCATCTCGTCGCCGGCGCCGGTCATCGCCTCGTTGACCCGCTTCGAGGCCTCCGCGGCCTCGTAGCGAGCCTTCATCGTCTCCTTCTTGGTGCGGAACTGCTCGATGCGCTGCTGGAGTTCGTCCTTCTGCTCGACGAGCGAGTCCTGCTGGGACTGGAGCTGGGCGATCTGGCCCTCGAGCTCCTCGATCTGGCTCATCTTCTGTTTCTTCTTCTCCAGGGCACGCCGGGCCAGGTCCTCCCGGTCCTGTTCGACGGCCTGCCTGGCCTGGTCGTTGTGCTTCTCGACGTTCTCCTCGAGTCGGCGCTTCTGGATCTCCAGGCGCTTCTTCTGGGTCGTCAGGTCCGCGATCCCCTGCTTGACGTCCTGGAGTTCGTCCCGGAGCTGCTCGTAGGAGTAATCCAGCGTCTCGTTGGGGTCTTCGGCCCTGTTGAGCACGGCGTTTATCTTCGACCGAATGACGTACGACGTGCGCGAGAGGATTCCCATACCTCGGTCTTGGGGCTGACTGACTTAAAAAACTTACATGCGAGTATCACGTGCGCTCGCGTATGGACGCGATCGCGGTCCCCGGCGCGCGGGATGTCCGGGCCACGCTCGACGGTGAGGAGGACGCCGACGCCGTGGTCGTGGCCTGCCCACCGCATCCACAGTTCGGCGGGTCCCGCACGGACCAGCGTCTCCGGGCCGTCAGCGACGCGCTGGTCGACCGTGGGTTCGCCTGTCTCCGGTTCGACTACGGCCCCTGGGACGAGGGGCGCGGCGAACGCCGGGACGCCGTCAACGCCCTGGCGTGGGCCGACGAGCGGTTCGCGGCCGTCGGCCTGTTCGGCTACAGTTTCGGGGCCGGAATCGCGCTCCGGGCCGCTGGAGGCGCGGACCTGGCGCCCGCCGCAGTCAGCGCGCTCGCTCCGCAAGCCGACGCCGTCGACGCCCTGGAGACCGTCCCCTGTCCAGCCCAGATCTGCTTCGGGGAACGCGACGACACAGTAAACTCGACGCCGGTCGCCGAGCGCGCCCGAGCACTGGGAATGCAGGTGCGGGCACTCCCCGGCGACCACCACTTCGTCGGCCAGACGGACCGCGTCGCGGCGGCGGTCGCGGATTTCTTCGCCGACCTGTTCTGACCAGTAGTCAACCAGAAAACATATTACACGTGCTGAAAAACTGCCAGTTGCGTCGGCGGTTCCCCGCTGACGCGCCCACATCGATAGCCCCACCCTGGCCGGCGCGGCACTCCCCCGTGCCTGCCGTCGGCCCTTCGAAGCCTTTTGCGTGAGTCCGTCCGGATACTACCCACTCCGCGCCGGTCGCTGTAGCGGCTGGAGTGAAGCCGTCAGTCCAGCGACTGCAATGTCACGTCCCCGTCGTCGGTGGTTATCCGCAACGTGTGGGTTCCCCCGCCGAACGTAGTTTCGACCCGGTCGACGTCGCCTTCGACGCCGAGCCGTTCGTCGAGCCCGGACGTGTCGACGTCGCCGCCGTCCGTCTCGATAACCAGTCGGGCGTCCAGGTCCGACCCGAGCCGTGCGGTCACGTCTCCGTCGTCGACCTCGATACGGGCGTCGTCGCGGATCGCCGGCACGTCCACCGTGACGTCACCGTCGTCGCCGGTGACCGCGTCGAGCGCACCGGTCGAGCGTGCGTCGACGTCGCCGTCGCCGGTCTCCACCGAAACCGCCCCGTCGACGTCCGACACGTCGGCGTCGCCGTCGTCGAGGTCGATAGTCACGTCACCGCCCACCTGTTCGGCGGTCACGCCGCCGTCGTCGCCGGACACCGTGAGGCCCCCGCCGATGGCCCGGTAGGTGTGGTCGCCGTCGTCCGCCGTCACGGTGACGTCGCCGTTCCTGTTCCGTACGTCGACGTCGCCGTCCTCGACGTCGAGCGTGAGGTCTCCGCCAGTCCCGTCGACGGTCACGTCCCCATCGTCACCGGTGACCTCCGTGACGGCGACGTCCGACGGAACGGAGAGGTGAAGGTGGAGCCACGTCGCCTTGACGAATCGACCGTCACGCTCGTCGACGACCGACACCTCGAACTGTTCGTCCGTCGCCTCGGTCGCCACGCGAACGTTGTCGAAGGCGTCGTCGTTTCCGAGCCCATCGTGTTTCTCCGCTCGAACCCGGAGCGATTCCGCGTCGCCCTCCTCCACGGTCAGGTCACCGAGCGAGTTACTGACGACGACGTCTGCGCCTGCCGGGACGTCGAACTCGTGGGCCTCCGTCGTCGACGACGCGTCGACGCCCACGCAGCCGGCAGTTCCGGTGACTGCGAGGGCCGCCGTCGCACCGAGGAATCGGCGTCGCCTCACGTCTGCTCACCTCCCCTCCGGGTGCATTCGTCGAACTGTCGAACCAGTTGAGGCAACGAAACGGTCGTGATCATACGACGACCTGCGAACCGTGTGACGGTAAAAGCGGGTCGACGGTGAACCGACCGGAAGTTCTGGACAAGAATTATATAGGTGGTCGGGAAGACTGACCTCGGTCACATTCGCCGTTCGCCATTAGCTGTCCCCGACCGAAGGGAGGGGACAGCCTGCTCGCGGGTCACTGCGTTCCCCGCTCGTAATAAGCTGGTTCCTCACTACGTTCGGCGCCAACCTGCTCACGGCTCGCTACGCTCGCCGTTCGCAATAAGCTGGAACCTCGCTTCGCTCGGCGCCAACCTGCTCGCGTGTCGCTGGCGCTCCCGCTCGCAATAAGCTGGTTCCTCACTACGTTCGGAACCAGCCTCTTCCCGAAATTGTTTTGAGCAACCCAACCCCACCGTCGGTATGCCAAAGGATTCTGCGACGAACTACGACCCCGACCTGGGTCGGAAGTTCATCTTCGTCACTGGCGGCGTCATGTCGGGTCTCGGCAAGGGAATCACGGCCGCGAGCACCGGCCGGCTCCTGAAGAACGCCGGCTTCGACGTGACCGCGGTGAAGATCGATCCCTATCTCAACGTCGACGCGGGAACGATGAACCCGTACCAGCACGGCGAGGTATACGTCCTCAAAGACGGCGGCGAGGTCGACCTCGACCTGGGGAACTACGAGCGCTTCCTCGACATCGACATGACCTTCGACCACAACGTCACCACGGGGAAGGTCTACCAGCAGGTCATCGAGGCCGAGCGCGCGGGCGACTACCTGGGCAAGACCGTCCAGATCATCCCGCACGTCACCGACGACATCAAGCGACGCATCCGCGAGGCCGCGGCCGGGACCGACGTCTGCATCGTCGAGGTCGGTGGGACCGTCGGCGACATCGAGGGGATGCCCTACCTCGAAGCGCTCCGGCAGTTCTCCCACGAGGAGGACGAGGACGACATCCTGTTCACCCACGTCACGCTCGTCCCCTACTCGATGAACGGCGAGCAGAAAACCAAGCCGACCCAGCACAGCGTCAAGGAACTGCGCTCTATCGGTCTCCAGCCCGACATCCTGGTCGGTCGCTCCGAAGACCGTCTGGATCCGGACGTCAAGGAGAAGATCGCGCTGTTCTGCGACGTGCCGACGGACGCCGTCTTCTCCAACCCGGACGTCGAAGACATCTACCACGTGCCGCTGATGGTCGAGGAGGAGGGCCTCGACGAGTACGTGATGGAGCGACTCGAACTCGCCGACGAGGCGCTCCCCGAGAGCGAGCGGGATAACGAGTGGCGCGAACTCGTCACCCAGGAGACCGACGGGACGGTCGACGTCGCCCTCGTCGGCAAGTACGGCCTCGAAGACGCCTACATCTCCATCCACGAGTCGCTCAAGCACGCCGGCCTCGATACCGGCGTCGACGTCAACGTCGAGTGGATCCACTCGGAGGAACTCGCCGACGGCTACAACGGCGAACTCGACGAGATGGACGGACTGGTCGTCCCCGGCGGCTTCGGCGCCCGCGGGACGGAGGGCAAGATAGAGGCCATCCGCTACGCCCGCGAGAACGACCTGCCCTTCCTCGGCCTCTGTCTGGGCTTCCAGATGGCCGTCGTCGAGTACGCCCGCAACGTACTGGGCCTCACCGGCGCCCACTCCGCGGAACTCGACGAGGAGACCGACCACGCCGTCATCGACATCCTCCCCGAGCAGAAGGACCTCGACGACATGGGCGGGACGATGCGACTTGGCTCGCACGTCACGGAGATCGAACCCGGAACCGTCGCCAACGAGATCTACGACGACACGTCCTGTACGGAACGCCACCGTCACCGATACGAGGTCAACCCCGAGTACATCGACGACCTCGAGGAGGCGGGCCTGGTGTTCTCCGGTACGTCCGGTCGCCGGATGGAGATCCTCGAACTACCCGACCACTCCTACTTCTTCGGGACGCAGTTCCACCCCGAGTTCCGCTCGCGCCCCGGCCGCGCCAGCCCGCCGTTCGTCGGCTTCGTCGAGTCCATGCTCGCCGAGGACGAAGCCGTCGCGACGACGGACGCCCGCAACTGACTGCCGGCAGCGACCCCGACGGTCCGTTTCGACCGCCGACGTCTCGCCGCTGTCACTGACACCGACGAACCGACCGGCACGGCGCTTCCCCCGGAGTTCGGAACCAGTCTGGTCCGCGATTCGACTTAGCGAGTGTTTAATCTCTGTCGTATATAGTAAAAATATAACATGCCTCGGCAGGAATTTTCAGCCAACCCACTGCGTCGTCCGGCCTCCGGGTGCGAACCCGGGTCGGACGCCAGCGGGCAGCGAGAGAGATTACCGATGACAGAGGACACACACCAGCGAGACGGGGACGTATCGGACGACGACCTGCGCGACGGAATCGACCGGCGCGACTACATGCGAGCGGTCGGCGCCAGTACGGTAGTGGGCCTGCTCGGCGGCGGCGCCGCTGGGACGGCGACGGCCCAGAGCGGATTCGACGAGACGGCGGCCGACCAGCGGATCCGGGACAACCAGACCGGACCGCTGACCGTCGACGTCGTCGACGCGAACGGGGACCCGGTCTCCGGGGCGACGGTCGACGTCGAGATGACGGACCACGACTTCACCTTCGGCACCGCCATCGGCGCCGAAGTACTCATCGACCAGTTCAGCGAGGGCGAGCCGTTCCGCGAAAACCTGGAGGAGCTGTTCAATACGGCCGTGCTCGGCAACGCCCACAAGTGGGCCTTCTGGGAGGACGACCGACAGCGGGCCGACGACGCCGTCGACTGGCTCGAAGAGAAGGGCCTCGACATCCGCGGACACACCTGCGTCTACGGCGTCGACTACGCGGTTCCGGACGACGTCATGCAGGCGGTAGAGAACGACGACGGTGCGACGGTCCGGGAGCGCTCGATGCAGCACCTCCGTGACATCATCACCTACTACGGCGACCGGATCCAGGAGTGGGACGTCGTCAACGAGGTGGTCCACCGGGGGCTGCTTCAGGGCGCGGTGTATCCCGACCGGATGAACACGGACGACTTCGACGCCGGCCAGATCCAGCCCTGGACGTCGCCGCTGCTGGCGGAGTGGTTCGGCGAGGCGGAGTCGGTCATCGACGAGAACGGCCTGGACGTCGACGTCGTCACGAACGACTACAACACGCTGACGTGGGACGTGGAGAAGTACGTCGAGGAGGTCCAGTTCCTCCTCGACCAGGGCGTCGGCGTGGACGCCATCGGCCACCAGGGCCACATCGGAGCCACCGACCACAACGACCAGCCCTGGACCTACGCACGGATCAACGAGGTGTTCGAGCGGTACGCCGATTTCCCGGCGCCCCAGCGCATCACCGAGTTCGACATGTACGGTGACAGCTGGTCCGACCAGCAACAGCGCGCCGACATCTTCCGGCGGTTCCTCAAGACCGCCTACGGCCACCCCGACGTCGACGAGTTCATGATCTGGGGGATGTGGGACGAGTCTCACTGGCAGAACGAGGCCCCCTTCTTCGAAGCGGACTGGTCGGAGAAGCCGCCCCTCGACGTCTGGCGCAATCTCGTCTTCGACGAGTGGTGGACCGACGACTCGGGCACCACGGACGGCAGCGGCAGCTACTCGACGGGCGCCTTCCTCGGCGAACACGAGATAACCGTCACGACCGGCAGCGACTCCGTCACCCGGACGGTGTCTGTCACGAGCAACGCGGGCACGTCCGTCACGGTTTCCGTCGACGGGAACGAGACCGAGACGGAGACAGAGACGGACACTGAGACCGAGACGGAAACTGAAACGGACACCGAAACTGAGACAGAAACCGAGACGGAAACTGAAACGGATACCGAGACTGAGACGGATACCGACGATGGGGGACCCTCCGGCGACCTGATCGCCTCCATCGATCCCGGCGCAACGTCCGGGTCGGTCGGCGATCTGATGCAGTTCTGGATCACCGACGAGACGGGCAATAGCACCTGGATAACTGACCTCCAGTGGGAGCTGGGCGACGGGTCGACCGGCACCGGCTGGTACGCCGACAACCGCTACGGGTCGGCCGGCACCTACACCGTCACCCTCACCGCCACCGATAGCGCGGGCAGTACGTCCACCGACGAGGTGACCGTCCAGATCTCCTGATCGTATCGGGGTCGAATCGAGAACTCGACGCGCGGTTCGATCCCATGGACACGCGGCGGCGGATCACGTTGAACCATCACTAAAATTTATAGGCTTGGTGTGAGGTTTTTGACAGGCAATACCATGCCCAGCGATCGTACGCGGTTCGACAGCGGTACCGCACGCGCAGCCAGCGAGACTCGAGCCTCAGGCGGACGGGAGAAGTCGCGCCGCACCTTCCTCAGGTGTCTCGGGACCGGCCTGGTCGCCGCGGCAGGTGCCGGGGCGAGCGGCTCGGTGGCGGCCCAGTCCAGCGGCCCCGAGGTGACCACCCTCGACATGCGAGTGACCGACGACCCGTCGCTCCCCGTGGTCGACGAACTGTTCGTGTTCGCCCACGGGTGGAACAGCGCTAGCGCCGGCCCCAACATGACCGCGACCGTGGTGGACGGCCTCGCCGCAGCGGGCTACGAACCCAACGCGGCCGTCGCCCTCGTGTACCAGGCGGACGCGTCGGGCCCCAGCGGCGCCATCGAACAGTCGGCGGCCGCCGCCGCGGAGTTCGCGCCGGTCGTCGAGGCGGCCATCGACGCGGGCGCCGGATCGGTCCGGCTCGCCTCCCACTCGCTGGGCGGGCGGGTCGTCCTCGGAACGCTCTCCGAACTCGGCCCTGGCTACGTCGTCGACACCGTCGCACCCATGGGCGCCGCGGCCAACGGCTCGACGGTCACGGAGGGCGGCCAGTGGTACGACGGCGTCGCCGAGAACGCCCGCGAGGTCCGGAACTACCACTCCCGGAACGACCAAGTCATCGGGGACGGCTTCGGCTCGGGCGGGACGAACGGCAATCCGGGCGACACCGCGCTCGGCGCCGAGGGCGTCCCGGACCCATCGGCGGCGCCGGACACGTACACCGACGTCGACGTCACGAACTCCGTCAGCGGCCACGGCGGATACATGAGCAGCCCGGCGGTCACGGGCGACCTCGCGGAGGCGATTATCCAGGACGACGGCGAAAACACGCCCACTGAGACCCCCGACACGGAGACTCCCGAAACGGAGACTCCCGACACAGAGACACCGGATACGGAGACTCCCGACACAGAGACACCGGATACGGAAACTCCCGACACGGAGACGCCGTCCTCCGGTGACCTGATCGCGGCGATCGATCCGGGGGCGACGTCCGGGTCGGTCGGCGACCTGATGCAGTTCTGGATCGCCGACGAGACCGGCAACAGCACGTGGATCACCGACCTGCAGTGGGAGCTAGGCGACGGGTCGACCGGCACCGGCTGGTACGCCGACAACCGCTACGGGTCGGCCGGCACCTACACGGTCACCCTCACCGCCACCGATAGCGCGGGCAATACGTCCACCGACGAGGTGACCGTCCAGATCTCCTGATCGGACCGAGGCCGAATCGAGAACTCGACGCAGGGACCAGAACCATGGGACTCGCGTCAGTAATGGAAGCGACCACGCATTTTTCACTCATTGTCGATAGGACGAAATTATATAACACGTCCGTCTCGATTGACACACAGGATATGACCCTCCCGTCCAGAATTGTCACCTGGCTATTTGACGAGGACGTAACTGTTGCGACGGTACTGGGATTTCTCTCTATTCCATTCACGGTAGCTGTCTCTCTAAATACGGGGCCATCACACTACGATTTCAGCGTCGTGGCAGACGCCGCGTTGGTTGCGGGCCTGTACTACAGCAACCGATCGACCAGCGCCAAGCGCGCCGGGTTTCGAACCGGTGTCATTGGCAGTCTCCCCGCCGCCTGGAACACCGTCGGTATCGTCGCATCTGGGTGGGCGATATCCCCCGGATACGCAGCCCTTGGGGCCGGATTCTCGTTGTTCCTGTTTCTCTTCACCCTCGCTTTCTGTGGCGTCGCCGGTGTCGTTAGTGCGCTGATCGGCAACGCCATCGGTCGCCTGCCGCTGTTTCGTCGCATCGGTCCAGAGGCAGTCTAACCAGGGTACCGCTCCCGGCGGACGTGGTTCCGAAACCGTTTTGCCGCCGCCACTGAGAGCAACAGTATGCGTACATTCCTCCAGCTTTCGTTCTCGGCGACCACCGCGGAGGGGAGCCACTGATGGTCGACGTCGACGAGTTCATCGACGAGAAGATTACGGAGATAAGCGACGCGGTCGGCGACGCGAACGCCGTCATCGCCCTGTCCGGCGGCGTCGACTCCTCGACGGCCGCCGCGCTGGCCTACGAGGCCATCGGCGACCAGCTGACGCCCGTCTACGTGGACACCGGTCTCATGCGAAAGGGCGAGACCGAGGAGATCCGCGAGACGTTCGACTACATGGACTCGCTGCGCATCGTCGACGCCAAAGACCGCTTCCTCGAGGTCCTCGGTGGCGTCACCGACCCCGAGGCGAAGCGCCACGCCATCGGCGAGCAGTTCATCCGCGAGTTCGAGACGGTCGCGAAAGACGTCGACGCCGACTACCTCGTCCAGGGGACCATCTACCCCGACCGCATCGAGAGCGAGGGGACGATCAAGTCCCACCACAACGTCGGTGGCCTCCCGGAGGTCGTCGACTTCGACGGCATCGTCGAACCGATGCGGGACCTCTACAAGGACGAGGTCCGCGAGGTTGCCCGCGAACTCGACCTCGAGGAGATCATCTCCGAGCGAATGCCGTTCCCCGGCCCCGGCCTCGCGGTCCGTATCCTCGGCGAGGTCACCGAGGAGAAACTGGAAGTCGCCCGCGAGGCGAACCACGTCGTCGAGGAGGAACTGGAAGAGCACGACCCCTGGCAGGCGCTCGCGGCCGTCATCGGCAAGGCCACCGGCGTCAAGGGCGACAACCGCGTCCACGGCTGGGTCATCGCCGTCCGCTCCGTCGAATCGCGGGACGGCATGACCGCCCGCGCCCAGGAGGTCGACTGGGACACCCTCCAGCGCATCCAGAGCCGCATCACCGGTGAGAACGAGAACGTCTCGCGCGTCCTCTACGACGTCACCCACAAGCCCCCGGCGACGATCGAGTACGAATGACGCTCCGAGTCACGCTCGTCGGCGCCGACGAGGGCGCCATCGCCGACGCCCTCGAAGCCGAGGGTCACGACGTCCAGATCGCACCGATCGGCAACCGCCCCGGCCTGGAGGAGGCCGGCATCCACGACGCCGACGTCTACCTCCTGACCGACCTCGAACAGGCCACGTCCATCGCCGTCGCCAAGGACCTCGAGGACGACCTCCGCGTCGTCGTGTACGCCGAGGGCTCGCTCCCCGACTTCGCCAGCCGACAGACGGACCTCGTCGTGGACCCGAACCTGCTGGGTCCCGACGCCGTCGCGGAAGAACTGGAGTAACGCCGGCCGACGGCGTTTTTCGCCGGTCGATCCGCCTCGCTTTCTCGCCGTTCGGATCGTCGCGTTGCACCCCGCCGGACTACGCGTCCGACGTGTCGTCACCGCTCGCCAGCGTGGCCAGCCGCTCGGCCTGCTCGACGACGATTTCACTGACGCCGAGCCGGGCGGCGTCCGGGTCACCGGGGAGACAGAAGACAGGCGTCGTCTCCGCGATGCCGGCCGTCGCCCGCGTCCCGATGGCGTCGGTGCCCACCGACTCCGCGTACCGCCGTCGGAACAGTTCGCCGAAGCCCGGCAGCCCCTTGTCGATGAGCGGGTGAACTGCGTCGATAGTGACCGCGCGGGGACCCACACCGGTTCCGCCCGTCGTCACCACGACGGTGACGTCCTCCCGCCGGACGAGCGTGTCGACGGTCTGCTGGACCGAGTCGTGGGCGGTGCGCAGGACTTCCCGGGTGGCGACGTCGTGGCCGGCGGCTTCGAAGGCGTCGACGACGGCTTCGCCGCCCGGGTCGTCGTCGTGCGTGCGCGTGTCCGAGACGCTGACGACTGCCGCCGAAATCGCCGTCGTCTCCTCGTGATCCGCGGTGGCGGCCGCGGGTTCTTCGGACGAATCGGGCTCGTCCGGGTCGGCGTCGCCCTGGCCGTCGACGCTGGCGTCGTCGTCGGTCGTCGATCGACCCCGGTTCGTGTCGCGGGACTGGAAATCGACCATGGAGAATCGTGAACGCCCGCCCGGAAAAGCCTCCTGTGTCTGTCGCACTGTCGAGGAAGGGCGTCGGTATCCTACTGACAGTATCGTCGCACCCTGCAGCAGTCGTCCGCCGTACGACAGTCTCGGGACTTCGTCTCACGAGTGAATTAACATGATGATAAGCTGGTTAATGGCGTATCAAAACGATTATTGTGTTAGTATTTCACGAACAGTTATGGGTGAACGGTTTCACTTCGTCTGTCACGAGTGTACCGAGGAAGGGGTGTACGAGGACCGCGACGAGGCTCTCGACGTGAAGAACGACCACGTCGCAGCGACCGACCATCGGGTCAGCATGGAGAACATCTCTGAGCGGCCCGCCTGATAGTGGTGGTCGTAACTTTGTACCGACGTTCGACGGCACCGGCCACGTCGAACGCCGACGGACTCGCGCTGCTCGACCGTCGAGCCCAGTCTCACTCCGTTCGTCTATCGAGCCCGGCCTCACTCAGTTCGGCCGGACGCCGGGACGAGCGTACAACCACCTCGATGAACCGCTAGGGTTTTCCAGCAGCTACCCCCACGTGGGCGTATGCAACGAGGCCAGCGGGTCTGGCGCGCTCGGCCACAGTTCGTGCCTCGGATTACGACGGAGAATCCGGGCCGCGGGGTGACGGCCCGATGACGGGTGACCGGCGGGAAGATGGCGACGGCAACGACGGGTACGTCCACCGGCCCAGCGGCGAACCGGCCGCGCCCGACGCGGACCGACGGTTCGACTGGCGAGGCTGGGTTCTCGTCGCCACCGTCGCGTTCTCGTTCCTCGTGGTTCCGGGACTGATCCTGCTCTTGCCGGGGTACGCCTCGTCGTTCGGCCTCTCCTTGCGGGACGCCTATCTCGTGTTGCCGCTGTTGCCAGCGTTCCTCCTCGGCGGCGTGGCCGTCTGGTCGGCAGTGCGTTCGCGAGGCGCCTGAGCGACGCCGCCAGTTCGCACTGGCGGAGCCGTTGGGAACGGTCCGACCACAGAGTGACTCGTCTCGTCCCGTCAGCTCCGCCCCCATTCCGATCGTGCAATTTTGCAGATCCCTATTCGAAACGACTTAAAAAATAACGTCAGATTATCAACGAGTGCGAGTGCCTAAATCCGCGAGCTCAGACGCCGTCGTCGCCGACGTCGAATAACGACACGCGTTAAAATCTGTAATCCGAATGGAAAGATGTTAAGTGCCGTTTTGCAAAGACCATTGACCCCCTGAATGCGAACGTGCCGAACGATAACTACACCAGACGACGAATCGTGAAGACAGTGACCGCCGCCGCAGCCACCGTCAGCCTCGCGGGCTGTGGCGAACCGGGCGGTGACGACGGCGACGGGACCGAAACTGACGCGGGCGCCGGCGAAGAGACCGAGACGGAAGCCGGCATGGGCGAAGAGACCGAGACAACCATGGACGAGGAGACGGAGGACGAAGTCGGCCTCGGCGAAGAGAACGAGAGCACGGGAGACGAAAACGACACCCTGGGCGAGGAAAACGAGTCCATGGACGAGAACGAAACCCTCGGCGAGGAGAACGAGACAATGGGAGACGAAAACGAATCCATGGACGAGAACGAAACCCTCGGCGAGGAAAACGAGACCATGGGAGACGAAAACGAGACGAACGAGTCGAGCTAACCTCGCGATCCGCTCTGCCCGAACTGCCCTCCCAGGCACCGAAACCCGCCAGTTTTTCGCGGATCGACGCTCCGCCGGGAGCCGTCAGTACGGCCTCCGGATCGACCGTGTCAGCCGTCGCTCGTCGCCAGCGCTCGGGCCCGCGACGGGAATCGATGACCGGTCGTTACCGGAGAATCACTCGCTCGTGTCCCGGCGAGCGGCGATCTCGAACCAGGGACACAGGCGGAGTTGCCGGTAGTACTTCGGGTTCTCGTTGAAATACTCGTAGGGGACCCACATGAGGCCAGCGACCTCCTCGGGGTCCGGGTCGAGGGTGGTGTCGTGCAACGTGGCCTGGAGGACGGCACAGACCTCCCACTCGAGGCCCGCATTCTCGTAGTAGCGCTTGTACTCGAACCTGTCGGTGACCCGGAGGTCGTCGTACTGGTCGGGAGTGATGCCGAGCTCCTCCTCGAGTCGCTCGCGCGTGGCCGCTTCCTGACTCTGTCCCTCGACGGGGTGGGAGGCGACGGTACCGTCCCAGTGCGTGTCCCAGAGGCGCTTGCCGAACGCGCGCTGGGCCAGCAGGATGTTGTCGTCCTCGTCGAACAGCAGCGCGGTGAACGCCCGGTGCCGGATACCGTCGCCGGTGTGGGCGTCGAGTCGGTTGACCGTTCCCTGCGGTTCGTCGTTCTCGTCGACCGCTACCACGTCCTGGAGGGCGTTGGCGTGGGCTTCCTCAGTGCTGTCCTCGCTCATGAGTGTCTCATCGGAGACGGGGGTCATACTCCCTTCGACTGCGTTCCGACTCATGACGGTCACCTCTCACGTCGGCCACTTAGCCCTCTGGGTACCACGCGGGTTACCTCGATCCCTGGGGCGACGGATCGTAGGCATCCCCGACGGGGAGCCAGAGCGTCCGTTCCCAGACGTCGAAGGTGAGCTGGGACTCGGTGAGGATCTCTCCGTCGACGCTGATGTCGTCGGGTTCGCCCGACAGCTCGATTTCGAGCCGGCGCGTCTCGAACCGACTGACGTGTTCCGCGTCGTTGCCCAGCGCCGCCTGGAGCGACTCCTCGATGAGGTCCAGCGTCGACGTGTCCTCTATCACGGCCACCTCGAGCAGGCCGTCCTCGACGTTTCCCTGTGTGCGGCCGGTGCGCGGGAAACCGCGGCCGTTGCCGACGAACACGATCTTGGCCTCACACGACAGTGGTTCGCTGTCGTCCGGTTCTATCCGGAGTCGCAGGTTGTCGAACTCCCGGAGCGTCTCCGCCGTCGTCATCGCGTAGGCCAGGGTTCCCCACCGCTCCTTGGCTTCGGGTTCGGTGTCCGCGCTGGCCTCGGCCGTCAACCCGGCGACGACGGAGTTCAGAAACGGCGTCTCGTTGACGAGGCCGACGTCTATCCGGCGCCGGTCGCCGTGGTCGATCACGTCGAAGCCGTGTTCGATGCCGGTTACGCCGACGTTTCCCGCGAAGTTGTTGCCGGTTCCGACCGGGACGACGCCGAAGAGCGTGTCCTCGAACGCGTCGGCCCGGGCCAGGCCGCGGACTGTGCGGGTCAGCGTCCCGTCGCCACCGGCGGCAGCGACGACGTCTGCCTCCGCAGCAGCGGTCGCCGCCTTCTCGACGATGTCCTCGGCCGACTCGGTCTCGCGGACTTCGTAGCCCCGTTCGTCGGCGAGCCGGCGAATCTGGTCGCCGTGACTGGCGTCGCCGGACGCGGGGTTGTGGACGAGTATCCGACGGGGCGTTCCCGGTGGGTCGTCGACCGGAGAGGTCACGTCTCTACCCAGGCAGTCCGAACGCAAAAGTGTGTCTGCGCCGTCATGATATCCGTGTACGTCGTCGACCTCCACACCCACACCCGGTTCTTCCACGGCTTCCGGTCGCGAGCGACGCCGTTCGACCCGCTCGGGGCCAGATTGCTCGACGGAGTCGCTCACCGTCGCGACGTCGACGGACTCGGGATCACCAACCACGACTACTGTTATCGGCCCGACTCCGCCCGGTCAGTCGTCGTCCCCGGCATCGAGATAACGACGACCGAGGGCCACCTCCTGGTCGTGGGGCCCGACCCGCCCGAGGCGACCGTCCCGGAGCGGCTGACGCCGGTCGAGGCCGTCGAACTGGCCCACCAGCACGACTGCGCCGCGATCATGGCCCACCCGTTCCGGAACAGCATGTTGCCGGGGAGCAGCGCCGACTTCGACGCCGTCGAGGTCAACGGCAAGCACACCGGCGACGTCGAGCGGGTCGAATCGCTCGCCCGGCAGCGCGAACTCCCGCTCGTCGGCGGGAGCGACGCGCACTACCCCATAGAAGTCGGCCGCGCGGTCACCCTCGTCGACGCCGAGCGGCTGACCCCCCGGAGCGTCGTCGAAGCCATCCGCGACGGACGCGTGGAACCGGCGGTGCGGAACCACCTCACCGACCGGGTGCTTCGCAACCTCTATCGGCGAGTTCACCGGCTCAAGGGCCACGTCGTGGAGAAGACACCAGGCCAGTCGGGGTCGCAGTGACTCCCGTCAATCGGGATCGCGGTGGTCCTCGTCGGTCGACCGATACGCGGTCTCGTCACTGTCGGCTGGGCCCCCCTCGTCGACGGCGACCGGGTCGACCCCGACTTCACCCGATAGCTCCTGGAGGCTCGACTGGCTGAGGCCGACGCCGTTCTCCTGACATCGCTGGACGACGCGCCGGAGAAAGGTCGTCCGGATCCGGTAGCGCTGTGACCGCTTCTCGATGGGGAAGAACGCTCTGGCGGTGACGACGACCTCGGACTCGAGGAGGTCGGTCACCCGGACGGTCGGAGCTGGCACGTCGACGAGTTCGTCGTACTCCGCCGCGACCGTCTCGATAGTGGCGACGGCCTCGTCGATCTCGTCGTGCTGGACCGCGAACTCGTAAGAGAAGCCGACGGGATTGTGGGAGGTGAGGTTGCGGACGACGGTCGTCGAGAGCTCGCTGTTCGGGACGACGATTATCTCGTTGTCGAGCGTCCGAACCCGGGTCACTCGCAGGTCGATGCCGGTGATGATCCCCTCCTCGTCCTCCCACCGGATCCGGTCGCCGATGTTGACGTCGGGGTCCTGGACGAGGAAGGCCCCGGCGACGAAGTTCCCGAGCACGTCCTGGGCGCCGAGGCCGACGGCCAGCGTCACGCCGCCCGCGATGAGCGCCGAGCCGGCGAACGCTCCCCGAAAGTCGGCGGCGCTGGCCCCGACGACGACGGCGAGCAACACCACGGCGAGGCGGAGGAAACTCAGCACGCCGTCGGCCATCGTCTCGTCGAACTTCGAGCGCTGGAGCGCCACCCGGCCGACAGTCTCGACGAGCGCCCGTCCGACGACGTAGAGACCGAGTGCGATGACGGCGAACTCGACGATGTTCTGGAGCAGGTTCGCGTAGGTCGCCAGGACGTCCACGAGGAAGTCGGGGCCGAACTGCATGCCCTAACTTGTCGCTACAGGGGCAAGAACCTCTGTCCGATGCACGCCGAACGGTGGCCCGGCCACAGTCAAGTTATTTTCCTGTCATCTTTGGTCGTGGCGTTCCAACGGGGAACCGAAGCATGGTTACAGACGATTCGGAGGCGACGACGGCGAACCCCGACAGCGCGGCGGCCGACAGAATACCCGAGGGAGAGTCCGCAGTGGCGAGCCTGACTGGCGAGTTCTACCGGGGGGAAGTCGACCGGATGGCGACCTGGCGTGGCCGCCTCGACCAGACCACGAACTGGGCCGTCGTGGTCGTCGGTGCGATACTGACGTGGGCCTTCTCCAGTGCAGACAATCCCCACTACGTGATACTCATCGGCGTGTTCGGCGTCACGGCGTTTCTCACGATGGAAGCGGTGCGGTACCGGGAGTACGACATCTGGCGGAATCGAGTACGGGTCCTCCAGCAGGACCTGTTCGCGCAGATGTACTCGCCCGACCCGACGGCCGAGTCGGACTGGCGCACGGAACTCGGCGACGAACTCCGCAATCCCAGGTTCGAGATGAGCTTCCAGCAGGCACTCACCCACCGACTCCGGCGATCCTACCTCGCACTCCTGCTGATCCTGCTCGCGGCCTGGATCGCGCGTATCACCGTCTTCGAGGCGTCGGAGCCGTGGCGACAGACCGCGTCGATCCTGACGATACCGGGCGAAGTCGTCACTGCGGTCGTCGTGGTGTTTTACGTCGCCGTCATCGCCGTCGCCGCCTACTCTGCCCGTGGTGGCCGCGTCCAGGAGTTCCAGGAATAGGAGCGACCGTCGCCGGCCGGCTCCGGGGTTCGTCCAGGCCGTCCGACGCGCCCACCCTGCGGCCGACCGCGTCTGTCACCCGAGCTGTTCGTCGAGAATCAGCCTCGTCTTGGTACTCACGACGTCGTCGAGCTCCCGGGCCTGGGTTATCAGCTCGTTGACGCCCTCCGTGTCGGCGCAGTCGACCACGAGGACGATGTCGTCCTCGCCGGAAACCTGCCAGACGAAGTCTACTTCGGGCCACTCGGCCACCCGGTCGCAGACCGCCTGGGTGTCGACGTTGACGTCGACGCCGATTTCGATCATCGCTTTGACGTTCCCGGTCTGCGTAGCGATCGTGAAGCGTTCGATCACGCCCTGGTCCATCAACCGCTCGACGCGGTTGCGGACGGTGCCCTCCGAGGTTCCCACGATGTCGGCGATCTCCGTGTACGGGGTGCGCGAGTCCCGGCGGAGGATATCCAGGATCTCCCGATCGAGGTCGTCCATCGAGGTCGAATACTACCGGGGGTCCGTACTTGAGGATTGCGAAATTCGTAACTCGGCTTCGAAAGCAACCCTTATACGCCGCAACTCTGTACGTATCTCGTAATGGCTGACGCATACGTCGCGCTGGAGGGCGAACGCGTCGTGGAGGCACGCTCGCGCGCACCCGGCCAGGCGCGTGGCGAAGTCGTGTTCACGACCGCGTACACGGGCTACGAAGAGAGCCTGACCGACCCGTCCTACGAGGAACAAATTCTCACGTTCTCGTACCCGCTGATCGGCAACTACGGCGTCCGGGAGGAGCGCTTCGAGTCCGACCGCGTCCACCCGCGCGCCGCCGTCGCCCGGGAACTGACCGACGACGTCGCCGAGTGGCTCGAATCGGAGGACGTCCCCGCCGTCGACCACCTCGACACCCGCGACATCGTCACCGAGATTCGCGACGAAGGAGCGATGAAGTGCGGCATCTCTGCCGGCCCGGACGCGAGCGAGGAGGAGGCCCTCGAACAGCTCCGCCAGTGCAAGCACATGTCCGACCACACGACCATCGGCGAACAGGTCAGCGTCGACGAGGTCGAGGTCCACAACGAAGACGGCGACGGTGCGACCGTCGCGCTCGTCGACTGCGGCGCGAAGGGGTCGATCATCTCCTCGCTCGTCGAGCGCGAGGCCACCGTCCACGTCTTCCCCTATGACGCCACCCGGGACGACGTCGAGGCGGTCGACCCGGACCTGCTGTTCGTCTCGAACGGTCCCGGCGACCCGGTGAACTTCGAGGCCGCCGGCGAACTCGTCGAACAGAAAGTGGGCGAGGTTCCCCTCGCCGGCATCTGTCTCGGCCAGCAGGTCGTCGCCAACGCGCTCGGCGGCGAGACCGAGAAGATGGAGTTCGGCCACCGCGGCGTCAACCAGCCGGTCCGCGATCTGCGCTCCGGTCGCGTCGTCATGACCACCCAGAACCACGGCTACACCGTGGCCGACCCCGGCGAGAAGCTCGACGTCACACAGGTCAACGTCAACGACGACACGCCGGAGGGCCTGGAGAACGACGACCTGGACATCATCACGCGACAGTACCACCCCGAGGCGAATCCGGGGCCCAACGACTCGCTCGATTTCTTCGACGACGTCCTGGCGCTGGCGGAGGACTGAAAGTTCGTCTTTTCGCGGGCCGACTGTCTCCTTCTTGCGTACACTTTTCACGGCACGTGACCCACGTGTACCGTATGCGCCTCGTCGACACACACACCCACGCGTGGGGTCACGACACCGCCGAGTTGCCCTGGTACAGCGCCGACATGCCGCCGGAGTGGGAGGGCCCCTACACCCACACCGACCTGACCGCCGACATGGACGCCGCCGACGTCGACGAGGGCGTCCTCTTGCCCACGTCCATCTACGGCCGCGGCGAGCGGGCCAACGAGTACACGCTGCGGGCAATCGAGGCCCACCCCGACCGCCTCTGGGGCGTCGGCGTGGCGGAGTACTTCGGCGACGAGGCGGACCAGCGACGCCACGTCCGGCGGGTGACGGGCCACGAGCGTATGCTCGGCGTCCGCTTCCACGCTTGCTTCGAGTACGGGCCGACGCCGGGCGAGATGAACCGCGACGCGGACTGGGTTGCCGACGACGCACTCGACCCGCTGTACGACGAACTCGCCGCCCAGGACGGGGCCGTCTTCGTCCTCCCGAAGCCCGAGCAGCTCTCACTGCTGGCCGACGTCGCCGACGCCCACCCGGACCTCCCCATCGTCGTCGAGCACATGGCGTGGCCGGACGAGGACACCGACCCCGACGAAGCGCCGTGGACCGACTTCGCGGCACTGGCCGAGCGCGACAACGCCTACGTCAAGGTGAGTTCGATCCCCCGCACGTCGGGGGAGCCCTGGCCGTACGCGAACGTCGAGGGGTACGTCACGAACCTCCTGGAGTGGTTCGGCCCGGAGCGACTCATGCTCGGTTCGGACTACCCGTGGCTCGACAGTACGTCCACGATGGAGGAGTGTCTCTCCTGGGTCGAGGAAGTTGACTACCTCTCCGCCCGCGACGCGGCGTACCTCTCTCACCGGACCTTCGACGACCTCCGGGCCTAATTCTCGTATTAAGCGCCTTATCATCCGATTAGGAAAAGGCCCGGTACGCCAACGCGTGCCCGACGACCGGGTCCCCGCGCTCGACCAATGCCCGGTCGCAGATTCACTATGAGACGGTACGCACGGACCTCCATCATGGTCACAGTCGCGCTCGCCGTTCTGGCGTCGGCAGTCGTCGCCGGGCTTCCCGCGAGCGCGCTCGCACAGACTGACGAACCGGAAGACGGAGCGACAGCGGCGAACGCCACCGCCGACGACGGGACCTGGCCGACCGACCGCGCCGACGCCGGCCGGACCGGCGCGACGACGGCCGACGGGCCCGAACCCTACGGAACCGTCCGGTGGGACGACTCGTTCAGCGGGAAACCCCCCGCCGCACCGACCGTCGTCGGCGACACGGCGTACTTCGGCGCGGTGACGGCGAGCGACATCGACAGGCGCGCCGGGGCCGTGGCGGCCTACGACGTCGCGAACGGAGACATCCGCTGGCAGCGGACCGGCCTGGGTGGTCTGGAGAGCGCACCGTCCGTCGTCGACGGGACGGCGTACGTCGCGACCGCGGCCGTGCGCGACAACGTCCCGTACGAGAGCGAAGCCGACGGCGCTGGCGGACTCTACGCCCTCGACGCGGAGTCGGGCGAGACCCAGTGGGTGCGCAACGACTCGCAGATATGGACCAGTGGACCGGTGCACGCCGACGGGACACTGTACGCGACCAGAGTTTCAGAGCCGAACGACACCAGTTCGCTCGTCGCGCTGGACCCCGACTCCGGAGCGACGCTCGGATCCGTCGAGGGCGACCGGATCCTCGGCGCCGCCGACGGAATCGTGTACGGCGTCGACGACGGCGAACTGTTCGCCGCTCGGCCCGCCAGCGGAGAGAAGACCTGGAGCACCGACGCACCCGTCCTCGGACCGGCCGCGGTCACCGACGACGCGATATACGCAGTCGGCGAGGGAGTGAACGGATCGGTCGACGTCGCCGCGTACGCGACGGCCGACGGCTCGACGCTGTGGAACGTCTCGATCAGGGCCGACACGGCCGAAGTGTACCCGCCCGCGGTCGCCGACGGTGGCGTGTACGTCACCGCCGGCCACGAGGGCGAACTCGTCCGCCTCGACGCCGCCACCGGGACGGAGGCGTGGCGGTTCGAGCCGACCGAGGGCCGCCTGACCGGCGGCCCGACGGTCGCGAACGACACGGTGTACGTCGGTGGGTCCGGGATATCCGAACTGGACGAACCCGGCGAGCGCTACCGGCCGCCGAGCGTCGCGGTGTACGCGGTCGACGCGGACACCGGGGCCCAGCAGTGGGGGTACGTGACCGACGCCTGGGGTAACTCCCCGTACCACCGAACGCTCGCCCCGTCGGTCACCGACGACGCCCTGTACCTGCCGTCGCACAGCGGCGACCCCATGCCGGGCGCCGCCAGTGCGGACCTGCAAGTGCTGGCGGCGTCCGCCGACCCGCCTGACGAGGCCAAAGCGCCCTCCGACGGCCACTACGAGGAGGACACGTCGCCGGACGCGGTGATCTCGACGACCGAATCGAACCCTGCCGAGGAGTTCGGCGAGAACAAGACCGTCGTCCTGAACGCCAGCGAATCATCGGTCAATCGCGGGACCCTCACCGCCTACGAGTGGGACGTCGACGACGACGGCACCTTCGAGGCGTCCGGCGAGGCGGTCACGGTGACCGTCGAACCGTGCCAGACGCGGACGGTCACGCTCCGGGTGACCACCGACGGCGGAGAGACGGCCACCGAATCGGTGACCCTCACGAACGGCTGACGGCACGCTCGCCCGTCGACCGACCCTCGCACCGCCGTTTTTTGCCGTCGAGTGGACCGACGGGCGAACCGCCCTGTCGGGAGCGTCTGACGCACTCGCCGGGTGGTAAGCGCTCACTCACCGTCTCTCGGTCGACTGATCTGCGGATGGCTGCCCGGTAGCTCCGGCTGGTTACCAGAACGGCCAGGTTACCCGTCGCTTGCGGGCGCTTTGCCCTCCACAACGGGAAAGAATATCCCCGGACCTGAGAGTGAAATCCCATGGACCTGGAGGCGATACCGCGACCAGACCGCGACGCACTCGATCAACTCGCGGGATTCACAGGACTCGGCTGGACGACGTCGATACTCGGTTTTCTCAGCACCGCGATGGGGTACGGGAACGCCCTCGTCAGTCGGTTCGTCACCGACTCTCGCTCGTTACTGTACGTCGGCGTCGTCTTCTTTCTGGCGACGCTCGGCCTCGACAGGCTCGCCAACGCGGCGCGTGAGAACTGACGCGCCGGTCCGGTCGACGGCGGTGAACGAGTGGCGTTCGGCCATCCCGTCGTCGAGCGATACGTTCCAAAGTACGGGCAGGGGGTACATTTTTACTCGGTCGGTGGGTCGATAATAATGCGTGACGACATCTGAACGGACCAAGGAGGCACTCGGACTGCTCGTCGTCTTCGGATCCGGCCTCGGGTTGGTCGCACTCCACGTCGTCCACGTGTTCCGTGACGACGAGAACTTCGTCACCTTCCTCTCCGGGATCTTCATTCCGATGATCCTCTCGCTGGGGCTGGTCGCGGGCGGAATCTGGCTCTGGCAGTCTGAGGTGTCCGGGTGGGCGGTCCTCCGCGTCGGAGTCTGGTGTCTCGTCGGCAGCGCCGTCCTGGGGGCCGGCGCGATGTTGATCGTCATCTACCAGCAGGCGAAAGGAGTCGTGCTGGACGACGTGCTGTTCGTCGTCGGCGACGCCGTCTCGATCGGTTCCGTCGCCGGGTTCGTCGTCGGAATCTACGACACGAGACAGCGGTGGGCTCGCGAGGCGGTCGCCGTCGAGCGCGACCGGTCGTCACGACTGAGCAGGCAACTCTCCGTCGTGAACCGGATCCTCCGCCACGACATCCGCAACGGGGCCAACGTGATCAGCGGACGCGCCGAACTCATCGCGCAGAACGGACGGGCGGACGGTGAACACGTCGACGCCATCAAGGACCGGGCCGACGCGCTCGCCGCGCTCGGCGAACACGCCAAGTCCATCGAACAGATGCTCCGCGAGGAGTCCACGGAGCGACAGGCCGTCGACCTGAAGCCCGTCGTCGAATCCGTCGGAGACCGCGTGCAGCAGTCCTACGACGCCGTCGATGCGGAAGTCGCGACGCCGGAACGCGCTCGCGTCACCGCGCACCCGCTCGTCGACCTGGCGGTCGAACACGTCGTCGAGAACGCGGTCGAACACAACGACGCCGAGCGCCCGTCCGTAGAGATAGACGCCAATCGCGTCACCCGCGACGGCGAGGCGTTCGTGGAAGTTCGCGTCGCCGACGACGGTCCGGGCATCCCGGCGGCCGAAGTGAACGTGCTGGAACGGGGGTACGAGACCCCGCTCGAACACGGCAGCGGCCTCGGCCTCTGGATCGTCAACTGGATCGTGACCGAGTCCGGCGGCGAGGTCTCCTTCGGCGAGAACGAACCGCGCGGGAGCGTCGTGACGTTGCGCTTCGAGGCCGAGACCGACGCAGAGACGTCCTGACGCGCCGCTCGCGTCTCGTCTCATCGCGCTCAGAAAACGGAGTCCGAAGGAAGCCGATCAGGCCGCGCTCACGCGCAGTTGCCGTCCCAGCCGGGGTCGAACCCGGACTCGTCGATGTACCCCCAGTCGTCGTGGTCGACCTCGGAGTTGGTGCCGTCCGAGTAGTCGATGAGGCCCTGGGCGTTGTAGTTCATCGCACTCGGGTACTCCTCGACGGTGTATCGCGTGCTGTCGATGCCGTCGAACACGTCGGTCAGCCCCAGCGAGTGGCCGAGTTCGTGCATGAAGACGTAGTCCTGGCTGACCGGCGAGATGATGCTGAAGGCGCCGTTGCCGCCGTAGCCAGCGGCGTCACCGAGGTCCCGGTCGGTGACGACCGCGTAGTGGTAGCCGGCACACTGGTAGCGCTCGTTCGCGTAGTTCCCGTAGTACTCCCCGGGCTGGAACGTCCCCAGCTGGTCGACCTGCTCGTCCCTGACGAAGTGGACGGCGATGCCGTTCTCGCCGTCCGGGTTCTCGACGGGCGCGTTCGCGTGGGCTTCGCGCACGTTCGCCAGTTCCTCGTCGGTCATGGGGAACTCGTCGTCGATCCAGTCGATCTCGACGTAGACGTCGTAGTGGAGCGGGTCCGCGTCGGGGAGCAGCGCGTTCTCGTTGACTTCCGGCCCGTCCGGCAGCCCGTCGTCGTCGGTGTCCGGGTCCTCGGGGTCGGTCCCGAGTTCGCTCTCCTCGCAGTCGGTCAATCCGTCGCCGTCCGAGTCGACGCCGGTCCCGTCGCAGTCGGTGGCCTGTTCGTCGTCCCCGTCCGAGCCGTCGTCGGCCTCCGTCTCCGTCACAGTCTCGGTGTCGGTTTCGGTTTCGGTCTCTGTCTCAGTTTCCGTGTCAGTCTCGGTCTCAGTTTCCGACTCGGTGTCGGTTTCCGTCTCAGTTTCCGTATCGGTGGCAGTCTCCGTTTCGGTCTCAGTTTCCGTTTCGGACTCCGTCTCGGTCTCTGTCTCCGTTTCGGACTCCGTCTCAGTCTCTGTCTCCGTGTCGGACTCCGTCTCAGTCTCTGTCTCCGTGTCGGACTCCGTCTCAGTCTCTGTCTCCGTGTCGGTTTCCGTCTCGTTCCCGTCCATCTCGGTTTCTGTCTCCGTGCCGTCCTCCGTTTCGGTGTCGTTCGTTTCCGTCTGCGTTTCGGTGTCCCCGGCCTCAGTCTCGGTGTCGTCCGTCTGGGTCTCTGTACTGTTCGTCTCCGTCTCGGTTTCCGTCTCCGTCTCGGTTTCCGTCTCCGTCTCGGTGTCTTCGGGCTCGTCGTCGGCGAGTCGGAACAGCTGGTTGTCGCCACCGTGGTATGCCCACTGCTGGACGCTCGTACCGTTCCGCTCGGAGCCGAAGGGGACGTCGAGAACCTTGCCGCTGTTGACGTTCTCGATGGCGTACTGGCCGTCGTCTATCTCGTGGAATCGCCAGCGCTGATTGTCACCGCCGTGCCAGGCCCACTGGAGCACGGTCGCGCCGTTCCTTTGTGACCAGGCGGCGGCGTCGAGGACCTTTCCGGAGTGCACCGCCTCGATCCGGTACTCGCCGTCGCCGACGTGTTCGACGCTCCAGCGCTGGTTGTCGCCGTCGTTGGCGACCCACTGGACGACGTCGGTTCCGTTGCGTTCGGCTTCTCCCTCGACGTCCAGTACCCTGTCGCTCGCGACGGACTCGATGCGGTAGACGCCCTCGTCGACCCGGACTGTCGAGTCGTCCGGAAGTTCTGCGTCGGCGCCGTTCGGCCCGTCGCTCGTATCCTCTCGCGCGTCGTGGTCATCCCATCCCCATCCATCGGAGTCGTTGGCGCCCCAGCCGAAGCCGCCGTCGCCACTGCCCCACGTGAAGCCGTTGGCGCCGGCCTCCGCGTGGTCGACCTGTGCCGGGCCGCCGTGTGTCTGTGCGACCGCCGGTGCCGTCAGCGTCAGTACCGCGGCCGCCAGGGCCACGATAGTCCGCCAGCTAGTGAATGTACCAGGCATACACCGGCCGTTCGATACGTCAGTTGTAAACTATTTACACAGTAACGATCGAAAAATCAACGTTAAGTTACGTGCAGTATGTAACGAGATGCTAAACGCTCGCCGTGCTCGCGAGAACAGTCACGGCTCCAAACGGGACGTCCGCGCCGAGAAAAGTGGACGGCGAGACGGGTAAACCAGCCGCCCGCTCGTGTCCTCAGCGGCCCCACTCGCGCTGATTCTTGGGGCGGGCCTTCACGTCCTGCACCGAGAGGGGCTGGTCGTTGGCGTTGATGGCCTCCAGCGCGGCCTCGCCGGACTCCAGGGTCGAGAAGTAGGTGACCGTGTTCTCGACGCAGGCTTCGAGCACCTCGCGGTCACGGGAGAGCACGAGGTCGACGTCGCCGTCCTGGATGGCCTTGATGATCGCGTCCGTGTCCTCGAAGTCGTCGAAGTCGCGCACGTCGAAGTGCTCCTCGAAGCCGAGCACCGGCAGGTCGACGATGGCGGTTCCCTCGAGGGGAATCGGCTTGCCGACGCACTGCTGGGCCTTCTGGTAGGCCTTGCCGAAGGAGCCAGCGGTGCCCATCACCTCGCCGGTGGACTTCATCTCTGGCCCGAGGCGGGGGTCCGAGCCCTTCAGGCGGTCGAACGGGAGGACGACCTCCTTGACCGAGACCTGTTCGGGGATCTGCTCCTCGTAGTCGAGTTCGTCGAGGCTGGCCCCGGACATGACCTTCGCCGCTATCTTGGCGATTGGGACGCCCGTGGTCTTCGCGATGAAGGGAACGGTGCGCGAGGAACGCGGGTTC
Organism: Halomicrobium sp. HArcel3; assembly: GCF_058933135.1. Lineage (NCBI taxonomy): Archaea > Methanobacteriati > Methanobacteriota > Halobacteria > Halobacteriales > Haloarculaceae > Halomicrobium > Halomicrobium sp. HArcel3. The sequence goes on along the minus strand of NZ_JBZYDN010000004.1, from coordinate 19,574 downwards.
GCCTCCAGCACGTAGACCTCGCCGTCGCGGACCGCGAGCTGGACGTTGAGCAGGCCGACGGTGTCGAGCGCGTCGGCGATCTCCTCGGTGATCTCGCGGATGCGCGGCATGACGGCCTCGATCTCGTCGGAGCGAGGCGGGATCATGCAGGCGGAGTCGCCGGAGTGGACGCCGGCGGTCTCGACGTGTTCCATCACGCCGCCGATGAGCACGTCGTCCTCGTCGGCGACGGCGTCGACGTCCAGTTCGACGGCGTCGGAGAGGAACTCGTCCACGAGGATTGGCTTGTCCGGGGAGACGCGGACGGCCTCCTCGATGTAGGTCTTCAGGTCGTCGTCGTTGTAGACGACGTCCATCGCGCGACCACCGAGCACGTAGCTCGGGCGGACGAGGACGGGGTAGCCGATGTCGTGGGCCAGTTCCAGGGCCTCCTCCTCGGAGAAGGCGGTCCCGCCCTGGGCCTGGGCGATGCCCAGGTCGTCCATCAGACTGTTGAACCGCTCGCGGTCCTCGGCCAGGTCCATCGCGTCGACGGACGTGCCCATGATCTCACAGTCGAGGTCGCGGCGGTCGAGTTCCTGTTCGAGCGGGTGACCGATGTCGACGGAGGTCTGGCCACCGAACTGGACCATCACGCCGTCGGCGTCGGTCGCTTCGACGACGTCTGCGACCTCTTCGGCGGTGATGGGCTCGAAGAAGAGGCCGTCGGAGGTGTCGTAGTCCGTCGAGACGGTCTCGGGATTGTTGTTGACGACGTGGGCGTCGATGCCGGCCTCTTCGAGCGCGCGGACGGCGTGGACCGAACAGTAGTCGAACTCCACGCCCTGTCCGATGCGGATGGGGCCGCCGCCGACCACGACGACGCTCTCGACGTCGGGGTCGATCTGTAGCTCGTTGCGGTCGATGCCCGAGACCGGGTCCCGCGTCGAGTAGTAGTACGGCGTCGTCGCCTCGAACTCGCCGGCGCAGGTGTCGACGAGCTTGAAGTCGCGGTCGACGGTCTCAGCTTCGACGGCGTCGACGGTGACCCCGCCGCCGTCTGTCGCGGCCTCGACCCCGTTCTCGCTCTTCTCGGCCAGGTTCTCCTCCGGGACCCAGGAGGCGTGGGTGTCGTTGAACTCGCCGCCGGCCATGGCGGTGATCTCCTGGTCGGTGAAGCCGGCCTCGGCGGCCGTCGGGAAGTCGCCCTCCTGGGCGGCCTCGGCTGCTTCCTCGATGCGAGCGAAGCGCTCGACGTACCACCGCTCGATGTCGGTTAACTCGACGATCTCGTCGATAGTGTAGCCGCGGGCGAACGCCTCGAAGATGGCGTAGGGGCGGTCCGGCGTCGGACGAATCAGGTACTCTGCTTCGAGTTCGTCGTCGCTCAGTTCGCCCCAGTCGACGGCCGGGTCGTACTCGGAGGAACGCAGCGCCTTGAGCATCGACTCCTCGAAGGTTCGCCCGATGGCCATCGCCTCGCCCGTCGACTTCATCGCCGTCGTGAGCTCGAACTCGACGTCGGCGAACTTGTCGATGGGCCAGCGCGGAACCTTGGTGACGACGTAGTCGATGGCCGGTTCGAATGCGGCCGTCGTCTGGCCGGTGATCTCGTTGGTAATCTCGTGGAGGCGCTTGCCCATCGCGACCTTGGCGGTGACGCGAGCGATGGGGTAGCCCGTCGCCTTGGAGGCCAGCGCCGAGGAGCGGGAGACGCGCGGGTTCACCTCGACGACGCGGTACTCGCCGCCGGGTGTCCCGTCGTCGCGCCAGGCATGCTGGATGTTACAGCCGCCCTCGATGCCGAGTTCGCGGATGACCTTCAGCGCCGAGTCGCGCATCTGCTGGTGGCCCTCGTCGGGGATGACCTGCGAGGGCGTGACGACCGTCGACTCCCCGGTGTGGATCCCCATCGGGTCGATGTTCTCCATGTTGCAGATGATGATACACGAGTCGTCGGCGTCGCGCATCACCTCGTACTCCAGTTCGACCCAGCCGGAGATGGACTCGGTGACCAGGACCTCGCTGTTGCGCGAGAGGCGCAGCCCCTTGCGGACGCGCTCGACGAGTTCGTCCATGTCGTCGACGACGCCCGACCCCGACCCGCCCAGGGTGTAGGTCGTGCGCGAGATGACGGGGAGTCCACCGACTTCGTCGACGGCGTCCTCGACGCGCCCGCGGAACGCCTCCTCGTCGAAGTCGGTGACCGACTCGTCCTCGTCCAGCGAGATGGTCGTCGAACGGGCGACCGGCTCGCCGATGTTCTGCATGCGCTGGCGGAACAGGTCGCGGTCCTCCGTCGCGTAGATGGTGTCCAGTGGCGTCCCCATCACGTCGACGTCGTACTCTTCGAGGACGCCCTCCTCGGCGAGCTCGGCTGTGACGTTCAGGCCCGTCTGGCCACCGAGACCGGCGATGACGCCGTCCGGATTCTCCTTCCGGATGATCTCCGAGATGGCCTCGGTGTTGATCGGTTCGAGGTACACCTTGTCGGCCATCTCCGGGTCGGTCATGATCGTCGCCGGGTTCGAGTTCACCAGGACGACCCGTGCACCCTCTTCCTGCAGGGCACGGCACGCCTGTGCGCCGGAGTAGTCGAACTCGGCGGCCTGTCCGATCTGGATCGGGCCGCTCCCGATGAGCAGTATCGTGCGGTCCTCGTCCTCTGTCATTACCGGAGGGAGTTCGCTCATCGTAATAAGCCCGGCGAAAGGTTACGAACCCCGAAGGGAAATTTCGAAGATCGTAATGTGGGTGCGTGCCACTGTTCGTGACCGCGTCCACGTCGTCAGATAAGCGACAGGCCCATGACAGTGCCGATAGCCGCCCAGAGCACGAGCGCGTATACGGCATCGAGCCACAGGAACTCAAGTGCGTTGATCAGTTTCGAGACGCCGACCACCGGGTAGCCCAGGAACTTGAGCGGACTCGACGTCTGGCTGGACCGCCGCCAGAGCGCGTCGGTCGGGTCCTGATTCGGGAACGCGTGGGCCGCCGTCGCGAATCCGATCCAGAACGGGATGAGCCAGAGATTTCCGTCCTGGCTCAACAGCCCGAACTCGATGAGACCGCCCGTGACGGCGAAGACGGCCCCCGCCAGGAGGCTCGTCAGCACGAACGGGTAGATGACGACCTTGAACAGGTCGGGGAACCGTTCGACGCCCTCGTAGTTGACGATCCACTCCGCCGTCTCCCCTTCGCCGGCGGATTCCCCGTCGTCGAGCACGCGCGCCACGTCGGCGAGCGCCTCCTCGTCGAGATCCGCGTCGTCCACGTCGAGGTCGTCGTCGAAGGCCACCCGGGCTTCGGGGACGCCGTACGTCCCGTCGAACCTGTCCTGGACGAGGCCGTTGATCAACATCCCCGGAAACGTTACCACGTTGAATATCAAACCGATGAGTCCGAATACCATCTTTCCACCCGCGCCAACGTGGGATTAACGCCTTTTTAGGTGTTTCGGCCCGGACTCGTCGGCCCGGGAAACTCGGGCCGGTCGAGGAACCGGCCGTTCAGACGCCCCCGTCGTCGAACTGGTACCGGTACGGGCGGTCGCGGATTATCTCGACTTCTCCCGTCTCGGCACGGCGGCCCAGTATCGTCGCCACCTCGTGGGCGCTGTCGAACTCCTCACCTTGGTCCTCGAGGATCCCGAGAATCTCGCGGGCCGTCAGTGGTTCGTCCGCGCCGGCACCCCCCACGACCGACCGGATGCGTTCGAACTCCCTGTGACGGAGCGACATATGTCAACGGAACGTGACGCACCGATATATAACGCCGTCAGACGAGCGTCAGACGTATCGCCATCCGTCGATTTTTCTCCGGGAACCCTTTCCACCTGGCTCCCCAAGTGGGACCGTGATCCGCGAATACGACGCGAACGCTCCCGGCGACGGCGAAACGGCGACGGCGACGTTCGCGCTCGGCTGCTTCTGGGGACCGGACGCCCGGTTCGGTGCGCTGGACGGGGTCGTCCGAACGCGCGTGGGCTACGCCGGCGGGACGAAACGCGACCCCACGTATCGCGACCTCGGCGACCACACGGAGGCGTTCCAGGTGGACTACGACCCGGCCCGGGTCACGTTCACGGACCTGCTCGCCGTCGCCTTCGAGAACCACGACCCGCGACGCCAGACGGGCAAACACCAGTACCAGAACGTCGTGTTCCACGCCTCGGAGGGCCAACGGGAGTCCATCGGGTCGTTCCTCGAAACCGCGCGATTCGACGCCGACGCTGTCGAGACCCGGATCGAACGACTGGACGGGTTCACCCTCGCTGAGCGCTACCACCAGAAGTACAACCTCAAATCGCGCGACTCGCTCCTCGAACGATTCGAGGACGCCGGGTACGACGAGGAGGCGATCCGCGAATCGCCAGCGGCGGCGAAACTGAACGGCGTCGCTGGCGGTCACGACTTCGACGACGAGGAACTGGAATCGCTGCTGGGCTCGGCCACGTCGGTATAGCTCAGAAGCTCTGCGTCCCGTCCGCCCCCAGTCCGCGGCGGCCTCCTCAGATAGCCGTGTCGTGTTCGGTCTCCAGGTTCCGCTCGGCGCGGTACTGCTCGACGAACGCGTCGACGTCGAACTCCAGCATGTGAGCCTCGAACTCGTCCATCACCGCCTCGTCCTCGGCGTGGCTGATGGCGTGCTCCATCAGTTCGACCAGCAACTCGACGACGATTTCGTGCAACCGGCGCGAGTCGAACTGGGTCGCCCACACCAGCGCGTACCCGACGGTGCCGTCCTCGGCCACGTCGGCGGCGACGACCCGCTCGGGGAACTCCTCCATCACGCTCCCCATCGCGTGCGCGGTGGTGAACTCCTCGAACTCGTCGGCGGGTTCGACCGTCTCCTGGAGCACCTCAACCAGGAACTCCGGCACCCACCGCGAGAGCGGGTGCATGTCCATCACGACGGCGTGGGTCTCGCCGCACTCGCAGTCGAACTCCCGCAGCCCCATGTCAAGGTCACGGACCGGCTTTCGCGCCCCGCAGGGCAGTTCCAGCACCTTGCCACCGCCCGGTGCCTCCGAGTCACTCATTGGTCGAGATTGCGCGTTCGCGGGGTTAAAAGGCGCGACTTCGACTTCGAACTCGGAATCTCGTAGTAAGCTTCTTACAATTCACAGTTGGAATCACGACTGGAAACCTATGTTCGAAAACGTCGGTACCCTCCTGACGAATCCCGGCCGGTTCTTCGACGGCCTCGCGGACGGCCCGTCACTCAAAGAACCCGCAATCATCGTACTCGTCACGGCGCTAATCAGTACGCTCGGCATCGCCGGGATATTTCTCGCCTTCACCGAGGCAGTCCCGTCGGACCTCCAGATATTCATCTTCATCGTGGTGCTCTTCGTTGCCGCGTTCTCCTTCGCGGGCCCCTTCATCGGGTGGCTGCTGTACGCGCTCGCCTTCCAGGTTATCACGTACTTCTTCGACGGCGAGGGTGATTTCCGGGACACGTTCGCGCTCACAGGCTGGGGATACACGCCCCGGATCATCTACGGAGTCATCTCGGTCGCGATAACGATTTACGTGACCCAGGCCGCCCAGCCGCCAGCGGATCCGTCGGGATTCACGGCCTACTCCACGCGTATCAGTAACCACCCACTCAATCAGCTCAGTATCGGTCTCAGCGTCCTCTTCACCCTCTGGAGCGCGTACATCTGGATTCCCGCTGTCCAGCGGGCGAGAAACGTCACTCGAAACCAGGCTATCATCGCCGTGGCTATTCCCGTCCTCTTCGGTATTCTCATCGCCGTCGGTAGCTTCTTCATCAACGCCGCATCCCAGGGAGGCGTCTAGAGCGGTCCCAGTACGGCCTCTGCGATCGGTTCGGTGAGAGAGGCTTCTATCCACGCGGCGACGACGATGGCGACCGCGGCGACCAGGAAGAGAACGGCGATTTCGAATAGTTCCTGCCTCGTGATCGCGCCGTCGTCGATTCCCCGGAGGTAGTTCACCAGTCGATGCGTAACGCGGAAGGTCGTGCCGGCGACGAGGAAGAAGGCGCCAAGTTCGAGCCAGCCGTGGGGGAGAATGAGAGCGACGGCTTCGAGCAGCGCGCCGTCGGCGGCGGCCCCGGCGACGACGAGACCGATGATGAACCCGTTGAACAGCAGGACGGCTCCGGATAGAGTACCGAACGAGACGAACCCGAGCGTCAGGATGGCGAGCACCCGGAGGTTGTTCACCGCGACGAACCCGAAGGTAATCTGGTCCGGGAACATCGGTTCCAGTCCTTCGGCGACGTCCTGGAGGCCACTCAGATCCGTCACGGCCATCGCGACTGCGCCGAGGACGCCGCCGAGCGCGAAGACCAGTAGCGCGGCCAGGAAGTAGCGACCGAACCAGCGACGGAACTGCGCCTGTGCGAACCGACGGCCGGGATCGAACGAACGTACCCTGTGAGAGATGCCCATATGCCGAAACTTCCGTCACTGGCACTTAATCGTTGACGGACAGGTTCCGGAATTTAGGGGCGAACCACCGTTGGAAAACAGCGGGGAATCTCGTTCCCGACGCTCCGGGACGAATACCCAGCCAGCCTCATCGTCGTCAGGTCAAGGCCAGTCGTCGCGCTGCTCTTCCTCGGGCAGCGCGTCGGGCGACTCGGACTCGCCCAGTTGCCAGTCGGCCGCCTCGGCGGCGTCCTCGACGGCGAGGTACTCCCAGCCCGCCTCCTCGGCGAGGTCGGCGTCGGCGTCCTCGGTGCCGACGAGGACGTGGCGGTCGGTGTCGAACTGGGCCATCACGTTGGCGAGGCTCTCCTCGCGGCTCCGCGGGCCGGAGAAGAAGTCCTGGCGGATGCGGTGTTTCCGGCAGAAGTTCGTCACGACGTAGGTCGGCTGCTCGGACACGACGCCCACGTACTCGGACCACTGGCGGGCGTCGGTGAACACCTCGTCGGGGTGGGCCAGTTCCTTCAGCGCCGCCAGCTCGAACGCGAGTGTCATGTCGCCACTGCCGCCGTTCATACGCGGAACTGCGCCGTCACCGGAAAAAAGACCGTCGGTCCGCTACCGCTGGTTCCGCTGTGCGTCCTCGAGTTCGTTCGCGTGTTCGTTCGCCCGCTGGAGCTCGCGAACCGCCTCGCCGTCGCTCTGGCCGTGTGAGTAGTTGACCGACGCGTCGAGCAGTGAGAATGCGCTCGGGTCTGATCTGGAGTCCTCGCCGTCCTGATCACCGCGCCACCCACGTACCCACGTTCTGAGTCGGACCCACGCAGTTCTGATCACGGAAAAACGTTCGCACTCAACGACAAAAACTCCCGAAGGTCGTCCGTCCTACTCGGCCGTCGCGGGAACGTCTTCGAGGAGTTTGTCCATGTCGACGTCCTGCTCGGTGAGCAAGTCCTTCTTGTCGGCGACCTGGTGCTCCTCGCGGATGAGCTTCTTGAACTTGGACTGCTGGGAGAGGTCGCCGATGAGCACGCCGCCGATGAGTTTGCCGTCCTTGAAAGTGAGGCGACGCCACTCGCGCTCGCCGTACTTCGCCTCGGCCTCCTCGTCGCCGAGCGTCGGGTGGCCAAAGGAGAGGAACGGGAAGTCGAAGTGCGTGATGGAGTAGGTGGACACCCAGCGGAACGCCTCCTCCTCGGTGTCGTCGTCGACGTCGGCGACCATGTTGGTGCCGGCGATGGAACCTTGCTCCTTGGCCGAGCCCCAGGCGCCGTTCTGGGCGCGCTCGTCGAGGATGGTGTCCCAGAACTGCGTGATGTCGCCGGCGGCGTAGACGTCCTCGTCGTTGGTCCGCATGTACTCGTCGACGACGACGCCGTTGTCGGTTTCGATGCCGCTACCGCGCAGGAACTCCGTGTTGAAGTGCAGGCCGATAGCGACGCCGGCGAAGTCACCGTCGTAGCGCTCGCCGTTGGGGTCGACCGCAGCGACGATCTGGCCGTCGTCGTCCGTCTCGAAGTGGTCGACGCCGGAGTCGAACTGGGGCGTGACGCCCTTCTCGCGCATGGCGTCGTGGAGGATTTCGGCGCCGTCGAGCGAGAGCGCGTAGCGCCACCAGCGGTTGCCGCGCATCAGGAAGTTCGCCTCGATTTCCTGGGCGCCGCAGATGGCCGCCAGGTCAATTCCCAGCAGGCCGGCGCCGACGATGATCCCCTTGTCGGCCTCCTCGGCGTGCTCGCGGATGGCCCGTGCGTCCTGGAACGTCCAGAAGTGGTGGAGGCCGTCGGCGTCGGAGTTGTCGACGGGCAACTGGGCGGGCGTGCCGCCGGTCGCGATCAGCAGTTTGTCGTACTCGTAGACGTCGCCGCTGTGGGTGCGTATCTCGTGTGCGTCGGTGTCGACGTCGGTGACGTGCGTGTTGAGTTCGAGGCCGATGTCTCGCTCGTCGTACCAGTCCGGTTCGTGGATGGAGATCGGCGCTTCCGGCAATTTGCCCTTAGCGAACTCCTTGATGAGAATACGATTGTAGAGAGTTTCACCCTCGTCAGTGATGACCGTGACGTCGGCGTCCGGGTCCGCTTCCCGGATCGTTTCGGCCGCGGACGACCCCGCAATGCCATCACCGATTATCACGTGCGACGTGCTCATGACCGGACGATTAGATACCGGGCTTAATGTGGATTGCTATCTCCGTCGAATTTGCGAGGCAGCGCCACGGTCCGCCGTCGACGGGTATCGGGAGGTTGAAGGACGTCGCGGGCGAATACCCGCCGATGAAACTCCGCCAGAACGTCCGTCACTGGGCGTCGAAACAGGCGCTGACGATGCCGGTCGTCGGCGAGAAAGTGAGCGACTGGCTGGTGGACCTGCACACCCGCGTGTTCCTGGACCGGGCCGAGGAGGGTCGCACCGAGGAACGCCGCGAACACCTCGACGCGTTCTTCGAGGTGACGATGGACGTCTACGTCACTGCGCTCCAGGCGGGCTTCGAGGAGGCCCAGGCCCGCGAGATTACGCACGTACTGGCGAACTTCGACTTCTACAACCACGGCTGGACGGAGATGATGGAGTTCCCCGTCGACGAACTCGACGTCCACTACCGCCGCTACGCCGACTTCTTCGAGGCCCACGGCATCACCATCGACGCGCCGATGGGCGAGTTCCGCCCTACGGAGGGCATCGCCGAGGCTCCCTCGACGCCGGAGAAACTCGACGAACCCGAACACCCCTACGCCGAGGGTGGGTTCGCCGACGACGTGTACGTGGAGACTGGCGACGGCGAACTCGTGGTCGGCGGCGGTCAGGAACCAGACGACGTCGACCCGAGCGACGCCCCCGGCGTCCGCGACGACGACTGAGTTTCTTCCTTCGCCGTTTCTCCTGTCCTCGCTCCCCTGAACCCCCCGCCGTTCCGTGAACCGCCGTTCTCCTAGTCGGCGGTCTCGACACCGTCCGGTTCCGGCCAGCAGATAGGGTCTCGCTGTCGCCACTCGTGGTCGATGTCGCGCATGAGCAACGCGCAGTCGAACTCGACGCCGGAGAACCGGCTGTCGTCCTCGAAGTAACTCGACGCGACGCGTTCGACGGCCATCGGCGTCACCTCCCACTCGAAGGTCGCCAGTTCGATGCCGTCGTACTCGTCGCCCGAACCGCTCGGGGAATAGCCCAGCGACCCGCGCCGGAAGAACTCGGAGGCCTCGTCGACGGAGGCGAACACCGAGTCTCCAGGGAGTGCGTCGGTCACTGACCCGGCGACGTGAACGCGGGCCGCCCCGTCGTCGCTCTCCATCGTCACCTCGTAGCGGTCGTCGCGCTCGTCAACGGTGAAGGTCGCGCGGTGGTGTTCGCTGCTGAACACGCGCCCGCCGAAGAGCGTCGTCAGCGTCGAGGAGGTGTCCCGCCGGGGGACGTAGACGCCCGTCTTCGTCTCCCCGTCCTCGTCGTCCCACTCGACTGCGATTCGGTGGGCGGCGTTCTCGGACTTCGTCCCGACGTACGCCGGAAACCCGCGCGGCCGGACGTCCGTCAGCCGGATCAGGCAGATGCCGCCGACGCCGTACCCGCCGACCGTCATCGGGCGGAACGGTTCGGGCAACGCCGCCTGGAGTTCCGCCGGGTCCACGCGGAAGTTGACGAGGATGCGGCGGTCGATGACGCCCCGCACCGCGGGGAGACTGAACATACCAGTTAGTTACGGGTCATCGGGCTTAACGTGTACGGCGGGTGCCACGTCGTTCAGCTTCTCCCGGCAGGCAGCTACTGCTCGGGGGCAGGCGCCGTCCTGGTCCCCTTCTGGGCGATCCGATCTGCAACTTCGTAGCCCGCGACGACGCCGCCGTTGAGGCTGCGTTCGGGGTACTGGGCCTCGGAGGCCATCCCCGCGTAGTAGACGCCCTCGGCCACCTCCTCGGAGAGGTCGTAGGGGACGACCATGTCGAGATACCCCCTCTCGTAGATGGGCGCCGTCCGGGGGTTCCGGGCCGTCTCGATCCAGTTCACCGACTCGCGGTCGAAGTCGGGGAACAGGTCCTCGATGCCGGCGAGCCACGTCTCCTCGACGCCGTCGTCGTTGGCCTGCCACAGCGGGTCGTCCATCGACTGGACGTAGCTGACGGCGTACAGCAGGTGTTCGCCACCGTACCGCTGGGGCTCGACGAAGTTCGTGTGCTCGATGAGCGCGCCGAAGGGCGCATCGTCGGCGACGTTGAGCCAGTAGGTGTCGGTCAGCGACTCGTCCATGCTGATGACCGAACAGACCGTGCCCTGGAAGTCGATGTCGCAGGGGTAGCCCGTCAGCGATTCGAGGACGGTGGGCATCGCCGCGACGACGACGCCGTCGACGTCGTGGTCCTCGACACCGTCGGCGGTTTCGACCGACATTCCCTGGACAGCGCCGCCGACATCCAGGTCCTTTACGCGCGCGCCCGTGGTGACGTTTTCCCGGCCCACGTCTTCGACGAGGGCGTCGAGCAGCGTGCCGAATCCGCCGTCGAGGTAGCCCAGAATCTCGCCCTTCAGGATGTCGCGTTCGCCGCGGAACTTGATCCGGCCCAAAAGCCACGCGGCGCTGACGTCCGCTTTGCGCTCGCCGAACTTGGCGTCGAGCAGCGGTTCGAAGAAGGTCCGGTAGACGTTCTCGGTCGTGTGTTCCTTCGCGAACTCGAGGGCCGAGACGTCCTCGAAGTCCTCCAGGCGCTCGTAGGTGTCGAACTTCGGGATCCCCCCGCGGACGTCGACGTCGAGGGTGAGCATCCCCAGCCTGAACTTGTCGTAGAGGCTCCAGTGCGGGAAGGCGAGAATCTCCCAGGGGGCGTCCATCGAGTGGACCGTCCCGTCGACGTAGTAGGCGTTCTTCCCGATGCGCCACTCCACGTCGTCGCCCAGCCCCAGGTCTTCGGCCAGGTCGACGATGGTCTGTTCGGACTTCGAGAGGTGGTGGTAGAACTTCTCGATCGGGTCCCCGGCAGTCTCGTAGACGGCGGCGAGCCCCCCGACCTGGTCGCTCGCCTCGAACACCTGCACGTCGAGCCCGTGGGACTGGAGTCTGCGAGCGGCCGCGAGTCCGGCGATTCCGCCACCGACGACGCCTATCATGTCAGCCAGTTCGACGGGGCTGTGCAAACCGTTTGGGTTTGCGACCGGCGTCTGGAGTCCGGGACGACAGCTCCCGCCGACCACAGTGGTAAGTACGGTCACGCCCAACTCCCGCGAGTGATAGTCGTCGGGACCGACAACTTCGAACTCTACCACGGGGTCGTCACCGAGCTCCGCGACCGCGGCGTGGAGTTCACGACGATAGAACCCGGCGCCGACCTCCCCGAAGGCGCGACGGTCCTCGTTACCGCAGACGACGAGCGCTGGGCACCGGACGGCGTGGACCTCGTCCGGGCACCGCCCGACGACCCGCGGCGGGCCGTCGAGGAGATCGTCACCATCCTCCGCGGGAACGAAGGGCGAACCATCGTCGGCATCGACCCCGGCGAGCGCCCCGGCATCGCCGTGCTCTCGGGCGACACCGTCGTCGCTGCGTTCCAGGTACCCGCGGCGAAAGCGGCCGTTGAAGTCCGGCGCGAGGTCGAGGACGCCGTCGATCCAGTTGTTCGGATCGGCGACGGCGCGCGACTCGTCGGGACGCGGATAATCGACGACCTCGAAGACGTCCCCGTGGAACTCGTCGACGAGACCGGGACGACGCCGTACCTCGGTACCGGGGCGCGCGGGATGGGCGACGTGCTCGCCGCTGTCAACATCGCCCGCATGGAGGGCGAAGAGATCGAGACCCGGGACGTGACGCCCACCGCCGGCGAACTCCAGCGGATCAAGGACCGCTCGCGGGAGGCAAGCGAGACGAACCGCGCCATCGACGAGGAACTGGCCCGCAAGGTCGCCGTCGGCGAACTGAGCGTCGAGGAAGCGCTGGCCGAACACCGGGGCGACGACGACACCTGAGCTGCCGTCAGGTCAACAGCCGCCGGACGCCGTCGAGCGCGGCGACGACGAACGCGACGACGGTCAGGAAGACCAGCGGCCAACCGAACGTCGCTGCGACCGCCGACTCCAGGTAGACGGCGACCGACTGATTGACCGTCAGCACGGCCGCGACGACGAGGAACGCTCTGGCTGACAGCGGGAGCGCGGTGAACCGCGACGCGATGTCCATAGGTGTACTACCCGGGCAGGGCCACCTAACGTCACCGCCGGTCGGCTGTGACACCCCGTGTCGATCCCTGCACGCTCCGCCCCCGACGTTTGCCGCGACCTACTCACCCTTCAGGTCCCGGACGACGTCCTCGGCCCGCCGGAGGACGTCCCGGACGGCCATCCCGGTCTCGTCGGCGACCGCCGCGGCGTCGTCGTACTCCGCGCTGACGTCGAACACCACGCCGTCGTCGTCACTCGCTATCTTCACGTCGACCGGGTAGGCCTCGCCCTCGACGGTAATCGCGACGGTCTCTATCTCACGGTGGGCGATCCACCGGTGGTCGGCGCCGTGCTCGCGGACGCCGAGCGTCCCCGTCTCCTCGGCCAGTCGGCGGGCGACGCGCTGGGCGTCCCCGGGCTTGCAGATGACCTTCACGAGGTGGCCGGGACGGGCCTTCTTCATCGTCGCCGGCAGTATCGAGACGTCGCGTGCGCCCGCGTCTTTCAGCGAGCGCTGAAGGTCGCCGAGCACTTCGGGGGCGACGTCGTCGACGTTCGTCTCCAGGACGGTGATCTCGTCGCGGACGAGCGGCCCGTCGGACTCGCCGACCAGTGCCCGGAGGACGTTCGGGCGGTCCTCGAAGGAGTACCCTCCGGCGCCGTATCCCGAGGTCTGGACGTCCATCGGGGGAAGCTCCTCCACCCCCTCGGCGAAGTGAGCGAGGACGGCCGCGCCGGTGGGGGTGAGTAGTTCCGCCTCCACGGGGCCGCCCCGGAGCGACCAGTCGGCCTGTTCGGCGATCTCGACGACCGCCGGCGCGGGGATCGGGTAGGTGCCGTGGCTCATCTCGACCTCGCCGCTGCCGGCCGACAGCGGCGTCGTCACGACGCGGTCGATGGCGAGGTCGTCGACCAGGAGGCAGGCGCCGACGACGTCGGCGATGGCGTCGTCCGCGCCGACCTCGTGGAAGTGCGTCTCCTCGAGGTCGGTCCCGTGGACGGCCGCCTCGGCGGTGCCCAGGATCTCGAAGACCGCCAGTGCGTCGCTGGTGACGTCGTCCGGCAGGTCCATCCCCTCGACGAGTTTGACGACCTCGCGGTAACTCCGGTGGGGGCCGTGGCCCTCCGCGTGCGTGTGGTCTGTATCTCCGTGGTGATGGTCATCGGCGTCGTGCGAGTGGTCGGCTTCGCCGTGTGAGTGGTCGTCGTCCGAATGGTCGTGATCGTGGTCGTGACCGCCGTCAGCGTGATCGTGCCCGGAATCCGGTTCACCGTGACCGTGGTCGCCTCTTTCGTCACGTTCCTCGGCCTCCCGGTCCACGAGCACGTCGACCGTCGTGGCTCCGATCCCGTTTCGTGTCGCCGCTCCCACCTCGTAGCGGACGTCGATGGCGGCCTCGACGGGGGCGAAGACGGTGTCGTCTGCGCCCGCCGCGACCAGCGCGGCGAGTACCATGTCCCCGCTCGCGCCCATTCGGCCGTCGAAGGCCAGCGTTCTCATTACCAGAGAGTGGGCCCCGATTACTCAAAAACTTCCGGACCTGTGACGAAGAAATCGTTCAATAACCGAGAACAATACGAAGACCACCGCAAACAACCTGAAAGTCCCGGCCGGTTCGACTCGCGCGGCTCGCTGTCGTCCGAAAATCGGAGATTTCGTGATGAGACGAACCATGCGAACGGGCGCTTCGCGCCCGTGAGCAGATGACGAGAGAGCTTCGCTCTCTCGAACCACGCGCGCTCACTCCGTTCGCGTGCTTACTTCGCCGGGGCTCGCGTACCGGACCGCCCCTTTCCTTCCCGCCCGCGTCGCTCGTCGTGGGCGAACGAGTACGTTTCCAGGTCAGATTGCAGAAACTAGTTCGGCTGGGTCCGACGCTACGTTCGCCGGACGACGTGGACGTCGAACTCGTCCCCGTCGCCGTCGATGGGGACGACGACCTGGCCGTCGTCGGCCGTGCCGACGAAGACCACGGTGGCGTCGACGTCCAGCGCAGTCTGGCGCACCTCCTCGGAGAGGCCGCCTGCGGGGGAGTACGCGCTCTCGTTCTCGAAGTGTACCTCGGCGTCGTCGGTCGCCTCCTCGATCTTGCGCCGGAGGTCGCTGGCGACGGTGTCGGTCGCGAAGTCCTCTGAGGGGTCGACCCAGCGGCGACGTTCAGCGTATTCGTCGCCGGTCGGAACGTAACTTACGGCGACGACGTCGCGGTCGACCGCCGCGCCGTAGGTGACCGCACGGTCGAGGGCTGCGTGTGCGCGCGCGGAGCCGTCGAACGGGACGAGAAAGACCATAGCACTGGTATTTTCGCCCAGGCATATCAACCCGACGACCACGTCTGCGAGGGGGACCGAACGGCCCGAAACTGACCCATGGTAACTACTCGCATAAGTACCTGCCGACACGCGTTCCCGCCGCCGGTAGCAAAAAACCTATCTCCGGCCACCACCGACTCATGAACATCCCCGCAGACTGATTACCATGAACGAGGTTCAACTAGAGGTTGCGAAGGCGTACCCGAACGATTCGGGACGTGGTATCGCGCGCCTCGACCCCGACACGCTCTTGCATCTCAAGCTCTCGCCGGGCGACATCATCGAGATCGAGGGCAGTGACACGACCGCGGCGAAGGTATGGCGCGCTGACCGACAGGACTGGAACACGGACACCGTCCGCATCGACGGGTTCACCCGCCAGAACGCCGACGTCGGCATCGGCGAGCGCGTCGAGATCCGCAAGGCCGAGGCCGAGAAGGCCGACACGCTGGTGCTCGCGCCGCCGGAGGAGGCGAGCGTCCAGTTCGGCTCCGACGCGGCCGGGATGGTCAAGCGGCAGATCCTGAAGCGGCCGGTCGTCGAGCGCGACATCGTCCCCGTGATGAGCTCGACGAACCACCCCTTCATGCGCTCGCCGGGCCAGGCTATCCCGCTGATCGCCGTCGAGACCGAACCGGAGGGCGTCGTCCTCATCACCGAGGACACCGACGTCGAACTCCGCGAAGAGCCTATCTCGGGCTTCGAGAAGACCGGCGGCGGCATCACCTACGAGGACATCGGTGGCCTCCAGTCGGAGATCCAGCGGGTCCGCGAGATGGTCGAGTTGCCGATGAAACACCCCCAGATCTTCAAGAAGCTGGGGATCGAGCCGCCACAGGGCGTCCTCCTGCACGGCCCGCCCGGAACGGGGAAGACGCTGCTCGCGAAAGCCGTGGCCAACGAGACCTCCGCCAGTTTCTTCTCTATCGCCGGCCCGGAGATCATCTCGAAGTACTACGGCGAGTCCGAACAGCAACTGCGTGAGATATTCGAGGACGCGAGCGAGGAGTCACCCTCTATCATCTTCATCGACGAACTCGACTCCATCGCGCCCAAGCGCGAGGACGTCACTGGCGAGGTCGAACGCCGCGTCGTCGCCCAGTTGCTGACGATGATGGACGGCCTCGAGAGCAGAGGTCAGGTCATCGTCATCGCGGCGACCAACCGCGTCGACTCCGTCGACCCCGCACTCCGTCGCCCGGGTCGCTTCGACCGCGAGATCGAGATCGGTGTGCCCGACGAGGTGGGCCGCGAGGAGATCCTCCAGATCCACACCCGCGGCATGCCGCTGTCGGACGACGTCGCCCTCTCGAACCTGGCGACCGAGACCCACGGCTTCGTCGGCGCCGACATCGAGTCCCTGACGAAGGAGGCCGCGATGAAGGCCCTGCGGCGCTACCTCCCCGAGATCGACCTGGACGAGGAGGACATCCCGCCGAGCCTCATCGACCGGATGATCATCAAGCGCGAGGACTTCCGCGGCGCGCTCAACGAGGTGAGCCCGAGCGCCATGCGCGAGGTCCTCGTCGAACTGCCGAAGATATCCTGGGACGACGTCGGCGGCCTCGACGACGCGAAGGGGCAGGTTCAGGAGGCCGTCGAGTGGCCGATGAACAGCCCCGAGAAGTTCGAGCGCATGGGCGTGACGCCGCCCTCGGGCGTCCTGCTGTACGGCCCACCCGGCACCGGGAAGACGCTGATGGCGAAGGCCGTCGCCAACGAGACCGACGCCAACTTCATTTCGGTGCGTGGCCCGCAGCTGCTGTCGAAGTGGGTCGGCGAGTCGGAGAAGGCCATCCGGCAGACCTTCCGGAAGGCCCGGCAGGTCGCTCCGACGGTGATCTTCTTCGACGAACTCGACTCGCTGGCCCCCGGCCGGGGCGGCGACGTCGGCTCGAACGTCTCCGAGCGGGTCGTCAACCAGCTCCTGACCGAGCTGGACGGGCTCGAAGACATGGAGGACGTCATGGTCATCGGCGCGACCAACCGACCCGACATGATCGACCCCGCGCTCATCCGCTCGGGCCGGTTCGACCGCCTCGTGATGATCGGCGAGCCCAACACCGAGGGCCGCGAGCAGATCCTCAAGATCCACACCGACGACACGCCGCTGTCGCCGGACGTGAGCCTCCGCGAACTCGCGGAGATGACGGGCGGCTACGTCGGCTCCGACCTGGAGTCCATCGGCCGCGAGGCCGCCATCGAGGCGCTCCGCGAGGACGACGACGCCGAGGCCGTCGACATGAAACACTTCCGCGCGGCGATGGAGAACGTCCGACCGACCATCACCGAGGAGATCCGCGACTACTACGAGCAGATGCAGGACGAGTTCAAGGGCGGCGGGCCCGAGCCGACCACGCAGGCCGGCGGCGGCCGCATCGGCTTCCAGTAACCCGACCCCCGCGTCCGTAGCTCGTCGCCGTTCGACGGTTTTCCGTTTCGAGTTCCTCCGGGTTTGTCTCCACTCGCTTTCCAGTTTCGACGCCGGTTCCGCAGGTAGAAACCCGTCGCGCCCGTTAGTGGAACTACTCGCTTCCATGCATTGCTCACGACGGACAGTCCCCAGCTCGCCGACCAGACCGGTGTCACACGGATACAAAGACGCGATGCATACTGCCGGGACCAGCGACCAGACCTGCCGATGACCGACTACGACACGGTCGACTTCCTCTACGACGAGCGGGTCGACACCGGAGCGTCCATGGAGCGGATCTGGGCGTCGCTCAGGGAACGGTCCAGACACAGCTGTGACCTCGACGCGGAACGGGACGCGCCGGCTGATTCCTGGCGTGAGTTACGCTGGAATCAGCTGACCGACGTGGCTATCCGACCGTTCGGCCCGGACAGGGACGACGAGGAAAAGCCCGTTCCCGACCTGCCCCACGTCGAGGTGAGGTACGACCCCGAACCGTTCCGGAAGGCCATCGCCTCGCGCGAGGAGGCGGTCCTCGCCGAGACGGCGGTCGACCTGCTCGAACTGCTCCAGCACGTCTACGTGGGCGCGCCCGACGACCTGCGCTTCGTCTACGGAGTCTCCGCGCCCCACAAGCAGCGCCTCGTCGAAGACGACGTCCCGCCCCCAGCGACGCCCGAGAGTCTCGACGAGGACCGCATCCAGTACGCCTCCTGGATGATGGGGTTCCCGCCGTCGCTCGCCGACACGTACGGGCAGGAAACCCTGCTCTCCGCACCGGCCTGGCAGACGGCGGAACTCGGCGATGGCGGCGTCGCCCTGCTCACGACTGAGAACCCGACCAACGTCTGCAAACCCGAGACGCGGGCCATCGACCAGCACCTCGACCTGGACCCGCCGCCGGAGACCGAGGAGTGCGACTACTGAGAGGCGGCGAGCCTCAGAGCGTGATCATCCCTTTCACCATCTCGGGATTGCTCGCCCGCTCGAAGGCCTCGCGCACGTCTTCGAGCGGTGACTCGAAGTCGACGAACCCCTCGACGTCGACCGCCTCGTCGGCCAGCAGGTCGATGGCGGCCGGGTAGGTGTTCGCGTAGCGGTAGGAGCCAAGCACGTCGAGTTCGCTGTCGATGAGGTCCAGGACGTCCAGCGGGACGTCCGCCTCGGCGGCGAGGCCGACCAGCACCACGGTACCCCCGCGGCGGGCGACGTCGATGGTCGACGCGATAGCGGACTTCGCACCGGAGGCTTCGATGACCACGTCGGCGCCGTCGCCCGAGTGCTCGCGGACGGCGGCGGCCAGGTCGGTCTCCGTGGGGTCGACGGCCAGGTCCGCGCCGCGCTCGCGGGCCAGTTCCCGCTTCTTCGCGACCGGGTCGGCGACCACGACATCCGACGCGCCGACGGCGCGGGCGACTTCCATCATCACTAGCCCGATGGGCCCGGCACCGGTGATACAGACCGTGTCGCCGGGACCGACGTCGCCCCGGCGGCAGGCGTGGACGCCGACGCTGAGCGGTTCACAGAGCGCACCCTCGCGGAGTGAGACGTGCTCGGGCAATTCGTAGGCGAAGTCCGCCGGCCAGGCGACGTACTCGGCGAACGCGCCGTCGATGGGGGGCGTCCCCATGAACGTCACGTCCGGGCAGAGGTGGTACTCGCCGCGCTTGCAGTGGGCACAGCGACGGCAGGGAACGCCGGGTTCGATGGCGACGCGGTCACCAGATTCGAGATCGTCGACTGCCTTGCCCACGGCCGCTATCTCGCCGGCGCTCTCGTGACCGAGCACCAGCGGGTCCTCGACGACCTTGTCGCCGATGTGGCCGTGTTCGTAGTAGTGGACGTCCGAACCGCAGATGCCCACCTCGCGCATCCGGATCAACACCTCGTCGGCGGCAGGCGTCGGTTCCGCGCGCTCTTCGAGGGCGAACTCGCCGGGTTCGGTGAGGACGGCGACTTGCATGTGTGGTGGCAAGCGGGCGAGGCGCAAATGCCTGTGGGGGTCCGACCAGCGGGCGAAACGACCAAGTCATCAACCCACGACTGAGGTCGTGGGCTTGTCCGTGGACTCCCGGTCTGACGACGAACCGTCGTCGGCGGTGTACTCGCCGTTCCCGTTCACCATCCCGGACTTGAGGGCGAGATGACCGTCGCCCAACCCATCGGGACGTTTGCCCGATGGTACAGTTAGCAACTTCAGACCGATGTTCTTCGCCGCGTTGTAGTCGCCATCCACCGAGTAGCCACACTCGGTGCACTCGAACCAGCCAGTCTCGCTATCGCGGTTCGCACTGGACTGGTGCCCGCACTTCGAGCACGTCTGACTCG
>NZ_JBZYDN010000003.1:0-456069 GCF_058933135.1 Halomicrobium sp. HArcel3 | reverse complement strand
ATATGAGGTTGTATATATCCTGCGACTGGCAGAGGGAGTCGGGGTTCTATCGCTCGTGGTTTGTGTCGAGGAGTGTCGGATTCCTCCCACGGCTGAAGCCGTGGGCATCCTCCTTGCATCTCTGTGACAACCGTCTGAACGGCGAGCCATGCGGCTGATGACCGAGTCCGACGGGGAACGACGGTTGCGATTCCGCTATAACATTCTCCTGACTGTACTCGTCCTCGTCGCGCCAGTGGCGATGCTCCTGGAAGCAGGGACGGTCGACTGGTTCTGGGTCGTCGCCGGGGCCGTTCTCAACGGCGTCGTCTTCGGCCCCTTCGCACAGACGGCGACGGCAGACCGCATCGACGACTTGGCCGGTGAACCCGGCCTCCGGAAGGCTCTCATCATCGTCGTCGGGGCCGTCTGTATCTGGTCGGCTATCGCAGTAGTACAGCCGAGTGGCGTGACACTCGGTAGTTTCGTCGTCGGCGGGATGGCTGCGCTCCTCGTCGTCAGCGTCGTCCAGCAGATCTCGCCGTAAACCGTCAACCACGGACTGGATCGTCGATCGACGGCAATGTCGTTTCTGACACAGATCGAAAGACAGGTGCAAGCGCGCGTCGACCAGTTGTCACGAACGATGGAGCGGACCCACGACCTCCTCAGCGGCGATTTCGCCGCCGCTCTCCACGCTCTCGTCGACGCACTCGGGGCCGACGTCGACGACGCCGTCGTCAGGGTCGACCGCGACGAGCTCGAATCACCGCCGGACGGCGAGACCTGCCGCCACACGTGGGAGCGCTCGATCGACCAATTCGAACGGCTACCTGAAGCGGACGAGGGCGGTCGGACGGGGTGGCGATGCGATCCGACGGACGAGGCGGCGTGGAAAGCGTTCCGCGACGTCGTCGGCCTCGCAGAGAACGCGACGGGTGCGTACTTCGTCTACCGCGTCACCCTCCTGCGCGAGGGGCAGGAGGTGTTCGATGCGGTTCCACACCACAGTTCCGCGGGACTGAACGCCGACCTGCTCGGCGAAACGACCGTCGGGGAGGCGAACACCGCACTCGAAGACGTGGCCGGGTGTCTGGTCCCGTCGCAACCGGTCGTGGAGTGGACCGCTGACGACCGACGCTGGTCCGTCGGGGGCGGTTCGCTCTGTGTGGAGCGCGTCGACGGCCCGACGAGCAAGTGTTACGAAGTCACCAATCTCCGGCGCGTCCGGGTCAGGGACGACGGTACGGCCCTCGACCTTCGCTGGGCTGCGGAGGGTTTTCCCGACGACCTGATCGGGCGAACGCTGTCGTGGGCGGCTGGAAAGCTGTACAGTCCACCCGAGATGATACCCTGTGAGAGTACTGCGCGAGCGGCCGAAGTCCAGGCAGTCCTCAGGGAAACGTTAGAACGATTCGACGGACGGCAGGTGTGACCGGCCGAGGTAACTGGAGAGGAAGAGAAGAAACGGCGCTCGCGCTTACAGCTCGCCCAGCTTCCGGAGGAGCTGACCGCGGTACTCCTCGTCGGCCTGGATCCCCTTGCGTTCGAGGACGTTGCGTTCCAGTTTGTCCAGTGCGACGTTGAACGCCGTGTCGGCGCCGTAGCCCTCGCCGGAGCCGGCGGCCTGGCCCTTGTTCGTGCGCAGGCGGATCTGGCACTGGATCAGGGGCGTGCCGCGGAGTCGCTCCTTGTGCTGCTGGAACCGGACGTGGGCGTGCTGGACCTGCATCTCCTGGTACTTGTCGACGACCTCTTCGATGCTCTCGCGGACGTCGCCGCGTTCGAGCGTGCCCAGCAGCGAGACGTTGGTAATCTGGACGTCCATGTGCTCCTCCTCGGTGAACGTGAGCGCGCGCAGGACGTCCGTCTTGGTGACGATGCCGGCGATGGTTTGGTCGTCGCCGTCGGGGGTGACGACCAGGCCGGCGTAGTCGTTGTCGAGCATCCGTTCGACGGCGTCGCGGACGGAGTCGTCCATGGCAGCGGTGGCGACGGGGCTGTTCATCACGTCGTAGACCGGGAGGTCGAGGACGCGTTCGACCTCGCCGGCGCGGTCGCCCCGCGTGGCCTTGGTCATGTCCCGGACGACCACGTCGACGATGTCGTGGGTCGTCACCATCCCGGCGAGGTGGCCGTCGTCGTCGACCACGGGGACCCGTGAGATGCCGTGTTCTCGCAGGCTGTTGATCGCCTGCCCGACGTGGGTGTCCTCGGCCACCGTCACGACGTTCTCGGTGTAGATGTCCGCGACGGTGAGCGCGTCGAGGTTGTCGAGGACGGCCTCGAGGATGGCGTCACCGGTGACGATCCCCCAGAGGTCGTCGCCCTCGAACACGGGCGCGATCTTCGACCCGCCCTCGACGAGGACCCGTGCGACCTCCCGGACGTCGTCGGTCCGTTCGGCCCTGGGCGCCGAGCGCATCATCGCCCCAGCCTTCGCGTCGTCCTCGACGTGAGACTGGACGAACTGCTTTTGCGTGATGATGCCGGCGTACTCACCACCCTCGGTCACGACGATCCCCTTGGGGTTCTCCCGCTCGAAGATAGAGCGAACCTTGCCGAGGCGTTTGTCGGCGTCGATAGCGACGAAGTCACTGGTGGCGATGTCGGCTATATTCATCGTACTTCTCAGGTAGTCCGTTTGACGTCGGAGGTAATCAAGGTTGGTCTGATTCTCACCACTGGCCCATCGACCCCATCCCTTTCGGTCGAACACACCTGGTGAGCGACTGTGCTCGAGGCCGCGGGCCAGTCACTAAACCCCTGACGACCCTAGCTGAACTGTGATCCCCGATATCACCGTCCTGGGACCGTACACGTACCTCGCGACGGAGGTGGCGTGGGGCACCATCGCCATCGCGCTCCTGTGGTACGCCGACGCGTTCCGCGCGGCCGCGCGCACCATCGCGATTCTATACCCCTTCGCGTTCGTCTGGGACTGGTACACGCTGGAGGTGGGCGTGTTCGCCATCCCGATGCGAACCGGCGTCGAACTGCTCGGGATTCCCATCGAGGAGCACATCTTCATGGTCGTCGTGCCCGCGATGGTCGTCGGCGTCCACGAATCGCTCCGCTCGTTCGACGAGGACAGTCACTGACGGACGGCGGACCGAGTCGCGGTGCGACTAGCGACTGGGTAAACACCTCACAGACCTGCCAACTCTGCTTGCCATTGTTACGCAAACGGTAGTGAGCGACGAACGCTGTCAGCATCGATCCGAGCGCGGATCACGCCCTCTTCGGGCGGTTACTAGGTCATTATATTCGTCAATACACACGGAAGATCACCGACGCAAGGTATTTGTGTTGGCGAAGTGATTTTGACAACGAGGTGAACCGATCTATGTCCGCCACCCCCCACATCGAACTGTACGTCCGCTCGCTTCTCCCCACCGGCGCCCACGAGCGCCAGGAGGCAGTCGTCGATCAGCTGCAACGGCTCGACCGAGAAGACCAGATCGGCGACTTCTCGGTCATCGTCTGGGGCAAACAGGTCGCTCGCGACTCCGCCGCCGCCCACACCGAGGAAGGCCAGTACATTCTCAATCGCGTCGCCGAGTTCAAGCAGTGGGCGCTCTCGAACAACGTCTCGCTCGAATCGTTCTACCAGACGAGCACTGTGGACAACGAAGTCACCGAGGACGCCTACACCGCCATCACGCTCCCCGTCATGGGTCTGGCAGAGTACAAGAACGGGGAGCTCCAGCACGTCGCCCCCTGTACGAAGGGCGACGTCGTGCACACGATCATGGATCGGCTCGAACGCCTGGAGCACGGCGAACCGTCCGCACTCGAACAGGAACGGCGGACCGCGAGCGTGGTCTGAGCGTCGAACGACCGAGCGGGCAACGAGTTCTCCCGATTCTCGAACCTACGCGCTGGCGGCCGCGCTGGCGACCGGTAGCTCGACCGTGAAGGTCGCGCCCTCGGCGTCGCCGTCTTCGACCCAGACGCTCCCGCCGTACTGCTCGACGAGCGTCGAGACGAGATAGAGGCCGATACCCGTCCCGCCGCTTTCGGGCCCCATTTCACCCTTGCCGAAGATATCCTTCTTGCGGTCGTCGGTGATGCCCGGTCCGTTGTCCGCGACGGTTATTCGAACGACGCTGTCGGCTACCGTCGCCTGGACGGTTACCCGCGGCGTCGACGCGTCGTTGTGACGAACGGCGTTGGCCAGCAGGTTACCGAACACCGACTGAAGCGCCTCGTTCGCCTCGACTGGAACGGCAGGGAGATCCCCCGATACGCTGATCTCCGCCGCCTCGAACACCGCCTGCTTCTTGGCGACTTCCGCGGCAATCACCTCGGAGACGTCGACGTTCTTCAGATCGACGTCGCCGCCGCGTAGCGAATCGACGAACTCGCCCACGTTCGCCGTGAGTTCGGCGATGTGGTCGCAGGTGTCCCGGATGCGGTCGACGTGTTCCTGCCCTTCGTCGTCGACGTGGGCAGAGAGCGCATCGGACCACCCGAGGAGGAGCTGGACGTCGTTGTTGATGTCGTGGCGGACGAGCCGGTTGATCAGCGCCAGTTCCTCGCTCCGGGACTGTAATTTCTGCTCGTGTCGCTTCTGCTGTGTGATGTCCCGCGTGATGAACTGGACGGTGCTGGCGTCGTCCGTCTCCCGGAGCGGCGTGACGACGTTGTGAAAGTGACGGACGCCGATGTCGTCCTGGAACGTCACCGCGCTACCGGCCGTGACCGCCCGTCGACCGTGTTCGAGACGGCCAGCCGCGACGTCGGCCGGCAGGACGTCCGACAACTGCTCGTCGATGAGTTCTGCCCGCGTTGTCCCGTGCGCCCTCGCCATCGAGTCGTTCGCCGCGAGAATCCGGCCGTCCGTCGTGACCTCGACGATTTCGTCCGGCGTGTTGTCGACGAGTTGCTCGTACTTGCGCCGCGCCCGGTGCTGGGAGACGACGTTGTGGATCCTGTTGGCCAGCAACTGGAGTTTGTCCTCCTCGATGATCCGGTTCTTCAGCAGGTAGTCGTCGACGCCGGCGCCGATGGCCTCGCTCGCCACAGTCTCGTCGCCCCTGCCGGTCAGCAGGATGAACGGGACGTCGAACTCCTCGTCGATGCGCCGGAACAGTTCCAGCCCGTTCATTTCCGGCATCTGGTAGTCGCTGACCACGCAATCGATCTGCTGGTCGCGAACGACCGCCAGCGCCTCCTCCCCGGTCTTGGCCGTCTGCGTGGCGATGTTGTGTTTCCCACCTAGCGTCTCCGCCGTTATGGCGACGAAGAACTCGCTGTCGTCGACGACGAGCACGTTGGCGAGACCGGCATCTTCCATGCGTATGGCTGGAATTCGTCCGATTTAACTCGTCTGGCCGAGGTATCTCTCCTGATAATCACGGTGCGGATCGCGTCCGACCCACGCGTCACTGGCGAAGGACGGCGGCGCAAAAGTAGTGGGTTTGGGTAGAAGCATAATATGTCATTTCGCGCCACCCCTTGGTTCACCAAAGGAGGGGCGATTCACGAACTCCTTCCCCCGTACTTTTCTGTTCTCGAACTGGCTTTGCTGGTCATAGCGGTGCTTCTGGATACTGACTCGTCTCCGCGCTCAGCAATCTTCTCTCCTACCATTCCGCAGTAAAGGTTCTAGATGATTAACCCGGTACAGATCTGATGCCGTTACCAGGATCACAAGTAGGCGCCCGCATAGAGACAGTCAATATAGCCCACTTATCAAGATTGTGTCTATTTGATTTTCAGTCGAGTCGGGCAATAACCCTATCTCTACAAGTTCACTACTTAAGTATGTGGGAAGTGTCTATACGACAAAATTTCAAACCAAAAAGTATATTAAATTGTCCTTTGGAATGTAATTGTATGTCTGATAACAGATCATACAATCGCCGTAAGGTAATCAAGACTGTAGGACTGTTCGGTTCGTTAGGAGCGATCCCTGCTACTGCGGCCGCATCAAATGATGGTAAGAATCACTTCGAGGTGGTTGATGAAGCTGGAAATTTCTCAACGTGGAAACTTTGGCTTGATAACGATAACACAAAAGACATTGTTGAATTGATAAAAAATACTGGTAAAGCTATTGAGATCGGATCGGCAGCACTTCTTGCTGCAACTGGCGGCTCAGCCGCGGCCCCTGCAGGGGCAGCAGCGACCATCGGTGCTATACTTCTTGGTTCGGCGGGATACATTAGCGATGAAAATGAGGGTAAAGGAATTATTTTAAAAATGCATTATCAGGGTGCGAAAAGACTGTGGTCCGAAGTTGATTCACAGGGTGAGGGAACGGACTGGAGCCCAATCTAAGAATAGAATACCTGTTGAACTTGGCGTGAAGCAGAAGAATCACTCTTAAAAAGAGTGCTAAGAAGTATAGCAGGCCTGGCCCTGCGTGAAAATTAATCCATTTTTCAACTTGTATATTGGATTAATGAAAATCAAACTGAATACACGTTGGATTGTTTGATTTGAAAAACTTTAAAAAGAAACAATGGGTTTGGGCAGATTTGAACTGCCGGCCTCCTCCATGTCAAGGAGGTGTCATAACCAGCCTAGACCACAAACCCTCGCTGGCTTCCTCTGCACTCATTCGTAAATCAGGGGTATAATTGAAGGTTTCGAAATCGCGGTTCCGTATGGGGGTGTTGACGATGCGCACGACCAGCCCTCGTGACACGATGTTCTCCTTGGCATTACGATCCGCGTGGGATGAGAATATAGAGAGAGTGCGGTGGCACTAGCATCCGCGCGAACGAAGTGAGCGTGGTTCAACCGACGGCGAGACCGCAGGTCGAGCCGTCGGCCTTTTTTCATCGACGTTCGTCAGAGCGAAGTCGTACGAGAGAGCGGAGCTCTCTCGTGATGACGAGGGACCTACGGTCCCTCGAACCACTCTGACGCAGCCCATCAGAAGTGCTTCGCACTTCTGAGGACGTTTTTTGTGGGGGGTTGAGCGCTCGACGGAGGAGAGCGCGATGCCCCCCACGAAAAAAGGTCGGTCGAAGGGCTTATGCCGATGTACTGATTCGTACATTACAACACGAAAGCGTCCATTGGTGACACACAATGCAGGACTACATCGAACGCGTGACCGAGGGAGAGGACCTGAGCCAGGACGAGGCGCGGACGGCCGCGACGGCGGTGTTCGGGGACGCCACCGAATCACAGATAGGGGCGCTCCTCACGGCGCTCCGGGCCAAGGGCGAGACCGAGACGGAAATCGCCGGCTTCGCCGAGGGGATGCGCGGTGCCGCGCGGACCATCGAACCCGACCGGACGCCGCTGGTCGACACCTGCGGCACTGGCGGTGACGACTACAACACGATCAACGTCTCGACGACGAGCACGTTCGTCGCCGCTGGCGCTGGTGTCCCCATCGCCAAGCACGGCAACTACTCGGTCTCCTCGTCCTCGGGGAGCGCCGACGTCCTGGAGGAAGTGGGCGTAAACGTCGAGGCCGAACCGCCCGCCGTCGAGGCGGCCATCGAGGCCGACGGCATCGGGTTCATGCTCGCGCCGGTGTTCCACCCGGCGATGAAAGCGGTCATCGGCCCGCGCAAGGAACTCGGGATGCGGACCATCTTCAACATCCTCGGGCCGCTGACGAACCCTGCCGGCGCCGACGCGCAGGTCCTGGGCGTCTACGACGACGACCTGGTTCCCCTGATCGCAAACGCGCTCGCGCACATGGACGTCGAGCGCGCGATGGTCGTCCACGGCTCGGGCCTGGACGAGATAACCATCCACGACGAGACGACCGTCGCCGAGGTGTCGGGGTCGTCCATCGAGGAGTACACGCTCCACCCCGAAGACATCGGCCTCCAGCAACACGACATCGAGGCGGTCGCTGGCGGTCAGCCGTCGGAAAACGCCGCCGACATGCGCGGCATCGTGGAGGGGTCGGTCGACGGCGCCAAGCGCGACATCATCCTCGCCAACGCCGGCGCGGCCGTCTACGTCTCCGGCGAGGCATCCTCCCACCGCGAAGGCGTCGAGATGGCCGAGCAGGCCATCGAGTCCGGCGGCGCGGCCGACAAGCTCGACGACCTCCGGAGTGCGAGGGTATGACGCGGGTGAAGGTCTGCGGCATCACGAACCCCGGAGACCGCGACGCGGTCGTCGCCGCCGGGGCGGACGCGGTCGGCGTCATCTCCGGCGTCTCCGTCGACACGCCCCGAGAGGTCGACCAGCAGACGGCCGTCGAACTCGTCGCCGGGGCCCCGCCGCTCGCGACGAGCGTCCTCGTTACGATGCCCGACGCCGTCCAGAAGGCGGTTCGTCGCGTCGACGCCGTCCGGCCCGACGTCGTCCAGGTCCACGCCGGACTGGATCCGAACGAACTCGGTGCACTCGGCCGCCGGGTCGACGCGAAGGTGATCGCGGCCGTCGACGCCGAGCAGTCCGACGTCGCGCAGTTCGCCGACGTGGCGGACGCGCTGCTCGTCGATTCGGTCGACGCCGAAGGCGGCGGCGGCACAGGCGAAACCCACGACTGGAACCGGACGCGCGAGTTCGTCGCAGACCTCAACGTCCCCGTAATCCTCGCTGGCGGCCTCACGCCCGATAACGTGGCCGAGGCCGTCGAGACTGTCGAACCGTTCGCCGTCGACGTCGCGTCGGGGGTCGAATCCGAAGGCGGCCTCAAGGACCACGAGGCCGTCGAGCAATTCGTCGCGGGTGTGAGAACGGCGGATCCCGGCGGTCCCGGTGCGGAGGTGTCGACGTGACCCTCGACGTCTCCCGCGAGGAGTTCGTCGACCTGGCTGCGGAGGGGGACGGACCCACGGTCGTCCGCGCCGTCGCCGACCTCGACGTGGCCGTCGAACCCCTGGCGGCCTACGCCGCGCTGACCGGGCGGACGTCGGACGCCGAGGGCGCCGGCGACAGCGACTACGCCTTCCTGCTGGAGAGCGCCGAGAAGGTCGCCTCCAGCGACCCCGACGGCGCCTTCGCCGCGACGACGGACGACCGGCACGCCCGCTACTCATTCGTCGGCTACGACCCGGACGCCGTCGTCACCGTCGACGCCGACGACACTGCCGTCGAAACGCTCGACGACCGACTGGACGGACTGATCACGACCAACGGCGGCGACGTGCTCGACGACCTGCGGGCCACCATGCCCGACGTCGATTTGCGGGGCTTCCCGGCACACGACCGTCAACTGCTCGACGGCGGCCTCGTCGGCTTCCTCGCCTACGACGCCGTCTACGACCTCTGGCTCGAGGAGGTCGGCGTCGAGCGGCCCGACTCCCGGTTTCCGGACGCCCAGTTCGTCCTGAGCACGGCGACGCTCCGGTTCGACCACGCCGAGGATTCGGTGTCGCTGGTGTTCACCCCCCTCCTCAGTGACGGTGCGGACGGTCACGATGGTGACGATGAGGTCGCCGACGGTGACGACGCCGGCGAACGCTACGACGAACTCGTCGCCGAGGCCGAGCGCGTCGAGGCGGCCCTGACGACCGCCGACGACCTGGAGACCGGCGGGTTCACGCGGGAACACGAGGACGCTGGCCCGCGCGACGAGTACGAGGCCGCCGTCGAGAAAGCCAAGGAGTCGGTGCTCTCGGGTGACATCTACCAGGGCGTCATCTCGCGCAAGCGTGAGCTCTACGGCGAGATGGACCCCATCGGGCTGTACGAGTCGCTCCGCGATATCAACCCTTCGCCGTACATGTACCTGCTCGACTTCGACGGCCTGAGCGTCGTCGGCGCGAGCCCCGAGACGCTCGTCTCCGTCGCGGGCGACCTGATCACCTCGAACCCCATCGCGGGCACGTGCTCGCGCGGAACCAGCCCCGTCGAGGACCGCCGGCTGGCCGGCGAGATGCTCGCCGACGACAAGGAGCGGGCCGAGCACACGATGCTGGTCGATCTGGCGCGCAACGACGTCCGGCGGGTCAGTGAACCGGGTTCGGTTCGCGTCGAAGAGTTCATGAACGTCCTCAAGTACAGCCACGTCCAGCACATCGAGTCCACCGTGACGGGGACGCTGGCCGAGGACTGTGATGCTTTCGACGCGGTGCGGGGCACCTTCCCCGCGGGGACCCTGTCTGGGGCGCCGAAGATCCGCGCGATGGAGATCATCGACGACCTCGAACGCGAACCACGGGGGCTCTACGGCGGCGGCGTCGGCTACGTCTCGTGGACCGGCGACACGGACTTCGCCATCGTGATCCGGTCGGCCACCGTCGAAGAGACGGGAGACGGCCGGCAACGAACGACCGTTCAGGCCGGCGCCGGCATCGTCGCCGACTCCGTCCCCGCGAGCGAGTACGAGGAGACCGAGAAGAAGATGGGCGGCGTCCTCGACGCCGTCGAGGCCATCGAGGAGCCGGCGAGGGCCGAGTCAGCGGGTGACACCGCGCCCGGGGAGGTGACCCGATGAGCGCCACGGCCGTGGACGCGAAGCGGGTTCTCTTCGTCGACAACTTCGACTCGTTCACGTACAACCTCGTGGAGTACACGTCCGAACACGCCGAGACCGAGGTGCTGAAGAACACCGCGTCGCTCGACGAGATTCGGGCGGCCGACCCGGACGCGATAATCATCTCGCCCGGGCCGGGCCACCCGAAGAACGACCGCGACGTCGGCGTCACGATGGACGTCCTCCGCGAGGTCAGTCCCGAGGTGCCGACGCTCGGCGTCTGTCTCGGCCTGGAAGCCGCCGTCTACGAGTACGGCGGGACCGTCGGACGGGCCCCGGAACCCATCCACGGCAAGGCGTTCCCGGTCGACCACGACGGCCGCGGCGTCTTCGCCGGCCTCGACCAGGGGTTCCAGGGCGGGCGCTACCACTCGCTCGTCGCGACCGAGGTGCCCGACTGCTTCGAGGTGACGGCGACGACCGAGGCCGAAACGGACGACGGGACGGTCGAACTCGTGATGGGCGTCCGCCACCGCGAGTACCCCATCGAGGCGGTGCAGTTCCACCCCGAGTCCGTGCTGACCGCTGTCGGCCACGACGTCATCCGGAACTTCCTGGACGGCGTGTGAGGGCAGCACAGGCGATACCCACGCCCAGTTCTGTTGCTTAGACCGCGACGGCCAGCGGGGCGCCGACCATCCCGAGCAGCCACAGCACGCCGACGACGACGAGTGCGACGAGGACGAGTTTCCAGGCGATCTGGAGGACGAACCGGCCGACCAGGATGACCGCCGCGAGGGCGAGCAAGCCGAGAAGGATCGAGGGAACGGAGCCGAGGGGACCCAGCGTCTGTAGCATGCCAGATACTATCCACTCGCGAGACAAGTATCTTGTCGCCGAGGCAGGGAACGGGCGTCGCGATCGAGTCCCGTCTACCCAAGACCTATAAGAATCAATATGTAAAACGTGGCGAGCGGACGCCGAGTCACTGACTCGACCGTTCACCGGGTGGGTCCCGACGCATAGCGGGCACCGATTCGTTCTCGGATTTCCACTGCGAACCGGGAGACGACACCCACCTCACAGAGATCCAGTGTCACTTTCACTGCGGTCTAAACACCATTATTATGCCACCGCTAAATTGTACTGTACGGACGCGAATCACGCGCGATGGCCACTGGGCCGCGGCTGATATAACCCACCAGTGATATATTCGAATAGAGAGCGAACACCCACCGACCGAAGGGTTATTGGGTCATCCAGCAGAACACGGTTTCCGTCACAAATGAGAGGATATCGGACAGACGCCGAGAGGGGAATAGCCCGACAGACAGTCGCTGTCGGCAGGAGGACTGACGAATGAGCGACGCCGACGTTTCCGCCGACGAAATAGACCTGCCGATCAAACGCACCACCGGTGACACGCTCGAGGAACGCCTCACCGGCAACGCGTATCACAACATCCTGCCCGCCCGATACCTCCGCAAGGACTCGGACGGCGAACTGATCGAGTCCCAGGAGGACCTGTTCGTCCGCGTCGGCCGCAACGTCGCCCTCGCCGAGGCCGTCTTCGAAGCCCGCCGACGGGACACCACGGTCACCGTCACGCCCGACCAGCTCAAGCCCGACCACCCGCGCCGCGACGAACTCGCCGCGGAAGTGTTCGGCGCCGGGACGACCACCGAGGACGACGTCGAGACCGACCTCTCGGTGTACAACGTCAACAAGTTCGCCTACGAGACCGTCGTCCCCGAACTGCCAGATGAGATCCGCGAGCACGTCGAGACGACCGCCGCCGAGTTCCAGGAGGCCATGGAGAAGCTCTCGTTCATGCCCAACTCGCCGACCCTGATGAACGCCGGCGACGAACTCCAGCAGCTCTCGGCCTGCTTTGTCGACTCGCCCGACGACGACATCGACGACATCCACCAGACGGCCAAGGAGGCCGCTCAGGTGTTCCAGTCCGGCGGCGGCATGGGCTACGCCTTCTGGCGCCTGCGCCCCTACGGCGACCCCGTCGGGTCGACCGGCGGCATCGCCAGCGGTCCGATCACCTTCATGCGGACGTACGACCAGATGTGCGAGACCATCGCGCAGGGCGGCGCCCGTCGTGGCGCCCAGATGGGCGTCATGCGCGTCTCCCACCCGGACGTCATCCAGTTCATCCACGCCAAGAACAAGGACGTCTCGCTCGCCGAGACCCTCCGACTCAACGACCCCGACGACTTCACGCACAACAGTTTCGCCGAGGCCCTGGAGGAGTCCCGCGAACTCATCACCGACGACGGCCAGGTCCCCAAGCACCTCCGGAACGCCGTCGAAGGCCACCTCTCTAACTTCAACATCTCCGTCGGCATCACCGACGACTTCATGGAGGCGGTGAAGGCAGACGAGGAGTTCACCTTCACCAACCCCCGCACCGGCGAGGCACACGTCGCCACCGAAGAGACGAAGGAACTGTACGAGATGTTCGACCTCGGCGAGTACGTCGAGGTCGGGGAAGAACTGTCCGTTCCCGCCGAGGAGCTCTGGGAACGCATCGTCGACGGCGCCCACGAGAACGGCGAACCGGGCGTCATCTACCTCGAACGCGTCAACAAGCGCCACTCCTTCGACGTCGAGGAACACCCCGACCACCGCATTCTCGCGACGAACCCCTGCGGTGAGCAGCCCCTCGAAGAGTACGAGGCCTGCAACCTCGGCCACATCAACCTCTCGACGCTCGCGGACATGGAAGCGCCCGACTGGCGCATCTGGTCCGAACAGCACCGCGACGAGTACGACTCGCTGGAAGACGCCGTCGACGCCTTCCTCGCGGACGCACTCGACGAGGCGGAACTCGACCGTCGCATCCAGCTCGGCACCCGGTTCCTCGAGAACGTCGTCACGATGTCCGACTTCCCGGTCGACAAGATCGAACAGAAGGTCCGGGAGATGCGAAAGATCGGCCTCGGCATCATGGGCCTGGCACAGCTGTACATCCAGCTCGGCGTCAAGTACGGCTCCGACGAAGCCGACGAGATCGCCCGCCAGATCATGACCCAGATCAACCACGAGTCCAAGTGGACCAGCCACGAACTCGCCCAGCAGCGCGGGCCGTTCGCCGACTGGGAGGACTCGAAGTACGCGAACCCCACCGAGTACCGCGACTGGTTCGAGGGGCAGACCGGTCTCGACGCCGACGACTGGGAAGACGGCTTCCCCGTCCGGAACCACAACACGACGACCATCGCACCCACCGGCACGACGTCGATGGTCGGCAACACCACCGGCGGCTGTGAGCCCATCTACAACGTCGCCTACTACAAGAACGTCTCCGACGACGTCCAGGGCGACGAGATGCTCGTCGAGTTCGACGACTACTTCCTCCGCGTGCTGGAGGACAACGACATCGACATCGACGCCGTGAAGGAAGAGGCCCAGGAGCAGATGGCCAACAACGAGTTCGACGGCGTCGACGGCCTCACCACCGTCCCGGACGCCGTCGGTGAGCTGTTCGTGACGACGGGTCAGCTGACCCCGAAGCAACACGCGGGCATCCAGTGTGCCTGCCAGCAGGGCGTCGACTCCGCCATCTCGAAGACCGTCAACGCGCCCAACGACTCCACCGTCGAGGACGCCAAGGAAGTGTTCGAGTACATCTACGAACACGGCGGCAAGGGCGTCACCTACTACCGCGACGGCACCCGCTCGAAGCAGGTGCTCACCACGCGCGCGGACAACACGGAGTTCGCGGACATGGACGAGGGCGAGATCGTCGCACAGATCGAGGAGGTCTTCGGCGGCATCGAAGGGTTCCTCGAGAACGAGGCCGTCCAGGCCGCCATCGACGACTCCGTCGCCGACCTGCTGGAGGTCGCCGACGGCGAGAAGACCGTCTTCGCCGAGAAGCAGACCCGCCCGGACGTCCTCCACGGCGTCACCCAGCGCATCGACACGGGCTACGGGAAGCTCTACGTCAACATCAACGAGGACCCCGAGCAGGAGCGACCGTTCGAGCTGTTCGCCAACATCGGGAACTCCGGCGGGTTCACCGCCTCCTTCACCGAGGCGCTGGCCAAGACCATCTCGACGGCGCTGCGTTCGGGCGTCGACCCCCGCGAGATCGCCGACGAACTCCAGGGCATCCGCTCGCCGAAGGTCGCCTGGGACAAGGGCGAACAGATCCAGTCCATCCCGGACGCCATCGGCACCGCGATGCGCCGGTACCTCGACGGCGAGGTCGACAAGGCCTACCCGCAACAGACCACGCTCGAGGAGACCGCCGACGACGCCGACGGCGAGTCGGCCGACGACCCGAACCGCGACGCGCCCTCGCCCGAGACGGACGGCGGTGGCGTCTCGGCCGAGAGCGGCGGACAGGACGCCGGTCCGAGCGACGCCGACCAGCAGTCCATCATCGACGCGGGCGAGAGCCCCGAGTGCCCCGACTGCGGCGCGATGAGCCTCTACTACTCCGAAGGCTGCAAGACCTGCGAGTCCTGTGGCTGGTCGGAGTGCTAGGAGAAGGTACGTCTTAGTGCGGTAATTTCTGCGGCCCTTTTCGGATTGTCGGCCGAGTCGACGATGCAACTGCAGAGACGTCGAACACCTCGAAAGCCCCCGGTCGCTCGTCGGCTACGACTCGCTGCGTGCACTCACTGCGTTCGTGTGCTTACTTCGTCTCGCTCGACGAGCGACCGGCCCCTTTCAGTCCCACCCGACTGGTTGTGGCACCGAGCAACAGGAACGTGGATAGTGACTCACCGCACCGTCTTCGACACCCACCCGGTCGCGCCGTTGGGGAACGCCTCCCTCCGGGTACCGGACTGGAGCGTGCCGTCGTCTTCGACCGCGCGGACGACGACTTCGTGGCTTCCACCTGGTGGGTCGTACTCGTCGACCCACTGTCGCCAGACGTCTTCTCCCGGGAGGGGGTCGGAGAGTCGAGCCTCGTTCCAGGAGTCCCCACCGTCAGTGGAGATCTCCACTTTCGAAACGCCGCGCGTCCCGGCATAGGCGTGGCCGGCGACCTGTTTGCGGCCGTCGTCGAGGTCGTTGACGGCCCAGAGCTTGGCGACCGTCGACACCGGGCCGGTGCCGTGCCAGCCGCGTTGCTCCCAGTACCCCTCGGCGTCGCGTTCGAGGAACTCGATCTCGGTGAGCCACTTGACCTGGACCTCGCCCCAGTGGCCGGGGACGAGCGCGCGGAGGGGGTAGCCGTGGCCGCGGGGCAGGTCGCGGCCGTTCATCTCGTAGGCCAGGAGTCCGCCGCGGAGCGCCTCGGTGGGAAACACCTGGAAGTAGCCGTCGGCAGCGTGGAGTTTGACGCAGTCACAGTCGCCGCCGGGGTCGGCCGCATCGATCAGTTCCTCAGTGGGGACGCCGGTCCAGAGCGCGTTGTCGAGTTTCTGGCCGTTGAGCGAGTCGCCGACGCATCGCAGGGTCGAGAACTCGGTCCGCTCGTCCATCGAACGGAGGTCGTCGAGTGAGTACGTCACCACGGACTTGACCGCGCCCGTCACGGCGAGCGACCAGTCGTCGGGGTCGACCCGCGGGTCGGCGGCGTTGATGTCGACCTGGTAGAAATCGCGGCTCACGAGGGGTTCGATGCCGGAGACGTCGAGGGAGCGCTCGGACGCCAGTTCGAGGCTCTCGCGGACCGATTCGGGAACGTCCGCCGAGAGCGGCTGATCGGGACGGCTCGACGGCGATGACCGCGTGAGGGCGACGGTCCCCAGTCCGAGCGCGGCGGCGACGCCACCGACGACGCGACGCCGCACGGGGTCCGGGCTGCCGCCGATGCTCGCCGTCGCCACCGGCAGGAAGCCGGCCGTGGAGACGACGAACGCCGCACCGGCGGCCGCACCCGTTGCGGAGGCGAAGTTGACCGTCACCAGGGCGGTGGCGGCCCAGACGAACGCGGCCCCCAGCACCACGGGGACGGCCCGGTTCCGGAGCTGGTCACCGACGCGAATCGCCAGCCAGACCAGCACGGCCACGGCGAGTGCAGTCAGGAACGACGCGAGCAGCAGGTTCAGCTGCTGGCCGACGCTGCCGAGCCGTTCGATCGCGACGGCGACGACCGGGCCCGGCATCGCACGGGAGAGGACGCGTTCCAGCGGCGAGCCCAGGAACGCGGGCGCGAGCCCGACCGCTGCGTAAGAGCCGGCGACGGCACCCACGCCGGCGAGCACGGCCACGAGAGCGTCCGCGACCGCGGGGAAACGCGTGGCCTCGGTCATGGCCGGATCGAAGGGTGTGAGCGACTTAACGGTTCTTCGGATACCGTGCCGAATTCCACCCCGCAAGAGCCAAGCCGCCGCGGGTCGACGCGACGAGTATGACCGACAGTGGTGGTCGGCCGTGCCCGATGTGCGAGACACCCATGTACCACCGCCACTGCAAGTACGTCTGTCCCGTCCACGGCGTCGTCTACGACTGCGCCGACACGTTCTACTGACGGGCCCAGCTATCAAATCTGGGAACTCACGACCCGAGTTTATAGTGGTCGAGCGGCGACTCTCCTACAATGACCGATGCGGATGGAGGCGAGATTTGCGTCCTCCACGTGGACGACGACGCCGACTTCGCCGAGATGGTAGGGATGCAGTTACGACGCCAGAACGAGGAGATCTCGGTCGTCACCGAAACGAGCGTCGACGACGGCCTGGCGCGCCTCCAGACCGAGGACGTCGACTGCGTCGTCAGCGACCACGACATGCCCGGGAAGGACGGGCTCGCGTTCCTCAGAGCGGTGCGCGAGGCCTATCCGGAGTTGCCGTTCGTCCTCTTCACCGGGAAGGGGAGCGAAGAGATAGCCAGCGACGCCATCTCCGCGGGCGTCACGGAGTACCTCCAGAAGGAGACGGGGACCGACCAGTACGCGGTGCTGGCGAACCGCATCGAACAGGCCGTCTCGTCCGACCGGGCCAAGCGCGCGCTCGAGGAGTCCGAGCGACGGCTCTCGACGCTCATCTCGAACCTGCCGGGGATGGTCTACCGGTGCCGGAACGAGCGCGGATGGCCGATGACGTTCGTGAGTGACGGGGCGGCGGCGCTCACCGGGTACTCGGCCGACGCCATCGAGTCCGGCGACGTGAGCTGGAACGAGGACGTCATACGCGAGGCCGACCGCGAAGCGATGTGGGAGCAGGTCCAGAGCGCCGTCGGCGCGGACGAACCGTTCGAGGTGACCTACCGCATCGAGACCGCCGACGGCGAGGAACGCTGGGTGTGGGAGCGCGGTCGCGCGGTCGAGACGGCGGACGAGACGGAGGTCATCGAGGGGTTCATCACGGACATCACGACCAGGAAAGAGCGCGAGCGGGAACTCAGGGAGGAGCGGGAGTTCACGGAGACGGTTCTCGATTCCCTGGACGACGTGTTCTACCTCGTCACACCCGCCGGATCGCTCCGCCGCTGGAACGAGCGCTTCGCCGAACTCACTGGGTACGCAGACGACGAGATCGCCTCGATGAACGTCTTCGACTTCTTCCCGTCGGAGTACCACCAGGAGATAACCGAGGAGACGAGGCACGCGCTCGTCGAAGACGACGTGGCCGAGTTCGAGGCCGAGCTCGAGGCGAAAGACGGCGAGCGGATCCGTCTGGAGTGTCGCGGGAGGCCGGTGACGGACAGCGACGGCGAGGTCATCGGCGTCAGCGGCGTCGGTCGGGACGTCTCGGAGCGGAAGGCCCAGGAGCGGGAACTCGAAGCCTTCGCCAGCCTCGTGAGTCACGACCTCCGCAACCCGCTCAACGTCGTCCAGGGGCGCGTCCAGCTCGCACTGGAGAGCGGCTCCGTCGAGAACCTGGCGGCCGCCCGCGACGCCGCCGACCGGATGGAACGGCTCATCGACGACGTCGTTCGACTGACGCGACAGAACCACGAAGTCGGAGACGTCGAGCCCGTCGAGGTGGCCGACGTCGCGACCGACGCGTGGGACCAGTTCGAAGCAGACGGGTCGTCACTGACGGTGGAGACGGCCCGGACCGTCGA
This sequence comes from Halomicrobium sp. HArcel3, assembly GCF_058933135.1. Lineage (NCBI taxonomy): Archaea > Methanobacteriati > Methanobacteriota > Halobacteria > Halobacteriales > Haloarculaceae > Halomicrobium > Halomicrobium sp. HArcel3. The sequence goes on along the minus strand of NZ_JBZYDN010000003.1, from coordinate 437,765 downwards.
GGCGAATCCCGACCGCTTCCGCGAACTCCTCGCTGAGCTCTTCCAGAACGCGGTCCGACACGGTTCGGACGACGACGAGCCGGTCGCCGTCCGGGTCGGCGACACCGACGAGGGATTCTTCGTCGCCGACGACGGGGTCGGTATCGACCCCGACCGCCGCCATGACGTGTTCGAGGAGGGGTACACGACCAGCACGGACGGCACGGGGCTCGGCCTGCCGCTCGTCGAACGCATCGCCGCTGCCCACGGCTGGACCGTCACGGTCGCCGAGAGCGAGGAAGGTGTTCGCTTCGAGATAGCCGTTTAGGAAGGCTGGTCCCGCCAGACGTGCCGATACGTCGGCCCGGCCAGGACGAGCAACGCGACCGCGGCGGAGACGACGACCACGTGGAGACCGGCGCCCAGTCCCTGCATCGAGAGCTGACGCATCGACGCGCCAGCGAGGACCTCCAGGACCACCCACGGAACTTCGCCGACGAACGTCCCGACGACGAACGCGCGTGAGGACACGCCGGAGACGCCCGCGCCGTAGGAGACCGGGTCGGCGGGAATCGGCGAGAGACGGGCCGCGAGGACGCCCCGCGTCGCACCGGTGACCTCGACGACTCGGCGGCCGGCGGCACCGAGCCGATCGACGATCGTCTCTGGGGAGTCTTCCGGGTCGTCCACGCCGACGTAGCGAGCGAAGAGGAACGGCGGGACACACGTCAGGGTCGCGCCGACGAGGGCGACCGGGACACCGTACGTGACACCGAGGACGTAGCCGACCAGCGCGGAGATGGGGCTGATCGGCCAGGCGAACAGCGGGCGGACCAGATAGAGGACGACGAGCGCGCCGCCGAAGAGGACGGGACGCGTCGAGAGCCCGGCCAGTTCGGCGAGCAGGCGCGCCGGCGAGAGGAGAATCGTCGCCACGAGCGCGACGCCGACGAGCAGGACCGACCCCGCAACCTGGCGCCGCGACAGCCAGTTCATCGAGTGAACACCGCGTTCGAATCGTCAAACCTCTTGTGGTCTCCCGGGTCCGAGCCGTCCCAAACGCTTAATCCCGGCGGCGGCGTCGCTCCCGGTCGTGACGGACGACGACCGCATCGAACTCGGCCTCGAACTGCTCGCCCACCTCGAACACGGCGAGCTCTCGGTCAAGGAGGCGATGGACCGCATCGAAATCGTCACGACGAGTCCACAGTTGCAGCGGGACATCCTCGACGAGGCGGCCCGTCGCGGCGTGGTCGAGCGCGAGGGCGGGACGGTCCGACCGGTCGCGGACGGGACGTACGTGAGTTTCGAGAGCGACGTCGTCGTCAAGGAAGGCGAGTTCTCGTGTCAGCGCTGCGGCGCCGGCATCTCGGAGGGCCACTTCGTCCAGTTCGACGCCGACGAGATGGGGCCGTTCGGGTCGACGTGTATCAGAAAGGTGCTCGGTCGGGAGTGATACTGTCGGTTGTACCAATTTTCAGCAGGCACACGCCACCCAGGGTGAACTGGGGCTGAACGAACTGACGACGCAAAACACCGGAAACGAATTACAACCGACAGTACGAGGTGGTGGCCGCTCAACGACCGCGGCGGAGTTCCTCGATGAGCTGCTTGACGGTGCGCTGTTGCTGCTCGAGGAGCTCGTTCTGCTGTTCGACCGCGGCCGTCAGGTCTTCGAGCTGGTCGGTGACGGCTTCGAGATCGTCGCTGCTGGCGGCCGTGGACTCCGCGGCGGTGCTCGCGGCGTCGGCGGCCGACTCCAGATCGACGGTCGAGGCGGCGGTCTGGGCGGACTGGCCGGTCGAGGAGTCGCGCTCCCGCGTCGCCGTCGAAGCAGTGCCGGTGCTGGCCTGCTCGGACGATGGTTCCGGTTCGGCGGCGGATTCCTCGTCGTCCGAGTCGCTGACGAGCGGGTCGATGCCCGAATCGAGGCCGAGGCCGCTGGAGTGGTCGTCGCTCTCGTCGGCGTTGGGATCCGCCGTCTCGACGGCGATTTTCCGGTTGAGCGCGTCGAGCGAGTCGACGTCGTGGTAGTCGAACAGCGCCTCCTGGAGCGTCCGGCGGACGACGCCGGCCTGCTCGTTGGGCGCCTTGATGCGTTCGGGGCGCCCGTCGGCCTCGATGACGACGGCCGTCGCGACGCTACCGTCCTCGAAGTGCAGGCCCGTCACGTCGTCGTAGTCGTACACCTCGAAGTCGCCGTCCCAGGTGTAGCTGCCGACGTGTTTGAGTACGCGCTGCTGGGCGACGACGAGCGTGAGTTCGCTGAAGCGGAAGACGCCAGTCACGGACTCGTCGTCGTCGAGCACGCCCTCGATGCGGAGGTTGCTCTCGACGAGGCGTTCGAGCACCGGGTCGGTCCGGTTGCCCGGGACGGTGAACTTCTCCTCCCGGTCGACGTAGGTCATCGTGTACTTGGTCTTGCGTCGGCCTTCGGAGACGGCGAGCCGTTCGAAGTCGTGTGCGTACTCCGAGACGCCTTCGTCACTCAGGAGTCCCTCACTCCGGTAGACGAGCGATCGCGTCGGGGTGAAACAGATCGCGTCATCGTCACCGAGCGACACCCCAGCCTGAATCTCCTCGTCCCCGAGCGACTGCCGGACGAGGTCTGGTACGTCCATGCTCATGACGTACTCGTCCGGTGGCTTAAATCCGCGGGTGAAACACCACGACCGAAGCCCGGTCTCGACGGTCGAACGTGACGGCCGACAGACCCCTCGAATGCCGGCGATTTGTGACTTCATCGGGTTCGGTGATCGACGGGACGGCGAGGCACGAGACCGACTGACGGAGCGCCACTCAATGAGAACGTTAAAGACGACCTCCGGCCAACCACTGATTGCACCCGCGCCCGGGTGGCTTAGCTGGACATAGCGCCGCACTCATAGGGTCGTCAGACTCGCGCGGCACCATTCCGGCATGTCTCGGTGGGCTTTCGTCGAGCCTGTGACCTGGGGCATGCGGAGATCGAGGGTTCGGAGCCCTCCCCGGGCATTTTCCACAGTCGCGAACGCCAGTGAGCGACTGCGCCGGAAAATGCCCGGGGAGACGCGGAGAACCCGTAGGTCCTCGCGAACGCACGTGAGCGAGGGTACGAGAGACGAACGAAGTGAGTCTCTCGGGAGTTCGGAGCCCTCTCCGGAGGTTTTCGGTGGTTTCGGCGCCCTCGCGGGCACGATACCGTTCGACCGGGCTCGTGGGGCGACGGACGTGAAACCGGTCCCTCTCTCACGGGAGAATTCATCCGAGGAGGTTCTGGAGCGTCAGGACGACGAAGAGAGCGATGACCGCCTCGGAGATGATCCACGTGTTGTCGTTCATCCAGTCACGGATCTCCGGGAGTACTGCTTCCGCCCGCCCACCGATGAGGAGCACACCGAGCGAAGGAAGTGCGAGAATGAAGAGCGTGAGCGAGACGAATCCGGCCGCGTCCGTGACCGGGTCGGCGTTCGCCGCGAGGAACGTTCCGACGCTGATCGAGGTGACGACGTTGGTCGGGAAGACGCCCAGCAGGAGGAATCCCAGCTTGAACGAGAACCCGGGTGTCGCGTTCGTCAGCTTCCCCATCCACGTCGGCGGCTCCGATACCTCCCGCTTTCGGTAGGTGTCGACCCCGGCGTAGAGGAGGAGCACCAGGACGACGAGGTAGAGCAGTTGTCGTGCGCTCGCACCAAGCAGACCGCCACCGCCACCGAAACTACTCCCGAGTAGGTAGGCGAGGGAGACGACGAGACTGATAGAGAGGGACGCACCGAAGACGTAGGCCGCCGAGTTGGTCCGCCATCGCTCACTCGTCGCGAGGAAGATGGAAGAGAGTATCTGTGGTCCCGCGATCATCACGATAGACAGGGGAAGCACTTCGACGAGGCTCACGGGTCGTTCTCACCGGAGTTCGATCCGTCACCACCGGTCGGCTGAGCGACACGGGCGAACGATCTGTCGTGTGTCATTGTTTGGAGTCACGTGTTCGTCCGGACCGGCCTCCGAATGCCGCCCGGGGAGCGTTCCACGTGCTACCTACACCGGCGGTACCGTTTAATGTTACTGAGGTAACAATTATTCGCCCGTCTCCCGTCGCATCCTCGATTCCGGCCCCATCAGCCGTCCACGGCGGCCGCGTACCCCTCGACACCGGCCCGGAAGACCGACCGGAAGCGCTCGACGTCGAGGTCGACCGCGACCGACGTGTTGGGTTCGGCGTCGCAGACGCCGTACCGGTCGCAGACGACTGCGCCGTGGGAGGGGCCGCCGGTGGTGTCGACCTCGCAGAAGTACTCCTCGAAGGTGACGACGTCGGGGTCGACGAGGGCTGCCGCGACGGCCGCGTCGTGAACGGCCAGTCGGTCCTGCCCGACGCCCTGGGCCGCCTCGGGGTAGCCGATCCAGTCCGCGACGGCGGCGAACCCGCCGCCCCGATCTTCGTACGTATCGATCGTCTCGGGCGCGGGCGAGGCGCCGTTGGTGACGTCGAGGCCGACCATCCTCGGGTCGGCGTCCTGGATCACCCGGCTGGCCGCCGCCGGGTCGTTGTGGAAGTTGGCCTCCGCGACGGGGGTGACGTTGCCGCTCTGGAAGGCCGCGCCGCCCATCAGGTAGATTTCGTCGACCATCGCGGGGAGGTCGGGTTCCTTCGCGAGGGCGAGCGCGAGGTTGGTCTGCGGACCGACGGCGGCGATAGTCAGATCGTCGCCGTGTTCGCGGGCCTGTTCGACGACGAAGTCCGCGCCGTGCTCGTCGATGGGCTCGGACGTCGGGTCCGGGAGGTCGCCGCGGAGGCCCGCGTCCCCGTGGATCCACTCCGCCGTCGTGAGGTCGTCGACGAGCGGCCGCTCGCAACCGCGCGCGACCGGGACGTCGAAGTCGCCGTGGTCGAGGATCGCGAGGGCGTTCCGGGTCGTGTTGGCGACCGTCGAGTTGCCACAGACCGTCGAGAGGCCGACGACGTCGACGGCGTCGTGGCCCAGCGCCATGGCGAGCATCACCGCGTCGTCACAGCCCGGGTCGGTGTCGAACAGGACTTTTGGCGTCATCGGTTCTAACAGGGACAGTACCAGTCACTGACGGTTAACAGTAGCGTCGAAACAACCGGCGCTATCGCCGGGCGCGCCTCACCAGCCCTCGAACTTGTCCCGGCGGTAGAAGTCCAGTTCCTGGACGACGTTCGGGGGCTCCTGCTCGGCGGCGAAGGCGATGGCCTCGGCGACGTCCTCCGGTTCGGCGGCCTCGTCGGGCGAGAGGACGTCTTCCGAGGCCTGGTCGTCCTCGGATCCGAACTCCGTTCGAACCTCCGTCGGGTTGACGACCGTGACGCCGACGCCGTCGGAACCGACGCTGCCGGCCAGCGACTTGGCGAACCCGCGGGCCCACCACTTGGTGGCGGCGTACACCGGGTTGCCCGGGCGGGGGTACTGACCGGCCATGCTGGCGAGGACGACGAGGATGCCGTCCGTCTCCCGGAGGTGCGGAATCGACTCCCGGGCGGTGAAGAACAGCCCCTCGCAGTTGACGTCCATCATCTGTCGGAAGGCGTCCGTCTCCATCTCCTCGACCGAGCCCTCGCGGGCGAGGCCGGCGTTGGCGACGACGGTGTCGAGGCGGCCGAACTCGGCGGCCGCTGCTTCCACCAGGTCGGCCACCTGCTCGTCGTCGGTGACGTCGGCGGTGTGGACGAGGACGTCCACCCCGTACTCCTCCCGCAGCGACTCGGCCAGTTCCTGGAGTCGTTCCTCGCGGCGGGCCGAGATGGCCACGTCGGCGCCGCGGCTGGCGAGTGCGTGTGCAGTGGCGCGGCCGATGCCCGAACTCGCGCCGGTGATCAGTGCGCTCGTCTCCGCCAAAGTGCTCATAGCAGGGGTGAGGGACTCTGGTGGCTTAATCCCCACCGCCGTCGAACGCGGTGACCGTCTCCAGGCCGTCCCTCGTAATCTGCAGTCGCTGGTTCGCGGCGACGTCCTCGAAGGTCTGCTCGGTGCCGTCCGGCCAGGAGACAGCGATGTCGACGCTTTCGGCCGAGCCGAGACCGACGTGGCTGACGCGGCTGTCCTGCGAGAGGTAGTCCGTCCGCCCGTTCTGGACGACTGTCGTCGTGTCGCCGCCGGCGTCCACCTCGACGGTCGCCCCGAGGGCGAGTTCGCCGTCGTCGCCGACGGCACGGAACTGGACGCTATTGCTCTCGTTGACCGTGTTCTCGTAGACGACGTAGGGCTGGTTGTAGTTGGCCGTCACGACGTCCTGGTCGCCGTCGCGGTCGTAGTCGAGCGTCACCATCCCGCGGCCGTCGTGTTTGTCGAAGCCGCGGTCGGAGGCGTCGAGCGAGGTGTAGCCGCTCCCGTTGTTCTGCCACACCATCGGATAGGGGTAGTGGGGGTCCTCCTGGTCGATGGTGACGACGTTCTGGGTCGTGTGGATCAGGTCGGGCCGACCGTCGTTGTTGAAGTCGGAGAGGCTCGCCGCCCACCCCCAGCCGCCCTGCCGGACGCCGAACTCGTCGGCCTGGTCCGCGAACTCGCCGTCTCCCTGGTTGACCATGAGCGTGTTCCCCTTCGTCCGGCCCGAGTGAATGACGTACGAGAGGAAGTACTCGACGCGCTCGTAGCGCTCGTGGCCCATCGTCTGGGGCGAGATGGGGAGATAGATGTTCGTGACGAAGACGTCCTGGCGGCCGTCACCAGTCACGTCGGCGACTTCCGAGGCCATCCCGTTCCGTTCGGTCGACCCACGCAGGTTGCGTTTGTCGAACGTCCCGTCGCCCTGGTTGACGTACAGCACGTCGCTGTTGTAGTCGTTCGCGACGTGGATATCGGGGTGCCCGTCGCCGGTGAGGTCCGTGAAACTCGCCGCGAGGCTCCATCGGTCACCGTCGATGTCGGCGTCGTCGACGCGCTCGAACTCACCGTCCACGTTCTCGTAGAGGATGTTGGGGTTGCCGTTGTCGTCCTGGACGGTCCCGTTGGGCGTGAAGTAGCCGGCTGGCTTGCCCACGCGCCAGTTGCCCGCCTGGTAGAGGAAGATATCGCGGTCGCCGTCGCCGTCGTAGTCGGCGGCCGCTGCGCCGAGCGGGTAGGTCACGTTTCCGAGGCCGGTGTCGACGCGCTCGAAGGAGCCCTCGTCGTTGTGGAGCGTGACGACCGACCCGTTGGTCGGCAACAGGAGAATGTCCTCCCAGCCGTCGCCGTCGTAGTCGACGATCGCCGCGCTCTTGAACGTGCGATTCAGGGGTGGGAGCGCGTCGCTTTCCTCGTAGGTCCCGTCGTCGTTGCGGAACAGCGCCGGCCGCTCGTCGCCGATGGCGAGCAGGTCGGTCCAGCCGTCGTCGTCGAAGTCAGTCGCGTAGATGCCGGCGTTCCCGTTGCCGAAGCCGGTGTCGATGCTGTCGGAGTACGACAGTCCGCTCTCCGCGGTGGCGTTGCGGAACTGTATCTCGGGTGGCGATTCGCCGAGCGCCGAGCAGCCGGCCGTGACGGCCAGGAGCGCGACGCAACAGGTGACGAGCGCGATTCGCGCCCGCTGTGTGTTCTGGGTCACGTTAGATAGTCGGGAGTGCCCGCTGGTCTCGCGGCGGGACGACGTAGCTGCCGCGCGCTCTCGTCTCGAGGTAGTCGACGATGCCGTGGTCGTCGTCGGCGACGTCGACGTCGTACTCGTCGACGTTCATCGCCGTGCGCGTCTCGACGAACGCGTCCATCGTGGCCTGGATCGAGTGGAAGTTGAAGCCGACGCCCTCGGCGACGTCCGTGGCCACGCCCTCCGTCCGGCGGAGGATCTGTGGCCGAAAGTCCTCGTCGCGTGCACGCGCCACTTTCTGGGAGTGACCGAGCCGACCGTGTTCCTCGGCGATTTCCTCGACGTTCTCGGTCATCTCCTCCGTTATCTCGCTGGTGGAACCGAGGCGGTCACCGACCGGTCCGACGTCGGCCGGGTCCTGCGTTGGCGAGAACATCTCGGCGAAGCGTTCCTCGTCGTCCTGTTCGTACCACCGGTCCAGGTCGATGTGCAGGCGGGAGGCCGCGAGCATGGTACCGCCGGCCATCGGACCGTCGTCGATGGTGACCGCCTCCTCCGAGGGCTGCGTGTCGCGGAACCCCGAGCGAAAGCCCATCGACAGCGGCGCCGACGGCGGTATCGAGTCGTTGTCGACCTCGTCGGCGACGTTCCCGCGACCGACGACGCCGGCCCGGCGTTCGCGCCGTTCAAAGATATCCTCGAAGGTACCCTCGACGGCCTGGCCGTTGATCCGGTCGCGTTCGCCGAACAGCGCCTCCTCACAGCCCAGCAGGATGGAACCGTAATCGCTGTTGAGCACGAGGAAAGCGTCGTGTGGGTCGGCCATCGACGGGTCCTCGCCGACGGCCTCGAGGACGTCTTCCGGCGGGGTGAGCCCCTCGACGCTGGCGTCCATCCGGTCGAAGTACCGCGGCGAGTAGCCGAGTAACGTCAGGAGCCCCTCGTTGAGCGACGCCGACGTCGCCCCACCGGTCCCCCACTGGTGTGCTCGCTCCAGGGACTGTAACGCGGCCTCCACCTCGCTCCGTTCTTCGTCGGTCGGCGGCACCGATCCCACGTATTCGAGGCCGAGGACGACCTGGTGTTGCGGAATCGCCGTGTTCCCGTGGGCGTCCGTGACCAGGTACTCGTTCCAGTTGTGCTGGCCGTCGGGAAGCGACGCGGGGTCGGACCCGGTGGGAAACTGGGATTCGCGCTCGGTGTCCTCCGACACCATCGGGGCTTCCCGACCGAGACAGGCAGACAGCGCCGCCGACCCACCGATCGCCACTGCAGACGCGACGAAGTCTCGTCGAGAGATGCCGCGAGAATCACCCGAAGGCATTGCCATCCATTCCCAATCACCGCTCAAATATCTTTCGCGTCGGCCGCTGGGCGTCTGAAGGCGGCCGGATCGGCCGGCAACCAGTCCTGGATACCGCTACGATCTGGGCGACGTTCGCCCCCGCTGCGGGGCCCGGTTCGCCGACGACCTGCGACCCAACTCGGTTTCCGCTGACGAGCCCGGTGGCTGCCAATTTGTGACCGGGTACCCAAAGGAATATATGGTATAATTATCCAATCAAGCCCATGGAACGGGAGGAGCGCCACGCGACAGGTGGGACGACGTCTCGACGACGGCTGCTCGAGACGATTGCGGCAGGGAGCGTCGCCGGACTCGGTGGGCTGGCCGGCTGTATCTCCGACGGGAGCGGCGGCACGCCGACGCCGGATTCGGCGCCGACCTTCCTTCTGTCGACGGTACAGTCCGGCCCGTACTCGCGTCTCGGTGACAAGGAGCGGAACGGATTCGAACTGGCGGTCAAGCACATCAACGAGGGTGGCGGACTCGTCGAGGCCGGCGCGTTCGACGAGCTGGCCGGTGACGGTCTCCTCGGGCACCAGGTAGAGTCGACGATCGTCGACAACGAGGGAAGCGGAGAGACGGCGCGGTCGAACGTCCTCCCCCACGTGACCGAAAACGGGGTGACGATGATCTGTGGCGGAGCCAGGGCGAGCACCGCCAGGGCCCACCGCGATATCGCTATCGAACACGAGGTGCCCTTCATGGCTGGGACGTGTCTGCTCGACGCGCTCAGCGGGGAGGAGTGCGCCGCGACGATGTACCGGGAGATGTACTCCTCGCGTGCGCTCGTGCGAGCCCTCGGACCGACGCTCGCCACCAGGACCGGCGAACGGGCCACCTACGTCCAGTTGTACGCCGATTCCCCGGAAGGGAAGGACCTGCAGAACGCGGTCGACCGGTACTTCGCCGACTCGGGCACGCCCCGCTGGGAACCGCGGGGGAACGAGGCCATCCAGCCCGGCTCGACGGGCTACGAGGACGACCTCACCCAGATCACACGCGGTCGACCTGACGCCCTCTTCCTGAACCTGTTCGGAATCGACGCCATCAACGCGCTGACGGCCGCCCAGGACGTCGTCCCCGAGGAGACACAGGTCGTCGTCCCCTTCATCGACGACTCGCTGGGCTACGTCGTCGGCTCCGAGGTCGCCGACGTCCTCGGAACGATGCCGTGGGAAGCCGGCCTCGACGGTGAGTACGCCGAGGCGTACGATTCGGCGTACGTGAGCAACTACGGGACGATCGCCGGCGGCGACGCCGCGACCGGGTCCGGCACGGCGCACGTCACCTACACCCAGACGCTCCAGTTCGCCGCCGCGGCAGCGCGCGCCGAGTCGTTCGAGCCCGGCGCCATCCAGTCGGCGCTGGAAGGCTACGAATACGACGCCGGCGGCGGAGACCAGCGCCTCCAGGCGTGTAACCACCAGGCCAGCCGTGCCGTCCCGGTCGTTCGCGGCAGGTCCAGTCAGGACTCCGGCGGGAACTACTTCGAGCTACTCGACCACCGCGATGGCGTCGTGCCGACCTGCGAAGAGGAGCCCGCCACGTCCTGCTCGCTGTAGCTCCGGGTCGACTTTTTTCGACGATCTGACGCCCCACGAGCGACAGTGACCGGCCCCGTCAGTGGAGACGCGAGACCGCAACCGATGCGTCACCGGGTGACGGGACGCAGAGCTGACTGGATCGAGCGCGGGAACGATATCGAAAAAGGCGTCGGGGACGGCTAGTCCGAGAAGCCGGACTCCTCGCCCACGTCGGTGTTCGTCCCGGTGTCTGCGAGGTTGCCGTCGCTCAGTTCGGGACTGTTCCAGTACGAGTGGTCCTCGTCCTCGCGGAAGCAGGCGACGCGCTGTTCGCCGGCCTGGTAGTCCGGCGGGGTCTCCTGCTTACACACTTCTCTGGCCTCCGGACATCGCGTGTGGAACCGGCAGCCGCTCGGCGGGTTGACCGGGTCCGGGATGTCGATCTTCCGCATCGGCGGGTCGCCGGTCTCCCTGAGCGAGAGGTCCGGCGTCGCCCAGCGCAACACGTTGGTGTAGGGGTGACGCGGGTCGCCGATCATGTCCTCGGCGGGACCGATCTCCGCGAGTTCGCCCAGGTACATGACGCCGATCTTTCCGCCGGCGTGGGCGGTGAAGTACCGGGCGTTCGAGAGGTCGTGTGAGATGAAGACGAAAGACGTGTTGAACTCGTTCTGGAGTTCGTGCATCAGGTCCATCATCTCGACACGCAGGGAGACGTCCAGCGCGCTGATGGCCTCGTCGGCCAGGATGACGTCCGGGTTCATCAACAGTGCGCGGCTCAGCGCGACGCGCTGTTTCTCGCCGCCAGAGAGCTGGTGGGGGTAGCGTTCGGCGAAGTCGGCCGCCGGGTTCATCCCGACGCGTTCGAGCAGCGCGTAGATCCGCTCGCGCTTCTCGCTCCGGCTGAGTTCTGCGTTGACCTGGTTGAGCGGCTCGGAGAGGATAGAGAGGATACGCCGGTTGGGGTTGAGCGAGGCACCCGGGTCCTGGTGGATGATCTGCAGCGACGTGCGGATCTCCTTCCAGGTGATGTCGGCGTCCGATTTCCCGTCGCGGACCTCCCAGATATCGTGGCCGCGGAACTTGACGCTCCCGCCAGTCGGCCGCTGGAGGCCGATTGCGGTCTTGCCGAGCGTCGTCTTGCCACAGCCGGACTCGCCGACCAGCGAGAGGACGTCGCGTTCCTCGAGCGTGAGGTTGACGCCGTCGACGGCACGAACCGTCTTCGTCTCGCCACCGAAGTCGAGCAGGCCGGGTTTGTCCTCGAAGTGGACCTCGACGTTCTCGAGTTCCAGCAGCGGTGGTTCGCTACTCATCAGTCGTCACCTCCGCTGGCCGCGCGGTCACCAAGCGAGTCCGCGTAGTTCAGCGAGATCTGGTCGATCGCCTCTTCCCAGTGATAGCAGGCGACCTCGTGGTCCTCGCCGGCGTCGAAGAACTCCGGCACCGTCGACCGACACTGTTCGTCGGCGAGCGGACACCGCGGGTGGAACGCACAGCCCGTCGGGACGTTGATCGGCGCGGGCTGGTCGCCCTCGATGGCCTCCATCTCGTCCAGGGGCGCGTCGAGGTTCGGCGTCGAGTTGAGCAGCTTGCGCGTGTACGGGTGGGCGGCGTGTTCGATCAGCTCCCGCGTGGGGCCGACCTCGACCAGCTTGAAGGCGTACATGATGGCCATCCGGTCGGCCAGCGCGGCGACCAGCGGCAGGTCGTGCGTGATGAACACCATCGTGAGGTCGTACTTCTCCTGGAGGTCCTCGAGCAGACGGAGGATAGAGCGCTGCATCAGCAGGTCGAGCGCGGCGGTCGGCTCGTCCATCACGAGCATCTCGGGTTCGAGCACGAGGCTGAGCGCGATGAGGGCGCGCTGTTGCATCCCGCCCGAGAGCTCGTGGGCGTAGGACTCGAGGATGCGTTCGGGTTCGAGGTAGAGGTCCTCGAGCAGTTCGTGGGCCAGGGCCATCCCCTCCTCGACGTTCGCGTCGTGGGCCTTCAGCGTCTCCACGAAGTGGTCGCCGACTTTCATCGTCGGGTTGAACGAACTCATCGCGCCCTGGAAGACCATCGAGACGTGCTCCCAGCGCAGGCTCCGGATCCCTTCCTTGTCGAGGTCGAGGATCTCTATCGGTTCGTCGTCCGGCGGGTTGTACCGGATCCCCCCAGTGAGGAGACCGGGGTCGGGGATGGCGTCGAGCATCGACGAAGCGAGCATCGACTTGCCCGAACCGCTCTCGCCGATGATACCGACGATTTCGCCGCGGCCGATGTCCAGCGAGACGTCGTCGAGCACGTAGGATTCGCCCTCGTCGTAGGTCACCGAGGCGCCTCGCATCTGGATGATTGGATCCTCGACTCCGCGCTCGGAGCGAGGGTTGCTATTCTGCGTCGCCATTAGACTCCCACCATGAGTTGAGTGTCATCATCTTCTTGTGTAGTCGTTTCGGACTCGCCGGAGAGTCGAGTCCGAACTCGGGGGGTAAATGCGCGGTTGCGTCCCCGGGTGCGTCTGAACGTATCGACGCCGAGAAACGCGACGGTCCGGTCGACCAGACCGGCAGATCCGAGCGGCAGAAACGGAATCGCCCCGAGCGCGATTCCATCGGCTGCCAATGTTGCAAGAACGGCCCGCGCAGTCCGTTCGAGACAGAATCTCACACCCGATTACTTTCGCTTCATAGCTATAGTAATTGTGGTTTATCCCACCAGGCGCGGGGAAACGCCCGTCGGGTTCCCGGCGGACTAATGGCCATCCGGCGACGTGGTCGAGTCGTCGGAGACGCCTGTGAACGGGCGTCTCCGTGGCGGACGCCCGGTTCCGGATTTGCAAACTTATTTAACGGGATGGCGGGACGTTTGTGAACGATGCAGACCAACGGTGACGACCACCTCTATCAGCGGCCCGACGCCGCCGTCGACCGCCGCGTCGAGGACCTCCTCGACCGGATGACTGTCCAGGAGAAGGCCGGACAGCTGGTCGGGACGTGGGGCGGCAAGATGGGCGAGTTCAACAGTCTCGACGACGTGAAAGACGCGGTTACCGAGCACACGCTCGGGGCGGTAGCGACGTTCGGATGGGGCGGGTCCATCGGGACGGAGCCCGGCGAAATCGTCGACACCGTCAACGAGATACAACAGCTGGCACGCGAGGAGACCCGTCTGGGGATCCCCGTGCTGTTCAACGTCGACGCCGTCCACGGGCACGCGTACGTGGCCGGGTCGGCCATCTTCCCGAACGGGCTGGGGACCGGGGCGACCTGGGATCCAGACCTGGCGGAGAGAGCGGCCGATATCTGTGCGACCGAGGTCCGTGCGACGGGGGCCCACCAGAACTACTCGCCCACCTGCGACGTGGGCCGTGAACCCCGGTGGGGTCGCGTCTTCGAGACGTTCGGCGAGAGCCCGCGGCTGGTCGGCGAGATGGCCGCCGCGAAAGTCCGTGGGTACCAGGGCGACGGGATCGGGGGCGAAGAGAACGTCGTCGCGACGGCGAAGCACTTCCCGGCCTACAGCGGCCCGGAGCGTGGCGAGGACGCCGCGCCGGCCGAGATATCAGAGTACCGGCTCTGGAACACGTTCCTCCGCCCGTTCGAGTCGGTCGTCGGCGAGGGCGTGACCTCCGTGATGCCGTCGTACAACTCGACGAACGGCGAGCCGATGCACGGCTCCCACCGGTTCCTCACCGACCTCCTGCGGGGCGAACTCGGGTTCGACGGCCACACCGTCTCTGACTGGGGCGGCGTCCGGCACCTCCACGAGGACCACCACGTCACCGAGGACTGGCGCGAATCGGTCTACCGCTCGCGGGAGGCCGGCCTGACCGTCGCCTCTGTCGGGACGACCGGGCACGTCGACCACCTCGTCGACCTGGTCGCAGCCGGCGACCTCGACGAGTCCACCCTCGACGGGAAGGTCCGCCGCGTCCTCGCACTGAAGTTCCGCATGGGACTGTTCGAGGACCCCTTCGTCGACAGGGACGAGGCACTCGAGACCGTCGGGCACGAGGACCACCGCGAGGTGGCCCGCGAGGCGGCGAGGGACTCGATGACGCTCCTGAAGAACGACGACCTGCTCCCCCTCGACGGCGCCGAGGACGTCTTCGTCGCCGGGCCCAACGCCGACGACAAAGTGAGCCAGGTCGGCGGCTGGAGTGTCGACGCCGAGGAACACGTCGCCGGCGACAGCCTGCTCGACGCCATCGAACACCACGCGGACGGCGCCGTCACCTACGAACAGGGCGCGACGGTCAACGAGGCACGCGACGTCGAGGCCGCGGCGGCGAAGGCTGCCGAGGCGGACGTCGCCGTCGTCTCGCTCGGCGAAGGCTGGTACATCCACGAGTTCGGCCCCCAGGACCAGGCCGGCGTGGAGACGGGCGAGTGGCCCCACCGGTCGAACCTCCGCCTGGCCGACGCCCAGCGCGAACTGGTCCAGGCGATCCACGAGACCGGGACGCCCACCGTCGGCGTCCTGATCACCGGTCGGCCGCTGATCGTCGACTGGATGGCCGAGCACGTCCCGGCGATTCTCATGGCCTACTACCCCGGTTCCGAAGGGGGGCACGCCATCGCCGAGACGCTCTTCGGGGACAACGAGCCGTCCGGTCGCCTGCCGGTCACGATGCCGTCCGACGAGGGCGACCTCCCCCAGCACCACGACTACCAGCGCCAGCCGCGACCCATCGGCGACGACGAGCACCCCGACACGTACGACCCGCTCTATCCCTTCGGTCACGGGCTGAGCTACACCGAGTTCGAGTACGGGGACCTCGACGTACTGTCCCGGGAAATCGGTCCCGGCGAGGCCGTCGAACTCGAAGTGACGCTCTCGAACGTCGGCGACCGGTCCGGTACCGAGGTCGTCCAGGCCTACGGGTCCCAGCGCTCGCCACAGCTAGTGCGACCCAACAGTGAGTTGCTCGCCTTCGAGCGCGTCTCGCTCGACGCCGGCGAGACGAGGACGGTCGAACTGTCCATCCCGGCCGCGGAGATGGGCTACTATCGCCCGGGCCGGGGCCACGTCCTCGAACGTGACACCTACGAGCTAACCGTCGCCGACGAGACCGTCAGCGTCTCCGTGGACGGGACGTACCTCTAGGCGGCCACCAGACAGGGTCGCTGAACCGGGCGTCGGAGAAGCGTCAGTTTCCGCCGGGGAGTTCGTAGAAGAGCCCCTCGAAGGACGTCACCCGGGCAGCGGTCTCGTCGACTCGGTTACGGAACTCCTCGACGCGAGTCGTTATCTCGGCGTAGGCGTCGCTCTCTGCCAGTTCCGCTCGGCTCTTCTGGGCGTCGAGCGTCGCCTTCTTCGAGACGAGGGCGAAGTACTCCTGCATCTGGTCGTCGTAGGTATCGCGCGTGAGCATCTCCTCGACCGATTCGGTCAGTGCCTCCCGGGTGACGGGCTTGATCAGGTAGTCGTCGAACGGCATCTCGACGATGTCGAACCCGGGGTCGACGGCGGTCACCATGACGATTCGACAGTCGAGGCCGCGTTCGTCCAGGACTTCGAGCACCTCGTCGCCCGACCGGCCCGGCATCTGTCTGTCGAGGAAGAGGACGTCCACGTCGTCGTCGGCGAGTTCGAGGGCCTGGCTCCCGTCGTAGGCGACCTGGACGTCGTGGTCCACGTCGAGCCAGTTCGCATAGAGGTCGGCGACGGCGCGCTCGTCGTCGACGACGAGCACCCGTCCGGACCGGTTCGTTGGTGTCATCGGCCCAACACGTCCCTCCGTGGTATCAGCGTCCCCCGAATCATACGCCTCAGTCGTTGATCGATATCGACCATAAAACCACCCCGTCGATTATCACCTGTGGATCCATATCAGAAGTCGGCCACCGCACGACTCGTGCATTCCAGTCTCGTGGGCGACGGACGTTTCTACGAGGCATCCGAACCTCGACTCGACAGGAGGCGACGGCACCACGATGACACGATCGAACGACCCGGCCGTTGTCGACACCGTCGTCGTCACGGCGGCGGATCTCGTCACTGCGCTCGAGGCGAGCCGGCGGACCGGGAACGCGGACACGGTGCTCCGGATGACGCCGCCGTTCAGCGGTCGGATGCGAGCGCGCCTCCACGTCCGCCAGGGACGCGAGACCGAGGACCAGGCACCCGTTGTGCTTCCGGCGGAGGCGTTCGTGAACGACCGCTGTCCGGCACCGCCCGACCCTGACGGCGTCGAGGACGCCCTTCGCGCCGACCCGACCGAAACGTACAGCGTCGAACGCCATCGGGAACGCTATCGGGTCGCGCTCCAGCAGTGGCGGTCGTCGGTCCCAGAGTACGTGCGCACGGAAACCCAGTTGCCAGGGACGGACGAGACGATTACCATCTCTCTACTCGGGACCGTCCCGGACGAGTGAGACGGCGCCGAAACCGGGCGTCGCCGAGCCGTGATCGAACGTCCAGAAATCGCGAGACGGCCTGAGCGTGGGGAATGAAAAATATCGACCGATGTGAGTCGGTCGTGAAACGTGCTAGTCAACGTTTGCCACGTTGAAACGGTGTGAAACGACCCGAACGCTCGGCCGGTTATATGGGGTCGGCACTGGTGGCATCTGGTGGGTGTCCCCGATGTCCAACTCCTCCGCAAACGACCTTCGCACCGCCCTCCAGGCCGCAGGAACGGTCGTCCGCCCCGGCGAGAACGTCCTCGGACCAGTACGTATCCTCTCGTTCTGGGTCGCGGTCGCCCTCCCGTTCCTCTACCTCCCGCTGTTGGCGAGCGGCCTCGGCAGTAGCTCCGTCACCATCGCGTTCCTCGCCCTCCTCGCGGCGAACGCCGTGACGCTCTTCGTCGGCCACCCCCACCGTCGGGAATGACACTCGCTCGACGGTGGAGACGGTCGATTTTCCACCCCAGTGCCAAACGTTACCACTGGCAGTATATTTATCAGCCTGCACCGTGAAACGTATTTCATGGCCGCTTACGGCCGGCCGTCACTGAGAGACCTGTTCGACGAGTCACCGACGCCGCACATCGCGCATCCGCCGCGCACACACCACCGCGACTTCTACATCGCTACCGACGGATCCTACACGGACGCGAGCGGTGGGCTCGGTGCCGTCATCGAAACGCGAGACGGCGAGCGCGTCGCTCGGCTCTCCCTCCCGGACAACGCGCCGGACAACAACGTCGCGGAGTATCGGGCGTTACACCTGGGCCTCGACGTACTCGCGTCTCGTGCGCCAGCCAGCGCCAGCGTCGGACTCCTCATCGACCACGACGACCTGGCTGCGAACGTCAACGCCGCGATGCTCGCGGCCGACGACCCCGCGTCGGTGTCCCACCACGACGTCTCCGTCCCCGTCGCGACGGGACTCCACTGGCGCGGCATCCGCGCCCGGATCAACGGCTTCGAGGAGATTCGGGCCGCGCGCATCCCGAGCGACGTCAATCCGGCCCACGCGCTGGCCAACGCGCCCGACCAGTACGCCCACGTCAACGACGAACCCGCTCGTTGCGTCCTGCCCGAGTCCCCGGGCGTCGACGAGCGCGTCCCGCCGCCGTCACGGGCCAACCGGGGCGGAGCGAGCGACTGAACGGCAGTCTAAACACTGCCTAAAGTCGGAGCGATTACTCGTTCTGTGCGTCGACTACCGCCACGCCCGCGAGGTTGACGATGTCTTTCACTTCGTCGCCGCGCTGGAGCACGTGGACGGGTTCGTCCATGCCGACGAGCATCGGACCGATAGCCTCGGCACCGCCCAGACGCTGGAGCAGTTTGTACGCGATGTTGCCCGCTTCGAGGTTGGGGAAGACGAGGACGTTCGCCGGCCCGTCCAGGTCCGAGAACTCGTAGGTGTCGGCGAGGATGTCCTCGACGACGGCCGTGTCGGCCTGCATCTCGCCGTCGACCTGGAAGTCGACCGCGGGGTCGTTCCGAAGTCGCTCCGCGGCGCGACGGGGTTTCCGTGAGCCCGGGCTGTCGACGCTCCCGAAGTCGGAGTACGACAGCATCGCCGCGCGCGGTTCGACGTTGAACCGGCGGGCCAGGTCGGCGGTGTGACGGGTGATCTCGGCCAGGACCTCCGCGTCGGGGTCGGTGTTGACGGTCGCGTCGGCACAGAAGACGACTCGGTTTTTGAACGTCAGCATGTAGACGCCGGCGGCGTAGTCGGCCTCCGGCGCGGTGCCGACGACCTGCAGCGGTGCGCGCAGCGCCGACGGGTAGTGGTTGGTCAGGCCGGTCAGCATCGCGTCGGCGTCCCCCATCTCGACCATCACGCTGCCGAGGTAGTTACCGTCCTCGACGAGGTTGCCGGCCTCGTGGCGCGTGACGCCCTTGCGCTTCCGAAGTTCGTACAATCGGTCGGCGTAGGCCGCCAGGTCGCCCTCCGCCGGGTCGACGATATCGGGGGCGAAGTCGAGGCCGAGCGTCTCGACGATGGCGCCGATCCGGTCACGGTCGCCGATGAGGACCGGTTCGGCGATGCCCTGGTCGACGAGCTGGGCGGCGGCGCGGATCATCTTCTCGTCGTCGCCCTCGGCCAGCACCACGCGTTTGGGGTCGTTCTTGGCCTTGTTGAGGACGACGCGCATCATCTCGCGGGACTTCCCGAGACGGGCCTCCAGTTCCTCGACGTACGTGGGCAGGTCGACGTCGGTACGAGCGACGCCGGTCTCCATGGCGGCCTCGGCAACCGCGGGGGTCACCTCAAACAGGACCCGAGAGTCGAGGGGTTTCGGGATGATGTAGTCGGGGCCGAACTGCAACGGGTCGTCGCCGTACGCTTTGACGACGGCGTCCGGGACGTCCTCGCGGGCCAGGTCGGCGAGCGCCTCCGCAGCGGCGACTTTCATCTCCTCGTTGATGTCCGTCGCGCGAACGTCCAGCGCGCCGCGGAAGATGAACGGGAATCCCAGGACGTTGTTGACCTGGT
The DNA here is from genome assembly GCF_058933135.1 of Halomicrobium sp. HArcel3. Lineage (NCBI taxonomy): Archaea > Methanobacteriati > Methanobacteriota > Halobacteria > Halobacteriales > Haloarculaceae > Halomicrobium > Halomicrobium sp. HArcel3. Next base: position 418,529 of record NZ_JBZYDN010000003.1, on the reverse strand, counting down.
TCGGGTAATCGGAGCGCCCGGTCGCCATGATGACGGTGTCGTCGCGGGCGTTCTTCGCCGCCTCGTACCCGATCTCCGGGTCGGGGTTGGCCATCGCGAACAGGATGGGCGTGTCGGCCATCGACCGGACCATCTCCTGGTCGACGATGCCGCCGACCGCGAGGCCGACGAACACGTCCGCGCCCACCATCGCGTCGGCCAGCGTCCCGCCCTCGCCCTCGGTGGCGAAGGGTTCGACGTACTCGTGGAGGCCCTCTTCCTCGACGCGGGCCTCGGTGATGATCCCGCCCTCGTCGGCCATGGTGACGTTCTCGGGGTCGACGCCGAGAGAGACGTAGAACCGGGCCGAGGCCAGCGCCGCGGCGCCCGCGCCCGCGAACGTGACGTCGATGTCAGAGAGTTGCTTGCCGGCGATGTCCACCGCGTTCAGCAGCGCCGCGCCGGAGATGATCGCGGTGCCGTGCTGGTCGTCGTGGAACACCGGCACGTCCATCTGCTCGCTCAGCCGCCGCTCGATCTCGAAACACTCCGGGGCGGCGACGTCCTCGACGTTGATACCGCCGAAGGTGGGTTCCATCGGCCGGACGGTGTTCACCATCTCGTCGACGCCGTCGACGTCCAGTTCCACGTCGAAGACGTCGATGTCGGCGAAGCGCTTGAACAGGACGCCCTTGCCCTCCATGACGGGCTTGCTTGCCGCTGGACCGATGTCACCCAGCCCCAGCGTCGCGGAACCGTCCGAGACGACGGCGACGAGGTTCCCCCGGGCAGTGTAGGTGAAGACGTCGTCGGGGTTCTCGTCGATGGCCCGGCAGGGGGCGGCGACCCCCGGAGAGTACGCCAGCGAGAGGTCCCGCTGGGTGCTCGTCGGCTTCGTCGTCGAGATGGCGATCTTGCCGGGCGGGTCGCTACTGTGGTAGTCGAGGGCGTCCTCGTCGAGTCCCATGGGTCAACGCCAGCAGGAACGAGTATAAAGCTCGTGTTGCGCCCAAATGTGACGGGAGGCGAGCGAACACGCCCCGTTTCAGAAACCGGGATCGAAGAGGGGGACCTATATACCTCAGGACCCAAGCCGGCGCCATGGATCGCCGGTTTCGGAACCTCCTGTTCGGGTCGACCGCGGCGACGCTCGTCCTGATGCTGGTCGGGCTCTACACCGCCTTCGTGGGGGCGGGACTGACCTGCGAACGCCGCTGGCCGTTCTGTGACGGCTGGCTCGGGCTGTTTCCCGCCAACTGGACGAGCTTCGTCGAGTGGTCCCACCGCCTGCTGGCGATGCTCGTCGGATTCGCGCTGCTGGCGACGCTGTACCTGGCCTGGCGCGAGCAGGACGACCGCCGCGTGAAGTGGGCCGTCACCGCCGCCGTCGGACTGTTACCGTCCCAGATCATCCTCGGCGCACTCACCGTCACCGAGTTCACCGCGGTCATCACCGCCGCCCACTTCGTCACCGCGTCGCTGATCATCCTGTGTCTGGCTGCCGCGTGTGCCTGGACCGTCGAGACGCCCTCGGTCGAGACGCTCCGGACACTGGTGATCGCCGCGATCGCGCTCGTCCCGCTCCACCTCGTCCTCGACGGGTCCCTCGTCGTGATGCCCCTCTGGGCGCTCGTCGGCTTCTACGCCGTCTCGTTCCTGCTCTCGTGCGGGCTCGCAGCGGGGGCGCTGTGGGCGCACGCGCACGGCCTCGGTCGGACCCGGTCGCTCCTCGCCGTCGGGAGCGTCGTCACGTGGTTCGATATGCTCGTCGCGCGCCGGAAGTTCGGCCTCGATCAGGCGCTGACGGACGTCGGTGCGGTCGTCGTCCTGCTGGCGCTCCTCGCCGTGGTCTGGACGCTCTCGAAGCGCTCGACGGGCAGCGCTCTCGCCGGCGTTCGAGCCGACTGAAACGAGCAATTGGGGGGTCGTGAACGCGGACCCGTGTGAGAATTGACCTGCGACGGCCGACGTCGCACAGGCCACGGGACGATTTCGGACGCACACGTCGAATAGTCTGAATCTCCCCGGAACAGCAGCGACGCCCCCGTTTCCAGATACTCGCCACTGACGAACGTCACATGGGATCGAATTTGACACCTCCTACGGCACGGAATCACGGCCGACGCCCGGAAGGGACCGCGACGGCCGTTTGAACGGGGAGAGTGCCGCGGTTTGCCCGACGTTACCGCTGGCAATCGGATCCAACTGTGGGAAACGATAGGCGCGGTTTATGCGCGTCTTGTCGGTAGTCTCGTGGCATGGAATCGCACGACGACGGAGCGACAGAGCCGCGAACACGCGCCCACCGGGTCGCACGCAGGTGGCCAGTCGTCGCCGTGACGCTGGTGATGGTCCTCAGCGTCTCGGCCCCGATGGCGATCGGGGGAGTGGGGGCAGCACCCGTGGAAAGTGTCGCCGACGCACCGCCGGCGAACGTCGGGGACGGGCCCGCCCAGCAGACGGACGGTCCGCCAACGGACGGCCCCCCGACGGACGAGCAGTGGACCACCCCTCCGGCGCAGGTCGGCCAGACAGAAGCTAACGGGACGGTCGACGGGGAGAAACGCGAGGCCGCGGAGGAGGGCGTCGACGAGGCCGTCGCGGCGCTCCAGCGGCAAGGCGTCTCGGTGAACCAGACCCAGCGCGCGGCGGCGGTCAACGGGACCGTCGACGCGGTGGCCCAGCACCAGAACGCCTCGGTCGAACAGGTCCAGAACGCCTCCTACGGCGCGGTCACCGGGGCTTTCCTCCAGAGCCAGAACGTCAGCGCCGAGCAGGTCCAGAACGCGACGGCCGGCGGGGCCGGCGGCGCGCTCTCCCAGTACCAGAACGCGAGCGCGACCCAGCTCCAGCACGCCGCGTTCGGCGCGAGCCACGGCGCCGTCGCCCAGCGGCAGAACGCGACGATAGAACAGGTCCAGGTCGTCGCCCAGGGCGCGGCGGCGGGCGCGGCCCACGAGGCGGGCAAGCGCGACGAGAACGAGTCGCGGGAGAAAGCTCACCCGGGCGCCATCCGTGAAGCGGCCCAGGGCGCGGCCTTCGGCGCGCTGACCCAGACGCAGAACGTCTCCGTCGAGCAGCGCCAGTCCGCGGCGGTCGGCGCCGCCGAGGGCGCGCTCAGCCAGAACCAGTCCGTCGCGGTCGAGCAGCGCCAGACCGCGTCGGTCAAGCAGATCCAGGTGGCTGCGATGGGCGCCGCCGAGGGTGCGCTATCGGTCACCCAGCAACAGGCAGTCACCGTCGAGCAGGTGCAGGCCGCCGCACGCGGGGCCTGCAAGGGCACGCTCGAACAGAGCCAGTCGGTGTCGGTCAGCCAGATCCAGTCGGCCGCATACGGCGCGGCGAAGGGTGCCATCAGCCAGTCACAGACGGCGAGCGTCACCCAGATCCAGCACGCGGCGACCGGCGCGGCGAAGGGCGTGCTCGTCCAGTCCCAGTCAGTCAGTATCACCCAGATACAGTACGCCGCAACCGGCGCCGCGAAGGGCGCCGCCAGCTCGGCCGCCCAGAGCCAGGTCGTGAACGTCGAACAGATCCAGGCCGCCGCGGCGGGCGCCGGCCAGGGCACAGTCATCCAGATCCAGGAGATCAACATCGTCCAGATCCAGATCATCAGCGAGAGCGCCGCCGGCGGAGCGCTGTCGCAACACCAGACGGCCAACGTCGTCCAGATCCAGTCGGCCGCCCGCGGGGCCTCCGAAGGGTCGCTCGCGCTGACCCAGCGCCAGGAAGTCACCGTCGAGCAGACGCAGATCGTCACCCGGCGGGCTGCCTCCGACACCGCGGGGACCGCCGCGCAGCTGAACGTCGACGTGGACGTGACGATATACAACTACGCGAAGGGATCGGCGCAGGACCCCGACGACGGGCAGGACGGCGCGGCCGACGGCGACGAGCAGCTCCGGAGCCTCTTCGCCTCGGCGGAGGGCGAGACCATCTTCCTCGCGAACCCCAACGACGTCGCCGTGACGGTGACGATAACGAGCGACGACGGCGACGTGGAGACGGTGACGCTGGCACCCGGCGAGTCGACGAACCTCCAGCGCGACCGGGGAACCTACACCCTCACCGCCGAGACCGCCGACGGCCAGGACGTGGAACTCGCGGGCCGGGCGGAACTGACCGTCTCCGTCGGGGACGCGCTGCAGTCCCTGACCGCGAGCGTCGAGAACGGGAGCCTTTCGGTCGTGAACCCGAACGACGAGCGCGTCACCGTCGAGGTCACCGGCGACGAGGAGACGTCGTTCCAGGTGCCCGCCGACTGGGACCTGACCCGAGCGTTCGGCCCCGGGAACTACACGGCGACGGCGGAGACCACCGATGGCACGGCCGTCCAGATAAACGATCAGGACGCCTTCGAGTTCAGTATCGAGTCCGCGGACCCCCCCGACACGCCCCCGGAACCTCCTGAACCCGTCGACGTGAACGTCACCGTCAGTAGTGGCAACATCTCGTTCGACAACCCGAGCCAGACGATCGTGACGGTCACGGCGACCGACGAGAACGATTCGGAGCAGACCGTCGACGTGCCCGGCGGCGAGAACGTCACGGAAGCGTTCGATCCCGGAACCTACGAACTCACTGGTTCGGCCGCCGACAACCGCACCGTGACCCTTGACGGCCAGGCGGAGTTGACGGTGAACGTCTCAGAAGCACCACTGCCAGAACCGGACGAACCCATCGATCTAAACGTCTCGGTGAGCGGGCAGAACGTCTCCGTCGAGAATCCGAGCGGGACCAACGTCACGGTCACCGCGACGAACGAGTCAGACGGCGAGCGAACCCTGAACGTCAGCGCCGGTGCGAACGTCACCGAGCAGTTCGAGCCCGGAAACTACACGCTGACGGGTGAGAGCGACGACGAGCGCGAGGTGCTCCTCGAGAACGAGTCGGCCCTGGACGTACAGGTCGCGGAACCCGACGAGGACGTCGACAGCCTGAACGTCACAGTCGAAGGTGAGAACGTCACCGTCGACAACCCGAACGACGTGGCCGTGACGGTCACCGCAAACGCGACGGACGCGAACGCGAGCGACGCGGCGAACCGGACTGTCGACGTCGGTCCCGAGTCGAACGTCACGGCGGCGTTCGAGCCCGGAAACTACACGCTGACCGCGGTGGCCGACGACGGCACGACCGTCCCGGTGAACGGCGAGACGGAACACGTGATCACCGTCGAGGGTGCGGAACAACCCGAGGACGGTGAGCGAACCATCGACTCCTGTACCGTCGTCGACGAGGCCGGCCAGTACGAACTGGCGGGCGACGTCGAGGGCGACACCGACGGCGTCTGTCTCAGGATCGAAGCCAGCGACGTGGTGATAGACGGGAACGGCAGCACCCTCGCCGGCGACGGCGGGGAGAACAACACCGGGATCCAGACGTACGATCCCGACGGGAACGACGTCGAGAACGTCACGGTCCGGAACCTCGAAGTCCGGAACTGGAACAACGGTGTCGAAATCGGCAACTTCAGCGACGACGTGCCGGCACAGGCCCGACTGGAGAACGTCACGATAACCGAGAACGACGGCAACGGTGCGTTCCTCGTCAGCGCCAGCGGGACAGAGTTCGAGAACGTCTCGTCCACCCGGAACGGTGCCGGGATCCGCCTCTGGGAGACGGAGAACGTGACGTTCGAGCGGATCGACGCCTCCGCCAACGACGGGTACGGGCTCCACCTCTGGGATCTGGTCCAGGATAGCGAGTTCAGCCAGGTGAACGCGAGCGGGAACGGGCTGGAGGGCGTCTTCGTCGGCGTCGGCGCGTCGGGCAACACGCTCTCCGGATTCGTCGTCGCCGACAACGGCGAGACCGGGATCCACTTCTCGGACAGCGCCGAGAACGTCGTGCGCGACTCGCTGGTCGCGGACAACGACGGCGCCGGGATCAGCTCGAACTTCATCAGTACCCAGACGCTCGACAACGTCACCGTCCGGAACCACACCGACGCCGAACTCAACCCGCGTGACACCGGCTTCGAGCCCGGACCGTTCACGGCCACCGACCTGCGACTGGCCCCCGTCGGCTCGCTGGCGTTCGACGAGGAGGCCGTGACGCTCGACGTAGTCGATAGCGACGAACTCCCGTCGCTCCCCGAGAACGCGACGACGATTCAGGACGGGCTCAACGTCACCGAACTCGAGAACAGCACCGACGCGACGCTGGCGTACCAGGGTGCGGACCCCGACGCCGAGGTCGAACTGTGGCGCCACGACGGGAGTGAGTGGACCCAGGTGGAGACGTTCGACGCCGGCGACGCCAACGGAAGCGTCGAGACCACCCTGACAGCGGACGGAGTGTACGTCCTGGCACAGTCCGAGGAGGCACCGGCCTCGTTCTCCGTCTCTGACCTGGCCCCCGCCGAAGCGAACGTCAGCCAGGGCGAACCGATCGACGTCTCCGCGACGGTCGAAAACGTCGGCGGCGAGTCCGCCACCCAGCCCGTTGAACTCCGGATCAACGGGACGGTCGTCGACGATCAGGAACTCGAACTCGACGCCGGTAACTCGTCGAACGTCACCTTCGAGGATGTCGACACGAGCGGCCTCGCACCCGGCGAGTACGAACACGGCGTGTTCACGCCAGCGGACAACGCGACGGGGACGCTCACGGTCGAAGCCGAGGCCGAACCCGGCGTGGAGTACCTGAACTGCACCACTGCACAGGTCGACGGAAGCTACGACCGACTCGGCGTCACGCTCGGCTACTACGCCGAGGACGGGAACGCGACGAGCGAGTACACCTGGACGCCCACTGACGTGCCGACCGATCGACCGGTCGACGGCCAGACGGTCGTCACCGTCGGCGAGCAGAACGAGACGACGGTGACCGGGGATGGCACGCTGATGATCCAGCTTTCGGACCCCGGCGCGTTCGGCGACGAGAACCGGAGCTTCGTCGCGAACGTGAACACCTCGGCGAGTCCGACCGGCCAGGAGGACCTCTCGGTCGCACAGCCGAACGCCCAGCAGTGCCGCGAGGACGTCCGTCCCGAACTGCCGACCCTCGCCAGTGAGCAAGTCGAGGTCGTCGACAACGAGACGGCGCTGGTCAACTTCAGCTACGAGAACCCCAACGACGCGCCGATGGAACCGGCCGAGAGTCAGTTCACCAGCGGTGACGTCGCCGGCGAACCGCCCGCAGTGCTCGACGCCGGCCCGAACTTCGTCGTCGTCGAGTGGACGCCCGTGTCCACGGCGGAGTCGGTCACCTGGACGCTGAACCTCTCGAACTTCGACCTGCTGAACGTCTCGTCGGCCGGGCCGACCGCCGCCGACGTCCCGGGCCTGCTCGAACCGCCCGCGGAGACCGAAACGCCGACGGAGACGGAAACGGCGACCGAGACGGACAGCCCGACGCCGACGGAAACTGCGACGCCAGAAGCGACCGAGACGCCGACCCCTGAGGACACGCCGACGCCGACGCCGGAGGAGACGGAGACGTCGACCGAGGAACCGACGACACCGTCCACGACGCCGACTACCGCCACGGGGGACGAAAGCTGAGACAGCCCGCTCCGGACACATCGAAACGTGGTCACGCCGAGCGATACAGGGACGCAACAGCGCGAAACCACGCGAGACCTCCTGTGGATCGGAAATTCCTTTCCGGCCGTGCGGCGATAACGGAGCTATGGCCCCAGTCATCGGTGCAGCGCTCGCGCTTCTACTGACCGTCCTCGTGGCTCTCATCGTCGGCATCCGGTACCGGCGAGACGCGGTCTCCACCGGACGGGCGATGTTCAGCGCGGGCCTCTTGCTCGCCGGCGTTTCGGCAATGCTCAACGGACTCTCGATCGGTGGCCCGATAGCGTCGGGAACGACGGTCAACCACGTCGTCGACGCTCTCTCACTCCTGGCCGCTCTGGCGAGCGTCTACGCCCTCTATCGCGGCTGGCGGATCGGCTGGGAAACGGATCCGGTCGCGGAGGGATGAGGCGACTCGGACGTGGAGACCGAATCCCCGCTCGCTGGACGGGCACCATGATGGCCCCTGAATGTGCGACGCTGGCCAGTACTCCATTCCTGTGACGTGGCCGTCACAGCCGCTCGACGGAACCGTGAACGCCTGGGACTTCGACGCCGACCGAGACTGCCGTCCTTCCACGGTACTGAAGAGACGGTCGGCGGGCGAAGGTAACGGTGACCTCGCCGCCGTATCTCACTCCGACTGAACTCCGTCCCTGAAGCGTCATCGACGACAACCGCGACTCACCGGTCACATAAAGTCCGAGAGCCCGGACTGGCTCTGGTCATCCTCGGCGTCCTGTGAATCGATAGAATCGTCGTCCTCGTCGTCCGCCGCCTCGGCGTCGTCTGCACCGTCGTCGAGTGTCACCTGGTCAGCGTCCTCGTCGTCAGCGGCGCCGGTGGCGTCGTCTGTCTCGTCCCCATCTCCGGCCTCACCGGCGTCGGTCTGGCCGGCCATCGCGCCCTCGAAGGCGCCGTCGGAGTGTTCGACCGCCTGCGCTTCTTTCAGTTCCTCGGCGTCCTCGACGATGGACTGGACCTTGTTGGTGTCCTTCCCGCTGCCGGTGACGAAGGAGACGTGGGAGGCCTCCATGTCGTACTGGGCCGCCATGGCGACGGTGAGTTCCCGATTCTTGCAGTGGTGGGTCATCGTCGCGAGGAACGGCATCACGTCGCGGCGGGCGGTGCGCATCGAGACGCCGTTGACCGCGGCGATCTGCTGGGCGATGTGGTCGCGCGTGTTGCGGGTGCCCTTCGAGCGGCCGAGCTTGGACCAGTAACTCGGTGGGCCGTAGCGCGTCCAGCCGCTCTTCTTGCCGTCGCGCGAGGCCGCGACGCCGGCGGTCATGTTGTCGCCCGCGTACTTCCAGAAGGTGTAGTTCTGGGTGGCGCGAACGCGGCCGAGCCAGCGGTCCGCGTTCGCGAGGAACCCGTAAGCCTTCGCGAGTTCAGCGCCCTCGTAGTCCTTGGGCATGTTGTCCTCGATCCAGTTGATGAGGTCGTCGGGCGTCTCGTCGACGTCGTAGGAGGCCTTCAGCGCCTCCTCCGCGCCGGCGGTCTTGATGACCTCGTCGAGGTAGTCGAAGATGCCCTCGCTCTTGTCGCGCTCGCTGGTGACGACGTCGTCGGCGGCGAGGTGCTCTTTCCCGTCGGCCAGCGCCTGGAGGTCCTTGACGGCGCCCCGGAGGTCGCCGTCGTTCATCTCGGCGATCTGTGTCAGCGCGTCGTCGTCGAAGGTGACGTCCTCCTGGCGGAGGATGTCGCGGAGCACGGGGACGATGGAGCGTTTCCCCACGTCGCGGAACTCGATGTCCTCGCACGAGTTGCGGAGCCCGTTGCCCATGTCGTAGAACTCGTTGGCGATGAGGATCATCGGCTGGCCCGCCTCCTTGACGAGCGAGGTGACGGCCCGCGACCCGCCGCGGTCGGCGTTGCCGTGGATGTTGTCCGCCTCGTCCATGACGACGAGTCGACGGCCCGCACCGCCCTCGGTGAGCGTACCGCTCTTTGCCGCTTCGCCGGCGACCCGTTCGATGACGTCCTTCGTCCGCGAGTCGCTGGCGTTGAGTTCGATGGTCGGCCACCCCATGTCGTTGGCCAGCGCGTGGGCGGCGGAGGTCTTCCCGATGCCCGGCGCGCCGTGGACGATGACGGCTTTGCGGTGGTCCTCCCACGAGTCGGCCCACTCCTTCAGTTTGTCCCGGGCCTTGTCGTTGCCGCGGACCTCGGCGAGGGTGCTCGGACGATACTTCTCCGTCCAGTCGGTCATTACAGGGAGCAGGCGGCAGGCGCGTTTATTGGTTGCGGAGCGCTATTCTTCGTCTACGGTTCGGAGATCCAGGCGGGGAGCGAACGACTCGTACGACTCGTCGCTAGAGACGACCGTGTCACCGTCCGACTCGACCAGGTGGAGCGCGTCGAACGGTGTGAATCCGTGGTTCTCGACGTACGTCGCCGCGGCGACGACGGTGTCGACGTCACCGCGGATGTCGACGAGGTTGGCGGCGTTCGCCACGACCCGTTCCGTATTCCGTTCCTCTCGATAGGCGACCATCAGCAGTTCGATGAGGGAGAACTGGGACGTCCACAACTCGTCTCGATGTTCTCGGTACACTGTCTCGGCCGCATCTCCAAGCCAGTCTTCGTCCTTGATCAGCGCGAGCAGAAAGTCGGTCTCAGCGTACATCTATCGCCCGGCCTCGTCGAGGGCTGCTTCTCGTCCGTCTCTACGAAGTTCGTCTACCGACCTGTCGACGTCCGAAAACTCGTCTCTGAGCGCGTCGAGCGGGTCGTCGGCGATGGGAACTAATTTGATCCCGTCGGGAAGCTGAACGACGTGATACCGGTTACCGTATCGCTCGCGTACCTCCTTCGGAAGTGTGAGACGACCGCGGTCGTCCAGCGATGCATCAGACATATTCCGTAGTATGGTGGGCGAATGTAAAAACATTCCCCGAATGGGGAATAATACCCATCAGAACGAGGGCGGGTGAGGCCCCAGGCTGGTGCCCCCCGCGTTTTTCCCGGTCCGGGGAAAATACTCGGGCATGTACGACCGGATTCTGTTCCCGACCGACGGTAGCGACGCCGCGAACGCGGTGCGCGACTACGTGCTCGACCTCGCAGCGGCCGAGGACGCCACCCTGGAGGTTCTCTACGTCGCGAACTCGAACGAGAACAGCGTCACCCGGGTCGGTGGCGAAGTGGTCGACGCGCTGGAGCAACACGGCGAGGAGGTCGTGGCCGACGTCGAGGACCGGGCAGCCGACCGCGGCGTGGACGTCCGCTCCACGGTCGAACAGGGGGACCCCTCCGGGACGATACTGGCGTACGCGGACCACCGCGACGTCGACCTGATCGTGATGTCGACCCACGGCCGGCGAGGGCTGGACCGGATGCTCCTCGGGAGCGTCACCGAACGCGTCGCCCGGAAGGCGGGGCGGCCGGTGCTCACCGTCAGGCCCGACGACGACGTCCCCCGGCGGTACCCACCGGAGTCGGTGCTCGTGCCGACGGACGGCAGCGCCGTCTCGAAGCGGGCCGTCGACGAAGGGGCCGCACTCGCGGCCGAGCGGGACGCCACGCTCCACCTGCTCACGGTGATCGATCCCTCGGTGTTCGGTGGCGACGACTACGCGGTGATGCCGACCGACGTCTTCGAAGAACGGGCGGAGTCGATCCTGGACCGAGCGGTCGCGCGAGCGGAAGACGCCGGCGCCACGGACGTCGTCCGGGCGACGGAGTTCGGGAATCCACGGCGGACGATCGGTCGGTACGCTGGCGAGGAGGCGGTCGACCTCGTCGTCATGGGGACCCACGGGCGAAGCGGCGTCGACCGGTTCCTCATGGGAAGCGTCACCGAGGGCACCGTGCGGACTGCGCCGGTGCCGGTGCTGACCGTCCGGGGCACGGACGACTGACGCGGCGCGGCCGACAGACCATGTCGAGTGAGTCCGGCGTCCCGGAACCGTCTCGTAGTGTCGGTTGTACCGATTTTCAGCGGGGACACGCCACCGAAGGTGAACTGGGGCTGAACGAACTGGTGATCGGGGAACGCTGGAGACGAATGACGACCGACACTGTCGGTCTTTCTGTTCACGCGGCAGGTTCCCCCAAAACATATACCGACACCACGCGCCGTTCGACCCGATATGCCCACAAGTGAATCGCGAACCGGACTGCTCGGCGGCATCGGCGGTGGCGTCGCCGCGTTCGGACTCGGCTACCTCCTCACGTACGCGCTGACCATCTCCACGGTCCGCGACTCCTCCATCGCGCAACTCGCCGAGGCGTTCGGCGACGGCGGCGCGGCCTGGAAGATGGTCGGCTGGGTGTTCTTCAACGCCCACGGCGCCACGACGACGCTGAACGTCAACGTCCCCATCTTCGGCGGCACGTCGGCCGTGAACTTCATCGCCGAGTCCGAGGCCTTCTCGACCGTCCTGTACGGGATTCCACCGGCGCTGCTCCTGATCGCCGGACTGGCCGCCGCGCGGATGGCCGGCGCCACCGAACTCGGCGACGCGCTCCGCATCGGGCCGGCGGTCCTCGCGGGCTACCTCCCGCTCGCGCTGATCGGTGCTGTCCTCTTTACCATCAGCGTCGAAGGGTCGACGGGTGAGCCCACGCTCGTGACCGCGATCGGTCTGGCCGGCGTCGTCTACCCCGCCGTCTTCGGAACTATCGGCGCGGCCGTCGGAACGGTCCTCGCATCGGGAGAGAGTCGACGCGAAGCGGCGGCGTGACCGACGTTCGATACCCTTTTTGCCGCGTCGGATAACTACACCAGTAGTTCAATGACGCGCGGCCCTCGCGAGGAACTCGCAGAGAAGATGGCTGGCGAGGTGGCTCTCTCGAACGACCCCGGCGAGACCATCCGCAAGTGGCGCACCGACTTCGAGGTGTCCCAGACCGAACTGGCGAGCAACCTCGACGTCTCCCCCTCGGTCGTCTCCGACTACGAGAGCGGGCGCCGGGACAACCCCGGCATCGGCGTCGTCCGCCGGGTCGTCGACGCCCTGCTCGACATCGACGAGGACCGCGGCGGCGAGTTCATCCACCAGCACGCCCGCGTGCTCTCCTCGGGGTTCGACTCCGAAGTCGTCCAGGACCTGCGGGAGTACTCGGCGAACATCCCCCTCGAACGCTACTACGACGCCATCGGTGCGACCGAACTGGTCGCCGGCGACAGGGACACCGTCGCGGGCCACACGGTCATCAACTCCATCGAGGTCATCACGCGCCTCTCTTCCGACGAGTTCTACCAGCTCTACGGCCAGTCGACCAACCGGGCGCTCGTGTTCACCAACGTCACCCGCGGGGAATCGCCACTCGTCGCCCTCCGGGTCGTGACGCCGACGCCCAACGCCGTCGTCCTCCACGGCCTCGACGAGGAAGACCTGTGGGACCACGCCGTCGACCTCGCCCGCATCGAGGGGTTCTCGCTCGCCATCGCCGACGGCGACATCGACGACATGCTCTCCGGGATGCGGGAGTTGCCCTGAGACCAGTCGCGAGTCGTCTCTAGCTGTCCAGTCCGGCCGGTTCGACCGGGTCGAGGTCCCGTTCCACGACGAAGTCGGCCAGGAACTCCGCCCGTGATCCGATCTCGTCGGGGTAGTGCGAGTCCGTCCCCAGCGTCACGCCCACGTCGTACTCCCGGAACGCGTCGAGGAGCCCCTCACTCGGATGGACCAGGTCCAGATCCGTCAGTGCCCGCCCGGCGTTGATCTCCGGCACGGTCCGCGACTCGGCGAAGGCCTCGGCGACCCTGTCGTACTGGGCCTCGGTGGCTCGTCCGCGCAGCGGTCCAGTCCGCTCGATCAGGTCCGGGTGGGCGGCGACGTCGAACAGTTCCGACTCGACGAGCGAGACCAGCCGGTCGAAGTACTCGTCCACGAGCGCGTCCAGCGCGTCGTCGGACCGGTCGGCGAAGTACGACGGCACCTGGACGTTGACGCCGTCGAGTTCGTGGACGCTCCCGACGGCGTAGTCGAAGCCGGCCTCGTCGAGGAACGACCCGATGGCGCCCTCGTCCCGTGGGTCGTAGTCCATCTCGACCGAGTCGTAGACGACCAGGTCGAACTCGTCGCAGAGCCGCTCGATCCCCCGCCGCCGGCGTTCGTAGGTCATGTCCAGGTTGAACGCGTACTCGGCCCGCTCGCCCCGGCGGTCCTCGCGCTCGGTGACGGTGCAGTGGTCGGCGAAGCCCACGCCGTCCAGCCCCGCCTCGTCGGCGGCCCTGGCCATCTGGAAGAGGAACCGCCCGTCCGAGTAGTTCGAGTGGACGTGATAGTCTCTCACGGTCAGACAGGAGGACGCGGTGGGTAAAGTGGATTTCGTCGACAGGACGGGCAGATATCTGGCCGGTCACTCGTCGTTCTGGTCGCTGTCGTTGGTCATGCTCTGGTCGATTGGGTTGGTGACTGTATGAGTGGTCGACTAGTCTTTGCGGGGACTCGTTTGACCCGCTCGAAGAATCGGAGTAGTCGATCTCGACAACACGTCGAAAGCCCCGGCGCGCTCTCAAGAGCCGGAACCGGAACTGACGACGACAGTTAGAAAGCCCTCGGCGCGCTCTCGGGAGTCGCAAACGAGACCGCCAGCAATAGCTCGAAAGCCCTCGGCGCGCTCGACTCGCGCGGCTCGTTGCGCGCCTCCCTCCGGTCGGTGCTTACGTCGCCGTGCTTCGTCGAGCCCGCCTCGCCCTTTCAGTCCACCAGGGTCCGCGCTGCTCGCGCACGGAGCCGCTCGCGATTGGAACCACCACACCTCCCCGGATTCGCGCCTCGCTCACGGCTGGCGCCGTTCGCGTTGAGGTGGCGCTACGCGCCACCCTCCCGGCGCGAATCACGCGTCCTTCCGCAACCGCGCGGCGGTCGGCCGGGAGCGAGTAGCCGAGCGACGGGCGGGCCGAGTGCAGCGAGGGCCGCCGGACGGGCGAGCGGGAGCGAAGCGACACGCGAGCCGCGAGGCTCTCGCGACCAGGGGAAGGGCAGGGCTGCGGTGCTGTGCCGTGCCTGGAGGACTGAAAGGGCGAGGCGGGGTCCGGGAGCCCCGGACCGATAAGCGCCCGCGAGAGCTTCGCTCTCGCGTAGTCCTCAGCTCCGCTGAGGGCACCGGAGCGCAGCGAGGAGCGCAGGTGGGCCGCGGGACCGGAGCACGCCGAGGGCTTTCGAGGTGTTGCTGTCGGTATTCGTTTCACTAGTTCAAACGAGAATCACCCACTCACTACACACGCACAATCCACCACTCAAAAGCCCGCAGAGACGTCCTAACCGAGAGTTCCGTTATCGAACGTACCGGTACTTCCGCTCGCCCATGCGGCCCCAGCCGTCGAAGACGAACTCTTCGCTGGGGGTGGTGAGTTCCTCGACGTCGGTCTCGGAGTCGTGGTTGTGGGCGTCGTGGATCCGCTCGTACTCCTCGAAGGTGATCTCGTAGCGGTCGGCGAGCTGTTCCTCGACGTTGAGCTCGGCTATCTCGTCCTCCCAGCCCGGGACGACGGTCTCGTGGTGGATCTCTGCCTGGGCACCGGAGCCGTAGGAGGCGAGCAGCAGTTTGGCGTCGTCGAGGTCGCGGTCGTTCCGGCTGGCGTGGCGGAGGCCGGCGGCGCGGGCGACGTGGACCGAGCCGGTGTACCAGTTGCCGACCTCGCGGGCGATCTCCAGGGTCGGCTCGATGGTCTCGGCGTACCAGGCCTGGTAGCGCTCGGTCTCGGTGAGCGCGTCGGTGTACTCGGTGACGGCGTCGAAGTACTGCTCCTGGGTCTTGAACTCCTCCGGGCGGGGCTGGCGGCCGATCTCCTCGGCAACGGTCAATTCGACGTCGGTGTCGCGGATGATGTGCCGGTAGCCCAGCGCAGCGGCCTTGCGGACCATGCCGGGGAACGGCGTGTGGAAGGGGATGAGTTCGAAGTCCTCGGGGTGGACGCCGCCGACCTGGCTCTCGTAGTCTTCGAGGGCCTCACGCAGGCGAGCGAGGTACACCTTCATCGAGCGCTTGCCGTCGACGGAGGGGAACTGCTGGTTGGGCTTGAGGAAGTCCGTCTCGTCGGCGCTGCCGAAGCCCTGCTCGGTCGAGAGCTCGACCAGGCTGGGATCCTCGTCGACGAGCATCGCCACGGCACCGGCGCCCTGGGTCGCCTCGCCGGGGTCGTCGCGGGCGTACAGCGCCGTGTCGGTGGCGATGACGATAGCCTTCTTCCCGCGGTGGCGGCCCGCGCGGATCCAGTTGTAGGCGTCGTCGAGGCTCTGGGTGCCGGCGATGCAGGCGAATTTCCGCTCGCCCTTGTTCGCGTGGTGGAAGTCCTCGTCGTACACCGATTCGAGGCACCCGGCGACGTAGGTGGAGACCGGCTTGGAGTTGTCGAAGGCCGACTCCGTGGCGACGTCGATGCGGCCGATGTCGTCGGGCGTCAGCCCCTTGCGCTCCATGAGCCGGTGGGCGGCATTGGCCCCCATCGTCACGATGTCCTCGTAGACGTCGGGGAACGACGACGCGTTGAGACCCAGGCCCTTCGTGTACTTGCCCGGGTCCTCGTCCTGTGCCGGGGCGAACGTTTCCGCGAGGTCGAGTCGCAGGTTGCCCGTCCAGATTTCGATGGCGTCGATACCGACTGCTGTCATACCAGGCCACTCACCGCGGCGCTATAAGTTACTGTCGACTGGGATTTCGACGGGTGTCGAATCCGGGAGCGTCGTCAGCACGATTCGTACGCCGACTCGGGTGGGTCGTCCCCGTCGGCGGTGTCCGTGACGGTGCGACAGGCACGGTTCCCGGCAGCGTCGGTGGCAGCGATCGTAATCGTGTGATCACGGCCTGAGGCCTGGTACGCACGAACGTTCTCGTACGTTTCGTCACCTGATGGGCCGGTATAGGACCCCTGAACCGTCCCGGAGCGATTGACCCACACCGTCGTCTCGACCAGTCGGTCGTCGGTCACGGTCCACTGGACCCGGAACGATTCGACGTACTCCCAGTAGATCCAATAGAAGCCCCCCTCACTCTGGTCCGAGACGTCGAACGTCTCGATGCTCGGTGCTGTGGCGTCGACGGTAAGCGAACTCGTCGTCGCCGAGTCCGTGTTCCCAGCCCCATCCGTCGCGGTAACGGCGACGCCCTGGTCGCCTTCCGTCGGTGAGTCGCCGACCACGAACGACCCATCGTAGGTGCCGTCGTCGTCACCGTCGCTCAGCGCCACCGTTCCCGCGTCGAACGCACCTGCGTCGGCCGTGACCGAGTCGACGCCCGGACCGGCCTCGGCGACGTCGGCCGTAACGGACACCTCGTCGCCAGGAGCGACGAGTTCGTCGCCGTCGGCGGCGGTGAGCGCGACGTCGCCGAGTTCGACCGCGGCACCGACGGACACCGTTCTGGTCACGCTGTCGGTCGCTCCTTCGGCGTCGACGACGGTCAGCGTGACCGTGTAGTCGTCTCTCCCCGGGAACGCGTGAGTCACCCTGGGATCTGTCGTGGTCTCGTCGACGGTGCCGTCGGCGTCCCAGTCCCACCGGTACTCGACGATGCCCTCGTCGTCGACGGACGCGCTCGCGTCGAAGACGGCAGAGGCGTCGGATTCCGGCGCCCCTGGCGCGACCGAGAGGCTGGCGAACGGCGCTCGATTCGCCGACCCTCGCGGTACGATCGCGTGCTCGCGTACCAGGACCGCGTTCGCAGAGTCATCGACGAGGAGTACGACGACGTCGGTCCGTTCGGCGAGTCCGTGGCTCCGTTGCCACACCTCCGCTGGTTCGAATCGGTCGTCGCCGTTTCCGTCTACGGCGCCGGGCGCGACGGCGTACCGATTGGAGGAGCCACCGCCTCGAACGGCCACTATCAGGTCGGCCATCGCCACGGTGTCGCCACCTGCGTGCGTGACGACGACGTCCGTCGGCGTGAGTTCCACGTCGGCGTCGACGAGGGGGGAAGCCGTCTCTGAAACTCCCGAACTGCCGATATAGAGGACGCTCCCGGCACCGACGGAGATGACGACGACTGCAGTCAGGAGGAGGATACCGACGGTGCTCGACTGGGCGCGGGCTGGCTGCATTGTCGACGACTCTTCGAGTAGTCGATCAGTTTCCCTCATCACGTTACCGGCGCTGCTACCAGGTCTGAGAACGAGAAGCCACGACGAACAGTCTCCACGCTGTGAGGGAGCGGTCGACCGGTGTCTCTGTCTCAGGCTGCAACATCATACGTCGCGGCGCTGCCGTCCTGGAAGTGAAACGTCACTGTGACCGTCTCTCCGCTCATCGATCGCGCGTTTCCACCGTTGTTCCGGAACTGATAGATGTCGACGGTCGCGGTGGATCCGGCGTCGATGGTTGGCTCGTCAGTCATCGACGCGCGGGTCCCGATGGCGAGTGAGTTGCCCGGATCGTTGCCGTATGGCGTCCCATCGGCGTCGTATGCACCGGGGGTATCAGCATCCACGTATACCTCGTGCTGGCCGCGTTGGAAGGTACCGCCGTTCCCTTCAGCGATCTGATTGGCAGATCCGTCGCTCGTGGAGTTGACGGTGACGGCGGTCACGGTAGCCGACGCGGTGCCACCGTTTTCGATATCGAAGGTCACGCCACCCGACCAGAACGTGCCCCCGCTGCTGGACACCAGGCTCACCTGACTCGCGCTGTCACCGCCGCCGCCACCGCCGCCATCAGTGTAGTTCTCCACCGTGATTTCGACGACGGCGCTGCCCTCGCTGGTCGAGGCCAGGACGTCGACGGTGCCGTCTGCCTGTGCTGTGAGTGTCGTCGTTGCGGCGCCCTCACTATCAGTCGAACCCTCACCAGGCGAGACGGTGCCGACCGACGAGTCGGAGACGGCGTAGTCGACGTCGACGCCCTCGTAAGTCGGGTCGATCACCGACTCCAGCGCCAGCGTGTCGTCGTCGCTGGCACCGACGTCCCAGGTGCAGGCGGACTGAGAACAGTCCGAGAGGGAAGCGCCGCCGTTGCCGTCCGTGTCCTGTGGGTTCGTCCACGAGACGTCGTAAGCGCCGGCGCCACCACCACCGCCACCGGCGCCCTGGACCCTGACGTCGACGGTGACGTTCTTCGGCCGCTCTCCGTCGAACGGGCGGGCGTCGAGGGCCGCGCTGGCGTTCGTGGTCGCGTTGATCTGGTGGGTGTCGGCGCTCGTACTCCCGGTGGTCTCGTATGTGAACGTCGCGTGGCCGTCCGCGTCGGTGTAGACCGTGTTCTGGACGAGTGAGCCCGTGTTAACGCCGCCGACGCTGGCGTTGACCGACACGCCGGCGACGGGGTTGTTGTAGGCGTCGCGGACCTCGACGGTGACGTCTCGAGACTGCCCTTTCGTCACCGGTTCGACTGGGCCGCCCTCGCGAGTCAGGTACGCGGGCGGTTCGCTCCTCACGCGCGTGCCGACGCCGACTTTGGTGAGCTGGAGCCGGTAGGTGACGCCGGGGTCAAGCGTGATTCTGACGGTCCGGAACTCGCCGGGAGCGTCCGAGGGCGGTTCAGTCACGTCGCGGACGTGCGCCTCACCGTCGAGAAGGGTCTGCCAGCGCGAGGCCGGCAATCGCGAGGTGAGATTGACCGTCACCGGCGAGTCGTCGTTCGGCGCCTCGACGAGAACGGTCTCCTCGGAGCTACTGACAGGCCGGACGTCGACGCTGGTCGTTCCGGTCGAGGTCCGTTCGAGCGAGCCGTTGACGGCCACGAGCGAGATGGTCCGTCCGTCGACGACGGTCTGGCCCGCCGTGACGATGGTCCCCGAACGGAACTCGTTGTAGAGGACGGAGTGTTCGTAGACGGACAGCGGCGCGCCGTCGTAGACGTTGTACGAGGGGTCGTAACTGACGACGCCGGTGTCGTAGCTGCGCAGCGACCCGTCCCACACGTCGCCTGTCTCACCGGTCGCCGTCGCGTTGCGGATGGAGAAAGCGACCCGCCCATCGCCGGTGCCCTCCGTCCGCAGCGACCCGCTGGGCGGGCCCGGATTCTGTGCCAGCGCGCGACTCGGATACGTGGTGCCGAGCGTCACCGACGTCGCCGTCGTGCTCCCGCCGCCGGGCATCGAGACGATGGCGTTGCGCAGGTCCTGCAGTTCCCCCTGGACCTGCTGGTTGTGACTGAACTCGACGGCCTGGTTCTGCTGTGGGACGACGAAGGCCTGGTACGACGAGAAGGCGATGATGAGCGTCGCGAACAACAAGACGGCGCCTATCTGCACCGACTGGCCACGCTCGTCGTCCCGGAATCGCATCGCTGAGAGGTTTTTCGAAGGCGGATAAAAGTCTCCCTCCCCGACTACAGCTTTTGATAGTGGCTCGCAACTGCCGTCGAGCGGTCAGCCGTTCTGCGGGCTCGTTCTGGTAGTCCGTGTGACCATCCAGTGATTTGTCTTCGGTGGTTGATACAGTGTGTTTAGAGCGCGATTTTGGGTGTGCGAGTTGACGACGCGACCGTGAATGACAACACCTCGAAAGCCCTCGGCGCGCTCGACTCGCGCGGCTCGCTGTCGTTCGAGAGAGCGGAGCTCTCTCGTGATGACGAAAGGCGCGCAGCGCCTTTCGAACCACGCTCCTCGCTCCGCTGCGGTGCTAGCGTCGCCGTGCTACGTCGACCGCGCCTCGCCCTTTCAGTCCACCAGGGACAGCCGTCGCTCGCGCCATGAAGACGCTCGCGGTTGACTCCACCACTCCTCCCCGGATTCGGCGCGTCCGCGCCGAATCACGCTTCCTCCCGCGACCGCACAGCGGTCGGCCGGGAGCGAGTGGCCGAGCGAAAGCGAGGCCCTCGCGACTAGGGGAAGGGCAGGGCTGCGGTGCCTGGAGGACTGAAAGGGCGAGGTGGGCTCCGGGAACCCGGGCGACGTAAGCACGCGAGGAACGAGCGCGCGCAGCGAGCCCCGGGACCGGAGCCCGCCGAGGGCTTTCTGGTTGTTAGCGATCTCCTTTCTTTCAGCACTATCCCACCAAAACACCCGTTCACTTCACACAGCTACTCAGCAGTCGAATCGACACGGATCACACCGAACGACGCGCACATGAAGAACACTTCCCAGCCACTCACGTTACCCTCGAAAAACCGCGTCTCGGCTCAGTCCTCGGCGTCTTCGTCTTCTTCGACGAGTTCCGGGTCGCTCATGGCGGTCTGGAGGCTGTCGAGGCCGTTCACCCACTCGGAGACCAGTCCGTACTCCAGTTCGCCGATCGATTCCATGTCGAGTTCGGCGCCGTCGATGACGAGCGTGCCGGCCTGGACGCAGTAGCCCAGCGCGGCGTCGAGGTCCTCCTCGGCCTCGGCGTCGGCCGCGGCCTGGACGTACTCGACGACGGTCCCCTCGGCGGCGGGACCTTCGACGACGAACTCCTCGGCGGCGTAGAAGACGCAGACCAGCGAGGTCTGGACGCCGTCGATGAGCATCACCTTCTCCTCGTCGTCGATGTCGACCTCGTCCAGAACGATCTCGCGCACGCCCTCGACCTCCTCGAGCGCGGTCTCCTCGTCGACGACGTCGTCCTCGAAGTCGGTGATGATCTTCGCGATCGCGATCGCGGCGTCGTCCTGTAAATTCAGCAATAGGCGCGCCGAGTCCTCGTTTTCCGGATCCACCTCCTCCTCCTCGATTCGGTCTATCCAGTTTTGCCACCGTTCCTCTGTGTAATACTCCCCCGGCGGAGTGCTCATATCTCCCCGTACACAGCGCCGGGGATAGTACTTTCGACCCCCGATATCTCGTTATCGATTGACACACTGGAGCGGTCGGATCCCAGCAGGCGAGGTGTTCACCCGTTCGAAACGCCGACGGGCTGGCCTCCGAAGCCATACGCTTTACCGGCCTCGACCTGTATCTCCAGTAACTAATCACTCCGGAGACCAGCAATGCACATCATCATCGTCGGCGCCGGCCAGGTCGGATCGAACATCGCGGCCAGTCTCGCTGCCGAACACGACGTCGTCGTCGTCGACAGGAACGGGCCGGTCGTCGACGACCTCACGTACTCGATCGACGTCCTCGCGATAGAGGGCGACGGCGCCTCGCTCGCGACGCTTCGAGAGGCCGGGATCGACGAAGCAGACATGCTGATCGCTTCTACCGACGACGACGAGACGAACCTCGTCATCTGTTCGACGGCCAGGTCGGTCGACGACGATGTGTTCACGATCGCTCGCGTACGCAACGTCGACTTTCTCGAAACGTGGACACACTCGAACGACGCCTTCGGCGTCGACTACATGGTGTCTACGGACCTGCTGGCTGCGGAGGACGTCGTCCGCGTCATCGGTCTCCCGGCCGCCCTCGACGTCGATCCGTTCGCGGGCGGGGCGGTCCAGATGGCAGAGTTCGGCATCGGCGAAGGGAGCCCCGTCGCCGAAAAGACGGTCGCAGAGGCCGACGAGTGGGAAGCGCTCACGTTTGCCGCGTTGATCCGTGACGGCGAGGTGATCGTTCCGGACGGAGAGACCGTTATTCAGGTCGACGACAGGGCCATCGTCATCGGTCGACCCGACAGCGTACACTCGTTCGCGGAGAGCGTCGCGCCCGCGGAAACGCCCGACCCGGACGACGTCGTCATCATCGGTGGCAGTGCCATCGGCTACCAGACGGCCAAGATCCTCGAAGAACGAGGACTTCGGCCTCGGCTCATCGAGCACGATGAGAC
Organism: Halomicrobium sp. HArcel3; assembly: GCF_058933135.1. NCBI lineage: Archaea > Methanobacteriati > Methanobacteriota > Halobacteria > Halobacteriales > Haloarculaceae > Halomicrobium > Halomicrobium sp. HArcel3. The sequence goes on along the minus strand of NZ_JBZYDN010000003.1, from coordinate 396,443 downwards.
ACGAGCGTGGGAGTTGGCCGAAGCCCTGCCGAAGACGACCGTCATCAAGCACGACGCAACCGATGCGGAGTTCCTGACCGCCGAACACGTTGACCGAGCCGACGTCGCGGTCGCCGCCCTCGACAGCGACGAGAAGAACCTGCTCGTCTCGCTGCTGGCGAAGACGCTCGGTGTCGACCGGTCCATCGCCATCGTCGAGAACGGCGACTACACCGACCTGTTCGAGCGAGTCGGCGTCGACGTCGCCATCAACCCGCGCGATACCACCGCCGAGGAGATAATCCGCCACACGCAGGCCGGCCAGATCGAGAACCTCTCGCTCATCGAGGGGCGGCAGGCGGAAGTTCTCGAGTTCGAGGTCGACGAGGAGAGCATTCTGGCAGGTCGACCGATCCAGGACTCCGCCAGGGACCTCCCGGACGGCGTCGTCATCGGCGCGATCACTCGCGGCGGTGATTACGTCATCCCACGTGGGGAGACGGTCATCGTCCCGGGAGACCACGTGGTGTTGTTCGTCGCAGAGGGCCTCGTCGCCGAGGTCGCCGAGAAGGTGTAAACCGTCGATACCCGGGACGGCTTCCGCCGACTACGGATCTCGTCAGGGTCGGAGCCCGTAGATCAGCGACCGGGCGAACACCAGCACCGGGATGATCTCCAGTCGGCCGATCCACATGTTGAAGAGGAACATCGTCTCGGCCAGCGGCGGCATCGTCGGGCCGGTGATACCTGAAGAGAGCCCGACGTTGCCCTGGGCGCTGGCGACCTCGAACAGGACGTCGGTGTAGTCGTAGGACGGGCCGACGAGGTTCACGAGGACGACAGTGGAGGTCAGGAGGATGAGCAGCCAGAGCATGCTCACGATGGCGGCCTCGCTGAACTCCTGTGTCATCTGATCGCGGTTCAGGCGCTTGTCGCCGATGGTGGCGGTGACGACCGCCGAGGCGGGGAGGAACACGCGCGAGAACTCCCACTGGATGCCACGGGAGATGAGGTAGCCGCGGATGATCTTGATGCCGCCGACCGTCGACCCGGCCGCGCCGCCCAGCGTCATCGTCCCGGAGAGGATGACCTTGGCGCCGGGACCCCAGTCGCCGATGGGCGCGGACTGGAAGCCCGTACAGCTGAGCGCGCTGACGAACTGGAAGGTGGAGTCCCGGATCGCGTCGACCTCCGTCGGGGCGAGCGCGAGCACCGGGACGCCGACCCAGTCGGCCTGGAAGGCGTCGGTCATCACGGTCAGGTTCTGAAGCGACAGGACGACGATACCGCCCCCGAGCAGGAGGAACAGCCAGCGCGTCTGGACGTCGTCCCAGAGCTGGCTGTAGTCTCGGTCGTATAGGAGCACGTAGTGGATGGGGAACGCGATGGCACCGGCGGTCATTATCGGGAGGAGGACGAACTCTATCAGCGGGGAGTTGTACGTCCCGATGGAGTTGTCCGTCACGCTGAACCCGCCCGTCGTCAGCCCCGTCATCGCGTGGTTGACGGCCTGCCAGCCCGCCTCCCAGAGGGGGAGCTGTGACCCATAGTCGCTCATTCGGATCGCGCCGAACAGCAGGACGATCGAGACGAACGTGTAGATGAGGAGGATGCGCCAGACCGTGCGAACCGTCGAGATGATGCTCGGGTGGATCTTCTCCTCGCGGGCCTCGCTCCGGTAGAGTGCGTAACTCCCGCTGCCGGGACGGGCGAGGATGGAGACGGTAAGGACGATGACACCGACGCCCCCCACGTACTGGATGAACGAGCGCCACCACTGGATGGCACGCGGGAGCGACGGTTCGTGGGAAGCCATCGTCAGGCCGCTCCCGGTCCACCCGGACATCGACTCGAACATCGCATGCAGCGGGTTCCGGAAGTACACGAGGCTCGACTGCGAGGAGACCCCGAGAACTGAAGCGGCGTCCCAGGTCGCTCCGGCGGGGACGAACGAGGCGTATAGCTCCGCGGGGACGAGGTGTGCCGAGAAGAAGAATGGGAGCGCGCCGAAGAACGCTGTGGTGAACCAGCCGGCCGCGGCGATGATCATCCCGTGTTTCATCTTCGGCGGTCGGGCGTCGGCCAGTTCCCAGCGGAGGAATCCGCCGATGCCGCCTGTGAACCCGGCAGCGAGGACGAATCCGAGGGCCACGTAGAACTCCCGGAATGCGACGGCGATGACCGCGGTGATGGCCATCATCACCGCCTGCATCGCCAGGAGCGCGCCGACGTCCCTGGCGATTGTCGCGACGTCCTGACTCCCGACTCGGAACCGTGCCATGCTACGCGTGGTCCTCGTAATGACCGAAGAGATCGGTGACGTCCGGCGTCGCTCCGTCGGCCGAGTACACCGTCAGCAAGTCCTCGGCGTGGATTTCGGTGTTCCCGCGCGGGGTGATCGGGTCGCCTGCCCCGTTCCGCTCGATAGCGACGACGAGGACTCCCTGGTCGAGCAAATCATCGTCGGCCGCCTCCTGCAGCGTCATCCCCGCGATCGGCGCGCCTTCGTCGACGGTTATCTCGAAAACCTCTGCCGTGTCGCCCACGCGCATGTAATCGACGATAGCAGGTCGCTTGACTCCACGGTAGAGGTACTCCGCGATGAGCGCCTGGGGGTTCTCGATGGTGTTTACCCCAATCTGGCGGTAGAGATTCATGTGTTCGGTGTCGTGGACCACGGAGACGATCGCGGGAATCTCCAGTTCCTGTGCCAGCAGACAGACCATGATGTTCGTCGCGTCCTTGTCCGTCGTCGCGATGATGGCGTCGGCGCGGTCGGCGCCGGCCTCCTCCAGCGTCTCCTTTCGCGTCGCGTCCTCGTTCATCACCAGGCAGTCGAAGTTCATCGCCGCGCGGTCGGCGCGGGCCTCGTCCCGCTCGATGGCGACGACCTCGTCCCCGCCCTTCGTCGCGATGTCGATGAGCGGCGTGCCGATGTCGCCGGCCCCGACGATGATGAGATACATTTGAGGTGTGCTTTTCCGCCCTCCCAAGAAAGTGTACCGTTCTCGTCTGTGCCGCAGTAACGCGCTGTAACCCACGGTTTTCGCGGAAAGGGATTCACGTGATGGGCACGGCGTCGCCGGCCCCCAGGGGAGAGAATTAGACTGCTCCGAGGGGGAACGATTTATGCAACGGCAGTCTGTATTTCGCGCAGATGAGCATCAACTCGGAAGAAAAGCCATGGCCGCAGACCCTCGCACACGACGACCTGGACTGGCCAACCAGCGACCAGCGTGTGCTCGTGCCGTTTCACGAGGCCGTGAACCTCCCCGAAACCAGCGAACTCGGGGCGAGTATCGCCTTCGGGTCGGCGGGGGAACTCTACCTCCTGCACGCGGTCGATTCCGACGAGAGCGACGGCAGCGACGCCGCTCGCGAACTGGCGAGCGTAGACCTGTCGGTCCAGGAAACGTTCGGCGTTCCCGTGACGACCACGGTTCGAGAGTTCTCCCCAGGCGTTCTCCAGTCCACCATCGACGCCCACTCCATCACGACTACCGTCGTCGACGAAGACGAGGAGTCACTCTCCTCGAAGGGGGGCGGCCCGAAGAACTGTCACACACTCGTCGGAACGGGAATGGACGCGTTCGACGCGCCGTCGAGCGTCCTCGTCCCCGTAGCGAGCGGGCCCCACTCGGGACTCGCGACGAAGATAGCCCATTCCATCGCCCGGGCGTACGACTGCTGGCTCGAACTGTTCCACGTGATCCCGGAAGGCCCCTCTGCGGAGATCCAGGCCGATGCAAACGACCTCCTCGAAGCGTACGAGTACCGACTCGACGACGACGTCGAGGTGGACCACCACGTCCACGAGGCCGACGATCCGGCCGAGGCGATCATCGAGCACTCCGAGTACCACAGCGTGACGGTGATGGGTGCGCCGCAGAAGGGTAAGCTCAGACGGTTCATGTTCGGTTCCACGACGGACGACGTCACGGAGAACGTCGGCCGCGGCCCGGTTCTCACGGCCCGTCGGAAAGGGGCCGGATCTGGGCTGTCCAGATGGTTCTAAACGGAACGGTGTCGAAGTCGGTCCGTTTCGAAAACACGTGGTTCCTCCTGCGAGAGCCTACAGGTTCGCGCCGACAACGCCTGTCAATCGAACCAGCAGCCGCTGGTACCCGATCATGTAGACACCGGCGTACAGCGCCACGGCGCCGACGCCGACGAGCCAGAGGGAGACGGGCTCGAAGCCGGACGCGAGCGCGGCGAAGCCGGCCCGCTCGGCGAGGACACCGAGGGTACTCAGGAGCACCATCGCGACCAGTTCGACCGCGACCGTGAACAGTTCGACGAGCGATTCGGGTGAGAGTTCGGGCATACCTTCCGTTGGATACCGGACGGTAATGACAGTTCCGCCCCGTCGCCGCTCGACGACGGCGACGGTCGAACAAACTTATAACAGATCGGGAATCTTCTCGAACTAATGGGACGATACGGTAACATCGACTATCCGACAGTCACCAAACGAGCCTTTCTCATCGGCGTCTCGCTGTTCCTGATCGGCGCCATCGGCGAAGTCGTCGGCCAGACGTACTTCGCGCCGCTACCGGCCTGGGAACAGACGCTACTTGTCGGCGCCGAGGGCGTCGGCGTCCTCGTCGCGCTTGTGGCGCCTATCGTGTTCGGTGTTGTGTTGCCGCTAACGGAGTGAGGCTGGGGCCGACCGAAGGGAGGGCCCAGCTAATGGTGAACGGCGAGCGGAGCGAGCCGTGAGCAGGCCGGCGCCGAACGAAGTGAGGGGCCGATGTTTCAGCGAGCGGGAGCGAACGGAGTGAGCGACACGCGAGCAGGCTGCCGCCGACCGCAGGGAGGGGCCAGCTAATGGCGAACGGTGAGCGTAGCGAGGGCGCAGCATCCTCGCCAGCGACGTGGCAATTTGAACAACCCTTTTACGAACCCACCTGAACCCTCAGCTATGGCATCGCCACGAATCCTCATTCTGGGCCCGCCGGGCGCCGGCAAGGGAACCCAGTCGAGCAACATCGCCGAGGAGTACGACGTCGAGCACGTGACGACGGGGGACGCCCTGCGGTCGAACAAGGGGATGGACATCTCCGACATGGACACCGAGTACGACACGCCGGGCGAGTACATGGACGCCGGCGACCTGGTCCCCGACGAGGTCGTCAACGCCATCGTCGACGAGGCGCTCTCGCAGGCCGACGGTTTCGTCCTCGACGGCTACCCGCGGAACCTGGAGCAGGCCGAAGAGCTGGAGGGAATGACCGACCTCGACGTGGTCCTCTCGCTGGACGTCGACCGCGAGGTGCTCGTGGACCGGCTCACCGGTCGCCGGGTCGACCCGGAGACGGGCGAGAACTACCACGTCGAGTTCAACATGCCCGAGGACGAGGAGGTCCGGGAGCGACTGGAGCAGCGCGACGACGACAACGAGGAGTCCGTCCAGAACAGACTGGACGTGTTCGAGGAGAACACGGCGCCGGTCATCGACCACTACGCGGACCACGACGGATTCGTCGCCATCGACGGCGAACAGACGCCGGACGACGTCTGGGCGGACATCCAGGCCGCCATCGACGAGGGCGTCTAAGCGCGCACCGACCGAGAACGTCGCCCCGATCTGACCTCGTCCGCGGACTAAAACGTTGATAAAGGACCGTCGCTGAATACTCTAACAACAATGGCACGCACCGCGCAGAAGGTGGACTCGCTCGCCGCCGAGGGCGACAGTATGACCGACGCCCTCGCGGCGGTCCTCGACGTCGCCGAGGAGAACGGAACGGTGACCTGGGGCGACGTCAGCGACGACCTCACGAGCGGCCAGTGGGGACGCCTCATCGAGAAAGGACTCCTCGTCGACGCCGACGGCGAGGGATTCGTCCTCGAAGACCCGGACGGCGTCCGCGACGCCCTCGAAGAGAGCGACCCGTCGGCCATCGGCGACGACGGCGACGACGCCGAGGTCGAGTGGACCCAGTGGGACAAGATCGCCGCCGTCGGCGCCATCGCGATGTTCGCCGGCTACTCGGTCCAGAGCGTCCGCGGCGTCGTCGGGTCGACCATCGACATCTTCCTCGGGCCGCTCGAAGCGGCGCTGCCCTTCTACGTCGTCGTCCTCATCCTCGCCGTCCTGACGGGGCTGTACTCGACCATCCTGCAGGACAAGCTGATGGACTCCGAAGTGATGGGCCAGTACCAGGAGCGGATGTCCGACCTCCAGGAGCGGCGCAAGGACGCCAAGGAGCGCGGCGACGACGCCGAGCTCGAACGCATCCAGGAGGAGCAGATGGAGGCGATGGGCGACCAGCTCGGCATGTTCAAGGCACAGTTCCGCCCGATGGTGTGGATCATGCTGCTGACCATCCCCGCCTTCCTCTGGATGTACTGGATGATCCGCGACGGCCACCTCGAGACGGCGAGAGAGACTGTCATGGTCCTGCCGCTGTACGGGGAAGTCACGGACTGGCAGGAGGGTGTCATCGGCCCGCTCCAGGCGTGGATCCTCTGGTACTTCCTGTGCTCGCTGGGCTTCACCCAGCTCATGCGAAAGGCGCTCAACGTCCAGACCACGCCGACCGGATCCTGAAGCGCTCGGCGGTCGCAGTTCTCGTTTTCGCGGTTCGTGGCCCTCGTTCGTCGCACGTGGACGGTACCGTCCGTAATTCCGCCGGCCGGCTCACGGCTCGCTTCGCTCCCCGTTCGCTCGTCCGTCCGCCCTTCACTCCGTTCAGGCCGGACCTGCTCGCGGGTCGCTTCGCTCCCCGCTCGCTCGTTCGTCGGCGCCGACCGGAACAGACAACCTCTTTAGCAGGGCACCCCCGAATCGGTATATGTTGATAACCGTCTCCGGACCGGCCGGCGTCGGCAAGAGCACCCTCGCGGAGGGGCTCGCCGACGCGCTCGGCTACGACCACGTCAGCGGGGGTGACATCTTCCGGGAACTCGCGGACGAACGAGGCGTCTCGCTCGTCGAGTTCAATCGCCTCGCGGAGGAGGACGAACAGATCGACCTGGACCTCGACCGGCGGCTCCGCCAGATCGCCGAAGAACGCGAGGACCTCGTGGTCGAATCCCGTCTCGCCGGGTGGATGGCCGGCGACCACGCCGACCTGAAGCTGTGGCTCGACGCACCGCTTTCCGTTCGCGCCGCCCGCATCGCCGACCGCGAGGACAAGTCCGTCGACGAGGCCAGAGAGGAGACGCAGGCCCGCGCCGGCAGCGAAGCGCTGCGCTACGAGGAGTACTACGGCATCGACATCGACGACCTGGCCATCTACGACCTCACCGTCAACACCTCCCGCTGGAGCATCGACGGGGTACTGGACCTGGTCCGGGGCGCCGTCGAGGCCTACGACCCCGAGTCCGACGAGGGGAAGGCGCCCGTCGAGGGCGTCGAGTACGAGTTCTGAACCGCCGACACTCTCACGAGACACCTTTCCATGACCACGCGCGGCCCGCCCGAAGACCGAACGCCCGCCGACCTCCTCACGTTCGGCGTCGTCAACCTCGACAAGCCGCCGGGACCCTCGGCCCACCAGGTCGCCGGCTGGGTCCGCGACATGCTCGACGATGCGCTGGAGGGAACGGACCACGCCGTCGGCCGCGTCGCCCACGGCGGCACCCTCGATCCCAAGGTGACGGGCTGTCTCCCGATCCTGCTCGGCGACGCCGCCCGCGCCGCGCAGGTGTTCGACGACGCCGTCAAGGAGTACGTCACCATCCTCGAACTCCACGACCGCGCGCCCGCCGACTTCGACGACGTCCTCGCGGAGTTCGAAGGGCCCGTCTACCAGAAACCGCCGCGCAAGAGCGCGGTGTCGCGCCGACTGCGCGCACGCGAGATTTACGACCTCGACGTACTGGAGAAACAGGGCGATCGACGGGTGTTGCTCCGCGTCCGCTGTGAGTCGGGGACCTACATCCGAAAGCTCTGCCACGACGTCGGCCTGGCGCTTGGCACCGGCGCGAACATGGGCGAGTTGCGTCGCACCGCGACCGGCCCGTTCGACGACACCTCGCTGGTGACGCTGCAGGACCTGGCCGATGGCGTCGGGTTCTGGAAGGAGGACGACGACGTCGACGCGCTACGGGAGGTCATTTCGCCGGCCGAGCGAGCCTTCGAGCCGTTCCTCCAGGTGACCATCGCGCCCTCCGCCGCTGCCGAGGTCGCCGAAGGCGCCCAGGTGTACGCCCCCGGCGTCATCGACGTTCCGGAGGGCGTCGAACGCGGCGCGTTCGTCGTCTGCTACACGCCCGACGGGTCCGCGGTCTGCCTGGGGAATCTCGTCGGCGACTGGGAAGCGGAGTCCGGTGTGGCAGTGGAACTGGAGCGCGTGCTGGTCTGAAGAGGGAGTGATCCCGGCCGATTCTACCCGACGGAAAGCGACACCCTTAATTCGTGGACTGCCATCTTCCCTATTGCCGGGACCGTGGGGTAGTGGTATCCTATGCGGATGGGGTCCGTATGACCTGAGTTCGACTCTCAGCGGTCCCACTTCAATTTCTGTTGGATGCATATTCCTGGCAGTCTGAGGCTTCTGCGTCCAAATTCAGTGAAAGCTGTGAGTGGTCTAAACCCGTCGGTTTACGTTCGGGATAGTGCGCGTGAGCCAGCCCGCTACCGAGCAGCACGCCAGCAGCGCCGGAGTCCGAACGCGAACACGAGAGCGCCGAAGATCCAGAAGGAGAGCATCGCAGTCGGTGGAATCACGCCCGAGCATCCCCCCGCGGCTCCACCGAGCGTGAATCGACACGCCTCGCGAGCGAGCGCGAGCAACAGGAAGAGCAGGCCCGCGAACGTGGCGGCGGCACCGAGCAGGAGCTGATTCGCGTCGCGACGCCGCGATTCCAGCGCATCCCAGCTGTCGCGGACCGCCTCGCGTTCCCAGGTCGCACCGCGCTCCATACCAGAATGTACGTCATTCATTGACAAACGCGTTTCGAACGCACCGAGAGACCGTGACGGGTACCCGTCACGCCGATACGGTTATTGATACCGATGTGCAAGTGTAAACTCGCTTACCGTGAACCGACGGTCCCTCCTTCGACTCGGATTCGCGTTCCTCGTCGTCGCCGCCGTCGCGACGGTCGGGAACGGCATGCTTTCCGCCGACGCGACGGCGTCCGACCCCGCGGCGGCCTTCGAGGAGGGCGAGCGGGCCGTCGACCCGCCCGGGGAGACGACGGTGATCACCACCAGCCAGCACGGGAACAACTTCCTCGTCGCGTTCGCACCGGACGGCACCGTCGCCTACTACGACGACGAGTACGCCTTCTACAACGAGGTCGAGCGGGTGCCTGGCACGAACTCCGTCGTCTACGTGGCGACGGAGCAGCTCAATCGCGAGCAGTGCGCCGCGACGGAGCCGTGCAACCGGAACGTGATCGAGCGGGTGAACCTCACGACCGGCGAACGCGAGTTGCTCCACGAGCGGACGAACCCCCGGGACCGGAACCAGTGGCACGCCATCGCGCTGCTGGACGACGAGGGCCGGCACGTCGCCGTCGGCGACATCGCGTTCGACCGGGTGTTCGTCGTCGACACGGAAACCGACGTCATCGAGTGGGAGTGGGAGGCACAGACCGACTACAATCTATCCAGCGGCGGCGTCTACCCGGGCGACTGGACGCACCTCAACGACGTCGAGGCCCTGCCAGACGGCCGGCTGATGGTCAGTCTTCGCAACCACGACCAGGTCGTCTTCCTCGACCGCGAAGACGGCCTGCAGGAGAACTGGACGCTCGGGGCCGACGACGACCACTCCGTCCTGCACGAACAGCACAACCCCGACTACATCCCGGCGTCGGGCGGTGGCCCGGCCGTGCTCGTCGCGGACTCGGAGAACAACCGGATCGTCGAGTACGAGCGGACCGACGGGGGCGACTGGGAGCAGACCTGGGAGTGGTCCGACCTGGACCTCCGGTGGCCCCGCGACGCCGACCGCCTGCCCAACGGCCACACGATGGTCGTCGACTCTAACGGCGGTCGCGTCTTCGAACTCGACACCGAGGGTGAGATCGTCTGGCAGGTCGAGATGAAGGGCGCCTACGACGTCGAGCGCTTCGGCGTCCCTGCTGACCGCGACGGTATCGAGACGGCGAGGGAACTCGGTCTCCCTGGCGAGTCGGCCCAGGACACCTCGGCTCGGGAGTCGGTCCCCGAACCGCGCGACGTCCCGGCGGGGTCGATCGGCGCGCTGGAGGGGGTCGTCCCGAGCATCCTTCTCAACGGATTGCTGTACGTGCTGCCGCCCTGGTTCGGGATCCGGGAACTGGTGGCGACGGGTGTCCTCGCGGCCGCAGGAGTGGTCTGGGTCGGCGCCGAACTGCGGTGGCGGGGCTTCCGCCTCCGGTCCCCGATCGAGGGACGACAGGAGTAGGGATTCGCGGAGAGAGAAACGCAGTCAGAACCCGTAGTCGTCGTCGGGTTCGTCCTGGCGGGCGGCGGGGTCCTGTTGCTCGTTGACGCGCTGGTCGAACAGGTTCTCGCCGGGGTCCTCGCCGGGTTCCTCGGCGGGCCCGTACGCCGAGATACCCATCTTCAGAAGCTCTTCGTAGGCCTGCTCGCGGTTGAGGAACTCGCCCTGCTCGACGAGTCGGGAGATGTCGCTGTCGATGCGGTCCGGCAGGTCGACTTCGGTCTTGGGCATACGTTCGGGTCGGTGAGTCTCCTATGTCAACGTTGTGCTCTGCCCATCAGTCACCGATTCGCCCGGAACGGCGCGCTCGGTCGACGTACGTCCTTCTCCAGGGGGCTCAGCATGCTGCGCACGGTGAAAAACTGGACGCCGTCTTCCGCGGTGTAGATCCCCATCACCTCGACGACGGGACTCGTCCGCCCCCACGTCATCGTATCGACGCGGCTGAGTTCGCTCTCGTCCTTCGAGGGGTGGCTGTGGACCGTCCCGATCAGCCGCGGGTTCTCGCCGGCGAGCGCCTGGTCCGCGGTTTCACCCACGCAGGTGAACTCTATTCGGTCGGCGCTCTTGGAGAGGGGTTCCGCGTGGACCACGTCGTCGACACGGACGTGGGTCTCGTTGACCGAGCCGTAGAGACACCAGCCCACCTCGTGGTCGGGGTCGTACTCGCGTGCGAACGCGGCCTCGTCGTCGCCGTCGATGACGACCGTCCGGTCGTCGGCGTCGTAGCCCATCTCGCGAAGCGACAGGCCGACACTTCCGAAGTACCAGACGAACACCAGCTGCGTGGCCAGGAGCGCCACGCCCAGGACGACGACGACGCGCGTCAGCGTCCGTTTGGTGTAGCGAGTCTCGATCCAGTCGTACCACCGATTCAGCGGCCTCACCTGCGGACCACCTCCCTGGTAACTGAAACGGGCAGATCGATGGCCCGTGCGGAGATGTCAGCGTGTCGTCTCCACGTTCGAGGCATCTACACACCGTCTCTACCAGTTTTACAAAACTGTACCGTCCACGTCAGGCCATCACAGTGCACACTGGAGATCAGATACGTACCAGGTACACGCTTCTGGCTAGCGTGGTGGGGAGGCGAGGGTTCGGCAGGTGCTACTGTCGCGCCTGAACACGAACCTCGAGAGGGAGCTTCTCCTCGATTTTCGTCCTTCGAGAAATCTTCGACTTCTCTCACTTCCGGTAGACTCACTACGTTCGTCTACCGGCTTTCGTACCGCCTTGCGGCGGTACTCAATCCCGAAAATCTCGCTTCGCTCGATTTTCGACCCTCGCAGAGACTCCGTCTCCGCTCAGTCCCACTTCGCGCCGGGATTCGTCACCGCGCCGTTCGACGCCGAACCGAAGTCGCGGTGGTACTTCGCCAGCACGCCGCTCTCGTAGTTCGGTTCGGGGTCGTGGTCCTCGAGGCGGTCCTCGATTTCCTCGTCGGTGAGGTCCACCGAGAGTTCCAGTTCGTCGATGTCGATAGTGATCACGTCGCCGTCTTCGAGCGCGGCGATGGGGCCGCCGGCGAAGGCCTCGGGGGCGACGTGGCCGATCGAGAACCCGCGGGTCGCGCCGGAGAAGCGGCCGTCCGTGACCAGCGCGACGTCTTCGGCGTGGCCCTGGCCCGCCGCGGCGGAGGTGACGCCGAGCATCTCGCGCATCCCGGGCCCACCCTGGGGCCCCTCGTTGCGGATGACGATGACGTCGCCGGCCTCGACGCCTTCTTCCTGGACGTACTGCATGGCGTTCTCCTCGCGTTCGAACACGCGGACGGGCCCCTCGTGGTAGAGGTGGTCGTGGCCGGTGATCTTGATGACCGCGCCGTCGGGCGCGAGGTTGCCCGAGAGGATGCGGATGGCCCCCTGCTCGTTCTTGGGCTCGTCGATCGTGTAGAGGAAGTCCGCGTCGAGGTCCGCGATGGCCGGCGGATCGGCCGCTTCGAGTTCCTCGGCGATGGTGTTGCCCGTGACGGTGAGCGCGTCGCCGTGGAGCAGACCCGCGTCGTGGAGCTCTTTGAGGACGACGGGGACGCCGCCGACCTCGTGGAGGTCGTTCATCACGCGCGTGCCGCCGGGCTGGAGGTCCGCGATCTTCGGCGTCCGCTTGCTGATCTCGTTGAACTCCTCGATGTCGAGGTCGATACCGGCCTCGGCGGCGAGGGCCAGCAGGTGGAGCACGGCGTTGGTCGACCCGCCGATGGCCACCTGCAGCGCGATGGCGTTCTCGAAGGACTCCTTCGAGAGGAAGTCGGAGGGGCGGCGGCGCTCGGAGACGACCTCGACGGCGAGGCGTCCGGCGCGGTCGGCCTCCTCGTAGCGTTCCTCGTGCTCGGCCGGTGGCGAGGCCGCACCGAGCGGCGAGAAGCCCAGCGCCTCCGCGATGGAGGACATCGTGTTGGCGGTGAACATCCCGCCACAGGAGCCGGCGCCGGGGCAGGCGTTGCGCTCCATCTCGTCGAGTTCGTCTTCGGTCATCTCGCCAGTGGCGACCGAGCCGACGCCCTCGAAGACGTTCTGGACGGTGATCTCGCGTCCGTCGTGCTCGCCGGGCATGATCGACCCGCCGTAGAGGAAGACGCTCGGAAGGTCCGTCCGGACCGACGCCATCATCATCCCGGGCATGTTCTTGTCACAGCCACCGATCGTGACGAGGCCGTCCATGCGCTCGCCGAAGGAGACGAGTTCGACGGAGTCGGCGATGATCTCCCTGGATATCAGGGAGGCCTTCATCCCCTCGGTTCCCATGGAGATGGCGTCGGAGATGGTGATGGTCCCGAACTCGATGGGCATCCCGCCCGCGTCGTCGATGCCGTCGTAGGCAGAGGCCGCCAGGTCGTCGAGGTGGACGTTACACGGCGTGATGTCCGCCGCCGGGTTGGCCACGCCGACCATCGGCGAAGACAGGTCCTCGTCGTCGTACCCCATCGCGCGGAACATCGCCCGGTGGGGCGCCCGCTCTGTCCCTTCGGTGACCTCTGAACTCGGGAAGTCCTCGTCCTTCTCGGGACGCTGTTTGCGTTCCTGCTGACTCATGTCCGAAACTGTGTGACGCCGGGCCTTAAGCACACGGACTACCGTGTTGGTCGTCCCCAGGTCGCCCGCCTGATGCGGGACGACGCCGGAAACGGCCCGCTCGGACGGTTCATTCGCTCCCGACCGTTAGCGCCACGGCGATACACAGGGCGGCGACCACGAGGAGCATCGGGACGGCCATCGACGCTCGACCGAGGCCCGTCCGGTACAGCGCCAGGCTCCCGACGGCAGTCACGACCCCGACGAGCGCCGTCGATCCGACGTGGACCAGTTCCAGCCTGGTCGTCCCGGCCCCCCGCCCGAGCTGGTTCCCGAGGTCGATCGCCGTACCCCCGGCGTCCCAAGCCACAACGGCAGCGACTGCTCCGCCGAGGACGAACAGCGGCGGCGTGTTCGCGACAGCGCCCGCGAGGACGCCGACGACCAGTCCCGCGCTGCCGGCCGTCACCGGGGCGTGCCGTCCGGTGAGGACGCCGACGGCGACGAGGGCGACACCGAGGCCGCTCGCCGCGAGTGCGACCCAGTCGTACGGTCCGCTCAGGAGGAAGGCGACGATCGCGGCGGCGACGGCGACGACGCTACTCGACCGCGTCGGCCCCCGATCGACGCCCGTCATCGCGACCACCGCCGGGTCGACCGAGCCAGCGCCACCGCGAGCGGGTCGTCCCAGCCCCAGTCGACGACTGGCACGCCGCCCGACCGCAGGTCGGCCATCCGGAACCGCCGGACGACCGCGGCGAGGCGGTTCCCCGTGGTCTGCCGACTGGTCGGGTCCGGGCTCACGACCGTCACCGGGTAGCCGTGCGCTTCGAGCCGCGTCGCCGCCAGGACGGCGTCGTCCGAACAGAGCGGCGAGAACAGGACGACCTGCGCATCGCCCGGCAGCCGACGCCGCAGGCGTGAGAACCAGGCGTAGAACGACGGTGACGGCGGCCGTCGCCCAGGTGCGAACGCGGGATCGGTTGCCAGCAGTTCGCGCACGCGGGTTCGATGAACCTCGCCAGCGCCCGGGGGGATCCAGCAGTCGCCGTCGGCGAGCGCCGCGACGCCGACGCGGTTCCCGTCGTCGAGCAGCGCGGTGAACGCCTGTCGCGCGCCATCGACGGACCGGTCGATCGCGGTCGCTTCCCGGGGCTCCGGACCGACGGCGGCGCCGTCCGACGCGTCGACGACGAGGACGACGGTCACGGACCGCTCCTCGCGGAGTTCGAGCGTCGCGAGGTCGCCGCTCTTCGCCCGCCGGTTCCAGTCGATTCGGTGCAACGGGTCGCCCGGTCGGTACGGCCGCGTCGCGAAGAACTCCGCCCCCTCGCCGCCGATGTCAGTCTTGGCCCGGCCGGTGAGCCCCGTCGGCTGCCTGCGGACCGGGACGGCCGTCTCGACCGGTTCGAGCGGCGGAACGCACTGGATAGGCGTCGCCTCGGCGGGCGACACCGTCCGCTCGCGTTCGGCGGTCCCCGCGAGGTTCCGAGCGACCACGTGGACCGGGTCGAACGCGTGACTCCCCCTCCTGGCCTCGACGGCGTACTCGTACGACACCGTCTCGCCGGCGCGGAGGGCCGTCCCCAGCCGGGGCGAACCGTCGACCACCGACAGCGCCGGCGGGACGCCGTCGACGAGTCGGAGGTCCGGAAGCGTCCGGTCGCCGTCGTTGGTCACCGAGACGGTCACTGTGACCGACTCGCCGGGCGACGGCGTCTCGGGCGAGAGCGTTCGCTCGACGGAGAGCGTCGGCGAGGGCGCCGTGGTCGAACGCGCGTAGGCCGCGTAGCTGATCCCGACGACGCCGACGAGGAGCGCCGTCGCCTGCTCCGCCAGGACGCCGACGGTGATGCCGACGAGCGCGACGGCGCTGACCCCGCGCCAGTGCCCTGTCGACCGACGCCTGGACTGGTCGGTGTCGTCCCACGTCGATGGCGGCTCCCCTGTCTCCACGTCGCCCGTGAGACGCTTCCCGATGCTCGCCAGACGCGACCGCGAGCGGAACCCGGCTGCGCTGTCCGCCGTCGCTGGCCCGGGCGGTAAGCCGGTGACGGCCGCGATAGCGTCGGTCGTCCGCCGAATCCGCCGCTGATAGGCGGACTCGGTGGTGAGCCGGGACCGGAGCCGGGACCAGAGCGGAACGGTGTCTCCGTCGTCCTCCGCGAGGAAGGCGGCGGCGACCGGGTCGTCGGTCCATATTCCGGTCGCGATTCGTTCCCGGGCTTCGGTTTCCGAACAGTCGTCTGACCGCGTCAGCGCCTCGACCGCGACCCGTCGCAGCTGGGACCGCCGGCGACCGCCCTGGGCGTAGCGGTAGCCGTCCGGATCGAACTCGTCGAGCACCGCGCCCAGGTTCGCACCCGGGGACTCGACGTCCGCCGATAATTCGGCGTCGGCGGTTCCCGCCCGTCGGATCTGTCCCCGGTAGCGAGCACGTCCGACGCGCACGATCTGGACGAGCGCCAGCAGTCCGACCACGACGAGGACGGCGCCTTCGGCCCCGAGCGCGACCAGTCCGGGGACCGCCAGCGTCGCGAGGCCCAGGCCGAACGCGAGCATGCCCGCGACGGCCAGCAGTCCGGACCGGTTCACGGCTCGGCCTCCGCGTACTGGTCCTCGATGCGACGGAGCAGCGCGACCGCTCGCTCCTCGTCCGCCGGCTCGGGGTCGCGTCCGCCGTACCGGACCCCCTCGAAGAGGTCGGTCAGTTCGCGGACGTCTCCGGGGTCCATCCCGGCGTCGACGGCCGCCGCCTCGAACTCGCCCGCCGTAGTCGACTCCGGGCGGGAGACGTCGAGGGGCGACGTCATCTCGCGCCAGGCCCGGTACACCTCGTTGTCGAGGTCGTCGCCGGTCTCGATGCGCTCGGCCGCCCGGCCGGCGGCCCGGCCTACTGCGGCGGCCGCCGTCGACCGGTCGTCGTCGGACGAAGCCGTCGGCGTTTCGGCAGATCGCTGCCGGACCGTGACCACCGCGGCGAGACAGACCAGCGTCAGGGTGAACACGACCACGAGCGACAGGAGCGACGGGTCGGCCACCGACTCACCAGCGGCGCCGCCAGCGGTGGCGTTGTCGACCAGCGGCGCCACGGACGGAGAGGGAATGCGCTCCGGGTTCGCCGAGAAGAACCGGGCCAGCAGGCCCCCGACGGCGCCGAGTGCGAGCAGCCCGACCGCGACCCGGAACGCCCGTCGCCGGTTGACGAAGAGGTACCAGAGCGCGACGAGAACGACGACAGTGACGAGGAGCGTCGCGATTTCGGTCAGGAACGGTATCTCGACGGTCTCGGTCGAGCCGACCGAAAACGGTGACGACGGCTGCCCGGCGCCGTCCCCCGTCCCGACACTGCCAGACCCGCCCGAGCCGGACCGCTCCGGCCGGAATGCCGACGGCAGCGTCGCCGCGGTGAGCGTCACCGCGAGCACGCCGCAGACCGCGAGCGCGACGTTCCTGACGGTTTCTCTGGCCACAGTCCACTAGCCGGGACAGAGCGGCTTAAATGGAACGCGGCCCCACGAGTGCGACGCACGGCGACCAGCGCGGACGAGTGTCTGCACAGTGCCCACTGTGTTCGAGTGCCACACGGCGGCCACCGCCGACGAGTGCCCTACCTTCATTTCACCCCCGACCGAACCCAGGCCATGGCCACGGTCACGACGGCGGCGCGGTTGCACTTCGGGTTCCAGAACCTCGCGCTCGCCAACGAGCGTCTCTACGGCGGTGTCGGGGTCGCACTGGATGGTCCCGAGCTCGAAGTGAGCGCGCGTCCCGCCGACGAGGTTCGCTGTGACGACCCGGCCGCGGAGTCGTACGTCCGGCGCGTCGCCGCGACGCTGGACGTCGAGGGGGCCGAGATCACTGTGACGAAGCGCTTCCCGCGCCACGTCGGCTTCGGGAGCGGAACGCAGCTCGCACTCGCATCCCTCGTGGCCGTCGCGCGTGCGTACGACGTCGATGTCGACCCGCGCGAGCTGGCACCGGACCTGGGCCGTGGCGGGCGCAGCGGCGTCGGCGTCGCCACCTTCGAATCCGGCGGCTTCGTCGTCGACGGCGGCCACCCGACCGAGCGCTTTACCTCCCGACCGCCGGAGAACGGCGCCTGGACCGTCCCCCCGGTCATCGCCCGCCACGACGTCCCCGGCGACTGGCGGTTCGTCCTCGTCGTCCCGGACGCCGCGTCGGGCGCGAGCGGGGCCGACGAGGACCGCCGGATGCGCCAGTCCGTCGAACGCGCGGACCCGGGCATCGCCGACGACGTCGCGGCGGTACTCACGCGAGAACTGCTGCCCGCCGCCGCGGAGGGCGACCACCGCCGGTTCGGGCGAGCGGCGGCCCGCCTCGGCCGGCTCAACGGCGCCTGGTACGCGGACGAACAGGGCGGCGTCTACCGACCCCCGGCCGGGCGAATCGTCGAGCGGCTGTCCCAGAGCCCCGCCGTCGCCGGCGCGGGCCAGTCCTCCTGGGGGCCGGCGGTCTGGGGGCTGACGACCAGGGGCGACGTCGACGCCGCCGAGACGGCCGCCGAGATGGCGCTCTCGGACCTGGGCGTCGACGGCGACGTGCTCACCGCGACGCCACGCAACGACGGCGCCACGGGACGGGACGGCCCCACGCTGGGGTAGTCGCTGTTATCACAGACGATTGCTGCAGGCAAATCGTTAAGCGGAGCGAGCGGTCACCGGACACCATGGACCGGATCCCCTTCGGTGTTCGCCAGCTCGACACCATCGTCAACGGCGGGGCACCGACGGGGAGCGTCGTCTTGCTCGCCGGCGAGGCGGGCGCCGGGTCCCGGGAGTTCATCCACACGAGCGCGCTGCTCAACGGACTCGGCACCGTCGGCGACGACCTGTACGACCTCTACTACGGCGAACCGGGCGCAGAGGCGATCCAGCCCGGAGAGGTCCACTACATCTCCTTCACCGACAGCAAAGCGGCACTCGCCGACGAGATGGGGCTGGCGATGGACGACGACGTCGTCGACCACGGCCTCGACCTCGTCGAGTTTCACGACATGTCCGAGCGGTACTTCCACGTCAGCCCCGTCCCGCGTGAGTGGTACGCCGAGAAGACCCGGACGATAACCGACCTCCGCCAGCGGAGCGACCGGGAGGACCTGCTCGGTGCGCTCGGGTCGACACTCAGCGAGGTCGCGCCGGGCAACCTCGTCGTCATCGACTCGCTGTCGGACCTCATCGCCACCCGCACGGAGGAGGTCGACTGGGCGGACATCAACTTCCTCGTCAAGGGCCTCCAGAAGGCTGCCCACGAGTGGGACGGGCTCATCCTCCTCCACCTCAACCACGAGACGCTATCGCCGACCGAGTTCGGCCAGCTCTCGGAGGCCGTCGACGGGACGATGCACTTCGAGTGGGAGTCCGGCGGGTCGACGCGGGCCCGCACGCTCGTCGTCAAGCAGTTCCGCGGGGTGCTCTCACAGATCGAGGACGAGGACATCGTCAGGTTCGAGACCGACATCGGCGACGCCGGCTTCGACATCAGCGACGTCCGGAAGATCAGGTGACGGGGAAGTCGGTCAGGTGACGAGGCGGAAGATCAGGTGACGGGAGAGCAGATCGGACGACGGGGATATCGTGAGTTGAAATCGGCCCCAAACCCTTACCTAGTAGCTGCCGAATCCAGCTTGTAATGGCGAGCGAGTCGCGAGAGGACCCCGTCGTCGGCGTCGACGTTCCCGACGAACTCGACGAGTGGCTCGACGAGCAGGCCGCGAGGCTCGGGCTGGACCGCGACCAGCTCGTGGCCCAGATCCTCGCTTCCTACCACGCCGCCGCGACGCTCGACGGCGACCTCGACGCGACGGAGTTGCTGGATCTGGACGCAGACGACTTCGTCGACGTGGAGAGCGCCGTCGCCGAGGCCGTCGAGCAACAGGTCGAGTCCCGGCTCGACGACGTGGTCGAATCCCACGTCGAGGCCGCACTCGACGACCGGCTTGACGACCGACTCGACGAGCGACTCGACGACCTGGACGCGGAGTTCCAGGCGAAAATCGACGACGTGCGCGAGCGCGTCGTTCAGGTCAAGCAGGAGACCGACGCGAAGGCGCCGAAGGCCCACACGCACGACGAACTCGCGGCCGTCGACGCCCTCGACGCCCGGGTGAACGAACTCGCGACCGACCTGGCGAGACTCCGCGAGGACGTCGACGACCGCCTCGACGACGTCGAGGACGGGATCGAGGCGCAGGCGGACGCGGCCGGTGAGCTGACCGACCGCGTCGACGACGCGGCGGAGAAACTCAACCGCGTCGCCTGGGTCGTTAGCGACCTGAAGGAGGAGACTGCCGGCCGGGACGCCCACGAGAAGGCCGTCGACCGCATCCGACGCGCCGCGGCACAGGAGGGCGTCTCGACCGCGACGTGCGAGCGCTGCGGCGAGGCCGTCCACGTCGCGCTGCTGAACGAGCCGGAGTGCCCCCACTGCCAGGCGACCGTCTCGGACGTCCGCCCGGCCGGTGGCATCCTGCGCAAGAAGGCCCGACTGGTCCCGGCCGCACAGCTCGAAGCCGGCGAGGGCCACGACGAATGACCGACGACCCGTCCGAGGGGGAGGATTCTGCCGATGCCGGTGACCCGTTCGACCGACTGGGGTACCCCGCCGACCGCGACGGCGACCCCTTCGAGCGACTCGACGACGACGTCCCCGCGGACGACGGAACTCCGGACGCTCCCGTCGACGACCCCTGGGTGCCGCCGGGCGAAGACCGCCGCGGCGAAACTACGGGCGAGGGCGGTTCCGCGACGGGCGACGACTCGTTCGAGGACACGGCGGACACCTTCGAGGACACGGCGGACACCTTCGAGGAGACGAGCGACCCCTTCGCCAACGTCGCCACCCCGTCGGAGAGCGCGTTCGAGGGTGCCGGCAACGTGTTCGAGCACGTCGACGCGGGCGCCGTCGACCCGGACCAGGTCTGGGAGTCGATCACCGCGGAGGACGACGACGAAGCCAGCGACGACGCCGAGCCGTCGGTGCCCGACGAGGGCCGCTACAGCGACGTCTCGAAACACCGCTTTTGCGAGGGCTGCGAGCACTTCTCCCCGCCGCCGGACGTCTCCTGTGGCCACCACACCGCCGAGATCATCGAGTTCCTCGACATGGACACCGTCCGCCTGCTGGACTGCCCTGTCGTCGCCGAGCGCGACGAACTCGAACGAAGTGGATGAGGACTGGGAGTCAAAGCAATGAGGCGCATCATCGACGCACCCAAGAGTAGTAACAACAGCCCGAAATCCCCGGCCCGGTAGCCTCCCGCGACTCGCTGTGGTCCTCGTTCCCTCCGGTCACTCCGGTCCTTGCTTCGTCGGGGTTCGGCTACCGGGCCGCCCCTTTCATTCCCGCCCATCGGATGAACCACCGGATGGGACTGAAAGGGGCCGGTCGCTCGTCGAGCGAGACGAAGCAAGGACCGCAGGTGAACGGAGTGAACTGAGGACCGCAGCGAGTAGCAGCCGACGAGCGTCCGGGGGCTTTCCTTTCCTGGTGGCGAACGCAATTGAATCAGCGCGCTAACCGTCTTCGCCTCCAGAGCCGAGAGTATAACAGGGACGACGAACTAATCCCTCTCATCAATGCAGTTCTGCGACGACTGCGGATCGATGATGCACGCGGACGGCGACGTGATGGTCTGCAAGTCCTGCGGCGCGGAGGTCGCCAAGGATCAGGAGAAGGCCGACGCGTTCGTCAGCACCGAGGCCCAGTCCGGCGACGAACTCATCGAGACGGAGGAGGGCGCCAACTTCGAGGGGAAGCCGACGGCCAAGGACGTCACCTGCGACGACTGCGGCCACGGCGAGGCCTGGTACGAGATCAAGCAAACGGGTTCGGCCGACGAGCCACCGACGAGATTCTTCAAGTGCAAGGAGTGCGGCCACCGCTGGCGGGGGTACAACTAGTCGAATTTTCAGCGACCTGAAGACATTTACCGGTCCCACCGGCGAGTACTGCCATGCGACGACGCGCCCTCCTCGCGAGCGTCGGCGGTTCGCTCGCGGCGCTCGCCGGTTGCATCGACTCCCTGAACGATACAGGCGACCTCCCGACGGAGCAATCGCCCCGAGACGGGACGCCGTCCGAATCGCCGACGGAGACGGACGCCGCGGCGTCCGTGACCGTGTCGTCGGTCGTCCACCAGTGGGGGTACGTCGTCCCCAGCTCGCCCGATTCGATCGGCGTGATGAAGACGGACACGCGGTACGTCGTGGCCGACGTGGCCGTCGAGGACGGCCCACTCGACCGGGACACGTTCGCGTGGACCGACGGGGAGAGCGAGGTGCGGCCGACGGTCCTCGAAGAGTTCTATCGGACGGACTGGGGCGAGGACCAGTGGTACGAGGGAGGACGCGACCGTGGCTTGCTCCTGTTCGAGTTGCCCGACGACCCAGCAGCCGACGCGCCCCGACTCCAGTGGCCCGGCGGCGGGTGGGACGCCGACGAGTCCCTGGTTGGACAGCTTTCGGCGCCGCGACCGACGATGAACGCGTCGCTGTCCCTGGAGGACGCGACAGATGGGGCGACCGAACGGACGGTCGAGATCGCAGTGACGAACGAGAGCGACCACGAGGGGCGCTACCTCGGCGCACTCAATCGAGTCGGCCCGATGATCGCCTACACGCCCGTCGCGCGCGTCACGGGGCTGGTCGGGGCCGGCGAGACGGAGACGCTGACGGTCGCCGACGACTGGATGGAGTACACGGTGACCGAAGATGGCGACGGGTCGGCGAGTGTCACCTACCACCTCGACGACGCCGACGGGGGCGACACGCTCGAGGTGGAACTCGACGGGTGAACGAGCTGACCGGTCCGGAAACAGGCGGTGTCGTCTCCCCGTCCGACCGGGGTCAGTACAGCAGGACCCAGGCCACGATCACGACGAGAGCGCCCAGCGCGGTCGAGCCCACGGCGTGGGTCCGCAACTCGTCGAGCAGGTCGTGGGAGTGCTCGTGGAGCGAGCAGACCTCGTCGATCTCGCTGCCGGCCTCGCAGTTGGGGAGGAAGTCCATCGCGACGTGGAGGAAGATGCCGGCGGCGAAGCCGAAGACGACGGCGTTGATGGCCGGTGCCTCGGGCATGGGGAGGACGGCCGTCGGAATCGCCGTGATGCCGACGCCGGCGGCGGGCAACAGCAGCGCCGTCGCGGACTTGCCGCGGCGGGAGAGTCGACGGGCGGCGGCGTAGCCCGCGGGGCCCTTGTGCGAGACGATAGCGAGGCCGAGCAACAGGCCGAGTGTCGGCATCGAACCGTAGACCAGGCCGATGATGAGCCCCGCCGAGAGGGCGTGGGCGGCGATTTCCGCCGTCGAGACGTCGAAGGAGACGTCGAGGTGCGTGAGTCGGTGGCCGATCGTGTGGGAGCTGTAGCCGACGGCGACGCCCGCGGCGATGCCGATACCGCCGAGCTGCGGTGCGCCCGCGGCCGTCCCGATGCCGATGGCCTGCGGGACCAGGAACATCGCCGCGCTGGTGATCATCGCACCGCTCGCGAGTCCGTAACCCCAGACGAGCCGGTATGGATTGGTCTCGTTCGCGCGGGCGCCGAGCCACGCACCGAGTACCATCGCGACGAAGGCGACCCATCCGATGACCAGTACTTTCTCGGCCCCACCGCTGACCGCGAACGCCGAGAGCGCGACGAGCAGGACGGTGCCGACGACCCCGAGCGTGGAGACGCGCCCGGACGAGTCGTTAGTATCGAACCACTGCATACTACCCATTCGTTAATAACTCTGTTGCCGCATTTAATAAGAGTGTCGGTCGGGTGTTGGGCGCCCCGAAGACGCACGGTTCAGTGGAAATTCGACGCCGTCGGGGCTCGTCTGATAGTGGTGGTTGTAACTTTTTACGGGCGTCCACGCGAACGGAGTGAGCGTGGGCTCGACGGACGAGCAGCGCAAGTCCGTCGGCGTTCGACGGTACCGGCCACGTCGAACCCGGTACGGGCTTACAACCACCACTATGAACCACCGGCGAATACCGTACGGGCCGTCAGGGACTTCCCCCGGTATCGTCAACGGCAACCGATGACAGCACTCTTCTCGCCGCTGGAACTGCGCGAGACGACGATCCCGAACCGCGTGATGGTCTCCCCGATGTGCCAGTACTCCTGCGAAGATCGGGACGGCCTCGCAACGGACTGGCACCGGACTCACCTCGGGTCCCGCGCCGTCGGCGGCGCCGGGCTCGTGATGAGCGAGGCGACGGCAGTCGAACCGCGTGGTCGCATCACGCCGGAGGACCTGGGCATCTGGAGCGACGACCACGCCGGCGCACTGGCGGACACGACCGACTTCATCCGTGAGCAGGGGAGCGTCCCGGCCATCCAGCTGGCCCACGCCGGCCGGAAGGCGTCGAAGACCCGCCCGTGGGAGGACAGCGAACCGGTCGACCCCGACGAGGGCGGCTGGGACGTCCTGTCACCGAGCGGGAACCCCTGGCCCTACGAGGACGAACCGCCAGCCACGCGAGCGATGGACCAGGAGGACGTCGAATCGGTCGTCGACTCCTTCCGCGCCGCGGCCGAGCGGGCCCTCGACGCCGGCTTCGAAGTAGCCGAAGTGCACGCCGCCCACGGCTACCTCCTCCACGAGTTCCTCTCGCCCGTGACCAACCACCGAGAGGACGACTACGGGGGCGACTTCGAGGGACGTTCCCGCCTCGCTCGGGAAGTCACCGCCGCCGTCCGTGAGGTCTGGCCCGACGAGAAGCCCGTCTTCGTCCGCATCTCCGCGACCGACTGGCTCGACGAGCGCGACTCCTGGACCGTCGACCAGTCGGTCCGCCTCGCCGACCGACTACACGACGTGGGCGCCGACCTGATCGACGTGAGCAGCGGCGGCATCGTCCCCGACTCGTTCCCCGAGTACGCCGGTCCGAACTACCAGCTCCGACTCGCCGAACGGGCCCGCGAGGAGAGCGAGTCCGATATCGCCGTCGGCGCCGTCGGCGGCATCACGACGCCGGAACAGGCCGAGGCCGTCGTTGCCAACGGCCGCGCGGACCTGGCCATCGTGGGTCGAGAACACCTGCGCGACCCCTACTTTGCGCTGCACGCCGCCGAGCAGCTCGACGCGACCGACGAGATAGAAGGGCCGGTCCAGTACAGGCGCGCGTTCGGGTTCTGAGCCGCACGAACCGCACCCCTGCCGACACCGCCCGCGACCCACAGCCGATACCCGAACTGTTTTGCGACGATCGTGTGTAGCCGGGCACATGACGCGCGACGAACTCGCGACAGCGAGCGACCTGCTCGCATCGGCCGCCGACAGCACCGACGACGAGGACGACGCCGAACGCCTGGCGAGTCTCTCGGACCAGCTATCGAACCTCGCAGAGGCCGAGCGCGGCCCGGACCACGGCCGCCTCGCCCGCATCGAGAACGCGCTCAACGACCTGGAGGGGACCGCCGGCGACGACGACGCCGAGACGATAGCCGACGCCCACGAGCACGTCACGGAGTACCGCTCCGGCGTCGAGGGCGTCTGAAGAAAGGACGTTCGAACTGCATTCTCGGACCGCCCGTTCACCGGAGTCGCTCGTACACCCGGACCGCGACGGAGGCGACGGTCCCCAGACCCGGTGCCTTCGTCGACAGCGCCGCCGCACCGAGCAGCGTCGCTCCGCGACGGGTGTTGCCCCGCCGGAACGCCATCGCCGCGTCGAGAACCGTCGTCGCGATGCTCAGCTTCTTCATCGAGTTCCCTGTCAGGTTCGCCATGAGTCGCTTCGGGGTTAGGTCGCGACGTGCATACCGGACCGGCTTGTATCTGCCAGGAACGATGTGAGTTCCGGATACCGGTTCCGCGTGCGCAATTCTGGTTCTGACACGGATAGTCAATAGAGTGTGTGTAGTGAGCTATTTGGGGAATTCGAGTTGTCAGCGTAATCGAGGACAACAACCCGAAAGCCCTCGGCGCGCTCGACTCGTGCGAACCCGCTGTGCGCGCTCGTTCCTCGCGTGCTTGCGGGTTCGCACGAGTCGACCGCACCTCGCCCTTTCAGTCCACCAGGAGAGCAAGCTCTCCTGAGCCCTGGCTCGCTTCGCTCGCCAGGACACCAGGAATCAGCACCGCTCGCGCACGGAGGCGCTCGCGAGTGACTCCCACTCCTCCCCGAATTCGCGGCGTCCGCCGCGAATCACGCGTCCTGACCGCCCCGCAACCGCCCGGCGGTCGGCCGGGAGGCCGTCTCGTCGGCCGACCAGGGGGAGGGCAGGGCTGCGGTGCTGTGCTGACCCTGGTGGACTGATAGTGGTAGTTGTAACTTTTTACCGGCGTTCGACGTGGCCGGTGCCGTCGAACGCCGGTAAGGGCTTACATCTACCACTATGAAAGGGCGAGTGGTTCTCGACCCTCCCGGGTGAAGGTGAGCCGAGTGAAACGAGGCGAACGTCGGAAGACGAGCGAAGCGAGTCTTCCGGAACAAGCACCCACTGGAGCGCAGCGAGCCCCGGAGCGGTCGAGAGCCGTGAGGGCTTTCTGGTTCTTGCTGTCAGTGTTCGTTTCACTGACTCAATCAAGAATCAGCCACTCACTACACATCAGTACTGGACGGCGAATCACGCCGACCACCGCAACGACCTGAATCAGCAGCCCACTCGGAAACTAGTCCTCGACCAGCAGACTCTCTGCCAGAATCGGCACGAACGTCCCGATGTCGGTGACCATCCCAACGGCCTGGGCGCTCCCGCGGTCCAGCAGCTGGGTCACCGTCGCCGGATTGATGTCGACGCAGACGACGCGGGTCGTCGAGGGGAGACAGTTCCCCACGGCGACAGAGTGCAGCAGCGTCGACAGCATGAGCACCATGTCGGCCTCGTGAGCCTGTTCGCGGATGGCGTCCTGGGCCTCGACGGCGTCGGTGATGGTGTCCGGGAGCGGGCCGTCGTCGCGGATGGACCCGGCCAGCACGAAGGGAACGTCGTTGGTGACGCACTCGTACATCACGCCGGACTCGATGAGGCCGTCGTCGACGGCGGGTTCGATGCCGCCGGCGCGGATGATCTCCGAGATGGTGTAGATGTGGTGTTTGTGGCCCTTGCGAGGGTGGTCGAGGCTCTCGGTGTCCATCCCGAGCGAGGTGCCGTAGAGGTCGCGTTCGAGGTCGTGGACGGCGAAGCCGTTGCCCGCGGAGAGCATGTCGACGAAGCCCTCGTCGACGAGACGGGCCAGGTCCTCGCGCGCGCCGGAGTGGACGAGCGCCGGGCCGCAGACGGCCAGGACCTTGCCGCCCTCCTGTTTGGTCTCCTCGATAGCGTCGGCGATCTGGTGGATGGTCGAGACCGACGGGCGCTCCGAAGAGACGCCGCCCTGCATGAAGCCGAAGGCGCCCTCCTTGTCGCGGGGGCGCTCGGGCGGTTCGACCTTGATGCCGGTCTCGCCGGTGACGATCAGGTCGCCCTCCTCGACGGCGTTGAGGACCTTGGTGTACGCGGTGGGATTCTCCCCATCTTCCACGACGACGGCGCAGTCCATCTCCACCTTCTCGACTTCGACCCATTCGCCCTCGTAGCGGATGAACGTCGGGTGGTTCGTCGTCGAGTAGAAGCCGGTCGGGACGATCTGGTCGCCCGGTGCGGGCGTCAGTTTGGCGTCCTTGGGATCGGCCGGGTTCGCGCCGTTCTGATGGAGTTCGTGGACGATGGACTGGAGCTGTTCCTCGTCGTCGGCCTCGACGAGGAGTCGCGCGTAGGAGGACTCGGTCTTGTGGCGGCCGATGTCGAACTCCTCGACGGAGAAGGAGCCGCCCATGTCCATGACGATACCGAAGGCGGCCTGCATCATCCCCGAGTCGATGATGTGGCCTTCCAGTTCGATCTCACGAGAGACGGTCATGGTGGGAAAGTAGGGGAGCGGCGTCAAGACCGTTTTGGAGCGGGAAGCGCCGCCGGGTCGAGACGCTTTGGCTGGATCGCCGCCGAGACGTCGGCGTCGTGCCGTCACATCTATCCGCGCGAACGCCGACCGATCCGTATACGGCCCCAAACAGTTGGGACCAACAGCTTTCACGAATGGCCCAGACTTCGGACGCAATGGCCGACGGCGGCGACGGCGAGGAGCCGGTGTACTACGTCATCAGCGACCTGCACATCGGCGGCGACGAGCAACTCGAACACGTCGAGTTCCTCGAGGAGTTGCTGGAGTTGCTGGAGCGTCTCGAGACGACCGACGAGAACGCCGAACTGATCGTCAACGGCGACGCGTTCGGGCTCTGGGAGTTCACCGCCATCGACGGCCCGGCGAAGTTCGACGTCCTCGTCGACCGGTACCCCGAGCTGTTCGACCAGCTCCGCGCCACCGGCGAGTCGATCCCCATCACGTTGCTCCCTGGCAACCACGACCACGAACTGGCCGCCTACGACGAGTACGTCGAGCGGTTCGCCGCGTACAACGTGGACCTCGTGCAGGCCCAGTCGATGACCCGGCCCGTCGGTGACCAGGTCATCCACTTCGAACACGGCCACCAGCAGGACCCCAACAACGAGATCGAAGACTGGGGCAGTCCCCACGCGACACCGCTGGGGTACTACTACAACACGCTGGTGACGAGCAGGGCCGGCCAGCTCTCCGACCGCGGCCGGTACAACTGGCTGAAGGACGTCCAGGCCGTCACGCCGACCGAGCGGATGCCCGCCTGGCTGCTCTCGAAGTACTTCTACCGCGAGATGAACCCGTTCCTGCGGTACGCGCTGGTGCCGTTCCTGCTCCTGTTCAATATCAGCGCGTTGCTGGCGGTGCTGGCGGGACTCGACCTGGCTGGCGTCTGGTCGATGCCGGTCGACCAGGCCGAGGCGTTCCTCGGCCAGTTCGGGATGGCCGGCACCGCCCTCTGGTTCCTGCTCTCGGTCAACGTGGCCGTCGCGGGGCTGCTGGTGCTCGTCGGCATCCCCCTGTATCTCATCCGGCGGGACGCCCGCAAGACCATCCAGCGCTTCGGCGTCTTCGAGACGGCGCTGACCGTCGACGCCGAGGCACCCTACGCGGAGCGGGTCCGCGACATCGCCGACGAGCGCCCGGAGACCGCCGTGTACTGTTACGGGCA
The DNA here is from genome assembly GCF_058933135.1 of Halomicrobium sp. HArcel3. Taxonomy (NCBI): domain Archaea; kingdom Methanobacteriati; phylum Methanobacteriota; class Halobacteria; order Halobacteriales; family Haloarculaceae; genus Halomicrobium; species Halomicrobium sp. HArcel3. The sequence goes on along the minus strand of NZ_JBZYDN010000003.1, from coordinate 368,005 downwards.
CACCCACCGACCGAACGTCCAGACCGTCGACGGACGCCTGCTGGTCAACACCGGGACGTGGCTGAAGCGACTCCACCGCCGCGACGGCATCATCGGCGTCCTCCCGCCGGTCTTCTACCCGTCCTACCAGCTCTGTGCCGTCCGTATCGCGGCCGAACCGGAGGGCGTGGCCGTCGAGTACGAGGAGATCGCCAAGCCGAGCCCCGGCGCCGAGGAACTCACCCTCACCGAACGGCTCCTCACGCTGGGTCGCGAACCGGACCCGGACCTCCCAAACCGGTCCGTCGTCGAGCGAGAGGTTCGGACCCCGACGTCGGCGCCCAGGGCGGCGGACGGATCTGGCGATGGGGAACGCGAGTAGCGGCTAGCCGGATCGATAGCGAACAGGCGACTGACTGCGTCCTGTGGAGTGAAACGACACAGGGCTCGGAAGACGAACGAAGTGAGTCTTCCGGCGGACGCGAAGCGGGTCGTCGCACACCCGCGGACCGCTTCGCGGTGCTTTCTCAGGGCATACGCACCGCTGGTCCCGTCTTTACTGATAAACTGCCGGGCGGAGAGAGGGGGCTGGCCGTCTCTCAGGCCAGGTCAGTCCGACAGCGGACGCGCCAGTCGCAGTCGGTGCTGGCGGCCAGTCGGTCGTAGAACCGGCGCAGGCCGGCCGACTCCGTCGCCGGGAGCACGTGCAACCGGACAGAGCCATCGCGAATAGAGACGCGGAACACGTCGGCCGTCTCGTCGTCACGGACGAGCCACAGCGCCATCGGCAACTCCAAGAAGTCGCCCGCCCGGTAGGGGCCGTCGGCGAGGACCGTCTCGACGAGCGACTCCAGGTCGGGCCCGGTGAGGTCACTCTCCGGCGTCAGGCGGAAGACGGTCTCGCCCTCGTACTCGAGCGCCCCGCGCCTGGGGAAGTGGCGTTCCGGATGGGCCGGGATGGCAAAGGACGGCTCCGACGACATGGGCTACGAACGGATTCGTCGCCATCGGATTTAAACTCGCGGTCGGTCAGGACCGCCGTGCGGCGACCCCGTAGGCGACGAGGACGACGACAAGGAATCCCAGCCCGAAGAGGAGAAGCCAGTCGACGACGTGGAGCAGTGGCGCGAAGAGGGACGGCCCGGTCCCGAGAGCGCCGCGGATCGAGAGGGGGACGGCGACCGTGGCTGCGACGAGAGTCGCCCCACCGACGGCGTAGCAGGCACGAAACGCCCGGTAGGGGGCGGCTGTCTTCCTGCCGTTGTACCGCCGGTCGAGCAGCCAGTAGAGGGCGACGACCGGCGCCGCGACGAGGACGAGACTGATCGCACCCAACACGGCGACTCCCATGGCGGCCCGATTCGGTCGAGCGGACAAAAATACCGGGGTCACTTGTGCGACTGGACCGTCGGTCGAGCGGACGCTCGGTCGATGCGGCGGCGCGCGATACGTCTCAGTATCGGGGGTCGCGACGACGCGAGAAAGGGACTCGACGGGAACGCAGGGGCGACGACGTCACCGCGGAGCGGCGCTCACTCCGAGGGGTTGTTACCGCGCTGGAAGAGGTGGAGCATCTGCCACATCGCTTCCTCCGTGTCCTGGCCGTCGGTCGCGTCTTCGATCTGTCGGTACAGGCTGTCGGACACCGATATCTGCGGCATCACCGATACCTTGTCGCTCGGACCCCATAAATCTCTGCGGACTCGGAATCGAGTTAATCGTATGTAGAAGCGGTCTACGGCCGGTTTTCGAACGTTTCGAAATTGGTGTTTCGGCCGGATCAGGGCCTGTCACGGGCTGGGTCATAGTGGTGGTTGTAACTTTGTACCGGCGTTCGCCGGCATTGGCCACGTCGAACGCCGGTACGTGCTTACAACCACCACTATCAGTTCGTCGTCGTGATCTCGACCACGTCGCGGTGGTCGAGCACCGCGTCGGCGGCCACCTGCCGCCGCGACCGGACGTCGTGGGCGTGGAGGAACCCGTCGCCGATGTCGGTGTGGAGGAAGTACGCGAAGTCCTCTGCGGTCGACCCGCCCTCGAGGACGAAGCAGTCCTGGAGGAAGGTACCGTCGTCTTTCGGTTTTCGCGCGCCGGGGAAGACGGCGATGGCGTCGAGTTCGTCGAACAGCGCCGTCTCGATGACTTCCTGGACGCCGGTGCCGTCGAACTCGTCGACGAACTCGCGGACCTGTTCGAGGCCGGCGGCCTTCTCCTCGGGGATATCGGCCGTCACCTCGAAGTCGTCGTCCCCCGGCCGGTAGTCGAGGACGCCCTGCTCGTCGCCGTTCTTGAGCGCCTTCTCCGCGTGGGCGCTCACCGGGACGATGGAGAGGTGGTCGTACTCCGGGTCGCTGGTGATCTCCTGGTAGTTCGCCTTCGCTTCCGGGGTGTCCATCTTGTTGGCCGCGACGACCATCGGCTTGGTGCGCTTGCGGATCTCCCGGGCGAGCGCTTCCTTGTCCTCGTCGTCCCACTCGTCGGGGTCGAGTGCCAGGTCGAGCGAGAGGATGACCTGCTTGATCTCGTCTTCGTTCGTCCGGAAGGCGCTCATCTGCGTCGCGAGGTCTTCCTCGATGGCCTTCTCCTCGCCCTCGTACCCCGAGCGGTAGCGCTCGATCCCCTTCTCCAGGACGTCGAGGTACCACATGTCGAGTTCGTTCTCCAGGAAGTCGACGTCCTCGCGCGGGTCGTGGCCCTCGGTGGCCTCGCCCTCGATGTCCGTCGTGCCGGAGAAGTCGACGACGTGGACGAGCACGTCGGCCTCGTTCAGGTCAGTGAGGAACTGGTTACCCAGGCCGCGCCCCTCGTGGGCGCCGGGGACCAGGCCGGCGACGTCGACGAGGCGGACCGGGACGAACCGGACCCCCTCGTCGCAGTAGCCCGTGTTGGGCGTGCACTCGTGGTCGAACTCCGGGGCGGCGCAGTCGACGCGGACGTACGCCTCGCCGACGCTCGGGTCGATGGTCGTGAAGGGATAGGCCCCCTCCGGGACGTCGTTCATCGTGGCGGCGTTGAACAGCGTGGACTTGCCGACAGAGGGCTTGCCGACGAGTCCGATGTCGAAACTCATTGGCACCTCTCGGGGGATCGCGGGCTTAAACGCTGTCAAAGCGACCGGGAGCGCCTGAGAGTGACACACGCACGCCAGACGCCCCGCGCTGGCGGCAGTCCCGCGGCCGACGCACCGTTCTCTCCGCTGATAGTTGGGCGTCAAGGCTAAGTCGGCCGGTACGTGAGTGATAGCAAATCCGTATGCCGTCTGTGACTCTGAGCACTTCACCGACCGACAGATCGCGCGTCCGACAGCCCCGGCCCGGCGAGGTGTCGTCGTGAGCCTGGCGCGCAGACTCGCCGTCGTCCTCGTCGCGCTCCTGCTCACCACCACGCTGGTGACGGCCAACGTCGTCGCCGCGGCCCACCTCACCGTGCTGGACCCAGCGTTCGTCACGACCAGCATGGAGGAAGAGGGTGGCTACGCCTTCGTCGAGACCGCCGTCGAGGACGCGGCCCTGGGCGCCGCGCCGGCCAGTGCGACCGGGCCCGTCAACACCAGCGAACTGCTGGCCGACGCCGTCTCGGAAGAGTACGTCGCCGCCCAGACCGACGCCAACGTCGACCGGGCCTACGCCTATCTCCACGGCGAACGAGAGGACCTGAACCTCTCCGTCGCGACCGGGCCGATCCGGGAGAACCTCTCGGCGGGCGTCGAGCGCGAACTCCGGAACGCCTCGCTCGCGGACCTTCTCCGCCAGAGCGACGCCGAACTCGACGGCCCCATCAACGCCTCGACGCTGGAGCGCCTGACCGCCAACGAGAGCAGTTACGAGGCCACGAAGGCCGAGTTCAGGGAAACGGTCCGCGAGCGCGTCCTCGACGAGGCGGTCGACCGGGGCTTCGAGCGGGCGAGCAACGACGAACTGCTCGGCCTCGTCGTCGAGGACTACGACCCCCGCGACTACACCGAGGCAGAGAAAGAACGGATGGTCGCCGAGCGGGAACCCGAAATCCGTGTCGCGCTCCGGGACTACATCGAGCGCGAGCGCGGCGACGACATCGACGACGCCGTCGAGGACCAGATCGTCATCGTCCGCGAGCAGGGGACGACCGACCCCGCCGAGGCCGAGACGGAGCTAGAGGCCGCCACCGCGTCGATCCAGAACAGCGTCGTCCACGGCCTCACGACGAACGAGTCCTACCAGTCCTTCCAATCGAACCTGTCGGAAGACCGGGCCGAACTCGCCGGCGTCGCGGCCGCGGAAGCCGATTCGCGGCTGGCCGCCGAGATGCCCGACCGCGTGGACCTGACCGAGAACGTGAGCGGCGCGGGCGAGCAGGGCTTCGAACAGGCCCGCACCGGCGTCCAGTGGCTCGACCGACTCGCGTTCGTCCTCCCCGTCGTCGGGCTCTCACTCGTCGGCCTGCTCTACGCCCTCCGGCGCTCCGTCGCCGCCGTCGCCTCGGACACCGGCCTCAGCTTGCTGGCCGCCGGCGTGCCGACGGTCGTCGGCGTCGAACTCGCCCGGTCACGGCTCCAGTCGATGGCCACCGACGCCCCCGCCGAACAGCAGCAGGCGATGGACGTGCTGGTCGGCATCGCCGAGCGCGTTATCGGGACGGTCGGTGACGTCGCTATCGTGCTCTCGGTGGCCGGCGTCGTTCTGGTCGCCGGTTCGCTGGCCGTTCGTTACGGCGCGGTCGACGTGCTCCGGGAAAAACTGGGAGACGGCAGCGACGACCGCGGCATGCTCTGAGGACGGACTATCAGCAACCGCTGATCTATCCCTGCGATTCGACTCGCTCACGGGTCAGGTTGTTCCCCGCTCGCGGATTCGTCGGCCGTTCGTCGACCGCGGCCCTTCGCTGTGCTCAGGCCCGCTCACTCGGCGCCGACCCTCTCTCTCGCTGCCGCGACGACAAGCGGCAGCGTGATGGTCGCGTCGGCGTAGACGGATGCGTTGCGGGCTGCCTTCTCCAGTTTCCCCCACGACCGGGCCTCTTCCAGCGTCGCACCGGAGAGCCCGCCAGTCTGGGGCGTGTCCATCGTCAACTGGACGGCGTAGTCGTAGGCGTCCGGGGAGACGAGCATCGTCTGGAGGACGTAGTTCTTCGGGACGCCGCCGCCGACGACGAACGCGCCCGTCTGCTCGGCCTCGGCCGCGATATCGGACAGCGGCGTCATGTCCGCCAGTGCGTCGAGCGTGAAGTCGGTGACCTGGGACTGCATCCACGCCTGGATGCCCAGCACCGAGTCCTGGACCGCCGGGCAGTGAATCGGGACGTCGTGTTCGTACGCCGTCGCGGCGACGCCCTGGTGTTCGTCGACGTCCTCGGCGTCGTTGACATCCGCGTTTGCCCGCCCGAGTTCCTCGGTGAGCCGCTGGATGGAGACCGCGCCCTCGTCCTGGGACTCCGCCTGGAGGGCCGGGAAGACCTCGCTCCGGAGGTGGTTCTCGAACAGCGCGAAGTGCTCCTGGGGCAGGTAGACGTTGTAGATGCGGTCGACGCCCTCGTCGCGCAGTCGCTCGTCGTGTTCCCGCTCGGTCTTGCCCGCCTCGTGGACCGCGCCGTGGTGGTGCTTGCCACCGATGGCCTCGATGGCGTCGTGGGTCAGGTTCGCCCCCGTGGTCACGAGCACGTCGACGTGCCCGTCGGCGATGAGGTCCGCGACGATCTGACGCATCCCGGTGGGCACCATCGCCCCCGCGAGGCCGAGGAACGTCGTCACGTCGTCGTCGAACATCTCGGCCGTGATGTCGACGGCCTCGTGCAGGTTTGCGGCGCCGATTCCCGCCTTCCCGTACTCGTCGGCGAGTTCGCCCACAGTCATGCCGCCGCTCACCTGCGCGTGCCCGATCGGGTCGTGGTGGAACGTCTCCCGCGGCGTCTCCTCCTCGTGGTCGTCGGTCATACTCGTACTCGCCCCGGGAGCGATTTCAACGACGTGGTTCTCATCTTGACTCGGTTGGTTCATCCGACTGTGTAACGAGTGGGTGGTTCTCAGTTCAGCTAGTGAAACGGATCCCAACAGCAACAACCAGAAAGCCCTCGGCGCGCTCCGGTCCCGGAGCTTGCTGCGCTCCTCGCTTCGCTCCGGTGCTTGCTGCGCCCGGGTTCCCGGACCACGCCTCGCCCTTTCAGTCCACCAGGCACCGCAGCCCTGCCCTTCCCCTTGTCGCGAGAGCCTCGCTTTCGCTCGGCTACTCGCTCCCGGCCAAGCGGTTGCGGAGCGGTCAGGAAGCGTGATTCGTGCCGGACGGCGCGAATCCGGGGAGGGGTGGTGGAGACATTCGCGAGCGCGTGCTGAACGAAGTGAAGCCGCGCGAGCAACCCTGTCCCTGGAGGACTGAAAGGGCGAGGCAGGCTCGCGCCGAAGGGCAGTCGCTCAGCGGGCACTACCCGAACGGACGTGAGGGTATCCCGCTGAGCGACCGCGAGCGTGCCGAGGGCTTTCGACGTCTTGCTGCCTTCAATTGTGGCCAGAACTCGAACATATCACCCTGATCTGGTCTCATGGAAGTCCACGGTGTTCGATATCGGGAGCTATATCAGCGTGAGCGGGTGTCATTCGACAACGCAAGTGAGTCAGTCGCAACACAGAGTGGTGCAGCGAGAGCGGTATCAACGAGCCCACATGCCGGACGCGACTCCAGCATGCTAGCGGCGATACGCTCCAGGGCCGGTGGGTTCGAGCCGCTCGTCCTGGCCGCGCTCGTCTGGTTCCTCGGGAAGTTCCTGCGCTACGCGTTCCCGCCGCTGTTCGGTACCCTCGGGGAGACCTACGGCGTCTCGCGGACGGTGCTCGGGACGGCGTTCACCGGGTTCATGCTGGTCTACGCGGCGGCCCAGTTCCCCTCCGGGCTGCTGGCCGACCGGCGGGGATCTGTACGGGTTCTGGTCGGTGGGTCGCTGGTCACCGCCGCGGGCGCGCTGGTGCTGGTCGTCGACTCGCCCTTCGCAGTGCTTGCTGGCGGGATGCTCCTGATCGGGGCGGGGACGGGCGCCTACAAGACCGTCGGCGTGCGCCTCCTGTCGCGGACCTATCCGGCCCAGACGGGCCGCGTGCTCGGCGTGTTCGACACGTTCGGGACGTTCGGCGGCGTCGCGGCGCCGGCGGCGGTGGTGGTCGTCGCCGCACTCCCGCCGATCCTCGGGGCGCCCTGGCGGACGCTGTTCCTCGCGGGCGGGCTCGCGAGCGCGGGGCTGGCGGTCGCCGTCGCCGTTCGGGTCCCGCGGTATCTCTCCCCCGACGCGACCGGGGACGAGCGATACGCGACCGGTTCGGAGGCGACAGCGAGGCCAGCGGACGACGACGGCTCCGAAACCACGTCCTTCCGGACGTACGTCTCGCTGTTCCGGAAACCGCGGTTCAGCGCCTTCGTCGCGGTGACACTCCTCTTCTCGTTCGCCTACAACGGTGCGGTCGCCTTCCTGCCGCTGTATCTGGCCAGCGAGACGGCCCTCTCGGTGGCGCTCTCGAACCTGCTGTTCAGCGCGCTGTTCGTCGTCAGCCTGATCCAGCTGGTGACCGGCGAGGTGAGCGACCGGGTGGGGACGCTCCCGGTCATCGTCCTCACCATCAGCGTCGCGACGGCGGGCATGGTCGCGATTCTGGCGCTCTCGGCGACCGGCGGTCCACTGGTCCTCGGCGCGGCCGTCGTCGCCCTCGGTCTGGGCGCCCACGGCTACCGGCCGGTCAGGGGCGCCTACCTGATGGCGGTCATCCCCGACGCCATCAGCGGCGGGAGCTTCGGCGTCGTCCGGACGCTGCTGATGGGTGCCGGCGCCGTCTCTCCGGCCGTCGTCGGCTACCTCTCGGAGTCGGTCGGGTTCCGGGTCGCGTTCGGACTGCTCGCGGCGTCGCTCGGGACCGCCGCGGCGCTGTCGATGGTGCTCTGGATAGCAGAGCGCTAGTCGGCACAGCCAGGCGACGCAGAACGCGTCGCGAACCGACCTACCGACCCGTGGTCTCTGGGCAGTAGCGGCGGCGCACGTATCGCTCAGCGAGTGAACTGACCGAAGCCTGTCAATTGCGATGCGCGAGATCTTGAGGCCGTATGCATCGTGAGTCTCTCGCGTTCTCTCCCCGGTTTCGCTTCGTCAGCAATCCGGGAGAGAGTTCACTCCCGTCCGGCAGACCGATCGCGAACCAGACGGCCCGAGCTACCGCCAGTGTTCGGTCGGCCGCGGTTTCACGGATGGCCATCGACGCGGGCTGCGTTCGCGTCGTACTCCACCACACCGAAACGGGCCATCTTCGGAAGGTGAATGTGGTGGAGTGTGGACGCGACCTGCGTGACGACCGCGTCGGGGACGTCGTCCGCGTCGTTTTCTCGAGTGGCGACCGCCGCCGCCAGGGCCTCGACATCGATCGGGGTCGTCCGTTCGGCGAGCACCTCGAGCGTCGTTCTCCGCCGATCTGACGAGAGTATCTGGTGGTACTCGCTGTCACTCAAATGATCGACTCTCTCGCAAGCGCTCGTCCCTCGCTGTGTACACTGTCTCATAGTTGCGCTCTCCTCTCCAGCCGGCTTCGGCCGGTATACCTCCCATTCGGAGCCCGTCACCCGTAACGCCAGAGCATAAGTGATTAGGTAGGTGCCGGGATCACGCCCGACTCAGACGCGTACCACTTCGGTTTCTTTCCGAACCCTTCGATCCGAAATACCTGGCACGTTCGGCCACGTTTACTGGACAGACACCCTCCATCGGCGGAGGGTTGATAGGGACAAGCCACGAGAGCATACGGTAATGGCCAGTAGCGCGTTGACGCAAGCGCTTCGGGAAACCCTCGCGCTCTTCGAGGAAGCCGGAGCCCCACGGACGACGACCGAGGTAGCAGAACGCCTCGACCTCGGCCGACGGAGCACGTACGAGCGTCTGGAGCGTCTCGTCGACGAAGGCCGACTCGATACCAAGAAAGTCGGCGGTAACGGACGCGTCTGGTGGCGACCGCGCCAGGACCGCGACGCCGCCACGCCCGACTGGGAGGGGGCAGCCGAGTCCCTGATCGACGACGTCCTCGACGACGCCGAAGTCGGTGTGTTCGTCCTCGACTCGGAGTTCGAGGTTGCGTGGATCAACGAGGCCACCGAACGGTACTTCGGCTTCGAACGCGAGCGGGTGCTCGGCCGGGACAAACGGAGACTCGTCGACGAGTCCATCGCATCCGTCGTCGAGGATTCGTCGACGTTTGCCGACACCGTCCTGTCGACGTACGACGACAACACGTCCACCGAACGCTTCGAGTGTCACGTGACTCCTGGTGACGGACGCGACGAGCGATGGCTCGAACACCTGAGCGAGCCGATCGACTCGGGTGCATACGCCGGCGGCCGGGTCGAACTCTACTACGACGTGACCGACCGCAAACGGGAGGAGAACGCCCACCGGACCGACCGCAATCAGTTCGAATCACTGGTCGACGCGGTCGATGAGTACGCCATCTTCCTGCTCGACCCCGACGGCCGCGTGCAGACGTGGAATCCCGGCGCGGCACGCATCGAGGGGTACGACGCCGACGAGATCGTCGGCGAGCACATTAGGACGTTCTACACCGACGAGGACCGCGCTGCGGGCGTCCCGGCCGACAACCTGGCGAAAGCGACCAGGGAGGGGAGGATCGAAGCCGAAGGGTGGCGCGTTCGCGCCGACGGATCGCGATTCTGGGCGAACGTCACGCTCACGGCGATCCGAGACGACGACGGGGCTCTCGACGGATACGCGAAGGTCATCCGCGACATGACAGACCGCCGGGAGCAGGAGCGACAGCTGCGACGCGAGCGAGACCTCACGGACCGGATCCTCGACACGAGTCCGGTGGGTATCGTAGTCCTCGACAGCGACGGCGATCACGTCCGAATCAACGAACGTGCGAAGGACGTCCTCGACATACCGGACGACGAGGCCGAGTCGTATTCACCCAGCCAGCGGACGGTCTACGACGCAGACGGGAACGTCGTTGCGCCCGAGGAGCATCCTGCCGCCCGGGTGTTAGAGAGTGGCGAACCCGTCTTCGACTGGGAAGCGAAGGTCGAACTCCCGGACGGGAGGCACCGGTGGCTGTCCGTGAACGCGGCGCCGGTGTTCGATGCCGACGGAGCGATAGAACGCGTCGTCACCACCGGTGAGGACGTCACGCGGCTCAAATCACAGGCCCAGCGACTCGAACGCCAGCGCGACGACCTCGAGAGCGAACTCGAAACCGTCTTCGAGCGCGTCGACGACGGGTTCTTCGCGCTCGACGACGACCTCCGGTTCACGTACGTCAACGAGCGGGCGGGCGAGTTCCTGGAGCGGACGCCCGCCGAACTACGGGGGACGTACATCTGGGACGCGTTCGAACGGGGACCGAAAGCGGCGGCCGCCTTCGAGACGGCCCTCGAGACACAGCAGTCCGCCACGTTCGAGGAGCTCTACGAGCCCATCGACACGTGGTTCGAAAACCACGTGTATCCCTCCGAGGAGGGGCTATCGGTCTACTTCCGTGACGTGAGCGAGCGGAAGAAGCGCGAACGTGAACTCCAGCGCTACGAGGCGATCGTCGAGACGATGCGGGACGGAATCTACGTCGTGGACGAGGACGGCTTCTTCACGCAGGTCAACGACGCGTACCTGTCGATGACCGGGTACGGACGGGCGGAACTCGTCGGCGAACACGTGTCGACCATCGTCGACGAGGAGACGCTCGAGCGAGCGTCGGATTTCGAGTCGGAACTGGTGGACGGTGACCGGACGACCGCGTCGCTGGAGGCAGAACTCACCAGACCGAACGGGGAAACCTGGACCGGCGAGGCGACGTTCTCGGTGATGGACTCCGACGGCGACTCGGAGCGAATCGGCGTCGTTCGCGACGTGACCGAGCGCGTGGAACGCGAACGCACGCTCGAGGAGTACCGACGGTGGAACCAGACGTTAGTCGAGAACTTCCCGGCCGGCGCGGTCGCGCTCGTCGACGAAGACCTCCGCTACGTCACCTTCGGGGGAACGCCGGAGGGCGACGCCGACGTCTCGAGAGACGAACTCGAGGGGAGTCCGGTCCGAGAGGGACTCCCACCCCAGGTCGCAGCGGTCGTCGTCCCGCGCTACGAGGCCGCCCTCGAAGGCGAAGCCAGCAAGTTCGAGGAAGCTATCGACGGCAGGATCTACGAGTTCCACTTCGTCCCGGTCCGCGACGACGACGGCGACGTCTTCGCCGTCACTGCGATGTCCCGGGACGTCACCGACCGCAAAGAACGGGAGCGATATCTGGAAGACGCCAAGTCGCAACTGGAAGCCGCGACCGAGGCCGGCGCCGTCGGCACGTTCGAGTGGCACGTTCAGGACGACAAGATGGTCGCGGGCCCGTCGCTCGCCGACACGTTCGGCGTCGACCGGGACGCCGCCCGTGACGGCGTCTCTCTCGATCGGTTCGTCGAAGCGATCCACGAGGACGACCGCGAGCGGGTCGAACGGTCCATCGAGGCCGCCCTCGAATCCTGCGGGGAGTACGAGGAGGAGTATCGCGTCAGGAACGCCGACGGCGAACTCCGCTGGATCGTCGCCCGGGGGCGCGTCGAGTGCGACGACGGCGACCCCGTCACCTTCCCCGGCGCCATCACCGATATCACCGAGCGGAAAGCGGCCGAGATCGAACTGGTACAGCAACGGGAACGCCTGGCCGCCCTCGACGAACTCAACGGGGTCGCTCGCGAGATTACGGGGGCAGTCATCGACCAGTCCAGCCGCGAAGAGATCGAAGCGATCGTCTGTGAACGCCTCGCGGACTCGGATTCGTACCTGTTCGCCTGGATCGGCGATCGAGACGTTACCACGGAGACGGTGGATCTGCGGGCGGAAGCCGGCGTCGAGGGGTATCTCGACGACATCACGATCGCGGTCGACCCGGACGACGAGCGGAGCGAGGGGCCGACGGGCCGAGCGCTCCGGATGGGGACGACCCAGACGACCCAGGACATCCGTGCCGACAGCCGATACGACCCCTGGCGCGGGAAGATCCAGGAGTACGGCTTCCGGTCGTCGGCGGCCATCCCGATCGTCCACGAGAACACGACGTACGGAGTCCTGAACGTCTACGCCGAGCGCCCGAACGCGTTCGAAGGGAAAGAACGCGACGTCGTGGACCAGCTCGGGAAGATCGTCGGCCACGCGATCGCCGCCGTCGACCGAAAACGGGCGCTGTTGACCGACGAAGTCGTCGAACTGCAGTTCCAGATCGAGAACGTCTTCGAGTCACTGGACGTCGACGCTCCGGAGACGGAACCCATTCGCCTCGAACAGACGGTGCCGATCTCCGACGACGACTACATTTTCTTCGGGCGGACGACGCCGGACGGTGTCGAAACCGTGGCGGCGATGGTCGAGGCGATTCCGTTTTACGAGAGCGTCACCTTCCGCGACGACGGTGTCGAGACCGTGTTCGAACTCCGGGCATCCGAACCGCCGCTCCTGTCCGTCATCGCCTCGCTCGGCGGCTCCGTTCCCGAAGCCGTCATCGAGGACGGCGACTATCGCCTGACGGCCCACCTTCCACCGAGCGGGGACGTTCGGGCGGTAATCGACAACATGCGGGAGGTGTATCCCGATGCGAACCTCCTGAAGCGCCGCCAGCTATCGATTCGTGACCACGGCGAACCCGCGGTTCCGGAGGTGCTGTCTGACCTCACACCGCGACAGCGGTCCGCACTGGAAACCGCCTTCCACGCCGGCTTTTTCGAGTGGCCCCGTGAAGCCTCGGGTGAAGAAGTCGCGTCGTTGCTCGACGTTTCACCGCCGACGTTCCACCAGCATCGCCGGAAAGCTGAACGGAAGGTGTTCGAGTCGCTGCTCGCGTCCGGGACTTTCGCCTGAACGGCTCGGGGCGGAGCGAAGCAGACGCGTTTTCTTTCTCGGGACGCTGCGGCCACTATCTGCAACTGACAGGAACCAGCGCAGTCAGTCGCCGGGCGACGTCCGACGGAGCGGCGCCTCACAGCAGTTCGACCGGTAGCGGTCGTACTCCCGGACGAGTTTGCACTCGCGATAGCGGTGGGCCGTCACTTCGTCGCAGGACTCGCAGTAGAACGTCCACTTCGGCTCGGCGAAGGTGCGACAGTGGACTTCGGTGTCCATCTCCTCCGCCCGTCGCTTGAACTGTTTGCCGTGGCCGGTCGTGCCGAAGCGCTGGTACTGTTCGACGTGGACGAGTTCGTGGCGCAGGGTGGACTGCCACTCCTCGCGCGAGAACTCGTCGAAGGCGTCCCAGGTGAGGGAGACGGTACAGGGGAGCGGGCGGCCGTCCGATCCCTCGACCGCGTCCCAGTCGTAAGAGTCGCCGACCGACGCGTCGTCGAGGCGCGGGCGCTTGACCGCGGCGGCGCGGCGCCGGGCCCGCGTCGACACCTCCCACTCGACGAGGTCCAGGCGGACGTCGAGTACCCACTCCCGCCGGGCCTCGCGCGCGTAGGCCCGCGACCAGTCGACGAGGGCGTCGTGACTGGCTATCTCGTCGAACTCCGGCGCGCCGTCGGCGTCCATCACGCACGTCTCGATGCTCGACCGTATTGAGCGCGGTGGTCGCCGTCGCATCGGCGGCCCGCGTGCGTCGCGCCGGCGGTCATCCGGCGTCGCCTCCGCCACACTCCCACCACCGCTGCTCGAACGAGTGCAAAACGTAGCAGTACAATCCGCCCGACCGACGACAGATCGAACCGGACCCTACAGCCCGGTCGGACAGTCGATAAACGTCGTCTCCAGGCCCCACTCTTCGGCCAGGGACTGGAGCGATTGAACGCCGAACGTCTCCGTCGCGTAGTGGCCGGCGAGCACAACGTTGATGCCCGCTTCCCGGGCCTCGTGGAAGGCCTTCTGCTTGCCCTCACCGGTGACGAGCGCGTCGACGCCGGCGTCGGCGGCCTCGCCGAGCCAGTCGACGCCGCTGCCGGTGACGATGGCGACGTCCCTGATCTCGTCGGGCCCGAAGTCGAGGGCCCGCACCGCGCCGTCGCCGGTGTCGAGTTCGTCGGCCAGCAAGTTTCGGAGTTCGTCGACGGCATAGGGCTCGCTGGCGGTGCCGCGCTGGCCGATGACCTCCGGCCCGAGCGAACCGAACGGTTCCCGGTTGCCGAGGTTGAGCACGTCGGCCACGCCTGCAGCGTTACCGAGTTCCTGGTGGCCGTCGAGCGGGAGGTGGGAGACGTACAGCGGCAGATCGTGGTCGACCAGTGGCGCGATTCGGCGGTAGTTCGATCCGGTGACTCGCTCCATATCGCCCCAGATCAGCCCGTGGTGGGTGACGAGCAGGTCCGCGCCGGCGTCGGCCGCACGCTCGACGGTCTCGACGGCGGCGTCGACGGCGACGGCGACGTGCTCGACTGTTCCCGACTCCGGGCCGACCTGGAGCCCGTTCGGACTGGCGTCGAGGTCGGCGTACGCCGCGGTGTCGAGTCGCTCGTCGAGGCGTCCCGTCAGTTCCGAGAGTTTCATGGACGCTGTTTCTGCGGCCTCGGTCGTATGCCTTCGGGAAGCAAGCGCCAGGAGAGGCGGGGGAACCGGTTCGAGAGCGGGGCAGGTCCAGGACCGGAGCCGGAGGGCAGCGAACCCCGCAGTCAGGAGAGCTGTGCGGTGACGTCGGTCGAGGAGATCATCCCGACGTAGCCGTCGTCGACGACCGGCAGGTGCTGGATTTCGTACATCGTCATCATCGCCGCGACCTCCTCCATGTACAGGTCGGGCGTCACCGTCTCGACGGACTCCGTCATGACGTCGCTGACCACCGCTTCGGTCGGATCCTGGCCCTGGGCGACGCTGTCGAGCACGTCCGTACTGGTGATGATCGACCGCGGCCCCGTCGTCACGACGAGGGCGCTGATGTCCTTCTCGCGCATCCGCTGGGCGGCCTCCTTCACGCTCGCGGACGGCGCGATGGTCTCCAGTGGCGTCGACATTACCTCCCTGACGCGGGTCTTCTGCTGGGTGTCCATACGTGTATGCGAACACAGTCCGAGCTTATGTGTTTTGCTACCGAGTGACACAGTTCCAGGGGCGGGCAAAACGTATGGCCGACCCACCGGTCGTGCCGGCATGGAACTCGTCGAGGCGACGGCGGACGACGTCGACGTGCTCGCGGAGTACTGGTTCTCCCTCGCCAGCGAGATGGAGCAATACTCGACCCTGAACGACCTGGCTGTCGAGGGGCCGGCGGACGTCGAATCCGGATTCGAGGAGTTACTCGACGGCGACGACAGTACGCCGTTCCTGCTCGACGTCGACGGGACGACCGTCGGCTTCCTCCTGCTGCGTCGCGACGAACACCCGACGCGAGAGCTATCCCAGTACGCGAAACTCGTCGACCTGTTCGTCGATGAGCCCTACAGGGACCAGGGGTTCGGGAGCGAAGCTATCGACGCGGCGAAACGGGTCGCGGCCGAGCGCGGCGCCGAGTACCTCACGGTGTCCTGTGAGTGGGACAACGACGGCGCCAGACGGTTCTACGAGGAGAACGGCTTCACGGAAAAGCAGGTGACCTACGCCCAGGAACTGGAGACGACGGCCAGGGACGACGACAGCTAGTTTCCGTCGACGATCTGCCCGTTCTGCTCGCCGATGAGCCCGCGGTCGACGGCGGCGTCGACCACTTTGTCGAACTGCGACTCGCTCATGTCGTAGGCGTTGACCGCGACGGCCTTGATCTCCGCGCGGTCGACCGGGAACTCCCGGTTCTGGAGCAGGCGCATGACCTTGGTGTTCTCCAGGGCCGTCATGGACGGTCGGCCGTCGTCGGCTTCGCCACCGCTGCCGCCGCCGTCGGCGCCCGACGCGCCCGCCCCGTCGTTGGCGCCAGCAGACCCGCCAGCAGTCCCTCCGTCGGTACCGCCGCCGTTACCCCCAGCGGCGGACCCGTCGTCGTCCCGGATAGACTCCGCGTTGCCCGAGACGCTCCGCCGACCGCCCGCCGCGGTGCTCGTGGTGTAGGTGACGTCGTCGGACCCGTCGTCGGCGTCGGCCTCCTCGGTCGACGCGTTCCCGGTTACGTGTCCATCGGCAGCGGCGGCCGCGTCACCGGCGTCGCCGCTTGTGGACAGTTCGCCGGCGTCGACCCACCCCTCGTCGGCGAGCGGGTCCTCGCCCGCCGACGAATCGGCAGGGTCGGGTGTGCGGTCGTCAGCGGGGTCGGCCGATTCGGGGCTCTCGACGACCGACACGATCGTCTCGACGACGGTGCCGAGCTTCTGGCGACAGCCCTGGCAGAGCACGACGGTCTTCTGGTCGTCCGCCGTCGGGTGAAGGTCCTTGGGCACGACGGGGTACTCGTCCAGCGAGGCGTCGAGGGCGGCACCGCAGAAGTAACACGAGGACAGTTGTTCCATGTTGCGAGTGTGTGCGTAGTCCTGTGGCTTAAAACTCCCACCTCTGATTCGCGGTCCTCGTTAGTGTCGGTGAAATTCGTGTGGCGGGGGGCGACAACCAATCCGACGACAACCAGAAAGCCCTCGGCCCGCTCGCTAGTAGTCAACAACAGAACAGCAAACAGAAGAAAGCCCTCGGCCCGCTCGACTCGTGCGACTCGTTGCGCGCGCTCACTCCGTTCGCGTGCTTACGTCGTCGGACTTCGTCGACCGCGCCTCGCCCTTTCATTCCTCCAGGCTCAGCATCGCTCGCACGGCTTCACTCCGTTCAGCACGCGCTCGCGATTGATGCCACCAGACCTCCCCGGACCCCCGCGTCGCTCACGGCTAACGCCGTTCGCGCAACAGGTGGCGCTCCGCACCACCCTGTCCGCGGCGGGTCACGCTTCCTGACCGCTCCGCAACCGCAGGCGTCGTCTGACAGCGTATTAGAACGTATTCGCGTCCGCGTGGGAGAAGACGAACTCGCGGAGGAGTTTGGCGCCGAGGACCGCGGCCTGGCCGTCGTCGCGGTCGTTGACTTCGACGAGGTCGAAGCCGACGGCGTGGGGAGCGACGGCCCGGACGACGTCGCGCATCTCGCGCGGTTCCAGGCCGAAGGGCTCCTTGGTGCCGGTGCCAGGCGCGTACCCCGGGTCAGCGGCGTCGACGTCGACGGAGAGGTAGACCTGATCCGAGCCAGCAAAATTGGGCGTCCAGTCGGCGACGTCCTCGGGCGAGACGACAGTCACGTCCGACTCGGCGGCGCGGTCCCACTCGGCCTCGCTGCCGGTCCTGGCGCCGAGAATTACGGCCCGATCGGCGACGTCGAGGGCGTGGCGGGTGACCGTCGCGTGGCTCAGCGGGTTGCCGGCGTAGGCCTCGTACAGGTCAAGGTGGGCGTCGAGGCAGACGAAGACGTCGGGGTCGAGGGCGCGGACGGCGGCGACGGTGACGGTGTGCTCGCCGCCGACCAGCAGCGGGACGGTCCCGTCGTCGGCGTAGTCACCGAGCGTCCCTTCGAGGAAGTGGAGGTACTCCGCGACGTCGTCCGTCGGGCCGACGTCGCCGTGGTCGGCGACCGAGCAGTCGGTGAAGTGCCGGCCCGTCCGCTGGTCGTAGTCGTCGAACGGCGTCGAAAAGTGGCGGACGCGGCGCGGACCGAAGCGGGCGCCGGGTTCGAACGTCGTCGAGGCGTCCAGCGGTGCGCCGACGACGACGTAGTCGGCCCCTGCCGGGTCCGCGTTCGCGCCAGGAAACATCGTGATAGCTCCGCTTCAGACGATCTTCCGCTGCTCCTCGTACTCGAGGTACTCGATCTCGTCGTCGGGGTTGAGCTCCTCGTCCTCGGGGATGCGCATCGTGAACGTGTCGTAGGTCTCGAGGTCCATGACCTGGGCGTCGTCGCCGGTGACCGAGACGACCTGGCCCTGCTTTCGCTCGATGATGGGCACCCAGACCTTCTGGTCGACCGGCTGGGAGAAGGATCGCTTCTTCGCGTCGAAGACGCCCTTGCCCTCGACGCGGGCCTTCGCGCTGCCGTGTTTGCCCGGCTTGGCCGTGCTGTAGGCCGTAATCTTGCAGGGAGTGTCCTCCATCATCACGTAACTCCCCTCGTCGAGTTCGCGAACCTCGGTCTGCTGTCGTGGCATGTCTCCCGGTTATCTATCTGCCAGTATAAACGATTTGCATTCCCTTCGGCACCGTCGCGACGCCCGCTGGCCGGCCAGGAGGACCGGCCCTCGATTCACAGCTCGTGGCCACACAGCGGACAGAAGGCGTACGTCCCGTCCGACGGGACGTCGGCCTCGCACGCCGGACAGGTCTCGACGGCCGCGCCGTCCGACGCCGCCGCGTCCCCGGACCCGGGCTCGGGAGTGTAGATTCTCGTCTGGGAATCGTCACCCTCGGCGGCGCCCGGAGACGCCGCTTCGTCCGACCCCGAATCGGCGTCTCCCTCGTCGGTGGAGGATTCACCGGACGGTGCCTCCCCGTCACTGGTCGGTGTTGACGGCGCTTCTGTCGCGCTCGCCGGATCGGCGTCGGATTCAGCGGCTTCACTGTCAGCGGCTTCGTCGTCGCCGTCCGGATCAGCGTCCGCTTCCTCGGCACCGACGGCCGCCCGCGCTTTGTCCGCAGATCCTGGGGTATCGCTCCCGGACGAGGAGGTTTCAGCCGTGGACCTGGTCGACGCCGTCGATGCTGTCGGTGCCGCGTCCGACGTCGACGGATCTGCTTCCGGCGACGACGACGATGCCGATGGCGAGGCGTCCGACGAGGGAGAGGCGGGGGGCCGGGGCCCCAGGTCGACGCTCTCCCGCGGTGATCCGCTGGGAGCGTCCCGTCCCGCGCCGTCCGAACGGCTCCCCCGACTCCCGACCGGCGTCGGAACCGGCGGTGCGTCGGGGGGAACGCCGGTGTCGGTCCGCCGTCGTCGGTCCGCCACGTAGTCGCCCAGACGGTCCGTCGTCGTCAGCGCGACGTCGGTGAGCGTCGGGACCGAAACACGCCGCTCGACCGCGCGAACCCAGTCGTCGGGAACGGAGACGCCGACGGTGGGAAGATCAGGGTCGGGCACGTCGACGCGGTCCGTCCGCCAGAGGTACCGATAGACGCGGAAGGCCACAGCGACGAACAGCGGAAACGCCACCAGAAAGCGCCCGTCGCGGGGTAGCAGACCCCACCCGGGCGTCGCCAGGAGGAGGCGTCCGGCGTCGTCGAGCGGCCCGAACAGCACTCCCTCCGTGAGGAGCGTGACGAGCGTGACGAGCGTCGGGACCCCCACCACGACGCCGACGAGTTCCCCCAGGCGCACGAATCTGGCGGTGCCGGACCACGCGGCAATAGTTCGATAGGCGAGTGCGTGTGCGGAGACGACGGCGACGCCGAGCAGCGGCCACGGGGGTTGCAGGGACGCCGTCGCGTAGACGGCGTATCCGAACGGGACAGTGACGCCGACCAGCGGACCGACTGCGAGGAGGATCGGTCCATCGGGCCCGGGCGCACGGTCGAGAAACCGCCGGTACTCGACGACGACGAACCTCGCGGCGGCGAGTAACACCAGTAACGCTGCGACTGCGACGAGGTGAGTTCCGACGGTGCCGAACGCGGGACCGATCCCAGCACGGCTCGCGCCGGCGCCGATAGCGTGGACGGCCACCGCAGCCACCAGAAGGACGGCAGCCGTCGCGAGAATCGCGGATAGCCCCACGAGTAACTCGAGGAAGGCGATGGTGGCCTGTGCCGTCAGCGTTCGTTTCGCGGAGCGCACGTGAATCATTCGCGAGAGGGCGCCCGTAAATATTTTCCAACGTTCAGTTGCGCCTACAGGTTTCGGTCCGCTCGGGCGGCGTCACTCCCGGTATCGCCTCGAACCAGCCCGATCAGCGGCGCGTGGGAGATCGCAGCCGCAGCAAAAAACGAGACAGTTAATTTAACAGTGCACCACATCTTTTTTACATCCCTCCGTCAACTGGTCAAAGAAACATGTCCGATCAATCCGAACTGGCGTGTGTTTCGTGCGAGACGGCGTTCGACCCAGCACCGACCGGCGGGTTCTGTCCCGACTGCGACACGCCTCACCCGGACTTCGAGCACGGCGAGGCCGACGACGCGGACGACGCCGAGGAAACGGGAGACGACGAGATCGAGGCCGAGGAGACGGAAACCGAGGCGACCGAACCGGCCGACGAGGAGGCGACGGCCTCGTCCGACGACGGAGCGCCACCGTCGTACTGCCGTGAGTGCGGCGCGGCGATCGGTGCGGAGAGCGCGTCGTCGGACACGACGGAGTGCTCGGACTGCGGGCGGACCGTCGCCGCCGACGCGTCGTACTGTCCCGATTGCGGCACGGCGATCGAGGCCGACGAGACGGCAGACGGGCCCGAGGACGAACCGACTGTGGTGGCCGACGCCGACGGTAACGACGCGGCAGGCGATAGTGACGAGGCCGCAAGCGATGACGCGGCGACGGACGACGACGCGACGGCCGCCGAGGCAGAGACGCAGGACGCTGGAACCGAAGATGCACAGACGGACGTCGAATCGCCGGACTCCGAGGACGCAGAATCGGTGCCCGAAGAGATTACCCTCGTCGTCAACGGCGAGTCCTACACCTTCGGGGACGGCGACACCTTCGGCAGGGAGGACGAGGAGTGGCTCGAGGACCTCGTCGTCGCGGGCGGCGGTTCGGACGCGCTCTCCTACATCTCCAGCGAGCACGTCGAGTTCTCTATCGAGGACGACGGCGTCTACGTGACCGACGTGAGCCGGAACGGCACGCTCCTGAACTCCACGAAGATGGAGGGCGGGACCGAACAGGTCTCCGACGGGGACTTCCTCACGCTCGCCGGACGGGCCGAGGTCGAGGTCCAGTTCTGAGATCCGACCCGGTCACCGCCGAACGGACGTGGCACACTCGTCCGGATCGCCGGACGGGACGTAGACGCGCGTCGAATATCTAAACCAATTATCAATATCCGTTAAATTTATCTCCGAAAGCGTTGCCAGATAGGAGCATGCCGACCGAGATTTCCGCGACTGTAAATCGACCGTACGTTCCGGAGTCGGGTGGGGGGATCACCTGTGAGCTGGACATCACGCCGCAGGCACAGGGGCAGGCCGCGGAGCGCCACATCGCGCTGTGTATCGACAGCAGCGGGTCCATGGCCTACGACGACAAGCTGGACCACGCCCGCGACGCGACGGAGCTGGTCTTCGGTATCCTCAACGACGACGACTACCTGAGCATCGTCACCTTCGACGAGGACATCGAGGTGGTCATGGACGCGACGCGGTGGGGTGACATCGAACGCGAGGAGGCCGAAGAGCGCCTCCAGGAGATAACGACGACGGGCGGAACGGACATCTACTCCGCGCTCGAAGAGGCCGAAGGCATCCTCTCGGGGCTGGAGCGCGGCGAGTCCATCTCCAAGCGCGTCCTGCTGCTCTCGGACGGGCGGGACACCCGGGCGTCGGCCGCCGACTTCGAACCGCTCGCCCAGGACCTGACCGACGCCGGCATCTCCATCTACTCGGCCGGCCTCGGGACGAACTACGGCCAGGACACCATCCGCAGCCTCGGCGAGTTCTCCCAGGGCCGGTGGGCCCACGTCGAGAACCCGGCAGACATCCGCTCGTTCTTCGGCGACGTCGTCCAGGAGGCCTCGACCGTCCTCTCGAACAACCCCGAACTCGTCCTCGAGACCGTCGACGGCTGCGAGATCGGGCAGGCGTTCCGGCGGCTCCCGCAGGTCCAGAAGATCCCGCTCGAACACGAGGAAGGGAAGACGATCATCGGTCTCCCGGACCTCCAGGACCGGGAGGAACAGCAGGTCGTCCTGGAGATGGACGCGCCGCCGAACGACGTCGGGACCGAGGAGACGCTCGTCGACGTGACCCTGGAGGCGGGGTCGAACTCGGCCGAGACCGAAATCGCCGTCACCTACTCGGACGACGAGTCAGAGCTGTCGGTCCACGACGAGGACGTCACCGTCGCCTACTACGACACCGACCTCCGGACGCGGATCGCCCACGCCGACTCCCAGGACGAACTGGAGGCGGTCAAGGCCAAGATCGACGAGACCGAGGTCATCACGGGCGAGACGGAGATCGCCGACGCCCTCCACGAGAACGTCACTCGCATCGAGGAGGGCGACGAGAGCCAGGCCCGGCAGGTCAAGGAGAACACCACCGGCGTCTACGACCCCGATGAGTACTAGCGGACCAGTCGTCGCCGCGATGAGGAGCGGCGGCGATCGAGCCCACGCCGCGACGAGTGTGTGCCGACGACTCACCGTCGGCTGTGAGGATGTCTGAGGTATCACGTCCCATGTCCGAACCGTCCCCTGGCGACGAACTCGCCGACCGGTACGTGTTGCGCGAAGAGATCGGTCGCGGCGGGTTCGGCGTCGTGTGGAGCGCCGACGACCGCGAGAGCGGCGGTATGGTCGCGCTGAAACACCCCAACTACGAGGGGTCGACGCCGGACGAACTCGTCGAGAAGTACTTCGAGCGCGAGACGGACATCCTGGAGGAGATCCGCGAGGCCGGCGAGCACGACAACATCATGAGCTACTACGGCCGGGAGGAGGGCTTCGGCATGCCGTTCCTGGTCGTCGAACTCATCGAGGGCGCCGAACTCGGCGAGGTCGTCCGCGAGGACGGGCCGATCACCGACCCCGACGAGGTCCGCGAGATCGGGATCGGGATCTGTGACGCCCTGTCATTCCTCCACGACCACGACATCATCTATCGCGACCTGAAGCCCGACAACATCATGCTGAACGGGGACAGGGACCCGAAGTTGCTCGACTTCACGACGGCGAAGGGCACCGTCACGAGCGACGACATCCCCTCGTTCACGGGTAACGTCACCTCCCAGCCAGTCCAGGGCTCGACCGGCGACTCGACGGTGCCGGGCGAGTTCAAGCCGCCGGAGCTGAACCGCGACGCCGAGCAGCGCCAGGGGCCCTGGAGCGACGTCTACTCCATCGGGAAGCTGCTGTGCTTTCTCCAGGTGGGGTGGGTACCAGACGACGACAGCGTCGCCCCCAGTCAGTTCGGCGTCGACGGCGCCGACTATCTCGACGAGATCGTCAGGAACGCGACCCAGCACGACCACGCCGACCGGTACTCCAACGCCTCGATGCTCAAGACCGCTCTCGAGGACCGGGACGCGACGATGCCCTCGCAGGCCACCCTCGAGTGGCTCGGTCGCGGCGAGAAGTGGCGGATCAGCCCCGGCGACACCATCGGCCGAAAGACCGAGGACGGACCGCGGCCCTCGATCATGCTCGCCGACGGCCGGCACACGGCCCTGTCAGCGGTCCACTGTCGCTTCGTCACCGACGAGGACGGCGGCTGGCGGGTCGTCGACACCAGCCTCAACGGGACCTACATCAGCAAACACGACGAACAGGAGTGGCGACTGTTGCTCTCCGAGACGGGACGGGAGCGCCAGCGCCAGGCCGGCGAATCGATCCCCAGCGACCCGGACGCCAGCGCCGCACTGGAGCCCGGCGACGTCGTCGCGCTGGTCAGTCCGAGCTACCCCGAGCGATTCTACTTCCGATTCAGCCAGTGACCATGGAACACGCCAGCAGCGTCGACGTCGGCGCACGAAAGCGAGGGAGCGGCGGGATCAACGAGGACAGTGTGGCCTCGGCGGTCCTGGAGAATCACCACCGGGAGACGGGCCGGTCTGTCGGCGTCTTCGTGCTCGCGGACGGCGTGGGAGGTGAGGCCAGCGGCGACGTCGCGTCGTTCCTGGTCACCTCGATCGTCCGCAAGCGACTGACCGAGCGCCTCCAGGGGTCGGCGACGGACGTCCTGGAGCGGTTCGGCATCGACGCCTACCCCGCGGACCCGCCCACGGTCGACGAGGATCCACGCGCGGTCCTCTCCGAGGGACGGATCCGGAGCGCGATCAAGGACAGCGTCGACGCCGCCCACCGGAAGATCCAGGAGTACGCCTCGGCCATCGGCGGTCAGCCGGCGACGACGGTCGTCGTCGCGGTGTACGCCGACGGGAAACTCCACTACGGCTGGGTCGGCGACAGCCGCCTCTACGTCGTCAACACGAAACGCGGGACGATCAGACAGCTGACAGAGGACCACGCCGTCACCAACGTCCGGCTGAAACGGGGCGAGATCGAGGACGAGGCCTACGCTCGCGTCCACGAGGACGCCACCGCCATCACCAACGCCGTCGGCGGATCCAGCGCCGGGAAACCGAGCGTCGACGTCGAGTTCGGGACGACGGACGTCTTCCGCGAGGACGTCGTCATGCTCACCAGCGACGGCCTCATCGACGCCTACCCGGACGTCAGGCCGCTCCGCAGGGAGTACGAGCGGGCCGAGGACACCGAGTCGGTCTGTGAGAAGATCCGTGACACCCTGGTCACGGAAGACGAGATTATGGAACTCGTTCTCGGCGCCGAGGGCCTGCACAGCGCCGTGACGGACCTGATCGAGTTCGCCAACGAGCGCGGCGGAAAGGACAACATCTCTATCACGCTCGCCCAGGATCCGAACGCCCGGCCGACGCCGGAGTCGATGGTCTCCCGGGCCGAGACGGTCATCGAACCGGCCGACGACGGGAGCGAGGACGACGATGGAGGCGATGACGGTGACGGGAACGACTCGGCGGACGCGGACGCGAGTAGCGACGGCGCGAAAACGAGCGGCTCGGCCGATGACGACTCCCCCGATCCGGCGGAACCAGTGTCGACCGGCCAGGAGACGAGTTCCACCGGCGCGACCGAGTCCGAGACCGACGGGACCGGGTCCACAGGCGAGTCCGACGACCCGGAGAGCGCCGCTGACCCGGACGGGTCCGGAAGTCCGGCCCACGACGTCGACGTTGTCTCGCTCGGCGACGGGGCGCCGACGGCAGCACTCGCCGTCCCGAGCGAGGGGACGGTGTACGAAATCGCCGCCGACACCACCGTCGGACGGGACGCCGAGGCGGACCAGCGCCCCGACCTCGCGCTCGACGTCGCGACCGACGCACACGTCGAACCGATCCACGCGAGAGTTACGTTCGACGAGAGCGGCAAGGAGTGGCAGATCACGGACCAGAGTTCATCGGGGACGCACGTCGAGGTCGGCGACGGCGAGTGGCTGCTCCTGCTCTCCGAGGAGGGGCTCGAACGACACCGCGAGTCCGGCTTCGACCCCGACGCGGCGACGGAGCGGTCCATCGAGCAGTCGACCGCGCTCGAGGACGGCGCCGCCTTCGTCGTCGAGGACCCCCGTGAGGACGACGCGATCACCTGCCGATTCTTTACGTCCGTCGAACTGGCCCGAGAGCGCCTGGCCGACGGGTCGGTCCGGGAGGCCGGCTTCGAGCGGTTCGTGCTGTAGTCGTCGCCGTCTGCGAGAGTCGTCGGAGAAGCCAGCGGTCGGGAGACCGGTCGGCGGTCAGTTCTCTCCGTCGTCATCGCCGAACGTCAGCTGCTGGTCGGTCGCGCTGGACCCGGGCCCTGTCCCGGACCCGGACCGTTCGCGCATGCTCTGGCGCGTGAACTGGGGTTTCGCGCGGATGCCGCGGCGGCGACGGAACGAGTACAGCAGCGAGACGCCGACGAGGACGGTGAAGACTGCCGCGACGACGGTCGCTTCGAGTTCCTCGACGGCGTAGAGAAACGCCGTCGAGAACACGCCGCTGGCCATCGCCATCCCGAGCACGAGACGGCGGGCGAGCCCGCCGAACAGGCTGCCGGGGTCCTCGAGTTCGACGTTGACCCTGAGTTCGTCGCGCTGGATGCGATCGAGGGTCCCCTCCAGTTTCGGCGGGATGCGGACCGTCGACCGGGCCGCGTCCCTGAACTCGGTCGCGCGCTCCTCGGCGAACTCGCGGGCGCCGGCGGCCATGTGACCCTCCTCGCGGAGGTAGCCGGTGGCGACGGCGATGAAGTCGAAGTCGGGGTCGAGCGTGACGCAGACCCCTTCGACCACCGTCGCGACGCGGAGGACGAGCGCCAGGTCGGCCGGGAGGCGCAGCGGGAACTCGTACATCGTGTCCTCGACCTGGGAGACGATCTGCTGGACGCGGTACTGCTCGATGTCCTCGCCGCGGGCGTCGGCGATGGCCAGTTCCATCACCTCGCCCATCACCTGCCGGTCGGCCTCCGGCGAGAGCGTCCCCATCTCGACGAGGGCGTCGAGGATGGCGTGGATGTCCTGGCTGGCGACGGCGGTGTAGAAGTCGACGATCTTCCCCTGGACGAACGAGTCGACCCGGCCGGACATCCCGAAGTCGTAGAAGACGAGCGTGCCGTCGTCCTGGACCGCGAGGTTGCCGGGGTGGGGGTCGGCGTGGAACACGCCGTCGTCGATGATCATCTGGAGGTAGGTCCGCTGGAGCGTCTCCGCGAGCGCCGTCCGGTCGACCGACAGATCGTCGAGCGAGTCGACGTCGTTGATCTTCGTCCCCGGGACGTACTCCATCGTGAGGACGCGCTCGGTCGAGTGCGATTCGAGGACCTCGGGGATGCGGACGTCCGGGTCGTCGGCGAAGTTCCCGCGGATCTCGGTGAGCATCCGGGCCTCACGGTGGTAGTCCATCTCCTCGCGGATCGTCCGGTCGAACTCGTCGGCCAGCGTCTCCAGCGAGAACGAGCGGGACTCGTCGACGAAGTACAGCAGCACCGGGAGCGTCCACCGAACAACCCGGAGGTCGGCCTCGACGAGCGCCTCGATCCCCGGCCGGCGGATCTTCACCGCCACCGGGTCGCCGTCGACCTCCGCGCGGTACACCTGGCCGAGGCTCGCGCCGCTGATGGCGTCGACGTCGAACTCGTCGAAGCGTTCGTCGACCGGCCCGAGTTCCGCCTCCAGCACCTCCTTCGCGTCGGCCCACGGCGCCGGTGGCACCCGGTCCTGAAGTTTGGTGAACTCGTCGATGTACTCCGGCGGGAGGACGTCGGGCCGGGTCGACAGCAGCTGGCCGAGCTTGATGAACGTCGGGCCGAGGGTCAGCAGCGAGTCCAGCAGCGTGGCCGCGCGGTCGCGGCGCTGTTCGGCGGTGACGCGCCGGGACGAGCCGAAGAAGAGGAACCGGTTGCGGTCCCGGGCGTAGGCGAGCATCAGCGGGAGGAAGTGGCGCACGACGACGAAGAAGCGCCAGTAGGCGCGGAGGTTCACCAGCGGGCCACCCCTAGCGAGCGTCCTCGATGGGGATGGTCGTCTGTCGACCCGTGGTCGCCTTGGGCAACCGGAGTTCGAGGACGCCGTCCGAAACGTCCCCCTCGGCCCCCGACTCGGTCACGTCCGGCGGGAGCGGCAGTTCGGCGTCGAGGAAGAGCGAGCGGTCCTCGCGGACGTACTCGAACTCGTCGGGAACGGCCTTGGCCCGCTCGGCTTCGAGCACGAGTTTGCCGCCCTCGATACTGACGGTCAGCCCGTCGGCGGTGACCCCCGGCAGGTCCATCACCAGCAGGTACGCGTCGTCGGATTCCAGCACGTCGGCGAACACCGCCTCGGGCAGGTCTCGTAACGCGTCACGGAGCGCTGACATGATACACGATTGGGGAGCCGCGACGAAAAAGGCCGTGGTCCGCTGTCAGGTCCCGGGTTCGCGACCGGGAGCGCTCACAGCATCCCGACGCCGAACAGGGCGACGAAACCGAGGAACAGCGCCCCGAACCCGACAGTGACGACCGCCCCCTTGACGATTCGCCACGCCGTCGCCCGCTCTGGCGCGTCCGAGATAACGAACACCGGCGACTGTTCGCCGCGGCGGACGACGGCGTTCACGACGCCGGACCCCCAGCCGCCGACGGGTTCGTCGAACGCCTCGCCGTAGACGTACCCCGTCTCGCCGACGTCGAGGCGGCGCTCGACGAACTTCTGCTGGTTGCCGAGGTGCAGTTCTATGGGGCCAATGTCGAGCGCGCTGTCCTGGGCCTCGACGTCATCGGTAGCGTCGACGAACCGGCGGATCCGTTCGGGCGGTTCGTCGCCAGGATCGACCTTCGTGGTGTGGTCTCCGAAGTGGAGCGACGCCCCGGCGGGCTCGACCCGGACGCGAGCGTCGCCGTCGTCGAGGAAGAAGGGCACCGCTTGCCCGCCCTCGACGAGCGTCTCCCAGTGGCTGTTCTTGCCCGAGGAACGGAGTTCCTGGACCTCGTACTCGTAGGCGAGACACGACTGGCCGGAGAACGGTGCGGTGACGGTGCCGTCGTCGCCTTCGCGAGCGGTCCCTTCGATTTCGATCGGACCGGGATGGTTCGGGAGGGTGTACACGTCGACGGGGTCGTTTCGTACGATGTGGTAGACGACGCGGAGGTCACGGGCGCCGTACCAGACGATGGCGAGGCCCACGAAGAGGAACACCGCGAAGAGGACCATTGGGACCGAGTTCAGGGGCATGCGACCACACCCGGCACAGAGCGGCTTAAAACCCGCGCGTCCTGTCGGAGGAAGAAACGGGCGAATCGGTCAGTGGAGTTCGGTGAAGCTAGTGACCCGGTGGTCACCCAGCACGCACTGGCCTCGCTCGTGGGGGTCGTGGCGCTCGACGTGGACCGCGTCGAGGCCGGCGTTCCAGGCCGCGCCGACGTCGTCGGCGTCGTCGCCGGCCATAATTCCCGTATGGCCGTTGTACCCGACGCCCATGTCGGTCATCACCTGCTCGAGCGGGCCGGGGTCGGGTTTCCAGCCGATCTCCTCGGTACAGCACACCACCGAATCGAACCAGTCGCCGATGTCGAGTTCGGCGAGCACCGGGTCGGTGAGGTACTCCTGGCAGTGGGTGACGAGGCCGACGGGGCCGTCGATGGCGCCGACGAACCGCTCGACGTCGTCGTAGAGGAACGTCGCGGACGCGCGGGCGAGCGGATCCTCGACCTCGTGGAACGTCTCCCAGAACGTCACCGGGTCGACGCCGTGGCGGCGCAGGCACTGGTCACGCGTACCGCCCATACCGTACCAGAGGACGGTCACGTCCCGGTCCGTGAACGTGACACCGAGTCGGTCGCCGACCTCGGTCAGGACCTCGCGGGGGTAGGAGGGCTCGATGTCGACCAGGGTGCCGTCCAGGTCGAACACCCAGAAGTCGTAGTCGTCTCGGGGCATGCGGATCGTGTGAGTAGGCGGGTGACAAGTAAGTAGTTTCCGGCGAAGCCGGGATGAGCGGCGTCCGAGCCCGTTCCAGCGGGACAGCGAAAATAGTCAATCGAGCTAACTCTTTTGGACTTCCTGTTCGAAAAGTGAAATATGGACGCGTTCCCCGACACTGACGGCCGTCTCGAACGACGCCGTCTGGGACTGTTCGTACTCGTCGCCTTCGGCATCGCCTGGGCGACGGCGGGCTACATCTACGCGAACGGCGGCCTCACGGACAGTCCGACCGTGATCGAAGCCGGCCCGCTCTCGCTCACGCTGGCCGGGATACTGCTCCCGACCGCCTATATGTTCGCGCCCGGCGTCGCCAACGTCCTCACGCGCGCGCTCACCCGCGAAGGGTGGGACGACCTCGGGCTATCCGTCGGCTTCTTCGAGCACTGGCGGGCGTACGTCGCCGCCTGGTTCGTGCCGGGCCTCCTCACCGCGCTCGGTGCGGCGCTGTACTTCGCCGTCTTCCCGCAGTACTTCGACCCAGCGGCGGAGTCCTTCGTGTCGGCCACGGTCGGCGGCACCGACGTCGGCATGTCGCCGCTCGCCCTCGCCGCGATAACCATCGGCGCAGCGATGGTGGTCAACCCGCTGTTCAACGCCGTCTTCGGCTTCGGCGAGGAGTTCGGCTGGCGGGCCTATCTCCTCCCGAAACTCGCGCCGCTCGGCCTCCGGGGCGCCGTCGTCGTCCAGGGCCTCGTCTGGGGCGCGTGGCACTGGCCGCTCATCGCGATGGGCTACGAGTACGGCTTCGACTACGCCGGCTTCCCGTGGGTCGGATTCGTCGTCTTCCTGGCGTTCGCCCTCGCTGCGGGCACGTTCCTGGCGTGGCTCACCCTCCGGACCGACAGCGTCTGGCCGGCCTCGCTGGGCCACGGCGCCATCAACGCCACCGCCGTCGTCGCCGTCGTCTTCGCCCGCGGGGACCCCGACTACCTGCTCGGGCCGCTCCCGATGGGAGTCGTCTCCGTCCTCCCGTGGCTCGCGCTGGCGGGTTATCTGCTGGTCAGGATGGAAGAGGGTGCGCCGGCGACGCGTTCGACGAGCGGCGTCCCGCCCGCCAGTTCGGCCGACGAGTAACTACTCGACCCGCCGACGAGTAGGTTACTCGACGCGGATCGAACTGCCGAGGTACTTGGTGAGGACCTCGGAGACGGTATCGGCGTTGAACAGGTCGAGGTCGGCAGCGATCCGTTCCTTCAACTCGTCGAGGTACGCCCCCTCGGTCTGAAGTTCCCGGAACGAGACCTCGGTCACCGGGACGTCCAGTGCCTCCTCGGTGAGTTCGCGGAAGTGGGCCTCGTCGCCCAGGTCGCCGCGCCAGAGGTTGTCGCGGAAGAACAGCCACCCCTCGGAGCCGGGCCGGTCGGCCTCGCGGTACAGCACCGTCTCGAAGCTGGCCGGCTCGACCGACAGCTCGGGTGGTCCCGGTTCGACTCGAAACCGGACCCGGAAGACGTAGCTTGCCGTGCCGACGTCCTTCGTCGACTCGCCCTCGCTCCCGCCGTCGGGGAGTAGCCGCGGTGAGCCCTCGTCGCCCACCGGTGGTTGGCCAGCGCCGGTCGATCGTCGACCGTCGCGCATCAGTCGTAGATTTCGTCGAACCGCTCGGCCAGGTCGACGTCGTTGCCCGTGATGCCGCCCTCGTCGTGGGTCGTCAGGCGGATCTCGACCTCGCGCCAGCCGATGGTCATCTCCGGGTGGTGGAACGCCTCCTGGGCGAGGCCGCCGGCCGCCGCGGCGAAGCCGACGCCGTCGAGGTAGGCGTCGAACTCGTACGTTCGGGTGATCTCGTCGCCGTCGCGTTCCCACTCGTCTGGTAGCTGTGCCGCGATCTCGTCGTCGGAGAGCAGGTCTGCCATACGAGCGAATTCTCCCGGCTGGCTGAAAACTATTGGCCCTGCCGGTGGTCTGCGGCCGAGATCTCACCACGGCGTCCTGCGTGTCGGCCTATCGACACGCTTCGTGCCGTTCCCCCGCATGATTTGAAGGGGGAACGCAAACGCGGTAGCGATGAGTACAGCGTCCGACGGGAACGGCGACGCGGGGGACGACGACGAGTCGTTCGTGGCGTTCGGGATCGACGACCGACCATCGCTGCCGAAGTCGATGGTCCTCGGGATGCAACACTACCTGACGATGGTCGGGGCGAACGTCGCCGTCCCGCTCATCCTGGCAGCGGCGATGGAGATGCCGACCGGCGTGACCGCGCGGTTCGTCGGCACCTTCTTCGTCGTCTCCGGGATCGCGACGCTGGCACAGACCACGTTCGGGAACCGCTACCCGCTCGTCCAGGGGGCGCCGTTCTCGATGCTGGCGCCGGCGCTCGCCATCGTCGCGACCGTGAGCGTCCTGCCGGGCGAGGTCGGCTGGCAGGTCAAGTTGCAGGCGCTCCAGGGCGCCATCATCGTCGCCGCGCTGACGGAGGTCGCCATCGGCTACTTCGGCATCGTCGGCAAACTTCGGCGATTCCTCTCGCCGGTCGTCATCGCCCCGACTATCACCTTGATCGGGCTGGCGCTGTTCAACGTCGGCCAGGTCACCAGTGCAGGAAACAACTGGTGGCTCCTCGGGCTGACGCTCCTGCTGATCGTCGGCTTCTCGCAGTACCTCGACAGCTACTCTCAGCTGTTTCGCCTCTTCCCGGTCATTCTCGGCGTCGTCATCGCCTGGCTCGTCGCCGCCGTCCTCTCCGTCACGGGCTTTTACACGCCCGATACGACGGGTTACGTCGCGCTCGGAGCGATCACCGACGCCCGGTTCCTGCTCCCCATCTACCCCCTCCAGTGGGGGATGCCGACGTTCAACGCCGCCTTCGTCATCGGGATGTTCGCCGGCGTGCTGGCCTCCATCGTCGAGAGCATCGGCGACTACCACGCCGTCGCGCGGCTCACCGGCAACGGGATGCCCAGCGAGCGCCGGATGAACCACGGCATCGGGATGGAGGGGCTGATGAACGTCTTCGCCGGGATCATGGGGACGGGCGGGTCGACCTCCTACTCCGAGAACATCGGCGCCATCGGGCTGACCGGCGTCGCCTCGCGCTACGTCGTCCAGATCGGTGCGGTCATCATGCTTATCTTCGGTTTCGTCGGCTACTTCGGCCAGCTCGTGGCGACCATCCCCGACCCCATCGTCGGCGGGCTCTTCGTCGCGATGTTCGCCCAGATCGTCGCCGTCGGGCTCTCGAACCTGCGCTACGTCGATCTCGACTCCTCGCGGAACGTCTTCGTCGTCGGCTTCGCGCTGTTCGTCGGCCTCGCCGTCCCCGAGTACGTGGCCAACGTCGGCTCGATCGGTGCGTTCCGGGAGGGCCTGGCGGCGGTTCCGGTCGCCGGCGCGGTCCTCGGCCAGCAGGTCGTCGCCGACACGGCCTACGTCATCGGGACGACGGGAATGGCCGTCGGCGGGCTCGCGGCGCTCGTCCTCGACAACACCATCCCGGGGACGCGCGAGGAGCGCGGCCTCGCCGAGTGGGACGACATCGCCGAGGACGAGGGCGCGTTCCAGCCCGTCTGGTACCAGTGGTTCGGCTTCGGCGAGGACTCGGTCGCGAGCGAGGACGCCGAGACCGGTCGCAGCGGTCGGTGACCGGCCCTCAACCGGGCGTCTCGCGGACCTGCAAGGTCAGGTCCACGGGGTCCAGCAGGTAGTAACACTGCCAGGCCGGAGCGAGGCCGACGACGCGGGTGCCGTGAACGGTCGTCTCGTGGTGGCTGTGGTGGTGGCCGACGAGGACGAGGTCCGGGTCGAGCGTGGCGATCAGGTCGTCGACGTGGTCACAGCCCGGGTCGTAACCGTAGGAGAGGAGGCCGTTCGGTGCCTCGTGGGTGAGCAGCAGGTCGATATCTTCGAGTTCGGCGAGTCGCTCGACGTCCTCGTGGGTGAAGTGGCGCCGCCGCTCGCCGACGAGGTCGCTCCGCGCCCTGTCGTAGCGCGTCGGTGCGAAGTTGCCGGAGAGGCCCGCGATTCGCAGCCCCTCGATCTCGGTGGCGGTGCTGGCCAGGAGGTGTGCGTTGGTGACCCCTGGTGGCGTCTCGCCCGCTCGCATCGCCTCGGTGACCTCGAAGTCCTCGTTGTTGCCCGCGATGAACCACGTCGGCACCGGCAGGTCGTACCACTCCAGGTCCCCCAACTGGATGGCCACGTCCGCGTCGGCGTCGTCGTAGGCGGCCAGCAGCGCCGCGCGGTTCTCCGGGTCGGCGGCGTGTGCGTCACCGAGCACTAGCATTACCTGAACCTCTGACACGGGCCATGTTAGTACCCCGAGTTCCGTCTGCGACGATCAGCCGTCGACCTCGGGCGCGTACTGTTCGCGGTAGACGTCGAGGGTGGCCCGGAGCGCGCCGATGATGATCGGACCCACGAACAGGCCCATGAACCCGATGGCGTAGAGGCCGCCGATGACGCCGAGGATGATGACGCTCGGGTTGACGCGGGCGTACCGGTCGACGACGACCGGGCGGAGGTAGTCGTCGGAGATCCCGACGATGATCGTTCCGTAGACGAACAGCAACGCGGCCGGCACGGGTCGCCCGACGAGGACGAGGTACACCGACGCGGGCCCCCAGACGAGGAAGGATCCGACGACCGGGAGGAGCGCCAGGACGATCATCACCGACGTCCAGAACAGGGCGTTCGGAATGCCGACGGCGAAGAGGCCGAGCCCCGCGATGGCGCCCTGCACGATGGCGATGAAGACGTGGCCGGCGAGGACGGCCCAGGTGATGTCGTCGATGGCGTCGAGCAGCTCGTCGAGGACGTCGGCCGGGAGCGGCAGGACCCAGCGGAGCCAGGCGACGAAGTCGTCGCCGTCCTTCAGGAAGTAGTACAGGAGGAAGATGGTGAGCCCGAGCCCGATGACGGCGTGGGTCACCGCGCCGAAGACGCCGAGGATGCTGCCGAACGCCTCGGACCCGCCGTTGCTCACGACCGACTGGAGCAGCTCGCTGAAGGAGATATCGGCGCCGACCAGCGCTTCGATTGCCGCCTCGAGTTCCGCGACGCTCTCACCGCCCTGCTGGACGCCCTCGACCAGGGCCGCCGCGTCGGCGGCGACGGCGCGCGTCACGACGACCAGCGGGAGGATGACCGCGACGCTCGCGAGGGCGACGACGGCCCCCGCGGCGATGCGCGGACTCGCCCACTGCTCGGCACGGGCCTGTACCGGTGCAAGCACGTACGCGAGGACGACGGCGAGCAGGAAGTACTGGAGGAACGGGAGGACGAACAGCGCGGAGAGCGCGAGGAGGGCGGCGACGAGGAGGAGGAGAAATCCCCGGCTCGAATCCATACGATCACTGACGGGCCCTGCGGGGAAAAGTGTCTCTAGGGCGACACTCTTCGCGAGTCGGAGAGAACCGGACTCGCGACGTCCACGCCGGACTGCGAGCGCGGCGAGGGGCTGGAACCGACCCTGTTTTCTTCCGGGCTCGCGAACCGTCGGCCGACCAGCTATGGCAGGATCAGACGACGAGGAACCATCGTTTCCAGTGGTCTGCCCGGAGTGCGAGACGGAGACGAGCGTGGCGCTCTCGGACCTCGAAGACGCGATCGACCGACACAACGAACAGTTGCACGACGGCGACGAGGTGGCCCAGATAGACCCCGCCGTCGCCGACCACGTCCTCGACCTCGCCGCCGAGGACATGGGCCTGTACGGCGAGTGAGCGCGACCGGGCGGTCGGAGAGGGCTCGCGGAGAGCAACCGACTTGAGGGTCGGTCCGGTAGGACTACCCGGCCGATGACGAACGTCGCCGGTGACGGTGACCGGTTCCGAGCGGGGATGACCACCTCGCCGTGACGAACCCTATGAGTGCCGAGGCCAGCTTTCTATCCACGGCGCCGAACGGCGACTGCGGTGAGTATGCGACGAGTGGATCCACCGCCCTCGCCTCAGACGTCTCTCATTCGCTCGGTGTAGTCCCAGCTATAGATCTCACGCGGATCGATCCGGATCCTGACCTCGTCGCGGTCGTCACTGAGCAGGTAGCTGGCCAGTGAGGAGTCCGTCCCGCCGAGGTAGCGCTGGACGAGTTCGCGCAGGACGTCACCGCCGCCGTCGCGCGAGACGGTGGCGACGCCGCTCCCCCGGATCCCGCGGTAGGGCACCTCGTTCGTCGAGACGTCGAATCCGACGCCCGGGTCGTTTCGGAGGATGGCCACCAGGGCGGCTCCCGCCTGCGTCGCGCACTCGAAGACCCCGTCGCGGTACCGATACCACACGGTGACGGGCCAGAGCGACCCGTCCGACCGGCGAGTGGCGATCCGGATGGGGACCGTCGTCTCGTGCAGGAAGGATTCGACCTCGTCCTCGTACCAGGTGCCACGGAAGTCGGTCATGTGCGAGAGGTACGCACGGATGGCGGAAAAGTTCGTTCGGTGAGCGTTCCGTCCGATGGTCCGGTGGTCGAGTGGTCCAGCGGCCCGTCGTTTCAGGTGGTCTCGGCGTCTCCAGCCGGACGCACCGCCCTAGTCGCTGGTTTCCGTCTCCGTCACGTCCTCGTAGCGAACCTCGGTCCCGTTCGCGACCGGCTGGAAGAGGTACGTTCCGGTCCGGCCCCGCTCGACCGGCGTGAAGTCGGCGACGAACGTCGTCCGCTGGCCCTCGCGGACCTCGAAGCCCTCCTTGAACTGGAGCGGGGCGTTCCCGGGCGTGTCTACCTCGGCCTCGCCACCGTCGGCGAGCGTCCCCTCGACGGCCGAGACGTCGAGCTGGAGGAACGCGTAGCTCCCCGTCTCGATCTCGCGGTCGTCGACGAGCTGCGAGTTGCCGTCCTGGAGCTTCACGAGGTCCGCTTCCGCCGGCTCGTCGAACTCGTGGTACTCGCGGCCGTCGCTCTCGTCGACGTCGTCGGCGTCCTGGGTCGTCACGGCGTCCGCGTCGGTTTCGGTGGCCGAATCGTCGTCGCCGTCCTCGCCGCTCCCGTCGCCGTCGTCGCCGCCATCACTCTCGTCGCCCTCGCCGGGCTTGAGCCAGATGCCCTCGATCGTAACGACACAGGACTCGAAGTCCGAGATGTCGCCCGGTGCGTCCTTCACCGTCGTCGCGAGCGTACCCGTGGCCGATCCGGTCAGGCTCGAACAGCCGGCCAGCCCGACCGTGCTCGCCAGCCCGACTGCGCCTGCCGCCTGGAGATACGCTCGTCGGCTCGTCGTCGCGTCGTCGTCTGTTTTTCGCATGGTACCTTTGCTACTGACCAGGTCCGGATAAGATGGCTACGTCGTCCAGCCCAGTTCACGCCGAGTTCTGGGCAGTTCAGTCGAGTTTTGCCGGCTGAACCGTCTGAACGGTTCTGGACGGTCACGACGCGGCCAGCGACCGAGCGATGAACGATTCGACGAGGGTCACGGGACGCCGCGCCCGGTCCCGCTCCACCGGTCGGCAGTCGCGCCCGGGTCAGCGCTTTAGTCGCGTCCGGTCCAATCGTCACGTATGACCGCCGAGGCCCGCGACCGCCCCGCGAAAGAGCCCGAAGAGATCGAAGCGGTGTACGAGGACGTGGCGCCGAAGTTCGCCCGGTTCGAAGCGCTCGACCGGCTGTTCACCGGGCGATATCGCGAGCAACTGTTCTCCCGCGCAGACGGGCGCGTGCTCGACGTGGCCTGTGGGACCGGTATCAACTTCCGCTATCTCCCAGACGACGTCGAACTCGCCGGTATCGACCTCAGCGAACCGATGCTCGAGCGGGCGCGCGAGCAGGCGGCCGAACTCGGGAGGGACGTGGACCTCCAGCGGGCCGACGCGGCCGACCTCCCCTATCCCGACGACAGCTTCGACACCGTGATCTCGTCGCTGTCGACGTGTACGTTCACCGACCCGGTAACGGTGCTGCGGGAGATGGATCGGGTCTGCCGACCCGACGGCCGAATCCTGCTGCTGGAGCACGGCCGGAGTAGCCTTGGCCCTGTCGCCAGATTCCAGGACTGGTGGGCGCCGCGCCACTTCGAATCGATGGGGTGTCGGTGGAACCAGGAGCCAGTCGACCTGGTCGCCGAGGCCGGCTTCGACTCGTTCGAGGTCCGCGAGCGGTTCCTCGGCATCATCACCCTGCTGAAAATCCGGCCGAGAGGCCA
Source organism: Halomicrobium sp. HArcel3 (assembly GCF_058933135.1). Taxonomy (NCBI): domain Archaea; kingdom Methanobacteriati; phylum Methanobacteriota; class Halobacteria; order Halobacteriales; family Haloarculaceae; genus Halomicrobium; species Halomicrobium sp. HArcel3. Next base: position 330,967 of record NZ_JBZYDN010000003.1, on the reverse strand, counting down.
CGACCCCGCGTAGGCTCACAGTTCAGTTCGGGGGTGGATCGGGCCGGTCACGCCGGTCTGGTTGGTCGGGTCGGTCGGACCGGTCAGGCCGGGCGCCGTCGAAAGTGTAGTCCAAACGAACTTACTGGTGCGGGTCCAACTGCGGACGTGAACCGATTACTCGATCCCCGACGGGAGAGCGAAGCGGTAGAACCACCGGACGACGTGACTCCGAGCCCTGACCAGAATCGCTCTGGCGGCGGGCTCAGGAGAATCCTCTTCGGTCTCGGCGTCGCCGCGCTGACCTACCTGGTCGCACGGCGGATCCGGCGAAGCGAGAGTGCGCCCTCGATGGGCGAACTAAAAGAGACGGTGGGTGACGTCCGATCCGGCGACGGGTTCGAGATTCCCATCGGCGAGACCGGCGACGAGCGGTCGGCGGGCAGCGAGGCCTCCTGGGGCACCGGCACGACACAGGGTGCCATCGGTACCGAACCGATGCCCGGCGAGGACCTCTCCAGCGGCCGCAGCGGTGACGAGGACGCCCCGGAGAGCGAGGGGCCCGACCGTGGACAGTCCGACCGGGACGAATCTGGCGGGGACGAACCGGAACCGGACCGCTCCGGGGAAGCGGTCGATGAACGGGCCCAGGATGAGCCGAACGGACCCGGCGAGACGACCGTCGACGAGGACGCGACCGACGACGTTCACGCCGACGCGGACGAGGAGACAGACGGTGTCGAAGACGCTGGTGCGGAGGACGAGGACCGCGGGGCGGAGGACGGGGAGCCGGACTCGACCGACGTCGACGACGAAGGGAACGCGTAGGACCGCTTGCTCGGCGGGCTGGTCGCTTCTCCCTAGTCCGCGGCCGTGACGTTGCCGCCCGTCTCCTCGACGACGTAGCGCTGGCCGACCATCGGGTCGAGCAGGCTGTCGACGGGCGCGTGGTCGTCGCGGAGCATCGGGACGCCACTGGTCTCGGGTGGGTCCCGGTAGTTGGCGATCTCGTCGCCGAGGTCGATACCGACGTCGCGGCGGTCGTTGCGCGCCTGGAGCTGTGCCTCCGTGAGTCGGGTGTCGTTCTTCGTCGCGACCACCTCGATGTTCTGGACCGCGACCGTCTCGGTCGTGGGGAAGCTGTACACCTGGGGATAGACCTGGTCCATCGTTCGGTACTCCGCGCGGTAGAACTCCGAGGCCGGCCCCGTGGGCGCGGAGATGAGGTTGGCGAAGAGGACGCCGTCCTCGGAGAGGCGGTCGTTGGCCAGCCGCATGAACTCCACCGTCGTCAGCTGGAAGGGGACCTTGTCCTTGCGGTAGGCGTCGACGACTATCAGGTCGTACTCGTGGTCGGTCTCCCGGAGGAACTGGCGCCCGCCGGTGGTGTGGACGTTCAGGTTCTCGGACTCCTCCAGCCGAAAGTACTCCTTCGCGGCGCCGACGACCTGGGGGTCGACCTCCGCGACGTCGACCGTGACGTCGTAGTCCGCGGCGAATCGTTTCGGTCCGGTGAATCCGCCGCCACCGATAAACAGCACGCGGTCGACGTCGTCGGTCAGCAGGAGCGGCAGGTGGAAGTAGCGCGTGTACTCGAAGACGTGCCGGTTCGGCTCGGACTTGTCCATCGCGCTGTGGGGCTGGCCGTCCAGGTACAGGGTCCGCGTCTCGCCGCGGTCGACGACTTCGAGTTCCTGGTAGGCGGTCTGGGTCTGGTAGACGACCTGGCCCTCCGGGGCGATACCCACCGCGCCGCTGCTCGCGGCGGCGACCAGCAGCACGGCGACGCCGACGCTCGCCAGCGCCTGGTCCCCGTCGACCCAGGGGCGGACGAGCGCGACGGCGGTCCCGACCGAGAGCAGGCCGAAGACGAGTCCGATGACGTCGACGTCGAGGGCCGGGATGAGGAGGAAGGTCGTGGCGAAGGCGCCGACGATACTCCCGACGGTCCCGACGGCGTACACGTGGCCCGACGCCTCGCCGAGGCCCTCCTTCGCCGAGAGTTCGGCCGCGTACGGGCTGATGTATCCCAGCAGGTACGTCGGCGGCCCGAACATGAGGATGATAGCCGGCAGCGAGGCGTACCGGCTGGGGAGCGGGAACGCCGTCGTCGACCGCAACAGCAGGTCGCCGGCGAATATCAGCACGGCGACGTACAGCGCCGTCAGGAGGAACAGTCGCGCCATGTGCCCGTTGGACGCCCTGCTCGCGGCGTACTTCCCGCCGCGGTAGTAGCCGTAGCTGAGCGCCGCCAGGAACACGCCGATGATGCTACCCCACGTGTAGATACTGGAGCCGAACTGCGGGGCGACCATCCGACCCGCGAGAATTTCGAGACCCATGCTGGTGACGCCGGAGACGAAGACGGCGAGTTCCGGGCGCGACGGGCGGTAGTCCAGGGGCCGGGACGGTGCCATATCGCTACGTCGGGCAGCGACGCCAATAAACGTTGGACGAACGACGGGGCGACGAACGACGACCGAGAACCGACGAACTACGCCGTCGTGGCGCGAAACGTCCGGACGGTGTCGCGGCGGGTCTCGCCGACGTCGACCTGCTCGAAGCCGCGTTCGGTGAACACCCGCTCCCAGTCGCGGTAGTACAGCGGCAACTCGTCGTGGACGTAGTTCACGTCGGCGTCCCCCTGGCCGTCGGCGGCGGAGTCTGGGTCAGTGCCAGAGTCGGCGACAGTTCCGGGATCGGCGTCGTCGGCCGGTTCCGCGTCCTCGGCAGGTTCCGCGTCTGGAGCGGGCTCCTCGATTTCGGCGGTGACGAACACGTCACCGGTGATACGGGCGAGTTCGTCGAACACCCACTCGTCGTCGGGGTGGATGTGCTGGAGCGTCTCGGCGGAGTACACCGCGTCGAAGCGGTCGTCGTCGAACTCGGCGACGACGTTCTCGATGGAGTCGACGTGGAACGTCCCCGCCTCGGCCAGGTCGGGGTAGGCATCCGCCATCACGTCGAAGGCCTCGTCGTTGATGTCGACGCCGGCGAGCGAATCGAAACCGTCCTCGTGGAGGTGCGCGAGGTGGCGGCCCGAACTGCAACCCAGTTCGAGGATAGACGCCTCGCGGTCGAGCAATCGCGCGAGCGACGCCCGGATCAACTCGCTGGTCTCGTCCGGACCGTAGTAGGCGTAATACGCCGGGGAGTACTCGCCGGACCGGTCGGCCCACTGCTGACGGACGTTGTTGGCATCCACTGCCCGAAACTCCGGGCCCGACGCTTAAGTCAGGTCGGACTGGCCGACTGCGGCCGGATCCGTCGAACTTGCGATCCGGCAGAACAACTGGCCCGATCCACCGGAGTGGGCATTTATATCGGCGATTCCCCCACCAGACTGGACATTTATCTCCCCACCCAAGTTTGCTTCGGACGTTCGTCCACGAAACGCGTGGCGGAGTACCACGACTCACGGAACCCTTATCCCTGCATCGGCACTGTGTCTATTTGCAATGGCAAACGGTAAGGTTGACTTCTTCAACGACACAGGCGGCTACGGTTTCATCGAGACTGAGGACGAGGACGACGACGTGTTCTTCCACATGGAAGACGTTGGCGGCGAGGACCTCACGGAAGGGACCGAGATCGAATTCGACATAGAACAAGCCCCCAAGGGCCCGCGCGCGACCAACGTCGAACGCGTCTAACTACGGCTTCTACCCGTCGCCGCCTGGCGACGACGAAGTACAAGTTTTCTCGAACGAACGAATCGCCGAGCGATAGCGACGCTACGCGAGAGAGCCGAGAAAGCCCTGTGAGCGGCGTCACAGCGCGAAAAAAGTGGAGCGGTAATTGACCGGTAGCGTGCTGCCCGGTTACGGTGCGAGCAACAGCGTGTCGTTGCCCGTCTCGTTCGCCTCGGTTTCGTTCACGCCACCAGCGGTCACGTTTCCGGTCGTCTCGTTCTCCGTCGCGTTCAGACCGGCGTCGGTCTCCGTCTCGTCGAGACCGACGTCAGTCTCGGTCTCGGTCTCAGTCTCGTTCATACCGGCGTCGGTCTCGGTCTCAGTCTCGTTCATACCGGCGTCGGTCTCGGTCTCAGTCTCGTTCATACCGGCGTCGGTCTCGGTCTCAGTCTCGTTCATACCGGCGTCGGTCTCGGTCTCGTTCATCGCCGTCTCGTTCGCCTCGCCGTCCTCACCCGGCAGGTTCACCGTCGTCGTCGCGTCCTCGGCAGCCGTCAGGTTGAGGCTCCGCTGGGAGTCGGCCGGCGGCTGGTCGTAGCCCAGCGCGATGGCGGAGTAGGCCGTGCCGCCCTCGACGGTGACGTCGAAGGTCTCCAGGATGTTGGAGCCCTCCTCGTCACCCTCCATACGGACCTCGACGGTGTAATCGCCCTCGGGGACCGTCACGTAGTCCGAGGCGTTCTGGTAGGAGAGGTTGTCGGCGAGGACCACGTCGCTGCCCTCGACCGTGACGTCGACGTTACCCGCGTCGGGGGACAGGTGGACGACGCTCACGGCTGCCTCACCGTCCGCCGGCTGGTACGCGTTGTCGTTGAACAACGCGGCTTCGAGCTGGGGCGTCTCCTCCTCGTCCGCTTGGTCCTCGTCGTCGGCTTCTTCCTCCTCGTCGGTCATCTCACCGCTGGTCGCGGCGAACGTCGTCACCGTGCGCGGGTCCAGCGTCACGTTCTCTGAGTAGACGACCTCGTCGTCTTCGCTCGTCGTGACCGTCACGTTGTACTCGCCGGCTTCGAGCGTCAGATAATCACTCACGGCACCGTAGGGGACCTCCTCGAGGACGGTCTCGTTGTCGACCGAGACGTCGACCGCGTCGACGTCGGGCGCCCCGTGGACGACGCGGAGGTAGGAGATCTGCTGGGTGTCCATCTCGTCCTCGGCAGTCTCGTTGGCAGCAGCCGTCTCGTTCATGCCGGCGTCAGTCTCGTTATCGGTCTCGTTCGCGCCGGTCTCCGTCTCCGTCTCGTTCATGCCGGCGTCGGTCTCGTTATCGGTCTCGTTCATGCCGGCCTCCGTCTCCGTCTCGTTCATGCCGGCCTCCGTCTCCGTCTCGTTCATCCCGGCGTCCGTCTCCGTCTCGTTCAGGCCACTATCGGTTTCGGTCGCCGTCTCGTTCATGCCGGCGTCGGTCTCGTTGCCGGTTTCGTTCCCGTCTGTCTGTGCAGCGACGATCGCGCCGCCCGCGAAGACACTCGCGACGAGTGTCACTGCGAGGGCGATCGCCACTACTCTCGTACGTCTGTTGTCGGACATTCCAGGCGACCATTGGGAGACGGGGCGCTTTGTTATCCAGCGGCAAGTACGCGGGCCCGCTCGCTAAGGTGAAAATACGTGGCCCGCCGTCCGACGGGGCACGAAACCGGCCTCCAGGGCGACCAGGGCAGAGAGCGATGGGATAGTGGCCGTAATCGCAAGAGGGCGGCCGGAAATCCGCCCGTATCTCGAGGGGTGGGACGTACCGAGCGAGTAAGCCGACGTTTCCCGATAATCCGGTGACGGCGGCCGTGTTAGTGATTCACGGGAAAGGTGGTAACAGACATCGTCACTCGCCGGGCGGAAAGACTGGACACGATGGCACGCTCGCGTTCGCGGCGCGTCTCGCAGTCGGAAAATCAGTCGATGTGGCCTTCTTCGCGCAGCTGCTCTGCGTCCTGGCCGGTGTAGCGCCACTCGATGTTGGCCTTCTCGTCCTGCCAGTCCCAGGGCTCGACGAGGACGACGTCGCCCTCGTTGATCCAGGTTCGGTACTTCATACGGCCGGGAATACGGCCCATTCGGTTCTCGCCGTCTTCGCAGCGGACGCGTACGTGGTTGCCGCCGTTGTGTTCCGTCACCACGGCGAACAGCTCGTCGTTGTTGGGCATCCGGAGATTGCGACGCCCTTGTTCTTCACTCACACCTGTACTAGTCCGGACGCACAGTTAAATGGTTTGAGATTGGTGGTACCGTGTGACACGGTCGGCGGCGCTCACTCGGCGCGGGTCGGACTGTCGACGGTGTACTCGTCGATCCACGGCGGTTCGGTCCGGTCTTTCGCCCAGGCGAAGAGGTGGCGTTTCTCGTTGGCGTAGTAGAACCGATAGGCGTCGACGTAGTGGTCGGCCGTCCACTCGCCGGTGACCTGTGGCGGGTCCCGGGCCGACTCGGTTGGCCAGTCGAGGTCGCGAATAGCGCTCTCGTCGAGCGAGTTCACCACCGCCCAGGACGCGTGGTCCTCGTCGTCCGTGTGATCCCAGCGATAGCGCCACTCGTCGTGGGCGGCCCCGGTGTAGTCGCGCAGGCGACGCCAGTTCGCGTGGCTCTCGGTCGCCCAGCGGGTGAGCGGGTGGTCCGCGTGGCTGAAGTACAGGTCCGGTGTCTCGGGATACCCGTTGACCTGCGCGGCGGTGGTGAGCACCGTCGCGTTCTCCAGGACGCTGCTGGTCACGTGTCTGTCCACCAGCCAGCGGGCCGCCTGGGCGACGTCCTCGTCGAGCCAGAAGGCGTTGACCATCGGCCAGAGGTAGTCCCTCCTCGCGGTTATCACCTCCGCTCGGTCCCAATTCACTTCACCGTCGGGCGCCAATCGTTGCCATGGAACAGTACGAGCGGGAGTTCCTGGAGGCCGTCGCCGCCAACCTCGCGGCGAGCATCGCCAGCGGGATGCGCTCGACGACCGACGAGGACCTGTTCGAGGACGAAACGACGCTCACGGTCGCCGGTCGGATGTGGGCCAGGGGCTATCTCACCGGACGTCTCTCCATCGTGCGGAGCGGCACGACGGGGAACCCCAACCTCTCGGCAGACGACCTCGAAGCGGTCGCCGCCCTCATCGACCAGAACGAGTCCGACATCGCGGCGCAACTCTACGGCTAACAGTCACTATTCCAATGCCCCTCCCGGTCAGCGTCCTCTCGTACAACGTTCGCTACGACAATCCCGAAGAGAACACCCATCCCTGGCGGAAGCGCCGCGACCGCGTCGCCAGCGTGATCCGGTTCCACGACCCCGACGTCGTGGGGCTCCAGGAGGCGCTTCACGGACAGCTCGAGGACCTGCGCGACCGACTTCCCGAGTACGAGTGGCTCGCCACCGGGCGCGAAGAGCCCGAATGCGCCGGCGAGTACGCCGCCATCGGGTACAAACGCGACCGCTTCAACCTCGAAGAAGAGGGGACGATGTGGCTCTCCGAGACGCCCGAGGTGGAAGCGAGCGTCGGCTGGGACGCCCAGCTCCCCAGACTCGTACACTACGTGCGCCTGCGCGAGGAGGAGACGGACGTCGAGTTCTACCTGTTCAACACCCACTTCGACCACTACGGCGAGACCGCCCGTCTCGAGAGCGCGAAGCTGTTGCTCGACCGGATCGACGACCTGGCGGCGAACGAGCCGGTCGTCGTGACGGGCGATTTCAACTGCCTGGCGGGGTCACCGCCGTACGAACAACTGACGAGCCGGGAGAAGCGAAGCGCCGGACGGACGCTCCGGGACACCCACCAGATCGCCCGCCGCGGGCACCACGGGCCGACGACGACGGTCACGGACTTTCAGAACCTCGTCCCCGAGCGAAAGATCGACCACGTCTTCGTCACCAGCGACGTCGAACCAGTCCAGCACGGGGTGTGCGCCGACTGCTTCGACAGCGGGGTGTACCCCTCTGACCACCTCCCGATTCTGGTGGAACTGATGTTACCGGAGAACGCGCCGAATCCGGCCGAACAGAACGCCATCGAGGGCGCTGGCGCGCACGAGCCGACCTCGGAGTGAACCGGCCCCGATTCGCCGGCACCCACCCACGTCAGACCGCTTCGACACCACCGCGATGCCCGAATTCGCCGTCGACCTGGCGGAGAACACCAGTGTGTGCCCGTGCCAGCGAGATACCTGCCAGTCCCACGCGCCACGCAACCCAGTAGGCGGCCACCTGCCGGTCGAGAGCGATTCCGGCGCACGCCAGCGCCGCTACCGGTCGGCCGCCTCCGGTAGCGGACGGCAGTATGGACAGCGAAACGCGGCCGCCCGTCTCGCGGGTGCCGGTATCCTCCCGTTATCGGTCGTGAACTAACTGTCCCGGTAAGACCGATAGCGTCCTATCGCTATTGATGGGACAGTATCGCAATCAACCTCGACGTATCGTTCGTGAGTCCGCATGAGTACGCTCCGTGCTCCCGACAGAGCCGTCGAAGTCCTCTACAGCTGCGAGCGCCCCTTCATGCGCAAGACGTTCCAGGCGATCGACCGCCACCTCGACGCCGAATCGGCGTACGTCCCGCTCCGCGAGGAGGCGGTCGGGTGCTGGGACGAGGTCCCGATGGTCGACGTACCGCCCGGTGACGTCGACACTATCGACGAGACCGTACGGGCGCTCGATCCGGACGTGGTCGTCGAGAACCACCGGTTCCGTCCCGGCGAGCGCCAGTACGTCCGCGAGTTCCCGGTCGTTCACGTCCGTCACGGCTGCTCACTCGGCCGGGGCGAGGAGTGGAACACGACCCGGGATCTCGGGGACCTGGTCGACGTCGCGCTCGCGCCCGGGTCGTTCTGGGCCGACCACTACCGCGAGCAGTTCCCCGACGGGGTCGAGACGCCCGTCGTCGGCGTCCCGGAGGCCGACGAACTCGTCGACACCGACCCGCCCCGGAAACGACGGGTGCTCTACGCCCCCACGAACCACAACTACGGTGGCGGAAGTTACGTCAACACGGCCGAGCACGTACTCGACACCTTCGCCGACAGCGACTACGAACTCCGCTTCCGGCCCCACCCGATGGACCGCATCGAAGAGCCCGGCGAGTCCGTGACCGAGCGGTGTCGCCAGCGCATCGCCGACCTCCCGAACGTCACGTTCGACGACGAGGCCACGCCCCGCGAGAGCCTGCTGTGGGCCGACCTCCTCGTCTCGGACTACTCCGGCATCGTGACGGAGTGGCTCCACACCGGCCGGCCGCTGGTCCAGCTGACCGACGTCGTCGCCGACAGGGCGGTCCCGAAGGTAGGGCACGCGACCGACCAGCTCACGCTGGCACTCGTCGACGAACTGTACGAGGACGGCTACGCGCCCGACGTCGAGCGACGACGGGACGAGACGCTGTCCGAACTCGGCATCCCGATGGACGGACGCGCCGGCGAGCGCGCCGCAGCGGAGGTGGCGACGTGCGCGCAGTGATCCTCGCCGCCGGCGAGGGCAGCCGGATGGGCGTCCACACCGAGGACCGACCGAAGGCGTTCATGGATCTCGGCGGTCGAACGCTGTACGCCCGTCAGCGGGCCGTCCTCGACGAGTACGTCGACGACGTGACCGTCGTCCTCGGCTACGCCGCCGACAACGTCCGTGACGAAGTCGGCGGGGCCGACGTCGTCGTGGTCGAGGACTGGGACGACTACGACAACGCCGAGTCGCTCCGTCGGGCGCTCCAGGTCGTCGACGACGACGTGCTCGTGCTCAACGGCGACGTCATCGTCACCGAGCAGGCGCTCGAAGAACTGCTCGGCGCGTTCGCCCGCGCGCCCGCCGGACGGAACGTCGTCGGGTGCATCCGTGGGGACCAGGAGGAGTCGACGGCGATTCGGTGTGACGAGGCGGGCGTCGTCACGGACTACGGGATGATACGGGGGCCCCAGCACGCTGGCGTGGGCGTCGTCGACCGGTCGACCGTCGGCCCGGCGGCGTCGTACCTGGCCGGCTACCGCGAGGAGTGGTACCCCGTGGTCTACCCGGCGTTCGCCACCGATGCCGTCGCCATTCCGCGGGCCCACCACGTCGAGATAAACCGACCCCGGGACAAGGTGCGCGCGATGCGGAAACTGCCCATGGTCGCGACCAGCGAGGCAGACGTCGAAATCTGAGAGGCGCGCGCGGAAATTACACTCGCCCCGACGATAAGGACGGGTTAGCGCCGGCAGAAAACCGCCCGACGGCGAGGCGACAGCGTTAATTGGATCCTTCCCTTCGACTCCGGCAATGCAGGTGATCGGCCACCGAGGCTGTGCCGACGTGTATCCCGAGAACACCGTGCGTGCGGTGACCCGCGCGGCGAAGTTCCTCGACGCCGTCGAGGTCGACGTCCGCCGCTGTGGCTCCGGCGAGCTGGTCGTCTTCCACGACGAGACCGTCGACCGCCTGACGGACGCGAGCGGCCGCCTCGCCGACATGGCGTGGGCGGAGCTACGGGAGCTCGACGTCCTCGGGTCGGGGGAATCGATCCCGCGCCTGGAGACGGTGCTCGCAGCCGTCCCCGACGGCGTCGAATTGCAGATCGAACTGAAGGAGACCGGCCTCGCCGCCGACGTCCGCGAGGCCGTCCGTGCGGCCGACTGCGAGGTGAGTGTCTCCTCGTTCGACGAGGCCGCGATCAGGGAGGTCGTCGACCTCGGCTGGGACGTCTCCACCGGGCTCCTCTTCGAGTCCGACCCGCTGGAGAAGCTCCAGACCGCCGTCGACCTGGGCTGTGACGCCGTTCACCCCTACTACGATATGTGCCTGGAGACGGACGTCGTCGAGGCGGCCCACGAGGCCGGCCTGGCCGTCGTCGCCTGGAAGGCCGCGCGCCGCCGGACCGAGATCCACGTCCTCCGGTCGCTCGGCGTCGACGGAGTCACCGCCGACCGCTGGGAGATCGCCAGCGGGCTGGCGTAAGTCCTCGAAACCAGCGTCTAATCGGCCTCTGTCTCCGTCGCTGTCCCGGTCTCCGTCCGCTCAACGGGGGCGTTTGCCAGCGCGTCAAGCGCGCTACTGATCGTGTCGAGGACCTCGTCGCTGGCCGTGAGCCCGTGGCGACGAGCGAGGTACGCCGGGTCGTTGTACACGACGGTCGTCCCCGCCTCGTCCGCGAAGACGAGGATCTTCTGGGGGAGGTCGATGGCGACGGTCCGCCGTTGGTTCATCAGCTGGGTCCCGAGCGAGGGGTTGCCGAATAGCAGGAGCGTCGTCGGCGGAAGCGACTGGTCCACGGTCGCGGCGTTCTCGGCGTGGTCCACTGTCGTCATCAGGTTCAGGTTCTCGTTGGCCTCGATCGCGCCGGAGATCGCCGCGACGACGTCCGCGACGGAGGCCTCGCGCTCGACGGTCACCAGCCCGTCCATCGCCATCTCCGTGGCCGTCTCGGTCGCTTCGCAGTCGGGCGTCGACCCGTCGGCCGTTGCCCCCTCGGTCACCGTCGCGTCTGTCTCCTCCGTCGAGGTCCGGGTCGACTCCTGATCACCGACGGCACCGGTACAGCCGGCCAGCGCGGTCGTCCCGAACAGGGCGCCGGCGAGGGCGAGCGCGTCGCGTCTCGTGCGTGATCGTTCCGATTGCATAGCCAGTACATGACGACTCGGTGACGGGTGAAACCGTTGTGTCCCGGGTCGCTGCAGCATCGTCGCAGGCTACGCACCAGTTTGATAGACGGCGCAGCCGTCACGGGACGAACGGACGGCTCGCCTACGACGTGATTAGCGTCCGCGTCGGAGCTCCACGGGTGACGCTTCCTCGGAAAAACCGGAGAACGGAACGGCCAGGGTGTGACCCCTGGTTATCGCTGCATGACGCGCTCGAGGGACTGGACGACACCGCCGCTGCTCCCGCCAGTCGCCTGATCGACCATGTCGCTCATGCGCGTCTGTTCGAAGTAGCCCGCGAACGCCAGGAACGTCGGTGGCCACAGCCCGACGAACAGGCCGGTGAGTTTGTCGCCCTTGACGAAGTAAAAGTACCAGGACAGCGCGACCGACGCCGCCGACGCCACGACGGCGGGGTCCATTCCGGTCTTTTCTGCGGCACGCATCGCCTGTTGCTGTTGACCTCTGTTTGCCATGCTCGTGGGCATTGGAGCCAGGCATCCTTTGTTAGAACCTGAGTAGCGCCGACAACCCGACGTTAGCGCTGGATCGACGAGCATTCCCGGCCCGGACCGAAAATCGCGCCGCCGGTGACACAGCGCCCGACAGGCGCCTCCAGTGGGTGAAACGCGACGTTTCCCCGGCCGGAACGAGCGAACGGTCGGCCTAGAGCGGTGGGGATCGCTCTCGCTCCGTCGGCGAGCAACGGTCGACGGGCGTCACTCGTGGGCGTCCCGGAGGTAGGTCGAGAGTGCCGCGACCCGGTCTTCGTCGTACGTCCAGAACCCGTAGTAGATGCCTGGGGAACGCTCCTCGGCGAGGAGGGCACAGGCGTTCAGCGGGTCGCCGGCGGCGTCGTAGACGAGAAACCAGAAGTCACCGATCTCCGTCCCCTCGCTCCGGAACAGTTCGACCCCGTCGGGCACGGGGACCGCCTCGTCGCCGGCGTCGACGAAGGCGTGGATAGACAGGTCGGTCTGCTCGGCGAGGCGGCGATAGACGTCCACCTGCGCCGCCAGGGCGTCGACCGACTGAAAGCCGACGCGGAGAGTGCCGGCGCCGATCCGCCAGGCCCGGTTCTCTATCTCGCGCGTGGCACCGAGCAACTGTCGGCGGCCGAAGGAGGCGAACAGCGTGTTGTCGAGAATCTCGTACAGCGACCGCCAGGGTTCCGAGACGTCCGTCCGGTACGTCGGCCGGAACAGCGGTGGGTCTAGCAATTCGGCGAATTTTTCGATGCCGAAGGCGCCGACGAAGCCGTCCTCGTCCCGTAACACGACGAAGCCGTCCGGCCCGCCCGGCGCGAGCGACTTGCGCTCGACGGTGACGTTGCGCGACTCGAAGTGAGCCGCGACGTCGGGCGCGCCGTCGCTCGCGTACACGACAATCGTCTTGCGTCGCTTCGCCACGTCCGCGACGAAATCCGCGAGCGTCATCTCCCCGATTGCGTCGGACTTGGACCGGGTCCCTGGAGTGGTCGGGTCATGGAGTGACGGGTTCGCCGGTCCAGTGTTCCGAGAGGTAGGCCGCCTCGACGATCTCGCGCTCCTCGGCCGACAGCGGCGATCGGTCGACGACCAGTTCCGTCGCGTCGAAGTCGACGAGTCCCGCGCTCGCCAGCTGTGGGAGGTAATTGTGGTACAGGGCGATACGGAGCGACGACCGGTCGGCGCCGGTGGTGACCCGGGACTCCGTGGTCGCTAGCCAACCGGCGAGGACGTCGGCGAGTTCGGACAGCGTGACGCGTTCGTGGTCGAGGAGGTGATAGAGCGTGTAACGCTGCTCACGCGTCCCCAGAGCGCGGAGGAGGTCCTCGTCGACGTCCGCATCCAGGACACGACCGAGAACGTCCGGCGGGTCGTCACTCATTAAATTGTATATAGTAGCTCGCCCCATTTGTGTCTTCTGCTAACAATACACACGATTGTGTTTCACAGTGTGCACGTACTCGCCGTCGAAGGGGGGAATGATAGCACGATGTACGGAACGCATTTACGTCCTTGCCACCTCGATTCGATATGAACTACGACTCAGCGCTCGACCGCGCGTTCGACGAACTCCCGGACCAGCCCCGGGAGGCCGGTGAACGCCTCTCCGTCCCCGACCCCGTCGGCCAGACAGACGGCGCCTTCACGCGCCTGACGAACCTCGACGACATCGCAGACGCGCTCGCACGTGACTCCAAGCACGTCCACCGGACCATCCAGCGCGAGCTCGGGACCAACGGCCAGTTCGACGGGAGCCAGGCCCGCTACAACGGTTCGTTCGACACCGACGACTTCTCGGCCGCCATCGACGCCTACGTCGCCGAGTACGTCACCTGCTCGGAGTGTGGCCTGCCGGACACCAAACTCACCAAGGAAGACGGCGTCGACATGCTCCGCTGTGAGGCCTGCGGTGCCTTCCGTCCCGTCGCAAAGCGCAGCACCTCCTCGAGCCAGCAGAACACCGCGACGCTCGAAGAAGGCAAGACCTACGAAGTGAAGATCACCGGCACCGGCCGCGAGGGTGACGGCGTCGCCGAGAAGGGCAAGTACACCATCTTCGTCCCCGGCGCCAGCGAGGGCCAGGTCGTCACCGCCTACATCGAGAACATCTCGGGCACGCTCGCCTTCGCCAAGCTCGCCTGATCCGAGAGCGCTTCTTCGTCCGATTCTCCCGTTTCGAGCCCGTTGACGGCGACCCAGAGCAACAGCAGCCCTTCCAGTCGCATCGCCGGCACGACCCACCGACGGACGGTGAACGCTTCGGGCCCCTCGAAGGCCAGCCGCGTGTACATCGCGACGACCTTCTCGGGCGCGATAAGCTGGATCAGCCCGACAACTGCGATGAGGAATCGGAGCATGACGTGGTGTTGGCGCCCCGCAGAGAAAAGTGCGGTGGGGACCGAGGGCAGCCGCCGTCGGACCCGCAATCCTTAGGAGGGATCCGCACCATCTACTGGTAGATGCCAGCCACGACGGGCGATCACATGGATCGGGCGTTCTGCCGGCTGTACGAACAATTGCGGGCCAGGGCCGAGGCGGAGGGACTCGACCTGGACGACGTGGACGAGGGCGAACGCAGGCGGTCGCGATCCCTGTTCGAGTAGCGCGGACCGGAACGGGCGGCGCGGACCACAACGGACTTCTTTCGAGCCACCGAGTCGATAGCCGTGCGATTCGGCGTCGACGAGGCCGGCAAGGGACCCGTCCTGGGTTCGATGTTCGCCGCGGCGGTCCACTGCGAGCCGTCGGCCCTGCCCGACGGCGTCGGCGACTCGAAGGGCATCGCCCCCGTCCGCCGCGAGGAACTCGCCGCCGAGATTCGCGAGGTTGCCACTGTCGGGGTCGCCGAGATCCCGGTCGAACGCATCGACGCCCCCGAGACGGACATGAACACGCTGACCGTCGCCGCCCACGCGGAGGCGCTCGGCGAGGTTGCCGCCGACGGCCAGGTCGGCACGGTCGACGCCGGCGACGCGAACGCTACCCGCTTCGGCGAGCGGGTGGCGAGCCGGGTGGGCGCTGACGTGCGCATCACTGCCGAGCACCAGGCCGACGAGTCCGACCCTGTCGTGGGTGCCGCGAGCATCGTCGCGAAAGTGGAACGGGACGCTCACGTCGAGCGGTTGGCCGCCGAACACGGCGAGGTGGGGAGCGGGTATCCGAGCGACCCGACGACGCGAACCTTCCTGCGGGAGTGTGTGGAAGAAAACGGCGAGTTGCCAGCGTGTGCGCGCGAGTCGTGGTCGACGTGTGACGACGTGCTCGCCACCGCCGAACAATCCGGTCTGGACGACTTTTGAGCAGGAAGCGTCTTTCCAGCGTCTGGAATTCCATCGCCTGGAGCAGTCAGTACAGTGAGGGCAGTGAGCAATTTGGTGGGTTCGAGTTGTAGACGCGGCCGTGGACAACAAGATGTCGAAAGCCCTCGGCGCGCTCGCCTCGCGCGGCTCGCTGCGCGCCTCCCTCCGGTCGGTGCTTGCATCGCCGTGCTTCGGCCAGCGCACCTCGCCCTTTCAGTCCACCAGGGACCGTAATGCTCGCGCACGGAGGCGCTCGCGATTACAACCACCAAACCTCCCCAGTCGCGCCTGGCGGCGCGACACGCTTCCTGACCGCACAGCAACCGCACGGCCGGGAGCGCGTTTCATCGCGCGACCAGGGGGAGGGCAGGGCTGCGGTGCTGTGCGGGCCTTGGAGTCCTCGTGAGCGAAGCGAACGAGGGCTCGTCAGAGCTTGCTCTGACGGTGGACTGAAAGGGCGAGGTGGGCTCCGGGAACCCGGGCGAAGCAAGCACCTACTGGAGCGCAGCGAGCCCCGGGATCGGAGCGCGCCGAGGGCTTTCTGGTTGTTGGCAGTCTAGTTTCTTCCAGCACTATTCCACCAAAACACCCACTCACTTCACAATAGCATACACCAGAGAGCGTAGCGCCACACTCACAAAAATCAGACCGAGACAAAAGAAAACTCAGAAATTCCTTACCGCTCGTCCTCGCTCAGGACGAGGTGGCGGAGGATGTCACCGTAGGCCGGGCGGGTGACGAGCACACCGATGAGGACGCCGACGATGGTGACGATGGCGAAGCCGGTCAGGTCGCCCAGCGAGAGCACCATCAGCGGGCTCATCGCGATGATGGTGGTCGCGGCGGCGGCGCCGATGACCCAGAACGCCTTGCGGAAGCGGTTCTGGAACACCCGCCCGGTCGCCACCCCCTTCTCCTGGAGGATCTCGTCGGCGATGATGATCAGGTCGTCCACCCCCGTGCCGATGACGGCGATGAAGCCGGCGATGTGGGAGAGGTCGATGGGGAACTGGACCAGCGCGACGAAGCCGAGTAGTATCACCACCTCCGAGAGCGCGGTGACGACCATCGGCACCGCGACGCGGACGTCACGGTAGCGCGTGAACACCGCGCCGCTCACGGCGATGACGGCGACGAGGCCGGTGATGACCGAGTTCGTCTTGTACTCGTCACCGAGCGAGGGCTGGAGCGACGTGGTCTGGGCCTGCTCGAAGTCCAGCGGCGCGGGCAGCGGTTCGCCGACCTTGAGGCTGAGTTCGAGGTTTCGGGCCCGTTCCCGGTCGGGCGCGGTCATCGACATCGTCGGGTTGTTGACGAAGGAGCCGTCGCGGAACTGCGCCGCGAGTCCCGGCGTGACCTCCGCGGCGAAGACGGGTTCGTTATTGAGCGTCGTCAGCAGACAGCGGTCGCCCGCGGACAGCTGCTCGGCGACCGGCGTGGAACTGCTCGTGTCGACGCTACACCGGGTCCCCTGCGTGTAGCCGTGTCGCTGCATCGCCTGGACGAACGGTTCCGCCGCGGAATCGGAGAGCGTCACGCTGACGCTGTATCGGCCGGCCTGGTCCTGTTGGACGTTGCCGATGTCGTCGAAGTCCGCCTGGGTGAGGACCTGCTCGCGGACCACCGAGCCGTTGCTGGCCCGGTAGAGCACGTACTGGCGGACGATGCCCCGTTCGTCGAGGATTTCACGTAGCTCGCCGATGTCGCGACCCGTCGCCTCGATGACGATGTAGTTCTCGCCCGTGGGCGTTCTGGCCTCGCGGACGTCCGCGCCTGTCAGTGCGGAGACCTGGAGCTTCTCGTCGATGACGCTGACCATCTCGTCACGGGTCGACTGGGTGACGCCGTTCCGGACGTCGGACTCGGAGACGTCGTACCCCTCGTCCTGGAGCGCGGTCAGTAGCTCGGCCTGCGTGACGTTCCGGCTGTACACCTCGACGGTGCCGCTGTCGGGTTCGTTCTGCTCGTTGGGAGTCACCTCGACGTCCAGGCGGTCGATCTCGAAGCGCTGGGCGAGCGTAGTCTCCAGCGAGTCCGACTCGTTGAAGCTCGTGATGTTCACGTTCTCCGTCGTGTTGCCGACGATGGGCGCCCGGATGCGGGACCCGCCGTCGAGCTGGATGCCGTACTGGAGGTTCGTCCACCCGCTGTCCCGCTCGTCGGCGGAGACGTTGGCCCCGGTCGGCGCTCCCGTCTCGTTGGCGCCGCCGCCGCCGGCCGTCGCACCGGGCACGAACAGCACGACTGCGCTCGCGACGAGCAGGAGGACCAGCAGGACGATGCGCCAGTTGTCGCGGATGGCGCTCATCGCGCCACCCCCTCGTACTTGTACCAGCGAAGGAGTGAGAGGTTCAACAGGTAGGTGTTCATGAGGTCAGCGGTGAGCCCGATGACGAGAACGATCCCGATGTCCGCCATCAGGTCGATGTTGAATATCGTCGCCACGACGGCCATCACCGACATCGCGGCGATGGAGGTGAGCGTCATCGTGATACCGGTCTCCATCGCGCGGTAGACGCTCTCGTAGAAGCCGCCGGAGCGACGGAGGACGTGGTTGTTGAGCAGAATGTCAGAGTCGACGCTGTAACCGATGAGCATCAGGAGCGCGGCGACGGTGCCCAGCGACAGTTTGATCCCGATGAAGTTCATCACCGCCAGCGGGATGATGATGTCGGAGAACGCCGACACCACGACGGCCAGGCTCGGGACGAAGGTTCGGAACAGCCCGAACACGAGGAGGCTCATCCCGGTGAAGGCGACGACCAGCCCGATGACCGCCGTCTGCTGGGCCCCGGCCCCGAAGGATGGCGCGGTCGACGCGCTCGACAGGACGTTCATATCGGCCGCCTGCGCCTGCTGGCGGATCGACTGGACGTCGGAGGACTGGAGGCGCACGACGTAGGTGTCGCCGGACCCGACGACCCCCTGGACCGAGATGACGGTCTGGTCGAACGACGCCTCGACTTCCTGCTGTGTCATGTCCGATTCGACGCGCAACTCGGTTCCCCCGGTGAAGTCGATGCCGGGCGTGACTGGTGCACCGGGGTCGGTCGGCGCCCCGGTGACGAAGAGCGACCAGCCGACGAGAATCAGAATCGCGAGGGCGAGCACCGCCAGCGGCACGGCCGCCAGCTGACGGTTCGAATACTCCGTGTAATCGACCTCGCGCACGTCGAACTCCATCATGGGGTTTGGTGCGAAAGGGCTCCGAATAAGCCTTCTTATCTCGGGGTCGAGGAGTGCGAGAGTCGCCGGACGGGTGAGGAAGCAGTCCACGTGCGCTGGCGGACCGCGCCCCGCCGGCGCGGACCCAAACTGCTTTGATCGTGGTCCGCGGACAGTCGACGAACGATGTACGAATCCAGACGGCAGTTCCTCCGGACGGCGGGAGCGGCCGCGGCCGGTGTCGCGGCGGCCGGCGGCCTGGCCGGCTGTACGGGACCGCTCCGGACGCTCGGCGGCGGTCCGACGAGTCCGGCCGCCGCGACCGCGGACGCGCAGTTCCGCGGTGACCCGACCCGACGGGGGATCGCTCCGGACGCGACGGTCCCCGAATCGGTCCGGGTCAACTGGGAAGTCCCCGACGTCAACACCGGGGACCACACCGCTGCGAAGGCGAGTCCGGTGCTCGCCCCGAACGGCGACGTCGTCGTCCCCGGCGACACCGGCGAGGTGCGTGCCGTCACGCCCGACGGCGAGGTTCGCTGGCGGACCGACGCCACCGATACGTCCCGTGGCTTCCACGGGACGCCCGCGATCGCCAACGACACCGTCTACGTCGGCGCCTACGACGGGAACCTGTACGCTTTCGACCTGGAGTCCGGCGAGCAGTACTGGCGCGTCCAGCTCGGCGACGCCATCGGGTCGAGCCCGGGCTACCTGGACGGCGTCGTCTACATCGCCGTCGAGTACTACGACCCCAGCGGCGGGATGTTCGGCGTCGACGCGGTCACGGGCGATGTCGTCTGGGAGGACCAGCGCCCGACGGACCACCCGCACTCGACGGCCGCCATCGACGCCGAGCACGGCCGGGTCGTCGTCGGGTCGAACGACGGCGACCTCTACGCCTGGTCCTCCCCCGACCACGAGTTCGAGTGGACCTTCTCGACTGGCGAACCCATCAAGGGCCCCGTCGCCACGTACGACGGCAGCGCCTTCTTCGGCTCCTGGGACGACCACGTCTACCGCGTCGCCCTCGACGACGGCGCCGAGGAGTGGGCCTTCGAGACGGGCAGCCTGGTGATGTCCGGCCCCTCCGTCGAGCAGTCGACCGGGACGGTGTACGTCGGCAGCCACGACTCCAACCTCTACGCCCTCGACGCCGCCACCGGCGAGTCGAAGTGGCGCTTCGACACCGGCGGCAGAGTCATCGGATGCCCCGTCGTCACGAACGACCACGTCCTGGCCGGTTCCTACGACCGCCACCTCTACGCCGTGGAGAAGGACTCCGGCGAGGAACGCTGGCGCGTCGAAACCGGTGGCTGGGTCACGAGCACGCCGCTCGTCACCGACGACGCCGTCTACGTCACCTCGCGGGCGTCCGAGGAGTACCTCGGGGAGGATGAAAGCGAGGACGGCGGTGACGACGACGGGGGGGACGGGCCGACGGGGGCCCTCTACCGCATCGTCGCCGACGAGTGAAGAAACTCCAATTCAATACTTGGTCGCACCCACCGTTCGAACAGCGCTTCCACAACCACCAGGGTGGGGCATCGAAAGGGGCGGACCGGTCGTGAGCCGAACCGACGCAAGCACGCGAGCGAAGCGAGCGCGCACAGCGAGGTGTAGGCCACGACCGGGAGGGGGCTTTCGGAGACGCTGACAGTCGCTTCCCAGTTGTTGAAGACTGCGAACTGAGCTACCTCGGTATCGCGAAGGACCTACCTGACTGAGAGTCCTACACTGAGCGATGACACGAGCCACGCGAGTCGTGCTCTCATACCCGTCCGACCTGAGCGACTGGGGCCGCGACGGCGTCGAAGGGCGGCCGTTCCGGGCCTACCTCGCGAAGGCCCACGACACCGCAAGCGAGGGCGACCTCTGGGCGGAGTTCGTCGACGTCGGCTGCTGTGGGGACTCGCTCGACGTCGACCTCCGGGTCGAGTCGGTCGAGGGCGGCGACGCCGTGGACGAGGACACCGAATTCAGGTTCACCGAACGCGACGGCGATGCAGTCGAAGGCGGCTGGCGCGTCCAGAGCGCTGGCGGACCGACCCTGTAGGTTCCCGGGCCGAACCGGCGTCCCTGCCGTCGGTCCCTACTCGCGCCACTCGTTGACCGCCAGCGGCAGGACGACCCCGACGCCGATCAGGACGCCCCACTGCACGAGTTCGTTGTCGGTGACTGCCGAGGCCGCGATCCACAGGATAACGGCGAGCACGACGAACGCGGCCGTGGTTTTGGTATCTCGGGAGACCATCTCAATCGGGCAGGTAGCGGACGCTGACGAC
This sequence comes from Halomicrobium sp. HArcel3, assembly GCF_058933135.1. Lineage (NCBI taxonomy): Archaea > Methanobacteriati > Methanobacteriota > Halobacteria > Halobacteriales > Haloarculaceae > Halomicrobium > Halomicrobium sp. HArcel3. The sequence goes on along the minus strand of NZ_JBZYDN010000003.1, from coordinate 310,485 downwards.
GCCGTCCGCGGCGCGTACTTCGACCCGCTCGACGCCGAGGCGGGCCGCGCGCGCGACGGTCTCCTGGTCGTCGACGACGTCCGCCGCGGCCTGGTCGGTGCGGTCCTCGGGCACCGTCAGCACGTGGATCTCGCCGTCGCCGGCGCGTTCGCGCATCTCGATGTCCCCCTCCGACTGGTCGGCGGCCATCTCTTTCTCCATCGACGTGGGTGCCATCTCGCTGCGCTCAACCGGGATGGTCCGCCGTGACTCGACCTCCGTTAGCTGGTAGGCGACTTCGAGGGGTGGCTCGGCCTCGACCGTCCCTTCGATTACCTCCCCGGCCTCGACGCCCGGGTTGTCCGCGAGCGTGATCACCTGCTGGTCGCGGACGTCGCGTAGCGTGGCGGCCTCCTCTTCGGCTGTCGTCACGAGAAACGTCCCTTCCTTCATGAGCCTGGATTCACGAGGCGCGGCCTTCCCTGTTTCGTCCCTAGAAGATGGAGTTGCGGTAGCTGCAGAAAGTGATACGAAAGCTAACGTGAACAACTCGAAGGCCCCGGCCCGCTGCGGTCCCGCGACGCGCTCTGCGCGCCTCGTCGCTCGCTATCGCTCGCTCCGTCGGTGCTTGAGCGGTCGGGGTTCCCGCAGCGGGCCGCCCCTTTCAGTCCCACCCGCGTTTTCTCTTCAGCTGCTGTTTAGGGGCGGTTGGCAGTCATCGCGATACGCCCACGCGGCCGTCGTCGAGCGAGAGTTCGAACCCCCGCGCTTCGAGCCAGTCGGTGGCCTCGCCCTCGCCGTGGAGCATGACTTCGGCGAGGTCCGCGGGGTCGTCGACGTCCGTCGCCAGGCGGAACGAGTCCACCTCGACGACGTCGTCTGTGAGATTCCGGGCGATCCGTCGGTGGTCGCGGATAGAGGCGTCGTGGTAGTCCACCCGAAAGTCAGGGTGGCGGGCGACGAAGGCGTTGGTGCCCCCGCCGCGGCCCGGCGCGAGGACGACGTCGGCGTCGGGTTCGAACAGTCGGTCGAGGGCGTCGGGCGTCGCGAGCGCGAGGTCGGCCATGACGACGGCGACCGGGCCGTCGGTGGTTTCGAGCACGTCGTTGACGGCTGGGTCGAGCGGCCGGTCGTCGACGGTGACCGGCGCGTCGACGTCGACGCGCTCTGTCGCGAGCACCTCGGGGTCCCGGCCGATGGTGTCGAGCGCGGCGAGCACGTCGTCGAGCATCGCGCGCGCGAACTCACGGCGCTCCTCGGGTGAAAGAACGGAAGCAAGTCGCGTTTTCGGCTCCGAGACGGCGAACGGGACGACGGTCCGCATCTACAGGCGGCTGACCGTCTCCTGCTGGGACTTCCAGTAGTAGACCCCGCCGCCGATGAGGGCCAGCACCAGAACGACACCGCCGCCCATCAGTAGCATGCTGGTGGTCTGCTGGGACTGCTGTGCGTTCTCGGCCTTCTCCTGGGCGTTGTTCGCCAGGCCGACCGCGTTGTCGAAGTTCTCGGCCTCGTAGGCCGACACCGCGCTGTCGCGGAGGGTCTCGGCCTCGTCGTGGCCGCCGATCTCGTCGATGGCCGCCTCGGCGTCCTCGATGGCGTTCCGGGCTTCCTGGCTGTCCCCGGTGTAGTGGTGGGCCGAGTCGTTGGCGAGTTGCTCGACGTTCCCGCCGGTGGTCTGGTCGAGCGAGGTGACGCGGTAGGTCTCCTCGGGACTGTACGTGTAGTTCTCGATGGCCGGCGTCGTGCCGTCGAGGTTGACGACGACCTCGTCACCGTTGTCGTCGACGTCGAGCGAGTGGTTGAACGACTGCTCGGTGTAGGTCTCCTGGGAGACCTGGGTGCCCGCCCGGAGGACGGTGACCGTCCAGCGCACGTCTTCGAGTTCGGTCTCACCCTGGAGCGTCCACTCGTTCGGCGCGTCCGTGAACGGGTCGTCGATGGTGTAGGTGACCTGGACCTCGTCGCCGACCTGGGACGACTCGGGAACGCCCTCGCTAGAGAGACTGAGCGCACTCGCTGGTCCGACGGCAGCGACCAGAACCGCCACGAACAGGAGTGCGATCGTCGCCCTAGAACAGGGGATCGAGCTCATCCTCGTCATCTTCGACCAGCTGTTCGAGGTTGTCCTCACTCTGCTGGCGGATGTCGTCGATGTTGTCCTGGGCCTCGATGGCGATCTGCTGGAGCTCCTTGATCCGCGGGACGTTGTGGATGCCCGACAGCAACACCGCCGCGGCGACGCGGGGCTCGTTGGTCGGGTAGTCCCCGCCCCGGACCTCCATCGACCCGGTCTGCTCCTCGAGCCACTTCCGCCCGCGCTCTATGCCCTTCCGGTTGAGGTGCTGGGACGGCCCGGCCATGACGAGCAGCGCGCGCTCGGCGCCCTCGATTTCGCAGGGCAGCGTCAGCCGCCCGAGCGCGGCCTTGCGGACCAGCGACGTGATGCGGTTGGTCGTGTTGGCCGTGTCCATGTCGCTGCCGCCCTCGTCGCCCTTGAACCGGGAGAGGAGGCCGCCGCTGGAGCCGGAGAGTTCGACGTCCTCGGAGGCGTAGCCCACCGTGGAGACGCCGCCGCCGGCCAGCGTGTTGATGATCTCGGAGGAGTCGACGACGGACTCGGCGACGTTGTCGCCGGCGCCGACCTCGCCGGCACCGAACAGCACGCCGAAGCGCCGGACGATCTCCTCGTTGATGTGGTCGTAACCGCCCTGGACGGACTCCCCCGTCTTCCGCCAGGAGTCGTTGTCGAACACGAGGAGGTTGTCCACCTCGCGGACGAACGTCTGGAACGAGCGCGCGGCGTTGAGGGTGTAGATGCCACCCTCGTCGCCGCCCGGCAGGACGCCGAGCCCGTACACCGGTTCGGTGTAGATGCGCTTGAGATGTTTCGAGATAACCGGGGACCCGCCCGACCCCGTCCCGCCGCCGAGTCCGGAGACGACGAGGAACGCGTCGATCTCGTGGACCGGGATGTTGTCGATAGCCCCCTGGATCTCGTCTATGTCCTCCTCGGCGATCTCCGCACCGAGTTCGTTGTCGGCACCGACGCCGTGACCCTTGACCCTGGCCTGTCCGATAAGGACCCTGTGCTCCTCTGGTATCTGTTCGAGTCCGAGCAAGTCAGCTTTCGCCGTGTTCACTGCGACGGCCGAGCGAACGATACCGGAGTTCGTTCGCTGGTCGTATTCGAGGAACTTGTCGACGATTTTGCCACCGGCCTGCCCGAAGCCGATCATCGCGAGTTTCATTGGTTCGAGACTCCGCTTAAAGAGGGCAAGTGCGAAAGCGGGTATAAGCCTTTTGCCAGAATATCGAATACGATAGGGGATCTCCTGTGTGATAATCTACAGCTTTGGGGGCTACAGCCGGTGATTAGCTGGTCGTCACTCGTCGACGCCCAGGTACGTAGCCAGTGTGGTAAGGTCCGCTACGTCGACACCGAATGCGTCGACGTCGTTGTCCGCGACGCTGTTGTCGAAGCGCAGCGAGCGGTACTGGTCGGCGCCCATCGGGAACCCCGGGATGGCCCCGGCGACGGACAGGCCGAGGCCGGCGAGCACCATCGGGACGGGAAGAACGGTCAGCGATTTGCCGCGCGCGCGGTAGGCCAGCTTCGCCACCTCGGCGAGGGTCACCACCTCTGGGCCGCCGATCTCGTACGTCTCGCCGACGTGGGTCTCGTCCTCGAGAGCCGCCGCCACCATCGGGACGAACTCCTCGACGTGAATCGGCTGGAAGCGCGTCCGACCGCCGCCAGGTAGCCCCGTGACGTACGGCGTCGTCAGTTTCGTCGTGAAGGAGACGAACTCGCCGCCCTCCCCGAAGACGATAGAGGGACGGAAGATGACCCAGTCCAGATCGCTCGCGCGCACGACGTCTTCGGCCTTCCCCTTCGCCCGGATGTAGTGAGTCGTCCCCTCCGGGTCCGCGCCGAGGGCGCTCTGCTGGACGAAGCGGTCGACGCCGTGTTCCTCCGCGGCCCGGACGCAGTTGCGCGTCCCGCCGAGGTGGACCGTCTCGTGCATCTCGTTACCGCCGCTGGGCTGGAACAGCGGCGACAGCGCGACGAGGTTCACCACCGCGTCGCGCCCCTCGAAGGCGGGTTCGATGGAGTCGTAGTCGGTGACGTCGCCGGCCACCGTCGAGACGCCGTCGGGGAGCGCGCCCTGGTCGGGCGAGCGCGACAGCGACGTCACCTCGTGGCCGCGCTCGACGAGTTCGGTACACAGGTACTGTCCGATGAAGCCGTCGCCGCCGACCACGAGCACGTTCATGCTCGAAACTGGACCGGGAGCGACCGTAAAACTTGGCGCTCGCTAGCGAGGCGCGCTGACGACGGCAATCGGCGTATCGTTCACGGTCCGACACCAGCCAGGGCTTACCGTCCAGTTTGGTCGGGATACCGGCCGCGCGCAGCGTCCGAGAACGGTGGAGACGGCTGAATCGGACCGCAGTCGGCCAGTTTCTCGAAATTCGTCCCCGTTCGTAGCGACGACCCGGGTGGACGTTAATCCGAGATTTGATCGGGTTTCGCTGCGACTAAGCCGTCAATTACAATCCCCGCTGTCGACGGGTACAGAGACAGATGTCCAGTCAATCGCAAGAGACGACCGAAGAGACCCAGTCGACGGCCGCCGGGTACTCGGTCCGCTGGTTCCGCAGTGGCGACGCGGACGGCGTTCGCGCCCTGTTCGAGGACGCGCTGGGTCGGACACGGTCGCGAGCGTACGTCGACTGGAAGTACGTCGACGACCCGTACCTCTCCCACGTCCCGATCAACGTCGCCGAGCACGACGGCAACCTGGTCGGCGTGCAGGCGTACCTCCCCTGTCGGCTCCGACACGCCGGCCGGACGGTGCTGGCGCTCCAGCCCGCCGACGCAGTCATCCATCCGGACCACCGCCGGAACGGGCTCTACACCCGGATGACGCGCCAGGCCATCGACCGCTACGAGGCCGGAGAGCCGTCGCTGTTCTTCAACTATCCGACCGAGGGCGCGCTGGGCGCCCAGCGAAAGCTCGGCTGGGAGTCGCTCGGCGAACTCGACGTCTTCTACCGCATCCAGCGCCCCTCCGCGTTCCTCGGCGACGCACTCGAGGAGGCTCTCGGCGGCGCGGGCGGTCGGCCGCTCGGGCGCGTCGCGGACGGAGTCGCACGCGGCGCGTTGACGGCCCTCGACAGGGTCGGGACGCCGTCGGAGCGCCTCACGGTCGAACGGCACGTCGACCCGCCCGCGGCACTCCTCGCCGCCCTGTACGACCGGTCGATTCCCGAGCGGTTCCACGTCGACCGCGAAGCGCAGTTCTACGAGTGGTGGCTCGCCGACCCGACCCACGACTACCGGACCTACGTCGCCCGGTCGCGCGGGGACCCCGTCGCGGGCCTCGTCACGCGACTCACCGACAGCGGCGTGTTGCAGCTCCGCGACGCGGTGCCGCTCCCGCCGAACCAGCCCGTGGGCCCACTCGGACGGCTCCTGTCGGCGGCGCTCGCCGACCACCGCGAAGCGGACGTCGTCAAGTCCGTCGGCGAGACGCTCCCGGCCGACGTCCTGGGCCGGTTCGGCTTCGTCCGCGACTCCGCGCCGGTGCTCGACAGCCGGACGAAACCGCTCCGCATGGCCGCGCGGCCGCTCGCGAGCGACGACGCTGAGGGGCCTGTCCACGATGACGACGGGCAGGAAGACGACGGGCCGGACACTGGCGCCGACGGACCGGACAGCGACGCCGTCACCGACCGCGCGAACTGGTTGCCTACCTTCCTCGAACCGAACAAGGACTGATCCGGATGGGACGAGACCGCAGCCGTCCGACAGTGATGGTGCTCGACGGCGACAACGACAACGCCATCCAGGTCGCCACCGAGCTCTCGGAGGACCTGGACGCCGAGGTCGTCGGCGTCGGCACCAGCAACTGGAGTCGCCTGCTCCGGTCCCGGTACTGCGACGTCGGCGTGACGACGGTTCCCGCGAGCGAGCCGGGGTACGCCGACCAGCTTCTCGACGCCGTCGAGGCGCACCGTCCCGACCTCCTGATCCCGGTCGGCTACCACTCCGTGGCCGCCGTCGACGGAATTCGGGACGACCTCCCCGACGCGGTGGAGTGCTGGCTCCCGCCCTCGGACTCGCTCGACGTCGCCGTCGACAAGGTCGCGACCGCGGAACTGGCGGCCGAACTCGACGTCGGCACGCCCACGTCGTTCACCGACCGCGTCGCGGCGCTCGACGAGCGAGGTCGACCAGGGGAGATCGGTAGCCTGCCGTTTCCCCTCTTCCTCAAGGCCCGCCACGAGTGCGGGAAGAACGTCACGGCTGAGGTCGAACGTCCCGGAGCGTTCTGGGCGACCTACGACGACCTCGTCGGCGAGCGCGGCGTGCAGGAGGTGATCGTCCAGGAGTGCATCCCGGGCGAACAGACCTACGCCTGCGGGCTCCTCTACGACGACGGCGCGCCGCAGCTGCTGTTCGCCCACGAGGAACTCCGCTCCGTCCCGCGCGAAGGCGGCAGCGGGACCCGGGTGCGCCTGTTCCGCGACCCACGGATCGAGACCGCCGCCATCCGCCTGCTCGACAGCCTCGACTGGCACGGGCCCGCGCTGGTCGAGTTCAAGCGCTGCGCCGACGGTAGTTACGCCCTCATGGAGATCAACCCGAAGCTCTGGGCCTCCTACGCGCTCGCGAGCCAGGCGGGCTATCGCTTCGTCTCGACGTGTGCGCGCCGCGCGCTCGAACTCGACGGTGCCCAGACGGGCCATCCGCCCGACGCGACGGCAGAGATGGTGTTTCCCCTCCGGGAACTCTACTACGCCGCCCGGACAGACGACGAGTCGCTCCTCCGGTCGGCCGCCGCCATCTGCTGGCCGCCAGCCCGCCTGGATCTGAACCTCCGCGATCTCGGGGCGTGGCTCACCCCGCCGGCCGCCGTCGTCGACACCGTCGACACAGCCACCGCCAGTCAATCCAGCGTCGGGACGTCGGCCCAGAACGCGGCGAACGGCGACAGCCGTGCCGACGAAACCGACCGCCGCCCCGCCGGTACCGAGCCCACGAACGTCGACTCGCCGCCTGGAGACGCCGACGAGGGCATCGCAGACGAAGCAGACCTCCCGGGCGATTGATGCACCGGGCCAGGACCGGTGGTCGACGCGAGACCCCCGCCGCGTAGCGGGGCGTTTACGTGAGACGCCCGTGACCTGCCGGTATGCTCATCACGCTGGAGGGCCTCGACGGGAGCGGCAAGACGTCCGCCTGGGAGTCGCTCCGGGACGGCGACGGCACTCGCGACGACGCCGTGCCGGACGACGCCGTCTTCACCCGCGAACCGACGGAGACGTGGTACGGGGAGGCCGTCGAACGCTCCATCGGGGACGACGACGCCGACCCGCTGGCCGAACTGTTCCTCTACACTGCCGACCACGCCGCCCACCTCGCCGACACCGTCCGTCCCGCGCTCGCCGACGGTCGCGTCGTCGTCTCGGACCGCTACTCCGACTCTCGGTACGCCTACCAGGGCGCGACCCTCTCAGACACCCTCGACGACCCGCTGACGTACGTCCAGGACGTCCACGCCCCCTGGACGCGCCCGCCGGACGCCACCATCTACCTCGACGTCGACCCCGAGACGGCCGCCGAACGCAGCGGCGCCACCAACAAGTTCGAGACCGCCGACTACCTCGCCGACGTGCGTGCGAACTACGAGCGACTGGTCGAGGCCGAGCCCGACCGATTCGTCCGCGTCGACGCTTCTCAGCCGCAAGCGGAGGTTCTCGACGAGGTTCACGAAACTGTGGCGTCGCTTCTCTCGTAGGTTTCGCATCTTCGGCGGAATCAAACACCCAGAAAGCCCTCGGCGCGCTCGACTCGCGCGCCACAGTCTGCGCTCCTCGCTACGCTCCGGTGCCCTCAGCGAAGCTGAGGACTACGCGAGAGCTTCGCTCTCGCGGTCGCTTGACGTGTCGTGCTTCGTCGACCACGCCTCGCCCTTTCATTCCACCAGGTTCCGCATCGCTCACGCGATGAAACGCGCTCGCGATTGATGCCACCAAACCTCCCCGGATTCGGCGCGTCCGCGCCGAATCACGCTTCCCCACCGCTCCGCAACCGTCCGGCCGGGAGCGAGTAGCCGAGCGACGGGCGGGCCGAGCGCAGCGAGGACCGCCGGATGGACGAGCGGGAGCGAAGCGACACGCGAGCCACGAGGCTCTCGTGACCAGGGGAAGGGCAGGGCTGGGGTGCGGTTACCTGGCGGACTGAAAGGGCGAGGCTGGTTCCGGGAACCCCGGACCCGCAAGCACGCGAGGAACGAGCGCGCGCAGCGCGGTCCGCGGGATTCTCGTGAGCGAAGCGAACGAGGGCTCGAAAGACGAGCGAAGCGAGTCTTTCGGTGCCGGAGCGCGACGAGGGCTTTCTGGTCATTCGCGGTATCGTTTCTTCCGACGAGCACAGACCAACCACCCGTTCAACTCACCCAAAATCCTAGGATCGCTCGGGGACGTCCACTTCGTCGGGCGCGGGCATCCAGAAGTAGTCGAAGGTGATGCCGACGGCCAGTGGCACCGCGATGGTGATGGCGATGACCGTCGCGCGGCTCCCCAGGTCGACCCCGAGGCCGAACACGCCCGAGAGGACGAACAGCACCACCACCATCGTGAGCGGGATGAGGAAGAGGGCGTAGAGGATACTCCCCCAGGCCGTCTCGAGGCGGACGCGGAAGAAGCGGGTCATGAGGGCAGCGAGCGCGCTGTTGACCAGCACGATGACGAGGAGACCAGTGATACCGACGACGCCGACCATGGTGGCGCTAGTGACTCAGCCCTCTTTGCCGTATCGAAGCGCTACCGTCGGGAGCGCCGGTTCCGACAGTCGGTGGGAGACACCGCCCGGTGACTCGGCCGGTCGGGATCACTCCAGACAGATGTAGGTGCGCGTGTCGGCGACGCCGTCCAGGTCGCGGATACGCGTCGCGACCGAGTGCATCACGTCGTACACCTCGTCGCCGGCGGCCTCGGCGATGATGTCGTACTGGCCGGCGACGATGTGGGCGTCGGTGACCCCTTCGTGGTCGCGAATGGCCGCCAGGAGCCCTTCAGACTTCCCCGCGGCGGTCTTTATCATGATGAAGGCGGTGACCATACGTAGTATGTGACACGATACCACGAAAAGGTTTGCCCGCCACCGCCCCACGGCGGTCCGCCGTTCGGGGTACATTTATCCACCCCCAGGTTGTAACAGTTACCATGCGATTCGTTATCGTGGGCTCCGGTCGCGTCGGGCTCCGGACGGCCCGCGTCCTCGACGAGAGCGGGCACGACGTCGTCGTCATCGACAGCGACGACGCGAAGGTAGCGCGGGCTCGCGAAGAGGGGTACGATGCCATCGAGGGCGACGGGGCGATGGAAGCGACCCTCGAGGAGGCAGACCTCGATAGCGCTGACGCGCTCGGTGCGCTCACTGGCGACCTCAACGACAACTTCGTCGCCTGTATGATCGCCAAGGAACACGGCTGTCGCACGGTCATGCGCATCGACGAGGACTACCGCGAGGAGATCTACCGCACCTACGCCGAGGACGTCGACGAGGTGATCTACCCCGAGCGGCTGGGCGCCATCGCCGCCAAGAACGCCCTGCTGGGCGGCAGCATCCGCGCCGTCGCCGACGTCGCCCACAACCTCCAGCTCGTCGAACTCACCGTCACCGAGCAGTCACCCGTCCGGGGTTACTCGCTGAGCGAACTCGAACTCCCCGCCCACTCGACGATGATGGCCTTCGGCAAGGACGGCGAACCGGCCCGGCTGGCCACCGACGACGACACCCTCGAACTCGGCGACCACCTCATCGTCCTCGCGGACTTCGACGCGCTCTCGGACGTCCGCAGCATCGTCGTCGGCGAGACCGGCCGCAAGGCGGCCGCGGGGGGTGTGTAGCATGGTCGTCGCCTACGTCATGGTCAAGGCCCACACCGGCGAGGCCGACCGACTGAAACGCGACATCGAGGCTATCGAGGGCGTCGTCGAGGCCTCCATCGTCGCCGGGGACGTCGACCTCATCGCCAAAGTCGACGTCGAGACCCCCGGCGAGGTCAAGGACGTTGCCGCCACCCAGATCCAGGACATCGACGGCATCGAGGACACGCAGACGTACATCGCGATGGACTAGCGACTAAACTTTACGTCGTCGGGTTCGAGTCGCGCCTTCGGCGCGCTCGAACCCCTCCTCGCAAACTTTAGTTTCAAACTTCCCGGTCACTCGCTCCGCTCGTGACCGGTGAAACGGCTCGCTTCGTTCCCGTGAGCGAAGCGAACGGGTGCTCGGAAGAGCTTGCTCTTCCGGTGCTCGCGCCGTATGCTGGAAGGTTAGCGCAACCGCTACAGCGGCGTGCCGCCGACCTCGCCCTCGCCACCCCCGCTGGAAGCGTCGCTGACCAGGTCCGCGACCTTGCCTTCGTAGCTGTAGCCGGGGACGATTCCTTCGACGTAGGTGCCCTCGACGTACTCGACGAAGGCCTTGGCCACGTCGGCGGCCCGGTCGGCGCTGCCGAACGTGAACTCGTAGGTGGTGAGGACGTCTTCGCCGTCCCGTTCGACCGAGAACGCGTCGAGTTCGACGTCGGCCCGCGTCGCTTTCGGGGCGTCTTCGAGGCGGAGTTCCAGCGTCTCGAACCAGCCGTCTGCGACGGCGTCGCCCACTTCGTCCTCGGTGGCGGCGTGGAGCGTCGGCGCGCGCACGGTGACGATGTAAGCGGTTCGCCACTCTTCCGCATCTTCTGCGGTGACGTGGCCGTCGAACACCGTCGTCGTCAGGCGATACGATCCGTCGTCGGCCCGCTCGTAGGCGTCGTGGTGGTCGAACGCCTGCTCGACGGCGTCCGGAAGCTCGTCGGTCATTGGCGTTCGGTAGGTGAGTGTGCGTCAAAAGGCCGTCGTCAGCGGTCCGCCCGGAGAGTTAAGCGTCCGCGCGGCAACCGTTCCGGCGATGCCGCTCACGCCCTTCCACCTCGGTCCCGCGCTACTGATCGGTGTGATCCTCCATCGTCGACTGGACCTCCCGACCCTGCTCGCCGCCAGCGTCGTCGTCGACGTCCGCGCCGCGCTCGTCCTCTTCGGCCCGCTCGACCCGCCCATCCACGGTATCCTGACGACGTTCGCCGGTGGAACCGTCGTGGCGCTTCTGCTCGCAGGCGTGATCACCGGATTCGGAGAGCGTCTCCGACCCCTGCTGGCGCCGCTCCGCCTGGCCGACACCGACGCCGCCGGCCCGGTGGTGGCCGCGGCGCTCGTCGGCGTGTACTCCCACGTGTTGCTCGACGCGAAGCTCTACACGGACGCACGGCCGTTCTTCCCGCTGGAAGTCAATCCATTCTACGTCGGTGCTACGGCGTTTCTGCCGGTCTACGCGGGCTGTGCGCTCGCCGGACTTCTCGCGCTCCCGATAGCCGTCGTTCGCTGGCGTGGCCACTGAAGGTGACACAGCGGCGGAGAGAGATTGAGGGGACGGGGGTTCGAACCCCGGAACTCCTACGAGACGGGTTCTTAAGACCCGCGCCGTTGACCACTTGGCTACCCCCTCACAACCGCTCGTCCAGGGTATAGTCTCCGACGAAGTGTATTGCTTTTCGGTTGTACTCTCCGTAGTCGCCCGGGTTTCTGATAGTGGTGGTTGGAAGCCCGTACAGGCGCTCGACGTGGCCGGTACCGTCAAGCGTCGGTACAAAGTTACAACCACCACTATGAGACTGAAGTTCATCTGCGTCTCCGGCGTCTCGTCGAAGGGAACGAAGAGAGTGACGTCTGTCGGCTCGTAGTAGACGACGTACGCGTCCAGTTCGTCACTCGTGTAGTACGTCTTCTGTGGCGTGCCGTCGCTGTCGTAGACGGTACAGTCGAACTCGACGACGATGGTTCCGTCCCTGTCGTGGTGGTCGTAGGCCGTCTTCACCTGCACTCGCTGCAGATCGCCGTCGCGGTCGATTACCAGGTCGTACCGTTCAGACCCGAACGCGGGGGTGAACACGGCGATTCCCCGGTCGATCAATCGGCTCGTAACGACCGCCTCTGTCCGCCGCCCGCGCCACTGGTGCGCTCTTCCCTCGTTCATCGGGGCGAGTTCGGTCCGTCATCGTACTTCAACCAGATCGGAACCCAACAGACAACTATCGTCTGGTGCCGATTCAGCACGACCTCCGGACCGCTCCGTGGCCACGCAACTGGCCGAAGGACGCACTGTTGGGAGGCGAGGGGCAAATGGATACCTCATAGTGGTCGTTGTAAACCCTTACCGACGTTCGCCGGTACCGTCCACGTCGAACGCCGGTAAAAAGTTACAACGACCACTATCACTCCTCGGGAGAGAACCAGTCCGCTGGAACGAACGTTCGACGTCGTCCTGGTTGCGATGGGCGACAGGCGTGCCGTCCGGGTTTTCGCGGTGTATCTCGATGGAACACTGCTCACGGCCGCGCGGCGACGCCGCTGACGGAAATGGCTGGCCCGTCCAGACTGAATCTCGGTCGGTAAGGGGCCATCGATGATCACTTCCGTTCGTTACTGATCAAAGGCAGATATACATCATTCGGAAAGTAGATACGCAATGTGAAATGCCGACTGTAACATCCAACACGCTTATTCCGTACGAATTTGAAAGACGTGATAGGCGAGACTGGCGGGTCAACAACTGACGATATGTTGCGAGCCAACAAAAACCATGTTAGATAAAGACAATCTATCCCGACGAGATTTCCTGAAGGGCACCGGCGGCGTCGCAGGGGCCTCAGTACTGGCCGGCTGTGACGGCGGCGGCAGCGGCGATTCGACCCCGGCCGAGAGTACCGACACGACCAGCGGTAGTGACGGCGGTGACGCCGGCACCACGCTGAACATGATCAACACCGGGACGATGACGTCGCTGGACCCGGTAGCCATCTCCGACACTGCGAGCGGTATCGTCGCAAACCAGTGTTACGAGGGGCTGATGACCTATCCGAACGCGAACCCGGAGGTCGAGCAGAACCTCGCGACGGGGTACGAGACCAGCGACGACTTCCTGGAGTACACGTTCACGCTCCAGGAAGGGGTCCAGTATCACAACGACATGGGCGAACTGACGGCGTCGGACGTCGTCTACTCCTGGGAGCGGCTGGCGGCTTCGCCCGCATCGGAGCGAGCGTACTTCATCCTCGACTCCATGGGGATCGAGGCGCAAAACCAGAACGGCGAGGCGTACGCCACGGGAGACGAGTACCAGCCGGGGTCGATGCAGGTCGAGGCGACCGGCGACTACGAGGTGTCCTTTACCCTGCGTCGACCGTTCCACGCGACGATGCAGATGCTCGCGTACGGGAACTTCGCCATCCACCCCGAGGGCATCGTCGGCGACATCGAGGGCTACGACGGCGAGGTCGACCAGGAGACGATCGCCACCAGCGCGTCCTACGGGACCGGCCCGTTCGTCCTCGACTTCTGGGAACAGGGCGACTCCGCCCAGGTGACCGCGTTCGAGGACTTCCGTCGCGACGACCAGCCCAAACTCGACGCGATCAACTGGGCGATCATCGAGAAGCCGGAGCCCCAGTATCGCTATGCGACGAACGGGAACGCCGACCTCCTGAAGATACCGACCCAGTACTACGACCCGGGTAAGGTGTCGGTCGAGGAGACGACCGAGGCCGGCCAGGAGATGGGGACGTACGGGCCCATCTCCTCGGGGAGCCTGAACGGGACGACGGTCAACTACCTCCGCACGCCGGAGATCGGGACCTACTACATCGCCTTCGACGTCTCCAACACGGAACCGGCCGTCCGGAAGGCCGTCGCGTACATGGTCAACCGCGAGGAGATCGCCAATTCGACGTTCAAGAAACGCCAGCCTGTGGCGTACCACCTCACGCCGCCCGCCATCTACCCCGGCGGGGCCGAGGCCTACGACCAGCACGTCGAGGAGAACTATCCCTACGGCCTCGCCGAGAGTCAGATCGAGAACGCGAAGCAGGTCATGGAGGAGGCCGGCTACGGGCCGGACAACCAGTACGAGCTGACGATCAACTCCTACCAGGGCATCTTCACCGAGATGGTCCGCGGCCTGCGCGACAAGCTGTCGGCCGCCCACATCAACGCCAGCGTGGAACCGACCGACTTCGCGACGATCATCGAGAAAGGGAAGAAGGGGAACCTGCAGTGTTACACGCTCGGCTGGATCGCCGACTGGCCGGCACCGGACAACTTCGTGCAGCTGATGGCCCCGGAGTACACCGACGTCGCGGAACTGGGTCAGTCCGCGCTGACGTACACGAACTGGAGCGAGATCGACACCGACGCCAAGACGCAGGCCCAGGAGGCCTGGGACACGATTTCGAACAACCTCGACCCGAGCGACGAGGCCACCCAGACCCGTGCCGAGGCCTACGTCCAGCTCGAGGAGGCGAACTGGGAGGACGTGGTCCTTATCAACATCGTCCACGGCGCCACCGAGCGGTTCTACGGGGACAACGTCTCCGTCGAACCGTTCGGCGGGATGGGGATCTCGCGACAGACCCACTACACCACCACGAAGGAGTGACGCCGGTCCAGCGGGACCGGACGCGTCGCCGTTCACCCGCGCAGTCGGCCACCCGTCCGCGCCGTCGGCCGTCCACCGGTCAGTGACGTCCGGGCGCGCCGACGACGCTCCGACGTTCGCCGGATCGCAGTGAATATACGATCGCGACGAGAATTCATACGTGATAACACACTACACCCCGGCTCTTGTAAACTATCCTAACACATGAGTAGATGGAAGTATTTTCTGCAACGACTCGTTCTGACCGTCCCCATCCTGCTGCTGGCGATGTCGATCGTGTTCCTGATCGTCCGCGCCGGCCCGCTGGACCCGGCGCGTGCCATCGTCGGGATGGGAAACCCCGCCGGCTACCACGACGTGGCCGTCGACCTCGGAATCGAACGTGCAGTCAGGGTCGACGGCGAAGTCAGGTACGTGGACGTGCCGCTCTGGCAACAGTACGTCGACTTCATGGCAGGTCTGTTGACGCTTGATCTCGGCCAGTCGTGGGTCATCTACCCGGAGACGAGCGTCTACGAGGTGATCGCTCTGCGCGCACCGCGGACGCTCTGGCTCGGCTTCTGGTCGGTGCTGATCGCCCTGTTCGTGGGGATCCCGCTGGGCTTCTACGCCGGACTCAACCCGAACACGTGGGGCGACTACACCGCTTCGTTCGGCGGGATCGTCTGGCGGGCGATGCCGAACTTCTGGCTCGCGGTGATCCTCGTCGCGGTGCTGTCGAACTCACAGCAGCTGTTCGGCTTCAGCTGGCAGCAGCTGGTCGTCCCGACGAACGTCGTCACCGCACCCAACCTGAGTTTCCTGACGGACCCCGGCATGTTCCTGTCCGACCCCGGACGCGCGTTCAACCAGTTGCTCGGCGCGACCAAACAGATCTTGCCGGCGGCCATCGTGCTCGGGTCGTCGTCGATGGGGAACGAGATGCGGATCGGCCGGACCGCGGTGCTCGAGACGATCAACTCGAACTACGTCGAGACGGCGCGGGCCAAGGGCGTCTCCGCACGCTCGATCGTCTGGAAGCACGTCTTCCGGAACGCGCTCATCCCGCTGATCCCGATCATCACCGCCGAGGCGTTCCTGCTCATCGGCGGGTCGGTGATCGTCGAGTACATCTTCGCTATCAACGGGCTCGGCCAGCTGTTTTTCACCGCCGCCACCAAGGGTGACCTGCCGCTGGTCGGCTCACTGGCCTTCATATTCATCCTGCTGACGCTCTCGCTGAACGTCCTGCAGGACTTCCTGTACACGATAATCGACCCCAGAGTCGGCTACGAGGAGAACTGATGACTGGTACCGAACACGCCGTTCACCGATCGCTGCGGACACGGATTCGGGAGAACCAGCGACCCGCAGCGGTGTGGGTCGCGGTGCTCCTCGCACTGGTCGCGCTCGAAGCCGGCGCGCTCGTCGACCTGGCAGTCGTGCTGGTACAGGGGATGGTGAAAGCCTGGCCCTTCGGCAACCCCGGGATGGCCGGGATCGAGAGCGCGAAGGCCGCGGCAGAGGCCATTCCGACGCTGCTCTCGCGAGAGACGATCCCGAACCAGGGGTGGCGCACGAGCGCGAACGGCCCCTGGACGAACACCTTCCTCGGCCTCGAACCGATGGTCGCCTGGCTGCTACGGTTCGCGCTCACCTACGCCTACGTGGGCGTGCTGATCGGCTGGTTCCTCTACGGCTACCGGCTCTACCGCGAGCACTATCGGCAGGCCGACTGGACCCCGACGGACGACGTCGTCCGCCGGTTCCGATCGCACTCGTGGGGCAAGTTCGGCTTCGTCGTCGTGGTGGTGTTCGTCGTCATGGCCGTGTTCGCGCCGACGCTCTCCCCGGCGCTGGCCGAGGAGAACATCGAGAACCCATACAGCTACGAGATGCAGTACTTCGACGAGGAGACTGGCAGCGTCGAGACGGTGTTCGTCGGCCAGGCTAACAGCCAGTCGACCTCGCAGGGAGCTGGGGACGACAACATCGGCCTCTGGCAGTACGACGACTTCGGCCGGTTCCACCCGTTCGGGACCATGCCGAACGGGAAGGATCTGTTCACCTTCATGATGTACGGCGCCCGCGTCTCGCTGTTCATCGGCCTGCTGTCGATGGGGATCATGGGCGCGTTCGCGACGGTGTTCGCCATGACCACGGCCTACTACAAGGGACTCGTCGACCTCGCGGTGGTCATCGTCGGCGACTCGGTGATGTCGATCCCGCAGCTGTTACTGCTGATACTGGCGATGGCCGTATTCAACGGCCACTGGCTGGAGGGGATCTACAACGGCGGGCTCCTCATCGCGCTCGTCTTTGGGTTGAGCGGGTGGCCGGGGCTGTGGCGCGCCGTCCGCGGCCCCGCGTTCCAGGTGTCGACCGAGGAGTGGGTCGACGCCGCGCGCTCGTTCGGCCAGCGCCCGAGCGCGACGATGCGCAAACACATGCTCCCCTACGTCGTGGGCTACCTGCTCGTCTACGCGTCGATGACGCTCGGCGGCGTCATCATCGGGACGGCGGCGCTGTCCTTCCTCGGCATCGGCATCGACGCGCCGACGCCCGAGTGGGGCCGCGCAGTGAGTCTCGGCCAGCCGTTCATCGCGACCCAGTCCTGGCACATCGCCATGATCCCCGGTCTGCTGGTCGTCGCCGTCGTGACGGCGTTCAACGCCCTGGGCGACGGCATCCGCGACGCCATCGACCCGCAGTCCGAGGGTGGCGAGAGCGAGACCACCGCCGCGGCCGCCGGGGGTGGTGGCGGATGAGCCAGCAACCGCGCCGGCAGCGAACCGCGAGCGAACCGGTCCTGTCGGTCGAGAACCTCCGGACCGAGTTCCACACGGACAAGGAGGTCATCCGGGCCATCGACGACGTCTCCTTCGACGTCCACCCCGGCGAGACGGTCGGCATCGTCGGCGAGAGTGGCTCCGGGAAGTCGGTGACGGCCCGCTCGATAATGGGCCTCGTCGACGACCCCGGGCGGCT
Source organism: Halomicrobium sp. HArcel3 (assembly GCF_058933135.1). Taxonomy (NCBI): domain Archaea; kingdom Methanobacteriati; phylum Methanobacteriota; class Halobacteria; order Halobacteriales; family Haloarculaceae; genus Halomicrobium; species Halomicrobium sp. HArcel3. The sequence goes on along the minus strand of NZ_JBZYDN010000003.1, from coordinate 292,988 downwards.
CCTCGACGGGTCGTCGATCCGGTTCCGCGGCGAGGAACTCGTCGGCAAGACCGAAGACGAGTACCGCGACGTGCGCGGGGACGGCATCGCGATGGTGTTCCAGGACCCGCTGTCCTCGCTCAACCCCGTCTACACCGTCGGGAACCAGATCAAGGAGGCGCTGAAACTCCACCAGGGCCTCACGGGCAAGGCCGCGACCGACCGGGCAGCAGAGCTGCTGAAGGCAGTCTCGATCCCGGACGCCCGCCGCCGGCTCACGGAGTATCCCCACCAGTTCTCCGGCGGGATGCGCCAGCGAGCCGTCATCGCGATGGCGCTGGCCTGTGACCCGGATCTGCTGATCTGCGACGAGCCGACGACCGCGCTCGACGTCACCATCCAGGCCCAGATCCTGGAGCTACTCAACGACATTCAGGACGCGGAGGACCTGGCGATCGTCTTCATCACCCACGACATGGGCGTCATCGCCCAGGTCGCCGACCGGGTGAACGTGATGTACGCCGGCGAGTTCGTCGAGAAGGCGCCGGTCGAGGAGCTGTTCGCAAACCCGAGACATCCCTACACGCAGAGCCTGCTCGAATCGATCCCGGGTCGGGGCGACGCCGACGAGCGGCTCCAGTCCATCGAAGGCGACGTCCCGACGCCGCACGGGGCCGCCACGTACTGCCGGTTCGCCCCGCGCTGTCCGAAGGCCTTCGACGAGTGCGACGCCATCCACCCGGCCCACGTCGACGTCGGCGAGGAGGACGTCGAACACACCGCCGCCTGCCTGCTCTACCCCGACGACCTGCCCCAGGAGGAGGCGCTGGCTATCCACCAGGAGCACCAGACCGAGGCGGAGCGGACCGGCGACGGCGACGCGCAGCTAGTCGACGAGAACACCCCACCGGAGGAAGAACAATGACAGAAGTCGTCGAATCGGACGAGTCGGCTCGCGAGGAAGACGTCCTCGTCGAGGTGAACGGACTGAAGAAGTACTACGACGCCGGCTCGCTCACCGGGACGCCGGTGAAGGCCGTCGACGGCGTCGACTTCGACATCCGGCGGGGCGAGACGCTCGGCCTCGTCGGCGAGTCCGGCTGTGGCAAGACGACCCTCGGGCGGACGCTCGTCCACCTCGAGGCCGCCACCGAGGGGGAGGTGCTGTTCGACGGGCGCGACGTCACCTCACTCAGCGGGAGCGAACTCAAGCGCTGGCGGCGGAACGCCCAGATCGTCTTCCAGGACCCCGAGTCGTCGCTGAACGACCGGATGACCGTCGGCGAGATCGTCCGGGAACCGCTCGACGTCCACGACTGGCCGACGCTCACCGTCCGCGTCGCGGGCGACCCGGACGCGACCGTCACCGGCGACGCGGAGGCAGTCGGCCCGACAGCGACCGGGCGCGACGTCGACGTCACCGTCACGGTCAGCGGTGACGACGCCGACGTGGCAGTCCGCGACTCGCTCCCGATCGGTCCCGAGGACCTGGCCGTCGACGTGGACAGCGGGTCGACGACGACTGTCGACGTCGAACTGCTCCCTTCCAAGGCGCAGGTCCGGCGAGCCCACGTCAGGGATCTGCTGGAGCGAGTCGGGATGCAACGGGAACACTACTTCCGGTATCCACACCAGTTCTCCGGCGGCCAGCGCCAGCGCATCGGCATCGCGCGGGCGCTCGCGCTCGAACCGGAGTTCGTCGTCCTCGACGAACCGGTGAGCGCGCTGGACGTCTCCGTCCAGGCGAAGATCCTGAACCTGCTCGAAGACCTGCAGGACGAATTCGGACTCACCTACCTCTTCATCGCCCACGACCTCGCGGTGGTCCGCCACATCTGCGACCGGGTCGCGGTGATGTACCTCGGCAACGTGATGGAACTGGGTGCGGCCGATTCCCTGTTCGACGAGCCCGCGAACCCCTACACGCACTCGCTGCTGTCGGCCATCCCGGAACCGGACCCGACCATCGAGTCGGACCCGATCACTCTGCGCGGAACGCCGCCGTCGCCGCGGGACCCGCCGACGGGCTGTCCGTTCTCGACGCGATGCCCGGCCAAGATCCGACCGGAGGCGTTCGACGACCTCGACGACGAGACCTGGGCAGCCATCGACGACCTCCACCGGATCGTCCGCGAGCGCGGCCGGGCCGAACGGTCGCTACGCGAGCGAGCGAGGGAGGTGCTGGGGATGGAGACGCGCTTCTCCGACGTCGAGGACATCGTCGTGGAGGTGTTCGGCCGCCTCGATCGGACGCCCGATACGACAGCAGAGCGCTCGTTCGAGGCGGTGATGGACGCGTTGCCACGTGACGTCCGTGGCCCCCTCGTCGACGTGACCGACCACCTCCGGGAGAACCGCGAGGAGGACGCCCTCGAACGGTTGCTCGACGCCTTCGGGAGCGAGTGTGACGCGACCAGCCCGGCGTACTACGACGTCGACGAGGGCGGGCGCGTCTCGATGTGCCATCGTCACGACCCGGCGTACGACGATGTGGGTCCCGTCCTCGAAGAGCGCTACGGGGACTACGCCGGCCGATGAGGAGCGGGCGCCGGCTCTGGATCAAGGCGGTCGACGGGGTCCAGTACGCCGTCGTCCTGACGGCGCTCGTCGTCGCGGTTTGCACGCCGGTCGGGCTGCTGGCGACCGGGTCGCTGGTCGGACTCAAGTGGCTCCTCTTTCTCGTCGGCCTGTTCCTCATCGGCGTCGGAACCGTGAAGCTCCGACCGCCCCCGGCCGGCCGGGAGAACCCGCGGTTCGGCCTCACGAACTCGCGGGCCGACGACGGACTGGGCGGACTGGTCGGGCGCCTCCCGCCCGTCGCCTGGCTCGAACCCACGCCGGCGGACCACCTCTCAGACGGCGGTCGGTTCCTGCTCGCCGGCGCGCTGTCATGGGCCGTCTCCTTCGGCCTGGAGGCTTTCCTCGGCGTGGGCGTCCCGACGGTCGGTTAAGCGACAGCCTTTACGGCGAGAAGCCTCACTCACTATCTATGACTGACGCCCCCGATATCGACGGGGAGAGCGTGGACGAAGCCGAGCGACTCGCCGCGAGCAGCGAGGTGCACGCGAACGCCTGGCAGCGGACGCTGGACGACATGTGGGCTCTCGAGGAGGAGTTCCAGGACGAGGGGTGGGAGACGCTCGTCACGGCCGCGGGCCACACCGCAGCAGTGACGCCGTCACACGAGAAGGGATACTGGGGATTGACCCACATCGTGCCCGACAGCGACGCCGAAGCCATCGGCGACGCCGTCGAGTCCGCCGACTTCCCGCGCTACGACGTCTACCGGACGCTCGTCGACGGTCGCGTCTTCTCCGTCACGGCTCTGCTCGACCCCGAGGCGGAGACGGCAGTCCTCGTCTCGAACCAGTTCGAACTCCGCAGGGCCCGCCCGCTCGTCGAACACGCCCGCGAGGCCGGCCACGTGAACACCGTGGTCCGGTTCCTCGACGGAACCGTCGTCGCGCAAGCACGTCACGACGACCCCGGAAAATTCTTCCCCCGCTACGAGACGTTCGGCGACGACGAGGCGTGAACGCCCCAGACTGTCCGCTTTCTCACCAGTCTACCGAGAGCGTCCCGTCGCCGTTCGGGTCCGGTGCGATCTCTTCGTCGGTCCGCCGGTCCACGACGTGGATCACCCCGCGGTCCTTCTTCGCCGGACACACCTCCGCGGCGCGGACCTCGTCGTCCAGGTCCGCCTCGCCGACGAAGTACGTCTTCGGGGCGGCGATACCCGTGTCCAGGCTCAGTTCCCAGTTGTCGGAGACCTCGGCGCACTTGCCAGCGCCGATGCACTTGTTGGCCTCGAAGATGATCTTGTAGGGCTTGTCCTCGACCGGTGGCGCGTCCGCGGACCCGAACTCGCTCGGGTCGACGGGACCGTCCTCGTCTGCCATACGCTCACTCGGGACTCCCGGCAGTTAAGTGCGCTTCTTCCAGCGAGGAATTGCCGGACGACGCGATAGCGAAAAAGACGACTCCAGGCGCTCGTGGTGTCGGTTGGAACTATTTTCAGGAGCCAGACGCTGACGGTGATAAATCGGAACCGAATCGGCCGGTGACGAAGCGACACCGGTACAGAAGTACAACCGACGCTATCAGTCGTGTATCCCGACCGATTCGATGGTGATCGGCGACGTCGGGTGGTCGTTCATGTCGGTGCTCGTGGCGCCGATCTCCTCGACGACGTCCATGCCGTCCGTGACCTCGCCGAAGACGGCGTGCTTGCCGTCGAGGTGGGGCGTCGAGTCGAGGGTGATGAAGAACTGCGAGCCGTTCGTGTCCGGACCGCGGTTGGCCATCGACAGTTTGCCCGCCGAGTCGTGGGTCAGGTCGTCGTGGAACTCGTCGTCGAAGGTGTACCCCGGGCCGCCGCGGCCGGTCCCCTCGGGGTCGCCGGTCTGGATCATGAAGCCCTCGATGACGCGGTGGAATTCGACGCCGTCGTACAGCGGGTCGGTCCGCTTCTCGCCGCTCTCCGGGTCCTCCCAGGCTCCTTCGCCGGGACCGACGGACGCCTCGTCGTAGTCCTCCGCTTCGGTGGCGTGGTCGACGAACGCCTCGACCGTTCGCGGCGCGCGCTCGTCGAACAGTTCGACCTCGATGTCGCCTTCGGACGTGTGGATCGTCGCAGTCAGGTCGCTCATGGACGGGGAGACGCGAGCACCGGGCAAAACCCTGGCGGTGCCGTCCGGAGGTTGAAGTGGGAAGGCGGGCCCACCCGCTCCCGTGACCTGAGAGCCGCCGCGAGTAACTAGCGGAAGTACGGTACGACTGCTCGCGGACGGAAAGTACCGTCTGTTCGCCCCTACAGGAACGCCAGTAACTCCCCGTTCACTTGTTCCGGCGCGTCGACCTGCAGCCAGTGACTCGCGTCCGGGTAGCGTTCGACCCGCAGGTCCGGCACCCACCGCTCCAGTCCCTCGGAGAGCGACGGTGACAGCGCCTGGTCCCGCAATCCCCACAGCAACAGCGTCGGCACCTCGACGCGCTGGTCCCCGGCGCCGCCCTGCGTGAGGGTCAGTCGGACCATCCGACGGAACAGCGCTCGGTAGTAGTCGATCGCGGCCGTCATCGCGCCCGGTCGCGCGAACGCCCGCTTGTACCGCTGGATATCTTCGTCCGAGAACGCTTCCTGCCGCACAGGCTGATCCCGGAAGAGTTTCTCCAGCGCCGCGAAGTCGTCCCGACGGAGCGACCACTCCGGCAACCACGGGATCTGGAAGAAGAAGGCGTACGAGGAGCGGCGAATCTGCGATAGCGACGACCTGAGTTCCCGCTCGTACGCCGAGAGGTGTGGCGCGTTGAGGACGACCAGCCGGTCGACCACGTCCGGTCGGTCCATGGCGACCTGCCAGGCTATCACGCCGCCCCAGTCGTGACCGACGACGCGGGCCGACTCGTGACCGAACGACCGGATCAGTCCCACCACGTCAGCGACGAGTTCGTCGAGGTCGTACGACGAGACGCCGGCCGGTTTCTCGGAGCGATTGTACCCCCGCAGGTCCGGCGCCACGACGCGGTACCCCGCCTCGGCGAGCGCGGGAATCTGCTCGCGCCAGGAGTACCAGAACTCCGGGAAGCCGTGGAGGAGGAGGACCAGGTCACCGTCCACGGGGCCGGCAGTGACGTAGTGGAGGTCGACGTCGCTGGCCCGGACAGTTCCGTGGCTCCAGGACTCCTCGGTCGTCCACCGGTCGCTGGCGGTGGCGTCGCTCATGCGTTCGAATGCACGCGAACGAAAGAAGGCTCTTTCCCCGCGTCGGGGGACGCGACCTCAGAAGTCCTTGAGGTCGGCGAGCACCTGGGCCGCGCTCCCGTCGGCGACGACGGCGCGGGCCTGTTCCATCCCTTCGTCGAGCGACGGGACGTCCTCTCGGGCGTACATGCGCAACGCCGCGTTCAGCGCGACGGCGTCCTCGAATGCCTCGTCGTCGTCGAACCAGTCCGTCGTCTCGCCGGCGACGACGGCCTCGGTTATCTCGGCGGAGTCCGCCGCGACGTCGTCGACTTCCAGATCCTCGCTCTCGAGGTCGACGCCGTACTCGGAGGTGCGGATCTCGAAGTCGTCGATCCCCTCGTCGTCGGCGTCGTCGCTCTCGGAGGGCCACTCGGCGACGACGGTCGAGCCGGGCCGGATGTCGTCGTACCCCTCCATCCCCTGGAAGAAGAGGGCACGTTCGACGGACTGGCTCTCGCAGGCCTGGAACGTCCGGATCATCCGCTTGGCGAAGGCCAGGTGGTAGAAGCTGCCGAGGTGGACGGCGGCGTCGGCAGGGTTGGCCAGCGTCTCCATCGTGTTGACGAAGGTGCGGACGCCCATCGCGTCGCGGCGGTCGAACAGGTCGGTGATGCCGGGGTTGAACTCCGGCTGGTAGTAGAAGCCGAAGCCGACCTCGTCGACCATCTCGGCGCTCTCGCGGGGCGAGGGGTCGGTCATCACGCCCAGTTCGTCCAGGACGTGCTTGTAGGCGTCGAGCTTCTGGGTCGGGACGCGGTCGCCGGAGTGGACGACGACCGGCGTGCCAGCGGCCGCCGCGACGACGCCGGCAGCGACGCCGAGGATGGCCGTCGAGTGCTTGCCGTCGTAGTTCGCGCCGCAGTCGACCGGGTCGGCGTCGGGCGCCGCCACCTCGACGCTCTCCTCGCGCATCACGTCGACGAAGGCGGCCAGTTCCTCGGGCGTGTTGCGCTTCCAGCGGTTGGCGAGCCAGAACGCACCGAGCGTCGTGTCGTCGGGTTCGCCGTCGAGGATGCGCTGGAACGCGTCGCGGGCCTGTTCCCTGTTCATGTCGTCGGCGGACTTGTGCCCCGAGCCGACGACCTCCGTCATGAGCCGCTTGAGGGGCCAGTCGCCGTACTCGCGAGTCGCTTGTGTCATATCGGTGGGTTCGACTGCGCGCGTCTAAAGGCTCCCGTTTCCCGCGAAGGAGGTTCCGGACGGTGTGGCTAGTCGCAACTCGGTACGGCGTCGGGCGATCCGTAAAGGGCGTGTCTGTAACGATCTGGTGTGATTCTGAGCGCATGGGTGTGCTATTGACGACCGCAACACCTCGAAAGCCCTCGACGCGCTCTCTGGAGTCGACAACGATACCGCAACCATCTCGAAAGCCCTCGGCGCGCTCGACTCGTGCGACTCGCTGCGCTCCTCACTCCGTTGCGGTGCTTACTTCGTCGGACTTCGTCGACCGCACCTCGCCCTTTCAGTCCTCCAGGCACAACCTCGCTCGCGCCACGGAGGCGCTCGCGATTGACTCCGCCAAACCTCCCTGGATTCGCGCCGTCCGGCGCGAATCACGCTTCCCAACCGCCCCGCAACCGCGCGGCGGTCGGCCGGGAGCGGCGTTCATGCCGCGACCAGGGGAAGGGCAGGGCTGCGCTGCGGGCCTGGTGGATGAAAGGGCGAGGCGGGCTGGAGGAAGCACGGACCCGCAAGCACGCGAGGGACGAGCGCGCGCAGGGGGTCCGCGCGACTCCAGCGCGCTGAGGGCTTTCTGGGTGTTTGTGCCCTCACGCACAGCAGCACTCACAGATCCATCCCATCGTTACAGAAGCTCCCTATCTCTCGCGAAAAGCGAAACCCGTACAATCGTCCGTCCCAAACTACGGTCGAATGAGTCTCCAGTCGGGCGACTGGCGAGCAGAGATCGGCGAGGTGGACGCTGCGCTCGTCGACGGCTACCAGAGCGGCCTCCCCGTCGAACGGCGGCCGTTAGACGCCGTCGGTGCCGAACTGGGCATCGACGCCGACGACGTGGTTCGCCGGATCGAGGGGCTGCTCGACGCCGGCATCGTCCGCCGGTTCGGGCCGGTCCTCAACCCGCCCGTCATCGGGTCGTCGACGCTCGCGGCCGTGCAGGCGCCCGCCGACCGGTTCGACGAGATAGCCGAAACGATCAACGCCCACCCGCAGGTCAACCACAACTACGCCCGCGACCACGAGTGGAACATGTGGTTCGTCGTGACCGCGGCCGACCGGGCGACCCGCGACCGAATCCTCGGCGAAATCGCGGCCGAGACGGGCTGTGAGGTGCTGAACCTCCCGATGCTGACGGACTACTACATCGATCTCGAGTTCCCCGTCGTCAACGGGGACCGGTTCGCACGCGAATCGCTCCAGGCGACGGACGTGGAGGCGACCCGGATCAGCGAGGCGTCGGTCGCCGACCTCTCCGCGCTCGACCGGCGAGTGTTGCTCGCCGTCCAGGAAGGGTTCCCGCTCTCGACGACGCCGTACGCAGACGTCGCCGAGCGGATCGACGCCCCGGTGGAGTCCGTCCTCGAATCCGTCGAGAAACTGCTCGATGGCGGCTGTATCAAGCGCATCGGCTGCGTCGTCAACCACGTCGCGACCGGCTTCGACAGCAACTGTATGGTCGTCTGGGACGTCCCGGACGACGAACTCGACGAGCGCGGCGAGGCCGCCGGCCGGCTCCCCTACGTGACCCTCTGCTATCACCGGCCGCGACGGCCCGAGCAGGAGTGGTCGTACAACCTGTTCACGATGATCCACGGCCGGGAGACGGCCGCCGTAAACGAGAAGATAGACGAACTCGCGGGCGAACACCTGCCGTTCGACCACGAGCGCCTGTACTCGACCGCGACGCTGAAACAGACCGGCGCCCGGTACGACGACCTCGTCGGAACGTGATCGGCAGTGACAGCCGGTCGGGCGGCGGACGGCAGCCGGGCCGAGTGACGTCACGTGTTACCAACCCCCGCAATACTTTTAAAACTCTTTTCGCATAGGTAGTCCAATGACGGGCACGAACCGCGCGCGGGTCCTCGTCGTGGACGACGAGCGGGAGGTGGCAGACGCCTACGCCGCGCAGCTCTCCGACCGGTACGAGGTGGCGACGGCCTACAGCGGCCACGAAGCCCTCGACGCGCTGACGCCTGACGTCGACGTGGTGCTCCTCGACCGGCGGATGCCAGAACTCGCCGGTGGGGACGTGTTGCGCGAGATCCGCGAGCGCGGACTGGACGCCCGAGTCGCGATGGTGACCGCCATCGACCCCGACTTCGACATCATCGACATGCCGTTCGACGACTACCTGGTGAAGCCGGCGACCAGCGAGGACCTGTTCGATACTGTCGAACGGCTGCTCACCTGTGCCGCCTACGAGTCCCACGTCCGGACGTTCTACGCACTGTCCTCGAAACACGCCGCCCTGCAGGCGACCAAGACGGAGGCCGAACTCGAGAACAGCGAGGAGTTCCGGGAGCTCCGGGCCGAACTCGAGGCCCACCGGGCGGAACTCGACCGCATCGTCGCGGGGTTCGACGAGGACGACTACGAGGTACTGCTGCGCGACTTCGACCCGCAGGACCCGCCGCCGTCGGGCCGCGAGTGACCGCGTCGACGCCCGCTCGGTCCCCGTCGCATGTGCTTTCGAAAGCACTAACCACCGATCCGCTCTAGGGCTACCCAATGAGTCAGCAACTGCCGGACGTCCAGGCCTCGAGTCCCGACGTGGCCGTGGGCCTCAACCGCGTCGGCGTCACCGGCGTCGAGAAGCTGGTCAAGATCGGTCGCGAGGACCAGCGCCCCATCGTCCTGATGGCGGAGTTCTCGGTCTTCGTCGACCTGCCGTCCTGGCGCAAGGGCGCCGACATGAGCCGTAACATGGAGGTCATCGACGAGACGCTGGAGGCCGCCGTCCAGGAGGAAGTCTCCGGCGTCGAGGACGTCTGCGGCGAGGCCGCCGAGCGTCTCCTCGAGAAACACGACTACACCACCCGCGCGGAGGTGAGCATGGAGGCGGAGTACGTCACCCGCGAGCAGACCCCCGAATCCGGCATGCAGACACAGTCGACCGCCGACATCATCGCCTCGGCGACGGCGGACGACGACGGCACCAGCGAGGAGATCGGTGCCCGCGTCACCGGGATGACGGTCTGTCCCTGCTCGCAGGGGATGTCCGCCGCCCGCGCCCGCGAGACGCTGCGCGGGCTGGACGTCGACGACGAGACCATCGACTCGTTCCTCGAAGAGGTCCCCCAGCCGGGCCACTCCCAGCGCGGCCACGCCACGCTGACCATCGAGAGCGAGGGGGCGCCACCGGTGGACCTCGACGACGTCATCGAGGTGGCCCGGGACTCCATGAGCGCACGCATCTACAACCTCGCCAAGCGCCCCGACGAGGACCACATGACCTACGAGTCCCACAAGAACGCGAAGTTCGTCGAGGACTGCGTCCGCGCGATGGCCGAGGGCGTCGTCGACCAGTTCCCCCAGCTTCCCGAGGACGCCATCGTCCGGATGGAACAGTCCAACGACGAGTCGATCCACCAGCACAACGCCCACGCCGAACGCGTCGCCAAGTTCGAGATGCTGGAAGCAGAGGTCAACGGCGACGACTGATACTCATCCCCGTATCGACGTGGCGAGCAAGCATTTTCTCCAAATTACGTGAGAAGAAGTCGCGGAAATCGGTTTCTGACAGCCGTCAGCGCGTCGTCGAACGCCCTGGTCGCGTGGGCGACCACCACCGGACTCACTCCGTCCGGACTTCGAAGCGCGCGCCACCGTCGTGCCCGGTCACGGTCCTGATCGACCAGCCGTGGGCCTCGACGATGCGGCTGACGATGGCGAGTCCGAGGCCGGTGCTTGCGCCCCCGGAGTAGCCCGAGTCGAACACCTGGTCGCGCTGGTCGGAGTCGATGCCCGGCCCGTCGTCCATCACGTAGAACCCGTCGGTCGTGGCGCCGATCCAGATCGTCACGTCGTCGCCGCCATGGTCCATGGCGTTGCGGAAAAGGTTCTCCAGGGCCTGCTGGAGCAGGCGCGGGTCGGCCGGCACGCGGCCGTCGGATTCGATCCGGAGCGCCGCTTCGTCGGCCTGCACCGACTCCCAGGCCTCGGTCGCCACCGCGGACAGCTGGACCGACTCACGTTCGATCGACTCGTTGGCGATCCGGGAGAACTGCAACACGTCGTCGACGATGGTGTCCATCCGGGTTATCGAGCGTTCGAGGCGGTCCAGCGCCGCCTCGTCGCCGTCCTCCCGGACCGCGAGGAGGCTCCCGTGGGCGACCTGGAGCGGGCTCCGCAGGTCGTGGCTGGCGACCGCGGCGAACTCGTCGAGGCGCTCGTTCTGGCGCTCGAGTTCCGCCTTGCGCTCCTCGACCCGTTCGATCCATCGGCCCAGCGCGTAGAGGAAGCTGACGCCCGCAAGGCCCAGGGTGGCGCCCTGGAAGACGAATCTGAAGGCGAAGGGCTGGGCGACGAGGTCGAACAGCATCGCCGTCGTCATCGAGACGCCGAACAGCGTACAGCCGGCGAGCAGCGCGCGGTAGAGCCGCCGGTCGGACCGGACGAAATCGAAGACGAACGGACCGGCGACGGATGCGAGGACGCCGACGAGTTCGAACGCCGGCCCGACGAGGTAGAGCGTCTCGCGCGGTGGAAACGAGACCCACTGGACGATTCCGAACGCGGTCAGGACCGCCGCGAGGGCGCCGCTCGTCGCTGCGGCACTGGTCGTGTCCGCAGCGTCGACAGCCCTCCGAACCTGCGATCGGACTGCTCCCATTCGTCGGATCCACGACCGAGGGCCTGCTAAGCGTTGCCCCTCAGTCTCAAACGTGATAGGGACGCTCCGCCTCGCGCCAAATCACACCGACCCGGTCGTGCGAGCGTGTCTGCGAGGGACGGGCGCGTTCCGGTTCATCCCAGCGTACCGGTTCAGCCGAGGTGTTCGGGGTCGCGCTTGAGGTACTCCCGGAGCACGACGGTCGCGTAGCTCCCCTTCGGCAGCGCGAACGAGAAGCGGACCACGTCCGTCCCCTCGTGCTCGACGCCCAGGTCGGTCCGGACCTGGATCGCCCGGCGCGTCCCCGTCGACTCGAACTCGCCGGGGAGGGCGAAGTCGCCGGGCTCGACGCCGACGTCCCGCAGGACCTCGCGCTCGATTTCACCCGGTTCGCCGTCGGCGAGTTCCGTCTCGGTGCCGACGAGCGGTGCGGTGACGAACGCCCGGCCGCGCTCACAGTGGCGCTCGACGGTCCGGAGCCGGTTCTCGTCGACGCGCTGGAGACGGTCGGTGTCGGGCAGCGCCAGGCCGTTCGGCGCATCGGCGTCTGCAAAGCACACCACGTCCCCCGCGACCGGCCGGTCGAAGGGGAGCCCCCGTTCCAGGCGCTCCGAGAGGATCCGGTTGAAGACGTACGACTGGGCGGCGTTGACGAACATCGTCTGGAGGTTCGTCGGGACGGCTTCCAGCGCCTCCCGGAAGTCTTCGGGCGTCTCGCCCCCGTTCTCCACGAGTCGGTGACACATCGAGCGTTCGTAGCCCAGCGCGCGCGGAAATCTGTCGATAGCGCCCTGCCAGTCCCGGGTCTCTTCGATATACTGGCGCGCCTCCTGCGTCGCCTCGGGTTCGCGCTCGTGGGGTCGGCCAACGTAGGCCAGCACGGCGCCCTCCCAGTCCTCTCGGACGATGGCGAGGCCAACCTCGTGAGTGACCGGCCGGCGGCTGCCGAAGCGCTGCTGACCGAAGTAGTTCGGGACGGCGACAGTGGTCCACTCGCTGGCGGCTCCGTCGTCATCGTAGTCCCCGGTCGCGACGCCCGCGAACTCGCGAAGGTCCTCGGTGATGGCGTCGACCGACTCCGGATGCTCGACGTCGCGCACGGTGATTTCGAACTCGTTGCCCGCCAGGTCGCCGAAGAGGACCGGACGGCCGGCGCGGCCGACCACGTCGACGTCCGCGTCGTTGATCTCGGGGAGGTCGTCGGGGTCGACGCCGTCGACAGAGAACAGCTGCGTCGTCACGGCGCGCTTGTCCTTCGTTCCGGCCCAGGAGACGCGCTCCCGGGAGATGCCGAGACCGTCCGAAAGTCTGCCGGCGAAGTCGTTGGTGTCCCAGCCGCGCAGGGTCGCGCGGAGAACGAGGTGCTGGTAGCCACCCGTGTCCGCGTCGATCGGCTGCACGTCGAAAGCCTCCAGTTCGGTGACGCGGAAGTCCTCGGGCGAGGCGCGCAGGCGGCCACCCGTGCCCTCAGCGTCGCTGACGTAGTAGTCCATCCCGACCGCCTGCTCGATGGGGTGTGCCTCGCGCATCCTGTCGTCCGTTGGTCGCCCCGGAACGCGTAAAGACGTAGCGATGCCAGCGACGCGCCAGCACCGGTGAACGACTCTGTCCGGGACCACGAAACCGGTGAACGACCAGGCAGTGCCGAAACAGGTAGTGGATGTTACACCATCGGTAGACGGGGTAGAAGGCCCGTCACCGTCATCAAGTGGGTGACGAGCGAACATTTTTCGCCCATATGTCTCGAAAATTATTTGTGCGTCTGTGTGCCACAGGGTGCTATGGCGATTCGAGAGACGTGGGCGACACGCATCGGCTTCATCCTGGCCGCGGTGGGGAGCGCGGTCGGGCTCGGCAACATCTGGCGGTTCCCGTTCCTGACCGCCGAATCAGGCGGCGCGGCGTTCCTCGTCGCGTACCTCTTCCTGGTCGCAGTGATCGGACTCCCGGTCATCCTGGTGGAGTTCGTGATCGGTCGGGAGTCCAAACAGAACGTCGTGGACGCGTTCCCGGAGATTGGGGCCCCGAACTGGCAGTTCATCGGCGCTATCGGCGCCCTCGCCGGATTCGTCATCCTCTCGTACTACAGCGTCGTCGGCGGCTGGGTCATCCAGTACATGGTCGGCAGTCTCACCGGCGGGTACGCCGGCAACGCGGAGGCCTTCTTCGGGAGCGCGGCGGAGGGGACGAACGCCGTCGCCTACGACCTGCTGTTCATGGCCATCGTCGCTGGGATCGTCTCCTTCGGCGTCCGTGACGGCCTCGAACGCGCCGCGAAGGTCATGATCCCGAGCGTCGTCGGCCTCCTCGTCCTCCTCGCCGCCTACGGCGCGACGCTGTCGGGCGCGAGCGAGGGGTACGCCTACTACCTCTCACCCGACATGAGCACGATCGTCACCGACGCGATCGGTCTACTACCGGACGCCGCCGGGCAGGCCTTCTTCACGCTCTCGCTCGGGATGGGCGTGATGATAACCTACGCCTCCTACCTCGGCGAGGACCGCAACATGCTCCGGGACAGCCTGTTGATCGTCGTGGTCGACACCTCCATCGCGATCCTGGCCGGACTGGCCGTGTTCCCGTTCCTCTTCGCGCAGGGCGTCGACCCGGGCACCGGCGGCATCGGGACGACCTTCGTCGGCCTGGCGACCGCGTTCGCCAGCCTCCCAGCCGGACAGGTCGTCGGCTTCGTGTTCTTCTCGATGCTCCTGCTGGCGTCGCTGACGAGCGCCTTCAGCATCCTCGAAGTGATCGTCTCCTACGCCATCGACACGTTCGGCGTCGACCGGAAGCCGGCGACGCTCGCCATCGCGGCGGTCATCTTCCTCGTCGGTATCCCGACGGCGATGAGCCTCGACTACCTCACGCTGTACGACGCCATCGCGAACCAGATCCTCCTGATCGGCGGCGGCCTGCTGCTGGCCATCTTCGGCGGCTGGTTCTACGCCAGCGGCGCCAGCGAAGAGCTCCAGAAGGGGATGCCGGGCGGCGAGACGTTCACGACAGTCTGGATCTGGGTGCTGCGCGTGCCCGTCGTCCTCGTCCTGGCCTACGTCCTCTACAACGGCGTCCTCGCCGTCGCCGGCATCGTCCAGGGAATGTGAGGTGACGCGGGTCCCAGTCGGGACTCGTCGGTATCGTTCGCGATAGATTGTTCTCGTGACGTCAATCGGGCGGAAAACTGCCGTCGAGAATACGAGGCCGAGCGGCGCCTACAGGACGTCGTCGAAGTCGTCGTAGCCGGTGATGTCGACGCCTTCGTCGGTGACGAGCGCGAGGTAGACGCCGTTGCCGGAGCCAGTGTCGCGTTCGGTCGCCGCGTAGACGGCGCGGGCCGCCAGCGTCGACGCCTCGTCCATCGAGAGCCCCTCCTCGTAGGAGCCCTCGAGGACACCGTAGGCGAGTTGCATCCCGGAGCCGGTGACGGTGTAGTCGTCCTTCATGACGCCGCCGGCGGGGTCGATGCTGTAGACGTGGCTGCCCTCGTCGTCGACGCCGCCGAGGATGGGGTGGATAGCCATGAACGGCCCGCCGCGGGCGAAGTTGCCCGCGAGCGTGGCCAGCGCGTCGATGCTGATGTCCTCCCCGCGGCGGGCCTCGTAGAGGTCGACCTCCGAGCGGAGCGTCCGGATGAACGACTGGGCGCCGCCGACGCTACCGACGAGGGTCAGCGCGCCGGTGGGGTGAATCTGCTCGACCTTCTGGACGTTCTTGTTCGAGACGAACCGGCCGCCAAGCGAGGCGCGCATGTCCGTCGCGATGACGACGCCGTCCTCGACGGCGATGCCGACGGTGGTCGTCCCCGTCTTGTTGACGGTGTCCTCGTCGTTGCCGGCCTGCGGGTTCTGGGGGAGGTCCTCGAACGAGCCGAGTTCCGGCGCGTACGGGTCCTCAGTGAACTCACTCATCGTCCTCACCCTCGAGGCCGAACTCGTCGACGCGTTCGGCGACGTCGTCCTCCGTGAGCGACGTGAACTGTTCGGACTCGACGTCGACGGTCGCGATGTCGACGCCGGAGGCGTCGAGGCCTTCGTCGCTGACCGATCCGAGCGCCTCGAGCGCGAGCTCGATACCGGATTCGAGGTCCATCTCCTCGGTGTACTCCTCCTCGAGGAACGACTGGATCTCCTCGCGGTCGCCGCCGATGGCGACAGCCTGCCACTCGTAGGGCGTCCCGGAGGGGTCGGTCTCGAAGAGGCGCGGTTCGCCGTCCTCGATGCCGCCGAGCAGCAGCGCGACGCCGAAGGGGCGCGCGCCGCCGGTCTGGGTGTACTCCTGGATGTAGTCGGTGACCTCCTTGGTCAGCGACTCGACGCCGATCTGCTGGCCGTACCGGAGCTGTTCGACCTGGGCCTGGCGGCGGGCCAGATCGATCAGCTTGCGAGCGTCGGCGACGTGGCCGGCGCTGGCGATGCCGACGTGGTCGTCGGCCTTGTGGATCTTCTCGATGCTGTCGCGTTCGAGCAGCGGCGATCGGGCGTGACGGTCCGCAGCCAACACGACGCCGTCCGCGGTGCGGACGCCGACGCTGGCGGTCCCGCGCTTGACGGCTTCCCGCGCGTACTCGACCTGGTAGAGACGTCCGTCCGGCGAGAAGATAGTGATCCCGCGGTCGTACGCCTGCTGTTGGTTCTGTCCTTGCATAGATTCGTTGGTGTTCACCCTGGGTTAGGGATGGGTGTTTATATCCCTTGTGTGCTCGTGGCACGTGAGACGGCGGGTCGCGCGACCCGCTATCAGTACAGGGACAGGTCGCCGGTCACGGCGTCGACCAGGTCGTCCGCCGCCGGCCCGACGGCCAGCGCGCTGACGGTGCCCGGCTCGAGCTGGGTGTGGCCGGCGTCCCTGACGATAGCGTGTGGCAGGCCTTCCGACTCCGCCACGTCCGCGAGTCGGAACAGTTCGCTCTCCCCGCTGGCCTTCAGGACGACCTTCTTCTGGCCCTGCCCCTTCCAGTCGGAGCGGGCCTGCCGGTCGGCGTCCTCGAAGGCCATCAGCGAGGCGTGAGCCACCTGTGCCGCCAGCTTCCCCGCCCCCATTCCGAGGTCGGACCTGGCGACGATGGCCTGCTTCATACGTTCGGGTGCGAGTCCCACGGATAAAGGGCTGGCCTCTCCCCCGCTTTTCGCCGGGTTCTCCCGGCGTCGGCCGGCGAGCACGAGACACGACCGACGGCACCCGGAGCCCCCGAAATCACCGGTCAGTTCGACCGCTGGGGCTCCTTCTACCTCCGTCGAGTGGACGGTCGGCGGCGCCGAACCCGCCGGAGCCCGGAGAACGGAAACCTTTCACTGCCCCCCGTCCGTGATTGGCGTATGATACTCTCGGACGCGGACATTCTCCGCCGGCTCGAGGAGGGCGACCTCGTCGTCGAGCCTCTCTCTGACCCCGACATCCAGGTCCAGCCCGCGAGCGTCGACCTCAGGCTGGGGCGGGAGTTCCTGGAGTTCCAGCACGCCAACATTCCGTGTATCCACCCCAACTCCGAACAGGAGACCGGGGAGTACACCGAAGAGACCGTCGTCGACGAGGACGGCGAGTTCATCCTCCACCCGGGCGACTTCGTGCTCGGAACGACCCACGAGCGCGTCGAGATTCCCGACGACCTCATCGCCCACGTCGAGGGGCGTTCCTCGCTCGGCCGTCTCGCGATCGTGGTCCACGCTACGGCAGGTCTGTGCGATCCCGGCTACAAGGGCCAGATCACCCTCGAACTGTCGAATCTCGGCACTGCGCCGGTCGCGCTCACGCCCGGCATGCGCATCTCGCAGCTCACCTTCACCGAACTCAAGACCCCCGCCGACCGCCCCTACGGGAGCGAACGCGGGTCGAAGTATCAGGACCAGCGGGGGCCGCAGGCGTCGAAGATACAGGGTGATAGGGAGTTCGGAGGCGACCAGTGATGAGCGCCGAGCGTCTCATCACTACGTCGGCGAGAAACGAAGTTGCGTTCGGCGGGGATCAGTAGCGACGATGCACTTCATCGAAGAGGTCGTCGTCGACGAGTTCCTCCCGACGTTCCGGTCGATGCTCGCCGAGAAGTTGCGAGAGCGTAGCCTCACCCAGTCCGAGGTCGCCGACCTGCTGGGCATCAGCCAGAGCGCCGTCTCGAAGTACGTCCACGGCGACGTCGAGCGGAACCAGCGACTGCTCGAGGACAAGCCCCTCCAGGACCTGGTCGAGCGACTCGCCGAGGGGCTGGCCAGCGGCGACGTGACGCCGGTCCAGGCACTGGTCGAGACCGAAGTCTTCGTCCGGGAACTCGAACGCGGCGGCCTGCTCGCCCAGTTGCACGAGGAGGCGGTGCCCGAACTCGCCGACTACGAGGGCGAGTTCGCCGTCCACGACGCCGACAGCCGCATGCGCCAGGCCGAGCGAACGCTCTCCGACGTCCGGCAGGGCCTCCGCGTCGTCGAGAACACCAGCGGCTTCACCGGACTGATCCCCGCCGTCGGGTCGAACCTGGTGCAGGCGCTGCCCGACGCCGACGGCGTCGACGACGTGGCGGGGGTCCCGGGCCGCATCGTCGACGTGAAGGGGCGAGCGACCATCCCGGCCGAACCCGAGTTCGGCGTCAGCGCCCACGTCGCGAGCGTGCTGCTCGCCGCGCGCGAGGCCGGCAGCGATGCGCGCGCGACGGTCAACGTCCACTACGAGGAGGACCTGATCACCGACCTCGAATCGGCGGGCCACACCGCCGTCGAGTTCGACGGTGAGGCCGCCGACCTGGAGGCGGCCGTCGGCGACGCCCTGGCCGACGACCCCGACGCCGACGTTCTCTACCAGACCGGCGGGTTCGGCGTCGAACCCATCGTCTACGTGCTCGGCGCCGACGCCCGGGCCGTCGCCGAGACGGTCCGCGACCTCGTGTGAATGAGCGACGCGACGCGGTCCTTCTACGGTCGCTGGGCCCGACTATACGACGTTCTGGCGACTCTTCCGGGCGTGAGTTCGTGGCGAGCGAGCGCCGCCGACGAACTCGCACTCGACGAGGGAGCCCTCGCCGTCGAGATGGGCTGTGGGACCGGCGCGAACCTCCCCCACCTCCACGAGCGCGTCGGTCCGGACGGCCGCGTCGTCGGCCTGGACGTGACGAGGGAGATGCTCGAACGCGCACGCGGGCGTGGCGACGCCGACCTGCTGCAGGCCGACGCCGCGCGACCGCCGATTTCGGAGCCCGTCGACGGCCTGCTCGGCACCTTCGTCGTCGCGATGTTCACAGACCCCGGCGCGGTCGTCGACGGCTGGTGCGACCTGGTCCGCCCCGGCGGCCGCGTCGCGCTGTTGCACTTCACCCGCAGCGAGCGAACGTGGGCCCGGCCCGTCAACGCCGCCTACCGGGCGTTCGTCTGGCTCTCCGCGACGGACAAGTCCCGGGTTCGTGACGTCGCGAGCGGCCACGACCGCCGGGTCGACGCCGGCCTGGAGGCGCTGGCCGCGCGGACGACCGACTACCGCGAGCGGACGCTGGCCGGCGGGTACCTGCGACTGGCGAGCGGGCGGATATCCTGACGCGAACTACTCCTGGGCAGCGGCGGCGTCGACGACCCGTCCCACGAACAGCACCGTCCCCGTCGGTCGGTCACGGATCACGAAGAGGAACGGCCGGTCGGCGGTGAACAGCGTCCCCGATGCCGAGAGAGTGTTAATGACGACGGCAGTGGCCGCCGCTGCTTCGGTCCCCATCTCGTCGACCGCAATGTGCGTGTCGTGGTACGCCTCGTCGACGTACAGGTCGTTGTCCTTCGTCCCCTCCGTCATTCCCGAGAAGTCCGCGGCCCCCGGGTCGAAGGCGTCTGCCATTCCCATCGCCGAGAGTGTCTGTTCCAGCTCGAAGGCGGAGTCGAACGCGAACCGAGGCAGTGTGACGTTTCCACGACTTTCTTCGAGAGCGTCCACGATCCGGTCCAGTTCGGTGGCGTCGAATTCCGATTCGTAGGACTCGAACTCGCCTTCGGGGGGCAAGACGACGAGCATCGAGACGTCACCGCCGACGTACGGGAGGTCCACGGCACGTGCGCCCTCCACTTCCGCGACGGGAAACACCTGGTCCTGGGACATCATGGGCACTTCGGTGGTCGAACCGCCGAGCGAGGTGAACTCCGCCGGTTCGGTGCGGTCCTCCTGAAAGGGATACCGCCAGTTCGCCATGAAGGAGATCGCGTTGGTGAGGACGAGTCGGGTCTGGGCGCTGAGCGAGTTCGGCGGCAGTAGCTCGTCGATTCGGTCCCCGGTCTGGTCCCCGACCCAGCCGTTGATCCCCTCTCTGACGCCGTCGGGGTCCTCGGTGAAGTCCACCTCGTTGAACCCGCCGCCGTAGTGGTCGACGAGTGTCGACAGGTACGCTTCGGCGAACGGAAAGTCCTCTTGCCCCCAGATGGCGTTCGTCAGGTCGAGCTGGAACGGGACCGGGTCGTCGTCCTCGTCGTACTCCCGGTCAAGTTCGTCTTCGTCCACGTTCTCACCCCGTCCGTCGAGCGTCCGCTGCAGTTCGTTGAACCCCTCGTGAAGCGTCTCGTCGTCCAGCGTGTACCGGAGCGTCTCGCGCATCTGGTCACGAGTCTCGCCAACAGCCCCGGCGTAGGTCATCGCCAGCGCCGTCGTAACGCTCGTCGGCGAGACAAGCAGGTTCCCGTCCTCGCCCTGGGTCTGGAGTTCGTCGAACAGGTCGAACGCCAGCGCGTTCGCACCGGCGACCAGTTCGCCCAGTTGTTCGTCGTCGACGTCCGGGTCGACACCGGGCGTCGATTGCGCTTCCGCGTCGACGGGAGGCGCTGGGTTTGCCTCCGAGAGACAGCCTGCGAGAGATCCAGCGAGGAGGGCACTGGTGAGTGTCAGATAGCGGCGGCGGTCCATGCAGGGGCCTCACCCGGCCACCGAGAAATACTTTCGGACGGTCAAACCGCGATTTGAACGTCGAACTGCCGGTCGGTAGCGAACGACGGGACGCCGAATCAGTCACTCTCCGTACCGCTCGGCGTGAGCGTCGCAGAACGCCGGCTCGTCCAGCTGGGCCTCGACGACGCCTGGCTGGCGGTGTGGATTGGCCAGCCGACAGCCCTCGTGCTCGCAGAAGCCCTCGCCCGTCGCCAGGTAGTGGTAGGCCTGCAGGACGTACCCCTTCAGCGCGTCGGTCGTCCGGGGGTCGTCCTCGACGAGGAACTGGCCTTCCACCTCGTTCTCCAGCACCTCGCGCGGGGGTGAATCGCCGGAGAGGAGCGCGTGCTTCTGTTGTTCCTTGTAGTACTGCTCGGGCTTGGCGGGCGCCTCGTACAGCCCCGGTACCGAGACGAGCGCGGGCTGGCCGAGGACGTTGACGCGCTTGTGCCAGCGGCCGTCGTGGTCGCCCCAGGTGCCGACGACGCGGTCCAGCAGTGGGATGTGCAGGTGGTCCAGCCCGCGCTCGTCGTCCGTGATGCGCCGGCGGAGGGCGTCCTGGACCTGCCGGCCGTCGTAGATAACCCCGCCGGCGCGTTCCGGGTGTTCGAGCGCCCGCTCCTCGTACCGGACGATGCCGAGCATGGTGTTACCGGTGTCGCGCTCATACGGTGAGAGCACACGAGCGTCGGCGAACTCTTCGGCCAGGTCATCGTCCGCATGGAGGGAGAGAAAGCGGTCCCGCACCCTGACGGTTGCCGCCACGCGCGCGTCGAGCCAGTCGGCGACCGCGTCGGCGTCGGCCTCCGTCGTCGGCGCACGGTACAGCGTGACCGTCTCGACCATGTCGGAACGCCGAACGGACGCCCCAAAACTGCTTTCGTTGGGACGGGCCACAGATTATTGATAGCCGGTCGAGTGTGGAACCATAGAACGAGAATCATGGATCTGAGCGATCACGGGCTCCCGGAGATCCGCGAGCTAGCGGACGAGTTCGCCCGCGAGCACGGATGGGACGAGATCGAGGCGCTGGAGGCGAACGACCGGGACCACAAGGCGTTCAAGGCCGAGGCGTGGGCCCGGAAGGCCGTCGCCGAGGGCGACCTGCCGTCGCGACTCGACTACCTCCGGGACCTCTCGGGGGACGAGAACTGGCAGGTGCGGGAGGCCGTCGCGATGGCGCTGAAGTACGTCAACGAGCACGCCTTCGCGCAGGTCGAGCCCGCCTGGAAGGAGTGGGTCGTCCACGACGACAACTACGTCCGGCGGGCCTGCGAGGTCGGACTGATGCGGACGCCGCCCGAGCACGTCGGGCCGGCGCTCGACCTGTTCGACCACCTCGTCGCCGACTCCGACGACTACGTCAAGAAGAGCTGCGGCGCCTTCGCGCTGAGCAACGTCGCGGCGACGGACCCGGCGGTCAGTCGGGAGTATCTGGACCGGTGGAGCCGGGCCGACGACCTCCGGACGCGGTGGAACGTCGCCAAGGCCATCGGCGGTGGGTACGGGCGGGCGACCGATCACGCGGTCGAACTGGCCTACCGACTCTCGGGCGACGAGGCGTACCGAGTGCGCCGGGCAACCGCCTCGTCGCTGAAGAAGCGGTTCGACGAAGATCCCGAAGTGCTCGACCGGGTGGAGGGATGGGACGACCGGGACGAGTTCCGCTCGCTGCTGTAGTCCGTCCGCAGCCCGCCCGCCAGAACCAGTATCGGGCAGATTTATACATCGATGTCCAGAAGTGTCGTTCATGGCAGACGAGTCAGCGAGCGAGGCATTCGAGGTGGACGAGGGGTTCGCCTTCCTCGGCCGGACGTTCGCCGAGTACCGGCGAATGTTCGACCTCGACGTGGAATCGCTCCGGGGAAGAGATGTCCTGGACTGTCCCGGCGGACCGGGGTCGTTTACGGCCGTGGCCGCAGAGATAGCGGACTCGGTGACCGCCGCCGACCCGGAGTACGGCCCGCCGGCGAGCGACCTCGAACCGCTGTGTCGGCGCTCGGTCCAGGAGAACGTCGACCAGCTCGGCGAGAAACGGGACCTGTTCGTCTGGGACTACTACGGTGACGTCGAGACGCGCGGGCGATACCAGCGGGCGGCGGCGGAACGGTTCCTCGCCGACTACGCGACCCACCCCGAGCGCTACGTCGAGTCGGCGCTGCCGGACCTGCCGTTCGCCGACGACGCCTTCGACCTGACGCTGTCGGCGAACCTCCTCTTTCTCTACGACGACCGGCTGGACGAGGGGTTCCACCACGACGCGATGGCGGAGTTGGTGCGGGTCACCGACGGCGACGTTCGGGTGTTCACGCTGGCGTCGCTGGACCGAACGCGCTCCGAGTACGTCGACCCCGTCGTCGAGCGACTACGCGCGGACGGGCACGGCGTCGAGTTTCGCGAGGTCCCCTACGAGTTCCAGCCCGGCGCGACGGCGATGCTGGTCGTCGACGCTGCGTGACGCGCGCGGTGAAAACAGAACGGCTCGTCTACGCGGGCCGACGAGCCGGTCAGTCGTCCGCGATGACGTGCTCGGAGTCCTCGGCGATGAGGCGGTCGATGGCGTCGACCATCGCGTGGACCGACGCGCGGGTGATGTCCGAGTCGCTGGCGGTGACGGCCACCGTCCGGTCGCCCCGGGACATCTCCACCTCGACCGTGACGACGGCGTCGGTGCCGCCGGTGATGGCGTCGACGTGGTAGGATTCGAGGTGGGTGTCGGCGGCGTGGCCCAGCGCCGACTGGACGGCGTTGAGCGCGGCGTCGACGGGGCCGGATCCCACTTCTGCTTCCTTGCGCTCCTCGCCGTCGACCGAGAGGCGGACGCTCGCGGTGGGCGTGCCGCCGCCGGCGACGGTGGTGAGGTCGAGCAGTTCGACCCGGCGGTCGTGTTCCGCGCCCTGGACCTCCTCGGCGATGGTGATGAGGTCGGCGTCCGTCACGCGCCGGCCGCGGTCGCCGATCTCCTTGACGCGCTGGACGACCTCGCCCAGTTCGTCGTCGGTGACGTCGAAGTTGCGCTCCTCCAGCGCGGCCTCGACGCCGGCGCGACCGGCGTGCTTGCCCAGCGCGAGCCGTCGTTCCCGACCGACCTTCTCCGGCGGGTAGGGCTCGTACATCGCGTCGTCCTTGAGCGTCCCGTCGGTGTGGATGCCCGACTCGTGGGTGAAGGCGTTGGCACCCACCACTGCCTTGTTCGGCGGGAGCGGCATCCCGGTGGCGTTGGCCACCAGTTCGCCCAGTTCGTAGGCCTTCGTCAGGTCCATCGTCTCCACGCCGTAGCCGTGGTCGAGGGCGATGGCGACCTCCTCCAGCGCGACGTTGCCGGCCCGCTCGCCGATGCCGTTGATCGTCCCGTGGACCATGTCCGCGCCCGCGGCGACGGAGACGAGCGCGTTCATCACGGCCAGCCCCAGGTCGTCGTGGGTGTGGGTGCTCACGGGTCCGAGTTCGGAGAGCCGCGAGACTGCCTCGACGGCACCGTCGGGCGTCGCGTGGCCGACGGTGTCGGCCCAGCAGATGCGGTCCGCGCCGGCGTCCATGGCCGCGCCGAGTAGCTCTTCGAGGTAGTCCAGGTCGGCCCTGGAGCCGTCCTCGCCGATGACCTCGACCCAGAGGCCGTGGTCCTTGGCGTACTCGACGAGTTCGACGGTGTCCTGGACGTTCTCCTCGCGCGAGGTGCCGACCTTGTCCACGACGTGGCGGTCGCTGGCGGGGACGACGATGTCCACGCCGTCGACACCACACTCCAGCGCCAGGTCGACGTCGTTCTGGATACCGCGACAGAAACTCGTCACCGTGGCGTCGAGGTCCAGGTCGGCGACCCGGGAGATGGTCTTGCGCTCGCCCGGGCCGGTACAGGCGCTGCCGGCCTCGATGACGTCGACGGTGGCGTCGTCGAGCAGCCCCGCGATGTGTGCCTTCTCGTCCGGCGAGAGCGACACGCCCGGCGCTTGCTCGCCGTCACGCAGCGTCGTGTCGAAGAACTGTACGTCGCCGACGTCGGAGAGGGGTTCCGTCAGCGGGTGCTGCCCGAACAGCGCGGACCCGCTCACAGTCCCGTCCTCTGAATCACGCTTGCCGGAGAATTTCACGGCCAGCCGCCGTGAGGCGACTTCCTCTATCCCCGTTGTCGTTGTCCGACATAGTTGAATGAGTTGTTGCCGTCCGCGCTCATCAATCTGTTGGGTTCGCGCCGGGTGCACGCCATGGCCCGGATCACGCGAGCGGAACGCCCATACAGGAACCGGATCGAAATCTTCTCCCCCCGGTATCGGCGAGTGAGCGTGTGTACCGGTACACGAGGCTCGCGGGCTTTCTCGCCCTGCTGGTGACCCCCGTCGCGCTCCTCGCGGCGACGATGGTCCGGCCCTCGACCGTTCGACCGGCGACCGTCCGGTTCGGGACTCTCGGACTCGGCGTCGGCGTCGCCCTCGCCGGCGGCGTCGCCGCCGTCCAGGAACGCGAAGCGCTGATGTTCCACGCGGAGGCCACAGGCTTCGACCGTGAGGACACGGTCGATGTGCTCGCTGTCGTCGTCGCAGCGGTCGTCACCTACCTATTGAGCACCGCGGCCGGTCTCGGTCCGGTGGTCGCCGCCGCGGCGGTCGGACTCGTCGCCGGCGTGGGCACTCCCAGGGTCGCGGTGCCGGCGTACTGCGGGACGTTCGTCGGCATGGCCTCCCCCTCGCTGTTCCCCACCACCGGCTACGTCCTCGTGGCCGGCCTCCTCGCGGCTGCGGCGTTCGTCACGACGACGGAGCTCTTCGGCGGTTTCGGGGGGAAGCTCGGCACCATCGCCTTCTTCGGCTGTGCGACGACGCTCGCGCTCCCCGGCGTCGAGTACGCGACTGCGAGCGGGCTCTCGTGGACCAGCGCGACCGTCGTCGTCCCCGTCGCCGTCGTCGGCGCCGTCGCGACCGTCGCCCTGAGCATTCGCTTCGACCTCGGCGCGGTCGTCGGCTCCGCGTCCGTCGGCCTCGTCGCCGGATTGGCCTTGCCACCACTGGTCCCCGACATGGGGTCGACGCTAGCCGCGGTCGCCTTCTGCGCCTCGTTCGTCGGCATGTCGACGACGGAGCGGCTCGGCCACGAGGGCCACGTCGCCCTCGCCGGCGCGCTCTCCGGGCTGGTGTTCGTCGCCGTCTCGCCCGCGTTCGCGGGTGCTGGGGGTAAGCTCGGCACCATCGCCTTCCTCTCCTGCGTCGCCGCGTTCGGCGCCGCTGAACTGCTGGAATCGGTGACGCCGGGCTGATAGAGAACGGAAACGAGAACGCCGCCCAGAAAACCCTCAGTCCTCGACGACGACTTCGTCCCCGCGTTCGACGCCGTCGGCCGCGCCAGCGGGGAGTTCCAGAATCGTGTCGGCCTTCGCCATTCCGACGCCGCGCCAGGGGGCGAGGGTCTTCACCTGCCGAACCTCGCCGTCGAGGATCCAGATCACGTCCAGTGGGAACCGGACGAACAGCATGTGGATCGACCGCCAGTTGGCGAGGGCGTCGGGCGTCCAGAACGGGGGTTCATCGAACCGGAAGACCATCGCGTAGTCGTCCGCAATCGAGGACCTGAACATGAGGCCTTTCAGCTGTTCGCCCGAGGTGTCCGCCGTCTCGACGTTGGTGGCGAGAGTCGTGGCTTCTCCGTCCGGGTCGTGGACGACGCGCATTGGGACTGAGATGCGTATCTCCCGTGAAAAGCGTTCCGTCGACTATGACGTGGAAGCTCAAGGGTGCGAATAAGCCGAGGTGTGGCTGACGATAGAACCGCAAACAACCAGAAAGCCCTCGACCCGCTCGACTCGCGCGGCTCGCTGCGCGCCTCCCTGCGGTCGGTGCTTGCGTCGCCGTGCTTCGTCGACCGCGCCTCGCCCTTTCAGTCCACCAGGTTCAGCGTTGCTCGCGCGATGAAACGCGCTCGCGATTAGAACCACCACTCCTCCCCGGATTCGGCGCGTCCGCGCCGAATCACGCGTCCTCACAGCACGGCAACCGCACAGCGGTCGGCCAGGAGCGCGTCCCCGAGCAGAAGCGAGGGGCGCGCGACCAGGGGAAGGGCAGGGCTGCGGTCCTGGAGGACTGAAAGGGCGAGGGCCGGTCCGGGAACCCGGACGACGTAAGCACCGCAACGGAGTGAGGAGCGCAACGAGTCCCGGGACCGGAGCGCGCCGAGGGCTTTCAAGGCGTTAGTTGAGTTAGTCTCAGTCGTACTGATAGAACCAGCCAACCCATTTCCTAGCGAGCAATTCAAAAGCCATCGTCACCGTGGGCCAGTATGGAGAAGGCACCGGGCGGGTCGCCCGTGGGCGTCGACGACCCGTACGAGCACGTGGGCCGGTGTGACCACCTCACCGACGAGGGGCAGTGTCGGTGGGCGGTCAAACACGGCCACCACGACCCGGAGTTCGCTAACGAGCGGAGCGCCGACGACTTCCAGTGTCCCGTCGCGGGCGACACCGACGAGGAGGGGCTCACTGGCCCCTGGGAGTGGCAGGACTGCCCGCACTTCCGGTGCCAGAATCGCGAACGCGAGTGCGAACGCTGCGGCCTCGAAGCCAAGCGGATGGCCCACACCGACGAGCGCCCGCTCCTCGAAGAGCACCACCTCTCCTACAGCGAGGGCAGCGACGAGGGGGAGGGCGACCCGACCCACGAGATCACGGTCTTTCTCTGCCGGTGGTGTCACGCGAAGGTCCACAACTCCTGGGCCAGAGTCACCGACGACGTCAATCCCGACCCTGAGGCTGTCGCCGAGCAGGAGGGCCGGAAGTCCAGAGAACTTGACGAGCTGGGGTTCCAGTCCGCTGCGGAGCGGTACGACGGCGACCAGGAGTAACGACGGGGCGTCGGTCGGGTCCCTGCCGATTTTCACGGGATATATACGCACCCGCGGTCTTCTGGCCACTAATGACCCGCATCGCCGTCGTCGACAACCACGGCCAGTTCACCCACCTGGAGCAGCGTGCGCTCCGGGACATGGGCGTGGACGTCGAGACCATCGACAACGAGACGCCGCCAGAGGAGGTCGACGCCGACGGCCTCGTCTTCTCCGGCGGCCCCGACATGGACCGCATCGGCAACTGCCCCGACTACCTCGAACTCGACGTTCCGATACTGGGCATCTGCCTGGGGATGCAGCTCATGGCGAACGAGCTGGGCGGCACCGTCGGCTCGGGCGACTACGGCGGCTACGCCGACGTGACCGTGGATATCCTCGACGACGAGGACCCGCTGGTGGGTTCGCTCGCGCCCGAGACGCGCGTCTGGGCCAGTCACGCAGACGAGGTCAAGGAGGTTCCCGAAGGGTATTCGGTCACCGCCGACTCCGACGTCTGCGGCGTCGAGGCGATGAGCAACGGCGCGGACCGCTTCGGCGTCCAGTGGCACCCCGAGGTCGCCCACACCGAGGAAGGAGAGGAAGTGTTCGAGAACTTCCTCGCGGTTTGCGATTCGAGCTGACGAGTAGATTTAAACAGGTCCAGCGGATGGCATAGACTAATGACGGCGACACAGGGGAACCTCGCCGGCCTCTCCCGATTTATCTTCAAGGCCCCGAGCTGGCACGCGAGCGTCGCCTTCTCCCTCCTGCTCGCCGCAGTGATGGGCGTCGCCGCCTTCGAGTCCCAGTTCGTCTACGAGGACGCCTGGCAGGGCATCTTCTACGTCGGCATCCCGACCGTCGTCGCCAGCGCGCTCACGCCGACGGTGGACCGCGCGCTGGGTGGCCACCTGACACCGAACCGAGCCTCCCTGCTCGCACTGTTCTGCGAACTCGTGGTCATCGTCATCCTCACGTTCGCGGGCCTGGTCACGTTCCTGACCGGATTCGGCCAGCGGTTCGTCATCGACGCGCTCCTGATGTCGCTGGCCTCCATCTTCGCCTTTCGTCTCCTGATCGTCATGGCCGTCTCCCGGCACTCGCTGCCTGTCGCGGCCATTCCGGCCAGCATCCAGACCGCCGCCGCGGCCGTCCTCCTCTCCATCTACAGCGGGACGACGGGGCTCCTGCTCGACAACCCGCTGCTCCGCGACCTGCTCTCTCGGCCCGAAGAAGCACCCCCCGAACTGCTCTCCGTCGGCGCCACGGAACTCGGGTTGCTCGCCATCATGTGCGTCATCTACGCGGGCGCAGTCTGGCTCTTCCTCGTCGTCCTCGACCGCCCGTGGCGCTCCAGCCTCGGCGTCTCGGTGCTGGACTTCCTCCAGGGGTTCATCGGCCACGTCGCCGAGGGGTCCCGGGAACTGGAGGACTTTTTCGAGGAGCTCGGCGAGGACGCCATCGTGCCAGTGACGGTGCTCTCGGTCCGCCGACCCGACGGCGAGGAGAAGGCCCGCTTCGTCCTCCCGATGATCCACCCAGGGCCGATGGGCGAAATCGGCGGCGGCAACCTCCCCCAGCGCGTCGCCTGGGAGGCCGACGGCCTCGCGTTCCCGCCCCACGCCACCGCCGGCCACGACTTCAACCTCGTCACCGAGCGCGAGGTCGACCCCATCCTCTCGGCGGCCGAGACCGCCTACCAGCGCCTGGACTACACCGACCAGGCCACCCAGAGCATCCGCGTCGAGGAGGGGGAGGCGACGCTCACCGGCCAGGCCTTCGGCGACGGCGCCTTCCTCGCGGCCACCTACTCGCCAGGGTTCGCCGACGACGTCGACTACGCCGTCGGCCTGTCTGCGGCCGCGGAGGCCCGCTCGGACGACGTCGACGAGATCCTGCTGGCCGACGCCCACAACTGCAACGACGGCCTGGAGGGCGAGGACCTGGGCCACGTCGTCCCCGGCAGCCAGCGCTCCTTCGACATGATCTACGGCGCCGGCCGCCTCGGCGACCGCCTCGCCAGCGCCCACCAGGACGACCTGCGCTGCGGCGTCGCCTGGGACCAGACCCCCTGGGACCCCCAGGACGGCATCGGTCCGCTGGGCATCCGCGTCGCGGTGTTCGAAACCGGTGACCAGACCACCGCCTACGTGCTCGTCGACGGCAACAACATGGAGCCCGGCCTCCGCGAGTCCATCGTCGACGCCATCGACTCGGTCGATATGGTCGAGGTGATGACCACCGACACCCACATCGTCAACACCATCGAGGCGGTGAACCAGGTCGGCGGCGCCATCCCCGACGACGAACTCGTCGCCCTCATCGACGAACTCGTCGACGCCGCCATCGACGACCTGGAACCCGTCGAGGCCGGTATGGCCAGCGAGAAGGCCGAGGTAACCGTGTTCGGCAACGACCGCACCGAGATGCTCGCGTCGACGGCCAACGCCGTCGTCTCCCTGGGCGGCGCGCTCGCCGCCGCGTTCATCCTCGGCGTGCTCGCCGTGAGCGTCCTGATCTTCTTCCTCGCGGGCGCATAGCGGGGAGTACGCAAGTGCCACGCGAGGAGTAACGACGCGACGACGCACTGGTACCGACATCCCGACCGGGAGTAGCTTCATCTTTCCCCGGCCGGAAGGTTCGATATGGCACCACATGGACCAATCTCAGATAGCCAGAACCGTCCCGACGGCGCCGAGTCGCCCTACGAGAACGACCGGTCGGCCCTTCTGATCGTCGCGACGGTAGTGGCCGTGCTGGTACTCGCGATAGTGTATTTCCTGTAACGGTCGAGTCCGTCGAGTTTCCGTCTCGGACCGAGGGGAGCACGAGCGGGGAAAGGTTTTGTGTCGACCAGGTGACGCCACGGTATGGATCAGGACGCTATATCCAACTCGATGGCCGCCGACTCGACGGTTCAATCCGATGGCACGATCGCCTGGCCCAAGTGGGGCCCGGCCTCCCTGCTGGTGGCGATGGCGGTAGCGATTCTGCTGTTGTTCGTGGTGAAGTATTTCCTGTAGCACACTGGTCACGGAGCTCGACCGGATAGGGCGAGTTCCCTCGAAAACGAGACGATAGTGCGCCCGGGAGAAAGCTTATCTGTCGAACAATAAACACCACGGTATGGGCGACAGGTCTCGTGGTCGGCGTTCCAACACGCAGGTATCCGACGCGATGGCGCAGTCTGGCGACAACACGCCGGGGTCCGACTTCGGCTGGTCGGACCTCCTGGCGGTACTGGTAGTGGGGGCGCTGCTTCTGCTCGTACTCTGGTACCTCCTGTACGGCATGGGACCTATGCCTAGTAGCCCACCTGCATAGTCTGGTCCAGTAGCTGCCGACTACTTTGAGAGAGTTCCAATCGAGTTACAGCCGTCCGATACTCCTCGGTGGGCACAGCTATGCTTGGTACCGTGTTAGTGTATAAAGAGTAGCGCCGAGGAGGCGATTCGAACGCCTGTGTCCGTGAGGACAGTTGCTTTCGAGGCAACCGCCTTGGCCGGGCTAGGCTACCTCGGCTCACTCGACTGTACTGCTATCTGGTCTTTATGGGTTTCGGTTCGGCTGGTAGGCCCGACATGCATATTAAACGCGAGTGACATAGCCGGGTATGGACGTCGCCGAAGCAAGCGAAGTGTGTGACACGGTGCTCGACGAGGTCAGCGACGCGGTCATCGCCGACCGCGAGTTCTTCGAGACGGTGCTGATGGGCGTCGTCGGCCGCGGCCACGTGCTCCTGGAGGACGTGCCCGGGACGGGGAAGACCCTGACCGCGCGGACCGTCGCCGAGGCGCTGGGCCTCTCCTTTTCCCGCATCCAGTTCACGCCGGACCTGCTGCCGGCGGATATCACCGGGACGCACGTGTTCAACGAGCGCGAGCGGACCTTCGAGTTCAACGAGGGACCCATCTTCGCCAACGTCGTGCTGGCCGACGAGATCAACCGCGCGCCGCCGAAGACCCAGTCGGCGCTGCTGGAGGCGATGGAAGAGGGCCAGGTCACCGTCGACGGCGACACGTACGAACTCCCTCAGCCGTTCTTCGTCATCGCGACGCAGAATCCCGTCGAGATGGAGGGGACCTTCGAACTGCCCGAGGCGCAGGTCGACCGCTTCCTCGCGAAGACCTCCATCGGCTATCCGGAAGAAGAGGGCGAGTTCGAGTTGCTCCAGCGCCGCCGCGGCCGCACCGAGCAGAGCCCCTCCGTCCAGACCGTCCTCACCCCGGAGGAGGTCGACGACGTGCGTGACCTCCCCGAGGAAGTCACCGTCGAGGACGACGTCCTCCGCTACATCGGGAAGGTGGCGCGGGCGACGCGGACCCACCGCAACGTCGACGTCGGCGTCTCTCCGCGCGGGACCCAGCGCCTCTTCGAGGCTGTCCGGGCGCGAGCGATCATCCAGGGTCGCGAGTTCGTCACGCCCGACGACGTGAAGGCCGTCACGCAGGCGGTGCTGGCCCACCGAATCGTGCTGACGCCGGAGGCCCGCGTCGAGAACGTGGACGAGGCCGACATCGTCGACGAAGTGCTCGACAGCGTCCCCGTGCCGACCGTCGCCGCCTAGTCGTCGAGCAGCCAGATGAACAGCAGCGCCGCGACCAGCAACAGCGCGACGGCGGTCGTCGGCTGCCCGGTCCGGCTCAGGTCGTAGACGACGAGCGCGAGGACGCCGACGACGCTCGCCACGACGCCCGTCGCCGCGACGTGGACGACCGTGGCCCGTCGCGTCGGCGCGCCCGCACCCAGCTGGTGCCCGAGACTGATCGCGTTCTCCCCCGCGTCCCACGCGACGACGGCGCCGCCGAAGGCGA
Organism: Halomicrobium sp. HArcel3; assembly: GCF_058933135.1. Taxonomy (NCBI): domain Archaea; kingdom Methanobacteriati; phylum Methanobacteriota; class Halobacteria; order Halobacteriales; family Haloarculaceae; genus Halomicrobium; species Halomicrobium sp. HArcel3. The sequence continues at coordinate 260,971 of NZ_JBZYDN010000003.1, read as the reverse complement.
CGAGCATCGCGGCCGGCGAGGCGCCCGCCGCACCGGCGAGCAAGACGCCGGCGAACAGCCCCGCCGTCCCGAACTTGTGGGCACGGTTCGAGCCGCGGCGCACCCCGACGGCGAGGACGAGCAGGCCGGCCAGCGAGAGAACCGCGGCCGCTGCCGAGACGGTCGTCGCGGCGACGGCGACCAGTCCCGCCACGATGGTGGTGGCGACGCCCAGCGTCGAGGGAGACTGGTCGAACGACCAGTGGTCGGCCCCCGTCGGATCGTCGGTAGCCGCCGAGTCGGCAGTCCGGTGGTCGTCGGCCACCGGGTCGTTCGCGGTTGAATCGGCCGTCGACTCCAGCGTCGCGTCGCTCACACCGACCGCCCCCCGCGGATGCGAGCCATGGCGTGGGCGAGCGACTCGTCGAAGGCCCAGTCGGCGACGGGGAGCCCCCGGCGGCGCAGGCGCGTGATGCGCATCCGCCGTTCGACGCTGGCGAGCCGGTGGCCCGACGTGTCCGCCGCCGTCGGGTCGGGCGAGACCACCGTCGTCCGGTGACCGTGGGCGTCCAGCCGCACGGTCGTCCGGAAGACGAAGTCGTCGACCAGCGGCGAGAACAGGATCACCTGGGCGTCCGAGGGGAGCCGCTGGCGGAGTCGCTGGGCGACAGAGAAGACGCTGACGTCGGCGTCCTCGTCGCCGGGGGAGAACGCCGGGTGCGTCGCGAGCGTCTCCCGAAGTTCGATGCGGTGGTTGTCGCTGGCGGCCGGCGGTAGCCAGCAGTCGTGTTCGGAGAAGGCCGCCAGCCCGACCGAGTGCCCCTCGGCTAGCAGCGACGCGGCGACCTCGCGGGCCGCCTCGAGGTTGCGTTCGAGCGTCGACCCGGCCGCGCCGTTCGGGCTGACGTCGGCGCTCGGCCGCGCGTCGATCAAGAGGGCGACGGTGACCGACCGCTCGACGCGGTGTTCGACGGTCCGCATGTCCCCCGTCTTGGCGGTCTGGTTCCAGTCGATTCGGCTCATCGGGTCGCCCATGCGGTACTCCCGGGTCGCGTAGAACTCGACGCCGTCCCCGCCAGCGTCGGCGGGTGTCCGGCCCGTGTACTGGGTGGTCTGGGGCCGCAGCGGGACGTCGAGCGTGGGACTGGGGAGGTCCGGTTCGCAGGCGAAGGCGTCGCCCTGTTCGACTGATGCGATACGTTCGGTCGCACCGCTGACGTCGCGGACGATGGCGGTGAGCGGTTCGAACTCGTGGACGCCCCGCGTCGCCGCGATGGTGTACTGGATGGTGGTCGATTCTTCGGAGCGTAGCGCCGTCGCGATTCGGGGCGACCCGCCGGTGACGGCCGCCCGGTCGGGGACGCCGTCGACGAGGCGCAGGTCCGGCAGCGGCCGGTCGCCGTCGTTGGTGACGGTGAGCGAGACGGTCACCTCGTCGGCGGGGTTCGGGCGGGCGTCGCTGATGGTCCGTTCGATGGCGAGGTTGACCGGCGGCGGTGAGGTGAGCCGGCCGTATCCGGAAAAGGCCATCCCCAGCGCGCTGGCGAGCAGGAGGCCGCCCTGGGCGGTGAACACGCCGACGGCCAGCGCGAGGAGCGCGAACGCCGACACGCCGAACCACCGCTTCGTCTGGTGGTCGGCGGCGTCGCCCGGCCCGACGACCAGCTCCGTCGGCGTCTCGTCGAACTCCGGGAACTCCGCGCCCATCTCGTGGAACGCCATCTGTTCCCCGCTCATTCGCGGTCACCCCCCGATAGCTCGTACAGTTCTCGCGTGACGTGGCGCACCCGGCGGTGGAACGGCTGACGGCGACCGAGTGTCATCCCGATGGTCTCCGTGAAACCCGATCCGAAGCCGGCGCTGGTGGCCAGGAACCGCGCGGCGAGTTCGTCGTCGGTCCACTCCCCCCGGTCGACGAGGCCCTCCGCCGCCGCTTCGGAGCAGCCGTGGTACATGACGAGAAACTCGACGACCACGTCGCGCAGATCCTGTTTGGCCTTCAGCGCGGTCGGGTTCCCGGCGACCGAGGCCCCCGAGACGCGGGCGAGCAGGTCGTCGAACTCGTCGCCCGGGGCGGCGAGTCGGGGGCCTGGCTCCCGGACCGGCGGTCGGTAGTCGCTGGCGTCGTGGCCAAGGAACGACCGGAGGCGCCGCAATCCCACGAGTCCCGCGAGGATGGCCAGCAGCGTCGGGGTGTCGTCCGGGACGGACAGGCCGGCGTTCAGCGACGGAACGAAGGCGATTGCCAGTCCGAAGCCGGCGCCGGCCAGGCCGACGGCGACCGCCAGCAGTCGCCAGTTCACGTCTCCTCGCCCTCCGTTATCGCGTCGAGGGCCGCCCGGGCGCGCCGCTCGGACTCCTCGTCGACGCCGACGCGCCCGTACCGCGCCCGGTCGAACAGCTCCGTCAGGGTCCGGACGGCGTCCCGGTCCATCCCGGCGTCGACGGCCCGTCGCGCCACCTCGCCGGGCGTGTGCGTCCGGAGGCTGGCGCCGTCGGCGGCCTCGGCCATCTCGCGCCAGGCCCGGTACACCGGGTTCGACGCGTCGACGTCTGCGAAGGCCGCCTCAGCAGTTCTGCCGTCGGGCGCTTCTCGGGCCGAGTCCAGGTCAATCACCTTGTCGTCGGCGACTGGCTCGGAATCGGGCGAGTCCAGCGACGGGCTCGAAACGGAGCGCAGGGCAAACGCGGCCACCGCCACCAGCAGGACGACGCCACCCAGCGCGACGACGATAAGCGGGACGTTCCCCGAGGGGACCGACAGCGCCGGGCCGAACGACGACCCGCTGCCGCCGCCCCGTAGCACCCCCGAGACGTAGTTACCGGCTTTCTCGCCGTCGAGAAACGACAGGAGATAGATGACCACGCCCAGGTAGAGGACCGCCGCGAAGACCCCCGTCGTCGTCTGGAGCACCGACTTCACGAACGCGACGACGGTCTCGCGGCCGTACAGGACCAGCGAGATCAGGAGCGGAACGGCGACGAGCGAGAGGGCGATAATCCCCAGTAGTTGCCCGACTATCCCGACGTCGGTCAGCCCCGTTCCGCTGGCGTTCCCCAGCGTCGACGCCTCTCCGCCCCCCATCCCCTCGCCAGCCCCCTCACCGACGCCCTCGGAGGCGGTCGTGCCCGTTCCCACCGAGCGAGTGTCGCGCGAATCGCCGATCGAGGCAGCGGACGCGGAGAGCCCCACGACGCCCAGCACCACCACCACGACGAGGATCGCTCGCTCGTCCATTGTGAGCTAGCATCAGCCGTCACCGTATTTAATCGTTCGTGGAACTGGACGCGCGAGTGCGACGGGTTTGGGTGGAATCAGTGTTACCCAGGTGATGGAATGGTGTGTGAATCGAGCGCTATCGATTTGTGTAAATCAGGCTGAGACTGATTCCCACCGTTCCGTACGCAATCCGATGAAGTAGCTGAGGATGAGTAGAATTTCGACGGTAAATAGTCCGAGAATGGTGTCGAGTACCAGTACCAGTGCAAACCCAAGTGCGAAAACGAGGATGCCGGAGACTAGTGGAGAGCGAGCCTCATATTTCATCGCCAGGAAATAGACGAACGCTGAAAGTAGCGCCTGTACGGTGAGGAATACGAGGCTGATAGCGGGCATAGAGAACTGAACTCGGCAGTTAGGTAAATACGTTCTGGAGTCAGTGAAAATAACCCACTATCGACCAAGTGTTCATTACACACGCGGAACCGAGCGAGAGGTGTGTCCGCTGTATTCATCACACCGTTCGGTCGAGAGCCACGCAAAACAATTCCCCAGCGGTCTTCCAACAACACCTACACGTCGAGCAGATAGCTGAACAGGAGCACAGCCAGGAGTAGTAGCGCCACCCCTGCCGTCGGCTGGCCACCAGTCGCCAGCCGGAAGGCGCCGTAGCCGACGGCCCCGACGAGCACCGCCACTCCGGTCGTCGCGAGCGAGTGGACCAGTTGCAGTCGGCGGGTCGCCGCGGCGGCGCCGAGCTGTCGACCGACGGTGATGGCGTTCGTGCCGGCGTCCCAGGCGACGACCGTCGCGCCCGCGCCGATGAGGACGAACGGGAGCGGGGCGTCGGACGCGCCGGCGACGAGCACCGCGCCGAAGAGGACGACGGCGCCCAGGGTGACGAGCGACCGGGACGCGTTCCGCACGCCGACCGTCAGTACCAGGACGGCCAGGAGGGCGACGGCGACTGCGGGGAGGAAGGATGCACTGGCGAGCGCCGCGACGGCGGCGGGCACCACCGTCAGCACGAGGCCCGTGGGCGAGGGCGAGTCGTCGAACGTCTCGTAGTCGACGTTCACGGCGACCACCGCCGGCGTGTGCGGACGAGGGCGTGCCCGAGGTCTTCGTCCGGGTGCCAGTCGATTACGGGGATGCCACGAGAGCGCAGGTCGGCGATGCGCAGGCGGCGCTCACCCCGGGCGACCAGGTGGCCGGTGGTGTCGGTCGCCGTCGGGTTCGGGCTGACGACGACGACGGCGTAGCCGTGGGCGTCCAGGCGGACGACCGTGTCCGCCAGCAGGTCGTCGTGGAGCGGGCTGAACAGAACGACCTGCGTCTCGGCGGTGAGTCGGCGCTTCAGCCGCTGGGTAGCCCGGTAGACGTTGGTGTCGTCCGCCGGTGGCGTCGGTGAGAGGACCGGGTGGGTTGCCAGGAAGTGCCGGGCCTCCTCACGGTGGGTGTCGCCCCGGCCCGGCGCGAGCCAGCAGTCGACCGGTGCGACGGCGCCGACGCCGACATCGTGGCCGGCCCGCGTCAGCGAGGCGTAGGCCGTCGTCCCGCCGGCGACGGCGCGCTCGACCGCCGACGGCTCGTGGGGCGACGGCGCGAGGTGGGCGGACCGGCGCGTATCGAACACCAGCGCGACACGGACGGTGCGCTCGACGCGGAAGTCGACGGTCGTCAGGTCCCCGGTCCGCGCGGTCCGGTTCCAGTCGACGCGGCTCAGCGGGTCGCCCCGGCGGTACTCCCGGGTCGCGTAGAACTCCAGCCCCGCGCCGCCGGCGTCGCCCGGATAACGGCCGGTGTGCTGGACCGTCTGGGCACGCAGTGGAAACGGTGGCGGGTCAGTCGGGAACCGCGCAATGCACCGGAGCGACGAGCGCTCGCCGACGACGGCGACCCGCTCGGTCGCACCACTGACGTCCCGGGCGACGGCGGTCAGGCCGTCGAACTCGAACGCGCCCCGTTCGGCCCGGACGGTGTAGGCAAACGTCGTCGAGTCGCCCGGCCCCAGCACCGCGCCGTGACGCGGCGTTTCCTCGACGACGCCGAGCCGGTCGGGGACGCCGTCGATCAGCCGCAGGTCTGGCACGGAGCGCTCGCCGTCGTTGGTCACCGTCACCGTCACCTCGACGTAGTCACCTGGTTCCGGGGTGGGATCACCGATCGTCCGCTCGACGGTCAGATCGAGCGGCGGCGGCGACGTCAGGGCTCCGTAGCCGGCGAAGGCCAGTCCGAACCCGCTCGCCAGCAGCGGCGCCGCGGTGTCGGTCAGCACCCCGACGCCAAGCCCCAGCAGCGCGAGCACGCCGATGCCGTACCACCGCTCTGTGTGTCGGTCCTCGACGGTCACGGTGTCGGCGGCGTTCACGGCCGACGCGTCCGCGTCCGTCGCGCCGCGTCCGTCGCGCTGGTCCGCGGTATCGCTCGACTGCCGGGGATCGGGCGATCTAGCCGCCCCGGGCCGACCGTGCTCGTCGTCGGTACTGCGTTCGTTCGTCGTCACGGCTCCGCACCTCGCCCGAGTCGCTCGATCTCGCTGGCCGCGCGTTCGGCGCGACGATGGAACGGGCGCTCGCCGGAGAGCGTCCCGCGCACTGACCCGGTCACCGACCTGGCTTCCCCGGTCGGCGACGTGAAGAAGGCCGCCGCCTGCGGGTCGTCGGTCCAGGTCCCCCGGTCGACCGCCCGCCTGGCCTCCTCGGTCGTGTACCCCTGGAACGTGACGAGCGTCTCGACGGCGAGTTCACGGAGCGACTGACGGAACTGGATCCGCCGGTTGTCCGCCCCACCGCGACCCCCGGTCGATCCGACCGGCGGCGCCCGGGCGAGCGTCGCGTCGACGTCGTCGCCCGGGACGCCGACCGCACTCGGCCGCTCGCGCTCGGCGGGTCGGACGTCACGGCTCTCGTGGGTGAGCCAGGCCCGGCCCCGGACCAGTGCGGCGACCAGCGCGACCACGCCGATCAGCAGCGGCACCGAGGCGGGGACGTCGACGACCGTCACGGCCGGCAGGTACGCCATCGCGATACCGACAACGGCCGTGGCGACGCCGATGGTCAGTAACGCGTCGCGACTGTTCACGGCTGGCTCCCTCCTGATAGTGGTGGTTGTAAGCCCTTACCCGCGTTCGACGTCGCCGGTGCCGGCGAACGCCGGTGAAAAGTTACAACCACCACTATGAAACCTCGGGTTCGTCGATCGATTCGAGCGCCGACTCCGCACGACGGCGGCGGGTATCGGTCACCGGCTGGTCGCCGTAGCGAACCGCTTCGAACAGCGCGGTCAGCTCCCGGACCGCGTCGGGGTCGAACCCGTGCCCGACTGCGGTCGCGGCGACCTCGTTGGCCGTCAGCGTGTCGTCGGTCGCACTCTCGGCCCGGTCGGCCATCTCGCGCCAGGCGCGGTAGACTGGGTTCGAGGCGTGGACGTCCGAGACGGCTTCCTCTTCGGGGAGGTCGGTGAACCCGCCGACGGCGTGACGTCTCCCACGGGAACCGCTGGACGACGACGTCGACTCCGACTCGTCGGTCGCCACCTCGCGGCCCAGCGCGGCCGCCGCGCCGACCGCGCCCAGGAGGCCGAGGACCACCGCGACGCCGGTGACCAGCGACGTCGAGGGAACCGCGACCGAGCGCTCGCCACCCCCGGTCGCGGGTCCGGCCGGCGCCCCACCGCCGAGCAGCCCGCCGCCGCCAGCGCCCAGTAGCAGACTGAGAACGCTCAGTAGCGCTATCAGTCCGAGGAGGAGAACCGCCGCGGCGAGGACGTCCACCAGCGCCTCGCGGACCACCGCGACGAGTTCGTCGAGCCGACCGGTCCAGACGGTGTGGACGACGAAGGCGAGAAAGAACGCGAGCGACGACCAGACGACGACGGCGAGGGGGACGGTCACCAGCCAGGCGGGAAGCTGGATTCCGCCCGGCTCTTCGTCGGCGACGAGGCCCACGTCGTCGCCGTCGCCCAGGCCCGCGCCGTCACCCTCGCCGATTCCGAGACCCGGAGACCGCGCTCCCTCCCCGTCGCCGCCGCCGGCAGACGTGAACCCGCCGGCGACGGTCGCCACGGCCAGGACTGCGACGGCGACCGCCACGCCGCGGAACAGCCGGGTCCGGTCCATCGTCTGTACATGTCGGCCGCGGATATTTATCCGTAGTGTCGTCAGTCGCGCGCCCCGTAGCCGCCACCGCCCGGCGTCTCGACGCGGACGGTCGTCCCCGCGTCGAGTTGCAGCGTCGTCTTCGCGGGGACGGCCTCGTCGTCGACCAGGTTCAGGCCCGTCTGCCCGTCCTCGCCGCCGGCCCGTCCCGGCGGCGCGACGCGACGACGCTCGGTCAACAGCGAAACGGTCGCATCGGTTTCGAGCCGGAGTTCCCGGACCAGACCGTCGCCGCCAAGATAGCGGCCCGCCCCGCCGCTGCCGTCGCGGAGGGCGTACGTCGTCACCCGGAGCGGGTACTCGGCTTCGAGGGCCTCGACGGGCGTGTTCTCCGTGTTCGTCATCCCGACCTGGACGCCGGAGAGGCCGTCGCTGGCGGGGTTCGCGCCCGCGCCGCCGCCGATAGTCTCGTAGTAGGTGAACCCCGACCCGCCGACGATCAGGTTGTTCATCGTCCCCTGGCCCGCGGCGGGGACGCGGTCGGGCGCCGCGTCGGCGAGCGCGTCGAAGACGGCGTCGGTGACCCGCTGGCTCGTCTCGACGTTGCCCCCGACGACCGCCGCTGGGGGTTCGGGATTCAACAGGGAACCCTTCGGCGCGCTGACGGAGATGGGCTCGTAACAGCCCGCGTTCGGCGGCACGTCCGGGTCGGTGACGCAGCGGACGACGTAGTAGACCGCGCTCTCGGCGACCGCCAGCGGCGCGTTGACGTTACCCGCGACCTGTGAGGCCGTTCCCGCGAAGTCGACGTCGAGGGTGGCGCCGTCGACAGTGACCGTCACCACGATGGGGACGTCGTCCCCGGTCACCCCGTCGCCCTCCAGCACGTCGCTGGCCTGGTAGGTGCCGTCCGGCAGGTCCCTGATTTCGGCCTCCACGCGCTCGCGGGAGTACTCCATCACCGCGTCGAAGGCGGTGAGGAGGCGGTCGCCGTGGGTCGATAGGAGGTCCGCGACCCGCTCGGCCCCGCGTTCGTTGGCCGCCAGCTGGGCGCGGACGTCGGGCCGGCGCTCGGCCGGATTACGCACGTTCGCGAGGAAGAGGTCCAGCACGTCCTCGACCACCTCGCCGTCCCGGACGAGTCGAACCGGCGGAATGCGGACCCCCTCTTGCTGAATCTCTCGCGCGCCCGCGGGCATGCTCCCCGGGGCCATCCCCCCGACGTCCGCGTGGTGGGCCCGCGAGACGGCGTAGGCGACGATCTCGTCCTGCGATTGGGGGGCCGAGCCGGGCGCGATGGGCGAGACCAGCGTCACGTCGGGGAGGTGTGTCCCCCCGGCGAAGGGGTCGTTGAGGACGAAGACGTCGCCCGGTTGCGGGTCCCGGTCGAGGACGGCGTCGACCGCTCGCGGCATCGCGCCCAGGTGGACCGGGACGTGTTCGGCCTGGGCGACGAGGCGCCCGTCGGCGTCGAACAGCGCTGTGGAACAGTCGCGGCGTTCGGTGATGTTGGGGGAGTAGGCGCCCCGGATGAGGACCTGCCCCATCTCCTCGGCGACGCTCTCGAGTTGATTTCTGAGTATTTCGAGTTCGACGGCGTCTAGGAATTTGCGATCGCCAGTCATCTCGAATCGCCTCCTTTCGCATCGCCTGACAGACCGCAGTCACCGACGGGAACTCCGCAAACAGAGGAAAGCCCCCGCCGTCTCGGGGCGGGGGCCCGCGACTGCGCTCCTCGCTCGCTGCGGTGCTTGTCGGGTCCGCCTTCCCCGAGACGGCGGCCCCTTTCAGTCCCACCCTTCCGTTCGATCCATCGGCCGAAACCGGTGGTCGCCATCACTCGCTCACCTCCAGGTGGAGGGTCCCCCGGTCGTCCACCCTAACGGTCCAGTCGGGGGGGCAGACGACCGTGCTTTCGCCGCCCTCGAAGACGGCGGGGCCGTCGAGGTCGGTCCCTGTGGGGAGTTTCCGGCGGTCGTAGACCGGCGTCTCTGTGCGGGAATCGCCGAAGACGACCTCGCGCCGGCCGGACAGGGCGTCGCCGTCGGCGTCGTGCGTGAGCGCCGGCGTATCGCCGGGGACCGTCGCCGTCGTCCGGAGGCTCACCAGTTCGACGGGTTCCTCGTCGAGACGATAGCCGCGCGCACTTTCGTGGGCGGCGTGGAACCGGTCGCGGACGGCAGCCGGGTCGAACGAGTCGGAAACGTCGACGGTCAGTTCGTGGCTCTGGCCGGCGTATCGGAGGTCGGCCTGCCGGCGGACGGTCGCCCGGTCCGGATCGGCGGTGTCCGCCAGGACCGACGACGAGAGGTCGTCGAACAGGTCGTCGACGGTACTGGGGTCGGCTTCGGAGAGGGCGACGCGGTAGGTCCGGACGGCGTCGTGGCTCTCGTCGGCGGCGAGCAGGCCGAACGCGGAGAGGACGCCGCTGGCACGCGGAACGACGACGTGGCCCACGCCCAGGCGGTCGGCCAGCGAGGCGGCGAACATCGGCCCCGCACCGCCGAAGGCCCCGAGCGCGAACCCGCGCGGGTCGTGGCCCTGCTCGACGGTCACCCGGCGGACGGCCCGGGCCATGGTCGCGCTGGCGACGCGGACCACGCCGCGGGCGGCCGCGACGGGACCGTCCAGGTCTGCCTCGGTCGCCAGGTCGTCCAGCACGGACTCGGCGGCGTCGGCGTCGAGTTCCAGGCCCTCGCCGAGGGTGGTGTCGGCGCCGAGGAAGCCAAGCGCGAGCGCCGCGTCGGTGACGGTCGGGTCGGTCCCGCCCGTCCCGTAGCAGGCCGGACCCGGGTCGGCACCCGTCGACTGCGGCCCGACGCGGAGGGCGCCGCCAGCGTCGACCCAGGCGATGGAACCACCGCCTGCGCCGACCGTCTCGACGGCGACCATCGGGATTCGAATGGGGTGGCCGCCCACAGCGCCCTCCGTCGTTCGCTCGACCTCGCCGTCGCGGACCAGCGAGACGTCACAGGAGGTGCCGCCCATGTCGAAGGTGACCAGCCCCTCGACCTCCGGGGGTTCGAACGCCGACGCGCCGACGACGCCGGCCGCCGGCCCGGAGAGGACCGTGGTGACGGCGTCCTGGCGGACCGTCCCGGCGTCGGCGATGCCGCCGTTGGCCTGCATGACGCGCGGACTCGGCAGCCCCCGCTCGGTCGCCCGCTCGTCGAGCCTGGCGAGGTAGTCGTCGACGACGGGCGTGACGGCGGCGTCGGCGACGGCCGTCGCGGTCCGCTCGTACTCGCGGAATTCGGCGAGCACCTCGTGACTCGCCGAGACGGCGGCGCCAAGTTCCTCGCGGAGGATGTCAGCCGCGCGACGCTCGTTCTCGGGGTGGGCGTACGCGTGGAGAAAGGAGATGGCGACCGCGTCGACGTCGCCATGCTCGCGAATTTCGTCGGCGACGGTCCGAATCTCCGCTTCGTCGACGGGCCGTTCGACCCCGTCGACCGTCGCGCGTTCGTCCACCTCGAAGCGGCGCTCGGCCGGGACGAGCGGGTCGGGTTTGCGCGCCTCCAGGTCGTAGAGCGCGGGGCGGTCTTGCCGCCCGATTTCGAGGACGTCGCCGAAGCCAGCGGTCGTGACCAGGTAGGTCTCCGCGCCGGTCCCCTCCAGCAGCGCGTTGACGGCGGCGGTCGTCGCGTGTCGGAAGCGACCGACGTCGGCAGGGTCGACGCCAGCGAGGTGGCACGCCATCTCGACGCCGCGGAGGACGCCGACGTGCTGGTCCTCCGTCGTCGGCACCTTCGCCGTCGTCAGGTCCCCGTCGGCGAGCAACGCGACGTCGGTGAACGTACCGCCGACGTCGACGCCCAGCGCCGCACCGTCGTTCATGGACGTCAGTGGCGGCCCGCGCCGCTAATCGGTTGCGGTGGTGGCAGCAATAGCGATCCGTTCAATCGCGATTGAAGCTACCGGGGAGGCTTTAGTACAGGCCGGGAAACGTCGACCAAATGCGACGCAGCTTCCCTCCCCGAACACTGCTGGTTACGGCCCTCCTCGTCGGCGCACTCGCTCTCGCAGGCGGCGCGACGGCACAGACGACCATCCTCGTCTACGACGGCGACGAGATGTCGCTGGCGGCCGGCGAAGGACAGGTGATCCGCGGCCAGACGAGCCTCGAACCCGGGACGACGGTTCAGTTACACATCCAGTCGGAGAATCCGTCGTCGCCGTTCCTGTCACGGCCCGAAGCCGAGGTCGGTGCGGACGGTGAATTCACGGCCTACGTCGACCTCTCGAACGTCGAACCGGGGTCGGCCGCGACGGTCTCGGTCCACCACGACGGCGAGGAACTGGCTGCCGCGGACGCCCGCGTCGGCGAGTGCGACGGTGGTTGTAAACCAGCGGCGACCATCGACCAGCAGGGTCCACGACTCTCGTTCGAGTCCGGCCCCGGACAGGAGATCAGCGGCGAGACGTCCCTCGACGCCGGCTCGTCGGTCACCGTCCGCATAGAGTCGAAAGAGTCCAGCGAGCCGTTCCTCGTGGCCAGAGAGGTCATCGTCACGCAGGGCGGGTCCTTCTCGACGCACCTGGACCTGAGTAACGTCGACCCCGGAACGCCGTTCGGGATCGCGGTCCTCCACGACGGCGAGCAGTTGAACGAGACGACTGGCGAGGTGGTCGCCTGCGACGGCGACTGTGAACCGGCGACGACCGAGACGCCGACCCCGCGCCCGTCGATCGACCCCGGCGAACTCGACTTCGAGTCGGTGACCGAAGTCGAGACGACGGAGACGGCCTACATCCCGGTGGCGCTCGGCGAGGCAGACGCCGCGACGCTCGTCTTCGGCAGCGACGACGTCAACTACGTCACCGTCGCCACGGTCCGCGACGGCAACGGTGACAACGTCGTCGGCGTCTACTTCGACGCGGCCGCCGCGGGGACCGACGAACGGACGCTCTCGGCCGCGGACGAGGGCGACGAACTCACGGTCGTCGATCAGGAGCCCGATCTCGGCGACAGCATCGACCCCGCCACCTACGACGTGGCGCTCTACCGGGGAGACTCGGCCACAGGCGACCCCGAAGCCGTCGGCGCCTTGATCGTACTGGAGTCGGGTCCGGAAGGGAACGACCTGGCGCTCGAGAAATCCATCGTACGAACCGACGCTGGCGAGAACGCCACGATCCCGGTCCGCATCGGCGACGCCGACGCCGCGACCGTCACTATCGGCGACGCGCCCGAGGGCTACGGAATTAACGCGACTGTCGACGACGGTGACGGCGACGGCCGGGTCACCCTCTCGTTCAGGACGGCTAACGCCGGCACCGACCGTGCGACGCTCGGCACGGTCTCCGCGGACGACGACCTGACGATCAGGGAACCGGAACCGACCCTCGACGGACCGCTCCCGGCGGGCGCGTACGACGTGCGACTGTACCGGGGACACCAGGCGATCGGCCGACCGGTCAGTATCGGCACGCTCTCGGTCGGCGACGGCGCCGACGGCCCAAGAACGGCAGTGCTCGACGATTCGCGGGCCGAGGACCGCGGTCTCGACCTCGGCGGAATCGGTGCACTGGCCGCGGGCGCGGTGTTCGCCGTCGTCGGCGTCGGCCTCCTGCTGGGCCTGTTCCGGTCGTAATCGCGACGCGTTAGCGAGCGCGTAGCAGCGCGACCGCGCCGACGACGGCGAGACAGCCGAGGAAGAAGAGGACGCCCGGTTCGACGACTTCGAAGACGACCCAGGCGACGGTGCCCCGCGGCGGCGTGACGGTGGCGTCCGGCGACGCGGGGCCGACGACGTCGGGCGCGCGGCTGGCCCGTTGCATCAGGCGTTCGGCGCCGAACTGGACGAACAGGCTGGCGAGGCCGAGCACGCCGAGACCACCGACGACATCGGTCAGGGACTGCTGGACCGCCGGCGTCCGTCGCTCGTCGCCGACGAAGACCAGCGGGTCGCTGGCCGGCCCGTAGACCGCCATCTCGTTGCCCTTCTCGGAGTAGACGGTGTCGATGGGTTCGACGAGGTCGGCGTCCTGCAGGTTCGTCAGATGGTAGTGGACGTTCTGGACCGACGTGTCGACCGCGTCGGCGATCTCGGAGGGGGTCCCGGGGTCGTCGAACAGCGTCCGGAAGGTGGCCCGCGCGGTGTCTGACGAGAGGGCGTTCAGCACCTCGTCGGCGTCCGCGTCGGCCATCTCCAGGACGCGCGCGTGTTCGTTCGACGTCGCCGTCCGCTCCTGTATCCGGTCGATGAGTCCCGACATACGTGCCAGCGTCTGTTCGCTCCTCGAAGGCCGACGTACTAAGCGCTGTGCATGGCTTAAAACTGGCTTTAACCCGTCTCGTTCCGGGCCCGTTCGACGGCCGATGCGGCGTCGACGCGGCCGTGGCCGGCCGCCGGATCGGGGCCCGGCTCGCCGACGTCGATCGCACTCGCTTCGACGATCCGTTCGACCGCCTCGCGGTCCAGGTCGGGGTTCGCGTCGAGGACGAGCGCTGCGATGCCCGCGACGTACGGCGCCGCGGCCGACGAGCCGACGAACCCGTCCGGCCGGCTCGCGGCGCGGAATCCGTCCGGCGCGACGACGTCGACGCCCCGCCGGCCGTCCGCGGTCGGTCCGCGCGAACTGAACGGCTCAACCCGGCCGGTCGCGTACTCCGAGGCACCGACGGCGAGGACCGACTCGGCCGTCGCGGGAGCGACGATACTGCCCCCTTCGGTCCGGTACTGGAGCGCGTGCGTCGGCGAGGAGAGGCGCAGCGACGTCCCCGTCGCGTTCGCGGGCCCGCGGACGACGAGGAAGTACGTCCCGCCGGCGAGGCGGACCGAGATGCGCTCGTTGGGGACGTGATCGGCCTCGTAGGGCCGGGACCGCGCGACGAGGTTCGCCGTCGACCCGTTCGTCCGGTACAGTTCGGCGGTGTAGTCCTCGTCCGCGCGCGATCGGTCCCAGGAGAGCCAGATCGTCAGATCCCGGGAGTCGTTGCCCCGGAGGTAGTTACGCGTGCCGCCCTCGAAGCGGAGTTTCCCGTCGGAGACGGCGTCGTACCGGCCGGTCCAGTGTCCCTGCGCGAGGTTCCCGGCTGGGGCGACGACGACGGTGTCGTCCGTGGCGACCCGGTCTGCGACCTGCGCGACCCGGGCGGAGCCGTCACCGGGAGTCCCGTAGAAGGAGACCGGCGCGACGACGACGTCGACGTCGGCCGACCGGAGCCAGGCGAGGGCCGACTCGTACTGGGCGGCGGTGTCGAAAGAGGCCAGATAGAGGTCGGCGTCGGGGGCGACTGTCGTCACGAGCGACGCCGCCGCGGTGCCGTGGCCGTGACGGCCACCGTTGCGGACCGTCTCCTGGGGCGCGAAGGCACGCGTGGCGGCGACCTGGCTCCGGAGCGCCGGGTGGTCCGGGTCGAATCCGGTCACGTCCACGACGCCGACCGTGACGTTCTCGCCGGTCACCCCCGCGTCGTGGATCGCCCCGACGCCCGCCACCGGATCCGCTGCCTGTCCCGCGGGCCGGGCGACCACGTCCGTCTCGGCCGTCGGCGCGGTGAGTGCGAGACCGCCGATGACGGCGGTGAGCGCCAGGACGGCGACGGCGACGCCCGCCAGCGACCGGTCGACTCCCGGGTCCATCGTTCGCGCCAATGGGGACCCGGACAAAAACGCTGACGGAGGCGGTACGCCACGTAAAATTCGATTTAACCTATCGTCGAAGATAGTAGCTCCCGCCCCGATACCTCGACTGGCATGAGAGCCACCCCTCCAGCCGGGACCGTCCCGGTCGACCGCCCTGACGCCTCGCATCGCGCGACGAACACCCGCCGCCCGGAGGTGCGCGGATGAAACGCCTGGCGCTGGTGGTCGGCGCCGTCCTGATCGCAGCCGCGCTCGCGGCGACGGCCGTTACCTTCGCCTCGAGCGGCGGGACCACCATCGACCACGACGGCGAGAACGTGACGCTCGCGGCCGCCCCCGGTCAGACGGTGAGCGGCCAGACCGACCTCGACGCAGGAACCACCCTCGACGTCCGCCTCACCTCCACCGACGCGAGCAACCCCTTCCTGCAGACCAGGGAGGCGACAGTCGCCGAGAACGGCTCGTTCGCGACAAGGCTGGATCTCGGCGCGGTGTCCCCGGGCGCGACGGCTACTCTCACCGTCCGCCACAACGACAGCGTTCTGGCCAGCGAGAGCGTCGCGGTCGTCCCCTGCGACGACGACTGCGAAGCGAACACCGAGTCCGGCGACCGACAGTCGGGAACGACCGTGGACCGCGAGGGCGAGACGCTGACCCTCGTCTCGGGGACAGCGTCGAAGATTTCCGGCCAGAGCGACCTGGAGCCGGGGACGGAACTGGAACTGCTGGTCGAGTCGACGAACGTAACGCGTCCGTTCCTGATTCGAGAGAGAACCAACGTCACGGATAACGGCACCTTCGCCACGACGGTGGACACGCACTCGGTCGCCGGGCCGTTGAACGCCAGCGTGACCGTGATCCACGACGAGGAGGAACTGACCGAGGTCGACGCCCGGGTCGTGCCCTGTGATGACGATTGCGAGGAACAGTCGTCAGGCCCCGGAGAGGGGACTCCGCCGTCTGAGTTCGGCCTGGAAGAAGACGTGCCCGTGGCCTCGCAGAACGAGACCGCCGAGATCCCGGTCGCCGTCGGCGACGCCGACGCCGCGACGCTCAGCGTCGGCGACGAGGACGACGTCAACTACCAGATCAACGCGACCGCGCACGACGAGAACGGCGACGGCCGCGTCGTCTTCGTGCTCGACCCTGCTGCCGCAGGGAACGAATCGACCCCGACGATGACGGTTCGCGACGACGGTGACACGGTCTCCATCAACAGCGAAACCGACGTCGACGGGCCCCTCTCGCCTGCCACGTACGACCTCGTGCTGTACCGCGGTGAGTCGGCCGACGGGAACGCCGACGACGTCGGCGCGCTCGCCCTGGAGAGTTCGTAGCCGGCGAGTGGAGAATCGAGCAGTATCGGACGGGTCGCTCCCGGCCCACGAACTATCGGCTGCTACAACCATCGGCTGCCACATCCCCGGGCGCCGGCAGTCGGTGTCCGTCCATTTCAGTTTTCCAGCAGCTGCGAAAAGAGACGGGACGGGACCGATGGATCGTGACAGCCTGTGGTGACTCGGTGGCGGTGACTCGGTGGCGGTGACAGCGATAGTTCACCTCTCGGGGACGTGCAAGTGAGGAGACGGACACCTGGGTAGAGTCGTTTGCTACGAGGGATCCGGAGTACTATTGATCCCGCCCGAACGGGTTCGTTTCGCGTGTTGCAGACCGGCCTCCGAGAGCGACCTGGGAAGCCTCAGACGCACGTCATTTGTGCACAGTATCGACAATATTAACCAGGGAGAGGAATCTACCGTCTGGCATGACGCCCCTCCAGCTGGCCGGAATGAACCCGCTAGGTAGTTTAGTGCTGGCGATCGTGATCCCCGTCTTGATCATCGCCTTCGGGACGTACGTGGGAGTGCTCGTGGCGCTTCAGTCGTTCTTCGGCGAGTCGTCGTGGCAGGACGTTTCGAATGCGAACGAGGATTGAGCGTGTCGGTCGCCGGCCATCCCCGGTTCAGGTGGTGTAGTGCACGATACGGCAGTTGCTGTGAACGATTCCCTGGATTCGGCGGGTCGAATCCGATAGTCGTCAGAGCGATCGACCGCGTCTCCGGTACCTGCGTGACCGACACCTCCCGGATCAAAGACGGGAGAGAGCGGTTCGAAGCGGGCACGGAGTTTCGCAGAAGCGCAGCGAAGAGAGGTTCAGACTGACTCTCCCAGCGCACCGATCATCTCGTCCACGGCCGCCAGTTCGTCCTCGTTGACGGTGTGACCCATCCCCTCGTAGATGCGCTCGTCGACGTCGCCGTCGAGGTCCTCGAGCACCTCGGCCGTCTCGTGGACGCGCTCCAGCGGGATGTGCGGGTCCTGGTCGCTGCAGCCGATGAACACCGGGGTTTCGTCGAGCGAGCCCTCGTACTCGCGGGGGGTCCCCTCGGGGCCGATGAGGCCACCGGAGAGGGCGGCCAGGCCGCCGTAGCGACGGGCGTTACGCGCCATCGTCTCCGAGGCCAGACAGGCGCCCTGGGAGAACCCGAGCAGGACGATGTTCTCGGCCGGGATGCCCGCGTCCTCCACGTCGGCGACGGCCTGGTCGGCCCGGTCCAGCGCCGCGGAGAGCCACGGTTCGTTCTGCTCCATCGGCGCCATGAACGACTGGGGGTACCAGGTATTGCGGGCGGCCTGGGGGGCGACGTAGGCGACGCCGTCGTGGTCGAACTCGTCGGCGAACGAGAGGACGCTCTGGGCCGTCGCACCGCGGCCGTGGAACATGACCACGGCGGCGTCGGCGTCCTCCAGCGTGGCGCCGGCGGTCCGGGTCGGCTGGTCGGCGTGGATGGCGTCGCTCATCTCACTCCACCCCCGCGCCCGTCGCGGCATCGCCGAGGTCGACCGCCTCGCTATCCAGGCCAAGTTCGTCCAGCGCGGCTTCGAGGTGCTCGGCCTCGGCGTACTCCGCGCCGTCTTCGACCCGCTTTGCCTGGGCGAGCGCGAGCACTTCCCCGCGGCGGTCGTCCGGGATCTCGTACTTGTCGGTGGCGAACTCGAGAGTGAGGCCGTTGTGGTCGCGGGTGTACAGCGAGTGGAAGATGCCGCGGTCGAACTCGTTGAACTGGTAGCCGTTCTCGGAGAGCCCCGATTTCACCTCGTCGAAGCGCTCGGGGTCGACCGTGAAGGCGACGTGGTGGACGCCGCCGATGGGAGTCCGGAGCGGCTGGCGGCTGGAGTCCCGATCGTCCTCCACGAAGAACGTGAGGATGCGACCGTCGCCGGTGTCGAAGAAGAGGTGGGTGACCTCCGGCTGGTCGAGATTCGGCTGGCGGAGCACCAGCGGCATGCCGAGGACGTCGCGGTAGAACTCGATGGTCTCCGCCTCGTTGCTGCCGATGAGCGTGACGTGGTCGAGTCCGGTCGTCCGGAACGCCGACTCGGGGGGCGTCGCGGTGACCGGCGCCTCGTCCGTCGATGGGCCTGTTGTCATTGGTCGGTCTCGTCTACGCTCCCGAGACGGAAAAACGGGCCAGTGACGTCGAAGTCACCTGTCCGCGGCGGGCGGTCGACCTGACAGTGGGAGCAGCGAGGGACCGGACGGCCAGACCCGTGCCCGCCCTGTCGCCGTGCCGAGGTTCAGCCCTGCTTGTCAGGGAGTAACACGTGCTTTGCCCGTCGCGACCGGCCCGGTGGAGTCCGTTCTCGGGCGGTCGTCGGCTCTCCACGGCGGACGCTCGCTCGTGACAGAGACGGGCGGACGGACGGTCGGAACATCGCGTAACGACGACGTAACAAAGGTCGACCGGGTCCGAGTACGGGTATGTCTCGACGCACGCCGTTCGACGAGATCGAGCGACTCATTGACCAGATGGGCGAGCAATTCGAGGACGCCTCTCGGCAGTGGGGTGGGCTGAATCCCCAGCAACTCTCCGGCGCCTCCTCCATCGACGTGGTCGACCGCGGCGACGCGTTCGACGTGCGGGCGGACCTCCCGGGGTTCGAACCCGACGACGTCGACGTCCGCGTCGTGGACCAGACCCTCCACCTCGACGCGACCCGGAGCGACGAAATATCGACCGAGGATGGGGAGTTCGTCCACCAGGAGCGGACCAGCGAGTCCATCTCGCGTCGCGTCCGCCTGCCCGAACCCGTCGACGCCGACGACGTCACGGCCACGCTCGAACAGGGCGTCCTCTCGGTGACTATCCCGAAGGTCGCTCCCGACTCGACGGGCCACTCCATCGACATCGAGTGAGCCCGTTCTGGACGGCGCAGATCCGGTAAACGTAATATTTTGTAGTATTATATCGATTCGATATTGTTGGTGAGAGTGGCCGGTGACTCCCCCGGTACCGACGACTCGGAGAACGTGTGGGTCGCCCGAATCGCGGAAGTACCGGCCGATTTTTCGACATTCGGACCGATCCAGTACATCACCGTCGATCGTGATCGACGTCGTCGGGCGAGACGCTAATTCAGACAGCAATCAAATGTAACTCCGGAATAGACACAGATCCATTACGTTAGTCGGCAGTCCGTTCTCGGTCGCGAGCGGGGAAGCCTATCTGTCGATAACAGACGTATGCGTGTTATCCGATCCGCGGGAAGGCGCGGCGTCGGCGTGGTGCGAGCGAGGCATCATAAAGTTAAGGTACGCCGGTCCGGTACTCGAAGGCAAGTAAATGGCATCGGGTAACGGAAGCACCGGCGGGGCCACGCAGACGAAGGTGGGCCGACTGATCGAGGGCTACGACCTGGGACCGGAGTACGGCGGGAAACTGGAGGCGGCCTGGACCGACGACGGCACGGAGCGGAAGAGCCTCCGCGACCTCGCCGAAGAGTTCAACCGGCGGCTGCTGGCGGCGGCAATGAGCGACGCCGGCATGTCCACGCTGGACGGGGAAGTCGACAACATCTTCCGGCTGTTGACCGCCGAGGACGTCACGTCGGGGACCCGGACGGAGGCCCGCAGCCGGCTCGAACGCAACGGCATCGACGTCGAGCAGCTCGAACGCGACTTCGTCACCTATCAGGCCATCCGGTCGTACCTCCAGAACGAGCGCGGGGCCGAGTACGAGGGGGCCAGCGACGAGGACCGACTGGAGCGCACCGCCGACAGCATCGAGCGACTGAGTTCGCGCCTCTCCTCGGTCTGCGAGACGAATCTGAACCAGCTACGGGAGACAGACCGGATCACCCTCGACGAGTTCCGACTGTTCGTCACCGTCGACGTGCTCTGTGAGAAGTGTGGCTCGCAGTACACCGTCGCCGAGTTGCTCGAACGCGGCGGCTGTGACTGCGACGACGACGTCGAGACGGCGCAGGCCGAGGACTGAGCGCTCTCGACGGGAAGAGAGTCCGTGCGTCCGGCGGTCACGGCTTCGAACCGGGGTCGGTGGGCGCGTCCCAGACGGACAGAAAGATGAATACTTATTAGAGATAGACGTACCTACCCGACTATCAATGACGACGACACAGCACGCTGACCAGCTCGCCCGGTTCCAGGTCGAGAAGATCGGGGGGATCGACGAGACCTCGGTCGACGTTCCGCCAGGCGTGACGGTGCTCGCGGGGAAGAACGCCACGAACAGGACGTCGTTTCTCCAGGCGATACAGGCGGCGCTCGGCAGTACGAACGCGTCGCTCAAGGGCGACGCCGACACCGGAGACGTGCAGCTCAACCTCGGCGAAGAGACGTACGAGCGCAGCCTGCAGCGGACCAACGGCCACGTCTCCTTCTCCGGGAACGGCTACCTCGACGACGCCACCGTCGCGGATCTGTTCGCCTTCCTCCTCGAGGCGAACGAGGCGCGCCGGGCCGTCGCCAGGGCCGAGGACCTCCGGGAGATCATCATGCGCCCGGTGGACATCGACGCCATCCGCGAGGAGATCCGCCGCCTCGAGGACGAAAAGGAGACGATAAACGACGACCTCGCGGAGATCGGCTCGCTCAAGCAGGAACTGCCGACGCTCGAACAGCGCCGCACCGCGTTGCGAGACGACATCGCCCAGAAGCGCGACGAACTGGAGGCCAAGGAGGAAGAGATCGAAGCCTCCAGCGCCAGCATCGAGGAGACCCGCAACGAGAAGGCCCAGTTCGAGGAGAAACTCGACGAGCTACGGGACACCCGCAGCGACCTCGAACAGGTCCGTTACGAGATCGAGTCCACCGACGACAGTATCACGTCGCTGAAACAGGAGCGCAACGACCTGGAGGCGGAACTGGCCGACCTCCCCGAGGCGCCGATGGGCGACCACGCGGACCTGGACGCGGAGATCGACCGCCTCCGGAAGCAAAAACAGACCGTCGAGCGGGAGATACAGGACCTCCAGAGCGCGATCCAGTTCAACGAGGAGATGCTCGACGACGAGGGCGAGGGCGTCCTCGACGAACTGGTCGAGGACGGGGACTCCGACGTCACCGCCAGGCTGGTCGAGGACGACGAGGTCGTCTGCTGGACCTGCGGCTCCGAGGTGACGGCAGACCAGATCGACTCGACGCTCGAATCGCTGCGGTCGCTGCGCGAGACGAAACTCGGCGAGACGAGCGACATCGAGGACCGCCTCGAGGAACTGCAGTCAGAACAGCGCGAGGCCGAACGACAGCAAGAGCAGCGGACGAAGCTCGAACGCCGGCTCGACGACGTCGACTCGGAGATCGAGAGCCGTCGGGACCGCCTCGACGAACTCCGGACGGAGAAGTCGGCGCTGACAGACGACGTCGAGTCGCTCGAAACCGAGGTCGAGAAGCTCGAATCCGACGACTTCAGCGAGGTGCTCGACCTCCACAAGGAGGCCAACCAGCTCGAGTTCGAACTCGGCCGCCTGGAGTCCGACCTCGAGGACGTCTCCGGGGAGATCGAGTCCATCGAGGAGGCCATCGCCCGCGAGGACGAGTTGCGTCAGGAGCGGGAAGGGCTGCTCGACGAACTCGAGGAGTGTCGCACCCGGATCGACCAGATCGAGGCCGACGCCGTCGAGCAGTTCAACACCCACATGGAGGCGATCCTCGACGTGCTCGGCTACGACAACCTCGAGCGCATCTGGATCGAACGGCTCGAACAGACCGTCCGCCAGGGCCGCGAGAAGGTGACGACGACGGTGTTCGAACTCCACGTCGTCCGGAGCACCGAGAGCGGCGCGGCCTACGAGGACACGGTCGCACACCTCTCGGAGTCCGAACGGGAGGTGACCGGCCTCGTCTTCGCGCTCGCGGGCTACTTGGTCCACGACGTCCACGAGGAGGTCCCCTTCATGCTGCTGGACTCGCTGGAGGCCATCGACTCCGACCGCATCGCCGCGCTGGTCGACTACCTCTCGGAGTACGCCTCCTACCTCGTCGTCGCGCTCCTGCCCGAGGACGCCCAGGCGCTCGACGACGAGTACACCCGGATCACGGACATCTGAGAGAGTCGGTCGTCCCTCGCATTCGCTCATCGAGCGTAATCGACAGTCCCTTACTCGATCGATCCCCCACACCACGTATGCAACGCTACGACACGCGCATCGACGACGGGACCCTCTACATCGAGGCCGGTGAGGGTGACCTGGAGATCGGGTCGATGGACGACGTCTGCGAGATGCTGGGGGAGACCTACACCCTGGAGTACGACGAGGAGGCCCAGGCAGCGGGCTGGCTCCAGACCGACGACGACGGGACGATCACGTTCGACGTGCGCGAGACCATCGACGACCTGGACTACAACGAGACTTTCGTCGAGAAGATGGCCGCCGAGCCCATCGACCGGGAGAACCCCGACGGCTACCCCGTCCGGACGGCCGCCTTCGCCGACCTGATGGCCGAAATCTGGGACTCCAAGGGGAGCTACGAACTGGAGTAACGGTCCGGCCGGCGCCGGGTGCCAGCGACCACCGTCGTCAGCGGTCCCCGCTCGCACCGCGCCGTCCTCCGTTGCCGCTACGGGAACCCGTTTTGGCGAGAGCGTCCACCCTCCGGTATGGCACCTACAGTCACCGTCTGGAACGAGTACGTCCACGAGCGGGAGGACGACGCCGTCGCCGACGTCTACCCCGACGGCATCCACGGAACCATCGCCGACGCGCTCGCCGACCGCGGGTTCGAGACGGAGACGGCGACGCTCCAGGAGCCCGAGCACGGCCTGACCGAGGACGTCCTCGAGGGGACCGATGTCCTCGTCTGGTGGAGCCACATCGCACAGGACGACGTCGAGGACGCCGTTGCCGAGCGAGTCGCCGACGCCGTGCGAGGTGGGATGGGCCTGATCGCCCTCCACTCGGCCGTCCTCTCGAAGGTGTTCCGCTCGCTGCTGGGGACGACAGGGACGCTGAAGTGGCGCGAGGCCGACGAACGCGAGCGCCTGTGGGTGACCGAGCCGACTCACCCCATCGCCGACGGCATCGACGAGTGCCTCGAACTGGAGCCGACGGAGATGTACGGCGAACCGTTCGACGTCCCGACGCCCGATTCGGTGGTGTTCACCTCCTGGTTCGAAGGCGGCGAGGTGTTCCGTTCGGGCTGTTGCTGGCAGCGCGGCAGGGGAAAGATATTCTTCTTCCGACCGGGCCACGAGACCCACCCGATCTACCACGACGACGAGATTCAGCGCGTGCTCGCGAACGCCGCCGAATGGGCGACGCCCGTCGGCGAGCGCGAACTCCCGGCGCTGGAGAACGTCGAACCGCGAGAGCGAATCGGCGACGGCGACTGACTGAATTCCCGTTCGAGCCGGCCGTCACTCACCGTCGGCCGCGGCCGCTTCGGCGTCGGCGAGCATCGACTGGACGTCGACGGCCTCACCCGTCTCGTCGCTCTCGATGGCGGCGAAGACGGTGGCCATCGCCTGGAGGTTGTCGCGGGCGTTGGTCTCCATCGGCTCGCCCCCCTCGCACCACTCGGCGAACCGTTCGACGAGCCAGGCGTTGCCCCACTTCTCGCCCTCCTCCAGCGCGAGCAGTTCGCCGTCCCCGATGCGGGTGTTGCCGAGGAAGTCCTCCTCGGCCGCGTCGTAGGGGAACGACCGCAGTTCGTGGCCGTCCAGCAGCAGCGTCGCCTCGGCGCAGTCGACGCGGACGTGTTCGTCGCCCCAGCCGTTGAACGTCACCGCGCTCGTGTTCGACGCCTCGTAGCTGACGCTCGTCCCGTTCGCCATCACCAGGTGGACGTGGGCGTTGGGGTCGCCGGCGAACTCCGAGTACGGCGGGTTCCAGGCGTTGCAGAAGACGGTCGCGACGCGGTCGCCGGCCAGGTCGGCGAGCAGGTCGAGGTGGTGGATGGCGCCCTCGACGAGCATGGGGTGGTTCGCCACGTCGTAGAGGCGCTCGGGCTTCCAGGTGCCGTAGGAGCGCGCGTTGACGGCGTAGCGGCTGTAGATGGCGTCGACGTCGCCGTACTCGCCCGAGCGGACCCGTCGGCGAAGGGAGGTCACGTCGTCTCGGTAGCGCTGGGTCATCGTGACGCCCAGCTTCAGGCCGGCGTCCTCGACGCGCTGAACGATGCGGGCCGCCGTCTCCAGCGAGTCGGCGAGGGGTTTCTCGCAGAGCACGTCAAGGTCGTGTTCGACGGCCAGGTCGACCAGCGATTCGCGGACGTGTGGCGGGACGACCAGCGCTAGCGCGTCGGCCTCGTGAGCCGCCACGGCGGTCTGGGCGTCCGTGTAACACCGGTCCGGCGAGAGGCCGAGCAACGCTCTGCCCCGTTCGAGGGCGTCCTCGTCCGCGTCGACCGCCGCGACGACTTCGACGGTGTCGTCGGCCTCGTTCGGGGGCAAGAAGTCCCGACACCACGCCTCGCCCTGGTTCCCCGTGCCGACGAGCACGATCCGTACAGTCATGACCGTAGGTGGGTGAGAACCGGGGTGATGCTACCGAAACCGGCAAACGCGGCGCGGCCAGTCCCGGAGTCGTTGCCCACCCCGGTGACCGGCGTGACGACTTGCCGAGAACGCGGCCCAGGCGTGGCCAGTACCTCGGACCTGTCCGAACACTAGCGAGTCTGAATGGTTTCAAGTCAGTATTCGTGGACGTCTACGGGCACGACAGCGGTCGTGGCCGTTCACGACCAGGAGTCAGTTTGAACACGGCAACGAACCAGTCTTCAGCCGCGACGTTCCGACAGACCCAGTTGTCAGGACACAGTCGTGTTCCATCGATCCGGACTGACGTGTTCACGAGACATCGAACGGCAACCCGTGCCATCGAGGGGCGATTTCGAACGGCCCTCGTGGCCCCGACCGCATCGCCAGAAAACGGGAACCGAAACCGCGGATTTTGTTACGAACGCGTCAGAAGTACTCGCCGGAAACGGCCACGGCAGCCGTCGAGTCGGTTCCGTCTGTCCCCAGACGAGCCACCATTGTTGCTCCACGTCACAGCAGACCACACACCGCTCAACCTGTGATGGCAGTGATTTGTTACCGTTAACAGAGTTTAAATAAGGCTGCCCTGTCCCATACTCGGACATGGTCAGCAGGAACCGGGACGGGCGGGAATCGGCCCTGGCCGTCTTTCGGTCCACCGACGCACGGGACGAGCCCCTGACGACGGCCGAGGTCGCAGACGCCCTCGACTGCTCGCAGCAGGCCGCCAGCGAGCGGCTGGAGGGACTCGTCGAGGAGGGGGAGCTGGCGCGAAAGCGCGTCGGCGGGACCGAACACGTCTGGTGGGAACCGGACGGCGACGGGACAACGGACGCAGTAGACGGGGTGACGGACGCGGTGGACGACGAGGGAGAGAGCGAGAACGGCCGCTTCCGGTCCCTCGTGGAGGCCACCGAGGAGTACGCTATCGTCACGCTCGACCCGGACGGTCACGTCATCAGCTGGAACGCCGGCGCCGAACGGATCACGGGATACGAGGAGTCCGAGATCGTCGGCGAGCACTTCTCGACGTTCTACACGGACGAGGAGGCGGCTGCAGGCGTGCCGGCGGAGAACCTCTCGTGCGCCCTCGAGGAGGGGTCGGCCGAGGACGAGGGGTGGCGCGTCCGGGCCGACGGCTCCCGGTTCTGGGCGTCGATCACGATCACCCCGATCCAGGACGACGACGGCGAACTCCACGGGTTCGCGACGGTCACCCGCGACACGACCGACCGGCGCGAGTACGAGCGACAACTGGAGGAGAAAAACGAGCGGCTGGAGACCCGGCGCGACGAACTCGAGAGCGAACTGAACGACGTCTTCGAGCGGGTGTCGGACGGGTTCGTCGGCCTGGACGACGAGTGGCGCATCACCGCCGTCACCGACCACGCGGCGGACGTGCTCGGCCGGCCCGAATCCGAACTCCTGGGCGTGCGCATCTGGGACGCGTTCGACGGGACAGCCGGGTCGGCGTTCGAGGCGGCGTTCCGCGAGGCCGTGGAAACCCAGGAACAGATCCACTTCGAGGAGTACTACCCGCCCCTGGGGACGTGGTTCGAGGTCGACGCCTACCCGTCCGAGTCCGGCCTCTCGGTGTACTTCACCGACGTCACCGAGCGCAAGGAGCGCGAGCACGAACTCGAACGGTACGAACGGATCGTCGAGAACGTGCCCGTCGGCGTCTACCGGAACACGCCCGGCCCGGACGGGGAGTTCGTCGCGGGGAACGCGGAACTGGCGGCGATATTCGACGCCGACTCCGTCGACGAACTCGTCGGGTCGCCGGTCAGCGACCTCTATACGGACCCGGAGCGACGCGCCGAGTTCAGCCGGCGCCTGATGGCGGAGGGCGTCGTCGAGGACTACGAACTGAAACAGGAGACCCTGGCGGGGCGGACGATCTGGATCTCGGTGACCGCGATGCGGACCGAGGAGGACGGCGACGTGTACTTCGACGGCGTCGTCCAGGACGTCACCGAGCGCAAGGAGCGCGAACGGGAACTCGAACGCTACGAGACGCTGTTCGAGGAGTCACAGGACGTCAACGCGATCATCGACCCCGACGGTACCCTCGGGTACGTCACCCCGTCGGCGAAGCACGTCCTCGGCTACGACCCCGCGGATCTGGCTGGCGAGAACGTCTTCGAGTACATTCATCCCGAGGACCGGGAGGCCATCCAGAACGAGTACGCGGGACTGGTCGAGGACCCGGACCACAACCCGCTGGTCGAGTTCCGGTTCGAACACGCGGACGGCTCCTGGGTCGTCCTCGAAGCCAAGGGTCGGAACCTGCTGGAGGACCCCACCGTCGACGGAATCGTCACCTACACGCGCGACGCGACCGAGCGAAAACTGTTCGAGGACACGCTCCAGGCGCTCCACGAGTCCTCACGCGAGCTCATCCGCTCGCAGGACGAGAGCGACGTCAGCCGGACCGTGGTCGACGCCGCCACCTCCGTGATCGACCTCCCCGGCGTCGTCGTCTATCGCTACGACGGCGAGGCGGGCGTGCTGACACTGGACGAGCTGTCCGTCGACACCGACTTCATGCGGGAGGCGCTCCCGGAGTTCCCCGTCGACCACTCGAGCATCGTCGGCCACACCTACTGCGACGGCGAGGCGAACTACTACGCGGACGTGCGCGAGTCGGACCACCTCATGGCCAGTCCCGACGAGGTCGACATGACCGCCGGGCTGTTCGTCCCGCTAGGTGACCACGGGGTACTGGCCGTGGGCTGGCAGGATGAAGACGCGTGTGACGAGCGAACCCGCCGGCTCATCGAGATCCTCGCGTCCAACGCGGAGGCGGCCTACACGCGCGTCGAACGCGAACGCGAACTCGAGGCCAGGGCCCGCCAGCAAGAAGTAGTGGCGGACCTGGGCCAGCGCGCGCTCGGCTCCGAGGACCTGGACGGGCTGTTCGACGAGGCCGTCGACCTGGTGACGGAGACGCTCGACAGCGACTACTGCAAGGTGTTCGACCTCGACCGGAGGGCCGAGGACCTGGTGGTGCGCGCCAGCGCCGCGATGGCGCCCGAGCGCGTCGGCTCGGCCGCGGTCGACGTCGGTCGCCAGTCGCAGGCGGGGTACACGCTGCTGGCCGACGAACCGATCGTCGTCGAAGACATGGCCGCGGAGGACCGGTTCGAGCGACCCGGCAACCTCGTGGCGGGCGACATCGAGAGCGGGATCAGCGCCGTCGTCGGCTCACGTGCGAGTCCCTGGGGCGTCCTCGCGACCCACGACACCGACCGTCGGGAGTTCTCCGAGGACGACGCGCTGTTCGTCCAGTCGGTCGCCAACATCCTCGCGGCGGCCGTCGACCGGCGCGACAACGAGCGCGAACTTGAGGAGCAACGCGAACACCTCGCCGCGCTCGACAACCTCAACGGCGTCGTCCGCGACATCAACGAGGCGCTCGTCGCCCAGTCCACGCGCGAAGAGATCGAACAGACGGTGTGTGACCGGCTCGCCGACTCAGACACCTACCAGTTCGCGTGGACGGCCGAGGTCGACCCCCGGACCGACTCGCTGACGCCACGCGTCGAAGCGGGCGTCGAGGGATACGTCGCGGACGCCGAGATCAGCGTCGACGGTGACCGCCCCGCGGGACAGGGCCCGGCCGGCCGCGCGGCGCGCTCGAAGGAGGTCCAGGTCGTCCACGACGCGCTCTCGGACCCGACGTTCGAGCCCTGGCGCGACGTCGCCGAGGCGTACGGCTACCGGAGCTGTGCGGCCATCCCCATCGTCCACCAGGACACGCTGTACGGCGTCCTCGGCGTCTACACCGACCGGGTCGGCGCGTTCGCCGACGAAGAGGAGGAGGTGATCGCCCAGCTCGGAGAGATCATCGGCCACGCCATCGCCAGCATCGAGCGCAAGCAGGCGCTGATGAGCGACGACGTCGTCGAGATCGACGTCCAGATCGACGACGTCCTCGCGGAGGCGGACCGCTCCGTGTCGGGGACGATCACCGTCACCCAGACGATCTCTGTGGGCGACGACACCTTCCTCCAGTACGGGACCGCGGAGGGCGAGGCCCTGGACTCGATGGAGTCGCTCGTCGACGAACTCTCCCACTGGGAGGCGCTCACCGTCCTCGGCGACGACTCGGACGGTGGCGAGGAGAGCCGGTTCGAGCTCAAGCTGTCGGAGCCGCCGGTGGTCTCCGCGGTCGCGGACAGCGGCGGGTACGTCGACGAGGCGCGGGTCGAGGGCGACACCATGCACGTCCGGGTCCACCTGCCACCGACCATCGACGTCCGGCGGATGGTCGACGACGTCCGGGACACCTACGCGGACGCGACGCTGGTGACCCGTCAGCAGGTGAGTCGCACCGACTCCCGCCAGCGGATCGAACGGACCCTGATCGAGGAACTCACCGACCGCCAGCGCGCGTCGCTGGAGGCGAGTTTCCACGCCGGCTTCTTCGACTGGCCCCGCGAAAGTTCCGGTGAGGAGGTGGCCGAGTCTCTCGACGTGACCGCCCCGACGTTCCACCAGCACCTCCGGAAGGCCCAGCAGAAGCTCCTCGACTCGATCCTCACCTGATAGCGGTGGTCGCAGACCCCCGGACCCGATATGGATAGGTCCCGACGTTTCCGGGCCCTATCGATATCGCGAGCACGCATATGCCACGGGCGGGCATTGGTCACGACGATGAATTTCAGTTCGGACGCGACTGTTCACGAGACGTCAGTGCACGAAGCGGTCATCTACGCCGTCGCGGACGCCGACGACGTCGACCCGGTCGACCTGGCCCCGCTGTACGAAACCATCGACCCGGAGGCGCTGGACGCGCTCTTCGACGGCGGCTGTGCGGGGCAGGTGGCGTTCACCTACGAGCGTCACGAGGTCGTGGTCACCGGTGACCGGGTCACCGTCGACGGCGTCGAAGTCGACGTCCGGCCGCTCCGGGCCGCCGGGGTCGGGGAGGACTCCCGGGCCAGCGCGGCCGGGCAGTGATCCCCTGACGACCGGGCCACGGCCCGGTGCGAACGCGCCGTTCACAGGCCGTCTCCAGCAGATTTGTCGTTTTCGCGGCCCTCGTTCTCGCCCCCGAACGCCGCCGGCGTCGATCCGAAACTGGTAACGAACCGGCTCGCCATCGGTGTCAATCTGCAGATCTGATTGTCGGAGCACAATTCTTATGCACCAGTGAATCATCCGGCCAAGTGGTTACGAACCCGGGGACGCCGGGAATTTCCACGCGGGATCCGGTGGGCCTCGGACGACCTGAGTGAGACAATCATGTCTGAACTGCAACCATCCTCTCGATCGTCACAGATCGACACGGGCGCCGCGTCGACAGCACTCGAACTCGCCACGGACTCCCGCACTGGACGGCGAGTATCGACGGTCCGGGTGGTCGCATGAGCCTGATCGAACGGGTATCGCGCGAGGAGGACGACGTCCTCACCCTGGAGAGCGGCCTCGACGCGCTCCGGTCGAGCCCGTCGTTCCGCGGCCCCGTCGAGTCGCTCGACGGGCACGAAGCGAACGAACACATGGCCCTGATCTACGAGGACCGGGCCGAACAGGTCGCAGCGACCGTCCCGTACCTGGTACAGGGCCTCCGCCGGGGCGAACGGTGCATGTGCCTCCTGGAAGCGGCGAGCAAGGACGCCGTCCTCGCGGGCCTTCGACGCACCGACGTCGACGTGGACGCGGCGCTCGACACCGGTGCGCTCACGTTCCACACGGTCGAGGAGACCTACCTGCGAGACGGGCAGTTCGACCCGGACGACATGGTCGCGTTCTACGCGGACGTCATCGACGAGGCGACCCGCGAGTACGAGGCGCTCCGCATCGCGGCGACCGTCGGCTGGTTGCTCGAGGAGTCGACCTCCACGGCCGACTTCATGGCCTACGAATCGAAGGTGAACGACCTGTTCCACGGCGAGGACTGCATCGCGCTGTGCCAGTACGACCGCTCGCGGTTCCCGCCGGAGGCGCTCGGGACCGTCATCCAGACCCATCCGCACCTGGTCTACGACAACACGGTCTGCCACAACGTCTACTACACCCCGCCCGAGGAGTTCTTCGGGCCGGACCAGCCCGACCGCGAGATCGACCGTATGTTGCGGACGCTCACCGAGCGGGCCGAGGCGAAAGTCGCACTCCAGGAGCGTGAACGCTACCTCCGCGAACAGAACGAGGTCGTCGCCGACCCCGACAGGCCCTTCGAACGGAAAGTGAAACGACTGCTGGAACTGGGCCAGGAGCGCCTCGGCCTGGACTGTGCCGCGCTGACCCGGTGGGACGGCGACGAACTGGCGACCGTCGCGGCCGTCGGCGG
This sequence comes from Halomicrobium sp. HArcel3, assembly GCF_058933135.1. Taxonomy (NCBI): domain Archaea; kingdom Methanobacteriati; phylum Methanobacteriota; class Halobacteria; order Halobacteriales; family Haloarculaceae; genus Halomicrobium; species Halomicrobium sp. HArcel3. The sequence continues at coordinate 230,004 of NZ_JBZYDN010000003.1, read as the reverse complement.
TCACGAGCAGTTCGACGACGGGGAGCCGTCGCCGGTCGAGGAGACGTACTGCCGGAAGGTCCTCTCCCGCGAAGCGCCCCTGACCGTCGAACACGCGGCCAGGCAGGGATGGGACGACGACCCGGCCTACGACGTCTGGGGCCACGAGAGCTACGTCGGGACCACGGTCACGCTCGGGAGCGAACTGTACGGGACAGTCTGTTTCGCCTCCGGGTCGCCGCGGACGGAACCGTTCACGGCCCACGAACGGGCCGTCGTGGAGCTGACGAGCCAGTGGATCGGCTACGAACTCGAACGCGAACACCGGGAGGCCCAGCTCGCGGCGCTCAACGAGATGGCCCGGGACCTGCTCCGCATGGAGAGCCACGAGGACGTGGCCGAGGCCGCCGTCGGCCACGCCGAGTCCACGCTGAAACTGCCCGTCTCGACCGTCCTCGGGTACGACCACGACGAAGGCGGCCTGCACGCCATCGCAGAGACGGACGACGCCGCCGACGGCATGCCGACCGAGTCGCTGTGTGATCCCGAGACGGGGCCGTTCTGGGAGACGTTCGTCGCGAACGAGGTGCGGACGGTGGACGACGTGGGTGAACTGCCCGGCGCGAACGACGACCTCACCGAGGCCGTCGCTATCCCCCTCGGCGCCCACGGGCTGTTCGTGACGGCGACGATAGACCGCGACGGGTTCGGGTCCGCCGAGCGCGACTTCGTCGAGGCGACGGCGGCCACCCTCGAGACGGTGACGGCCCGCGTCGAACGGGAACGACAGCTCCAGGAGCGCGAGCAGACCCTGGAGACGCAGAACGAGGCGCTCGAACGGCTGGACCGGGTCAACGACATCATCCGGAGCATCGACCAGGCGCTCGTCCAGGCGTCGACGCGGACGGAGATCGAGTCCGTCGTCTGCGAGCGGCTGGCGACCGGCGGCCCCTACGAACTCGCGTGGGTCGGCGACGTCGACCGGGTCACCGGGGCGGTACGGCCGCGGGAGTCCGCGGGCGCCGAGAAGGGATCCCTCGACGGCCTCACGGTCGACGCCGACGAAGGCGAGGAGAGCGACCACCCCGCCGCTCGCGCCGTCGAACGCCGGGAGCCCCAGTTCGCCAACGACGTGCTCTCCGACGAGCGCTGTGCGTGCTGGCGCCAGGCGGCCCTGAACCGTGGCTACCACGCCGCCATCTCGCTCCCGCTGGTGTACCACGACACCTGTTACGGCGTCCTCACGCTCTACGGGGACAGCCCGGGCGTGTTCGACGAACTCGAACGGTCCGTGCTCGGCGAACTGAGCGAGACCATCGCCCACGCGATCAACGCCGTCGAGAGCAAGAAGGCGCTCGTGAGCGAGGAGGCCGCGGTCCTCGAGTTCGCCGTCGACGACGACGCGCTCCCGCTCGTGACGATCGCCGACGAGGCCGACTGTTCGGCGTCTCTCGACACCGTCGTTCCCCGGCCCGACGGCCGCCTGCGCGGGTACTTCACCACGACGGGTTCCCCGGCCGACGACGTCCTCGCGCTCGAATCGCGCCTCCCCGTGACGGACCTGGACCTGGTTTCGGCCCAGACCGACGACGGCGACCAACGCTGTCACTTCGAGGCGACGCTCGAGGCGGAGAGCCTGGCCGGGACGGTGCTCGAACACGGCGGCCGCCTCCGCGAGGGGACCGCCGCGGACGGAGAGGCGACGGTGGTCGTCGAACTCGCCGCCGACGCCGCCGTCCGCGAGTTCGTCGAGATGTTCCGGACCAGGTACCCCGGGTCGGAGCTGCTGGCCCGCTACAGCGACGAACGCGACTGCCGAACGACGGCGGAGTTCCACGGGACGATGACCGACGACCTGACGCCCCGCCAGCTAGAGGCGATACAGACGGCCTACTTCAGCGGCTTCTTCGAACGTCCTCGTCCCCGGACCGGGAAGGAGATCGCCGAGACGATGGACATCAGTCAGCCGACGTTCAACGGCCACCTCCGGAGCGCCCAGCGGAAACTCTGTCGGCGCCTCTTCGACGCCGACTCGGTCTGATAGTCTTCGACGCCGACGCGGTCCGATAGTGTCGGTTGTACTTTTTTCCCGGCGTTCGACGGCACCAGTCAGGTCGAACGACGGTTAGGGCTCCCAACCGACACCACGAGACGGGTTACTCCTGGCGCGGCAGGTTCCGCTGTTCTCGCTCGTCTGGTCCGCCGGCCTGGCGCTGCTGGCCGCTGTGCTGACCCCGTTGCTGGGCGCGCTGTCCCTGCAGACGCTGCTGGCTCTCCTGGCCGTAGCCGCCCTGCTGGCCCTCCTGGCCGTAGCCGCCCTGCTGGTCACCGCCATACTGCTGGTCAGCCTGCCCGTATCCACCCTGCCGACCACCGCTTCGCTGCTGGCCACGGGGGTGAGTGCCCTGTTGCTGCCGCTGCTGGCGCTGTTGTCCCTGCTGGGCCTGGGAGCGACGCTGCTGTGGGCCGTCCTGATCACCGCCGACCTGTGGGTAGGCCTCCTGGGAGTAGTGCTGGTCCTGTGGCGACGACTGCGGCTGGGTCAGTTGCCCGCCCTGTTCGCCCTGCCCGGGCTTGCCGAAGCGCTGCTGCGCGCCGACGTGGTGGGGTGACTGGCCGTGACGGGCCTCGCCGCCGTACTGCAGGCCCTGGGTCGTCTGACCCTGCCAGCCGCCCTGCTGTCCGCCGCCTCGCTGGCCCGGCTGCTGCTGGCCGAGTTGCTGGCGGCTTCCCTGCTGGCCAGATTGCTGCTGGCTGCGCTGTGGGCTGGACTGGGGGGTGAAGCCCTGGCCACCAGCCCGCTGCTGACCGCCCCGGTGACCCGCCTGGTCCCGCTGTCCCTGGCCGGTAGGCTGGCGCTGCTGTCCGCCACCTGTCTGCTGAATGTGCTGCTGTGACTGCCGGGGCGGCTGTGACTGCTGGCCGCGCTGCTGTGACTGCTGGTGTTGCTGAGGCTGCTGGTGTTGCTGTGCGCCCATCCGACCCGGCCCCTGCTGGCTCGCAGCGTGTCCGCCCCGCTGGTCGCGCTGGCCGCCGCGGTGCTGGGCCGGCTGTCTGGTGCGATGCTGGCTTCGCTGCTGTCGGGAATCGTCGTGGTCGTGGTGAGTCATTGTGTTCGTCGGAGTCGGAGTCGTGGCTGTTCTGCGGGCGATACAGTGGTCGACGAAGCGCGCCAGCGGTCGATTGGGCCCGCTTCCATCAGAATGTTGGCCCGGCAACTGCAAGACGACGGTTGCGACGAACCCGAGACGTACGTCCCAGTCCCCACCGCCTGGATGCCATTCAGTATAGTCGACAGCTAGCTGGCCTCGCGGGGTCGGTCCGGGCGATAGTTTCCGAGACCGGCGCTGAAGTGGCACCGAGGCGCCGACGAGATACTGACCGTCCCATCGGATCGAGCGATCGATCTGTATTTCAGTGGCGGATCGCAGTCGACGCGGCGGCAGGTCAGATAACAGACGTACCGGTGTTAGGCGCCGACGACGGAGAAATTCGACCGAATAGGCCCGCCGGCTTGCGAATATGCGGTCGGTCAGGCCGCGTATTCATCGATCGTGAACGATACGGTCGGCCGTCAGGAGTAGGTGACGTTCAGTTCGATGACGTTCTGGACTTCGAGGAGTTTCTGGGGGAGTTCCTCCCTGTACCGGGTGTCCCGGAGCCGGTTCGTGGGCCCCGAGACGCTGATGGCCCCGACGACGTCGTCGTTGGCCAGGATGGGCGCCGCGACGCAGCGGAGCCCGCGCAGTCGCTCCTCGTCGTCGAAGGCGAATCCCCGGTCGCGTATCCGTTCGAGTTCGTCGAACAGTTCGTCCCGGTCGGTGATGGTCTCGGGCGTCGAGGCGGGCATGCCGTGGTGGTCGATGACGGTCTCGACGCGGTCCTCGGGGAGGTGCGCGAGGATGGCCTTGCCGAGGCCGGTGCTGTGGAGGGGTGCGCGCGTGCCGACGTGGCCCTTGACCTGGACGGCCATCTCGCCGCGCGTCCGGTAGAGGTAGGATCCCTTCCCGTGTTCCTCGACGAGGAGGTTGGCGAGTTCGCCCGTCTCGCTGGCCAGGTGTTCGAGTTCTGGTTTGGCCACCTCGAACATCTCGACCTGGTCGCGGGCGTACGCGCCCAGATCGAGAAATCGCAGGCCGACGCGGTAGGTCGTCCCCTCCTTGACTACGTACTCCTCCTGTTCGAGCGTGGCGAGGTAGTTGTGGATGGTGCTCTTGGGGAGTTCGAGGTGGTCGGCGAGCTCGGTGACGCCCGCACCGTCGAGCTCCTTGAGAGCTTCGACGATAGTGAACATCGCCTCGATCGATTTCACCGGGTTCGTTGCTGACGGGCCCATGGTTCCTCTGGCGGTGCCACCTATAAAAATCTGTTCAGTATTTACGAACGTGAGTTCGGCAGCGGGCGACCGCCAGATCACTAGCAGTGCGGTCGAGCGGCCGATCTACGGCGTCCGAAGGTGCACGTGGAGAGGGCCGGCGACCACTCCGGGACTCGCCGCTCTGTCTCCCGGAAGGGAAATAGTAAGTAACCGGGCGTCGATCTTTTCAGTGTATGCCAGAGCCAAAGCAGAACTACGTCAACGGGGAGTGGGTCGCCGCAGAGTCCGGCGACACGGTCGACGTGACCAACCCCGCCGACACGACGGAAGTGGTAAACACGTATCACTACGGGAACGAAGAAGACGCCGAAGCGGCAGTCGAGGCCGCCTCGGCTGCCCAGGGCGAGTGGGCCGACATGCCGGCACCGGACCGCGGCACGATCCTCCGCGAGACCGGCGCTATCCTCGAAGAGCGTAAAGAGGAACTGACCGAGCTGCTCACGCGCGAAGAGGGCAAGCCGCTGTCCTCGGCCAGCGGGGAAGTCCAGCGCGCCATCGACATCTTCTACTACTACGCGGAGAAGGCCTTCGACTTCGGCGGGACCGTCAAGGGCGCCAGCGGCGGCCGCACCTCCGTCTCCACGCGGAAGGAGCCCGTCGGCGTCGCCGGCATGATCACGCCGTGGAACTACCCCATCGCCATCCCGGCCTGGAAGATGGCGCCCGCCCTCGCCACGGGGAACGCCGTCGTCCTCAAGCCCGCCACGCAGGCGCCCGGCCCGGCCCTCGAACTCGCCAAGGCGCTCGACGAGGCCGGCGCCCCGGACGGCATCGTCAACGTCGTCGTCGGGTCCGGCAGCAGCGTCGGCACCACGCTGACCGACAGCGAGGACGTCGACGCCGTCTCCTTCACCGGGAGCACGCAGGTCGGCCTCCAGGTCTACGACGCGGCGACCGACGACACCAAGCGCGCCCAGGCCGAGATGGGCGGGAAGAACCCGACCATCGTCACCGACAGCGCTGACGTCGACCAGGCCGTCGACATCGTCGGCGCCGGCGCCTTCGGCGTCACCGGTCAGGCCTGTACCGCCACCTCGCGCGCCATCGTCCACACCGACGTCTACGACGAGTTCGTCGCGGGCATCACCGAATACGCCGAGAGCCTGGACATCGGCCCCGGCCTCGACGACCCGGGCATGGGCCCGCACGTCAACGAAGGTGAGTTCGAGTCGACCCTCGACTACGTCGACATCGCCAAGACCGAGGGTGCGACCCACGAGTTCGGCGGCGACCGCGCCGACGAGGGCGACCTCTCGGACGGCTACTTCGTCACGCCGGCCGTCTTCTCCGACGTCACTCCCGACATGCGAATCTTCCAGGAGGAGGTCTTCGGTCCGGTGCTCGCCGTGACCGAGGTCGAGGACTTCGACGAGGCCATCGAGGTGGCCAACGACACCGAGTACGGTCTCTCGGCCAGCGTGGTCACCGACGACCTCGCCGAGGCCCACGAGTTCGTCGACCGCTCCGAGTCCGGCGTCGTCAAGGTCAACGAGAAGACCACCGGTCTCGAACTGCACGTCCCCTTCGGCGGCTTCAAGCAGTCCTCGACGAACACGTTCCGCGAGCAGGGCGACGCGGCCATCGACTTCTTCACCCAGATCAAGACGGTCTACATGAACCACTAGTCGGTTTCGCGACGCAGCCAATTTTTCGTCAGTTCGACGTCGATAGCGGTTGCGATGTCGATAGCGGCAGTACAGCGGCGTCGTTTCGCGAGCAGTGTCTCGGCTCTCGGGCGCCTGTCGCCTCGAGCGACGCGTGAGCACGCCCACAGAGCGGAATCGGACGAATACGTGCCACCGATTTACTCGTTATTACAACAATCTTTCTAGGTAATTTTTAACTACATACGGCTCAATGGCCAATTCGTTGGTAACACAACGCAACTGACGAGACGGTAGACGACGTACTACACGGGCCGGTACGGCCGGTTCGACGGGTATGAGAGCGTACGAGCAGCGGGGGAGTGTCCTTCGCGGTGCGCCGGGCAGACCACGTTCCCGCCGAGAGCGGGGACGGCGAAGGCCAGGTTCGCGGACGAAGAGCGGTAGCTACGCGACAGACGCCCCACGGTAGCGGTTTCGCCCCGTCGAAACGTCTGGCGAGACGGTGCCAGCCCACCGGTGGTCGACGAACCCCGGTCCGAACAGCGATGCGGCTATCCAACGAACACGACAATGACGAACGACGATACAAGCGACACGGGAGTATCGACGGACGAACCGAGCGACATCGAAGCGACCGCGGACGCAGACGACGGCGTGCTCGACTCGATGGGACGGCGCGACTACATGAAGTCGGCCGTCGCCACTGCAGCGGTCGGCCTCGGCGCCGGCGCCGTAGCGAGCCCGGCCGCCGCCATCACCTCGAACCAGACGGGGAACCACGGCGGCTACTACTACTCCTTCTGGACGGACTCCGAAGGAACGGTAACGATGAACCTGGAGTCCGGCGGGAGTTACAGCGTCAACTGGAGTGACACCGGCAACTTCGTCTGCGGGAAAGGATGGAGCACCGGCTCACGCCGGAACATCGACTACAACGCCCAGTACAACCCCTCGGGTAACTCCTACCTCTGCGTGTACGGGTGGACGACGAACCCACTCGTCGAGTACTACATCATCGAGGACTACGGCAGCTACAAACCCGGGGACTCCTATCAGGGCACCCACACGACCGACGGCTCCACCTACGAGATTTACACCTCCGAGCGAGTCAACAAGCCCTCCATCGAAGGGAACGCGACCTTCACCCAGTACTGGTCCATTCGCCAGAACTCGCGAACGAGCGGGACCGTCACCACGGGCAACCACTTCGATGCCTGGGAGAACCACGGCCTGAACATGGGCAGCCACGACTACCAGATCATGGCCACCGAAGGCTACCAGTCCAGCGGCAGCGCCAGCGTCACCGTCGGCAGCTCCGGCGGCGGCGGCGGCGGTGGTGGCGGTGGCGGCGGCGGCGGCGGTGGCGGCGGCAGCGACGGCGGCTCCGGCGGGTCCACCGGATCGCTGTCGAGTGGCACCTACAGCATCCAGAACGTCAACAGCGGCAAGGGCCTCGACGTCGCCAACGAGTCCACCGAGGACGGCGCCAACGTCCAGCAGTACTCCTACTGGGGCGGCTCCAACCAGCAGTGGAACGTCGAGGACACGGGCAACGGCTACCGCATCCAGAACGTCAACAGCGGCAAAGTGCTCGACGTCGCCAACTCGTCCACGTCCGACGGCGCCAACGTCCAGCAGTACTCGGACGGCGGCGGCGACAACCAGCGCTTCCACATCCACGACCAGGGGAGCGGCCAGTACCACATCCAGCCCGTCCACAGCGACATGGCCGTCGAAGTCGAGAGTGGCTCGACGTCCGACGGCGCGAACGTCCAGCAGTACGACTGGAACGGCAACGGTAACCAGCTCTGGACGTTCCAGTCGCCGTAGTCGGCGCAGATCCCTTCTGACCGCACCCGATTTTTTCGCGGTCAACGCTGGCGCGACGTTCGACCTCCGCCCACGACGTGCGGCCGTGACGGGCGCTGGCGTCGGTGGCCACGTCGCCACAGCGTAGATCGGTGCTTGATTATTCCGAAGTCTAAATATAATTCATTAAAGAATCTATAGGTTTTATTAACAATGGCATCTATTGGAACGACGGTGTGAACAGACACCATGACAGACGACGACACGCAATCGAAGCGGGACGGATCGAACTGCAGTGACGACGGCCGCGGGGACGTCGAAGACGTAGCTGCCGAGAACGACGGGAACGGCCTCGGTGGGATGGGGCGGCGAGACTACGTGAAAGCAGTGGGCACCGCAGCGGCGACGGCAATCGGTGTCGGCGCCGCGACGAACCCCGCCGCCGCCATCACCTCGAACCAGACGGGGAACCACGGCGGCTACTACTACTCCTTCTGGACGGACTCCGAAGGAACGGTAACGATGAACCTGGAGTCCGGCGGGAGTTACAGCGTCAACTGGAGTGACACCGGCAACTTCGTCTGCGGGAAAGGATGGAGCACCGGCTCACGCCGGAACATCGACTACAACGCCCAGTACAACCCCTCGGGTAACTCCTACCTCTGCGTGTACGGGTGGACGACGAATCCCCTCGTCGAGTACTACATCATCGAGGACTACGGCAGCTACAAACCCGGGGACTCCTATCAGGGCACCCACACGACCGACGGCTCCACCTACGAGATTTACACCTCCGAGCGAGTCAACAAGCCCTCCATCGAAGGGAACGCGACCTTCACCCAGTACTGGTCCATTCGCCAGAACTCGCGAACGAGCGGGACCGTCACCACGGGCAACCACTTCGATGCCTGGGAGAACCACGGCCTGAACATGGGCAGCCACGACTACCAGATCATGGCCACCGAAGGCTACCAGTCCAGCGGCAGCGCCAGCGTCACCGTCGGTAGCTCCGGTGGCACGGGTGGCACTGGCGGCACGACCGGTGGTGGCACGGGCGGTGGTAGCGGCGGTACCACCGGTGGTGGCAGCGGCTCGACGGGGTCGGTCGCGAGTGGCACCTACCGCATCACCAACGTCAACAGCGGGAAAGTCCTCGACGTCTCCGGCCAATCGACCTCCGACGGCGCCAACGTCCAGCAGTACTCCTACTGGGGCGGCTCCAACCAGCAGTGGAACGTCGAGGACACGGGCAACGGCTACCGCATCCAGAACGTCAACAGCGGCAAAGTGCTCGACGTCGCCAACGCGTCAACCGGGAACGGCGCGAACGTCCAGCAGTACACGGACTACGGCGGCGACAACCAGCGCTTCCACATCCACGACCAGGGGAGCGGCCAGTACCACATCCAGCCCGTCCACAGCGACAAGTCCCTCGACGTCGAAAGTTCCTCGACGTCCGACGGCGCGAACGTCCAGCAGTACGACTGGTACGGGGGCAACAACCAGCTCTTCACGCTCGACTCGGTGTAGCCCGCGCAGATTCCTTCCGACCGCACCCGATTTTTCGACGGTCGCCCGCCGCACCGAGGGACCGATTCGCTCGACGGAATTGCCTCGGTATCGGTCCGCAGTGCGCGCCGCTCTGGGCACGGAGAGCACGCCCGCCCAGCAGTTTATCTCAGTTAGTGTGTCGATAATTCATCGTTTGATGATCCGGTTTTATTAGCCGCCCAGCCATCGGTGGTGCTGGTGAACTGACAGCATGGAAGACGACGACAGGCGATCAGTGAGAGACGAATCGAACGGGAGCGAAGACGAGCCACGGGACGTCGAGGTCGTACCCGAAGACGAAACGAAACCCAGACGAAACGACTTCGCAGCGATGGACCGGCGCGACTACATGAAGGCGGTGGGCGCCGCCGCGGCCGCCACGGGACTGGGCGCCGCAGCGTCGTCCCCGGCGGCGGGCGCGACGGCGGACACGTCCAAGACGCCCGAGGAGCGCATCCAGGAGCATCGCACCGGCGACCTCGAAGTGGTCGTCGAGATTTCCGACGGGTCCACGGTCTCGGGGGCGGAAGTGAGCGTCACCCAGCAGTCCCACGACTTCCGGTGGGGAACGGCGGTCCACGCCGACACGCTGATCAACCAGAACAGCGCCGGCGACAACTACCGGGAGTACATCCCGGAGCTGTTCAACACGGCCGTGATGGAGAACCAGCACAAGTGGGCCCTCTGGGAGCAGAACACCCAGCTCGCCGACGACGCGACCAACTGGATCCTCGACCAGGGCATGGACATGCGCGGGCACGTCTGCGTCTACGGCGTCGACTACGCGGTTCCGAGCGACGTCCAGACCGCCATCGACAACGGCGACACGGAGACGGTCCGCGAACTGGCGATGCAACACATCGACGAGATCATGAACCACTATGGGAGCGACATCCACGAGTGGGAGGTCCTCAACGAGGTCCAGCACTCGACGACGATCATCGACCCGTTCACGTCGAACCCCGAGACCGCGCAGATCGTCGCCGACTGGTACCAGCGGGCCGAGGAGGTCCGTCCCAGCGGCACGACGCTGGCGGTCAACGACTACAACGCCATCGCCGGCGACTACAGCAGCGACCAGCAGGGCTACCAGACCCACATCCAGCACCTGCTCGACAACGGTATCGACCTGGAGACGACGGGGCTGCAGTGTCACTTCGCCCAGAACGAGACGCTGAGCGACAGCCAGATCATCAGCATCCTCAACGAGTACGGGCAGCTCACGGACACCCTCAAGATCACCGAGTACGACCAGTCGGGCAGCAACTGGGACGAGTCGGCCAAGGCCGACTGGTTCGAGCGCTTCCTCCGGCTGACGTTCAGTCATCCCGGCGTCGGGTCCTTCCTGGTGTGGGGCTTCTGGGACGGCCGCCACTGGGAGGACGACGCGCCGTTCTTCTACGAGGACTGGTCCGAAAAGCCAAGTCTCGACGTCTGGCGGAACCTCGTCTACGGCGAGTGGTGGAACGACGAGAGCGGCACCACCGATTCGAGCGGGACCTACTCGACGAACGCTTTCCTCGGCGACCACGAGATCTCCGTCTCGACGGACAGCGACTCGACGACGCAGACGGTCTCGGTCACCAGCACCGGCGGGACGTCCGTCACCGTCACGGTCGACGGGAGCGGTACCGGCGACGGTGACGACGGTGACGACGGTGACGATGGCAGCGACGGTGACGACGGCAGCGGCGAGCAGCAGCCCTACAACGGCTCGCCCCACGCCGTTCCCGGCACCATCCAGGCCGAAGAGTACGACGAGGGTGGCTCGGGCGTGGCCTACAGCGACAACACCACCGAGAACGAGGGCGGTGCGATGCGCACCGACGAGGCCGTCGACATCTCCTCGAACTCCGCCGGCTCTGGCTACTCCATCGGGTACATCGAGTCCGGCGAGTGGGTCGAGTACACCGTCGACGTCCAGCAAGCCGGCGAGTACACCCTCGAAGCGCTCGTCGCCTCCGACTCCGGCGGCGGATCCTTCCACCTCGAAGTGAACGGTCAGGACGTCTCGGGCACCGTCAGCTTCGGCGCCACGGGCGGCTGGGACTCCTGGGAGACCGTCTCCACCGCCGGCGTCTCCCTCGACGCCGGCCAGCAGGTCATCCGCGTCTCGATGGACGAGAGCTGGTGGGACCTCAACAACGTCTCCCTCTCGCTCGACGGCGCCGGTAGCGGCGGCAGCTCCGGCGGCGACGGCGATGGTTCGGGAGACACCGGCGGCGACGGCGGGACCGGCGGTGACGGTGGAACTGGCGGCGACGGCGATACAGGTGGCGACGGCGATACCGGTGGCGACCTGATCGCGGAGATCTCGCCCAGCACCACCGCCGCCAGCGTCGGCGACCTCGTCCAGTTCCACATCAACGACACGTCTGGGTCCGGAAACTGGATCACGTCCCTCGAATGGGACCTGGGTAACGGCTCGACCGGCACCGGCTGGTACACCGACGAACGCTACCAGTCCGCCGGTAGCTACACCGTCACGCTCACCGCGACGGACAACGAGGGAACCTCGACCACCGACGAGGTGACTGTGACCATCTCCTGATCGAGTGTCGGGTGGTCGCGGACGGCCGGCGACGGTCCCGACGGCCACCACCACCACGGCGCCGGTAGCCTGACGAACAGCCCGGACGGTCGAACCACCGTCCCAACCGCGATTCCTTCGGAGTGTCAATGTCCGCCGGTCGGACAGTTCAGGATCGCTCGCTTGAGTGTAATCCTTCGATAATTTGTCTACAGTAATTAATTAATGTATAGATAAATAATTAAAATGTCTTCAGGCTTTATCAACGTTCCAGCCAACGGAATACGTGCCGGTGAATTGACACCATGACAGACGACGGCACTAGCGACACGGGAGCATCGACGGACGAACTGAGCGACATCGAAGCGACCGGGGACGCCGACGGCGGCGTCCTCGACTCGATGGGCCGGCGGGCCTACATGAAGTCGGCCGCCGCCACCGCGGCCGTCGGCCTCGGCGTCGGGGCCGCCACCGCCCAGCAACAGACGATCACCTCGAACCAGACGGGCACCCACGACGGGTACTTCTACTCGTTCTGGACCAACGACGAAGGCTCGGTCTCCATGACGCTGGAGTCCGGCGGCAGCTACAGTTGCGAGTGGAACAACACGGGTAACTTCGTCCTCGGCAAGGGCTGGAGTACCGGTTCGGACAGGACCATCGATTACTCGGCCGACTACAACCCACAGGGTAACTCGTACCTCTGTCTCTACGGGTGGACGACCGACCCGCTCGTCGAGTACTACATCATCGAGGACTACGGCAGCTACAAGCCCGGCGACCAGTCCCAGGGTACCCACACGACCGACGGATCGACGTACGAACTCTACACCTCCGAACGTGTCGAGCAGCCCTCCATCGAGGGGACGGCGACGTTCCCACAGTACTGGTCCATTCGAACGAACTCGCGAACGAGCGGCACCATCACGACGAGCAACCACTTCGACGCCTGGCAGAGCGCCGGCCTCGACATGGGCAGCCACGACTACCAGATCCTGGCCACCGAGGGCTACCAGAGCAGCGGCAGTTCCAGCGTCACGGTCGGCAGTACCGGCGGGTCGTCCGGCGGGACCAGCGGTGGCTCGTCCGGCGGAACGACCGGCGGTTCCACTGGCGGATCCACCGGCGGCAGCACCGGTGGCAATACTGGTGGGTCCAGCGGGGGCAGCACCGGTGGCACCGGCGGCGACCTGGTCGCGGAAATCGACCCGAGCACGACCTCGGCGAGCACGGGAGACCTCGTCCAGTTCCACATCAACGACACCTCGGGATCCGGAAACTGGATCACGTCCCTCGAATGGGACCTGGGTAACGGCTCGACCGGCACCGGCTGGTACACCGACGAACGCTACCAGTCCGCCGGCAGCTACACCGTCACCCTCACCGCGACGAACAACGAGGGCGCCTCGTCCACCGACGAGGTCACGGTCCAGATCTCGTAATCGGCTTTCGACGACTGTGTAAGTAGCGGTCGAACGACGTGACGCCGCGCCACCGGAAGCCGGTGGTAGCGGCGCCACCGCGTTTCGCCGACGCGTCGTCTTTCCTTCCCGGGCGTCCGTAACAGGGGGACCGCTCGTCCGGGGGAACGAGCCCACGATAGCGCTCCGAAAGGTCGAAAGCGGCGTTTCTGTTGCCGGAGAGGCGTCGAGACGTACCGTCGTTCCGTCTCGACCGCGTAATAATTAACTACTGTAAGTGATAATAATTAAAGTATCTCTGGGTTTTATCAAGTCGCCAACCTACACGATCGTTGCTGGTGTTTGACAGCATGACAGACGACACAGAGCGAGCGACACGAGACGTACCGGAGAACGCGAACGAAAGCAACGAGCCCCGGGAGACGGGTGCCGACGGGGGCGACGGCGTGCTCGACTCGATGGATCGGCGCGCCTACATGAAGTCGGCCGTCGCCACCGCGGCGGTCGGCATCGGCGCCGGCGCCGCCGCTGGCCAGCAACAGACGATCACCTCAAACCAGACGGGCACCCACAACGGGTACTTCTACTCGTTCTGGACCAACGACGAGGGATCGGTCTCCATGACGCTGGGATCCGGCGGCAACTACAGCTGCGAGTGGAACAACACGGGTAACTTCGTCCTCGGCAAGGGCTGGTCCACCGGATCACGCCGGAACATCGACTACAACGCCCAGTACAACCCACAGGGGAACTCGTACCTCTGCCTCTACGGGTGGACGACGAATCCCCTCGTCGAGTACTACATCATCGAAGACTACGGCAGCTACAAGCCCGGCGACCAGTCCCACGGGACCCACACCACCGACGGCTCCACCTACGAGATCTACACCTCCGAACGTGTCGAGAAGCCCTCTATCGAGGGGACGGCGACGTTCACCCAGTACTGGAGCATTCGACAGAACTCCCGGACGAGCGGGACCATCACGACGGGCAACCACTTCGACGCCTGGCAGAGCGCCGGCCTGAACATGGGCAGCCACGACTACCAGATCCTGGCCACCGAAGGCTACCAGAGCAGCGGCAGTTCCAGCGTCACGGTCGGCAGTTCCGGCGGCACTGGCGGCACTGGTGGCACTGGCGGCACCACCGGTGGTGGCAGCGGCGGTTCGGGCGGGGACACCGGCGGCGGATCCGGTGGCGGCGGCAGCCAGCAGCCCTACAACGGCTCGCCCCACGCCGTCCCCGGCCAGATCCCGGCCGAGGAGTACGACCAGGGCGGCTCTGGGGTGGCCTACAGCGACAACACGTCCGAGAACGAGGGCGGTGCGATGCGCACGGGCGAGGGCGTCGACATCTCCTCGAACTCCGGGGGGACCGGCTACTCCGTCGGGTACATCGAGTCCGGCGAGTGGGTCGAGTACACCGTCGACGTCCAGCAAGCCGGCGAGTACACCCTCGAAGCGCTCGTCGCGTCGGATTCGGGCGGTGGGTCGTTCCACCTCGAAGTGAACGGCCAGAACGTCAGCGGGAACGTCAGCTTCGGCGCCACTGGTGGCTGGGACTCCTGGGAGACCGTCGCCACCTCCGGCGTCTCCCTCGACGCCGGCCAGCAGGTCATCCGCGTCGCCATGGACGAGAGCTGGTGGGACCTGAACTACATCGACCTCTCGCTCGGTAGCGGCGGCACCACCGGCGGCGACTCCGGCGGCACCACCGGCGGCGACTCCGGCGGCACTACTGGCGGCGACTCCGGTGGGACCGGCGGCACCACCGGCGGAACGGGCGGTGGAACCGGCGACCTCGTCGCGGAGATCTCGCCCAATACCACCGCCGCCAGCGTCGGCGATCTGGTCCAGTTCCACGTCAACGATACGACCGACTCGGGCACCTACATCTCCTCGCTCGAGTGGGACCTGGGCAACGGCACCACGGCAACCGGCTGGTACACCGACGAACGCTACCAGTCCGCCGGCAGCTACACCGTCACCCTCACCGCGACGAACAACGAGGGCGCCTCGTCCACCGACGAGGTGACCGTCGACATCTCCTGATCCCGCAGGCGGGCACCCGACCGGGGGCAGTACACGCTCTTTTTTCGAGGCACCGTGGTCGTACCGAGCGCCACTGGGTCAGCACCGGCCAGCGAGATGCGTCACTGTCGGTCTCGTTGACGGTTCGGGTGTACGGGCAGCCCACCGCCGTCACTCGGACGTACTGGTTGCGGCCGTGACTCGTTCGAACTGGTGGCGGCCGTGACCGGAGGGACTGGCAGCGGCCGTGAATCGGATGTACTGGCGGCACAGCAAAGAAGAGCGCCGGTTCCGCGAGAGCGCGGCGGTCGGTTCAGTCGGTCGAAACCGACGGGAGTCGGTCCGTCAGGAGACGGTGATCTCCACTTCGTTCGTGGTCGAGTAGCCGAGGTTGTCGGTGGCCGTCAGGGTCACCGTGTAGGTGCCCGACGACTCGTACTCGGTGGCGGCGAACCAGCCGGACTCGGTCGACCCGTCGCCCAGATCCCACTCCAGGGTGTCGATCCAGCGACCCTGGCCGGACGTGTCCTCGACGCGGAACTCGACGCGCTCGCCGACCGACGCCTCGGTGGTGCTCGGCCGGGCGACCGCCAGTTCGCTCTGGAGGTCAGCGACCCAGACGACGACCTGGTCGGTCGTGGTCGTGCCCTCGTTGTCGGTGACGTGCAGCGACACCGTGTAGGCGCCGGGCGAGTCGAAGCGGTGCTCGTTCCACCAGCCGGTCGCCTCCGTCCCGTCGCCGAACTCCCACTCGATGGTGTCGATCCAGTGACCGCTGCCGGTCGTGTCCTGGACGTCGAAGGTGAACCGGTCACCGACGACGCCCTCGGTCGCACTCGGCACGAGCCGGGCGTTCAGGTCGTCGTCCTCGCCGATCTCGTCGTCGACGACCTCGAAGTCGAGTTCGAGGTCGGTCGTGACGCCGCCCTCGCTGGTCGCGCTCGCCGAGAGCAGGTTCCGGCCGCGGGCGGTGAGCTGGCCGTCCGAGAACGCCTCGCCGTTGAGCGTGACCGTCTCGTCGGTCACGTCGCTGTCGTCGTCGGCGATGGCAACGCTGGCGGGGTGGGGCGCCTCGTACGTGTCGCCGTCCTGGACGCCGTCGACCAGGACCGTCGGGCCGGTCGCGTCCACGCCGTCGAGGTCGGCGGTGTCGCCCCAGATCTCGACGGAGCCGACGTTGACGGCCCAGTTGTTCTGCGACTCGGAGATCGTCACCCGGAGGTAGGTCGCGTCCCCGGAGAGCCCCGAGGTGACGAGGTAGCGCCGGTGGTCGAAGTAGTCGTTCGACTCGGCGGACGCTTCCACCGTCGTCGGTTCGACCTCGACGGTCTCGAAGCTCTCGCCGTCGGCCGAGACCTCGAACGTGAGTCCGTCGTAGACGTCGCCGTCGCCGTCGAACTCGCCGTAGTTCACGTAGACGCCGGTGCGGAACGCGGAGAGGCCGTCCTCGACCGCGTAGGTGATCGACCCGCTCTGGGAGGGGTCGGCCAGCCGGAAGCGCGCGCCGTCGCCGTGGCGCTCCTGGTAGTTCGTCACCTCGACGCCGTCGACCGAGGCGGTTTTCGAGAGGTCCGCCGCCTGGTCGTCGACCGTCGGCTCGCCGTAGGCGGCAAAGCGCGCACTCGCCGCGGCGGTGTCGCCGTAGGCCGAGACCGTCGCGGTCACCGTCGCGGCGCCGGTGCCGACGACGGAGACGGTGCCCGACTCGTCGACCATCACGGCGTCGGGGTTGTCTGTCTGGTAGGTGACGTTGTCGGCCGGCAGCGGAAGCTCCGCGCCGCCCTCGTTCCGCACGGTGACGTCGAGCGTGGCCGTCTCGTCGCCCCACAGCGTGTTGGCGTCGACCGCCAGGTCCACCTCGGCGATGGAAGCCGGCGTTATCTGGACGGTGACGGTACCGGTCTCGTCGACCGTGGCCGTCGTGCTCCCGGTCCGGGTCCCGTCGGAGGCGACGACCTCGTACTCGCCCTTGAATCCGCGCGTGGTGTAGACGCCGTCGTCGCCGGTCTCGCCGCGCTCCTCGGTCCACCACTCGTCGAAGACCAGGTCCATGAACTGCTGGCCGTGGGGCCGGATCGTCCAGTCGGAGTCGTAGTAGGCGCCGGTCGGTCGCCAGTGGTCCTCCGCCCAGAAGCCCCAGGACATGACGCCCTCGACGGCCTCGTGGCTGAAGGATGCGTACAGGAAGTCCCTGAGGAAGTCAGCCTGCCACGCGACCTGGTCCTCGTTGTCGCGGCTGGCGATCTGGATGTCGAACTCCGCGATGAGGATCGGGAGTCCGAGTTCGGCGAACTGGTCGTAGGTCTCGACCAGTTCCTTCGGCGGCGTCACGTTGCCGTTGGGGAACTGAACGTGGCCCATGAAGCCGACGCCGTCGACGGGCGCGCCGTCTTCCAGCAGGCGTTCGACGAGGTCGTAGTGCTGCTGTCGGAAGAAGTCGCCCGCGACGTTGCCCATCTCGTTAGTGTACAGTTCCGCGTCGGTGGCCTCGTTGCCAGCCTCCCACCACTCGAGAACCGCGTCCCAGCCCAGGCGGTCCCTGATGTTGGGCTGCCAGATGGGGTGGTTGTGCATGTCCCACTCGGTCACCTCGTCACCGATGTCGGTGGCGTGGTCCGTGATCCGGTCGAGCATCTGCTGCTGGACTTCCGCGTCCGTGAGCGAGTCGGGGTCCACGATCCCCATCCCACCGCCGCCCTCGGTGCTGTACTCCTCCCAGACGAGGTAGTGACCACGCGTGGGGACGTTGCGCTGGTTGAGCCAGTCGAGGGCCGCCTTGGCGCCCTCCTTGCTGTCACCCCACTCGCCGAGGAACGCGGGGTACTTCAGGCCGTTCTCGATGACGGCCTTGTTGAAGTTCTCCAGGAACGTCTCCCGGTAGATCTCGTCGTCTTCGCTGTCGCCGTTGATGTGTTCCGCCGAGACGGCGCTCCCAAAGTCGAAGGCGTGTTCCTGCATCGCCAGGTCGACGGTCGCGCCGGGGACCGCGTTCCCGTCACCGTCGACGACTTCGACTTCCAGATCCGTCTTCCGGATCTCCTCGATGCGGTCCCGGGCGTCCTGGCGCCACTGGGCGCCCTCCTCCCGCCCCTCGTAGCTGAGCAGCGGGTTCGGTCCCCCGTCGCTCGCGCCCGAGGGCAGGTCGCCGACCGAGACGTCGGTCCCGCTGTAGTCGATCAGGGAGATACCGCCGAACTCGAGGCTCTGTTCCTGGAACCCCGCCCAGAACTCGAGGTACGGTTCGAACTCCGAGCCGTCGGGTTGCTCGCCGATTTCGACCGGGAAGTAGTACCGCGTCCACTCCCCGTCCGGCTGGATCGACGCGCCGTCCTGGACGAACGTACTGCTGTAGGACGTGCTTCCCTCGGAGTCCTGGTACCGATACTTGAAGCCCGCCTGGGTCTCGGCGCCGTCCGTGTCGCTCCGGACGTACGCGACGCCCAGGAGAACGTCACCGGCGCTGAACGACCGGTCGGTGACGTACCCCTGGTAGGAGTAATCCCAGTTGTTGCTCGGTTCCTCGTTGACGTCGACGCGGACGGCCTGCGTGATCGGGACGTCCGAATCGCTGACCTCGAACGTCGACGTCGACCCGCTCCCCGCGCCGGAGAACGAGAAGGCGTCGACGACGTCCTGCTCTGTCAGTCCGTAAACGAACTCCCCCTGCGGGAGTTCGTGGTTCTCTTGTAAATCGCCCAGGAGCGTGTTGTGGTATTCGTCCGCGCCCTCGACCTGTGCGACAGCGCTGCCCACCGTCCCGGTGCCGCCGAGTACGCCGAGCGCCGCGAGTGATTGCAAAAACGTCCGTCGATGACTTCCCACATCGTCAAATTCTCTTTCCATCTTAAGCACCCGGTAAGATCGTTAATTGCGGATTATAAAGTAGTTGCCCTCCGGTAAGTAACCACCTAATACATACTGGAACGGGAGTTAAAATTGCCCCCGTCTGTCGGACACAGTGGAAATCAGGAGACCCCGGCCGAACCGAACGACCGCCGCCCGCGCCGACGGGCGGGCCCCGGCTCGTCTCACGCGAATCAGTTCACCAGCGGGACGCGGCCGCGTTCGTCCGCGACTCCCGAGTAGTCGTAGAAGTACTCGACGAGCGTGTCGCGCCAGCGCTCGGCCTGTACCACCTGTTCGTCGAAGCGTTCGGCGACGTGTCGATAGCGCTGCTCGTCGATGCTCCCCTCCAGCGACCGCCACTGCTCGCGGAGTCGTTTTACCTCCTCGACGCCGGCGAAGCAGTTGTCGTACAGCGTCTGGACGACCGTCCGCCCGTCGTCGAGTTCGTGGTCCCAGGGGAGGTGGTGGAAGAACAGCAAGAGTTCCCGCGGACAGGTTCCGGGATCGTCGTACCGCTCGGCCACAGGGTCGGCGAACTGGTCGACGTAGTCACTGCCGCTGGAACTCCGGTCGTAGCCGATCCCCTCCTCCGTCGCGCCGGTGTATCCGGGCCACTCCGCCGGGGCCGGATCGTAGTGGTTCTCCAGGCGCGCCTCGCCGTTGTACATCATGTGGATGAGGCCGAGGCCGCCCGTCTCGTAATCGATGGTAGCCTCCCAGGAGTCCTGGAGGATCCCGACCACGGTCTCGACCACCTCGGGGTCGTCGCCGAACGTCAGCCGGACCCACTCCTCGGTGACCGACTCGCCGTCGAGCGTGGGGTCCCAGGCCAGTCGGCCGAAGCCGTAGAGGTTGACCCCCGAGAGGTAGTTCCCGAACCAGTTGCCGTCCTCGCCGACGTTGCCGACGCCGGCGATGCCCTCGCCGTCCGTGCCGGCGAACGTCTCCGTAACTGGCGTTCCCTGGCCGTCGGCGTGGGTGTCGAACGCGAAGAACTCCTCCCAGAGCGGGACGTGCGAGCAGACGTGGACACCCTGGCCGGTGTACTCCTGGGTGATCTGGAGTTCGCAGGCGAGGTGGGTCTCCGGCATGTCGCCGAACAGCGTCGAGACGGGCTCTCTGGGCTGGAAGTCGATGGGACCGTTCTTCACCTGGACAGTGACCTTCTCGTGGAAGTCGCCGTCCTGGGGTTCGAAGATGGCGTGGGCCTGGACCGCGCGGTCGTCGTGGTCCGAGTAGACGAACGCCCGCCAGAAGACGCGTCCGTCGTACGGTTCGAACGCCCGGCCGAGGACGTTGGCCCCCTCGGCGTGACTCCGGTCGTAGTCGTATGGGCCGGGCTGACCCTCGGAGTCGGCCTTGACGAGGAAGCCGCCGAAGTCGGGGATCAGGTCGTACACTTCCGCGACCTTCTCGGCCCACCAGGCCTCGACCGCGTCGTCCAGCGGGTCGGCGGTGTCGAGGCCGCCCACGAACATCGGTGAGGCGTAGTTCACCGAGAGGTACGTCCGGATGCCGTACCGCCGGAACACCGCGGCCAGCGCCGCCACCTTCGGGAGGTGTTGCTCGTCGAGCAGGTCGACGCCCTCGAACTCGCCGGTGCCCGCCAGGTCCCCGGGCCGCTCGGGCCGCGTCGTGTTGACGTCGTTCAGGACGACGCCGTTGATACCGACCGAGGCGAGCAGGCGCGCGTAGTCGAAGTACCGTTCGCGCAGGTCCGGCAGGTGTTCCCACTTGAAGATGGACTCGCCGCCGTAGCCCCGCTCGACCGTGCCGCGGAACGGTTCGTCCCACTGGTTGATCAGCCGCTCCGCGTTACGGGGCTCCTCGACGACGTCCAGGTCGTCGATGGGTTCGCCCGTCGCCATCAGGCGGAGGAGGTGGAAGGTCCCGTAGACGAGCCCCCGGTCGGTCGGCGCCGTGACCACCGTGACCTCGGCGCCCTCCCACGTCGTCGAGCGGAGGTGGTAGCCGTCGTCGTCGAGCGAGCGGACCATGCCCGCGTCGACGGAGTCGGCGACGACCTCCATCAGGTCGGGCTGACCGACGACGAGGAAGCCGTCGGCCGACCGCGGCGGATGCTGCCAGAGGTGGGGCTCGCTGCCGAGCATCCCCTCGATACCCTCGCGCAGTTCGTCGCGGATCGCCCCGTGCTGGGGGGAGGTCTCCCCGGCGTAGACGTGCAGACATCGTCTGGCGTAGGACTCGCGGCGGTCGGCGTCGTCGACCCGCGGATACCGGAGCCAGCACTCGTCGTAATCAGCGTCGAGCATGACGTTGAGATGCCCGTGGGCCGACGTAAAGCTATGGACACGGCCGCGTCCTGCTGGCGCCGGCCGCCGCTCGTATCCACACGTATATGCCGCTCGAAACCGATCCCACTCGCAATGAGTAACGACACGTCCGTCCCGGTCGGGGACGTCGATCCGGAGTCAGGCGAGCTGAGTGAGCGAGACGTCGCCCAGATCCGCGAGGCACTCCGGGCCGAGAAACCGACCACCCGCCAGGATGGAACGCGAACCTGTAAACTGGTCGTCCAGGAGGATCCCAGCGCCCTCCAGCCACTCCTGGACGATCTGGTCGCCCTGCTCGAAGACGACAGCGTCTCGGTCGCCCAGCAGGCCGGAACGGTGCTGCTCAGCTTCGCCACGGAACACCCGGGCGAGCTCACCGACAGCGTCTCCGAGATCGTCACGCTGGCCACCCACGAGGTCAACGCAGTCACGCTGATCGGCGCCCAGCTCCTGTCCAAGGTCGTCGTCGAACAGCCGGCCGCGGCGGCCTCGGAAGTCGACCGGCTCCTCCCCATTCTCCGCGAACACCCGGGATCCTTCGAACCGAGCGACGGCGTCGACATGGTCGACAACCCGGACACCCGCCAGAGCATCGTCGCTCACGAGCAACAGGAACACGGCATGCAACTCCAGGCACAGGGAACCGTCGCGAACGTCCTCGTCGCCGCCGCCGAAGTCGAGCCCGCTGCGTTCACGGACCACGTGGACGAACTGGTCGCCCTAGTCGACCACGACGACCCGTCGATCGCTGGGCTGGCCGTCGAGACGCTTACCGAAGTCGGCGAGGCTCACCCCGACGCCATCGCGCCGGCCTACGACCAGTTCGTCGACGCGCTCGACCACGACGACCAGCGAGTGTACGTCCGCGCCGTCCGCGCGCTCGGCGTGCTCGGCGACGACCGCGCCGTCGAACCGCTCCGCGACCTGGCCGATTCGACGGACGACGAGGACGTCAGCGAGCTGGTCGAAGACACGGCGACGTTCCTCGAGAACCAGTAGCCGCGACAGTACCCGGCGAGTCCGCACGGAAGGCCCCCTCGCAACGCGATTCGAGCCCTCACTCCTCCATCCCGCGCTTGATACAGTACCAGTAGGTCCCACCGAAGAACAGCAACGAGAAGCCGATCAGCGCGAAGTCGAGGACGAGTATCGGAAAGGCCTCGTCTCCCGGCGAGACGAACAGCGCCGACAGCAAGAGCAACAGCGCCATCGTGATGATGACGGTCATCGCGAGCGGGATCTGTTCTCGCTGTTGACAGACGAGCTCGACGAACTTCGATCCGTTCGGCACGTTCGGAGGTTTCGGCCGTCACTATTGAACTTCCCGGTTCGCCACGTCCCCCCTGGCAGTGGCCCGGAGTCCTCGTCGCAGCGACGTGGCGCTCACGGTGCTGTAGTCACTCGCGAATCGAGAGAGGAGAGAAAAGATGGCCGCAGTTGCGTTCCCGACAGTTAGAGCGTGCCGCCGGTGATCGAGTCGTCTTCACCTTCCTCGGTCGTCTCGGACTCGCCGGCGAGGCGGGTCCGGACGCGGGGGTTGAACACCTTGTCCATCCCCTGCCCGAGCAGGATGAGGCCCAGTGCGAGGCCGACGATGGCGATCATCGGTGCGATGAGCCAGTGGGCCGCGTCGGGAACGAACAGCGCGCCGTTGGCCTGCGCTCGTGCGAGCGTGACACCCCACGTCTGCGTCGAGTAGGGCAACACGCCGAGGAAGTACAGCCCGACCGAAGCGAAGATGGTGTACCGGGCCGCGAACACGAAGTTCACGGTCACGTACGGCATCAGGTTCGGGATGATGTCCTTCACCATGATCTGCCAGGTGCTGACGCCCATCGTCCGGGAGGCCTCGACGTAGCTGTCCTCGCGGATCGTCAGGACCTGCGAGCGAAGCGAACGGCCGAGTCCGGCCCAGTAGTTGATCGTCAGGATAACCCCGACGAAGATGGGGTTCTCCGGGCTGAACGTGATCGCGAGGATGATCACGAGCGGGAGGCCGGGGATGGCCATGAAGAAGTCGGAGACCGACATCAGGATGTTGTCGATCATGCCGCCCTTGTAGCCCGCGAACACCCCGACCAGGAGCGCGACGCCGGTCGCCCAGACGCCGCCCGCCAGGACCATCAGCAGGATGTCCGACGTCGAGTGGATGATGGCCGCGGTCAGGTCGACGCCCGCGGAGGTCGTTCCCAGCGGGTACGCCATGTTCTCGAACATACCGAGCAGACGCGGCGCCTGGCTCGTCGACGGTGCCCGCCAGAGCCCGAGTTCGCCGATCAGCGCGAGCAGCAAGTAGAACGTGATGACCACCAGCCCGATGCGCGTCCGGAGGTCGGACCACGCGATGAGCATGGGCTGGTAGACCCGGTGCTCGTAGAACTCCCAGAACCGCTCGCCGCGAGTCAGTTCGACGTCGGAGCTCTCTGCGTGCCAGTCGAATCCGTCCGCCGGTGCGTCTGTTTCAGTATGCTTCACGGGAATCACCTGCGCTGATACGTGGGTCGATTTTGCTGTAGGTCAGGTCTGCGATGTAGACGCCGACGACGAGTGCGACGGTGATGACCAGGAACGTGCCCATCATCAGCGGGTAGTCGTTGCCGTTGAGACCCTCGAGCATGTAGTAGCCGAGCCCGGGGTAGTTGAAGATGTACTCCAGGATGATGGTCCCGCCCAGCCGGAAGCCGAGCAGGAGCAGGAAGCCGGTGTACATCGGCAGGATGGCGTTCCGGGCGACGTAGCGAGTCGAGATGCGGGTGTCGGAGAGGCCGCGGAGTCGCGCCACCTCGACGAAGTCCTGCCCGAGCACCTGGATGCTGTTCCCGCGCATCGCCAGCGCCTGGGAACCGATCCCGGTAATCGTGTACGCGAAGACCGGTAACGCGGCGTGTTTGAGGACGCTCACGAAGAACGCCAGGCTCCAGTAGTTGTCGATGCTCGAATCGGCGGTCCCCGACGGCGGGAACCAGCCGAGCCGGTAGGAGAAGACCAGCAGAGCCAGGATCGCGATGACGTAGAACGGGATAGACATCCCCGCCATAGAGAACGTCGAGACGATCCCGTCGAACTTCGAGCCCTCCTTGTACGCCTGGAGCGCCCCGAGGACGATCCCGAAGGCGAACATCAGGACGGTGGAGACCACCACGATGAAGATCGTCCAGGGCGCGGCCTGGGCGAGGATCTCGACGACCGGATCCCCCTTGCTGATGGACTGACCGAGATTCAGCTGGAGGACCGAGACCATATAGTTGATGTACTGTTCCCACAGCGGTGCGTCAGGGCGGATGTTCTGCAGGTTCTCGATCTGCTGGTTGACCTGCTCCGCAGGGACCCCTGATCGGAGCAACTGCGCGCGCAGCTGCGAGTACGGGCCTCCCGGCAGGAGACGGATCAACCCGAACGTCACCGACATCACGGCGAAGACGGTGGCGAACACCCGGGCAGTTCGTCGGACGTAGTAGTTGACCATGCGTCTGGTATTGATTTTTAACGTGCTCTCTCTAAGGTGTGACGGATTGTATCGAAAGATGTGGAGCGATTCGAATACGGGTCCGGTTACCCGATTACTCCTGGGCCGTCAGCTTGCCCTTCCGGGGCAGCCAGAACGGCGGCCACTTGACGGCACGGTCCGGGTCGCCTTCCTCGACGATGTCCCACTCGTCGTTGGTCAGCCAGGACTGCTCGAACTTGGAGACCAGCGAGAGGAACGGCAGGTCGACGTTGTTGTGCCAGGCCGCTTCCTGGACGATCGGCATCGCCTCCTCGTTGGTCGGGACCGTCGCGATCTCCTCGACCTTCTGGAGGGGGTTGATCGTCGTCTCGCCGTCGCCGCTCATCGCGGGGATGGTCTGCTCTTCCTCGGCCGGGTAGTTGTGCCCACCGTCCATCGCGTCGAACGCCAGCTGGTGGCGCAGCGGGAAGTAGGGGAACGTCGAACGCGCCTGGCCCGGCAGCCAGTAGAACGCGGCGATGTCGAAGTTGGAGTCGATGATCCGACCCTGCCAGTCGCTCGTCGGTGCAGTCGCGACCGTCAGGTCGATACCGAAGTCGCCGAGCCGGTCGACGATGGTGTTGGTCATCGTCGTGAAGTCGGACCAGCCCGCCGGCGTGAGGTACTCGGCGCTGAGGGCCTCGCCGTCGGGAGACTGCCAGGTGCCGCCGGACTTCGAGTAGCCCGCGTCCTCGAGGACCTGCGTCGCCGACTCGGTGTCGCTCTCGCCGACGCCGTAGTCGTTGAAGTTGCCCTTCTGGTCACCGAGCCACTGGTCGATGTTCTTCGGCGCGATCCCACAGGGGACGCTCGCCGGGAACTTCGTTCGCGGGCCCGCGTTCTCGACGAGCTCCTCGCGGTTGATGACGTAGGCGATTGCCTGTCGGACCGCGCGGTCGCCGAAGATATCGCTGTCGTGGTTGAAGACGGTCCCGTAGCCCCACTTGGCCAGGATGGACCGGATCTCGACGACGTGGTCCTGATACCCTTCGACCGTCTCCGGCGGCGCGAACGCGCTCCAGGAACTGTCGAAGCGGCCGCCGCCCGCAGTGAAGTCCTGCTGGGGGACGCTCGCTTCCTGGTAGGCGTCGAACTGCCAGTCGCTGAAGTTGATGTTGTCCGCGTCGCGGAACTCGGGGTTGCGCTCGAAGTTCCACTCCTGCTGGCTCCGGTCGACGTACTTGAACGGACCGCTCACGAGGACGTCCTCGTCGCTGTCCTCCCACACCCAGGTCTGGACTTCGGAGGCGTCCTGGTCGAGGAACTGCTCGAACACGGAGGCCGGCGTGGAGACCCACATGTTCGACAGCTGGAACTTGACCATCTGCGGGTTCGTCTCGCCCGAGAGGTTCAGCTGGTAGGTCAGGTCGTCGATGACCTCCGTGCTCTCGACGTAGCCCCAGATGGCGCTACCGGTCTTCTTCTGAAGCTGGAACTGGGTGTCGATGTCCGTGGTGGTGACCTGGCTCCCGTCGGACCAGGTGAGGTCGTCGCGGAACGTCAGGGTGACCGTCTTCCCGTCGAACTCCCAGTCGTCGAGCGCCTCGAGCTGGAACTCGCCGCTTTCGAAAGAGTACGCTGCGTATCGGTCGAACGCCAGTCGCGAGGCAGGCTCGGAGGCGTTCTGCGTGTGGTGTCGGTTGATCGTGTCTTCGGTGGGGTTCGTCTGCAGTGCGCTGACGTGGGTCTTGTCGATGACGCCACTCGCACCGCCATCGTCGCCGTCGCCGCTCGTCTCGTTTCCGTCGCCACCGTCGCCACCGTCGCCACCACTGTCACAGCCCGCGAGGGCCGCGGCGCCTGAAACGCCAACTAGCTCCACAAACCGTCTGCGGTCTACTAAGGAACGATATTTTGTGTTATCAGCTGCCATGATCCACTGTAATGGCCTACAGGAGTCATAATAAAACTACTGAAAGCGAAAATGGCCATCGTACCTTACAGCAGGGCTTTATCAGCAGAGATTGTCCACCGTTAGACGCCAGTTACTCGGCGAACGACGCCCCCTCAATTTGACGACTCCCTGGTACCCGGTTCGTGGACCGTGCTTCGCTCGCCGTTGGTTTCCCCACGCTAGTGCCGAAATCTTGTGCCGATCCTCCCTGATCGAGTCGTATAGATCCAGCCGCCGGTTCGCGCGACATGCTGTTCCTCGACCGATAGCTTCGGCCGACACGTTCGTGGATGCGCGACGAGTGAGCGGCTCGACGGCAACCTCCCGGTCTGGTCCGACGTCAGGCGTCGATCGGGACGAGCACTCACCGTCGTTCTGTCGGAGACCGGACCGCCAGAGAAACGGTACGAAACGGCGGCTTATCTTCCCGGGTCGCTCGTGCTCGCACGGGCCACTCCGTTCACCGTTCGCTGTATAGCTGGTCGCTCACAGAGCGACCAGCCTACGCCTCGTCGAACGCCTGAAATCGAAAAGATTCTGGCTCGAAGAAGCTTCGCTACGCTTCGTCGAACACCGACGGACTCGCTACGCTCGCCCGTCGAGCTCGACGAGTCGTTTCACTCCTCGTCGAACGCCGCCGGAGCAAGCTCCGGCGAGCACGACGTCGGCTTACGCCTCGTCGAACAACGCAAATCAAAGATTTGCTGGCTCGACGAAGCTACGCCTCGTCGAACAGCGTCTCGCCCTCGACCATGTGCTCCTCGACGGCGTCGAGATTGAGCGTCAGGCCGAGACCGGGCTCTTCGGGGATCTCCATGCGGCCGTTCTCGATGAGGTTGTCCTCCTCGACCAGGTCCTCCCACCAGCCGAGCTGGTAAGAGTGGTACTCGAGCGCGAGCGAGTTCGGGATGGCCGTGGCGACCTGCGCCGAGGCCATCGTCCCGATGGGGGAAGAGACGTTGTGCATGGCGACGGGGATGTAGTACATCTCCGCGAGGTCGGCGATCTTTCGGGTCTCGCGCATGCCACCGACGCGGGGCAGGTCGGGCGCGATGATGTCGACGGCCTGCGGTTCGAGCAGCGTGCGCTGGCCGTACTTGCGGTAGACGTTCTCACCGACGGCGATGGGCGTCGTCGTGGACTTCGTGACGTTCTCCTGGACGTCGTGGTTCTCCGGCGGGACGGGGTCCTCGAGCCACCAGACGTCGTACGGTTCGAGGGCC
Source organism: Halomicrobium sp. HArcel3 (assembly GCF_058933135.1). NCBI lineage: Archaea > Methanobacteriati > Methanobacteriota > Halobacteria > Halobacteriales > Haloarculaceae > Halomicrobium > Halomicrobium sp. HArcel3. Next base: position 201,955 of record NZ_JBZYDN010000003.1, on the reverse strand, counting down.
TCGGCGAGTCGCTTGGCCGAGCCGCCAGTGAACGACCAGTGGCAGTCGAAGGCGACGTCGGCGCGGTCGCCGACGCGCTCCGTGACCTCCTTCACGATCTCGACCTTGTGGTCGATCTCGGGGTTGCGGAGGTGGCGGTTGGCCCGGTCCTTCTCGTGACCGGAGGGAACGTCGAGATCGAACTTGATGGCGTCGTAGCCCAGGTCCTCGACGACGCGCTCACCTTCGTCGGCACAGGCCACCGGGTTGGCCTCGTCTTCGGTGTGGAGGTCACAGTAGACGCGGACCTCGTCGCGGTACTTGCCGCCGACGAGCTGGTAGGCCGGCACGTCGAGGAGCTTGCCAGCGACGTCGTGGAGTGCGATCTCGATGCCGGAGATGGCGGAGATCGTCTTGCCGGAGATGGAGCCCTCACCGGACATCTTCTGAATGAGGTGCTCGTAGAGCCGGTCGATGTCCAGCGGGTTCTCGCCGACGACGAAGGGCTTCATCCGCTCGATGATAGCCGTGTCGCCGCCGCCCCAGTAGGACTCACCGGTGCCCACGACGCCGGCGTCGGTGTAGACGCGGACGAGAATCCACGGGTAGTTCCCGTCGACCATCGTCGTCTGGACGTCGGTGATCTCGACGTCACGCGCGTCGCCGCGGCTGTTCGTGAGTCCCATCGTCTCCGAGGAGAGGTCGCGCATCGTGTACTCCGCGTTCGGATCACGGAGCTTGGCGTGGTCTACCATCCTACTCCGACGATGCCGAGCGAGTATAGTAAAGGTTCTGAAGTAGCGGCCGGATTCCGCGTCTCCGGCGATGGTTACGCCACCTGAACGGCGGTACGACGCGGAGCGCGAACGGGGAGATTCGGGGTCGGGCGGTCGCTACTCGACCGTCACGCGTTCGCCGGTCTCTGCAGCGTCGTAAATCGCCTTCAGCGCGTACATGTCGTCCAGTCCGTGCTCGCCGTCGGGGCCGATGGGTTCCTCGCGGAGGACGCGGTCGGCGAAGTAGTCGAACTCCTCGGTCATCTCGCTGCCCATCATGTCGCGACGACCGGAGTCGATCTCCACCGTTCGGTCGCCCCGCCGGAGCGTCAGCGTCTGGGGCGTCTGGCCGAGGAAGATGGGCTCGATGGTCAGTTCGCCCTCGGTGCCGATGACGCTGAAGCGGCCCGAGAGCTGTGCGTTCTGGCTCGCGGTATACGCCGCAGTCGTCCCGTCGGCGTACTCGACGGTGAAGCTGGCGTGCTCGTCCGGAACCTTCGAGAACGCCTGGTGCTCACTGCGCATCATCGCCGTGGCCGCGACGGGTTCGGCGTCGAGGACGAACCGCGCGGTGTTGAGCGGGTAGATTCCCAGGTCCATGACCGTCGCGCCGTAGCCCGCCTTGTCGGGGTTCACGCGCCACTGGTCCACGTCGTCCGAGACGACGTCCAGCATCGTCTGGGTCATGTGCCCCTCGACGGCGACAGGCTCGCCGATGGCCCCCTCGCGGATCAGTTCGCGCATCCGCCGGACGTCGGGGTCGGTCTGCATCCGGTAGGCGGTCATCAGCGGGATGTCCTCGGCGGCGGCGACGAGCTCCTCGGCGCGCTCGACGGTCGCCTCCAGGGGCTTCTCGCAGAGGACGGCCTTGTCGTGTTCGGCGGCGGCCTCGACGTACTCCTTGTGGTAGGCGTTGGGCGTGCAGACGTAGAGGGCGTCGTAGGAGTCGACGGCCTCGCCGTCGATCAGCTCGTCGTAGGTCAGCGCGACCTCCACCGTCTCGTTCTCGTCGCGCACGCGAGCGGCCTTGTCCTCGCTCCCGCTGACGACGGCCGTCGTCTCGCAGAACTCGGAGTCTTCCACCGCCGGCATCGCCTCCTCCATCGTCCACCAGCCCAGTCCGACCATTGCGACGCGGAGCGTCCCCGAGTCCAGTTCCTGCCAGTCCCGTTCGGTGAACGTCGCGAGGTAGTCCTCGATTGCCATATTCTGGAGTTCCTGTGGACCGCAAAAAGTGTAGCCATCTGCCCGCGACGGGCGGTGGAGAGCGCCAGCGCCCGAGCGAGTGAATCGGCCGCTGGCCGGCTCATACTGGTGGTTGTAACTTTGCACCGGCGTTCGACGGCACCGGCCACGTCGAACGCCGATACGGGCTTACAACCACCAGTATCAGAACCCGTACAGCTCCCGGGGTCGGTCGTAGGCGACGTGCCTGACCAGTCGCTCGGCGTTGCCCTCCGGAATCTGGCCGCGCTCGACCATCCGGCCGACGACGTTGGCGAGCGTCCGCCGGAACATCTCGAAGCGCGAGCCGTAGGAGACCAGCTTCCGCGAGTCGCTCACCATCCCGGCGTGGTTGGCCAGCAGGTCGACGGAGGCGGCGTACTCCAGCTGGTCCTCCATCCCGTAGGGGCTGTCGTTGAACCACCAGGCCGGCCCGATGCTCACGTTCGGGTACGCGCGGGCGACTGTGCCGACGCCGTAGTAGTGACTCGGGTCGAGCACGTAGAGGACCACCTCGAACTCGCCGTCGAAGCGGTCGAGGAAGTAGTCCAGTCCTTCGACGACGTCGACGTCCTGCGTCGAGACGTCGCCGCCGGCGTTCGGCCCGAGTTCGTCGTACAGCGACTGGCGATAGCTCCGCACGGCGCCGACGTGGAGCTGGGTGACCCACTCCCGCTCGGCGTTCAGTTCGCCGACGAACTCCAGGACGTAGGCCTTCCAGTCGCGGACCTCGCGCTCTGAAATGTTCTCCCCGCGGCGCGCACGTTCGTAGATGCCAGCCGCCCGGTCGTCGCTGACGGGCCGCGAGATGGGGTCCGTCCCGGTGCCGACGTCGCAGGCGACGCAGCCGTGGTCGGCGAAGTACTGGTGGGTCTCCCGGAGCGCGGCGCGGAAGCCGACCAAGTCGGAGACGTCGGGCTCGGTCGCGTCGTCGAGTTCGGCGACGAAGGCGTCCCACGCGTCGGTCTCGATCTTCAGCGCCCGGTCCGGCCGCCAGGTCGGACGGACGTCCACGCCGTCGACCTCGTCTTCGGCGCGCTCGTGGTATTCGAGCTGATCTGTCGGGTCGTCGCTGCTACAGAGTACTTCGACGTCCATGTCACGGAGCACCTGCTGGGGCCGCATCGCGTCGGACTGGAGCTGTTCCTTCGTCTCCGCCCAGATCTCGTCGGCCGTCTCGGCGTTGATCGTCTTCTCAATGCCGAAGCGGCGCTTCAGGTCGAGGTGGACCCACTCGTAGGTCGGGTTGCCCGCCAGGTCGGGAAAGACCTCGGCGAGGGCGTGCCACTTCTTCCGGTTGCTCGCGTCGCCAGTGATTTTCTCCTCGAGTACGCCGCGCTTGCGCATCAGCTGCCAGACGTAGTGGTCGGTCGCGCCCTCGACCTCCCAGACGTCGCTCCAGTGCTCGTTCTCGACGACTTCCGCCAGGTCGATGTGGTTGTGCGGGTCGACCACGGGGAGGTCGGCGATGGACTGGTAGAGGTCCCGTGCTGCGTCGGATTCGAGGAGATAGTCGTCGTCGAGGAAGCTCATATCAGTGGAATTGGCTGATCTGGGCATCAAAGTTTCCCTAGGCATCGTTCGATGATGTTCCGGGAGAACAGCGAACGGAACAGGGCCCAACAACAGCCCGAAAGCCCCCGGGTGCTGGACCGGCCGGGACTCGCTGCGCTCCTCGCTCACTCCGTTCGCTCCGGTGCTTGCGTCGTCCGGGCCGGATCCAGCACCCGGCCCCTTTCAGTCCCGCCCGGTCGGCTGATCCACGGGGCGGGACTGAAAGGGGCCGAGCGGTCGTCGAGCGAGAACCTGCAAGCACGGCCGAAGGCCGCGCGCAGCGGGTTCGTAGCCGACGAGCGCGAGGGGGCTTTCGGGCTGTTGTTGGTTCCAGTAGTGCCGTCGCAGTTTCCAGGACATCCGCCATCACAATGCATGCCGAAGGTATATTGCCGAGCTAGACCCAACCCCGCTCCATGAACACGACGGTCATGCTGCCGCCGCGGCCGGACAGGCGCTGGACGCTGGCGAAGCAACTGGGAATCGACACGGCGGTGGTCCGGTTCTGGGGCGAAGAGGAGTGGTGGGAGTACGACTCCCTCGTGCGCACGAAGAACCGGTTCGAGGACCACGGCCTCTCGCTGGACGTCGTCGAGGACCGGCCGCCGATGGAGCAGACGGTGCTGGGTAAGGAGGGCCGCGACGAGGAGATCGCGACGGTGAAGCAGCTCCTGCGGAACATGGGCGAACTCGGCATCGAGGTGTACTGCTGGGTGTGGACGGAGTTGCCGGTGGGCGTCCCCAGAACGTCGGACTCCATCCCCCTGCGCGGTGACTCGCTGACGACGGGATACGACCACGCGGACATGGAGGGCGCGGGCCCCCATCCCGAGGCCGGCATCACCGAGGAGGAACTGTGGGAGAATCTCCAGTACTTCCTCGACGAGGTCGTCCCCGTTGCCGAGGAGGCCGGAGTCAAACTCGCGCTGCATCCCGACGACCCACCGATTTCGCCGGTGCGAGGCGTGCCGCGGCTCGTGACGTCACTCGAGAACTTCGAGCGCATCCTCGACATGCACCCGAGCCCGAACCACGGCGTCACCTTCTGCCAGGGGAACTTCGCGGCGATGGGCGAGGACGTCCCGGCAGCCATCGACCGGCTGGCCGACGACATCCACTTCGTCCACTTCCGCGACGTCGAGGGGACCCCCGACTCCTTCGTCGAGACGTGGCAGGACGACGGCCCCACGGACATGCTGGCGACGATGCGGGCCTACGAGGCGGCGGGCTTCGACGGACCCATCCGGCCGGACCACGTCCCGAAGATGGTCGGCGAGGACGACCGCGACGAGGCCCACGCCGGCTACACCGACATGGGCCGGTTGTTCGCCGTGGGGTACATGAAGGGGCTCATGGAACAGGCGGCCGACGAACCGTCATTGGACGAACGTCGAAACTGACCGGCTCGCCGTCCCTGAGATGCGATAACACTATTTACACGGAGGGGATTTTCCAAGGTGCATGAAATACTATCGCGTCGCGGCCGACGGCTCCCCGCGTCTCGCGGTCCGAACGGCCGACACCGCCTACGATCTGACCAGTGCGAAGGCCGAACTCACTTCCTTTCTCGACCTCGTTCGCGCCGCGAGTATCACCGACCGGACTATCGACGAGGTGACCGACCAGCTCGTCGAGAACGCCGACGAGATCGACGTCGACACCCTGGAGAGCGATATCGCCGCACCTGTCGCGCCCAGTGAGGTCTGGGCCGCGGGCGTCACCTACCAGATCAGCGAGGAGGCCCGCGAGGCCGAGAGCGCGATGCCCGACATGTACCGCGAGGTGTACAACAGCGAGCGCCCGGAAATCTTCTTCAAGGCGACGCCGAACCGCACCGTCGGGCCGAACGACCGCGTGGGGATCCGCGAAGACTCCGAGTGGGACGTTCCGGAGCCGGAACTCGCCGTCGTTCTCTACCGCGGCGACGTCGTGGGCTACACCATCGGGAACGACATGTCCAGTCGCTCCATCGAGGGCGAGAACCCGCTCTACCTCCCGCAGGCGAAGATCTACGACCGCTGTTGCTCCATCGGCCCCTGCGTCACCTCCGCGGCGGGCGTCGGCGACCCCCACGACCTGGAGATGTCGATGACCATCGAGCGCGACGGCGAGCAGGTGTTCGAGGGCTCGACCACGACGGCGAACATGGCCCAGACCTGCGAGGACCTGGTCTCCTACTACAACCGCCACAACGCCGTCCCCGAACTGGCCGTCCTGCTGACCGGCACCGCCATCGTCCCCGACGAGTCGTTCACGCTCCAGGAAGACGACCACGTCAGCATCGACCTCGAGAAGATCGGAACCCTCGAGAACGACGTCACTGTCGTCTGATAGTGGTGGTTGTAAGCGCTTACCGGCGTTCGACGTAGCCGATTCCGTCGAACGACGGTCAAAGTTACAACCACCACTATGCGGCGGCGACCGCGACGACAGTCGCGCTACTTCTCTGTACCCACAGATCCGGTCAGGACGGCCGAGTCCGCCGGATTCCAGCCGGAGCGGTACTCAGTTTCCGCGGCGGCGAGTCTGGCAGAGGCGGCATCGACGTCGACATCGACGCCGAAGGTTGTCCCAGGGTCCCCGACAACGGTGACCGGGAGGTCCTCCCCGTCGAGTGCCTCGGCCCGCATCCCTCGTCATCGGTGCACGTCCGACGGGTCGGGAACGAAGGTACCTCATTCATCTAACATTCACGGGTTCGTTCTCTCGGACTGTCGGATCCAGTTATCACGGCAGATACGAACGATCGAGGGGCAGACCGCGGAAATCACCCGGCTTCGTCGGATACTCCGCCCGGCCGATCACTATATTGATTCAATTCTGAGTGAATATATTCTTCCAAAATCGATCGTCTCAGATTTTGTGACACTATACGATTCGTGATATAACGATCTCAACTCGCGTTCGTCGCGGGGGAGCTACGACTCCATCGGCCCGTACTCGAAGTCGGTGAATCGGGCGGCCGATTCGCAGTCGCTGCCGTCGCCCGTCGCGTAGAGGCCGAAGTAGACGCCCGTAAAGCCAGTCGCCACCTCCGTCGAGAGGTAGCGGGCGTCGGCCGTCGCGAGCGTCGTGGTACTCGCGGGCGCGCCGTCTGTCGGTCCGGCGAACAGGTCGTAGGACCGGGGCGAGGCCTCGATAGAGAGAGTCACGGGACCGTCCGGAAGCGACACTTCGGCCACTTCCTCCGTCGACGGGCCGATGCGAAGACGGGCGAGGGCGCGGCGTTCGCCCTCGCGTTCGACGACGGCGACGTCGTAGTGGTGGTCCTCGTTCATCAGCGCCGTCAGGCCGGCCTCCTCGCCCGGGTCCGGGTCGAAAGAGAGTCGGCACGTGGCGCGGGAGTCGTGGTGTTGCTGGCGTCGGCCGACGAACGTCGCGTGGGGGTCCTCGAGTGTGTCCGGGCCGCCGGAAAGCACGAGGGCGTCCCCCTCGATACGGTAGCGCTCGCGGTCGGGGTTGCGCCGGTAGTTCCACTCCGGGCCGAGGTCGTCGGTGTCCGTCGCGTCCGCGAACGGGTCGACCGTCCGCGTCCACGCGCGATCACCCGTCGCTTCGAGGTCGGTGTCGTCGACGGACATCGCCAGTTCGACGACGTCGCCGCCGTTGACGACGGGCCAGCCCGTCTCCCAGGTCACGGGCGCCAGGAACGTCTCGCGGCCGAGCTGGTGGTAGGGGACGTGCTCGCCCTGCTGGCGGATGCCCAGGAAGGTCAGCCACCACGACCCGTCGTGGGCCTGCACGAGGTCGCCGTGGCCCGTCGCGGCGATGGGTTGCATCACGCGCGAGCGGTGGGAGAATATCGGGTTGTCGGGGTGGTCCTCGAACGGCCCGGTCGGGTCGTCGCTCCGGGCCACGGAGACCATGTGCTGCCCGTGCGTCCCGCCCTCCGCGGCGAGGAGGTAGTAGGTCCCCTCGACCTCGTAGAGGTGCGGAGCTTCGGTGAACGCGTCGTCCAGGCCCTCCCAGATCGTCGCCGCGTCGCCCGTCTCACCGGTCTCGCCGGTTTCGAGGTCGACCGTCGTCTGTCGAATGGCGTCGTCGTTCGCGTACGTGACGTAGACCTGGCCGTCGTCCCAGAACAGGTCCGGGTCGTAGCCGGGCGCGTCGATCCAGACCGGGTCGGACCACTCGCCGCGGGGGTCCTCGGCCCTCACGACGAAGTGACCGCCCGCGGCGACGTTCGTCGTCACCAGGTAGAAGGTACCCTCGTGGTGGCGCAGCGTCGGGGCGAAGATGCCCTCCGAGGCGTCGACGTCGTCTAGCGGGAGCTGTTCGTCCCGCGTGAGTGCGTGGCCGACCGGCTCCCAGTCGGCGAGGTTCTCGCTGTGGTACAGCGGGACGCCGGGGAAGTACTCGAACGTGCTCGTCGCGAGGTAGTAGTCCTCGCCGGCGCGACAGACGGTCGGGTCCGGGTGGCAGCCCGGAAGCACGGGATTCGCGTAGTCCATGCCACGTGACGGCGTGGCACTGTCTTCAGCCTGTTGCCTTCGTGGGACCGAAAATTCGACAGTCGTCGTAGACAGGTTTTAGTATCGTCGACGTGAGGTCCCGAATAGATGGAGACCAGCTGTCCACGCTGCCAGGAGTCGATGCAGCGAACACACGGAAGCGTCACGTGTCCCCACTGCGAGTACGTGCCCCCGCACGGGTCGGACTGATAGTGTCGGTGAAACGTTCCGACCGACACTACGAGCAGTCGGCCGGAGTCGACGTCGGCGCTCCGGCGAGCACCGCCTGTCGGATTCGCGCTCGTCGATAGCTGTAGTGACCTTTAACAGGCAGTTCCACGTACACCGAACATGGGACTCGACGACGAATCACGGGAGTATCACCGCGCCGACCCGCCGGGGAAGATAGCCATCGAGACGACCAAGCCCACGAACACCCAGCGAGACCTCTCGCTGGCGTACTCGCCGGGCGTCGCCGCTCCCTGCCGCGACATCGACGAGGACCCCGAACAGGCCTTCAGCTACACGGCCAAGGGGAATCTCGTCGGGGTCGTCTCCGACGGCTCTGCCGTCCTCGGGCTGGGCGACATCGGTGCCCAGGCCTCCAAACCCGTCATGGAGGGGAAGGGCGTCCTGTTCAAGCGCTTCGCCGACATCGACGTCTTCGACGTGGAACTGGACACCGACGACACGGACGCGATGATCGGGGCCATCGAGATGATGGAGCCCACCTTCGGCGGGATCAACCTCGAGGACATCGCCGCGCCGGAGTGTTTCGAGATCGAACGGCGCCTGAGCGAGGAGATGGACATCCCGGTGTTCCACGACGACCAGCACGGCACCGCCATCATCTCGGGGGCCGCGCTGGTCAACGCCGCCCGCATCGCCGACAAGGAGCTCGCGGACCTGGACGTCGTCTTCTCCGGCGCGGGCGCCAGCGCCATCGCCTCCGCCCGGTTCTACGAGAGCCTCGGCGTCGACGAGGACAACATCGTCATGTGTGACTCCGGCGGGATCATCACGACCGACCGGGTCGAACACGAGGGGCTCAACGAGTTCAAGGCCGAGTTCGCCCGCGACATCCCCGAGGGAGACCTGGCCGACGCGATGGAGGGCGCGGACGTGTTCGTCGGCCTCTCCATCGGCGGCATCGTCGACCAGGAGATGGTCCGGTCGATGGCCGACGACCCCGCTATCTTCGCGATGGCCAATCCCGACCCCGAGATCTCCTACGAGGACGCCAAAGACGCCCGCGACGACACCGTCATCATGGCGACCGGGCGCTCCGATTACCCGAATCAGGTCAACAACGTGCTGGGCTTCCCGTTCATCTTCCGCGGCGCGCTTGACGTCCGCGCGACGGAGATCAACGAGGAGATGAAAGTGGCGGCCGCCGAAGCGCTCGCCGAACTCGCTCGCGAGGACGTCCCGGACGCCGTCGTCAAAGCGTACGGCGACCAGCCGCTCCAGTTCGGCCCCGACTACATCATCCCGAAACCGCTGGACCCCCGCGTGCTGTTCGAGGTGACCCCCGCGGTCGCCGAGGCCGCCATCGACTCCGGCGTCGCCCGCACCGACACGGATCTGGACATGGACGCGTACGTCGAAGAACTCGAGGCTCGCCTCGGCAAGTCCCGCGAGATGATGCGCGTCGTCCTCAACAAGGCCAAGAACAACCCCAAGCGCGTCGTCCTCGCGGAAGGTGACGACGAGAAGATGATCCGCGCCGCCGCCCAGATCGTGGACCAGGGCATCGCCGAGCCCGTCCTCATCGGCGACGGCGACGACATCGCCAGAACGATCGACCGCCTCGGACTCGAGTTCGAACCGACCGTGGTCGACCCCAGCGAGGGCGAACTGGCCGCCTACGCCGACCGGCTCTACGACCTGCGCAAACGCCAGGGCGTCACCCGACGCGAGGCCGGCGAACTGATCCGCGACGGCAACTACCTCGGCAGCGTGATGGTCGAGATGGGCGACGCCGACGCGATGCTGACGGGGCTGACCCACCACTACCCCTCCGCGCTCCGCCCGCCCCTGAAGGTCATCGGGACGGCGCCGGACGCCAACTACGCCGCCGGCGTCTACATGCTGACGTTCAAGAACCGCGTCGTCTTCTGCGCCGACGCGACGGTGAACTTCGACCCCGACGCGGACGCCCTCGAAGAGATCACCCGCCACACCGCCGAACTCGCCCGGAGCTTCAACGTCGAACCGCGGGCCGCGCTGCTGTCGTACTCCAACTTCGGCAGCGTCGACACCGACGCCACGCGGGCGCCGCGCGAGGCCGCGAGCCGCCTCCGGAACGACCCGACGGTCGAGTTCCCCGTCGACGGCGAGATGCAGGCCGACACGGCCGTCGTCGAGGACATCCTCGAGGGAACCTACGAGTTCTCGGACCTGGACGACCCGGCGAACGTTCTCGTCTTCCCGAACCTGGAGTCCGGCAACATCGCCTACAAACTGCTCCACCGACTGGGCAGCGCCGAGGCCATCGGCCCGATGCTCGTCGGCATGGACAAGCCGGTCCACGTCCTCCAGCGCGGCGACGAAGTGAAAGACATCGTCAACCTCGCGGGCGTCGCCGTCGTCGACGCACAGAACGAGTAACCGCCGCGAGCACAGCGAGCGCTCGGCATCCACGCGAGCGCAGCGAGTGTGGGCTCGCGGGAGCAACGCTCCCGCGGTGTTTTTGGTCCAGATTTTTGCACGAGCGGTTCGCCGGAGGCGAACCCGAAGTGGAAAAAGGTGGTCGTCAACCTCGCGGGCGTCGCCGTCGTCGACGCACAGAACGAGTAACCGACGCGAGCACAGCGAGCGCTCGGCATCCACGCGAGCGAAGCGAGTGTGGGCTCGCGGGTACAACGCTCCCGCGGTGTTTGTGGTCCAGATTTTTGCACGAGCAGGGAACGCGGGGACGGATACGGCCAGCATTCCTCCCGCACCGTCGCCTTCGACGCGGACGAGTGCTTTGCGCACAACTGTTCACCTTTGCTGAACAATACGGCGCCCGATCCGGGCTCCGTCTCCGGGTCGGACCGGATTTCCGGGTATGCGTCGCACCCGCGTCGATCCAACCGCGTGGGCCGACGGGAATCGTGGCTACGACTCGATCAGGGACGGCAACCGTCGACAGTCGAGACGGCGCCGGCGCGATACGTTGCGTGGCGACCGGAAAGTTGGCGAGAGAACTGATCATCCACACAGTACCCCAGAAAATGCATCGATTCTAGCATATCAGTAGCAATATATCCAACCATGCTGGCGATTATTTCTGACTCAGTCCCATATTCGTCATATTCGTTCTGTTTGCGCTCTCGTTCCCTCTTCCTGAACGGATCGGCATCCAGCGTCTCAGAATGGCCCTCCTTGTGCGCGACTCAGGTCGGTGCTCGCGAAGCAGGTGCCTCACAGAGTACAGTCGATCACCGGTGAGCGTTCCAGCAGATGGACCAGAGCCGCCACACAACGACTACTGGATCGCTCACCGGCACCCCGATGGTGGTCGATACCTGCGACCAGTCGTGCCCTGCCGAACGTCTCGACGACGAGATTGTTCAGAATTGGGGAACCCGACTGGCGGAGACGACGGACATGCCCCAGCCCACTCAAATAACAAAATTAAAACCGTTATTTCTTTCGTCCAGCTTCCTCGTACAGGTGGTCAGCGGCAGACGAGTGACGACGTGGGGCTGGTGAGAGTGACGACACACAGTCCGTCGGGACACTTTTTGTCCGGCCGGCCGACGATAGACGCGATACATGAAGGCAATCGGCATCGTCGGCGTCGGATACATCGGCTCGCTGTTCCTCGACGAACTGCTCGACGCGGGATACGACGTGTCGGTCGTCGACGTCGACGACGAACAGGTTCGGGCGGCGACGAAGCGCGGCGCGTCACACGCAGGCACGCCGGCCGAGCTCGCGCGAACGACGGACGCCGTCGTCATGGCGCTGCCCGGGTCGCCCGAGGTGGAGGCGACGATGGAAGGCGAGGACGGGCTGCTGGCGGGACTCGAAGCGGGCCAGGTCCTCGTCGACGCCACGACGACGCTCCCGGAGACGTCCGTCGCCTGCGAACGACTGTGTCGCGACCGCGACGTCCAGTTCGTGGAGGCGCCAATCACCGGGGGCTCGCCGCGGCCTGGCTACCACGTGATGGTCGGCGGGACCGAAACCGCCTACGGCGCCGCGAGGGAGATCCTCGACGCGATCTGCGACGACCACGTCCGCATCGGCGACGTCGGCGACGCCACGGTGTTCAAGCTCGCGCTCCAGTTGCGCTACGCGGGCCAGCAGGCCGTCGACGCCGAGGTCGTCGAGTTCTGTCGCGACAACGGCGTCGACCCGTCGCCGCTCAACGAGTTCCTGGAACTCGGCGTCTGGGACCGGTACTTCACCAGTGAGTACGAACAGGCGATCCAGGGGCTCGGCGGGCTCGCCATCTGGCACAAGGACGTCGGCTACGCTCGCCAGGTCGCCCGCGAGAACGGCACCGCGCTCCCGCTCGCGGCCGTCGTCCACGAGGCGTACAAGGCGACGGTCCGCCGGGTCGACGAGAACGAGGGCCACGCCGCGGCGTTGATCGAGTACTGGCGGGCGCTCAACGACGCCGAGGACCGCGACGCGCGGTAGTCAGCCCACCGACCACGTGCAACGACGGATGGATGGAGCGGCGCGAGAGGATAGCGTGTCACTCCATCACACGAATTTCGGAGATCGTCCGGTACTGGCGGACGGTACGGCCGGGCACTCTCGTCGGATTCGGGCCCAGATGCTGCTGATTCGGCGGAGAAACGTTCTTCGAGGGGTTTACGGCAAACTGAGCCTTCCGTCATAGCCGGACGGAATTTCGGATTTCGCGAGGAATTCGGAACTAAGCGCCGAAATTTGCCACAGAGACCGTCTAGCGCCGTTTCGATTGGAATTTATCCGGTATCGCCGGAAGCAGGAAACGGGCGGCCGACGACGTCACTGTTGCTCGCCGGCGACGGGTTCGGGCGCTGGCGCGTCCTGCAGGCGGAAGACGATGGCAGCGGTCAGGGCCGTCGCCAGCGCCGCGACGGCGGCGACGGCGAAGAAGGCGACCTGCACGTCGAAGCGATCGATGAGGAAGCCGAACACCGGCGGGGCGACGGCGCTGCCGAGCATGATGCCGATGGTGATTATCGCGAAGCTCTTGCCGACCGCGCCCTCCCCGGCGAGTCGCTGGGTCAGCGTGTCCCTGGCGGGTCCCTCGAGGCTCCTGACGGCGCCGACGAGCAGGAAGAGGCCGACGGCCGCGAGCGCCGGGACGTACCCAGTCGCGATGATCCCGACGAGCGCAGTCAGGCCGACGAAGCTCCCCAGCAGGACCGGCGCCGGCGAGAAGCGGTCGGTGAGGGAGCCGCCGACGAGGACGCCGACCGCGCCGGTGAGGAACAGCCCCGTCAGCGCGAGGTTGGCCCGGTCGAGCGAGACCGCGTAGGTGTCGGTCAGGAAAACGACGGCGTAGGAACTCAGCCCCCAGTTGGCCGTCGAGGCGACCAGCGCGAGCGCGGCGAGGACGAGGATAGCGGGGTCAGCCGCCAGCGACCGGAGCTCCGACCGGACGCGGTGGGCCGCGCTCGCGGAGCCGGTGGATTCGGCGACGTTCGGTCCGGTGATCGACCGGTCGACCCGGCGGGCGAACAGGACGGTGACGAGGACTGCGTACGCCAGGCCCACGACCCCGATGAGGCCGATAGCGTGGCGCCAGGTGAGACCGGGGACGCCGATGATCGCGGTGATGACGACCGGCGGCGTCGCGAACCCGAACGTCCCGCCGACGTTGTACACCGAGAACGCGCGCCCGCGGACCGCCTCAGACGTCGCGTCCGTCAGCAACGGGTAGTGGGCGGGGTGGTGGCCGGCGACGCCGATTCCCACGATGGCCTGGCCGACGACCAACCACTCGAACGTCGGGGCTCCTGCGACCACCAGGACGCCCGCCGCACCGAGGAACGAGGACAGCGCCAGGGCCAGGGTCCGGTCGTAGTGGTCCGCGAGGTGACCGAACGGCAGCTGGAACAGGGTGTTCGTCAGTGCCTGGACGCCCAGCGCGACGCCCAGCAGCGCGAGCGACACCTCGAATTCCCCGGAGAGCACCGTGAGTATCGGCGGCAGCAGGACGAGGTACATGTGGTTGACGTACTGCGACCCGCTGATCAGACCGACGACCAGCGCGGACTCTCGGGGGATCCGACGAACGGCAGCGAGCGCTCCGTCCAGCATCTGTCCGGTACCAGGCGACGTGGTGTCTAAAAGGGTGCCACTGCGGCAACGGGGCTCGACGGTCCAGCCACGCGCTGGCCGACCCGAAGACCTGAGTGGCTTTACAATCCCGGTCACCGTCACACCGGGTATGCCGACGTTTCCAGCACTATCCACCAGCGACCGACTCGACGCACTCACGCCCCCGGCCGGCGACGTGTCGGTCGTCGTCGACACCGACGCGTACAACGAGATAGACGACCAGTTCGCCCTCGCTTACGCCCTCTCGGCGACGGGCCTCGACGTGGAGGCGGTCTACGCCGCGCCGTTCCACAACGCCCGCTCGTCGGGCCCCGGCGACGGGATGGCGAAGAGCTACGAGGAGATCCAGCGCGTCGTCGACCGGGTCGGTCGAGAGCCCGCGAACGGCGTCTTCGAGGGGTCGACGGAGTACCTTGGTGGCCCGTCCGAACCCGTCGACAGTCCGGCCGCCCGGGACCTCGTCGAACGCGCCCGCAGTCACGAGGGCGACGACCCGCTCTACGTCGTCGCCATCGGCGCGCCGACGAACGTCGCGTCTGCGCTGCTCCGCGCGCCCGAAATCCTCGAAGACCTGGTCGTCGTCTGGCTCGGCGGGACGCCCCACGACTGGCACACGGCCGAGGAGTTCAACCTCCGGCAGGACGTCCACGCCAGTCGCGTCCTCTTCGACTCCGGCGTCCCGCTCGTCCACGTCCCCTGTCGCAACGTCGCCGAGCACCTCCGGGTCTCCCTCCCCGAACTCCGGGAGTACCTCGACGACGGCGCGCTCTCGTCGTACCTCGTGGAGATCACCGAGGCGTACTTCGAAGAGCGAGCGGGGCCCGGTCCCGTGCGCTCGACCGTCCAGTGGGACGTGGTCCCGGTCGCCTGGCTCCGGGACCCGGACCTCGTCCCCACCGACGTGGTCCACAGCCCGGAGCTGTCGAGCGAACTGACGTGGAACCGCGACCCCGGCAGACAGTTCGTCCGGGTCGCCCGCGAGATAGACCGGGACGGGATCTGGACCGACTTCTTCGAGTCGGTCCGGCGGTGACCGGAGGAAGGCATAACACGGACTCCCGTGAATTGCCGGTGTGCCACTAGATTACACTCACACGCCTATCGGAGCGGACGGCAAGACGGTCGTCGCGGTCGGCGCGACCAGCGGCATCGGTCGCGCCATCGCGCTCGGGTTCGCCGAGGAGGGCGCCGACGTCGTCGCGACGTCCCGGTCGCCCAAGCGCGTCGAACGAACGGCGGCCGATCTCCGGGAACGAGGCGCCGAGACTATCGAACAGACCTGCGACGTCACGGTTCGCGAGGACCTGGTCGACCTGCGCGACGCCGTCGTCGAGGCCTTCGGCGGCGTCGACGTGCTGGTGTACGCCCCGAGCTACATCGCCCGCGAGTCGGTCCTCGACGTCACCGAGGCGCAGTGGGACGACGTCGTCGACGTCCACCTCAAGGGGGCCCACCAGGCCACACAGCTATTCGCCCGCGAGATGGACGAGGGCGCCATCGTCCACGTGGCGTCGGCCTCCGCGAAGACAGCCATCCCGAACCTGGCGGCCTACTCCGTGGCGAAGGGCGGCCTCGACACGCTCGTCCGCGTCGCCGCGGACGAACTCGGTCCGGAGATCAGGGTGAACGCCGTCCGACCCGGATTCGTCCGCAGCGAGCAGACCGAGGGAACCTACACCGAGGGGGAACCCCGTTTCGAGACGATTCGCCAGCGGACTACGGGCGAACGGCTCGGGAAGCCCGAAGAGATCGTCGGCGCGGCCGTCTACCTCGCGAGCGACGCGGCGAGCTACACGACCGGCGAGATACTCACCGTCGACGACGGGTTCATCGCGGCGACGTTCGAGGAGTGACGACTCGGGGTCGGTCAGGAAAGGTGGGGTGGGTGGAAGTCTACAGCGCTACCCTCCGAAGTAGCGCCGGGCAGACAGGTACAGGCGACCGGGCCGTCCCGAACTACCACTGATGACGGGTGGATCACGGCAACTGT
The DNA here is from genome assembly GCF_058933135.1 of Halomicrobium sp. HArcel3. Lineage (NCBI taxonomy): Archaea > Methanobacteriati > Methanobacteriota > Halobacteria > Halobacteriales > Haloarculaceae > Halomicrobium > Halomicrobium sp. HArcel3. The sequence goes on along the minus strand of NZ_JBZYDN010000003.1, from coordinate 185,708 downwards.
TGGGAAACTGACTCGGGTGCTTGTGCCTCGTCATCGTGAACGATGACGACGTTGTCGCCTGTACAAATGGCTTCTCACGGATATTATAAAAAGGTTTGGGAGAGAGTCACAGTCAGTCGGCCGACTACACCTCGCCAGCGGCCGGCCACCGACTGCGCCGTCCACCAACTGTTATGTGCGGCCGCACCAACTATCCCGTATGGAAACGCGTCCACTGGGCGAGACCGGCCACGACAGCACCGTCATGACGTTTGGGACCATCGCGCTGAACTGGCTCGAACAGGAGGGAGCCAACCAGATGGTCGAACTCGTCCTCGACCACGGCGTCAACCACTTCGACGTCGCGCCGACGTACGGCGACGCGGAACTGAAGCTGGGGCCGAAGCTCCGCCAGTACCGCGACGACATCTTCCTCGGCTGCAAGACCCAGGAGCGAGGGTACGAGGGGACCAAACGGAAGATGGAGGCGTCGCTGGACCGGCTCGGCGTCGACACCATCGACCTCTACCAGGTCCACGGGCTGGAGTACGAGGAGGAACTCGACCGCATCACCGCCGACGACGGCGCTCTCGAAGCCATGCGAGAGGCGAAAGCCGACGGCGTCATCGACCACATCGGCCTCACCAGCCACGGGAACCCGCAGCTCATCCTCGACGCCATCGACCGCATCGACGACCTGGAGACGCTGATGTTCCCGCTCAACCCCGTCGTCGCCGGCAGGGACGACGAGGACCACGACTACCAGGCAGTGCTCGATCGGGCCAACAAGGAGGGTATCGGCACGCTCGTCATCAAGGCCTTCGCCAAGGGGTCGTGGCCCTCGACGGACGACCTGCCCGAGCGCGACCGCCCGTACGCCAACTGGTACGAGCCGGTCGACACGCCCGAGGAGACCCGCGAACGCTTCGACTTCGCTGCCTCGCAGGACGTGACGACCGTCGTCAACCCGGGCGACCCGAAGCTCGTCGCGATGACCCTCGACGCGGCCAGCCGGTACGAGGCGATGGACGAGGCCGCTCAGCGCTCACTCGTCGAGGGCGCTCGCCACGACGACAGCCCCGTCCCAGAACAGCTCCACCACTGATAGTGGTGGTTGTAACTTTTTACCGGCGTTCGACGTGGCCGGTGCCGTCGAACGCCGGTACGGGCTTACAACCACCACTATGAACGGGACCGAGATGGACGTCCCTCGGACGGTGACGGCGGCGCTCGCTGACCGGCCCGTCGACGGGGCGACCTGTCTCGAAGCCGGCGCCGGCGTCGGGAAGACGACCGCCGGTCTGCTCGCCAACGGCGCCGACCGCGTGTACGCGATGACGAACGACGCCGAGCACGCCCGAACGGTCCGGGAGCGGGTCGGACGGGACCACGCGGACCGGGTCGCGGTCCTCGACGCCGACCTGGTCGCGACGCCGCTCGATACCAATTCGGTCGAGATCGTCACCGCCCACGGCCTGTGTAACGTCCTCCCGCCGGCCACCCTGGACGACGTCCTCGAAGAGCTGACCCGGATCGCCGCCCCGGGCTGTCACCTCGTCGTCGACGACTACGAGCCCCTGCCCGAGGACGCCGCGATGCGGGACCTCTTCGCCGTCGAGAACGCCGCGCGGGAACTCGCTGACGGCCGCCCGGCGCTCACCTTCTATCCCGCGGCGACGCTCCGTCGTCTCCTGGCCGGCCACGGCTGGGAATTCGACCGCGAACGGACGCTGCTCGACCCGGTGCCCTGGACCGCGAACCACGTCGCAGCCCACGCGAACGCGGCCCGCGCCAGTGCACGGCCGCTGCCCGACGCACTGGGCGATCCGCTGCTGGCAGAAATCGACCGGCTCGTCGCCGCCATCGGCGAGGAGTCGACGGGGACGATGTACAGCCTCGCGTTCCGGTTGCCGGGGTGAGCGCCGCCCTCCGGAACCGGGCTCGCAGACCGGCGGCCGAAACCAAGGATTATGCCGAACGGGCACCGAGAACCGGTCGTGACCGACACTATCGTCGTTACCGGCGCGCTCGGTGGATCGGGAAGTTGGATCGTGGACGCACTCAGGGAGGACCACGACGTCGTCGCGGTCGACCTGACGCTCCCGGAGACGACCGACGTCGACGGCGTCAGCTTCCAGGCGCTGGACCTGACCGACCAGGGTGCGATCTGGGAGACGGTCCTCGACGCGGACCCGAGCGCCGTCGTCCACTTCGGCAACATCCCGCACGAGGAGAACAACCCCGGCGGAGACGTCTACGAGAACAACGCGGTGAGCACGTTCCACGCGCTCGAGGCCGCGGGACGGGCCGGCGCGGACGTCGTCTGGGCCTCCAGCGAGACGGTGTACGGAACCCACTGGCCCGAGCCGACGCTGCCCGAGTACCTCCCCGTCGACGAGGACCATCCGGTCGAGCCATGGAACGGCTACGAGACGTCGAAGCTGGCCGGCGAGGCGGCCGCCGAGCGCGTCGCCAACCGGTTCGGCGTCTCCGTGGCCTCGATCCGTCCGTCGTGGATCCAGTACCCCGGCCGGTACGCGATAACGCCCTTCCGGGAGGAGTTCGACCTCGAGAGCGCCGACCGGTTCGGCAACCTCTGGTCCTACATCGACGTCCGGGACGTCGTCTCGCTCGTCGAGGCCGCCCTCGACGCCGACGTCGAGGGTCACGAGGTGTTCAACGCCTTCGGCCCGGACAACTTCCTGGGCGTAGACACGGCGACGGCCATCGAGGCCGGCTACGGCGACCTGCCCGAAGAGTGTGACCTCTCCAGTGACGAGTCGGCCTACTCGACCGAGAAGGCCGCGGACCTGCTCGGCTGGGAACCCGAGCACTCCTGGAAGACCGCCGAAGACGAGACGGTCGCGGGCCCGTCGTTCGTCTGAAACGGTGGACCAGCGCGTGGCGCGGGCGCTGTGCCGGCTCACGCCGGCGACCCGCGAGCGACGGACCACATCCGTTAAGCCCCCCACCACCGATTAACAACACATGGAGTACGTCAGACTCGGCACGACCGGACTGGAAGTCTCACCGATCTGTTTCGGCACCTGGCGGTTCGGCATGGAACACGAGGACAGCGGCGTGATGGAGACCGACCGGGAGGAGGCCCACGAGTTGCTCGACGCGGTCGAGGAGCGCGGCGGCAACTTCATCGACACCGCGAACGGCTACGGCGAGGGCCGCAGCGAGGAGTGGATCGGCGAGTGGCTCGAAGCGCGGGACCGCGAGGACTTCGTCGTCGCCTCGAAGTGTTACTGGTCGCAGGTCTCGCGCTTCCAGGAGAACCTCTCGCGGAAGAACGTCCGCGCCGAGGTCGAGGGCTCGCTCGACAGGCTCGGGACGGACTACCTGGACATCCTCTACCTGCACCGCTTCGACGACGGGACGCCTATCGAACGCACGCTCCGGACACTCGACGACCTCGTTTCGGAAGGGAAAGTCCACTACATCGGTATCTCGACGTGTGACGCCTGGAAGCTGACGAAGGGGCTGTGGAAAGCGGACGTCAACAACTACGAGGCGTTCACCGTCACCCAGCCCGAGTACTCGGCGGTGTACCGTGACCCCATCGTCGACGACCTGGACCAGCCGCCCGAACACGTGGAACCGATCGCGGAGTACCTCGACGTCTGCGAGGAACAGGACCTGGCTGTCTGCCCGTACTCGCCGCTCCACGGCGGCTTCCTCACCGGCAAGTACGAGCGCGTCGACGGCGAGATCCAGGCCCCCGACGGTTCGCGCGCCGAGATCGACCAGCAGTTCGAGTCCGACTACGTCGCCGAAGCGGCGTGGAACGTCCTCGAGGCGGTCCGCGCGGTCGCCGACGAGGTCGACGCGTCGCCGGCCCAGGTCTCGCTGCGCTGGCTGATGGACCACGAGCGGTTCACCTGCGTCCCCATCGTCGGCGCCCGCACCGTCGACCAGCTGGACGAGAACTTCGGCGCCGTCGACGTGTCGCTCTCCGAGGACCAGTGGGCGCGCATCGACGACGCCATCGACGTCTGAGCGACCGGGCGGTCACTGCGAGACGCTCTTTTGCGTCCGGTGCTGGACGAACGCGACCGGTTTTATGATGGGGTGGGCAGATGAATAGATCGAGACGAACACATGACCGAACAGGCCAAGCTCGACCGGCTAGACGCGTATCTCGCGACGAACGACCTCGGATCGGTGTGGTTCGCGACCCCGCCGATGTTCGCCTGGCTCACCGGCGGCGACAACCTCGTCGCCCGCGAGGGGGCCGCCGGCGTCGCGGCCGCTGGCTACGACGGCGAGGAGGTGACCGTCGTCACGTCGTCCATCGAGGGCCAGCGACTCCGCGACGAGGAGGTCGACGCCGACGTCCGCCTCGTCGAACATCCCTGGCACGAACGCGGCGTCGAAGAAGCAGTCGCTGACGTTGCGGCGACGCCCGCGGCGGCCGACGTCGCGTGGGACGGCTTCGACCGAGTCGTCCGGTCGGACGTCACCCAGCCGCTGACCGACGACGACGTCGAGCGCTACCGCGACCTCGGCCGAGAGACGGCCGAAGCGGTCGAGGAGGTGACGCAGGGCGTCTCGCCGACCGACACCGAGCGCGAACTGGCGGCCCGACTCCACTACCAGCTCCAGCGCCGCGGCATCGACTCGCCCGTGGTCCTCGTCGGCGGCGCGGACCGCCTCCAGCGATACCGGCACTTCACCCCGACCGACGTCGAGGTGGGGAGCTACGCCGTCCTGACCGTCGTCGGCGTTCGCCACGGGTGCAACGCCGCGGTCACGCGCACCGTCGCCTTCGACGACGCGCCCGACTGGCTCGGCGACCGGCACGCCGACGTTAGCCGCGTCGCGGCGACGGCCGCCGCGGCGACTCGGCAGGTGGGAAGCGAGGGCGGCACCGCCGGCGACGTCTTCGAGGCTATCCAGACTGCCTACGACGAACTCGGCTACGAGGACGAGTGGGAGAACCACCACCAGGGCGGCGCGCTCGGCTACGCCTCGCGAGAGTGGACGGCGACCCCTGGCCACGAGGCACCGGTCAAAAATCCGATGGCCTACGCCTGGAACCCGACCGTCCAGGGCGCCAAAAGTGAGGACACCGTGCTCGCCACCGCGGACGGGGTCGAGGTGCTCTCGACCACCGGCGAGTTCCCGACGCTGACGGCCGAGGCGGTGGGGATAGAAGCCGAGCTGACGCTCCCGGACGTTCTCAGGAAGTAGCGGCGTCGGTGCGAAAGGGAAGCAGCGGAAATTGAACGCTTTCGCGGACTACAGCGTCCGGAGGAGCCGGTCGACCAGCGTCGTCGCCGTCGGGTGGTCGCCGTAGGCGTCGGTCACGCGGAAGGTACAGCAACAGAGCGTCCCGTCGCCGTGCTCGCGGGTGACGAGCGGGCTGCCCCAGTTGGCGATCCAGCCCTCGACGGAGCCTACGTGGACGTCGTCGGCCGCGGCGTCGAGGTCGACGACCAGGTCGTGGGGGAACAGATCCTCGAAGGCCCAGCCGACGCGGGCGTCCGGGCAGAGGTCCGCGACGAGGTCGCTGTCCTGGTAGAGCAGCGAGGCGACCAGGTTCCAGCTCTCCCCGGCCGGCAGGTTCCGGTACTCGAAGCGGTCGTTCGGGACCATCCGGCCGTCGGGTTCCGGGACGACGACGGCGCTGTGTCCGCGCTCGACGAACGCCGAGACGTCGTCGTCCAGGTCGGTGACGACGGCGACGTCGGCGTCGGCCAGGTCGTCGGTGACCGTGACGCCGTTGCCGTCGAGGGAGTCCCCGACCGGGCCGGTCGCGTACACCGTCTTCCCGCCCGCGTACTCCGGGGCCACGACGACGACCGGTTCCGCGTTCGAGACCACGCGGTCCCCCGTGTCCAGCGTCACCTCGACCGAGTGGGGGCCCGTCTCGGTATCGAGCGACGGGGCGACGGTGAGCACCGACTCGTACGTCGTCGTGCCGAAGCCGTCGATGGCGACCGACTGGCCGCCCTCACCGCCCGCGCCCGTCCAGCTGAGGACGCCGTCCAGCGCGTCGGTCGTGTCGTTGACGACGTGGACGTCGACGGCGACTTCCTCGCCCGGCGCGACGACGTGGCGCTCGGGTTCGACGACGACCAGCACCTCGCCGTTGACCGTCGCGAACTCGTCGGCGAAGGACTTGGGGTCGCGCAGGTAGTCGAGGACGCCGTTGAACTCCCACTCGATGTCGGAGAACTCCGTGAGGACGTAGCCAGCGATTCCCTCGTGCGTGCGCATCTCCTCGATGACGCCCTTCAGCGACGCCGACTCGCGGGCCTGCCACACCTCGGCGAGGTCGTCGTAGCCGTCGAAGACGTCGGGCAGGTCGGTGGCCTCGTAGCGGTCGTCGACGCCCTCGGGACGCTTGAGCGGGTCCTCGAGGAAGTCGTGGGCAAACCACGTCGGGTCGCCGCCGTAGTGGTCGCGGAGCTTCGGCAGGTCGGGGAACCCCCAGGTGCCGAACTCCGAGATCAGGATCGGCGCGTCGTCGGCGGGCGTGTTCTCGACGGCGTAGTTGTCCCCCGGGTTCGCGACGATGTCGTCGAGGTCGTCCTCCCAGGCCGCGTGGCGGTCCGGGCTGACGAAGTACTCGTGGTAGTCGTTGAGGTCGGTGGCGACGTGGGCCCACCCGGAGTTGTCGCAGATCGGTCTGGTGGGGTCGAGTTCCTTCGTCTCGTGGAAGAGCTCGGTGAGGTAGGCCTGTTTCTCCTCGTCGTTCCACAGCCGGCCCTCGTGGTCGGAGTAGTCCACCTGGTCGAGACCGATGCCCCATTCCTCGTTGTAGAGGCTCCAGATCACGACGCTGGGGCTGTTGTAATCCCGGTCGATCAGCCCCCGGATCTGGTCCCTGACTTCCTCCTTCGAGCGGTCGGTATAGAGGTCGGGGTTGGCCGGTTCCTCCCAGACGAGAATGCCCAGCCGGTCCGCGGCCTCGACGAAGTCAGGGTGGGCCGGCTTGATGTGCTTGCGCAGCATGTTGAACCCCAATTCCTTCGCCTTCCGGATCTCGTACTCGAAGAGGTCGTCCTCGAACGGGCGATACAGCGTGTCCGGGTAGTAGGCCTGGTCGAGCGCGCCGCGGACGTACAGGGGCTCGCCGTTGAGGTAGAGGCGGTCGCTGTCGACGCTGACGCTGCGCATCCCGAAGTAGTCCTCGTAGCGGTCGACGACGCTTCCGTCGCCCTCGTCGTCGCTCCGAAGTTCGACCGCGACGTCGTACAGATTGGGGTCCTCGGGCGTCCAGTAGGCCGGGTCGTCGAGCGCGATCGTGCACTCGGCCTCGCCGTTCTCGACGGCGACGTCCGCCGTCGCGACCGCGTCACCGTCTCGCAGAATCGTCACCGCCGCCTCGACGCCGTCGCTCGGGCCGTCGACGGCGACGTCGAGAACAACGCTGTCGTCGTCGAGGTCCGGGGTCACCTTCACGTCGGCGACGAACGTCTCGGGCCGGGATTCGAACGTGACCGACTGCCAGATGCCGCTCGAACGGGTGTACCACGGCTCGCCCTGCTTGCCGTGGGGAATCTCGTCGAGGTTCTCAGGGTCGGTCACTTCGACGACGACGGCATTCTCTCCGGCCGAGATGGCGTCGGTGACCTCCACCTCGAAGGGGAGGTAGCCGTCGCGGTTCGTCCCGACCTGTTCGCCCGCGACGTAGACCGTGGCCTCGTAGTCGACCGCGCCGAACCGGAGGAAGACTCGGTCGCCGTCGCGGTGGTCGTCGTACTCCACGGTCGTCCGGTACCAGGCCGTCCCGGTGTACTCGCGGTACGTCTCGTCCTCCTGCCAGGCGTGGGGGACGGTCACCGTCTCCGCGTCCGTCGGCCACTCCGCGTCCGGATCCGGGAGGCCGCGCTCCTCGCCGTCGTCGTCCGGGTCGGTCAGGAACGACCACTCGCCGTCGAGCCGAGTCGTTACTCTCGGCTGCTCGTCGAACTGGGGCATGCTCTCCCGTACCTTCTCGGGCATCCCTCAAAATGCCATCGTTGCCGTTGCGGCGAGCGCTGTAGGACGGACCCGACCGGTCCGCCCTACCGATTGTCGTGTTTCCAGCTGTCGATGGGCACCTGTCCGCCGTCGACGCGGAGTTCGTGGCCGTTGACGTAGTCGCTCGCGGGCGAAGCCAGGAACATCACCGCGTCGGCTATCTCCTCGGGCTGGGCGAACCGGTCCAGTGGGTTCAGGTCGACGATCTGCTCGGTCGTCTTCTCGGAGAATCCCTCGGTCATCCGCGTGTCCACCCAGCCGGGGGCGACGGCGTTGACCCGGACGCCCTCGCGGCCCAGTTCGAGCGCGAGACTCTTGGTGAGTCCGAGGAGGCTGAACTTCCCGACGTCGTACTCCGGCGACATGCCGACGCCGTTCTTCGTGTGGATGGAGGTGATGTTGACGATCTTGCCGTACCCCTGCTCGACCATGCCGTCGACGACCGCCTCGGTGCAGTGGATGGAACCCCACAGGTGCGTGTCGAGATTGAGTTCGAACAGCTCGTCGCTCTCCCGCGAGAGGAACGGGCCCGACTGGCCGACGCCGGCGTTGTTCACCAGGATGTCAATCGTCCCCACCTCGTCGACGGCCTCGGCCACCATCGACTCAACGGCCTCCTTGTCGGAGACGTCGGCAGTCAGCGCGATGGCTGCACCTCCGGCGTCCCTGATCGATTCGGCTGTGGATTCCGCCGGCCCCGCTTCGAGGTCGTTGACGACGACGGTGGCGCCGTTCTCGGCGAGTTCCTCGGCTATCGCGTTTCCGTTGCCGCGTCCGGCGCCCGTCACGAGCGCGACGCGGTCGCTGACGTCGATGTTCATGCGTCGTCTGTAACTCGGTAACGAGGCACTTGAAGGTACGTGCCGTCGGTCCGCGAGTCGCTGGCGTGCTGGCCGCTCCAGTTCACTGGTGGACGACGAACTGGCGCGAAAGAGACGGCGAAGGGTGCGAAAAAACGGCAAACGAACGGAAAATAGCGACGACCGTGGGCCGGCTTACCGGATGGAGATACCGGCGACCGTCGACGGTTCGAGTTCGGCGGTGAGGACGCCGTCCTCGACGGTAGCGTCGAGGTCGTCGGCCGCGAACTCGTCGGCGTTGTCGGCGTCGACGACCATGTCGGGCTCCTGGCCCTCGAAGAGGACCTTCGCGTCGACGTCGCTCCCGGCGTCACCCACGAGGTCGATCTCGACGGTGTGGGTACCGCGGGTGTCCATGTTCGTCGCCGTGACGTAGACGCCGCCGTCGTCGTCGACCGACGCGGACGCACCGACGAGGGGCAGTTCCTCGTCGCCGACGTCGCGCGTGGGCGCGTCGATGGACGTCTGGACCGCCTCGTTGCCCTTGTGGGGGGCGTAGAGGTCGAAGACGCGGTAGGTGGGTCGGGCCCAGGCCTCGTCGCCTTCCGTCTCGACCAGGCACTGCAGGACGTTGACGGTCTGGGCGATGTTGGACATCGTCATCACGTCGGCGTGGTCGTTGAAGATGTCGAGGACGACGGCCGCCGACAGCGCGTCGATGACGGTGCCGGGCTGTTCGAGGCCGCTCTCGGCGACGGCCTCGGTGTGCCAGGCGCCCCACTCGTCGATGATGACGCCGATGTCGCGCGTCGAGGCGAAGGCGTCGATGGTGGAGGCGATGCGCTCGATGTGGTGGTCCATCTCCAGGGCCTCGACGAGGAACTGGTCGTAGTCGTCCTCGTCGGCCTCGGCGACGGACATCGTCCGGCCGTAGTAGTGGTGCAGCGTCAGGTGGTCGAGCGGGTACTCGACGCCCCAGCTGGACTTGCCGACCTCCTCCATGAAGCGGTGGTTCCACTCGTGGTCCTCGAACCCGCAGGCGATGAGTTCGAGCTCTTCGTCGAGCATCAGGTTGTCCATCGATCCGACGTAGGTGGCGAACCGGCGGTACTCGCGAGCGTACTGTTCGGGCGACATGCGGCCGCCACAGCCCCAGTTCTCGTTGCCGATGCCCCAGTAGGGGACGTCGTAGGGTTCGTCGCGACCGTTCTCGCGTCGGCGGTTCGCGAGTTCGGTGTCGCCGTCGTAGCAGGCGTACTCGACCCAGTCGGTCGCCTCCTGCGGGTCGCCCGAGCCGACGTTGGTCGCCAGGTACGGCTTGGTCCCGACGCGTTCGCAGTACTCGAGGAACTCGTCGGTGCCGAACGTGTTGGGCTCTTCGGGGACCTCAGAGCGGTCCTGGGACCAGAAGAGATTGCGCCGCCGGGGCCGGTCCTCGCGGGGCCCGATGCCGTCCTCCCACTGATAGTCGTCGGCGAAACAGCCGCCGGGCCAGCGGAGAACGGGCATGTCCAGGTCCGAGAGCAGCGTCATGACGTCTTCGCGGAAACCGTCACCATCGGCGTCCTGACTGTGCCAGATGCCGTCGTAGATACAGCGCCCGAGGTGCTCGGAGAAGTGGCCGTGCAGTTCGGGTTCGATGCGGTCGATAGCCGCCTCTGTGTGGACGGTGACGTTCGCGTCTGTCATACAGGTACATACTATCCAAGCCGGATTATAAAACAATCGGTCACGGCGGTCCGGCGGCGGGATTTCTGGCCACACGTGATCCGTCACGGGCGATTCGGCGCCGGGTGAGCTGGCGACCGAGACTGCTCAGCTCGCGCCCCGGGCGCCGTCGGCGCCGGCGTAGATCGTCTCGTCCTGCTCGGCGGCCTGCTCGTGTTCGGGCGGGTCGAGGAGGACGTGGACGTGAAACGCCGTCGCGAAGCCGGCGAACACGAGCGGGAAGGCGATGGTCAGCAGGCCGGTCACGAGGAAGGCGACGAGCGTCGCCATCGCGAGCGTGACGGCGCCGACGGCGTTGGCGCTGGTCCAGCGAAACCCGCCCCGGACCGACGCTTCGAGGTCGCCCCCGGTGGCGAGGCCGACGAACGTCGGCACGAGGACGAGCGCCGCGTACGCGCCGGCGTAGGCCGATCCGACCGAGAGGGCGAGCAGGAACGTCGACGGACTCGCGAAGTACTCCAGGACGTACAGGACTGAGACGACGCCGAGGACGAGCGGGACGCCGGAGAGGAGCATCGCCGAGACGCCGTGGCGCTTCAGGACGCTGGCGACGTGCTCGCGGTCGAATTTGTACGTCTCCCGGACCGAGACGACCGCGGCGTAGGCCCCGAGCGTCGCCGGGCCGATCGTGACCAGCGGGAGCGAGCAGACGAACCAGACGACGCTCAGCAGTACCATTCTCGGACCGTACTCGTAGAAAAAACGGGTCGCAGCGATAAACGATCGATAGACCGATTTCGAGTCCGCGTCCCTCATGACGCGAACGGATGGGGCGGGGCGTTAACTAGGTTACCCCTTGCATCTCGACGGCGGACATGAGCTGTTCCTGCAGCAACAGGAACAGGATGAACAGCGGTCCGGACGCGATCAGCGCCGACGCCATCGTCACCGCCGGCTGGTAGGTGAAGTTGTCCTGGAGCACGACGACCCCGATGGGTAGCGTGTAGGCGGCCTCACTCTGGAGCACGATCAGGGGCCAGAGGAACTGGTTCCAGCTCCAGACGAAGATGAACAGCGCCAGCGCCGTCAGGATCGACTTCGAGAGCGGCAGGATGATGTGCGTGTAGATCCGCAGGTTCGAGAAGCCGTCGAGCTGTGCGGCCTCCTGGAGTTCGTGTGGCAGGTCCCTGAAGAACTGGGCCAGGAGGAACACGCCGAGCGGCCCGGCCGCGAACGGCAGGATCACCGCGGCGTAGTTGTTGAGTAGCCCGAGGTCGGCGATGAGGATGTACAGCGGGATGATGTTGACGAAGCCCGGGACCATGAAGCTCGCGATGATGAGCCCGAGGACGTAGCGCTGGCCGGGCCAGTCGAGCCTGGTCAGCGCGAACGCGATCATCGAGTCGACGAGCAACACGAGCAGCGTCGTCACCGACGCGATGATGAGGGTGTTGATCGCCCACTGGACGATCAGCGACCCCGTCAACAGGTTCGTGAACGCGGCGAACGTGATCGGGTCGGGGATCCAGTGCATCCCCTCGGAGACGGCCTCCTGCTGGGTCTGGAGGGACGTCGAGATCATGTACAGGTACGGCAGCACGAACAGCAAGGCTGCGCCGTACATGGCGACGTGGACGCCGACGCTCCGCATAGAGACGTCGCCGACACTGAACGATTCAAACCGGTTTACGGTTGCTGATGAGTCACTCATTGTCGCCTCCGAGGAAGTAGTAGTTCGCGATGGAGACCAGCACGAGGATACCCGTCAGGACGTACCCGATGGCGGCGGCGTAGCCGAAGTTTCGCTGGCTGAACGCCGACTGGTAGAGGTACATGACGAGCGTCTCCGTCGTCTTGCCCGGACCGCCCGAGGTCATCACGTACGGCTGGCCGTACACCTGGGCCGCCCAGATGATGTTGATGATGATGACGAAGAAGATGGCGTGGCGGATCTGGGGAACGGTGACGTCCCTGAACTGCCGCCAGGTGCCCGCGCCGTCGAGCTGGGCCGCCTCGTAGAGGTATTCTGGCACGCTCTGACGGGCAGCCAGCAGGATGACGAAGCTGAACCCGACGAGCCACCAGACGGTCGTCATCGCGATAGCGGGCATCGCAGTGAGTCTCGTCTGGAGCCACTGCGGTGGATTCGCCATGATCATCCCCAGATAGTGGTTGATCATCCCGTACTGGGTCGAGTACAGGTCGATCCAGACCAGCGCCGTCACCGAGACGGTCAGGATGTACGGGCTGAAGAAGATAGCCCGAAGCAGGCCCTTCCCCTTGATGTCGCGGTTGACACCGAGTGCGAGACCCAGTGCGACGACGAGGATCGACGGGACGGTGAGCACCGCAAAGTAGCCGGTGTTCTTCAGGGCGTTCCAGAAGCCATCGTCGCCCATGAGCTGCTGGTAGTTCTCGAGCCCAATGAAGACCGACTGAGTCGGGTCGATGGCGTTCCAGTCGAACAGGCTCATGTACCCACCCATCACGAGGGGGTACAGCAGAAACGTGCCGAAGATGACGAGGTAGGGGAGCGAGAACAGGATTCCCTCGATCAGCTCCTTCCGCGAGCGACTGTCGGAACTGATCACCCCCTTGATCCCGTCGAATCGGTCAGTGACAGACATTGTGTGCGTGTACCGGTATTGTCACTGCAGCTGGGAGTTCCAGGTGTCCACGCCCTGCTGGATGGCGTCCTCGGGCGGGGTGTTCTGGGAGTAGGCGTCGGTCAGCCACGTCCAGTTACTGCCAGAGTACAGGTCAGCGTTCGGGAGCTGCGGCCAGTAGGCGAGCTGGTCGTCCTGGGCCATCTCCATGTAGTCCTGCAGCGTCTTGTCCCAGATGTCGGCCTCCCGGAGCTCGTCGCCGTTGAGTATCGGGTTGTAGGCAGGCAGGTGACCGGCTTCGGAGCCCCACTGTGGGTTCTCCTGGGCGATCCACTCCGCCGCGTCGACGGTGGCCTGGAGGCGCTCTTCGCTGGCGTTGGACTTTTGCGGAACGATGATCGTGTGGCTGTCGGCCGTCGTCGCCAGTTGCTCCGCGTTCGGGACGACGTACGGCTTCTGGAAGCCCCACTCGTACTCCTGTTCGCGCATGACGTTGACGTACCAGGTCCCGTTGACCGTCATCGCGATGTTTCCGTTCCGGAAGCTCTGGGCGACGCGGTCCTCGGAGATGTCCGCCTGGTCCCAGCCGCGTTCACCGGAGATGCTCACGAGGTATTCGAGCGCCGCGGTCCCGGCCTCGTCGCCGAAGGTGGCCTCCGTGAGATCGTCGTTGAAGAGGCTGCCGCCGAGCTGATTGAGCGCCATGAAGTACTGGCGGAAGCCGCCGCCACCACCCCAGTAGGGGTCGGGGCTGAACGGCATGGCGTCGGTGTTCTCGAGAATCGCGTTGCAGGCCTCCTCGAACTCGCCGAAGTTCTCGAACGGTGGCTCGACGCCCGCCTCGTTCAAGATGTCCATGTTGTAGTACAGTCCGACCGGGTGGGAATCGAGCGGAACGGCGTACTGACTGTCCTCGAGGACACACGCGTCGAGGATAGACTGGACGTAGTCGTCCGTCGAGACGTAGTCGTCGATAGTCATCAGCGTGTCCTGAAACCGACGGATGTAGGACGCGTGCGAGATGGCCATGTCCGGCGGCTCGCCACCGGTCATCGAGGTGAACAGCCGGTCGTAGTGCTCGTCCCACGGGGTCCGTTGGCGATTGATCGTGATGTTGTCGCCGAGCGGTTGTTCCTCGTTGAACTGGTCGATCATCGCCTTCATGATCGCGCCGTCGCCGCCACCGAACAGCGTCCAGTACGAGAGTTCGATGTCGCCGCCGCCCCCGCTGCCGCCGGTGCTGCCGCCGTTACCACCGCCGCCGTCGCCGCCGTCGCCACCGTCGCCGCCGCCACCGAGTCCGAAACAGCCGGCGAGACCGGCGATACCGGTCGCACCCGCTGCCTGGAGGAACCGACGACGGCTGCGACTCTCTTTCGTCGTTCGCCGATTCGACTCACTGCTAGAGCCACTGCCACTACCACTGCTATTTGTTGGCATCACTATCGGGGTTGTTCTTAATGATAATAAAGGTTACTGCGGTTGTAACATGGATTGTGGAGGAGATGGTAATATTAACCAGGACAATCGTGCAACGATGTCCCACTCCTCTCGTCCGTGACTGGTGGTGATCGACCAGAACAGCAGGGGGGATACATACCGGCCAAATACGTCCCCTAATTAATACCAGAGATACCGGTCAAGAGTTCCCAAACACGAAAACGTTTTTACCCTGTCTGGGCAATCATTGAGGCATGAGTGAGGTTACCATCGAGAACGTGTCGAAGGTGTACGACGACGGCGGCAACGATATCCTCGCTGTCGACGACATCGACCTCGACATCAAGGACGGCGAGTTCATGACCATCGTCGGTCCTTCGGGGTCGGGGAAGTCGACCCTGTTGCGGATGATCGCTGGGCTAGAGAGTATCTCCGACGGGACGATCAGCATCGGCGACCGCGTGGTCAACGACGTCAGCCCACAGGACCGTGGGACGGCGATGGTGTTCCAGAACTACGCGCTGTACCCGCACATGACCGCGCGGAAGAACATGGCGTACGGACTGAAGCTGACGACGGACCTGGGCAAGGAGGAGATCAACGACCGCGTCGAGGAGGCCGCCGACATGATGGGTATCTCACAGCAGCTCGACAAGAAGCCCGGCAGCCTCTCCGGCGGCCAGCAACAGCGCGTCGCCACCGGGCGCGCCATCGTCCGGGACCCCGAAGTGTTCCTGATGGACGAGCCCCTCTCCAACCTCGACGCGAAGCTTCGCATGCACATGCGGACGGAGATCCAGCGCATCCACGAGGACCTGGGGACGACGATCATCTACGTCACTCACGACCAGGAGGAGGCGATGACCATGTCCGACCGCGTCGCCATCTTCGACATGGGCGAGATCCAGCAGGTCGGGACGCCCGACGAGATATACAACCACCCCGCCAACCTCTTCGTCGCGGACTTCATCGGCAGCCCGTCGATGAACACCTTCGACGTCACGTTCGACGGGTCGCGCCTCGTCGGCCCGGACTTCGAGTACGAACTCTCCGCCGAGACCGTCGACCACGTCACCCAGTACGCCGGCGAGGGCGACGAACTCGTCCTCGGCATCCGCCCAGAGGACATCTACCTCGCCGACGGCAGCGGTCGAAACGACGTCAGCGCGTACCTCGACGTCCTCGAACCCGTCGGCTCCGACAACTACCTCTACTTCCAGGTCGGCGACGACGAGTGCCGCGTCCGCGTCCCCGGCGACGTCAAGCCCGAGGAGAACAAGGAGGTGTTCATCGCCTTCGACGAGGAGAACGTCCACCTCTTCCACCCCGAGGACGGAACGAACATCCTCGCCGAGAGCCAGCGCACCGCCCAGCCGGTCGCCGACGACTGAGGACGACCTTCGACGACAGTTCTCATTCTTCCGCCGCCGGTTCCGATTCCGTGACCCGATCGAAAAAGAGCGAGTAGTCGTGGGTCACTCCGTCCGCGTCCAGACCTGCATCTGGCCGAGCTCGGGGTTTGTCCCAGGCGAAGGAGGGAACCATCGGCAGCCGTCCCAACGCCGTCCCGTCTCGCCGTCGGCCACTCCGACGGAATACTGCGGGCCGGTCATAGACGGTTCAGAACACGCTCGACAGCGTAACAAACCTCTGGAATGGGGCCGATTCAGGCGTCTCCAACGGCGTCACTGGGACAGCTATTAGTTGGTCGCCGACCTGGTTTCAGGGGATGCCAGCCGGACCAGAAGCGACTGCCGAGTCACTGCCGCTCGGCGACGTCGCCATCGACGACGCGTTCTGGAATCGCCGTCTCGAGACCAACCGGGACGTGACCATCGCACACCAGTACGACCAGCTCGCCGAGCACGGCTGCCTGGAGAACTTCCGCCGGGTCGCCGACGAGAAGGAAGGCGGCTTCCAGGGACCGATGTTCGTCGACTCGGACGCCTACAAATGGCTCGAGGCGGCGAGCTACGTCCTCGCGAGGAGCGACGACCCGGACCTGAAAGCCCGGGTCGACGAGGTCATCGACCTCCTCGCGGCCGCACAGGCCGACGACGGTTACCTGAACACGTACTTCATGCTCGAGGAGCCCGAGGCCCGGTGGGAGAACCTGGCCGTAATGCACGAACTGTACTGTGCCGGCCACCTCATCGAGGCCGCCGTCGCCCACTACCGGGCGACCGAGGACACCGCGTTACTCGACGTCGCGACGGCGTTCGCCGACCACGTCGACCGGCGATTCGGCCCCGAGGGCGACGACGGCGTGCCCGGCCACGAGGAGATCGAACTCGCCCTCGTCGAACTGTACCGGGTCACCGACGAGGAGCGCTACCTCGACCTGGCCCAGCACTTCGTCGACGTCCGGGGCCAGGATCCGTCGCCGCTGGCCGACGAACTCGCGAACATCGACGACATCGCCGGCGCCGAGTTCGTCCACCACGGCGAGCGCTCCGCCGACGTCGCGCGGGAGCACTTCCTGGTGGACGGCGAGTACGACGGGAGCTACGCGCAAGACCACCTGCCGATACGCGACCAGACCACGGTCGAAGGCCACTCGGTCCGGGCGATGTACTACTACACCGCCGCGACGTCACTGCTCCAGGAGCGCGAGGACGCGGACCTGTTCGACGCCGTCCAGCGGCTGTGGCGGAACATGACGGAGAAGCGGAGCTACGTCACCGGCGGCATCGGGTCCGAACACGAACACGAGGGGTTCACCGAAGACTACGACCTTCCGAACGACACCGCCTACGCGGAGACGTGTGCGGCCATCGGAAGCATCTTCTGGAACCGTCGGCTCCACGAGCTCACCGGTGACTCCACCTACGCCGACCTGATCGAACGCACGCTCTACAACGGCTTCCTCTCGGGCATCGGCGAGAGCGGCGACCGCTTTTTCTACGTCAATCCGCTGGAGAGCGACGGCGACCACCACCGGAAGGAGTGGTTCTACGTGGCCTGCTGTCCGCCCAACGCTGCACGACTGCTCGCCTCACTCGGCCGCTACCTCTACGCCCGGTCCGAGCGGGACCGCGCCATCTACGTGAACCAGTTCGTGGGCAGCGACGTGACGACGACGCTCGACGGCGACGACGTGTCGTTCACCCAGTCCACCGACTACCCCTGGGAGAGCGAGACGGCGGTCGAGTTCACCCACGACGAGCCCGTCGAGTTCGAACTGCGCGTCCGAGTGCCGGCCTGGGCGGAAGACGTCGAGGGCACGGTCGACGGCGAGACGGTCGCGTCGTCTGCCGAGGACGGCTACGTCGCCGTCGACCGCGAGTGGGCGGCCGGCGACCGGTTCGAACTCTCGTTCTCGCAACCGGTCGAGACGCTGTCCGCCCACCCGAAAGTCCGCGAGAACGCGGGTCGCGTCGCGCTCCGGCGCGGCCCGCTCGTCTACTGCCTCGAGGAAGCGGACCACGACGTCCCGGTGGAGGCCATCGCGCTGCCCGACGACGCCGACGTGACGGCCTCGTTCGACCCCGATCTGCTCGGCGGGGTCGTCGCGCTCGACGCGGCGGGCCTGGCCAGCGACGTTGAGGCCTGGGACGGGGCGCTCTATCGGCCAACCGACGACGTCGAGACCGAGGACGTGCCAGTCAGAGCGGTTCCCTACTACGCGTGGGACAATCGCGACCCCGGCGCGATGACGGTCTGGATCGAGTCGGCGTGACCGGTCGACAGGCTGCCCCGTTGCCACCTGGCCGCCGGGACCGCCCCAATGCGTACTTATTACTGTGACTCCGTCGAACGGCTCTGCTATGGAGCTGACACGGCGAGACGCCATCGCAGCGCTGGCTGCGGCGGGCGTGGCAGGTGGCGGCGCGGTCCTGGTCGCGAGTGACCGCGACCGGGGGTCAGAATCGAACGACGACGAGGGTGCAACGAACGACGCACACGAGGACATCGTCGAGACGGCGACCGCACTCGCCCCGGTACTGTACCCGTCCGAGGTGGACGACGCGGCCGAGTTCGTCCGGACGTACGTCACTGGCCGGATCGAGAACGACGACGACCATCGGACCGGGATGGCGGACGCCGTCGCCGTGCTGGACGACCACGCGAGCGAGGAGTTCGAGTCGAACTTCCGCGAGCTGTCGCCCGAGCAGGGCGACCGGCTGCTCACCGACGTCGGCCTGGACCGGGTCAGACCCGATCCAGCGGGGTCGGACCTGGAGCGGATCCGGTTCTACCTCGTCAACGAACTGCTGTACGCGCTGTTCAGTTCGCCGACGGGCGGGGAGCTCGTCGGCACCGAGAACCCGCCGGGCCACCCGGGCGGGCTCGAGTCGTACCAGGGGGCACAGCGATGAGCGCGACCGACCAGGGGTCCGAGACCAACGGGTCCGCAAACCGCGAGCCCTCGGACCTGGCCGACGTCTGCGTCGTCGGCGCCGGGCCCGCGGGCGGTATCGTCGCCCACTCGCTGGCCGAGCGTGGCCACGACGTCGTCGTCCTGGAGGCGGGCCCGCGCTTCTCCTTCGAGGAGCGGATCCGTCGAATGGAGCGCCACCAGCGACCGGCGTTCGACCAGTCGGACGTCTGGGAGATGGGCGGGGAGCGCGACGCCTTCCGCTCCAGCGGCGACCTGAACTACCCGCTCAACGACGTCCGGGTGAAGGGCGTCGGCGGGACGACGCTCCACTGGATCGGCTACACGCCGCGGTTCCACGAGAAGGACTTCGAGATGGACTCGCGGTACGGCCTCGCCGACGACTGGCCCATCGCCTACGAGGACGTCCGCCCCTACTACGCCGCGGCCGAGCGCGAGATGGGCGTCGCCGGGGGCGAGGACAACCCCTTCGCCCCGCCGCGGGAGGAGTCGTTCCCGATGACGGCGTTCCCGCCGAGCCACTCCGACACGATGCTGTCGGCGGCCTGCGAGGAACTGGGGATCGAGACCCACTCCATCCCGCAGGCCCGGAACAGCGAGGCCTACGACGACCGGAGCCAGTGCGTCGGCTACGGCACCTGCCACCCGGTCTGTCCGTCGGGGGCGAAGTACAGCGGCGACGTCCACGTCAGGAAGGCCGAGGAAGCGGGCGCCCGGGTTCTGGATCGGGTCCCCGTCCAGCGCCTCGAACACGACGACGCGGGCGAGCGCGTGGAGGTGGCCGTCTACGCGACGCCGGACGGGACCGAGCACCGCCAGGAAGCGCGCCAGTTCGTCCTCGCGGGGGGCGCCGTCGAGACGCCGCGGCTCCTGTTGCTCTCCGAGTCGGAGCAGCACCCCGACGGCCTGGCAAACAGCTCCGGCGCGGTCGGCCGGTACTTCATGGACCACCTGCTGCACATGACGATGGGCGTCGTCTCCGAGGAGACCCGACAGCACCAGGTCGGCTTCTCGACGGCGGCGACCCACCAGTTCTACGACCACGAAGAGTCGACGCCGGGCAGTTTCTTCGTCGCGTTCCTCAACTACGCCGGCCCCTCGCCCGTCGAACTGGCCCTCGAGAACGGCGCATGGGGCGACGAGGTCGTCGATGCCGTCTCGCGGGAGTACGGGACGCACGTCGGTACCGAGGCCCTCGTCGAACAGCTCCCAGACGCGGAGAGCCGCATCACCCTGGACACCTCGCGGACCGACGACCACGGGAACCCAGTGCCGGACGTCGCGTGGTCGATCGGCGACCACGGCGTCCGGACCGGCGAGCGAGCGCTCGAGGTCCAGCGGGATATCATGGACGAGGCCGGCGCCCGCATCACCTGGTCGACGAGCCCGCGACGGCCGCTGTCCGGCAGTCACCCGATGGGCACGACGCGGATGGGGGCCGACCCCGAGACGAGCGTCGTCGACGAACGCCTGCGGACCCACGACCTGGACAACCTCTCCATCGCCTCCAGCAGCGTGTTCACCACCGGCGGGGCGATGAACCCCACCCTCACGATCGCCGCGCTGTCGCTGAAAGCGGCCGACCACGTCGACGAGGACCTCTGAAAACCGTTCTCTCTCCGCCGAGCCGCGGCGTTCGAGGCTCAGAACGCGCTGTCGCCGAACCCGCCGTCGACGGTGAGCACCTCGCCCGTCACGTAGGAGGCGGCGTCGCTACCGAGGTAAATCGCCGCCCCGACGACCTCTTCGCGGTCAGCCACCCGGCCGAGCGGCGCGCGCTCGTCGATCTCGGCCCGTTTCTCGGTCCCCTCGGCGTAGGTGTCGGCGTTCTGCGGCGTGATGATGAAGCCGGGCGCGATGGCGTTGACCCTGATCTCGGGGGCCAGTTCTTTCGCCGACGCGCGGGTGAACGCTTCGACGCCGCCTTTCGCCGCGGAGTAGGCCGGCAGGTTCGCCATCGAGAGCCGCGCGGCCATCGAGGAGATGTTGACGATGGAGCCGCCCTCGTCCATCGCGGGCGCCATCGCCTGGGTCACCTTCCGGACGCCGTCCAGCGCCACGTCGGTGACGAAGTCCCACTCCTCGTCCTCGATGCCCAGCACCGAGGCCCGCGAGATGGCCCCCTGGGAGGCGACGACGACGTCGATGCCGCCGAAGGCGTCGACGGCCGTCTCACGGACCTCGTCCAGCGACGCCCGGTCGGTGACGTCGCAGGTGACGCGGGCCGTGTTCGCCCCGAGGTCCTCGATCGCGTCGGCGGTCTCCTCGACGGCGTCCTCGGTCCGACTGGTGGCGACGACGTCGGCGCCCTCCGAGGCGAATCCCAGTGCGATGGCCTGCCCGATACCGCTCGTTCCGCCGACGACGACGGCTCGTTTGCCCTCGACGGATACCGGCGTGTGCTCGTAGGCTACCATGCGTTCACGATGACAGCTTCGCCGTATTACGCTTCCGGATGCGGACGGCGGGCGGGGGATCGACCCAACACTTTATTACGAACCACACTCGAAATTCCGCTATGCGAGGGCTTGCGAAAACCAGCCGGAGCCGTGGTGGAATGGAACTCGTCGATCGGGACCGACCGAAACCCGGGCCGGACGAGGCGCTCGTCGAGGTCGACTACGCCGGGCTCTGCGGGAGCGACGCCGGAATCTACGAGTTCGAGTCCGCCTTCGAGCGGATGAACCTCCCGACCGTCATCGGCCACGAGTACTCCGGGCGCGTCGTCGAAGTCGGCGATGGCGTCACGAAGTTCGGCGTCGGCGACCGCGTCGTCGAGCGGCCGATCCGTGGCTGTGGCGACTGCTACCAGTGTGAGATCGGCGAATCGAACGTCTGCCAGAACGCCGTCATCACCGGCGTCGACCACGACGGCGCCTACGAGCCGTATCTCGTCGTCCCCGAGGACGCCCTCCACGCCATCCCCGACGGCGTCGAGCAGCAACACGCCGCCATGGTCGAGCCGACGAGTATCGGCGCCCGCGCCGTCATCGAGAACTCGCGGGTCCGCGCCGGCGACCGCGCTCTCGTCGAGGGCCCAGGTCCGATCGGCCTGCTCACCGCCCAAATCGCCCGGGCCCAGGGCGCCGAGGTCGTCGTCTCCGGCGTCGGCCAGGACGCCGACTACCGCCTCCCGCTCGCCGAGGAACTCGGCTTCGAGACGATCAACGTCGCCACGGACGACATGGAGGCCTACCGCGAGGACCTGACCGACGGCGTCGGCTACGACGTCGTCTTCGACACGACGGGCCACCCCTCCGGGCTCCCCTCGGCCGTCGAGGAGGTCCGGAAAGGGGGCCAGATCGTCCTCGTCGGCCAGACCGGCGAGACCACGATGGAGTACTCCCCGCTCGTCCGCGCCGAGATCGACCTCCAGTGTTCCTACGCGTCGATGTACCAGGACTTCGAGAACGCCCTCCGGCTGATCGACACCGGCGACGTCGACGCAGAGACGTTCATCGACGACCGGTTCTCGCTGCTCGACGCCGACGAGGCCTTCGAGACGTTCGTCGGCGGCGGGACCTGCAAGCCCGTCTTCGACGTCTCCGAACTGCGTTCCTGATCCGCCGAGCGGACCGACCACCCTTCTGACACGCGACGACCGCCGACACCCGAGGCTTTTACTCCCCGCTCGCAGTATCGTGAGTCAATGCTCGACTGGATCGACAGCTACGAGGAACGCGCGTGGCAGACGACGACCGACGGCACGGTCAGGTACGCCCTGCTCGGCCTGGGCTGGTGGACGGTGGACGTCGCCCTCCCGGCCATCGAATCGTCGGACCTGGGTGAAGTGACGACGTTCGTCAGCAGTTCGACGGAGAAGGCCGAACGCCTCGCCGACGAGAACGACGTGGCAAACGGCATCAGCTACGACGAGTTCCACGACGGCGAAGCGAGCGACGAGTTCGACGCCGTCTACGTGGGAACGCCCAACGCCTACCACCTGGAGTACGTGGAGACGGCCGCCGACCTCGACAAGGCAGTCATCTGCGAGAAGCCGATGGAGTCGACCGTCGATCGGGCCGAGCGGCTGGTCGAGGCCTGCGAGGACGCGGACGTCCCGCTGATGGTCGCCTACCGGATGCACACCGACCCCGCCGTCCAGCGGGCGAAGGAACTCATCGACGAGGGCTTCCTCGGCGACCCGGTGTCCGTCCACGGCAACAACAGCCAGCCGCTGCTGAAGATGATCCCCGACCCCGACCAGTGGCGCCTCGACCCCGACCTCTCGGGCTACGGCACCTCGGTAATGGATCTGGGCATCTACTCGATCAACACCGCTCGCTACCTGCTGGACCGGGACCCCGTCGCGGTACAG
The DNA here is from genome assembly GCF_058933135.1 of Halomicrobium sp. HArcel3. Classification (NCBI taxonomy): domain Archaea; kingdom Methanobacteriati; phylum Methanobacteriota; class Halobacteria; order Halobacteriales; family Haloarculaceae; genus Halomicrobium; species Halomicrobium sp. HArcel3. The sequence continues at coordinate 162,581 of NZ_JBZYDN010000003.1, read as the reverse complement.
TCCCAGATGAGTTCCCACCACGAGGCGTTCCAGGACGTCCCGGACGAGCGGTCGGCCGCCATCCTCGTGCTGGAGGACGACGTGAAGATGGTGACGACGGACAGCCAGCACGCCCAGGAGGACACCGAACTGAAGATCACCGGCACGGAGGGCCAGATCGAGTTCCAGCCCGCCTTCCACGGCGAGGTGACGCTTCGGCTCTCCAGGGGCGACGTCACGGTCACGATCGACCACGACACCTTCGACGCCGAGCGCGAGATGGAAGAGGAGTTCGACTACTTCGCCGACCGCGTCCTCACCGGCGGGGAGATCCACGCGGACGGACGCCACGGACTACAGGACATGCGCGTCATCGAGGCGATCCACGAGTCGGCCGAGAGCGGCGACGTCGTCGAACTGTAACGGTCGGCGGGTCGGTTCCGGCAGTGCGGATTTCCGGGCGCTACGAATAGGTGAGGTTGACCTCGATGACGTTGGCGCTCCGGAGCACCATGTCCGGGAACTCGTCGGTGAAGGAGTCACCGAGCATGCGGCTCTTCGGACCGGAGACGCTCACGGCGGCGATGGCCCGGTCGTCGGCGTCGGTGATGGGCGCGGCGACACAGCGGATGCCGTCGACCCGCTCCTCGTCGTCGAAGGCGTAGCCGCGTTCGCGGACCTGGTCGAGGACGTCGAACAGCTCCGCCCTGTCGGTGATGGTGTTGTCAGTGACGTCGGGGAGGCCGTGCCGGTCGAGGATGGCCTCGACCTCCTCGCGCGGCCGGTGGGCGAGGATGGACTTCCCCATCGCCGTCGTCTGGAGCGGGACGCGCTTGCCCGCGTGGGTGTCGAGCTGGACGGCTTCGGACCCGCGGACCTTGTAGAGGAACACGCCGAGGCCGTGCTCTTCGATCATCATGTTGGCGTGCTCGCCGGTCTCCTCGGCGAGACTCTCGACCTCCGGCCGGGCGACCTTGAACACCTTCATCCGGTTGCGGGCCTGTTCACCCAGCTCCAGAAACCGGGCACCGACCCGGTAGGTCCCGTCGTCGTTGATGAGGTACTCCTCGTTCTCCAGGGTCCGCAGGTGGTCGTGGATGGTGCTGGTCGGCATGCCGAGCCGCTCGGCGAGCTCCGAGACGCCAGCCCCGTCGAGCTCGCGGAGCGTGTCGATTATCTCGAACGTCGTCTTCGCAGCCTGGACCGGAGAACCCGTAGTCGTCATGCTACGAGGGTACACGGTGCTCGGGAATAATCCTTCCGGTGTGTCCGGATCGGAGTCCGGTCTTAGGGCGTCCCTTCCACCAGAATCACGATTCGAATCGCCGATCGACCGCGAATTTTCCGGTGTTGCCGGACAGTCGGCGCGGGTTTGATAACAATATTAATACTGTTATTCTTATCGGGGCACGACCCGCCACAAGAGACGAATCGATCGGAGGGAGGTCCAGTCGCTCGTTAGATCCGGGTAACGAAGTGAAAGAAACCCTGAGAGAGGATAGATGACGTTCACCGGGGGAGTCGTATTCGTTTCCGGCATCACCGGAGATGTAGCCGGACGGACGAGTTAGGAGCATGTTACCAATCGTCACGCTTCGGCACTGGACGGACGTGGGTCACGAGCGCCGGGAAGCGGCCCGGAAGCAGGGACACTCCACGACAGCTACCCCATTGGAACACGAAGGCGCGACCACCAGACGTCGGAACGGCAGGTGGCCACACCGTCCGCTGAGACGGTGAACGAAGCGAAGAGTGGGATCACTGTCTGCAGGTCGGACGACTGGAGAGACGGGGCCGACGGGACCACCGTGACGCGGAGTACCGGTCGACGTCGAATGGCGAGTCCAGTCGACCGACCCTCCGCGACAGGTCACCCGAGTCCGGTTTCGCCCGTCCGACATCGTCGGTTCGGAGACGACGACGGTCGGTACGCCGCCGGGCCGACGGGGCCGAGAGCAACTGCACCGGATGCCTCGTGGGACGGTCGAGCAGGTCGTCCAGTTGCTCCAGACACGACGTCCCGCTCGCGACGACGGCCCTGTCGCGCGCGTTGTCCGCCCGAAACTGCTCACGCAGTTCGTCCCCGACGGCGACGCTCACGTCGTCGTACGTCTCCTTGTAGCCGAAGCCCCCGGCCATCCCGCAGCACTCGACTACCAGCTCAGTCGAGACCGACGTGCTCGCGGAAGGACCGCCCGGTGAGCCACTCGCGGTCCCGGGCGGACAGCCCGTCGACATGCCGGAGCCAGTTGCGCGAGGCGGCATAGTCGGTGACGTCGCTGACGTTCGGGTAGTCCGAGCCCCAGATCACTCGTTCGGGACCGAACGTCTCGACGAACCACCGGACGTGGTCGTGCACGTCCGCGTAGGGGAAGCCCCTCTCCGACAGATGGGCGATCTCGGAAACCTTGACCGCGACGCCGTCGTACGCCGCCAGGTCGGCGAACCGGGCGAACGTGCCCTCGTCGGTCGGCGTGTCCGGGCCAGCGTGGGCGAAGTGGTCGAACAGGGAGGTCAACTCGGGATACGTCTCCACGAGTTCCAGCGCCTGGTCGAGCTGCGAGTGGTCACAGAGAATCTGGACGGCGGCGTCCGTCTCGACGGCCGCCTCCCAGAACGCGGTCTCCTCGATGGCGTCACGGAGCCAGGTGACGCCGGGGTCGAACGTCTCCCACATCCGGTCGTACGGACAGGCGGCACCGAGCCGGACGCCCACCACGCCGTCGACGGCCATGCACTCCCGGAGGTGGTCGGCGGCGTCGTCGGCGAACGGGTCGACCATGACGATGCCGTAGAGCCGGTCGTACTCGGCGGCCACACGGCGCGTGTAGTGGTTGTCCGTCCACTCGCAGATGGGGTAGCCCACGACCACCGCCTCGTCGACGCCGGCCCGGTCCATGTCCGCCAGCAGCCGGTCGGCGGTGTAGACCGTGTGGACGTCGAACGCGTCGATTCGGTCGAGGAGCGGCCCGTTGACCCAGGGATGGTCCCGGCTCGCCGGCCCCCAGGCGTGCGTATGTGAATCGAGCACCATACGCACACACTCGGAAACGACCCGCGTAAATCTTTCCGAAGGGACGGGCCGCGCGCCGCGGGGCGAACGCGGCCTATTCGTCGACTTCCTCGACGGTGTTGACGAGCGTGCCGATCTCCTCGACCTCGACCTCGACGGTCTCGCCCGGGTGGAGCCGGATATCCTGGAACGCGCCGACGCCCTCCGGGGTCCCGGTCGCGACGACATCGCCGGGTTCGAGGCGGACGCGCGAGGAGACGAAGGCGACCAGTTCGGCGACCGAACGGATCATCATCCCGGTGTCGTCGTCCTGCATCGTCTCGCCGTCGACCCGCGAAGCGATGTGCAGATCCTGGGGGTCGTCGACCTCGTCGACGGCGACGTACGGACCGACCGGCGTCGTGCGCTGCATCGCCTTGCCGGAGAACCAGTCGATCAGGTCGTCGCCATCGACCTGCAGGCCGAGCTGGAGGTCCCGGGCGGACGTGTCGTTGATGAGTGTGTACCCCGCGACGTAGTCGAGGGCCTCGTCAGGGTCGACGTGCCGAGCGGGCTCGCCGACGACGGCGGCCAGTTCAGCCTCGTAGTCGATCTCCTCGGTCACGCGGGTGTGATACGAGATCGGTTCCCGGTGGCCGACGAGCGTCCGCGGCAGTTTCGTGAAGATCAGCGGCCACTCCGGGACCTCGATGTCTGACTCATCGGCGTGGGCCTCGTAGTTCAGCGCCGCACAGAAGACCGTGTTGCGCTCTGTGGTCGGCGGGAGGTGCGTGACCGCCTCGCGGTCGAACGTCTCGCCGTCGACGCCTTCGGCGTCGTGGGGTCGGGTCAGCGCGTCCCGGAAGTCCTCGAACTCGCTGGAGACGTCGTGGACGACGTCGTCTTCGAAGCGACCGATACGCGACTCTCCGTCCGCCTGGAACCGTCCAATTCGCATGTGCGAGAGGTACCCACACAGGGCCTTTACTGTTTCCACTGCGATTCCTGTCGCCAATCCTACGCTCGTCGCCAACCCTTTTGCCCCGTTAGGTGTACACAGAGGTATGACACACCATCGCGCGCGGACGCTCAGGGAGGTCTACGCCGACGCGAGACGGGAGGCCTACGGCTTCGTCGCGAGCAACATCACGACCCTCGACATCATGCAGGGACTGCTCGACGGCGCCGCGGCCGCCGACTCGGACGTGGTGCTCCAGATCAAGCGCGACACCGCGGCGTACCTCGGGAACGGCGACGTGTCAGCCGGGCTGTCGATCGTCGACGCCCACCTCGGAGCGCTGGCCGACGACCGCGGCGTGTCGGCCTTTCTCAACGTCGACCACGTCGACGCCGACGACGCGGAGATGCTCGACGCCGCGCTCGCGTCGGATGCGCCCGACTCGATCATGGTCGACGCCTCGGCGGCACCGTTCGAGGAGAACGTCGCGCGGACGGCCGACGTGGTCGACCGCGCGGCTGCCCTCGACCGTGACGTGCTGGTCGAGGCGGAGCTGGGCACGATCCGCGGGACGGAGAGCGGCGAGACGACCGAGGAGGCGTTCTACACCGACCCCGAGAAAGCCGTGGAGTTCGTCGACCGCACGGGCTGTGACCTGCTCGCGGTCTCGATAGGGACCGAACACGGCGTCTCGGCCGGCGTCGACCTCGACCTGCGCGTCGACCTGGCCGACGACATCGACGCGGCCCTGCGCGACCACGGCTTCGACGTGCCGCTGGTCGTCCACGGCTCCTCGGGATTGACGCCCGAGCAGGTGTCGGCGCTGATGGAGACCGGCGTCTGCAAACTCAACACGAACACGCGCTACCAGTACGAGGCCGCCCGCACCGCCTGCGAGTTCTACCTGGCGAACGCCGACGCCATCGTCCCGCCCGAGGGCGTCGCGGACGACCGGGCGACCTTCTTCGCCGACACCGACTGGTCGCCCGAGAAGTCGACGTTCGACCCGCGCGTCGTCGGCCAGGACGTGCGCGACCGCATCGCCGCGGTGTACGCCGAACTGGCGGACGTCGCCGGCAGCTCCGGACAGCGGGGCGGGGCGGCGGGGAGCGAGTCGTGACCCACCTGCTGCTCGGAGTCGACGCCGGCCTCACGACGACCACAGCGGTGGTGTTCGGGGCAGACGGTGAGACAGTCGCCACGGCGAGTCGAGCGACGCCGACCGACCGGCCCGAAACGGGTCACCGCGAGGTTGCGCTCGACGACCTCTGGGAGACCGTCGCCGACGCCATCGGCGCGGTGATGGCCGCCGACGGAGTGGACCCCGAACGCGTCGCGGCCGTCGGCCTCTCCGGGCACGGCCACGGGCTCTACCTGCTCGACGCCGACGGCCGGCAGGTCCGGCCGGCGATCAAGTCCACCGACAGCAGGGCGGCGGGACTCGTCGACGAGTGGGAAGCGGACGGCACGGCGGACCGAATGGGCGAGCGACTCGGGTACGCGCCCTTCGGCGCCGACCCGCTCAGTCTGCTGGGATGGCTCGACCGCCACGAACCCGACGCCCTCGACCGGACCGACACCGTGCTGTTCTGCAAGGACTACCTCGGCTACCGACTGACCGGGCGGCGCTGCACCGACGCGATGGAGGCCAGCGTCTTCTCCCGCGCCGGCGAGGACGAGTACGACCGCGACGTCTTCGACGCGCTCGGCCTGTCGGTCTCGCCGGACGTGCTCCCCGAAGTAGTCCCGAGCGGCGCGGCGCGCGGCCAGGTGACCGAGGCGGCCGCCGCCGAGACGGGACTGCCCGCCGGTACGCCGGTCGCCGGTGGCCTGCACGACGTCGGCGCGACCGCCCTGGGGACCGGCGCTCACGAGGCGGGACAAGCCGTCCTCATCGTCGGGACATGGGGCCAGAGCATCGTCGTCCTCGACGACCCCGGGATGGGGACGGGAGCGGGAGCAAGCGCGGGAGCGCGATCTGACGAAGGCGAAGACGACGCGCCGCCGGGTCTGACGCGGCGGTACCTCGACGGCTACCTCCGGTACAAGGGCCTCCGGTCGGCGGCCGTCTGTCTGGACTGGTTCACGAGCGAAGTCGGCGACGAGTGGCGACGCCGCGCCGCCGAGGAGGACTGCAGCGAGTACGACGTGTACGACCGCGTGGCCGACGACGTGCCGGCCGGCGCCGACGGCCTCCTCTTTCACCCCTACCTCGACGGGTCGACCGACGATCCGACCGACAGAGGCGGGTTCTACGGGCTGACGACCGACCACACGAAGGCCCACATGCTCCGGGCGGTCTACGAGGGGGTCGCGCTCTCACAGAGCGCGGCGCTGTCGGACCTGACCCCGGACGGCGCGGTCGGCGACGTGCGTCTGGGCGGGGGTGGCGCGCGCAGCGCAGTCTGGAGCGACGTGTTCGCGGCCGCCGTGGACGAACCCCTGCGCGTCCCGGCGGGCGAGGAAGCGGGCGCGCTCGGCGCGGCTATCTGCGGAGCACTCGCCGCGGGCGTCCACCCGGACGTCGCCAGCGCCGTCGACGCGATGGTCGCCATCGAGCGCCGCCACGACCCGGACCCCGACGCGGCCGCCCTGTACCGCGAGCGCCGCTCGACGTTCGAGGAGGCGCTCGCAGCGATCAGGCCGACGTGGGCGCGACTGGACGCGAGCAAGGAGACGAACGTTTATTGAGCGAGGGGACGGTTGTTCGGACGAATGACCGACTCAGACCGGCGCTGTCTGCTGTGTGGCGACCCCCAGCAACCGAGCGAGGCGATGGCCGAGTCCGCCAGCCGCCTCACCGACCACGGCGTCACGCTCGAACGGATGGACTGGCGGGGCGACGCCACCGGGGCCGAGTTCCGCGACGTCACGATGGACATGGAGTCGCGCGGTCCGAACGACTACGACGCGAGCGCCATCGCCGAGCGCCTCGACGGCGTCGAGTTCCTCGTCGTCCACAAGGCCCCGGTCTCCCGGGCGGTGTTCGAACGCGGCGACGACCTCGAGGTCGTCGCGGCCGCGCGGGGCGGCGTCGAGAACGTCGACCTCGAGGCCGCGCACGACCACGGCGTGACGGTGCTGCACGCGCCGGGGCGCAACGCCGACGCCGTCGCCGACTACGCCGTCGCGTTCGCGCTCGCGGCCCACCGGCGGATCCCCCACTTCGTCGAGACGACCGGACGAGGCGAGTGGGACCTCGCGTTCGACCCCGCCGGCCTCCCGCGGGACGTGACGAACCTCACCGTCGGCATCGTCGGCTTCGGTAACGTCGGGCGCAACGTCGGACGGCGCTGGGCCGGCTTCGACCCCGACCTGCTCGCCTACGACCCGTTCGTCGACGACGAGACGGTCCGGGACCACGGGTGCGAGCCGGCGACGCTCGAGGAGTTGCTCGCGAACGCCGACGTGGTCACCCTCCACGCTCGACTCAGCGAGGACACCCATCACCTGCTCGACGCCGACGCGTTCGACGCGATGGGCGAGGACGCACTCCTGGTCAACACCGCCCGCGGCGGCCTGGTCGACACCGACGCGCTGGTCGCGGCGCTGGAGGCAGATTCCATCGGCGGCGCGGCCCTGGACGTCTTCGAGGCGGAACCGATCCCCGACGGTCATCCCCTGCTGGCACTCGACGACGTGTTGCTCTCGCCGCACACGGCGGGGTCGACGCGCGACGCCGTCTACAACGGCGCCCGGATCGTCGCCGACGACCTCGTGGCGATCGTCGAGGGCCAGGACCCCGATCATCGGGTCGACTGACGACTGGTCCGAACCGTCTCCCTCGAACGGGCGATAGCGGAGAGCAGGTACGCGCGAGTCGAGTACGACCTACGCGTGCGTGAGGTTGACCTCGATGACGTTGGCGACCCGGAGGATCCGCTCCGGGAGGTCCTCCTCGAACTCTCCGCCCCGGAGCCGGCTCTTGGGTCCCGAGACGCTGACCGCCGCGACGGCCTGCTCCTGCTCGTTCAGGATGGGGGCGGCGACACAGCGCATCCCCCTGACGCGCTCCTCGTCGTCGAACGCGTAGCCGCGCTCGGCGATCTGGTCCAGTTCGTCGAACAGCTCCGACTCGTCGGTGATGGTGTGTTCGGTGATCTGGGGAAGGCCGTACCGGTCGATGATGGTCTCGACCTCGCTCCGGGGCATGTGTGCCAGGATCGTCTTGCCCATCGCCGTCGTCTGGAGCGGGACCCGCATGCCGTCGTAGGTGTCGAGCTGGACCGCCTCCGAGCCGCGCGTCTTGTAGAGGAAGATGCCCTTCCCGTGTTCCTCGATCATGAGGTTCGTGTGCTCGCCGGTCTGTTCGGCCAGTTTGTCGAGTTCCTGCCGGGCGATGGAGTACACCCGGTGCCGGGACCGGGCCTGCTCGCCGATACCGAGAAATCGCGTGCCGACGTAGTACTTTCCCTCTTTCTTGACGACGTAGGCCTCCTTCTCGAGGGTCCGCAGGTGGTCGTAAATCGTGCTCGTCGGTTTGTCGAGCCGCTCGGCGAGCGTCGAGACCCCGGCCCCCTCCAGTTCGCGGAGCGTGTTGATGATCCTGAAGGAGGTCTGTGCCGCCTTTATCGGGACGTCTTCCGCCATGGTCGTAACTCGTGGGGTGGACTATTATGCGTTGTGCCCGCACGGGTGACGGACGTTGACCGGACGACGGGTCGAAGATCGAGCGGCCCCGGCCGGTCTCTCACCGGAACTGCGGCATCACCTCGTCGGCGAACAGCTCCATCCCGCTCGTGTCCGGGAAGTCGATAAACCAGCCCTGGAACTTGGTGACGCCGGCCTCGATGCGTCGTTCGATGGCCTCGGCACACTCCTCGGGCGTCCCCATGACGAAGAACTCCCTCGCGTCTTCCTCCGTCTCGATGGGCGCCTGGTCCTGGTACTCCTCTTCGAACTGGATCGGCGTCATCAGGTCCAGGAGTCGGTCGAACTTTGCCTCGTCGCGCGTGCAGATGACGTGGCCGTCCCAGGAGTACTCGATCTCGTCGGGGTCGCGGCCGACGGTCTCGCAGTGGTCCTCGATGACGCCGATCTTGTGTTCCAGCGTCTCGACGTCGCCGTTGAACACGTCCGTGTTCCACACGTCGGCGTGTTTGGCGACGAGTTTGAGCGTCACCTCCTCGCCCTGGCCTCCCACGAGAATCGGCGGGTGCGGGTCCTGGACGGGACCGGGCTGGCAGTACGCGCCGTCGATCTGGTAGCGGTCGCCGTCGAAGCTCACGCCGTCACCCGTGCCGTCGTCGGCCCACATTTTCTTCATCAGTCGGATGGACTCGTCCAGCCGCATCAGGCGCTCGAAGCCGTCGCGGTACTCCCAGCCGTAGGCGTCGTACTCGGGCTCGTGCCAGCCGGCGCCGAGACCGAGTTCGAGCCGGCCGTCAGATATCACGTCCAGCGTCGCGGCCATCTTGGCGACCAGGGCCGGATTCCGGTAGTCGTTACAGAGGACGAGCGAGCCGAGGTTCATCTCGTCGGTGAACCCCGCCATCGCCGAGAGCAGCGTCCAGCACTCGTACTCCGCGTGGTCCCGGCCGAGCATCAGGTGGTCGGGCGCCCACGCCGCGTCGAAGCCGAGTTCCTCCGCTTTCATGATCCCCTCCTTCGTCGTCTCCCAGTCGAGCGCCTCGTACTGCGGTGTGTCCCGGTGGACCGGCTCGTCGTCGCCCTCGTCGGGCGCGCCGGCGAACACGGGCACGTTGTACTCGAAGCTGACGTCCGTCATGGTCACTCCACCGCGAAGTGCTCCAGGGACTCGCGGTTCAGCTGGGTGCTGACGCCGGGTTCGTCGGGCAGCGGGATCGACCCGTCCTCGGGCGAGGGCGGGTTCTCGAAGATGGCGTCGGCGTAGGTCGACTCCTGGGCCGCCTGGCGCTCCTCGAACCACTCGGGGGTCGGGAAGTACTCCGCCATCGGCATGTTCGTGTGACCCGCGATGGCGTGGAGCGTCGGGTTCGTGCCGGCGTGGGGGATCACTGGCACGTCGTGGACCTCGGCCACGTCCGCGACCTTCTGGAGCTCCGTGATACCGCCGACGCGACCCACGTCGGGCTGGAGGATGTCGACGGCGCCCGCCTCGAGGAGGTCCTCGTGGCCCCAGCGGGTGAACTCGTGTTCGCCGCCGGAGATGGGCATCGGCGCGGCCTCGCGGACCTCGGCGTAGCCGGAGATATCGTCGGCGATGACCGGCTCCTCGACCCACGCCATGTCGTACTTCGCGAGGCGCTGAGTCATCTTCTTGGCGTACTTCACCGACCAGCCCATGTAGGCGTCGCCAGCGACGTCGATGTCGTCACCGACGGCGTCGCGGACCGTCGCGACGATCTCCTCGTTCTTCTGCATGCCCGAGCGACCGTCCTCGGGGCCGTGGAGGAAGCGGAGCTTCATCGCGTCGAAGCCGGCCTCGGCGTACTGGATCGCCTCGCGCTCTAACTTCTCCATGTCGACGGGGTGGAGGTTCGAGGCGTACGCGGGGATCTCGTCTTTCGTGGGACCGCCGAGCAGTTCGTACACCGGCTTGCCGGCCTCCTTGCCGGCGATGTCCCACAGCGCCTGGTCGACCGCGCTGATCGCCATGACGGCGACGCCCTTCCGGCCGAAGGGGAGCGTCGCGCGGTACATCTGCTCCCAGAGCAGCTCGCGCCGGGTGGGGTCTTCTCCGGTCACGATCTTCGAGAGGGTCTCCTCGACGACGGTGGCAATGGCGCCAGTGCCCCAGTTGGCGACGCCGACGCCGGTGATGCCCGCGTCCGTCTCGACCTCGACGACGACGTCGCCCACCGGCCCCATCCACTTGCGGCGGGCCTGCGGGTTCTCGCCGTCGACGTTGCGGTACTCGTCGTACCGCGACATGATCGTGACGAGGGGGAACTCGACGAACTCGCCCCACGATTCGTTGCTGATCTTCGTCGCTGAAACGCCTGTGATTTCCATGGTAGTCTCTGGGTGTGGACCCGTATACGCTAACAGGCGGCGAACAGGGCCTTAAGTTTTTGTGAGTCGTCCTCGCGCGCTATCGGATAGAGAGACGATCACCGCTCTCACTCGTCTGCGAAGGTGAACACGGGCTTGCACGTCTCGGAGGCGAGGAAGGCCCGGAACGCGTCTTCGGGGTCGTCGACGTCGTAGGACCGGTCGACGATGGCGCCGATGTCCACCGCGCCCCGTTCCATCAACCGGAGGGCCTGCTCGAAGTTCCGCCACTTCGACCCGTACGAACTGTCGACGTCGATCTCCCCCCTGACGACCGGTGCCATGAACAGGTCGCTCGACTCGTTCGGGATACCGACCATGAGGACCTGGCCGCCCTTCCGGACGTGTTCGATGCCCTCCTCGACGCCGCTCCGGTGGCCCGTCGCGTCGAAGACGACGTCGAACCCGACGCCGTCGGTGACCGCGTCAGTGACGTCCGCCAGGTCACGGTCCTGGACGTTCACGGTGTCGATACCCTGGTCTTCGAGGAGCGGCAGGCGATAGGCCGTGTCCTTCTCGAGGCCGGAGACGACAACGTTGGCCCCCAGGGAGTCGGCGACGACGGCGGTGAGCACGCCGATGGGCCCCGGTCCCTCGACGAGGACGCTGTCGCCCGGCGTCGTGGTGGACCGGTCGAGCACGGCGCGCGCGGCGATGCTCGTCGGTTCCGTTATCGCGGCGTCCGTGAGCGGCACGTCCTCGGGGACGGCGTGGAGGTGGCGCTGGTCCACGATCGTGTAGTCGGTGTAGGCGCCGTCTTTGTGCATCCCGGTGATCGAGAAGTTCTGGCAGACGTTCTCCTGGCCGTTGTTGCACTGGAAACACTCCCCGCAGTGGTGGATCGGTTCCTCGACGACCTTCTGCCCGACGGCGTACTGGTCGACGCCGTCGCCGACCGCGACGACGCGCCCCGAGTACTCGTGGCCCATGATCCGGGGAAGCGGTATCCACTCGTACCCACCGTCGTACTTGTACGCGTGCGCGTCGCTACCACAGAGCCCGGCCGTGTGGACCTCCACGAGCACCTCGTTCTCCCCAGGGGTCGGTTGCTCCCGCTCCTGTACCTCGATTTCCTCGGGTCCCGTCTGGACTATTGCCTTCATCTCTAGCGAAGCCTCAAACTATCTGAGTCAGTGAATGCTTGTTTACATCCTCTCATAAGTCTTTGGCCGGATATCGGGAGAAGACGGGGTGATGGGGCCGCGGTCGCGGCGTCTGCGACGATGGCGGACAGTAGTTGGTATCGGCGTATCGGGGTCAACGACGCGAGAGGGGTCGGAGAGAGTGCCTCGGGGCGCTTCCAGCCGGAATAACAGGCATAGATCTGTTAGATCCAGTTTCCGACATCGTCGGATTTTCGGACCGAGTGGCGTCGGCGATGGCGGTTCCCCGTTGGAGCGGCGCCGGTCGCGACTGGGTCGACTTCGCCACCGCCGGGAGGACTGGCCCACGAGCGGCTTCACCAGGAAACGCGCCTCCGGGCTGGTCCCGATACCCGAGACAAACGCCAGGGTCAGCGCGGCGAAAAAAGGACGGAACAGGGGCGGAATCGGTGCGCCTCCTCGACTGCGAGACCGATCCGCCTATTCGACGGCGAAGCCGTATTCGCCGGACCCGACGTCGACGACGAGTTCGTCGCCGTCGCGTTCCACCGAGCGGACGCCGTCAGGGGCGCCCTCCGTCAGCGGAACGCCGCCCTCGGAGACCGACGCATCAGCGCCGGCCGGGAGTCGGACCGTCGCCCGACCGTTCCACGGGACCGTGACGGAGAGTTCGTACCCGCCGTCGCCCCCGCGCTCCCACTCGACGGCCAGTTCGCCGTTCCGGGTGTCGAGGGTCGCCGAGACCCACTCGAGGTCGTCGACGAGCGAGGGCGCGACCGTCACGTGGTCGGTCACCGGTCGGTTGCCGATGCGGATGCCGGCGAGCACCTCGTAGAAGAACTCGGAGACGTGAGTGAACGGCGAGTGGTTGAACGAGTTCATGCCGTCCCCGACGCGGCCGTCCGAATCCCAGCGTTCCCACATCGTCGTCGCGCCGTTGCGAACCATGTACACCCAGCCAGGCTGTTCCGGCTGGCTGACGACCTCGTAGGCCAGGTCGGCGTAGCCGTGGTCGGCAAGCGTGTGGATCAGGGGTCGCGTCCCGAGGAAGCCCGTCTTCAGCTTCCCGCCGTCGGCGCGGACCTTCTCGGCGAGGTTCGCGGCGACGTCGTCGACGTGCTCGTCGGGCACCAGCCCGAGGAACAGCGGGACGGAGTACGAGGACTGGGTCCCGGGACCGTAGGAGGCCTCCTCGGCGTCGAAGTAGCGCTCGTTGAACGCCTCAGCGACGTGCTCGGCGCGTTCGCGGTAGGCGGCCGCGTCCGTCTCGTTGTCGAGGACGCCCGCGATCTTCGCGAAGGTGTCGACGACCTGGTAGAGAAACGCGGTGTTGAACAGGTGGTGGGGCAGCCCGCGGCGCCCGTCCGCGTTCTCGAAGGTCAGCCAGTCACCGAACTTGCCGTAGTCGTCCGGGAGGATGCCGTCCTCGGCGTTCTCGTACCAGTAGTCGACGTACGCGCGCATCCCCTCGTACTGCTCGCGCAGGATCCCTTCGTCGCCGTCGTGGCGGTAGAGGTACCAGGGAACCACGACGCGCGTGATGGACCAGGTGGGGTCGGCGGGGTCCTCGGTGGCCTTGTTCGGGATGACGTCGGGGACGTACCCCATGTCCGAGGCGACGTCGTCGTGGTCCCGGGCCCACTTCTCGTCGAAGCGGACGCCGTCGTAGTTGAACAGCAGCGACCGGGTGGAGATGTGGCCGTCGCCGGTCCAGCCGAACCGTTCGTCGCGCTGCGGGCAGTCCTCGGGGATGGAGTGGGTGTTGCCGCGCAGCCCCCAGACGGCGTTGTGCTGGAGCTGGTTGAGCTCCTCGTTCGAGCAGGCGAACTCCCCGCGACGGTCCATCGCCGTGTGGACGGCCTTGGCCGTCACGTCCGCCGGGTCGAGCTGGCCGGGGTAGCCCGTGACCTGCGCGTATCGGAAGCCGTGGTAGGTGAAGCGCGGTTCGTACGTCTCGCTGTCCGCGCCGCGGGCGACGTAGGTGTCGGTGGCGTCGGCCGACCGGAGGTCGATGGTGGAGAGGTCACCGTCCTCGGTGAGCGCCTCGGCGTGGCGTATCGTCACCTCGTCGCCGGCGTCCGGGTCGTCTATCGTCAGTTCGACCCAGCCGGTGAGGTTCTGGCCGAAGTCGAGGATCGGTCCGTCCTGGCGGTCGTGGACTTCCTCGACGTCGAAGCTGTCGACGACGCGCATCGGTTCGATGCGCTCGGGCCGGAGGGCCCCGCCGGGGGCGTCGACGACGGTCGCGGTCGCCCACGAGGTGGCGTCGAAGCCCGGCGAACTCCAGCCGTCTGCCTCCCGCCGCGCGTCGTAGGTCTCGCCGTCGTAGATGTCGTTCTCGAGCAGCGGGCTCTCCGTCGCCTGCCAGTCGGCGTTGGTCGCGATGCGGCGCGTCGTCCCGTCCTCGAACTCCACGGTAAGCATCGCACGTGCCCGCGGAGAGCCGTCGCTCACCCAGTAGGAACTGCTCTTGGCGAACCAGCCGCGACCGAGCCACAGCCCCACGGCGTTTTCCCCCTCCTCGAGTCGGTCGGTGAGGTCGTGACTCGTGTAGAGGACGCGCTTCTCGTAGTCCGTCCACGCCGGGTCGAGCTTCCGGTCGCCGACCCGGTCGCCGTTCACGTACAGTTCGCCGTAGCCGACGGCGGCGACGTGGAGCCGCGCCGACCGGACGGGCGCTTCGAGGTCGAACTCGGTCCGGAGCAGCGGCGAACTGGAACCGGCCTGGGACTCGGCGTGGCCGTTTACGAGCTGTTCGCGCCCCCAGGTGTCCGTCTTGTAGGACGAGGACGAGTCGATGGCACCGTCGGTCGCGAGTTCGGCGCCGGCCGGGTCCTCGACGGAGAGGGCGGCGAGCGCGAAGCACTGCCACGCGCTGGCGCGTGCGACGCGCCTGTCGTCACGACGACCGTAGGACGTGTCCCACGTCGACGGCGTGACCTGGAACAGGTCGGTCGCCGTGACCCGGACGTACCGGCCGCGGACGGCGACGTCGTCGTGCGTCTGGACCGGGACGTCGTCGTCCGTTGGGACGCCGTCCTGGGTCTCGTCGTCGTCCGCCTCGAACTCGACGTCGGCGACGACCGTCGCGTTCCCGAAGTCGGGGTCCTCGGCCACCTCGACGCGATAGGCCGCTGGGAAGCCGAACCCCTCGAGGGGGTTCTCGTCCCAGGAGATGGTGACGACGCTGTCGTCCGGCGTCCGGACGACGTCGACCGGTTCGGCGCCGTGGAGCGTGACGGTCGAGACGTCCCGGGTCTCGCCCAGGTCCACCTGGACCCACTCCTCGGCGTCCTCTTCGGGCCGGCGCCACTGGCTCCGCCAGCCGTTCGTGTCCCCCTCGCCGGGCTGGTTGGCGATCCAGTCGCCCCGCCAGCTCTCGGGGTCCAGCGCCGTCGCGAACCGGGCCGGCGCCGCCCAGTCGGTCTCCTCGTCACCGTTCCAGACCTTCACCGACCAGTAGTAGGTCTCGTCGGCCCCCAGGGACGGCCCGTCGTAGTCGACGTTCGTCGAGCGGGTCGCGTCGACGCGACCGGAGTCCCACATGGTTCCGTCGCCGTCGGCGACCGCGTCCCGGTCGCGACCGACGACGAGTCGATAGGCGGTCTGTTCGGCCCCGCGCTCCCCGGCCTCGACACGCCAGGAGAACCGGGGCGACCCAGTCGGGTCGACGTTCTCGGGCGCGTCTTCGTACTCGACGCGGAGATCTGTCGGTCGGCGGTGGGGCTCCTCCCCGGATGATGCAGCCATGGATCCGAACTCAGCAGGCGGCGAAGTAAACCTTTGGTCGCCGAACGTGACCCGCCGCTCGGCCCGTCCCGGCCGATGGCGAACGCGCCTGCACACGCACGAGAGAACCTACCCGGTGGCAGCCACCAGGGGCTGCGCTCGACCGGGACGCTCGCTCCGGACGTCCGGATGGCGTAATTTTATAACAGGATTGTTCGTTAGGGGGACGTATGCACGATCTGACGGGAGCGACGGGTAGTACGGACGGCGTCGTCATCGGCTTCGTCGGGGGCGGGAGCCGCGACTGGGCCGAGAAGCTGATGCACGCACTGGCGCTCACCGACGAGTTCGCCGGCAGCGTTCGGCTGTACGACCTGGACGAGGAGAGCGCGCGAGCGAACGCCGAACTCGGCCGCGAGATACAGCGCCGGGACGCCGCCGTCGGCGACTGGACCTACGAGGCCGTCGAGTCGCTGGAAGCGGCCCTCGACGGGGCGGACTTCGTCGTCTGCTCGACCCAGGATCCCCCGGCCGAGACGTTCAAACACGACCTCGACATCCCGACGGAGTACGGCCTCTTCCAGACGGTCGGCGACACGGTCGGCCCCGGTGGAACCTTCCGCGCGCTCCGGGCGATCCCGCAGTACCGCGAGATCGCCGCCGCCGTCCGCGAGCACTGCCCCGACGCCTGGGTGTTCAACTTCACCAACCCGATGACCGTCTGCACCCGGACGCTGTACGAGGAGTTCCCCGACATCAACGCCGTCGGCATCTGCCACGAGGTGTACCACGTCCAGGCGTGGCTCGCCGAACTCGCCGCCGACCACCTGGGTATCGAGGACGCGACCTACGAGGAGGTCGACGTGACGGTGAAGGGGATCAACCACTTCACCTGGATCGACGAGGCGACGCTGCGCGGTGCGGACCTCTTCGAAGCGGTCGACGCCGAACTCGCCACGCGGGACCCGCCGTCGTTCGAACCCGGCGACCTCCCGGAGATGAGCGTCTACGGCAACCACCACGAGATTACGCTCGACCTCTACCGGCGGTACGGCATCCTCCCCGCCGCCGGCGACCGGCACCTCGCCGAGTTCGTCCCCTGGTACCTCGACCCCGTCGAGGCCCCCGAGGAGATCCATCGCTGGGGGATCAAACTCACGCCCAGCGAGCATCGGGTGGATTCGTGGCCCGAGGCCGAGCGGGAGCGCCAGGCGCAACTGGCCGGCGAGGAACCGATCGACGTCGCGGAACCCAACGAGGAGATGGTCGACCTGATGAGCGCGCTACTGGGCCACGGCGCGGTCAAAACGAACGTCAACGTACCCAATCGGGGACAGGTCCCCGACCTCCGCGAGGGCGCCGTCGTCGAGACGAACGCGCTGTTCACCCGTGACTCGGTGACGCCGCTCGTCGGCGGCGACCTTCCGGACCCCGTCGCGAGCCTCGTCGAGACGCACGTGACGAACCAGGAGACGCTGATCGAGGCCGGTTTCGCGGGCGACCTCGACCTGGCGTTCAGGGCCTTCCGGAACGAACCACTCGTGACGCTCGACCCCGCCGACGCCGAGTCGCTGTTCGCCGACATGGTCGACGCCGAGCGCGAGTACCTCACGGACTACGACCTCGCGGGCGCGGACGTGCTCTCCTGAGCCACGACGGGTCGTTCCGGGCACCGGCAGCGTTCCCCAGCGCCGAACGGTTTAAGGTCGCGCTCCTTCATTGCCCTCCCATGACAGACGGCGTGGTGGACGACCGCGGACGCACGATCCAGTCGGTAGAGATAGCGTTCGCCGTCATCGACGCGCTACAGGAGACCGGCAGCGCCGGCGTGACGGAGCTCGCTGAGTTACTCGACCACTCGAAGAGCACGGTCCACAGCCACCTGCGAACGCTCGAAGCCCAGCGGATCGTCGTCCGGGACGGCGACGGCTACCGGCTCAGCCTTCGCATCCTCGACATGGCGACCCACGTCAGAGACCAGGTGGGGAACTACGACGTGATCCGTGAGGAGGTGGACGCACTCGCCGCCGAGACCGGCGAAGTCGCCCAGTTCGGGATCGAAGAGCACGGGCAGCTGTCGTACCTCTACAAGCAGGCCGGCGAGCGCGCCGTCGAGACGGCCTCACGCGTGGGAACCCAGCAGCCGATGTACGCGACGGCGCTCGGGAAGACGATTCTCGCGTTCCTTCCCGACGACCGGGCCTGCGATATCCTCCAGTCCCAGCGTTACGAGGCCCAGACGCCGACGACGATAACGAGCGCCGAAGCACTCGCCGCCGAACTGGACACCATCCGTGAGCGGGGGTACGGCATCGACGACGAGGAGAACATCGAGGGGCTGCGGTGCGTCGCCGCGCCCGTCACGAGCGACGAGACGGTACTGGGCGCAGTCAGCGTCACCGGCCCGGCCAGTCGGGTCACCCACGACCGCATCCACGACGAACTCGCCGACGAGGCCAGGCGGGCGGCGAACGTCATCGAACTCAACACGATGTTCGCGTAGCTGGGCGGGAGCGGACGGAGAAAGTAGTGGATCGGCAGCCGCAGTTACCGCGCTTCCGCCGTGGTCGACGGCGGGAGGTGAGGTGTGGTTCCTACTCCTGGGCCTCCATCTTGCCTTCTCGGGGCAGCCAGAAGGGCGGCCACTTGATGCTGCGGTCGACGTCGCCTTCCTCGGCGAGGGTCCACTCGTCGTTCGTGACCCAGGACTGCTCGAACTTGGAGACCAGCGAGAGCATCGGCAGGTCGACGTTGTTGTGCCAGGCCGCTTCCTGGACGATCGGCATCGCCTCCTCGTTGGTCGGGACGGTCCCGATCTCGTCGACCTTGTCGAGCGGGACGAGCGTCGTCTCGCCGTCGCCGTTCATCGCGGGGATGGTCTGCTCTTCCTCGGCCGGGTAGTTGTGCCCGCCGCTGATGGCGTCGTTCACCAGCTGGTGGCGCAGCGGGTAGTACGGGAACGCAGACCGGGCCTGGCCCGGCAGCCAGTAGAACGTCCCGATTTTGAAGTTGCTGTCGATCAGCGAGCCCTGCCAGTCGCTCGTCGGCTGGCTCGCGACGGTCAGGTCGATACCGAAGTCGCTGAGCCGGTCGACGATGGTGTTGGTCATCGTCGTGAAGTCCGACCAGCCCGCAGGGGTGAGGTACTCGGCGCTGATGGCCTCGCCGTCGGGGGTCTGCCAGGTGCCGCCGGACTTCGAGTAGCCCGCGTCCTCGAGGACCTGCGTCGCCGACTCGGTGTCGCTCTCGCCGACGCCGTAGTCGTTGAAGTTGCTCTTCTGGTCACCGAGCCACTGGTCGATGTTCTTCGGCGCGATCCCACAGGGGACACTCGCCGGGAACTTCGTTCGCGGGCCCGCGTTGGAGACGAGTTCCTCGCGGTTGATGACGTAGGCGATTGCCTGTCGGACCGCGCGGTCGCCGAAGACCGGGTCGTCGTGGTTGAACACCATCCCGTAGCCCCACTTGGCGGGGATGGACCGCACCTCGACGACGTGGTCCTGGAACCCATCGACCGTCTCCGGCGGGGCGAACATGCTCCAGTTGCTGTCGAAGCGGCTTCCCGCAGTGAAGTCCTGCTGGGGGACGCTCGCTTCCTGGTAGGCGTCGAACTTGTAGTTCGAGAAGTTGATGTTGTCAGCCTTGCGGAACTCCTCGTTGCGCTCGAAGTTCCACTCCTGCTGGTTCCGGTCGACGTACTTCCAGCCCGCGCTCGTGAGGACGTCCTCGTCGCTGTCCTCCCAGAACCACGTCTGGACCTCGGAGGCGTCCTGGTCGAGGAACTGCTCGAACACGGCAGCGGGCGTGTCCACCCACATGTTCGCGAGCTGGTGTTTCACCATCACCGGGTTCGTCTCGCCGGCCAGGTTCAGCTGGTAGGTCAGGTCGTCGACGACCTCGGTGCTCTCGACGAACCCCCAGATCGCGTCGCCCGTCATCTTCCGTATCTTGAACTGGACGTCGATGTCGTCTGTCGTGACCTGACTCCCGTCGGACCAGGTGAGGTCGTCACGGAACGTCAGCGTGACCGTCTGGCCGTCGAAGTTCCACTCCTCGAGCGCAGACATGATGAACTCCTCTGACTCGAAGGAGTACGCCGCGTACCGGTCGAACACGAGCTGTGTTGCCGGTTCGGAGGCGTTCTGCGTGTGATGCGGGTTTACCGTTCGGTCGTTCGGGTTGGCCTGCAGTGCGCTGGCGTGCGTCTTGTCGATGACGCCACCGTCACCGCCGTCGCCACCGTCACCGGAGCCATCCGAACCGTCACCAGACCCGTCAGATCCGTCTGACCCGTCTGACCCGTCCCCATCACCACTGCAACCTGCGAGTGCGGCGACGCCAGACGCCCCCGTAACCGCGAGGAATTTCCGCCTGTCGACGACGTCCGCGTACCGCCTGTCGTGTTTGGACATACCATCCAGTGGTATATATGAAAAGATAATAAATATTCCGGTGTCATCGAACGAGAGACGAATCCTCGACCAGGACCGCGATCTGCCGTCGAGAGCGCTCGATGCAGCGTTTCGTCACTGAACAGTCGTCACCTGGTTGCGACTGGGATGGCCAGCCCGGAGTGCTCGGGTACGGTTCCCGCAGTCCGAACCGTTACAGTACTAGTTATGTGACGTTTTACCCCTGCGACACCATTATTCACCACGAACGATTCACTCGGTCGAAAATAATTCTTCGCGATTCGCGGGTTTACGGCCTCGAACAACCGACGTAGCTCCGTTCGGCAGGCGCGAACGCACTCGGCGATCGAAACGGACGGACGCTTCGAACTGACGACAGTGGATCAGCCAGTCGTTCGGTGGAATATCGGGATAGAGAAGCGATGTACCCGAGTGTTTTGATTTCAACGACTCGAGCACTGCCCAGTACTACGGCCACCGAACGTTCCCGCCTCGGGAACATTAGCCACTGTTTTCTCCGGTGATCGGGGACATACCACATACATAGTAATTGACACCACCGGTGTAGGATAGCCCGCAATCCATGTCGAACCAGCGTCACAGGAGCGACGGTGCCACGGGTGGAACCGACGAGAGAGCGAAGACGGACGAGCGGAGGCCGAGCGGTGACAGTACGCACCTCACCCGGCGACGGGCCATTGCCCTGGCCGGCGCAGGCCTGGCGACGAGTGCGATCGGGGCGGCCCAGGCGGACAGTCACGACGCTCTCGTCTCGAACAGCGGGGGACAGTTCGTCGCCGAGAACGGCGGCTCCGAGGTGTACGCCGGCGGGGACTTCGTCGACGCGATGCAGGCGGCAGTCGACAGCCTGACCCCTGGCCGCACGGCGAAGGAGACGGTCCGCGTCGAGGCGACCGGGTCGACGGGGAGCGCGGGCAGTCTGCGCGCCGTCGACCTGCCGAGTTACACCGTCTTCGACGTCCCGGGATCCATCGACGTGACCGACTCGGGCGAACCGTGGGTCGTCCCGGTCCGCGCCCAGAACGCCGAGGCCATCGAGATTCCGCGCCTGACCGTCACCGGGAATCCCCGGTACGGGATCCGGATCTCCCACTGCAGCGACGTGTTCATCGGCGACGTCACGATGGATCTCTCCGCCGGCCTGGGCATCCGCATCGACGGGCGCGACGGTCCGCGGACGCGGAACGTCACGCTCGACTCCGCGACCATCAGCGGTTCGAGCACCCACGCCGTCGAGACCTACGGCGTCGACAACATCGACGTCGGGACCGTGACGGCGACGGACGTCGACACCGGCTGCGGGCTGCTCCTCAACGACACGAGCGGCGCCACCGTCGACCACGTCGACGCGACACGGTGCGACGAGGGCGGAGGGTACGCGGGCTTTCGCTGTGCGAACGACGCCGGCCCGGACATCTCGGTCGGTCGGGTCGACGCCGTCGACTGCGGCCGCGGGGTGTTCACCGTCTCGGGCAGCCGCGGCATCACCATCGACGAGGTCTCCCTCGAGAGCTGCGGGTCGGGTGCGCTCGTACAGGACACCCGCGACACCGCCATCCGCGGCGGGTCGATCACCGGGAACGACGGAGAGGGCGTCCGCATCGACTCTCGGGACTCGAACGACCATCCCTACACGCGCAACGTCACGGTCGAGAACCTGACCATCCACGACAACGGCTCCTACGGCGTCTACGAGACCGGCCCGGACACGGAGGCGAACACCATCCGGAACAACGACTTCTGTGGCAACGGCAGCGGTGCCATCGAGACCTACGCTGGAAACACGACCGTCAGCGGCAACACCAACTGCGCAGGTGGGACCGGTGGCAGCGGTGGCGGCGACGGTGGTGGAAGCGACGGCGGGAGCGGCGACAGCGGTGGCGACGGCGGGAGTGGCGGCACGGGCGGTGCGCAGATCAGCGACGGCCGGTACCGGATCACGAGCGCCAACAGCGGGAAGTTCCTGGAGGTGGCCAGCGCCGACACGAGCGACGGCGCCAACGTCCAGCAGTGGGGCGACACCGGCCACGCCTGCCAGGAGTGGGACGTGACCGACAACGGCGACGGGACGTACACCCTCACCAACGCTCACAGCGGGAAACTGCTGGAAGTGGCGAACGCCGACACCAGCGACGGCGCCAACGTCCGCCAGTGGGCCGACACCGGCCACGCCTGCCAGCACTGGCGGTTCGTCGACAATGGTGACGGGACTTACCGGCTGGAGAACGCCCACAGCGGCAAGGTCGCTGACGTCGAGGGAGCTTCCACGGCGGACGGCGCAAACGTCCTCCAGTGGCCCTGGACGGGTGGCGACAACCAGCGCTGGACGTTCGAGGGGGTCTGAATGGGGGACGAACCCGGGCCGGACGCCAATCTGGGCCGGCGGAGCGTGCTGAAGTCTCTCGGGGCCGGGACGCTCGCGGCCGGCGCCCTCGGGCTGAGCGGCGCGGCGACGGCCGACCAGAGCCCCGACCACTACCACAATCCCGTCGGTCCGGTCGGCTTCGGCGACGTCACCGCCGTCCAGGCCGACGACGGGACCTACTACGTCTACGGGACGGAGACGCCCAACGACGTCGTCCCCATCGCCACGTCCGAGGACCTGGTGAACTGGTCCTACGTCGGCGCCGCGCTGCAGAGCCAGCCCGACTGGCGGAACGACCCCGACGCCGGCGTCTGGGCGCCCGACGTCACCTACTACGACGGCCAGTACCACCTCTACTACTCCTACTCGACGTGGGGGAGCCAGGACAATCCTGGCATCGGGCTGGCGACGTCGCCGACGCCGGAGGGCCCGTTCACGGACCAGGGGCCGGTGTTCCGGGCCGAAGACTTGGGGATGACCAACTGCATCGACTCGGAGTTCCGCGTCGTCGACGGGACGCCGTACATGGTGTGGGGGAGCTGGTACGGCATCCACGGCGTCGAACTCACGCCCGACGGCCGCGACTACGTCCCCGGCACCACGTTCCACCTCGCCGGCGACATGCGGGAAGGCGGGATGATCGTCGAAGAGAACGGCTACTACTACCTGTTCTACTCGACCGGCCACTGCTGCGAGGGCGCCGACAGCACCTACGGTGTCGAGGTCGGTCGGTCAGAGTCCTTCACCGGCCCGTACTACAACCAGAACGGGACCGATCTCAGAGAGCTGAACGAACACCACAGCGGCGTCTCGGTGCTCGAAGGGACCGACCGGTTCGTCGGCCCCGGTCACAACACCGCGATTCAGGACGACGCCGGTGACTGGTGGATGCTCTACCACGTCGAAGCGACCACCGACCTGGAGGAGCGCCAGCTGATGGTCGACCGGATCCAGTGGGACGCGAACGACTGGCCGGTGGTCGCCTGCGACGGCACCCCGAGCAGCCAGAGCCCGATGTCGGCGAGCGGCCAGTACCCGTGTAGCGTCGGGAGCGGGAGTGGTGGTACCGGTGGTAGTTCCGGCAGCGGTGGCGGTTCCGGAAGCGATGGTGACTCCGGAAGCGATGATGGCTCCGGCGGTGGTGGCGACTCCGGCAGCGACGGGAGCGGAGGCTCCGACGGAAGCACCGGCGACACGCCGACCGACGGACCGATCGAGGCCGGGACCTACCGCATCACCAACGGCAACAGCGGGAAACTGCTGGAAGTCGCCTTCGCCGGCACGGCCGACGGTGACAACGTCCGCCAGTACGGTGACACCGGCCACGCCTGTCAGCAGTGGGAGGTCACCGAGAACGGGGACGGGACGTACACCGTCGTGAACGACCACAGCGGGAAGCTACTGGAGGTCGCGAACGCCGACACCAGCGACGGCGCCAACGTTCGCCAGTGGGCCGACACGGGCCACGCCTGCCAGCGCTGGTCCATCGAGGCGACGGCCGACGGGCAGTACCGGTTCGTCAACGCCCACAGCGGGCAGGTCGCCGAAGTCGCGAGCGCCGGGACGGCCGACGGGGACGACGTCCAGCAGTGGCCCGACAACGGCGGCGACCACCAGCGCTGGACCCTCCAGTCCGTCTGAGCCGCGTCAGTCGACCAGCCGGTCGAGGTCGTCGTCGAGTTGGGCGTACAGTTCGCGGGCGCGCTCGCGCTGCTCGGGCGTGAGCGGCCGGATCGGTTCCCGGACCGCCCCGCCGTGGAGGCCGGCGAGTTCGAGGCCCTCCTTGACCGCTGGGACGCTCGCCGCACCAGGAATCGTGTTGTCCGCGCCGGTGTCGTCGCGGAAGCGCTGGTAGGGCAGGCAGGCGTTCCGAAGTTCGCGCGCCCGCTCCCACTCGTCCGCTTCGAGGGCGTCGAACAGCGCCAGGCCGACCTCGGGCCGGAAGTTGCTCACGCCGGCGGAGAACCCCTCTGCGCCCTCGGCCCAGAACGAGACGGCGTAGGGTTCGGCGAGGCCGTCGACCCAGACGACGTCGTCCGCACCGGCCGCTACCCCAGCGCCCAGTTTGACGGCGTCGGCCAGCGCGTACTTGATCCCGACGACGCCGTCGACACGGGTGAGGTCGGCGAGGTAGTCGACGGAGGGGTCGAACCCGCGGACGTAGGGGACGAGCGGGCGGTCCGTGGCGGCGTCGAGTTCGCGGTAGTAGTCGAGCAGTCCCTGCTCGTGGAGGTAGGTGTGGTCGGGCGGCATCACCATCATCGCGTCGACGCCGCAGCGCTCGTACGCGCCGACGAGGTCCGTCGCCGCGGCGGTGCTGCCGCCGACGCCGGCCAGGACGCACGCGTCCTCGGGGAGGACCTCGACGGCCGTCTCAGTGACGGCGATGCGTTCGTCGCGGGAGAGGGAGTGGTACTCGCTGATGTTCGCCGCGGCGAGGAAGGTCTGGATGCCCTCCTCCGAGAGGGCCCGCGCGTTGGCCTGGATCTTCTCGTGTTCGATGTCGCCCGCGTCGTCGAACGGCGTGAGGAGGCCGACCGCGACGCCCCGCAGGTGCTCGCGCACCCCATCGGCTGACAGAGGCATTGGCGAAAGCTCCGGGCCCGCTCGCATAAACCCATCGTCTACCTGGGTTCTGCGGTGGTTTCACCCACTCCGTTGAAATCGGCAGCAATCGATACATTCTGACCCAGTTGTGGGCAATACAGGTGTCTCGTTGAACGCTTCCGGGAGCTGTGTTGAGTACGTAGGTACCTGATTAGTCACTCGCATGTGTCTTGGTGACGCCCAAAAGGAGCGTTAGGATGGCTGCGATCATGGCGATAAAACCGCCATAGAAGGCGATTTGGCCGGACAAGCTTTTAATACCCGTTGTATAGGACAACGTGTCTGCGACCGTCATACCCGTAGCTCCGAGGAGAATCACACAGACCAATATCCAGCAACGGATTGACCGGAGGAGCGCATCAGACTCTGAACCCATACCTGTAATCCGCCAAGAGACTCGGATACTTCTGTCGATTCTACTGGTGGCGTCCTCGACAAACCATTGGTCAACTCACAGACGCACTGCCCTGCTGGTGCACGCGCTGGTATTCCGAAGCAAAGGATTTCAACAGACCCGTTTCAACGACGAGCGCCCCGTCCCTCGCAAGCTATATGCACCGCCCGCCACCGGTCTGAGACATGGAGATTACCGATCTGACCGTCCACGGACTCTCGCACACCCTCCCGGACGGCGAGGGGCTCGGGGACGCGCGCAGCTTCGGCCACGACCGCGCGACGACGCTCCTGCGACTGGAGGCCGACGACGGCACCATCGGCTGGGGGGAGGCGTTCGCGCCCGGTCCCATCGTCGAGGCCACCGTCGACGAACTGTTCCGCGAGGACGTCGTCGGGATGGACCCCTTCGACGTCGAGTCGCTCGCGACGCGCTCGTACACGAACCCCTACCACTTCGGCGGCAGCGTCTTCGTCCAGAGCGTCGTCAGCGCCGTCGACGTCGCCTGCTGGGACATCCGCGGCAAGGCCGTCGGCCGGCCCGTCCACCGCCTGCTCGGCGGTACCGAGTGCGAGGAACTGCTGCCCTACGCGTCGACGATGTACTACACCGAGCGCGACCGCCCGATCGAAGAGCCGATCGAGGCCGCCGTCGACGCGGGGTTCGAGGCCGCCAAGATCAAGATCGGCGCGGACCCGGACACCGACGTCGAGCGCGTCCGGACCGCGCGGCAAATCCTCGGCGACGACGCCCGCCTGATGGTCGACGTCAACGGGAACCTCCGGCCCGACCAGGCCCTGCAGCTGGCACGGGATATCGAGCAGTTCGACATCACCTGGATGGAAGAGCCCGTCCCGCCGGAGAACGAGTCGGGCTACCGCGAACTCAAGCAAAAAGTCGACGTGCCGCTTGCCGCCGGCGAGGCCCACTACGGCCGGTTCGCGTTCAAACGACTCATCGACGACCGCCTGGTCGACGTCGTCCAGCCCAATTTGGCGCGCTGTGGCGGCCTCTCCGAGGCCCGCCGCATCGCCGACCTGGCCTCGACGGAGAACGTCGCGGTCCGCCCGCACATCTGGAACAGCGCCGTAGGCCTCGCTGCGGCCGTCCAGTTCGCCGCCAGCGTCGCCGACTACCCCCACACCCGCAACGTCCCCGACCCGATGATGGTGGAGTTCGACCGGAGCGAGAACCCGCTCCGGGACGACATCCTGGAGACGCCGTTCGACCCGAGCGGTGGGACTCTCGCCGTTCCACAGGAACCCGGGCTGGGAATCACCGTCGACGAGGACGCCCTCGAGCGCTACAGCGACGCGTAGCCGAGCACGTCCGGTATCGACGTCCGGGCCAGCCGTCCCGTTCGGCGTTCCCGAAACCGGCATTTTAATGCCCGCAAGTCGACCGGATCCGGTATGGACGTCCTCGTCACGGGAGCCTACGGTCGCTGCGGGACGGCGTTGATCGACCACCTGCACGACGACGACGCGTACGACTTTACCTACTACAACCGCTCCGACAGGCCCGACGACCACCCCTACGGTGGTTACGACACCGTCGTCGGGGACGTCGCCGACGAGGAGAAACTCCGGGCCGCCTCCGAGGGCCGGGACGCGATGGTCCACATGGCCGCCTTCCCGCAACCCGAGGGCGACTGGTCGGACGTGTTCGAGCCCAACGTCGTCGGGACGTACAACGCGCTGGAGGCGGCCCGGCGGGAGGAGATCGAGACGGTCGTCTTCCTCTCGTCGAACCACGTCGTCGGGAACTACGAGCGGGAGTTCGCCCCGGAACTCTACCACGGTGAGTACGACTTCGTCCTCGACCACACCGACCCGGTGCGCCCGGATTCGTTCTACGGCGCCACCAAGAGCTTCGGCGAGGACCTGGGCCGCTACTACGTCGAGGCGTACGACTACCCGAAGCGGTTCTACGCGCTCCGGACAGGGACGGTCAACATGCCCGCGTACGACCACCCCTACGGCAACGCCGAGTCCGGCGTCGACGACGGCGAGTGGGAGCGCGACAGCGAGGCGTACGAACGCGAAGTCGCCCGGATGAAGTGCACCTGGCAGTCCCGGCGGGACTTCGCCCACCAGGTCGAGTGCTGTCTCGCCGACGACGGCGTCGAGTACGGCATCTTCTTCGGCGTTAGCGACAATCAGAACCGGTGGTTCGACCTCGAACACGCCCGCGCCGCCATCGGCTACGACCCCCAGGACGCCGGCCACGAGTGGGACGGCCCGCCGGGGTGAGTCCCGCCACTGGCCCCCAACAGTTGTGCTCTGGCTCCGTCAGGACCGGCCGAAACCCGCCAGACGACGGGCAGGACAGTTGATTCGTATCAATTGATCGTTTCGAACCAGATCGCTTTTCGGGTCGGCCGTTGCGCTGGTATCCATGGCAGATGCAGACAGCCCTCGCTACCGTGACCCGTCGGTATCGGTCGACGGACGGGTCGACGACCTCCTCGACCGGCTGACGCTTGCGGAGAAGGTCGCACAGCTCGGCGGGCTGGCCCCGTCGGTGCTGTTCGACGGCGACGAGTTCGACCCCGACCACGCCGGAGGCCACCTCGAAGACGGCATCGGCGAGTTCACCCGGCTCTGCGGGGAGGGCGACCTCCTTCCCAAGGACGCCGCCGCGACCGTCAACGGGGCCCAGGACGTCCTCGCCGACACCCGACTCGGGATTCCGGCGCTCCCCCACGAGGAGTGCCTCAGCGGCTACATGGGCCCCGGTGGGACCACGTTCCCCCAGGCCATCGGGCTCGCGAGCACGTGGGACCCCGACCTCGTCGCCGAGTGCACGACGGAGATCCGCCGGCAGTTGCAGGCCCTGGGCGTGCGTCACGCGCTCTCACCCGTCCTCGACCTGGCCCGGGACCTGCGATGGGGCCGCACAGAGGAGACCTTCGGCGAAGACCCCTACCTGGTCGCCCGCATGGGCTGTCGCTACGTCGACGGGCTGCAGGGCGACGGCCCCACGGACGGCGTCGCCGCCACGGTCAAGCACTTCGTCGGTCACGGCGCGCCCCAGGGCGGGAAGAACCGCGGGACCGTCTCGCTCGGACCGCGAAAGCTGCAGGAACACTTGTTTCCCTTCGAGGCCGCCGTCCGCGAGGCCGACGTCGAGTCGGTGATGAACGCCTACCACGACGTCGACGGCGTCCCGTGTGCGGCCGACCGCTGGCTGCTCACCGACCTCCTCCGCGGGGAGTGGGGCTTCGACGGCCTCGTCGTCTCGGACTACGGCGCCGTGAAGAATCTGCGCGTCGAACACGGCGTCGCGGCCGACGACCGCGAGGCCGCCGTCGCGGCGCTCTCGGCCGGCATCGACGTGGAACTGGCGAATATAGAGGCCTACGACGAACTCGTCGGTGCCGTCGAGGACGGGGACCTGGACGAGTCGGTCGTGGACCGAGCCGTCCGCCGCGTGCTCCGGACGAAGGTCCGGAAGGGGCTGTTCGAGGCCGACCCCGTCGACCCCGACGCGGTCGACGAGGTGTTCGAAACGACCGCGCAGCGCGACCTGGCCCGCCGAGCGGCCAGGGAGTCGGTGACGCTCCTGGAAGACGAGAGTGGCTTGCTCCCCCTCTCCGAGGGCGACTCTATCGCCGCCATCGGCCCGAAGGCCGACGCCACAGAGGGACTCCTGGGCGACTACGCCTACCTCGCGCACTTTCCGGAACTCGAAGACGAGGCCGCAGGCATCGACATCGTCTCGCCACTCGACGGACTGGAGAACAGGCTCGGCGAGGACGCGGTCACCCACGAGCCCGGCTGTACGCTCACGGGCCCTTCGATGGCCGACGTCGCGGACGCCGCCGACGCCGCGGCCGAGGCCGACGTCGCCGTGGCCTTCGTCGGCGGCAACTCGACGGTCGACCACAGCGACACCGACGAGGCGGCGAGCCAGCGTCCGTCGGTGTCGACCAGCGGTGAGGGCCGCGACGTCACCGACCTCACGCTCCCCGGCGTCCAGCAGACGCTCCTCGACGTCGTCGCGACGACGGACACGCCGCTCGTGGCCGTCGTCCTGAGCGGGAAGGCCCACGCGCTCGAATCGGTGACCGAGGTCGCCGACGCCGTACTGCACGCCTGGCTACCCGGTGAAGAAGGTGGCAACGGCGTCGCCGACGTACTGGTGGGCGACCACAACCCGAGCGGGCGCCTCCCCGTCTCACTGCCCCACTCGGCCAGCCAGTTGCCGGTCCACTACGGCCGTAAGCCTAACGACGTCCGCAACGACTACGTCTACACGCCAGGGGACGCCCTGTTCCCCTTCGGCCACGGCGAGAGCTACACGACGTTCACGTACGGCGACTTGGCACTCTCCGCCGGGGAAATTCGGCCGGACGGGACGATTCGGGCGAGCGTCACCGTCGCAAACGCTGGCGACGTCCCCGGTCACGAGGTCGTCCAGCTGTACGCCCACGACCGGCACCCGCCGCTGGTCCGCCCCGTCCAGCAGTTGCGGGGGTTCGAGCGCGTCTCCCTCGACCCCGGCGAGCGCGTGCGAGTCACCTTCGAACTCGACGCGACCCAGTTCGCGTTCCTGGACGAGGCCGAGCGCCTGTCGGTCCACTCCGGCGCCTACGAACTCCGCGTCGGGCGGTCGGCCGAAGACATCCGATCGACCGCCGAGTTCGAGATCACTGGGGAGAAACGCCACGTCCCGACGGAGGATCGGGCGCTGTTCAC
Organism: Halomicrobium sp. HArcel3; assembly: GCF_058933135.1. Lineage (NCBI taxonomy): Archaea > Methanobacteriati > Methanobacteriota > Halobacteria > Halobacteriales > Haloarculaceae > Halomicrobium > Halomicrobium sp. HArcel3. The sequence continues at coordinate 132,346 of NZ_JBZYDN010000003.1, read as the reverse complement.
CGACGTCGCCGTCGAGTCGGTCAGCGAGTGAGCAGACGGAGCGGAGGGTACCCGACTGGTCGTCCGCCCGCGACCGTGCCTCACAAAAAGTATCCGAAAATCTGATTGGTGATCGAATTTATATTATTCCCGTCATTTAGACCATGCGTTTCGCAGCGCAAGCGGTGACGACCTCGTTCGCGGACCGGCGAACCGGTCACTCGCGGGTTCCCACGACGTCGACCTGAAATTTCCGTGGCCCAGTGTTCGTCCCAACCACCCACCGACCCGGTCGGGCCGCCCGGTCAGACAGCAAACGGACGACGCGGTACAGTCCGGGCGAGGCCCTCCAACGACGGCCAATCTGCACGTTCCGGCTGTCCATTCGAACGAACGGGCGACAACGATTCGACAATATCACCCAATTTCAGTAGTAGTGTGTAAGACTGACATTTCAGGCTCGAGAATCGAGCGTTCGAAGGCCTGGCCCCAGCGGCACGACAGCGCCCGACGTCGGCGAGCGACGCGACGTCACCCGTTCACAACAGGTGTTGTCGATACCCATGGGTTTAGGTTGCAGTCCGAATATACCTAGGTATGCGATTCGGAGTACTCAGCACGGCCGATATCGGCGTTGCGTCGGTGATTCCCGCGATCGTCGCGAGCGACCACGAGGTCGGGGCCATCGCCTCGCGCGAGGAATCCGCCGCGCAGGCGGTCGCCGACGAGTTCGGGATTCCGGAGGCCTACGGGAGCTACGACGCGCTCCTCGAGGAGGCCGACGTCGACGCGGTGTACATCCCGCTGCCCAACGGCCTCCACGCCGAGTGGATCCGGGCCGCCGCCGACGCCGGGCTCCACGTCCTTTGCGAGAAGCCAGTCACCGGCGACCCGAGCGAGACCGCCGCCGTCTTCGACTACTGCGAGGAGCGCGGCGTCACGCTGATGGAGGCGTTCATGTATCGCTTCCACCCGCTCACGGAGCGCGCCGCCGAGATCGTCGAGTCGGAACTCGGCGAAGTACGCGCCGTCACGTCGACGTTCACGTTCCGGATGCCCGACGGCGCCGAGGACATCCGACTCGACCCCGACCTGGAGGGCGGGTCGATTCTCGACGTCGGCACCTACGCCGTCAACGCGGCGCGCCTGTTCCTCGGCGAACCCGACCGCGTGTACGCGACCACCCACGACGGTCGGGACTGCGGCGTCGACACCGAGATGGCCGGCGTCCTCGAGTACGACTCCGGCGCCGTCGCGCGGGTCCAGTGCGGCTTCGAGACGCCGCTGACCCAGTACTACCGCGTCGAGACGACCGACGGCTGGCTCCGCGCCGAGCCCACCTTCGATGTCGGCGTCGAGAACGAGACGTCCCTCACCTACGCCGTCGACGGCCGGGAAGTGACCGAGCGCTTCGAGGCGACCGACCACTATCGGCTGGAGGTCGAACACTTCGCCGACTGCGTCGAACGCGGCGTCTCGCCGCGGCTCGACCGCGAGGAGAGCGTCGCCCATGCCGACACGCTGGCGGCGATCTTCGAATCAGCGGCGTCGGGCGAGCGGGTGGCCGTCGGCGAGGAGTAGCGAGTCACTCGACTCGGACGTGGCTTGGTGGGGTCGTGACTACTTCGCGGAATTGCGGCCTGCGATTACACCGGCTTTCGGTCCAGCAGAAGCCAAACGTGGCTCCAATCGTACTATTCAGCGTCTTCGGATTCCCGGACTGCATCCAGGAAGTGCCTCCGAAGCAAGTCCGCCGCCAGCGCGCCTGTCACGTGCCCCTTCTCGAGCACCGCGACGGGAAACCCTTCGTAACACGACCGCTGGACGTCGTACTCGACGATCCGGTCGTATCTCCCGAGCAACGGCGCGCAGTCGTCGGCCTCGACGGCGCGGAACTCGTCGGCGAAGTCGAGCACCTCGCGCAGGCGGTCCGGCCGACGCAGGGCCGAGTCGGCCACCAGATGCCGGTAGACCGACGAGACGAACAGCTCGCCGAACGCCGCGCCGGCGAGCAACGGGACGTACCGGTCCGCCGTCCCGAAGCAGGCCCGGTGGAGGTTCGCCGCGAACCCGCCGAGGCTCGTCCCGGCGAGGACCACCGGCGCGTCGCTCCTGTCGGCCAGGTCGGCCCGGATTGCCTCGAAGAGCGCGGCCGACGACGCGACCATGCCGACGAAGTTCCGGAGGTCACCCAGAGCCCGTGCGTACTCGGTCGAAGACCGGTCGTGAAACGGGGCCCGCAGGCCGACGATGTTGACGGGCAACTCGTCCTCGTGGCCGACGAAGAGGCCGTGGAACGAACTCGACGCGAAGCGCCCGAACTCGAAGGGGTGCTCGCCGCTCCCGTGGTGGTAGACGACGGTGGGATACGCCGGCCCGCGCCACTGCCAGGGCAGGTACGCCGCCTGGAACGTGCCGAGTGGGGTCTCGACGTCGACGGCGTGCTGGCCTGCGGCCGTGGCGTTCTCGACTGTGACCTCCGCGTCGGGCGCGACGTCGACGAGCGCCGGCGCGTCGACCGAGCGCTCGAAGAGTTTCTGGTCGCGGGTGAGGAGTCCACTGAGTCGGATCGCGACGACGTCGACGAGTTCGTGGTGGTTCATCGGTCGCTGGACGGTCGGGTCGATTGCTGGGTGGGCCAACCCTGGACAGGCTCACGAAGGCAAGTCTGCGTTCTCGGACTGCCTTCGCCCCGTTCGTCGTCGGACTGGTCGAGGACTGCCGCGAAACCGTCGTCGGGAACCATCGGTATTCCTCGCTACGTATGCGTCCGGTATCAGCGTTAGTGCGGAGACCGATTTCGTCACGTGCTTGCGGCGGTCGCAAACCGACCGAACGGTTTGATCACGCGGACCATTTCCACAGGAGGACCGAGTACGTCACAGACTGGGCGCAAGTGGCGAGTCTCTTCGGAACTGATCGGCCCGCCAATTTCACAGATCCCTCATGCTAAAATTTAAGTAGCAACTGGTAGCCACCAACTGCCATGGCCGTCACGCGCGGGACCGAACAGCCGGCGTCGCCAACCGTTCCAGCACCGGTGCCTCCCGGGGACCCGGACGCCTGGTACGCACCGGACGTGCGTTCCCAGAACGAAATCTATCCCGGGGTAGTAGTGACAGTCCTGGACAGCCGCCAGGAGTTCGTCTACGACGTCCGCGAACCGGGACTCACGGAGCACGGAAAGGAGGCACGCGACCGGGTCGAGGAGTACTTCGCAAGCGCACACGTCGAACGACCGCGAACGCGGGAAGGGGCCGTCGAACGGATGGAATCGGGATTCGACTCGAAACACCGGACGGTCATCGACCGCCTCGTCGACTGTTCGCCCGCAGCGCGCCGCCGCCTGGACTACCACGCACTCTGTTCGCTGACCTGCCTCGGCGAGATGACGCCTTACGCGCTCGACGACCGGATCGACGTCGCCGACGTGACGGCGGAGTCGGTGCTCGTCCACACCGACGACTTCGCCCCGGCGCGGACCGATCTGGATCCGGATACGGAGTTCCTCGAACGGTTCGCCAGCGAGCGGATCGAACAACACAGCGTCACGTTCCACGAGTTCGACGTCCCCGTGATAGTCTACCGGGAGAACCTGCTCGGGGAGGACCCCTTCACGACCAAGTACGCCGTCAGGGAACCGGACCTGCTCCCCGGCGACGAGGACCTGATCGAGGACTGCAAGACGCGTGTCTGGGAGGCGAGTATCGACGGCGTCCTCGAAGACGAGGTCGGGTTCGTCCGCGACCGGGCGAGAACGTTGCTCTCCCGTCAGCTGACGATCCAGAATACGCGTGCCTGGCTGGACGCCCTGTCCTACCGCGTTCGGACCGCGCTGGCGGAGTACGACCTGACCGTCCCACCCGTCGACCACCGCTTCGCCGACGACCGACTCGAAGACCTCCTGTACTACGTCCTGCGGGACCTGGTCGGCTACGGGAAGCTCACGATTCCGGTGAGGGACCCCACTCTCGAAGACATCGAGGCGAACCGGGTCGGCGAACGGATCAAGGTCGTCCCGCGGGCGGACGTGGGCCACAACAGCAGAGTGCCGACGAACCTCGTCTTCGAGGAAGAGCGCTCCTTCGTCAACGTCGTCACAAAACTGGCGGCCGACGACGGGACGGAACTGAACGCCTCGACGCCGAGTGCGAAGGTGAACCTCTCGCCCGAAGGCGTCGAGGAGACGATACGGTGTGCCGTAGCGCTCCCGACCATCTCGGAGGACGGCCCACACATCTCGATCCGTAAACAGTCCACCGACCCGATGACGCCGGTCGACCTGGTCGACGCCGGCTCGATGTCGACCGAACTCGTCGCACTGCTCTGGTTACTGTACGAACACCACAGCGTCGTTCTCTTCTGTGGCCCGACGGGAGTCGGGAAGACGACCCTGATGAACGCCCACATGCCATTTATCCCCTATCGCGACCGGCCCATCAGCATCGACGAGGGGTCGCGCGAGGTACACATTCCCCACGAGACGGGCGTCTCGCTTTCGACCCGCGACCACGAGCGCGACCACCGCCGTGTGACGATGGCCGACCTGATGACGGAGTGTAACTACCTCAACCCGGACGTCGAGGTCATCGCGGAAGTGAACACGCCGGCCAGTTTCCAGACGTTCGCGGAGACGCTCAACACCGGCCACGGCCTCATCGGGACGACCCACGCCGACGACGTAGAGACGCTCGTAAACAGGATCATCGAACAGGGGTTGCCGGCGTATCTGTTGCAGGAGATCGACCTGCTCGTCTTCCCGAAACGGGTCGGCGACGACCGCTACGTCGGCGAGGTCATCGAGCTCGTCGACGAAACGACCTACAGGAGTCTCGACCGGGACGACGACAGGCGCGGCACGATCCGCAGGGACGGGACGACGGTGTACTGGACGTCAGTCGCCTGGCGAGACCACGACGGTGACTACCAGTTCGCCTACGACCATCCGTCGCTCGACGGTGGAGGCGATGGCGACGGGACCATCGCGACATTCGATCGACTGGCGGAAGAGATCAACAAACCGGTGGACCAAGTCGAAGCGATGTTCCACCGACGCCATCGATACGTCAGGTACCTCGTCAAGGAGGGGATAGCGGACGTGGACGAGCTATTCACAGTCCTCGCCGACCTGGAAACGAACGAGGCGGCTACCGTCGAGCGGTTACGACGCGAGCTCGTGCTCGATGGACGAACGGAGGGCTCGGATGGGGACGAGTAAACCGCCGCGACAGCTCAACCTGATCGACCGGGGACTCTACGCGCTGTTCGCCCAGCACGCCGACGGAGACCAGCACGACCGGGACCGCGAACGGTACCGGGCGACCGACCTCGATACGGGATTCGACCTCTATCTGGCGCGAGTCTACGGTCTCGCCTGGGTGAGCAGTCTCGCCCTGGGATTCGTCGTCTTCAGTACGTTCACACTCCTTCCGGACGCTGTCCTGGGTGGGGGCGTCGCGTTTCTGCAAGACGGCATCCCCGTGATCAATCGCATCACCTGGCCCGCAGTCCCTCAGGCCACGCTCGCGTTCGGTTCGGGCGTCGTCGTCGCCGTCCTCACCCGATGGGCCCTGATCCGAGCCGGCGGGACCTATCTCGGCTGGGCAGCGTCTGCTCGTCGCGCCGACATCGAAGCGACGCTCCCGGGGGCCGTCCGGTACCTCCGCGTACTCGCCTCCGGCGAACACGACCAGCGAGCGATGTTGCGACGGGTCGCCGACCAGGACGCCTACGGGGAGACGGCCGTCGCGTTTCGGCGGGCCCTCAACCGCGCTGCATTGACAGGGAGTCTCGACGACGGTCTCGAGCGCGTGGCCAGCGAAACGCCGTCACGCGACCTGCTCGCCCCGTTCCTGCTGAAGTTTCGGGAACACGCGAACCAGAGTTCGAACGCGCTCGAAGGCTACCTGGAGATGGAGAGTCGATTGCTCTCTCACCAGCAGTCACGGCGCCAGGAACGGGCGACAGGCTATCTCGAACTCGTGGCCGAACTGTTCGTCGTCCTGCTCGTCCTGCCGGCGTTACTGGTCCTCATCGTCACGGTCATGGGCGTCCTCTCTCCTGGGCTCTCGAATCCGGTCGTCACGCCGCTTGGAACGACGACTGTGCGTGGACTGCTCGTCCTCGGGAGCGCCGTTTTCGTCGTCTCTGCCGGCGCGACGGCATCGTTCGTCGTGACGACGCTCCGTCCACGAAACGCGAGCCCACCATCGTACGAACGACCCGACGAGTTGCTTCCGCTGCTCGAGAGCGTCCCACTGAATCCGGCGAGTGCGACGGTCGTGATGGTACCTATCGGGCTCTGCGTGGCCGTCGGGCTCTGGCTACTCGACTACAGGCTCGAAAACGTCTTTCTCCTCTCGTACGCGGCGTTCGGTCTCCCCATCGGAGTCGTCTCCGTCAGGCGAGCGAGGCTCGACGACGCCAAGGACCGCGAAATCCAGGACTTCGTCCACGCCGTCTCGGGTCACGTCAGCCTGGGGCGGCCGTTCAGCGACGCCGTCGAACGCGTCGCGCGCGAGGTGGAACTCGGTGCGCTCCAGAGCGACGTCGACGATCTCGCCTTTACCTTGGGACTGACGTCGAGCCCGGCCGGGGATTCGACCGACGGCCGCGCCGCTGCCCTCGACCGGTTCGTCGAGTCCGTGGGCACGCCGATGGCCGACCAGACTATCGGGCTCGTCGTCGGTGCACTGGACGCCGGGAGCGATGCGGAGGACGTCTTCGAGACGCTACAGACCGAAATCGGGACGCTCTACCACGAACGAAAGGCGCTCCGGTCGTCGCTCCTCGTCTACGTCGCGGTGGGATGGACCACCGCGCTGCTCGTCATCGGCATCGTCGTCGCCGTCAACACCTACGTGCTCGACGGGTTCGCACAGCTCTCGACCGTCTCCGGCGGGCAAGGGCTGACGATCGATCCGAACGCCATCGACCCGGCGCGGGACCGCCACCGGTTCTACGTCGTGACGCAAGCCACGATGCTCGCCTGCGGCTGGTTCGCCGGGACGGCGAGCCGGGGCTTCTACGAGGCGCTGTTACACTCTGCGTCACTGGTCACCATCGCCTACGTCGTCTTCGCGGGGGCCGGGATGATATGACGCGTCGACGGAGCCGTCGACGGCCAGATGCTCCGCCCCAACGGCCCCAACCGCTCCGAACCGGAGCCCGCGGGCAGTCACACGTCGTGGGCGTCGTCCTCCTCCTCGGCCTGACTGCCATCGCGCTGGGCGGGCTGACCGCGAGCATTGGGGCCATCATCCAGGACCAGACGGCTCACGCCGACGCGGCGAGCGTCGCTTCCGACTTCGACTCGTCACTCCGTCCGGTCGAGACGACCGGTTCGAGACGGGGACGGGTGACGTTCACCGAAGGAACGCTCTCGACGGTCACCCGCGAGATACGCGTTCTCGACGAGACCGGGGTGAGACAGACGATAGACGCCGACGCTCTCGTGTACGAGTCGGCAGACCGGCGAGTGGCGTTCCTCGGTGGGGCGATCATCAGAGGCCAGGAGGGGAACGCCTGGCTGGAACGCGAGCCGCCCGTGACGAGCGGGTCGGACGTACTGATCGTCGGCGTGCCACGGCTCAATGGAACCGGCGGCGTCAGCGGCACCGGTGGTGTCACGACGCCCATCGAGACGAACGTCTCACACACTCGCCACTCGCTCGGGGAGGGCAACTACCGGATCGCCATCGAAACGGAGACGCCCAGTGCCTTCGAGGGGTACGCCGCCGAACAGAACGCCACCACGACGGTGCGCGACGTCGATGGCGACGGCGTCTCGAGCGTCGTCGTCGATTTCGGCGGCGACCGGACCGGCTATCTGGTCGTCCACGACATGCGACTGGAGGTCGGCCATGGATAGTCGCGCGGTCACGCCCGTCGTCGAGAAGACGATTACGATGGGTATCGTCGTGCTTTTCGTCGGCGGTATGACGACAGCGATGTTCGGCACGGCCGTCCCGACGTACCGGGACGCGGTCGGCACGGAGATGAGCGAACGCGTACTCGCGATGGCGAGCGAGGAGATAGAACGGACGGTTCCGCCGAACACGACGACCGCTCAATCCGAACGGACCGTCGACCTGCCCGCCACGATTCGGGGTTCAGCCTACAGGATCAGGGTCGACGGCTGGTCGCTCGTCCTCGTACATCCAGACATTCCGACACGGCGGAGTCGACCGGCAGTTCCACCGACGGTGACCGGTTTCAGTGGCGAGTGGCAGAGCGGAGCGAATACCGTCGTCACCGTTCGTAGCGTCCCCGGCGGCCTCGCCGTCGAACTTCGGGAGGGATCCTCGTGAACCGAGCCCAGACTGGGCTGCCGGCCCTCGCGATCGCACTCCTGGTCCTGACCGTCCTCACCGGTCTCGGGCTCGCTATCGCCGACGGAGCGCTCGCGAGCGCCGACCGGAACGCCGACGAGCGGCGCGTCGCCTCGTCACTGGCCGAACGTCTCGTGGCGGCCGAGTCGCCGCTCACCGAACGCGCGAACGTTCTCAACGCGACGCGGCTGCGTCGACTCGACGCAAGCGGGGTAGAGCGTTCGTTTCCGGTCGCGGACGGTCGCAGTTTCCGCCTCCGGGCGAACGGCACGACCGCCGCCACGACGGGCGACGTCGGAGACGGGACGACCTTTCGGCGGCTCGTTGTCGTCGAGCGTCAACAGACGAGAACCCTGCGGCCCGATCTCGGCCCGAACCGGGCGATTACGCTCCCCCGTCGAACGACGAAGGCGACGGTCGACCTCTCGCCGCCGGCGAATACGACGCTCACGACCGTCAGGGCCAACGACCGGGTACTGCTGCGGAACACGAGCGGACTGTCCGGACGGTTCGAGGTCGCGCTTTCGCGGTTCGAGACCACGCGACTCCGGTTCGAAGGGGCCGGAAACCTGCCCGAGGGGAGCGTGACGATAACGTACCGCGCACCGGAGACGGCGAAGACGACGCTGGTGGTGACAGTCGATGGATAGAGCCCAGCTCCCGCTCTCGCTGCTGGAAGTGGCCATCGGGATAGTGTTCGTCCTCGGTGTGATACTCGGGTTCGCCCTCGGCGTGCCTTCACCGGATACGCGAGAACCCCAGCTCGACGCCTATGCCCACGACACCGCAACGATCCTCTCGAACGAACAGCCACGCCACGGTGGCGCGACCAGGCTCGCGGAGGTCGTCGAGTCCGACACGGCGTTCCAGCGCGAACGCGACGCGTTGCGCGAGCGCGTCGACCGCATCCTCACCGACAACCTGTTGTTTCGGGTCGAGACGCCCCACGGCGCCGTCGGCTACCACACGCCTCGCGGTGTCGCGACTGGGCGTTCGACCGTCACGACCCGCGCCGGCCCGGTAACGATACGAGTGTGGTACGTATGAGACGGCGCGGACAGCTCGTGCTCGTCGCGGCGGTGATCATCGCCGTCGCGATGATTCCCATGGTGCTCGCGTACCTGCAACTGGGGTACCACGCCGACGTTCGCGCCAGCGGCGCACACGACGACCCGTCGACCGAAGCCCGATCGGTGCTCGTCCGGAGCCTCCACAGTGCGAGCGTGGACGTCCCCGGGACGTTCCGATGGAGCAGTCGCGACGCTGCCGTGAACGCGGTGCGATCTGACCTCGACCCCAGGTTATCGACTGTCGAAACCGCACGCGTCGACGAGGGAATTCACCGCAACGTCACGTACAACCAGACGCTGGCCGTCCGGTGGTCGAGTGCTAACTGTCCGACCGGCCCAGACCGACAATTCGGCTCCTGTGAAGCCATCGACGGCGTCGTCGTCCAGGAACGAGCAGGCTGGACCCACGTTCTCGCCGTCGCGTTCGACCTCCGGACGACGACGGAGCGCGAACGGACCGAACTGTCGACCGTGGTCCGGCCCGTGGGCGACCGCGAGCCCTGACTGCTGCGCCCTGCCCGACAGCGTGCGAGCAATCGGGGATGCACCCCGCCCCGAGATAGCATCGTTCAAGTAGCGGACCGAGAGACAGAGGGCAGATGCTGGATCGATCGGTCCGGACCAGGTGGCTGCTCGTCCTCGTCGCGGCGGCCGGGATGGGTGCCGCCGGGTCCTACCAGTTCGTCTGGTCGTCGCTCAGACCAGCGCTCGGCATGCGACTCGGGGCGAGCGAGGCGGCGCTGGGGACGGTCTATACGATTTACCTCGTCGCCCAGACGCTCTCTCAGTTCCCGGCGGGCTGGTTCCGCGACCGCTACGGGCCGCGCCTGCCGGTGGCCGTCGGCGCGGTGCTCCTCGCCGTGGGCTACCTGGGAACCGGGGTCGCGACGGCGACGTGGCAGGTCACGCTCTGGTACGCCGTCGGCGGCGTCGGCGCGGGCACGCTCTACACCATCGCGGTGAACACGCCAGTCAAGTGGTTCACCCAGCGCCGCGGGCTGGCGACGGGGATCGTGACGATGGCCTACGGCGGCCTGAGCGTGCTGTTCATCCCGTTCGTTCGTGACGGGCTTGCGACGGACTTCTTCGGGACGGTTGCGACGCTCGGACTCGTCACCGGCGCCATCGCGTTCGCCGGCGCGCTCGTGCTCCGGGACCCCTCCTCGAGTTCCGACGACGGGGACGAGAGCGAAGGGGACGAGAGTCCCGACGCCGTGAGTGACCAGACCACGACAGCGGACGAGACCTACACCTGGCGCGAGGCGGCCCGGACCTGGCAGTTCTGGCTCCTGTACGCGATGCTGGTCGTCGTCAACGCCGTCGGGCTGATGCTCATCGGCAAGGCGGTAGCCTTCGCCGACCAGTTCGGGCTCCCTGCGGCGGTGCTGACGGCGGCGGCGTCGGTCGTCGCGCTCGCGGACAGTGCCGGCCTGCTGGCCATCGGCGGGCTCTCGGACCGCCTCGGCCGCGAGCGGACCGCTGCGGCGACGGTGACGCTCTCCGGCGTCGCCATCGCCCTGGCGGTGTGGACCGGCGCTACCCAGCGGGCGCTGCCGTTCGTCGTCCTGCTCGGCGCGGCGGCGTTTTTCCGGAGCCCGGTGTTCTCCATCGTCCCGTCGCTGGTCGGCGAGTACTACGGTCAGGCCCGGTCCTCGGAGAACTACGCCGTCCTCTACACCGCGAAGGCCTGGGGTGGCATCGGCGGCGGCGTCGTCGCGAGCCTGCTGATCACCCGCGTCGGCTGGTCCATGGCGTTCCTCCTGGGCGCCGCGGCGCTGAGTGCCGTCGGGCTGTCGCTGACCCAACTTCGGCCCGTGGAGTCCGATACCTCTCACGGCTGAAGCCGTGGGCTTCCGGGGGTAGGTGATTGCAACTGCTCAGCTCGGCGGCTCACAGCCCGTCTCGGTCATTCGACTGGTGTCGAACGGGAGGTCTTCCGAGGTACCATCCCTGTAGGCGTGGCGGTCGGGAAGGTAAGTTAGTATCTCGTTGTCGAATCCGCTGATCTGGGTGAAGCGAGGGTGGTGGACGTAAACGTAGTGGGGAATCTGTTCCGCCTCGACAGTAACGTTCGCCACCGTCGAGGGAGTCGTGAACGTACCGAGGTCCTGGGAGGCGATGACGCTCTCGTTCCGGTCGTACAGGCACAAGGAGACGTGCGCGAACGTGTCGTTTTCGACGACGGTTCCGTCGAGGGAGAAATACACCTGTTCGACCGGCTTGTATGGCGGCTCGTCGGAGAGGGGACCGGACGGTGAGAGTTCGTTATTTCCCACACCCGAGCTGCTCGTCACGTCGTCCCCGAGTCCGAAGACGGTACAGCCGCTGACGAGAACCGCCAGTCCGAGGAGTGCGAACGCGGCGACAGTTCGGTAGTGAGGCATGGGCTGATTCTCCTATGAGAGGTATTCGACATAAGAACCCGTGCTCACGGATGTGCTGGTAGTTCGCTCTTCGACGAAACTGTGCTTGGGCTGTAAATTCCATCGGCATCGTCGACTAATTCGTAGTACACGACCGAGATTTTTCTCACGTCCCAGAACTCCGGCGAGTGAATGACGATATACTCGGGTATCTCCTCCGTTCGAACCGAAACGTTCGCTTTCCGAACGAGCGTTCCGGCACTTACTGCACGAATCAGTGTGCGATTCTCCGAATAGAGATATACTCCAACGTCGTCGAATTCCGTGGGAGTCCCCCTCACCCCGTTAGTGATCTGGCCTTCCATTCGGAATCCAGTGTCCGATATCTCTTTTTCACCGCTGTAATCTATCGAGTCGCCAGGTCCGAACAGCGTACACCCGCTACTAGCGACCAGGATGACGACGAGTAGACCACGGAGTGCGCTCTGTATCATTTGGTGGGATTGTCTACGGTATACAGTTCTTCGATACTGAAGGCGTAATAACTGGTGTCTCTATACCTGAGGAGCGATTTATCCGACCATCCACCCCTCATAATACTCCATATTACTTCGCGGTCGCCCCTAATATCTACCCGTTCAGGCGTTTCGTCGCCACTGCTACCACTATACACTTCGCCCACCGGTAGTGGCGCCACACCGTCATCCGCCCTCCCGATATAGAACGAGTGGGCGAGTTCGTGCATTTCCACGGAGGCTGCTACTAACTCAGTCTTCGTGTCGTAGGGGGATCGATCTACATCCCTATCCGAAACTAATCCATACGGGTCCGTTGCCGATTCCGAAATCGGTTCCGCATAGACCATATGTCCGTTCGCTGGGAGTGCGATCGGGAAGCTAGCGGTAGTCGCGTGCAGGTTGAATCCCCACGGGTCACCGAGCGGGCGCTCTGTCGTGACGAAGAGATACAGTTCGGCGTTTTCGTCGTTCGTCTGACCCATTGCGGATGTGAGGGAGGTCACTGTATCGTCCCGAATTATATTCACGTCGATACCGTAGAGTGCGAAGTTGTCCTCGATGCCCTCTTCCCAGACACTATTGTTCAAACGTGCTTCCGGTAATCCCGCCACGAAATCAGCTTCTACTCGCACACCGACAGACGGCGTACTCCCTCCGGTTGGATCTGTTCCCCACTGAAGTTCACCGACGTGGATGTTCGAGTGTTCGTCTACGTCGTCGCCATCGATATCCGCACCAACGGCGGAGGGTGCTTCCGTTACAGGATGCACACCAGTCTGTTCGGAGACGATCTCGTCGCCTTCGATACCGTCGCCACTCTGTAGATGCTCCCTGTACAGGACGACGTTGTCCGTCCGACCGACATCGTAGACACCGATCCAGCCGTCCCAGTAGCCGTCATCGTCCGTGTCGGGATTTCTCGGACTGGTGTTGAAGCTGAGTTGGTCGTCCTGTCCAACGATCCACTCCGAGTCACCGCCAGGGACTGTATTATACACGTAGAGTTCGGCACGCGTCAGCCCGTGGACTTCTTGGCCGTCGGTGAGGCCGTCGTCGTCACTGTCAGCGTCCCAGGGGTCGGTCTCGTGCTTCCACTCTTCGCGACTATCGAGCCACCGGTCGGTCCGTTCGGCCCCGTCGAGAGCAGTAAACACCGCACGATCCCGGGGACTGGACCCATTCGTCAGAACGAAATCGAAGTCGTCCGAGCCGTCGTCGAGTTGGACGCTGGAGAGGGACTCGTCGTCGTCGATGACGTGGAGCTTCCTGGCGAGTCGGACGTTACCGTTCGCCTCGATCTGGTCGAGGAACTGTTGGTGATCGCTCGTGATCTGGTACGTCTGCTCGTCGTCCGGATCCGTGTGCGTCACCTCCCGCTCGACGTTGTCAGACAGCCCGTCTCCGTCGGTGTCGGGGTCGAGCGGATCCGACGTCACGTCGAGCGAACCGTTGTTCGGAACTGTCCCGTCGGCCCACTGGTAGGCGGACCCGGACGAGCTGTTCATTGTCTGAATCGTCCACCCCTTCCGTTCGCGCTCGTCCACTATCCCGTCTCCGTCGGTATCGTTCGATTTGGGATCGCTCGACCACGCGTACCCGGGGAAGTGGAGGACGTCGTCGTCGGAGAGGTCCTGGTCGGCGAGGAAGGTGTCCATGTCGACCTCTTCACCGTCCTCCAAGCCGTCGCCGTCCGTGTCGGGGTCGTTCGGATCGAGCTTGACGGTCCGGGTCGTGTTCGCCAGTGGGACGCCGCCCTCCTCCCAGGCGTCGCTGATGCCGTCGCCGTCGGAGTCGGTGGCTGCGCCGCCAGTCGACTCGACGGCGAAGTCGTCGACCCGGATCCAGGCGTTGGTGTCCTGTCGATCGTACGTCCACCGGCCGTCGGCACGGAACGAGATGGTCACCTCCTGGCCGGAGAACTCGGAGACGTCGACGCGCGGATTCGCGGTGACGGTGTGCGACGACCCGCCGTAATCCTGCTCCATCCGGAAGACGTCGAATTCCTCGCCGTTCTCGTCCTCCAGTACGAGTGTGACCGCCGAGTTCGACCACGCGGACTCGACGTGTGCTGTCAGGTCAGCCTCGACGAAGACGCCTTCGTCGGCACCCGCTTCGGGGAGCGTGAGCGTGTGTTCGAGGTACCGCATCCGGTTGGTCTCCTCGGAGACGAAGGCGTCACCGTCGCCGATTTCACAGGTACCGCTCACGGGCGTGTCGCTGTATTGACCGCCCCGGGGGTCGTTCCGACAGGTCCACGTCGCGCCGTTGACCGTCGCCGATTCGCCGGAATCGATCGTGACCTTGTCGTCGGCCTCGAAGTCGAACCTCGTGGTCTCGCTCGGACCAGAGGACCGCGCCGCAGCGGCCTCCTCCATCCGCTCACGGATGAGTTTCGACGCAGCGCCCGCGTCGAAAACGATCACAGTCGAGAAGTGTGAAGTCGTGGCAGTGACTGTGTCGTTGGCCGCGTCCACGGTCGAGGGGAGTCGATGGTACGCGCCGGTAGTCTCGTTGAATCGGTACACCGCAACGGACGACTCGTTCGTCTGGACCGCCGACTTGTCGTATTCGATGGTGACCGACGCGTTCGTGATGTTCCCGTCGACGCCGACGTGGACCGGGTCGCTGAGCGAGACGTCCGATGAAGCGCGGTTGGCGGAGAACCGGGCATGCTGTGCGCGCTCGACGGTCGTTTTACGCGCGACGTTCCCCGGTCCCGTGAGCGAGACGGTCGTTCCCAGGGAGGCGTTGCCAGTCGTCGTCGTGTAGGACTCGTTCCCGTCTCGGACGCCGTCGCCGTCCGTGTCTTCGTCCGTCGGATCCGTGTTGAACGGCGCATCCAGCTCCTCCCCGTCGAGAAGTCCGTCGCCGTCCGTGTCGGCCAGGAGCGGATCAGTCCCTAACTCGAGTTCTTGAGGATCGGTTAGACCGTCTCCGTCGACGTCTGCGTAGAGCGGGTCGGTGCCGTTTTCGATTTCGGCGAGGTTCGTCAGGCCGTCGCCGTCCGGGTCCTCGGCCCCGTCGAGGGTGCCGTCACCGTCAGTGTCCGCGTCGAGTGGGCTGGTCTGGGTGAGTGCGTACTCGTCACCGTCGTCGAGTCCATCTCCATCGGTGTCACTGGCCATCGGATCCGTCCCGGACTGTCGCTCTGCGAGGGTACGGAGACCGTCACCGTCGAAGTCCTCGTTCCCATCGATCACGCCGTTATCGGCCTCGTCTGCCCCAGTCGACGAACTATCGCTGTCGTAGTCCAGCGGATCGGTCCCGGTGACCGTCCGCTCGTATTCTCCCGGCAACCCGTCGCCGTCGAGGGCGAGCGATGCGTTCGTCGCCGATCCGTCAGCGAGCCCGACCTCGATATCGTTCACGCGTTGGGTAAGGTTGACAGTCGCCTGGTAGGGCACCGGCTGGCCGGGGCCAACGTTGCGGGCAGTCGTGTGGGCTGTCACCGTCCGCTCGCCGTTGATAGTCACGGTAACGTTCTCGATGGACGATGGTTGGACGGCAGTCACGTTGCCAGTGACCGTGTACTGGAGGGTCCCGTTTCCGCCTCGGACGGGGTCGGCCCGCTGGTCGATGGTGACCGTCGGCTCGACGTCGCGCCCGACGAACCTGAGCACCATGTTCGCGTGGCGGTGTGCAGTTCGAAGCTGGGTGATCGCCTGTGCTCGCGTTCCGAAGTACCGTCGTCCGTCGCCGCCGCGCTCCGCAGCGCGGTCGGCCCGGTCCAGTGCCCGCTCCGCAGTGTCCAGGTGTGCTTCCGCCGAGCGACGCAGACCCTGATTCTCCATGTCGTCGCCGTGACGATCGAGGACGCGGCGGGCGTCCGCGACGGCGACGCGGGCCGATTCGTCGTCGGCTTCGTACACCAGCTGGGCGGCCCGTTCGGCCTCGTCGCTCTGGTTCGTGTTGTGCAGGTGAGCAAGCGCGCGCACGCCGACCGCATCGTCGGTGAACTGGGCGCTGTCGTTCACGCGCGTTCCGTCCTGGTAGTACGGGAGCGTCCTGTTGATCCGGCCGTGGGCCCTGTCGATGTGGCTACTGTGACCGTGATGGCCGCCAGCGTCGAGGTCCGCGATCGCCTCGGCGGCGTAGTACTTCTTGACCACCGGTGGAGCGTTTGTGAGATTTTCAGGAGCATCGCGAGAATCGTTCACGTTGGTCGATGGCCCGACCGGTGTCGCAGTCGCCGTCTCGTTTGGTGGAGCCTCGGTTGGCGTTTCGGTCTCACTCGGCGTCTCGCCTGGTTCAGTCGTCAACGGGCCCTCGGTCGGCGTGGCGGTCGGCTGATTCCCCGCCCGCGTTTCCGTCGGGAGATTTCCGGACGCGTCCGTCTGTGCGCCGGCCACAGCGGCGTACGGCGTGATAGTCGAGACAACGATTAGTACTGCTATCAGGACTGTGAACCCCTTCCCACCCCAAGTCATAGTTCCACCACATACTATTATAATTTAAGTTTTTCGTGCGGATTCGCTATAATTTCCTTAACGTGAATATCGATTCATCTATCGCAGGTCGGTACTCTACGAGACTTGCGCCGACCGTAACAGGCGAACTGTGGTGAAGAGGGAATCGCAAAACGCTGCTTGGCTACCTCGTGCTGTACCCGGCGAAGGTGTGGGGCGCCATCGGCGGCGTCGTCGCGAGCCTGCTGATCACCCGCGTCGGCTGGTCGACGGCGTTCCTCCTGGGCGCCGCAGCGCTGAGCGCCGTCGGGCTGTCGCTGACCCAACTTCGGCCAGTGGAATAAGTATCGTCATTCCCGGGGTCTGACTATCTCGTGTTTCAGCGGTTCAGGATGCGCACCCACACTTCCCCGATTCGTTCGTCCGTGGGAACTGAAATCTAATGGAGCGCCGGATGGTCAGCAAGGTGAACACCGGGCGCCGTAGAACTGCCGTGTTACCCAGTTTTCTCTGTCCAACTCCCCGAATTCTGGTGCCCGAATCGGTCCGGTGTTTTCAGCGTGAAGTACCGTTCCGTCCACGTCGTCAACCATAGCGTGACGTCCTCGAACGGCGTGCCGTCGGGGTCGTCTGGAGTGACGTAGTCAGCGCGAACCCGCCCGTCGACAGTGGCGAGTGCAGCGGTCGTCGTTGTCCGTGAGCGTACGAACGCCGTACACGACGACCGTGCCAGGTGAGAGAGATTTCGTCTCCCTCCGGTCGAAACAGCTATATTAGCATGCACTCATATTACCATTCACTGAAATGGCTCCGAACGCTACCGAAACGGAATCCCAGTCCTGTCGACCCGACGACTCGGCCGAAAACGCGTGTTGTACAGCCATTCCCGAGGTCGAGGAGGATGCGCTGGTCGCGGACGTCCAGTTGCTCTCGGCGCTCGGCAACGACACCCGGTACGAACTGGTACGCCGTATCGGCGCCGCGGAGGGCAGCGTCTGCGTCTGCGACCTCGAAGCGGTCGTCGGCATCAGCCAGAGCGGCGTCAGCCAGGCTCTGTCGCGGCTCTACTCGGCGGGGCTGGTCACGCGACGGAAAGAGGGGTCCTGGCGGTACTACGGACTGACCGACGACGCCGAACGGCTTCTGGACACGCTCGACGCGCTGGGGAACGACGATGAGTGACACACCACCAGAGCAGTCGTCGCTCGACCGTGACGCCGATGAACAGCGCCGTCTCGTCAGGGAACGCTACGCCGACATTGCCACCGGCGACGGCGCGGATTCCTGCTGTGATGACGGGACGGGCAATGGGGAGAGCCGTCGTGAGGACGGGACTGGCGGCGGGGAGGGCTGTTGCGACGACGGCACAGGCACGGACAGCGAACGACTCGGCTACTCAAAGGACGACATCGAAGCGGTCGCGAACGGCGCAGACCTGGGCCTCGGTTGCGGGAACCCCAAGGCAATGGCCGACCTCGAACCGGGCGAGACGGTCCTCGACCTGGGCTCCGGTGCCGGCTTCGACTGCTTCCTCGCCGCGAACGAGGTCGGTGACAGAGGACAGGTCATCGGCGTCGATATGACGCCCGAGATGGTCGAGAAGGCCCGCGAGAACGTCGCAGTGAACGACGCGCGAAACGTCGAGTTCCGCCTCGGCGAGATCGAGCACCTTCCCGTGGCCGACGCCAGCGTCGACGTCGTCATCTCGAACTGCGTCATCAACCTCTCGCCGGCGAAAGGCCAGGTGTTCGCGGAGGCGTTCCGCGTCCTCGTCCCGGACGGTCGACTCGCCGTCTCGGACGTCGTGTTGACCGCGCCGCTTCCCGAGTCCCTCGAAACTGACCCGGACTCGGTGGCGGCCTGCGTCGCCGGTGCGTCGCCCGTCGCGGAGATCGAACGGCTGCTCATCGACGCCGGGTTCGTCGACGTCCGGATCGATCCGAAAGACGACAGTTCGGAGTTCATCAACGAGTGGGACGACCGGCTCGACCCGAGCGAGTACGTCGTCGCGGCGACGATCGAGGCGCGGAAACCGACGGCGCCGCGGAACTGACCGTCGGGACCGATGTCGGCGCACGCGGATCGGTCCAGCGACGGGTGGATCGACCGACCGAACGTCCGGATGCTGGCGGTCGTCAGCGCGACGCTGTTGCTGTCGGCGTTGCTCTGGTTCAACTACTCGGCGGTACTGCCGACCGTCTCCGATCGCTGGGGTCTCAGTGGCCTCCAGGCCGGCGTCGTCTACGGCGCCTTCCAGGCGGGGTACCTCCTCGGGGTCGTCCCGTTCGGGGCGCTCGTCGACCGGTACACGCCGCGGCCGGTCATCGCAGTGGGCGCGACGGTCGCGGCGATCGGTAACCTCGCGTTCGGCGCGGTGGCGGACGGGTTTCTCGTCGGGACCGCGTTCCGCTTTCTCAGCGGCGTCGGGATGGCGGCCGTCTACGTCCCGGGGATGCGATTCGTCAGCGAATGGTTCGACCCCAGCGACCGCGGGATGGCGATGGGGGTCTACGTCGGGACCTTCTCGATCAGCAGCGGGCTGTCGTTCGTGTTGACCTCGTCGATTGCCACGAGCGCTGGCTGGCGGACGGGCATCGTCGTGACGAGCCTACTCGCACTCTGTGCCGGACCGCTCGTGTACCCGCTGGGGCGGGACAATCCTGACCGGGTGTCGAACGACGGCGGCTTCGATCGATCGCTTCTGACCGACTGGTCGTTTCTCGCCGGCGTCGGCGTCTACGGCGCACACAACTGGGAACTGTACGGGATTCGTAACTGGCTCCCGGCTTTTCTCGTCTCGACGGCGGCCGTCGGAGCGACCGCCGCGCCGGTCGCCACCGCCGAGCTGCTGGCCGGTCTCGTCACGGTCGTCGGCGGCGCGGGAAACCTCGCTGGCGGCTGGCTGAGCGATCGAATCGGCCACTTTCGAGTGATAGCGGTCGCGCTCGCGTGTAGCGGCGTGGGAACGATCGTGCTCGCTGGGCTCACGTGGGAGTCGCTCGCGGTACTCGCTGCGGTCGTGCTCGGGTACGGGTTCGTGCTGACGATGGACAGCGCGCCGACCTCGACGACGATTACGCTGGTCGTCGACGACGACCAGCTCGGAACCGCGCTGTCGGTACAGGCCTTCCTGGGGACGCTCCCTGGCATCGTCTCGCCCGTCCTGTTCGGTGCGGCGCTCGACGCCGGCGGCTACGCGCTCGCGATGCCGACCCTCGGCGCGGGCGCGCTGCTCGGTGTCGGCGGCGTCTACCTCTTCTGGGCTGCGACCGGGACCCGGGCACGGGCCGAGACCAACGTCGACGTCGCGGATTGACCACCGCCACGGTCAGAAACACTCCCGACACCGACGGCAGGAGGTTTCGGACGAGCCGGTAGCGACGGCGGTTCCGGTCCCTGTTCAGGAACGGGCTCGCAGTGAGACCAGCCGACGCTCGCGACGCCTCACCGGTCGTCGATCTCGCTCCGAGAGACCTGCTGAATACTGATGTTCGCCACGTTCGCCCCGTACTCGGCGGTTCGGCGAAGACTGTCGAGGAGGAGACCGGCGGTGTGGGCTTCGCCGGGGACGCCGTGGTCGTAGAGGTCGCGGTCCAGCGCCTCGATCTCGGTGACGAGTTCGTCACGGTGTTCTAACGCCAGGTGAGCGGCCTCGATACCGGCGTCCGCGAGGATGACGTCCGCTGCGTGGTCGACGATCTGGCGCGCGTCCTTGCCGAGCGAGACGATCCGGTCACCGAAGTCGGCCGGCAAGCCCGCGTCGGGATCGAGAGCGAAGCGGGCTATCTTCTCCGCGTGGTCGGCGATGCGCTCGAACTGCCGGCACGCGTAGTAGTACTCGAAGAGGTCGTCGCGGCCGTGGTCGAGTTTCTCCACCTCGTGGAGGTCGGTGAGCGCCCGTCGGAAGTGCCTGGTCACCATGGCGAACAGCTTGTCCGCCTCGGCGTCCCGGTCGACGACGCGTTCGGCCAGCCTCTCGTCGTCGTTCACGACGGCAGTAACGGCGTCGCGATGCATCGCGAGCGTCACGAGACGCAAGCGGAGCGCGCTCTTTCGAACCTCGACGTTCTCCGCGTCGATGAGGTTCGTCAGCCGGATGCGGGTGTCCGTGACTTCGAGCAACTCGAAGCCCGAGAGTTCCTCGACGGTCTGTTCGACGGTTTTCCGTCTGTCCACGTCGTGTCCGCTCTGGTCGACGAGCGCCACCTCGTCGAATCCGACCGCGTGGAGGGCGTGGACGCGCTGTTCGACGGCGTTCTCTCCGCTGGTCGAGACGTCGACCGTCGCCGTACGGCGCTTTCTCGATCGGTCTGCCGACGCCTCGACGAGGAGCGATCCGTCACCGTTCGGGTGCAGTGACAGGACGGATCCGGCGTCGATCCCGTTCTCGGTCGCCCACGACTTCGGCAACGAGACTGTGTACGTCGTTCCCCCAGAGAGCTGTACTTTGCGAGTCTCCATACGGCACTACCTCGCGGAGACCCTACTGATGGTTTATATGAGAGGCACGTTCCAGTTCCATCCGATATATATCCGTACCGTCGGTACGGAGGGACCGATCGAACCCTCGGCGGAGGTCGTGACGATGGATTCTATATAGCCGTCCAGACAGTCTGTGGGATAGCCCTATAGCGAGCACACGTGCCCGGAAAAGTATGTCCCGCAGAACGTGGCATCGGCCGAGAGACGCGACCAGACACGGCCGTGATGCGACACTCTCGCAGGTGATCGAGGCCATCGACCGGACGGCGCCGCCGACGAAGGCGGACTTGGCCGAGGCAGTCGGTATCTCCGAACAGTACGTCTCCGAACTGCTCCAGGAACTGAAACGGGACGGCGTCGTCAGGAAGGCCTACGTCGTCGACGACGCGGCCGTGTTCGACACCGCGGACAACGTCTCGAAGTTCTTCGAGTCGACCGCGGACGCCGCCGGCGAGAACGGCCATCGCGCGCCCGGCAACGACAGAGGGACGACCGTCCTCGAACTGCTCGAACGACTCGACGACGTGACCTCGACCCAGTACGAGGCGGCGCGACTCGCCTTCGTGGACGAGACGCCCGACCACCCGGCCGACGGGCTCGAATCGCTCACCAACGAGCGATACTTCGCAGTGCTCGGCGAACTGAAGTCCTATACACTGACGACCGACTGGCCTGGAAACCGCGTCGCGTCCGACCTGGCGACGATCGCGACCAACCTCGAAATCGTCGGCGACCGGTCGTGTTTCATCGCCGACGTCGTCGACCGCCAGGATACCCAGACGACTGGCGTCATCGAGGAACGCATCCTCGACGTCTTCGAGGCGGGCAGCCGGATCAACGGCTACCTCGTGGACGTCCTCTTCGAGGGAGATCTGGACGCCTACGACGCGTTACACGCCGAAGAGGAGACCGTCCACCGCGACCTCGACGAGCTGTTCGAACTCGTCACCGCCTACGACCCGGAGCTGTACGGCTACCTCGTGACGGTGACGCGGGCGCTCGAACGCGCGATCTACTACTGGGTGGACGCCGCCGAGATCGCCGTGCGGCTTCACTCGGGGATCGAGCCCGACCACGCGATGATCTGATCGACGCACCGCCGCCGCTCCGTCACGATACGGGCAAGCGATTCACGCAAAAGGAGCGCCTGGTCACTCAGTCGGACGCTTCCGCACCGGCCGTCTCGGGTGCGTACTGATCCAGGAACGCGTCGAGGTCCCGGAACGCCGCCAGTCGGTCGGCCAGCGTCTCGTGGTCCCAGTCCCACCACTCGGTCGCCTCGATGAGGTCGGCGACGTCTTCGGGGAACCGCCGCCGGATCGGTTCGGCGGGGACGCCCGCGACCACGGTGTAGGGATCGACGTCGCGTGCGACGACGGCACCGGCTCCGACGACCGCGCCGTTGCCGATTTCGACGCCCGGGAGCACGATTGCACCGTGACCGATCCAGACGTCGTGGCCGACGGTGACCGGCTGGTCGGCGCGCCACTCGAAGATGGACTCGTCGTCCTCGCCCAGGTCGTACATCTCGGCGCGGTAGGTGAAGTGGTGGGCCGACGGCCGGTCGATGGGGTGGTTCGTCGGGCCGAGGCGGGCGTCCGAAGCGACGTTGCCGAACTTCCCGATCGTACTGTGGTCGAGCTGGACACGCTCCATAAGGTACGTGTAGTCGCCGACGGCGGACTCGTTGACCCGTGCCCCGGCGCGCACCTCTGTCCACTCCCCGAGCGTGCTCTTCGTGATCTGGACCGGCTCGTGGAGCGTCGGTTCGGGCGAGAGGCCACCCACACGGTCCGCGCCGTGGGAGTCGACGTAGTAGCCATCGTCGGTCGCTTCGAAGGGCGTCGTCATCGGGTCACCGCCTCCCCCCAGCCGACTCGACGATCTTGCGCGGGGCGGTGACGAACGCCTCCAGCACGCCGGTCTTCTCGACGTCGTCCTCGTCGCGCAGGTACGAACGCACGCGCTGGCTCGCCAGTTCGACGGAGCCGGCGAGGACGACGACCAGGATGATGCAGGCCATCATCTCGGTGTAGTTGAACGTCTGCTTCTGGATGTTGAGTTCGAGACCGAGGCCACCGGCGCCGATGAGGCCGAGGGTGATGGCGACGCGGACGTTGTGTTCGAGGTCGAAGGCGATCCAGGCGATGAACTGGCGGAACACCTGGCTGAGCATGCCAAAGGAGATGACCTGGCGCGACCCCGCGCCGGTGCTCTCGACGCCCTCGATGGGACCGTCCGCTATCTCTTCGAGTTCGTCGGTGAACAGCCGTCCCAGGTAGCCCGTGGTGTCGACCATGATGGCCAGCACGCCGGTGAAGGGCGAGACGCCGCCGAGTGGGATGAAGATGAGCGCCCAGACCAGCGCCGGGATGGCGCGGATCAGGCTCATCGTCCCCCTGAAGAGGAAGTTGAACGGGTACGGAACGACACGCTCGCTGGCGAGGATGCCGAACAGCAGCGCCCCCGGGAGGCCGAGGACGGTCCCGGCGAACGCGATGGCCATCGTCACCTGCGAGGCCTGGAACAGGTCCGCCTCGACCATGAAGTTCCAGTACTGGCCGACGTCGACGAACGGGATGCCGAAATAGGTGGTCGGCGGGAAGTACTCCGTGAGCGCGTCGACGAAGAAGGGAAACTGGGTCGTCAGCTGTGCGAGCGTGAACTCCGCCGTCTGGAGGCTCAGCAGGAACAGCCATCCCCCGACGACGACGCCGAGGGCCGTCCAGAGCCGCCGGACCGTCTTCCGCCGTTTGAGTTCCGTGAGCTTCCGGTCGACGTCGGAGGTGCCGGTCTCGGCGAACCCGAAGTAGGCGCGGAGCCCGCCGCCCGGCGGCGACTCCGAACTCACGCCTCGACCCTCCAGTCGTCGCCGTCGGCCGGGGGCGACTCGCCGTTCGTGTCCGCCTCGACTGCGACGGGATCGTCCGCCAGTCCGACCGTCTCGACGTCGCCGTAGAGGTCGTCGATGAGTGCGGGGGTGAGTTCGTCGCTCCCGACGTCGAACAGCAACTGGCCGTCGCGCAGGCCGATGAAGCGCTCGCCGAAGTGTGCCGCGATGTTCACCTGGTGGAGGCTCACGAGCGCCGTCACCTGGTGGACGGACGCGGCCTTCTTGAGGTAGCCCATCACCGTCTCGGCGCTGGACGGGTCGAGACTGGCGACGGGTTCGTCGGCCAGGAGGAGCGACGGGTCCTGGACCAGGGCGCGGGCGATGCCGACGCGCTGTTGCTGGCCGCCGCTCATCTGCGTGACACGCTGGTGTGCTTCGTCGAGGAGGCCGACGGTGTCGAGCGCTTCGAGGGCCCGTCGCTTGTCCGCACGGTCCTGCCACTGGAACAGGCTCTCGACGAACCCGGCCCGTTCGAGCGAGCCGGTGAGTGCGTTCAGGTACGCCGAGACGCCCTCGACGAGGTTGTGCTGCTGGAAGATCATCCCGACCGACGGCTGGGAGCCTTCGAGGGGCTCGCCGTCGAGGTAGACGCCGCCGCTGGTCGGCTCCGTCAACCCGTTCACGCAACGCAGCAGCGTCGACTTCCCGGCGCCGGACTCGCCCAGCAGGACGACGAACTCGTCTTCGATCTCGAAGGAGACGTCCTCGACCGCCGTGACGTCGCCGTACTCCTTCGTCAGGTTCTCTACGGTGAGTGTACTCATGATTGGAAAGTGTGCGTTGGCGACGGCCCTAGCCGAGTTCGATGCCGAGGTCGTTGAGGCGTTTGATCACGGGTTCGTAGTTGTCCATGGTGGTCTCCTCGAGCGTCGTGAACGGCAGGTCGTTCTCGTTGTAGTCGTCGGGCAGGTACTCCTGGATCAACGCCTCGTCGGACGCAAGCAGCTGCTCGCGGATCTTCTCTTTCATCGGCGAGTCCCACGACTGGCGCGCGTATATCGGCTGTTTGGGGATCGGGAAGGACCACCAGAACGGCCGGAGCGCCGTGCCCTCCTCGCCGCGATTGCCGGTGAACGAGTCCTCTTCTGCGACGCGGTCGGGGAGTTCCTGGTCCTCGGCGAGGTAGGCCATGCCGTTCCCGGACCAGGTGGTGCATGCGTCGGCCTCGTCGTTCAGCACGCGCTGGACGGCGTCACCGTGGTTGGACCACGTCCCCTCGAAGTCGACCGGGTCACCGTCCGGGGCGTCGCCGACGTCCAGGCCGGCCTCCTTGAGCGCGTAGACGGCGAAGATAGACCCGCTCGTCGAGAGCCGATCGGCGAATGCCATGTTTTTCCCCTCGATATCCGTCCGCTCGTCGATGTCCGAGTCGGGCTTCGTGAGCATCATCGAGAAGTAAAAGGCCGTCCCGCCGGTGACGGCTGTCCCGAACAGGTCCATGATGTCCGGTTTCGAGATGAGCGTCACGTCGTCCATCCCGATCTCGGCCTGTTCGCTCTCGAGGGCCGTCCGCACTGCCGAGTAGTCCTGGGGGACCTCCATCTCCAGGTCGAGGCCGTCGATTTCCCCTTCGAGCATGTCGTGAACGGGAGCGTACTGCGGCCGTACGTCCGACGGTGTGTCGGGAGTCAGCAGCATCGTTATCGGCTCACTTCCGCCGCCACCGAGCACGCCCGAACACCCCGCGAGCCCGGTCAGCGCAGCGGTCCCGGCTGCGCCACCGACCAGGAACCCGCGGCGACTCACCCGTCCCGTGTCCATCCCGTCCGTCCGTTCCCGTACACCCGATCCGTCGGTGCTGGTCTCGTCCAACATCACCTGAACGGCCCGGAGTGGGTAGAATAACCGTTTGCTGCGTAAAGTCCGGAGGGACTTGTTCGGTAAGCGCCGTTGCAGTCTCGATCACCAGTTCCGCAGTGGCGGTCCATACTAGTCCGGACCGCTCGATCCGGGGGGTGGATCGAACCGGTTCACGCTGGCGACGATGGAGAGTACGCAGTGAAGGCTTATCGGGCCGTTTCGGGTGGATTCGCTCGATCACATGGACGATCCACACGACCGGTCGGATAGATTCGAGTTGATCGCCGCTTGCGACGGCGACGCTCTCGAATCAGTCGCCGACCAGGTACTGGCCAGCGATCCGACGCTTGACGTACTCCAGGAACCGCGGCCACAGCTCGTGATGCAGCGCGTCGTCGAACCCGTCGAACGCCGGCCGTTCAACCTCGGCGAGGTCGTCGTCACGCCCGCGGAGGTCTCCCTCGACGGCGAGCGCGGGTTCGCGATGGTTCCAGGGAAGGCCGAGCGGGCCGCTCTCTCCGGCGCGATCGTCGACGCCGCCGTCGCCGACCGCCACCCGATCGCCGACGAGGCCGTCGCCGTCCTGGAACAGGCAGGCGAGGCGTACGAACGCGAGCGCGAACAGACGTGGGCGGAGAGTCGCCACACGACCGTCGAGTTCGAGACGATGGAGGACGACCTGTGAGAGCGCTCGGCATCGACCCCGTGCACGACACGCAGACCGCGTTTCGCGCCCTGTGCGACGCGACGAGTCGGCCGGGGACCGTCGCCGACGTCGGCTCTTCGCCCGCCGATCACGCGATTCTCGCCACGCTCGTCGACCACGAAGTGCGCACGTGGACCGACGACGGAGAGCTCCGTTCAGCACTGGAGAGCCAGGGTCGCTTCGACCCGAGCGAACCGGCCGAGGCCGACCTGCTCCACACGCACGGCCAGCCTGACTGGGACGTCCGCGAGTGCAGCCACGGGTCGCTGGTCGAACCGAGCGAGGGCGCGACCGTCGTCTATCGCGTCGACGGCCTCGAAACGGGCGCGGACAGCGCGCTCACGACCGTCGAACTAAGCGGGCCCGGCGTCGACGGGACGCGCCGCCTCAGTGCCGACCTCCCGGCCAGCGAACTCGAACGGCTCGCCGAGGCCCAGTCGACCTATCCGCGGGGCGTCGACGCCTACCTGACGAGCGGCGAGTACGTGGCGGCCATCCCGCGGTCGAACGACCTGGAGGTGGTGTAGATGGGCTACGTCGCCGTCACGGCCGGCGAGGAGATCATCGAACGCGCCGAGGACCTCTTCGAGAAGCAGCGCCTCGACGCGGACGAACCGTCGCTCACCGTCGACCAGGTCGACGGCCAGCTCTCGCGGCTGACCGCCCAGGCGATGAGCGAAGGCGGGCTGTACGCGCCGCGACTCGCCGCACTCGCCGTCATCCAGGCCCAGGGTGACACCGTCGAGGCGTCGTTCCTCCTGCAGGCCTACCGTTCGACGCTGGAGCGGTGGGACGAGACCGACCCGGTCGATCCCTCCGAGATGTTCGCGACGCGTCGCGTGTCGCCGGCGTACAAGGACGTCCCCGGCGGCCAGATTCTCGGCCCGACCAAGGACTACACCCAGCGCCTCCTCGACTTCGACATCGGTGAGGACGAGACGGACCCGACCGCGGACTGGGACCTCCCGGACGCCGAGCCGACCACCGTCCGGAACGTCATGGAGGTGCTCCGCGAGGAGGGGCTGGTCCACGAACCGGCGGCCGACGCCGACGACTACGGCGACCCGGTCGACACGACCCGCGAACCAGTCACGCATCCGGCAGGCCGAGACGAGGTGCTCCAGGAACTCGCCCGTGGCGAGACCGGCGCCGTCACCGCGCTGGGATACTCGGCCATGCGCGGCTACGGCCAGGTCCACCCGACGCTCGCCGAGGTCCGGGTCGGGAAGCTTCCGGTCCGGATCACCCACCCCTACACCGGCGACGACGTCCGGGTCACCGACGTCGAGGTGAGCGAGTCCGAGGCCGTCGTGCCCGTGTACGCCAAGCGCGACGACCCGCAGTTCGCCTTCGGCTACGGCCTCACTTTCGGCCGGAACGAGCGCAAGACCATCGCGATGACCATCCTCGACGCGTCGATTCAGCTCGACAGCGAGAAAGAGCCCGCCGAGAACGCCGAGTTCGTCCTCGACGCCGTCGACGGGCTGGATTCGTTCGGCTTCATCGAGCACCTCAAACTCCCCCACTACGTCACCTTCCAGAGCATCCTCGACCGCATCCGCGCCGTTCGGGAGGGCCGGGGGCTCGACGCGGGGGCGGAGACGGCGGCCTCGTCGGCTGCAGACGGTGGCGACGCGCCGGCCCAGGCCCCGGAGGTGAGCGACGATGACTGACGCCGAACCCGGATCGCTCGAAGAGAGTGGGGCAGCGACCGACGAGAGCGGGACAGAAATCTCGGCGGTGTCCGTCGCGGACGCCGTCGGCGACCTCTCCGGCGAAGGGCTCTCGGGGTACAACTACGCGTATCTCGACGAGCACACCAAGCGCGAGGTCCGGCGGGCCATCCTGAAGGGGATCGCCATCCCGGGCCACCAGGTGCCGTTCGCGTCCCGGCCGATGCCGCTGGCCCGCGGCTGGGGCACGGGCGGCATCCAGGCGTCGCTCTCGCTGCTCGGCCCCGACGACGCGTTCAAGGTCATCGACCAGGGGAGCGACGAGAGCGTCAACGCGGCCAACGTCCGGCGACTGGCCGAGACGACCGCCGAGGTCGAGACGACCACCGATACGACCGAGGCCGACGTGATCCAGACCCGCCACCGAATCCCCGAGGAGGTCCTGGACGAGGACCAGATCCTCGTCCTCCAGGTACCCATCACCGACGCGCTCCGGAAGGTCGACTCCTCCGACGCGGCGAATCGCCGGCGCCACGCCCACGCGAACTACGGGAAGATGTGGGTCCACCTCTACGAGAACGTCGTCGAGTGGGGCGAGATACAGATCGCGGCCCGTTACCCGGCGATGGTCGCCGGCCGCTACCTGATGGACCCCTCGCCCATCCCGCGCTGGGACGTGCCGAAACTCGACGACGCGGACAACCTGTTCGTCTTCGCGGCCGGTCGCGAGGCCCGCATCTACGCGGTCCCGCCCCACACCGACGTCGAACCGCTCGCCTTCGAGGACAAATCGTTCCAGGTCGAGCGGTTCCCCGACCAGTCCTGCCGATCCTGTGGCGCGACGGACACCTACCTCACCGAGATAGAGACCGACGACGAGGACCGGCTGTACGTCTGCAACGACACCAGCTTCTGCCTCAAACGGCAGGACGAACCGGACCTTCCCAAGGACCACCACCTCGACCGCGACGGTGTGGACTGGGGTCCCGGAACGCCGGGCGGGCCGACGGTAGAGGCGGCGGCCGGCGAACCGGTAGACGACGCGGCCTCGCCAGACGGAGGTGACGACGCGTGACGCTCCTGGACGCCAGCGACCTGCGGAAAGTGTACGGCGACTCCTGTGGTGACTGCGTCGACCACACCGGCGACGCCGCGGGGACGAACCAGTGTCCCCAGTGTGGGGCCGTGGTGGCGTGTGCCGACGTCTCGCTCGATGTCGAACCCGGCGAAGTGCTTGGCATCGTCGGCGAGTCCGGGTCGGGGAAGTCCAGCGTCGCCGAGTTGCTCGCACTCGAACGGGCGACCGACGGAGAGGCGAGCGGCGACGTTCGACTCGACGGCCGCGACGGCAACCTCCTCGACGCCGACTACGAGACCCGACACCGCCTCCGGAACGGCGCGGTCGGCCTCGTCCACCAGCACGTCCGCGACGGGCTCAACCTGGAGTTTACCGGGGGCGGCAACGTCGCCGAGAAGCTGCTGGCCGCCGGCTGGCGCAACTACGGCGACGTCCGCGACCGCGTCCGCGACCTCTTCGCGGAGACGGAGGTCCCAGTCGAGCGGATGGACGACCCGACGGAGACGTACAGCGGCGGGATGCAACGACGGGTCCAGATCGCTCGCGCGCTGGCCACCGACCCGGACGTGGTGATCCTCGACGAACCGACGACGGGGCTCGACGTCAGCGTCCAGGCCCGCGTGCTGGACATGTTCCGGCGCATCCAGCGCGAGGAGGACGTGGCCGCCGTCGTCGTGAGCCACGACCTGGGCGTCGTCAGGCTGCTTGCCGACCGGACGCTGGTAATGCGCCACGGACGCGTCGTCGAGACCGGCCTGACGGACCGCGTCATGGAGGACCCGCACCACGAGTACACGCAGACCCTCATCAACTCAGTCATATGACCGACGTTCTCACCGTCGAAAGACTCACCAAGACCTTCGACATGCACGCGCTCGGCGACAAACAGGTCGTCGGGCTCGACGACGTATCGTTCACCGTCCGCTGCGGCGAGTTCCTCGCTATCGTGGGCGAGTCCGGCAGTGGCAAGTCCTCGCTGCTGAAGTGTCTCTACCGGACGTACGAACCGACGGCCGGGTCGACGGTCTACCACCCCGCAGACGCCGACCTGGCGACCTGTGACGACCGCACGGTGATGGCCATCCGGGACTCGACGCTCGGCTACGCGTCGCAGTTCCTCGACGAGATTCCGCGCGTCCCGGCCATCGACGTCGTCGCCCGGCCGCTTATGGAGCGCGGGACGCCGGCGGCGCAGGCTCGCGACCGTGCCCGCGAGCTCCTGGACGCGCTCGGGCTGCCAGAAGAACTGTGGGAGGCCTACCCGGCGACGTTCTCGGGCGGCGAGCGCCAGCGGGTTAACCTCGCGCAGGCGCTCGCGCCGGAGCCGGAGCTCCTCCTGCTCGACGAACCCACGAGCGCGCTCGACCCCGAGACGCGGACGGCGGCCATCGAGTTGCTCTCAGAGTCGACCGACGCGGAGACGACGGTCGTCGGCGTCTTCCACGACCGCGACGTCGTCGAACGGGTCGCCGACCGCGTGGCCGTGCTCGACGGGGGCGAACTGCAACGAGTCGTCCCGGTCGCGGAGTTCGCTGCCGAGAAGGAAGAAGAGGTGGTCGCATGAGCCAGCGACCGCGGTCCACCGGTGAAACGGTAACTGACGCGACGTCGTCTTTCGCCGTGACGAACGCCGCCGTCGTCACGCCCGACGCGGTCGTCGAGGGCGGCGTTCGGATCGAGGGCGACCGCATCGTCGCCGTCGGTGACGTCGACGACGCCGACGCAGTGACCGTCGACGCCGACGGCCAGTACGTCCTGCCGGGCCTGGTCGACCTCCACGGCGACGACATCGAGTCCCACCTGCACCCGCGCGCCGGAGCGCGCATGGACACGCACATGGCGCTCGCGGCGGCGGACCGGGCGAACCTCGCGGCGGGCATCACGACGAAGTTCCACGCCATCTCCTTCGAGATCGACCCCGACGCCGACAGGTCTCCCGAACTCGGGGCCGAGCTGACGGACGCCATCGAGTCGACGGACGACCTGCTGGCCGACCACCGCCTCCACGCGCGCTGTGAAGTCACACAGGAGGAATGCGTCGACGCCGTCGTCGACGTGACCGAGGCCGGCAACGCCGACCTCGTGTCCGTGATGAGCCACGTCCCCGGCAAAGGACAGTTTCGGGACGAGGAGGCGTTCCTCCAGTACTACCGGGACTCCCACGACCACACCGTCGAGGAAGCCGAAGAGATGATCGCCGAGCGCGGGGACGTCTCGATGGCGACCATCCGCGAGCGCATCGAGCGCGTCGTCGACTGTGCCCACGCGAACGGTGCCGTCACGGCGTCCCACGACGACGAGGACCCCGCAGAGGTCGAGCGTCTCGCCGAAGCGGGCGTCGACATCTCGGAGTACCCGATCACGATGGCGACGGCCGAACGGGCCCACGAGCTCGGGATGACCGTGACGATGGGCGCACCGAACCTCGTCCGCGGGGAGAGCCAGTGGGGGAACCTCGCCACCGCGGACGCCATCGATGCCGGGGTCGTCGACGCGCTGGTCGCCGACTACCACCCGCTCTCGCTCCTGGCCGGGACGTTCGTCGATACCGGCGAGCCGCTCCCCGAGCGAGTCGCGAGAGTGACGGCGAACCCGGCGGCCGCTGTCGGCCTGACCGACCGCGGACGGATCGAACCGGGTGCGCGGGCCGACCTCGTCCTCGTCGACCGCGAGCCGACGCCGACGGTGTCGCGGGCGTTCGTCGCCGGCGACCCGGTATACCGGGCGGAGGGGTCGCGATGACGTCAGTCGGTGCTGCGATGGACGTCCGCTTCGGCGTCTCTGTCGAACAGTTCATCGAGTACGTCACCGATCTCGGGCTCTCCCACGTCGAACTGAAGCGCGAGTACCTCCACGGTCATCCCGACGCGCCCTCGCCGGCGGAACTCGGCACCATTGCCGACCGGTACGGCGTGTCTATCACGTACCACGCACCGTTCCGCGACTGGAACATGGGAAGTTTCAACGACGCTGTGCGGGAAGCGTCCGTTTCACAGGTGAAGCAGACGCTCGACGACGCGGCGGCGGCCGGCGCGGGCGCCGTCGTCGTTCACGGCGGTGCGGTCCCCCATCGCTACCCCTCGTGGGTCAGGGAGAAGGCCGCCGAAAACGCCCGCCAGTCGCTGCGTGAGTGCGCCGAATACGCCCAGTTCGTCGGCGTCCCGCTCTGCCTGGAGAACCAGCCCGTCAGCGACGAGAAGCAACGCTGCACGACGACGCCAGACGACCTGGAATCGGCGCTCGGAGCGGCGGACGTCCTGCCCGAATATCTCGGCGTCACGCTCGACGTGGGGCATGCGAAGGTCAATGGCTACCACTGGCGCGACTTCCTCGACCGCTTCGGCGACCGAATTCGGGTGTGTCACCTCCACGACAACGACGGGACGGCCGATGATCACGAGCCGCTCACTGACTATCGTCAGATAGTCGACGCCGTCCCGGCCGACTACTTCGTCTTCGAGACGAAGTCGGTCGCCGACGTCGCCCGGTGTCTGGGCGTCGACGAAGACGACATCGAAACCCCGCCGAACAGGCTGGAGTGATCACCGTTCGAGACGCGACGCCGGGAGTCGACTGCCTCGAACGCTGACGACGCTTCTACCCGTCCGTTCGCTTCCGACCGAGAATACTCGCGACGGCGTGGCGACGACTCTCCGTTGTCCTTCCGTAGCCTCGATACGAATGCTACCGGTAGTTACCAGTTACGAGCAAAAATAGTACCCAATAGATGTCATATAAACGGTGATTAGTCCACTCGTCGCTGGTTCAGGCGATGTCACGGGATACTGAGGGACGGACGAAGCACGTATCGCGACGAGGCGTTCTCAAGACCACTGGAGCGATGCTGGGCACTGCGGCGCTCAGCGGGACGGCATCGGCGTCCAGAAACTGGGGGCGGGGCCGAGGCCGAAACGACGACCTCGCCATCACGGCCCACCGCGGATTCAGGGACGTCTACCCGCAGAACACGGTCGCCGCCATCGTGGGGTCGTGTCGTCTCGGTGCCGACCGGATCGAGATCGACGTCGAAGCGACGGCGGACGGCGAGATCGTCGTCTTCCACGACGCGGCGCTCGACGATCTCACGGACGAGGAGGGACTCGTCGCCGAAACGCCCTCCGAGACGGTGCTGGAAGCAGAAATCCTGGAGTCGGGCGAGACGATTCCGACGCTCGCCGAGACGCTCGACGCGGCCTGGCCCATGGTGACGATGAACATCGAGTTCAAGGATTCGGGCCCGCTCTCTTGGACGGAGTTCGCCGAGCGAACGCTCCAGATCGCGTCGCAGTACCGGGGCGAGTACTACGCATCCTCGTTCGACCCGGACGCGCTCAGGGCGGTCCGGAACGTCGATCCGGACGTCGCGGTGGCCCCGATATTCGGGCAGAACAAAGAGGAGAATCTGGCGATTGCCCGGGAGCTCGACGCGGAGGCGGTCAACCCATCGACAGGGGTTCTCGACCAGGACCTCGTCGAAGCCGCACACGAGGAAGACCGGGACGTGAACGTCTGGACGATCGATAGCTGGCGAGAGGCGAGTACGCCCGTCGAACTCGGCGTCGACGGGCTGATCGCCGACTACCCTCACATGGCCACCTTCGCCACTCGTGAGAGTCGCGACGGCCGGCGAGGCTGGGGCAACCGCGGACGCGCAGGGAACTAGCTTCGCGCCACGCTCCACGCAGATTCCCCACTTCTACTATTTGGCTCCGCTCATTCGCCGTTCGACGGTCCGGCGGCGGTCCGTGATGCACTCACCTAGATCGGCGATTACGGAGAGAACGGGATACGTCTCGTCGAGCCCCTGGTACACGTACGCGGGGACGTCCGGCGCAGACCGGGGAACCCAGAGCTTCCGGTGCTGCCGACGGATGGCAGCCTGTCTATCTGCAGCCACTTCGTCACATTCCGTTTGCAGGTTTTGCAGCGTCGACCGGCGCCCCTCGAGCGCGCTAAACGACAGATTCTCGTCCTCGCCGTCGACCGTTCCTTCCACCCGGTCCAAGATGCCGTGGATCCGTTCCTCGGTGTCGACCAGCGACTCCCGCTCGGCGTCGAGCGTCGACAGAAATCGCTCCCGCTCGTCCAGCGCCTGTTCTGTCTTCGCGAGCACCGACTGCTTGCAGTACTCGCCGAAGTGCCCCTGAACGAGCGCCGCTGCGACGTCCGCACCGAACTCGGCCTCGAGGCTCTCTACGTAACTGTCGCCGTACTCCTCGTCGTAGTGGGGGACGCTCATCACCGTCCCCACGTACGCGTCGCGGACGGTGGCCAGACCCGTCGTCTGGGGTGTCTGGAGCTGTCGTTTTGGGCCCTGCATGGGCGTCGGCTCGACGACGTCCACGTCCCGGACCCGGTCGAGGAAGGACGAGAGGGCGTCGCGCTCGTCAGTTGTTCGCTGTGTTTCGACGGCCAGGGCGCGCCGTGCGGCCTCAAGGGGGTCGTCCGGCGTTCGGTCCGCGCGGACCGGGTCGGCTGTCATTAGCCGAAACTCGTCGAACCCGTCCATAAGGCGTTATAATACTGCTACCGAGCGCTCAGGTCGGATCAGAACGGTACGTAGTTAGCCGCAGTCGAGTGGTGACTCTGAGTGGTACGTACTGTCGAAATAGAACGACTAGAGGATTCCTTGTACCCACTCCAGCTGGGGCCGGTCGAGAGCGCCACCAGCGACGAGTCGACACACATCTTTGAGGAGATCCAGAAACGGACATCCTCGTACGCCATTCGTATCACTGCTTCGAAGGGATCGATTCACCAATTTCTGCACAGGGCGGCGACGGTGAGCCTCTCCGGCGTCGCCATCGCCTTCCGCTCGACGCGTCACATGCACTGCCCTGATTCATCGTGTCTGGGATAGCCGAACGCCTCGCCGAGCCCGCTCGTGACTGGCGTCTGTGGTCGACGGAGTCGTCTTTCGCTAGTTTCCCGTACTCGATATCGCAACTGGGCACCCGAGTCAGCGGATTTCAACTGGCAACTGATTTTGATTATCGGTCGTCGCCCGTTACGTCGATGGCGACCAGTTCACCCATCACTCCAGCGTAGAGTTGTCCATCCGATACGAGTATACACGAGGTGGGGTATTCGGTCTCCACGTACCACCGCTCGGTGCCGTCGTGTGAGAACGCATAGACCCCGTGGTCGGTCCCGGCATACACCCCGCTCGCGTCGGCAAGCGGGCTCGCGAAATCGGAATCCCTGACAGTGTAATCCCAGCGCATCTCACCGCTATCCTGGTCGTATGCAACGAGGCGGCCGTCGTCATTCTCGTCTGGGTACGTTCCGACGTATACCTGTTCGTCTCCCGTGGTTATTCCGGAGGGGCTGATAGCCGGTGTCTCGGCGGTCCAGTTGACGGATCCGGTCGAGCGATCGAGAGCCACCAGACGGCCAATTTCTTGGTCGCGGCCAGTTGCTGCATACACAGTGTCGGCGGCGACGACCGGTGGACGACCCTCCCACTCGAGGTCGTGTTGCCAGCGCGACGTTCCATCAGCGTCCATGCAGTGGACCACGCCAGCAGCCTCGTTACAGGCGACGACGCCGTCGTCAGTCGGAGCGAGGGACAGTTCCTCTCGGGCACCGATCGCTGTCAGCCACTCTTCCGTCTCGGAACTCCGGGAGACAGAAATGAGATCTGACCCCCCAGCGTAGACGTGGCTTCCCGTGGCCACCACGGATGACATCGCAGCCGAGCCTGCGGTCCACAGATCGGACCCGTCTTGCAGGGAAAGAGCGCGCACGCCGTCGCAGCTGGGTACGTATATGCGCTGGCTGTCTGCGGCAACTGCCTTCCGCAAACAAGTGGTTTCGTCAGAGTGGAGATTCGGTTCGTCCTCGACGTGTCGAGACCATCTCTCCTCGCCGGTCCCCGTCTCGATCGAGTACAGGTCTGTGCCCGTGGAGAAGTACAGCGCGTCGTCAACGATTGCGATATCGTAGGAAACAGGCGAGCGATGCCAGATGATTCGGTCGTGGGACAGCGTCGCCTGTGGACCGCTCGAATACGAACACCCTGCCAGCAACGATCCGAAGGTGGCGCCTGTAGCTGTGAGTAGTTTCCGCCGTTCAAACGAGCTAGCCATCGCTTCGGTATGTGATATCGGTGTGAAAAGTAATTTCGTTTATCCCGGATCTGAAAAAACAAGACTCTTCGAATGGAAATTTGCTAGAACGGAACCGGAAATTAGAACCGGGTTCGACAGGCCCCCAACGGTCTTCGCGTCACGTGCACCGGCTGGACTCATTGTGTCGTGGGTACCCAGAGCCCCTGTCGAGGCGGTCGGCAGGGTCCCACTCGGGTGAATAGCGACCTTCGTCGTTCCACGCGTAGTATCGGACGTGTGTCTCTCCATAGCTGGGGAACCGCGGATGGTCAGCGACGATGTAGGTGGGCCTGGTTTCACTACTGAGGGTCACAGTAGCTTCGTCTTTCGGGGTTTCGAAGTTGCCCACGTGCGTCGAATCGAGGACCGTTCCGTTGGCGTCGTAGAGGCGCACATCACTGGCCGGTTTGGCTCGCCACCGGAAGTCAGCCAAATTTT
The DNA here is from genome assembly GCF_058933135.1 of Halomicrobium sp. HArcel3. NCBI lineage: Archaea > Methanobacteriati > Methanobacteriota > Halobacteria > Halobacteriales > Haloarculaceae > Halomicrobium > Halomicrobium sp. HArcel3. The sequence goes on along the minus strand of NZ_JBZYDN010000003.1, from coordinate 95,501 downwards.
TACTGCCACTACCAGCACGTTCGGTACGTGGTCTCCCGCAGCCAGGCACGGAACTATCGCCCGCTGCCGAAACTCCTCGCGGTCGTCGTGGCGAACGCCCTCCCGCTCGTCGGCGTCGGTCTGCTCGGCTGGAACCTCGCCGCGCTCGTCACGCTCTACTGGCTCGAACTCGGTGTCCTCTCCCTGTGGGCGCTGGCCCGGGCCCTGTTCGCCGGTCGCCCCTCGGAATTCGACGGAGACCCGCTGATCGCTGGGGCACTCGCCGCCAAGCCCGTCGGGATACCCGTCCCGTGGACCGGGCTGTGCATCCATCTCTCGTCGCTCCTGGTGCTCCCAGTCGGCGTCGGTCTCCTCGCACTCGTCTGGTTCTTCGCCGGCGCCATGACCGTCGGCGTGCTCGGCCCCGTCGCACTCGGTCCGGACGTGCTGACGTCGGTGGTGGTCGCCGGGTTCGGCATCGTCCTCAGCGAGGGCGCCTCGACGGTCCACGACTACTTCTATCGCGGCGGCTACCGCGAGCACAGCGCCCAGACGGCGATACAGGGCGTCTTCGTTCGCGGCGCGGTAATCGGTCTCGGGGGGATGGTCACGGCGATGGTCGTGGGCCTCGGTGTGGGCTCGGTGTCGATGGACGACCATATCAGTGCCGTCGACCCCTCAATCGTCGGGGTACCGCTGTTGGTGGGGATCGTCCTCGTCAAGTTCGGCTTCGATCTCGCGAGCCTGTACCGGGACCGCCTGACCGAATTCGACGAGGCGACCTTCATCCAGTTCGGGTGGGCGTACGACCCGCCCACTAGCGACGGGGTCGAGCCACTCCGGGCGGACTCGATCACCCGAGTACGGCCGACCGTTCTCGGCCGGTTGCTCGGTGGCGTCTCGATTGCACACGCCCGACGCCATCCCGGTGGGTGGGTCGTCGGCGCGTTTCTCATCGTCGTCGCAGGACTCTTCGCGACCGGGCAGGCCTGGGACGTCGTCCTCGTCTTCGCCGTTGGTGGGCTCGTCGTCCCGCTCGGGGTCGGTGCACTCGACTACTGGCTACGGTACGGCGGCGTCGAGTATCGCGTCGCCGAGGACCGAATCGTCGCCTACGACAGATTGTTCCGGACGCGACTGTGGCGCGTCGAACGGTGGGACGAGACCGGCGTGCGCGTCGAACGCGACCGACTGGACGCGTGGCTCGACACGTCGACGGTCGTCATCGAGTGTCCCGACGAGGACCATCGGCTACCGCGTCTCCGGGAGCCAGCGCCGGTTCACGACGTCTTCGACCGGCGAACTGGCGAGGCGTGGGCCGGCTGAGGAGTGAGGGACAAGCCACCGAAGCCGAGTGCGGAAGCCGACAGCGACGGTGGTGACGTCATCACGAGCGGGGCGCCGTGCATCGAGAGACCGCCGATCGTGTCGATCGCGGCGTCGGCCGGGACAGGCAGTACCACACCAGCCCAACACTCAAGCACCCTCTCGCTGACACGAACGGTATGAACGATCCGGACGGGGAGAACCGGAAACTGTGGGACGAGTGGAGCGACGAGTTCCAGGCGCTCTGGAACGCGGACACCGACGAGGGCGGGCTCCCCCCGGTGTACTCCCCGCTGCCGGACCCCGAGGACCTGGCGAAGTGGCAGGCCGAGCGACTCCCCGACCGCGAGGAGCTAGATTTCGTGGAACTGGGCTGTGGCGGCGGACAGGGAACGGTCGGGACAGCCAGCGAGGGCGTGGGAACCGCCGTCGGCGTCGACTTCTCGTTCCAGCAACTCCGCCACGCGACCCACCTCAGAAACGTCTACGGCGTCGACGCCGAGTTCGTCACCGGCGACGTGGCGGACCTGCCGCTGGCCGACGGCGCGTTCGACCTGGCCTACTCGGGGTACGTGTATTTCATGGTCGAAGACGTCGACGCGGCGCTGGCCGAAGCGAAGCGCGTGCTCCGGGACGGCGGCCTCCTCACGTTCCAGGTTCCCCATCCCTTTCACGAGCAGTTCGACCCGGCGACCGTGGAACTGGCCCGGAGCTATCACGACACCGGCCCGCGACGCGACAAGAACGACGATATCCTCCACGACGACATCGTCGTCTTCGACCGGACGATCGGCGACCTCCACGGCGCCCTCGTCGACGCCGGATTCACGGTCCGGGAGCTGTTCGAAACCCCGCGGAGCGACGACCCGGACGACTACGACGAGGACGACAGCACGTCGCCGGAACTGCTGGCGATGGTGCCGCGGACGCTCGGCTTCTGGGCGATCGCCGAGTAGCGCGCGGTCCGGCGGCTGGTCGGAGCCACCCCAGACCTGACAGCACAAAGATACTCAGATCTGTGTCAACAAGTAATTTAACAACACCAGTTGTTGTCCAAGTTGGTTCCGCACACCAGTATTGACCATGCGTGTGTGTTGCGGAACCCCAGGCTGCCCTTCACGCCCGAATCGTCACGCGACGTGCTCAATCCGGGCGTGAAGCACTCCCACCCACCGTTTCTGTGATGCGCGCTACGACGTCGTCTGACCGCCGTTGCCGATCCCGCCCGCGGCGCCCAAGACGAAAGGCATCTCGTCATCGAAGTCGAACTTCTCGCTCGTGGATACCTCAGGCTTCGACACGTACCATCACCTTGATCGCCTCCCGCTGGTCCATCGCCCGGTAGCCTTCCGGGACGCCGTCGAGGTCGACGGTCTTCGTGAATATCGGTGACGGGTCGAGGGTCCCCTGGAGCACGTCGGCCATGAGTTCCTCGGCGTACTGTCGTACCGGCGCGGGACCACCGGTGAACGAAGCGTTCCTGAAGAACAGCTGTTCGACGAACTCGGCACTCTCGACGTGGGGGACACCGACATACCCGACGTGTCCACCGGGGCGGACCACCTTCGCGGCAGTCTCCAGCGCCGCTTCGGCACCGACGCACTCGAGGACGTGATTCGCGCCGCCGTACGTGAGTTCCCGGGCCTCCTCGACGGCCTCCTCGCCGCGGGCGGAGACGACCTCTGTCGCGCCGAACTCCCGGGCGAGTTCGAGGCGGTCCTCGTGGTGGCCCATCGCTACGATACGCTCGGCGCCGAGGCGTTTTGCGGCGAGCACGCCGCAGAGGCCGACCGCGCCGTCGCCGACCACGACGGCCGTGTCGCCGGCCTCGACGTTCGCACAGACCGCGGCGTGGTGGCCAGTTCCCATGACGTCCGTCAGCGGGAGCAGGGATTCGAGGGCGTCCTCGTCGTCGGCGTACCGGTCGGGAACGCGGACGAGCGTGCCGTTGGCGTGGGGCGAGCGGACGTACTCGCCCTGTGCGCCGCCGTTGTCCTCGTTCCAGGAGGCGCCGTTGACACAGGCGGTGTGGAGTCCCTTGCGGCAGAACTCACACTCGCCGCAGCTGATCGCGAACGGAGCGAACACGCGGTCGCCCGGTTCGACGTGGCGGACCTCGTCGCCCACCTCCTCGACGACCCCCATCGGTTCGTGGCCGACGGGTGCGCCATCGGCCCTGTCCTCCTCACCGCGGTAGAACCAGAGGTCAGACCCGCAGATCGCCGTGTGGGTGATGCGAACGATGGCGTCCGTCGGGTCCTCGATTTCGGGCCTGTCTCGCTCTTCGATACTGATGTCGCCTGGGCCGCGATACACTGCTGCCTTCATCGTTCACCTCAGAATGCGTGACCGACTGGCAAGTGTCCGACGCTATACGGGCGGCGTGTTCAAATGGCACTCCGAGTCGAGCGCGGCCGACACGATCTAGCGTTCGGACCGGCCGACCCCGAAAGTTCGAAACGCTGATTCGCCCGTTTCCCGTCTCCCGAGGTGGATGGTCGACTACGACCGGCTGTTCGGGCTCTGGCGGCGGACCGTCTCGCTGTCCTGGCCGATTAGCGTCCAGCAGGCGCTGACGACGCTGATGCGGACGGTCGACGTCGTCGTCGCGGGGCTGTTCGCGCCGGCGTACGTCACCGCCATCGGGCTCGCCGACCTGTACGCCCAGGTCCCGTTGCGGATCGGACTCGGGCTGGGAACGGGCGCCATCGCCCTGTCGAGCCAGGACACCGGCCGGGCGGCCACGGCGACCCGTGACCGGGCGATCACCCAGGCGTTCCTGATCGGCGCACTGGCGGGTCTGCCGCTCATCGTCCTCGGACTACTGTTCTCGGACGTCTTCATCGCCATCCTCGGCGCCGAGGCCGAGGTCGTCAGGCTCGGTGCGCAGTACCTCACGCTCGTGTTCGCCGCCGCGCCGATGCGCATCGTCGGCCTGGTCGGCGCCCGGTCGCTCCAGGGCACCGGCGACACGGTCACGCCGATGGTCGTCAACGGCGGCGCCAACCTCTGCAACGCGGTCGCGACGGTCGTGCTCGCGCTCGGGCTCGGACCGGTCCCGGCGTTCGGCATCGTCGGCATCGGGCTGGCGACGCTGCTGGCGCGGACCGTCGAGGCCCTGGCGATAACGGGGGCCATCGCGAGCGCCCGGACCGACCTCTCGTTCGCCCGGCCGCGGTCGCTCACTATCACCCGCCAGATCGTCGGCGTCAGCCTCCCGAACCTGGCCGAGGGGATGAGTGCGTCGCTCGCGAACTTCCCGTTCAACGCGCTGTTGCTCGTGTTCGGGACGGAGGTCAACGCCGCCTACCACATCGGTCGCCGGATCTACCAGCAGCTCGCGGGGCCGATCTACCGGGCCGTCAACACCGCCGCGAGCATCACCGTCGGGCAGTCGCTGGGCGAGGGTGACCCCGCAGGCGCGCGCTACGCCGGGTTCGCCATCGCGGCACTGAGTATCCTCACGATGGGTGCCGCGGGCGTCGTCCTGGTCGCCGGCGCCGGCCCCATCGCGTCGGTGTTCACCGACGACCCGGAGACACTCGCGTACGCGGCCGCGTTCACCCGGGTCTTCGGCGTCTCGATGCTGTTCTTCGGGGTCTTCTTCCCCTTCGCCGGCAGCCTGCGCGGCGCCGGCGACACCCGGACGCCCTTTTACGCGCGGGCCACCGGGACGTTCGTCTTCATGCTCGGTGGGTCGTACCTGCTCGCGATTCCGCTGGGCTGGGGCCTGTCCGGCGTCTACGTCGGCCTCGTCCTGAGCTACGTCTGCTGGGCGGTGATCGCCATCGCCGGCTTCGTCTGGGGCGACTGGGCCGACCGCGCGGCCGGGATGATGGCCGAACGGGCCGAGGTCTCCGATTGATAGTGCCGGTCGTAACGACGGTCGCCGTGCCTCACTCCAGCTTCGCGGCCCGCTCGTCCTCGCTCGCCCACTCAGCTTAGTCCAGCCGAACCGACGTCGCACGCTCGCTGGACTCGTAGACGACGTCGATGACGCGCTGGACGAGCAGGCCTCCACGACTGATCTGTGAAGTGGCCCGGAGCGGCTCCCATATCAACATGCATTTGTAATGAGTGTTACACCACCATCGCACGATGAAATCTGAAGGGGTGAGCCGGCGGCGGGTGCTGCGAGCGAGCGTCGGGTCCGTCGGCGTCGGAGCGGTCGGGTTTAGCTCTAGCCGTCCCACGCGTGCCCAGTCCGGCGAGGCGTGGTCCCAGTTCGGCTACGACGACGCGAACACGGGACATGCGCCCGAGAACACGGGCCCCGTCACAGACATCTCCCAGCAGTGGGCCGCCGAGACTGACAGCAGCATATACTCTTCGCCAGCAGTGGCTGACGGCACCGTCTACGTCGGGAGTGACGACCACAGCGTGTACGCACTGGACGCGGCCGACGGTTCTGAGCAGTGGGCCTTCGAGACTGGCGATAGTGTTACTTCGTCGCCAGCGGTTGTCGATGGCACTGTCTACGTCGGAAGCAACGGCTCCACAGTATACGCGCTGGACGCGGCCGATGGTTCCGAGCAGTGGACTTTCGAGACAGGTGACGAGGTGTGGTCGTCGCCGGCAGTTGTCGATGGCACTGTTTACGTCGGGAGTTACGACAACACGGTATACGCACTGGACGCGGCTGACGGTTCCGAGCAATGGACCTTTGAGACTGGTGGCCAGGTGGGCTCTTCGCCCGCAGTAGCCGACGGCACAGTCTACGTCGGAAGTGACGACTACAAGGTGTACGCGCTGGACGCAGCCGATGGCAAAGAGCAGTGGGCATTCGGCACGGGCAGTCCATTGTACTACTCGTCGCCGACAGTAGCCGATGGAACTGTCTACGTCGGAAGTAGTAACAAGCTATACGCGCTGGACGCGGCCAACGGCACCGAGCAATGGACTATCGAGAGATTCGACGACGTGGGCCCGTCGCCGGCAGTGGCCGACGGCACCGTCTACGTTGGTAGTGCTGACTACAGCGTTTACGCGCTCAATGCGGCCGACGGTACCGAGCAGTGGGCTTTCGAGACGGAGTACAAGATGTACTCGGCGCCGGCAGTGGCCGACGGAGTCGTCTACGTCGGAAGCGGCGACAACAACGTATACGCGCTGAACGCGGCCGACGGCACCAAGCAGTGGGTCTTCGAGACCGGCGATATTGTGAGCTCGTCGCCGGCAGTGGTCGACGGGACCGTCTACGTCGTAAGTGCCGACAACTCAGTGTATGCAGTCCAGGGCTCCCCGGGGACACCGAAGAGCCAACCCACGGACGACTCCGGTCCGGGGTTCGGAGTACTCAGCGCAGCGGCCGGCGCAGGGTTGGCCGGCCTCTCTAGGGCAGTCGCGACCGAGCAGGATACGGACGAGTGAACGGAGTGCTACTCACTCCAGCTTTGCGGCCCGCTCGTCCTCGCTCGCCCGCTCTGCTTCGTCCAGCCGAACAGAGGTCCCCCGCTCGCTGGACTCGTAGACGGCGTCGATGACGCGCTGGACCAGCAGGCCCTCCTCGACGTGGTTCATCGCGGGGCGCTCGCCCGATCGCACGCCGTCGAGGAAGGCGGCGGCCTCCTCCACGTACCGGTCCCGGTCCGGGTCGCCCGAGAGCGTCGTGTCCCGGTGGTGGTCCAGGGCGCGGTCGTCGGAGCCGAGGACTTCGAGTTCGTCGCCGCCGATGGCGAGGCGGGCGCCGCCCTCGGTGCCGCGGACGTGGAACTCGTGGTCGGGTTCGCGGTTCGTCGCCCACGCGACCTCCAGGGAGATGGTGGTGTCATCGGCACAGCGCAGCAAGAGGGTCGCCGAGTCCTCGACGTCGCGCTCGCCCTCGCTCGCGTCCCAGCCACCGGCGAAGTCGTCGGGGTCGACGTAGGACTCGCCGCTGATGAACGTATCACGGGTGACGCCGGAGACTTCGACGACGTCGGGGAAGCCAGCCAGGTAGAGCGCGTAGTCGATGGCGTGGACGCCGATGTCGATGAGCGCGCCGCCACCGGAGAGGTCCTCGTTCGTGAACCACGAGTCGAGGCCGGGGATGCCGCGGCGGCGGACGAACGCGCCCTCGACGGCCTCGACGTCGCCGAACTCGCCGTCGGCCTGGTAGGCCCTGAACAGCGACGGCGCGGCGGCGAAGCGGTTGCTGAACCCGACCATGCAGAAGGCGTCCGATGCCTCGTCGGCGGCGACGATCCGTTCGGCGGCGGGCAGCGAGTCGGCCAGTGGCTTCTCGCAGAGGACGTGGATATCGCGTTCGAGGGCGGCCGTCGCGGCCGGTTCGTGGAACGCGTTGGGCGTCGTGATGACGACGGCGTCCAGGTCGAGTTCGTCGTACATCGCCACGTGGTCGTCGAATGTAACCGCGTCGAAGGCGGCGGCGAACTCGTCGCGGGCCTCGGTGACGACGTCCGAGCCGCCGACCACGTCGGCGCCGAGCGCGGCGAGGTTGCTTGCGTGCTGAGTGCCCATCCCGCCGAGACCGACGATGCCGACGGCAGGGGAATCGGAAGTTGACATTACGTATCCGTCTCTCGTCCACCAACATGAATCCATCTTATATCGAGATTGAGAAAACGTGCCGACCAGCTCGACGCCAATCGGTTACGTCCCGCCGCGACGGGGCAGGTGCGTCGGGAACTGTCCTTTCGCCAGGCGTTTATTGGCGGATGCCCTCTCCTGGAACCATGGGACCATCGGGCTCGGCGCCGGACGTCACGCGGGAGGACGCCCTCGGCGTCTTTTCGGGACTGGCTGAGCCACACACGCCGCTCACGACCGGGGACGTCGCCAGCACGCTGGAGTGTAGCGAACAGGCCGCGGAACGACGGCTGCGGGCGCTCGCCGACGACGGCGCCGTTCGGACGCGACAGGTCGGCGACGGCCTGCGGGTGTGGTGGCAGCCGGCCGACGCGGACCTGACCACCAGTCACCGGTCGACGCTGGCGGAGTTCGGCGCGTTCGTGCGCGCTGTCGAGGAGTACGCCATCTTCACGCTCGGGGCGGACGGGACCGTCGCCAGCTGGAACGACGGCGCCGAACGGATCAAGGGGTACGCGGCCGCCGAAATCGTCGGCGAGCACTTCTCGACGTTCTACACGGACGAGGACGTCGCGGCGGGCGTCCCCGAGGCCAACCTCGAAACCGCGGCCGAGCGGGGACGGGTCGAGGACGAGGGGTGGCGCGTCCGTGCGGACGGGACGCGGTTCTGGGCGGACGTCGTCGTCACGGCCATCCGCGACGACGAGGGGGACCTCGTCGGCTTCACGAAGGTCACCCGTGACAAGACTGAACAGCGAGAGTACGAACAGCAACTGCGCCGGGAACGCGACCTGACCGAACAGATCCTGGAGACGGTCCCGCTGAGTATCTCCCTGGTGGAAGCCGACGGCCAGTTCGTCCGGGCCAACGAGCAGACGCTTGACCGGGTGGGACTCGACGAAGACGAGCTGATGGACGCGAACGTCAACGCGTGGGACCTGTACGACGCCGACGGCGACCCGATACCGGTCGCCGAGCGACCGTGGGAGCGGGCGCTCGCGGCCGGGGAACCGGTCACCGGGTTCGAGTGTCAGATCGACCTGTCGACGCTCGGACGGCGGTGGCTCTCGGTCAACGCCGCACCGCTCGGCGACGGGGAAGACGCGGGCGACGACCGGGTCGTGGTCACCGTCGAGGACGTGACCGACCAGAAGGAACGCGAACGACAGCTGCGGCGCGAGCGCGACCAGACCGCGCAGCTGTTGCGGACCGTCCCGGTCGGCATCGCCGTCCAGAACGCCGACCGCGAGACGCTACGAGCCAACGAACACGTCCAGGCGGAGATGGGGCTCTCGGAGCAGGAGTTCCGCGAACAGCCGGTCGACGAGGGAGAGTGGCAGATATACGACGTCGACGGCGACCCGCTCGGCCCCGAGGAGACGCCGTCGGCGCGTGCCATCGAACAGGAGGCGCCGGTGTTCGACGAGGAAATCGTCATGGAGTCGCCCGACGGCGAACGGACCCACTATCGGATAAACGCCGCGCCGCTGTTCGACGACGACGGGGCGGTCGAACGGGTCGTCCTCGCCGGCGAGGACATCACCGAGCTGAAACTGCAGCAGCGACAGCTCGAGCGCCAGAAGTCGGAGCTGGAGACCGAGCTCGGCGAAATCTTCGAGCGAATCTCGGACGCGTTCTACGCCCTCGACGACGAGTGGCGGTTCACGCACGTCAACGAGCGAGCCGCCGAGATCGTCGGCCACGCGCCCGACGAGTTGCTCGGGCAGGTCGCCTGGGACCAGATCCCGGGCGGCCGGGACGGCGCGTTGGGTGAGCGGTTCCGGACGGCGATGGACACCCAGGAGCCGATCACCTTCGAGGAGTACGTCCCCGTCTCCGACGTGTGGCTGGAGTTCAACGTCTATCCGTCGGAGTCGGGGCTCTCGACGTACTTCCGGGACGTCACCGAGCGCAAGGAGCGCGAACGGGAACTCGAACGGACCGAGCGCCGCTACCGCGCACTCGTCGAGAACTTTCCGAACGGGGCGGTCGCGCTCGTTGACGAGGACCTGTACTACCAGACCGTCGGCGGGAGCCCGACCGACGTCGCCGACCGGACCGTCGAGGAGGTGGAAGGAGGATACGTCGGCGACGTCCTGCCCGACGAACTGGCCGACGAACTCGTTCCGTACTACGAGGCCGCCATCCGCGGCGAACGCGGCGAGTTCGAGGCCGACGTCGGCGAGCGCATCTTCCAGTTCCGGGTCGTCCCCGTCCGCGACGCCGCGGGCGACATCTTCGCCGCGCTGGGCATGTCCCAGGACGTCACCGACCAGAAGCGACGGGAACGGGAACTGACGAAGTACGAAACCATCGTCGAGACGGTCAACGACGGTATCTACGTGAAAGACGACGACGGCTACTTCACGATGGTCAACGACGCCTACGCGGAGCTGACGGGGTACGACCGCGAGGAACTCGTCGGCGCCCACTCCTCGCTCGTGGTCGACGAGGCGGCCATCGAACAGTCACGCGCACTGGAAGCGGAGATGGAACGTGGTGACAACCCGACGATGGAGGCGACAATCCAGACGGCCGGCGACGAAGCGGTCCCGGCGGAGGCGACGTTCACCACGTTCGAGACGGGCGACGGCGAGCGGAATCACGTCGGCGTCGTCCGGGACATCTCCGAGCGCCTGGCACAGCGGCGCCGGCTCGAAGAGTCCGAACGCCGGCACCGCACCCTCGTGGAGAACTTCCCGGACGGCGCCGTGGGCCTGTTCGACGAAGACCTGGAGTACACCGCCGTCGGGGGCCAGTTGCTCGACGCGGCGGGAGTCGGCAAAGAAGACCGAGTCGGGAGCACTGTCTCGGACGTGTATCCGGACGACCTCGTCGAGACCATCGAACCGCACTTCGAGTCAGCCCTCGACGGCGAGTCGAACACCTTCGAGGCCGAGCTCCACGACCGTCACCTGCTGGCGCACACGCTCCCCGTCACGAACGCCGACGACGAGGTGTTCGCCGGGATGCTGGTAGTCCAGGACGTCACCGAACAGGTCGAGCGCGAGCAGCGCCTCGAAGAACTCGTCGACCGCCTGGAGGCGTCCAACGAACGGCTCGAACAGTTCGCCTACGCCGCCTCCCACGACCTCCAGGAACCCCTGCGGATGGTGTCGAGTTACCTCCGGCTGATCGAACAGCGCTACGCCGACGAACTCGACGACGACGGGCGGGAGTTCATCGACTACGCCGTCGACGGCGCCGACCGGATGCGCGACATGATCGAGGGGCTGCTCCAGTACTCCCGGGTCGACACGCGCGGCGACCCGTTCGGCCCGGTGGACCTGAACGCGGTCCTCGCCGACGTTCGCGACGACCTGCAGGTGCGCATCGACGAGACCGACGCCGACATCGACGCCGAGGACTTGCCCGTCGTCGAGGGCGACAGGGGACAGTTGCGCCAGGTGTTCCAGAACCTGCTGGACAACGCCATCGAGTACAGCGGCGACGACCCGCCCGAGATAACCGTGAGCGCCCAGCGGCGGGGCGACTGGTGGGAGATTTCGGTCACCGACCAGGGGATCGGCATCGACCCTGCCGACGCCGACCGGGTCTTCGAAGTGTTCCAGCGCCTCCACGCCCCCGACGACCACGCTGGGACGGGCATCGGGCTGGCGCTGGTCGAGCGAATCATCGAGCGCCACGGCGTCCACGCGCGCGAAGTGCGCGTGGGCTCGGCAGACGAGCAGAGCGAGTCCGTCGGTGGCGACATCTGGGTCGACTCCGAACCCGGGGAGGGGGCGACGTTCACGTTCACCCTCCCGGCCGCAGGTGAGCGCGATGAGTGACGGACGCGCGGCGAGCGGTCCGGCAGACATCCTGCTCGTCGAGGACAACCCCGGCGACGTTCGTCTCACGCAGGAGGCCCTCGACGCCGGTCGCTTCCACAACACGCTCCACGTCGTGACCGACGGCGTCGACGCGCTGGACTTTCTCAACCGGCGCGGCGACTACGCCGACGCGCCCCGGCCCGACGTCGTCCTCCTCGACCTGAACCTCCCGCGGATGGACGGCGACGAGGTGCTCGCGGCGATTCGCGACGACGAGGACCTCCGGTCACTCCCCGTCGTCGTCCTGACGAGTTCGCAGGCCGACGAGGACGTCCGGCGGTCCTACGAACTGCAGGCCAACGCCTACCTGAGCAAGCCGGTCGACCCCGACGAGTTCGTCGACGTGATGCGGTCGTTCCAGGAGTTCTGGCTCTCCGTGGTTCGGCTCCCCGGGAACGGGGACTAGCCCACGCGGCCGCCGAACGGCGGCACCTGGGACGACCGCCGAACGGCGGCGCGGTGGACGGGCGCCGAGCGGAGGGTTGATTCGACGTGACCCGTTTGTCTCTCGTAGCCAGATGGACCTCTCTATCGTCGACATCGCGCCCGTCCGAAGCGGAGAGACGGCGACGGACGCCTACGAGGACACCGTCGAACTCGCGCAGGCGGCCGAGCGCCTGGGTTACTCGCGGTTCTGGGTGGCCGAACACCACGGCGTCTCGGACGCGATCGCGAGCGCGACGCCCGAGGTACTGATCGCCCACCTCGCGGCGAAGACCGACGACATCCGCGTCGGGTCGGGGACGGTGCTCCTGAACCACTACAGTCCGTTCAAAGTGGCCGAGACGTTCGCCTCGCTCGACGCGCTCGCGCCCGGCCGGGTCGACCTCGGCCTGGGGCGGGCGACGGGGATGCCCGCCGTGGACCGAGCGCTGGCCGGAGGGCGGTCCCCTCGTACTGCCGGCGACGACCACGCCGAGAAGATCGAGGAGGCGGCGCGACACGTCTACGACGCCTACCCCGACGACCACCCCTACGCCGACATCCGGATCCCGCGGTCGGCCGACGACGTCCCCGAGGTGTGGGTGCTCGGCTCAAGCCCGTCGAGTGCGAAGATCGCCGCCGACCTCGGCCTCCCCTACGCCTTCGCCGCGTTCATCCGACCGACCGTCGCCGCGACGGCCCTCGACACCTACCGCGAGCGCTTCCAGCCCTCCGAGTTCGACGAGGGCCTGGACGAGCCCCACAGCATGCTCGCGGCCAACGTCGCCTGCGCCGAGACCGACCACGAGGCCGCGCGCCTCCGAGCCTCCTCCGAAGCGGCCTACCAGCGCATGGCCCGCGGCGCGTTCGGCCCGCCCCCGACCGTCGAGGAAGCCATCGACGAAATCGGTGGCGTCCCGGAGCCGACGCCGACGTCGCTGGCACCGAGCGAGTGGCCCCGCGCCGTCTCCGGCAGCCCTGAGACCGTCGGCACCCTGCTCGAGGAGATGACCGCCCAGGTCGGCGCCGACGAGGTGGTCGTCCAGAACCTGATCGAGGACCCCGAGGCCCGGATCCGCTCGCACGAACTCATCGCCGAGGGCGTCGGGCTGACCTCGTAGCGGTACGACCCAGCGACCGTCGACAGTCGACCTGGTTCGCGCCGCGCCGTCTCTGGAAGGGGTCCCAGCGGGCTAGTCCAGGTCCCGAAGGATTATTTCCGCAGTACTCCCGTCAACTTCGACCGAGACGACGTACGCCCCAGTCGTCGGGACCTCGAACGTCTCGTGTCCGCTACTGGCCGCTGTGGCCGCGATCTCCTCGTCCGTTTCGGCTCGATGAACGTATCCGGTGACAGTACCGATATCACCGTCCGATTTGTCGACTTCCAGTCGCAATCGGTTCCCCGCTTCCAGCTCGACCTCCCATTCCTTCGTCGGCGACGTCGCTGAAACCTGCGTCTGGTGTAGCACCGCGTCTCCCTGGAGACAGCCCGATAGCGCCGTCGCGGTCGTCGTCCCCACCATCGCCCCCAGATATGTACGTCTGTTCATACGAACGATGCTCTCTCACTGGCCAGATATAGTTCCTCCGCCGGTGCCGGCCGGTTCGTCGGCCGCCCGGACCGCCCACACCCCCTCGACGCGTTCGAAAAGAGAGGTTCTGGCGCGACCATCGCTGGCGGCGGGAACAGGCGCGCACCGAGGCCCACGGAGAGCGGGGAGGCCGGTGCGTCGACCAGTACAGACTAGAGGCCGTCACGTCGCCGGACGTCCGGACCAGTCCGTCGACGGAAAAGGCGACCGGGGGAACGACCGATCGCCTCTAACTAACTGGTCAATATGTCAGTCGTTATTGGCACCGATAGCGCCTGTAGCGGCCGATGGTGTCGATACGGTCCGAAATCGTACGCCGAAAACTTACTGCTCAATTAGCTGTCAACCAGCACCACCACTTATACCACCCGAGCAACGATGGTGGGTAGAATCCCGTGCCAGCGATCCAGATAGACGACCTCACCAGGGCGTACGGAGACGTGACCGCGGTCGAGGAGCTCTCGCTCACCGTCGCCGAGGGGGAACTGTTCGGCCTCCTCGGGCCGAACGGGGCGGGCAAGACCACGACGATGGAAGTGCTCACCGGCCAGATAGCGCCCGACAGCGGGCAGGTCGCGGTACTCGGCGTCGACCCGGTCGCGGAACCCACGGCGGTCCGCGAACTCGTCGGCGTCCTCCCCGAGAAGGAGTCGCCGCCGAGTTTCATGACGCCGCGGGAGTACTTCGACTTCGTCGGCGCCGTCCGTGGACTCGACGACGAGACGGTGGACGAGCGGACCGACACGTGGGCCGAGCGCCTGGGCTTCGCCGAGAAGCTCGACACCATGGCGACGGACCTCTCCCGGGGCCAGCAACAGAAGGTGATGATCGCCGGGGCGTTCTTCCACGAGCCCGCGGTCGTGTTCATCGACGAGCCGCTGGCCAACCTCGACCCCATCGTCCAGGAGCGGGTCAAGCGCTTCCTGCGAGAGTATCGCGAGGCCGGCAACACCGTCGTCATCACGACCCACGACGTGGACGTGGCCGCCGAACTGTGTTCCCGCGTGGGCGTCGTCCACGGCGGCGGCCTCGTCGCGGACGTGCGCCCGTCCGAACTGTCGGCCGAGGAGACGCTGCTGGACGTGTTCCTCGACCGCGTCGACGCGACCGTCGAGCGGGGTGTCGCCGCAGATGACTGACGGGCGGACCCGCCGGGTCTTCGTCGAGATGCTCCGCGAGGAGTGGCGCATGCACAGCCACCTCTTCCGCGGCGGTCACTTCGCGCTGTTTCCCGTCCTGATCGCCGCCCTCACCGCGGGCGCGGCGTGGCTGCTCGTCACCACCGGCACCGGCCCGGGGACCGTCTTCGCCGGCCTCCACGCGCTCGCGTTCGTCTTCGGCCTCCACACCGGCTCGATCGGCTTCGTCGGCCGCGACGCGCTCCGGAACCTGCTCGGCGACCTGACGCTGCTGGTCTTCACCGCCCGGACGCTCCCGCTCTCCCAGGACCGGCTGCTCGGTATCTTCGTCGTCAAGGACCTGGTCTACTACGCCGTCCTGTTCATGGCGCCGATGGCGCTCGGGACGGCCGCCGCGGTCGGCGTCGCCGGCGGGGGCGGAGTGGCCAGTGTGCTCCCCGCGGCCGGCACCGCGCTCGGGCTCTGGGCGACGCTCACGCTGACGTTCGTGCTCGGCATGGGCGCGACCATCGCCGCCCTGGGAATCACTCGCCGGGGGGTGCCGGGCTGGACGCTCCTGGCCGCGCTCGGCGCGGCGGTCGGCGTCGCCGTCGCCGGGAACCTCGACGTCGCGGCCTACACGCCCTACGGCGTCTTTCTCGACGCGACGCTGCCACGGGTCGGCGCGTCGCTCGCCCTCGTCGCGGCGGTCTTCGTGGTCGGCGCGCTCACCTTCGACGCGAGCGCACGCCCGGCGGCCCGCACCGTCGCCCCCGCGTTCCGCCGGTGGCGCGACCGCGTCGGCGACCCCGTCGCGACCAAGACGCTGCTGGACGTCCACCGCAGTTCCGGCGGGTTCGGCAAGGTGCTGTTCTCGGCCGCCGTGCTCCTCGGCGTCACCGCCAGCCTGATCGACCTCGCCGGCCAGATAACGGGCGTCTCGCCCTCGGTCGGAGTCTCCTTCGGCGCCATCCTCGGCCTCTCCGGGTTCACGACGTACAACTGGCTCACCCAGTCCGACGACGTCGACTCGTACCTCGTCCACCCGCTGTCGGTCGAGGACGTCTTCGCCGCGAAGTTCCGGGCCTTCCTCCTGCTCGGCCCGCTCGTCGGCCTCGCCTTCTACGCCGTCGCACTCGCCTGGCGCGGCGGCCCGATTCTCGAAGCACTGGTCGGCGCCGTCCTGCTCGTCGGCGTCGCCTGCTACATCTTCGGGACGACGGTGTACCTCACCGGGCTCTCGCCCAACGAGTTTCTCTTCGACACCGGGCTGTTCGCCGTGTTCGGACTCGCGATGGTCCTGCCGCTCGTTCCCATCCTCGTCGTCGGCTTCGCCCTCGCGCCAGTCTCCACGGGCCTGCTCGCCGCACTGGGCGCCGGCGGCCTCGTCCTCGCGCTCGCGGGTGTGGGTCTCTATCGCCGGTCGCTGGCGAAGTGGCCGGCTCGATACCGGGAGCGATGACCGCAGCTCGGGTCAGAATATCGTGACCGCGCCGCCGATCAGGCCGATGGTGACGACGAGCCGGCCGAGACTCCCGACGAACGTTGCGGCGGCGAAGCGAACGTAGTCCCGTTCGAGGACGGCGAAGGCGTATATCGAGATGGTGTCCGGGAAGAACGGGACACAGAGCGCGCCGGCGAGGCCGGCGTAGCCGTACCGCTGTGCGAGCTGGACGGACTGGTTCTCCGACCACTCCATGACGTCCCACCGCGACCGGCGAAGCCAGCGGACGACCGGGCCGGCCTGCTTGACCTCCTGACCGACGTGGAACGCGAGGACGCTGCCGGCGGCCTTGCCGGTCGCGCTGACGAGCATGATCACGCCGAGGCGGCCCGACTGCGACAGGCCGAGATCCAGGGGCGCCGCGAGCACGATCTCGCTGGGACCGGGCAGGACGAAGGCGATCAGGAACGAGTACGCGAAGACGATACCCACACCGGGCCAGCCGGTCGCCGACTCGACGAGCGCCTCGAACCCCCCGGCGAGCGTGGCGATGATCGTCTCGAGCGAGAGGGACAGGACCAGCGGCGCCGCCCCTGTCATCGTCCCACCGTCCGCCGTGGGGCGCGGTCGACGAGTGACTCGCTAGTGACGGTGTGTCGCGCCGACGGGGACGGCCACGCACTGGAGAACAGGGACGAGCGGACGGTCGTCATTTCGGTGGGGAACACTCCGCGGACCGGATAGATGAGTCCGGCGATATCGGCCACGGTCTGTCCCGTCGGCGTCGTCCGTCTCCGCCGGGTGAGGACAGTCCCAGCCCGTCGGCGTCGCCCCCGGGAGCGCACCGCGGACCGGCCCCCTGACGCCGGGCGTCCGGTCACGCGTCCTCCGCGAGGACGGCGTCCACGTATTCGTCGGCCGCGCGTCGCGCGGTCTCGAGCGCCGCCGCGTCGTCGAAGACGACGGTGCGGGTCCGGGCACCGTCGACGATAGTCATGAGCGCCGACGCCGCGTGCTCGGCGTCGACGTCGGCGAACACGCCCGCCCCGATCCCGTCGTCTATCACCGTCCGGAGCATGTACCGGACGTACTCGTCGTTCTGCCGGAACCGCTCGGCGAAGGCCGCCTCGTACGGCGCCTGGCTCCGCATCTCCAGGAGCGCGATCGACAGGTCGTAGTGGTCCTCCGGCGCGAGCAGGAGCTGGTCGAGCAGTAACTCCAGGCGCCGTTCCGGGTCGGTCGTCTCCACCTCGTGGATAGTCTGCACGAACTGGTCGAGGACGAAGTCGAGAAACGCCGCGAGCAGTTCCTCCTTCGTGTCGTAGTGGTAGTGCACCGCGGCGGTCGACTTCCCGTACTCGTCGGCGATCTGTTTGATCGTGAGGTCGGCGTAGCCGTGCTCGCGAAGCGCCCGGTAGGTCGCGCCCATGATCTCCTCGTCGGGATCCGAGGCGGACCGTTCCGGCGGGTCGGACATTGGTAGTACGTTCGTCCCCGTCGGGAAAACAGTTGTGACCCGCCCGTCAGGTACCCCCACTGCCTCTAGACTGTGTCGTACTCCCCCTGATCGCGGATTCAGTCAATCAGACCCCATCGCCGTCACCTTCCGAAGGGCTTTTGACTAACTAGTCAGTAAGTTTTCTATCGACCGACATGGACGACGCTTTCCCTGCCGATATTCCGGATGCGACGTGCCCTCCCCCGTCGAGTCGCGACGACGGCTCCCGTGCGCCCGATAGCGGAACGATGGCCGCGAACCGACCGACTACCGCGGTTTCCGCGTCGATGCACGGCACCGAACCGGCGGAGGGCGGTCGCTGATGGGAGTCCGCAGTCGCATCAGTGCCCTGTTCAGGGGACCCGAAGAGTTCGACCTCACGTCTGGGAGCATCGGCAAGCCGCTCTTCTTCCTGTCGATGCCCATCGTGGTCACGAACCTCTTCCAGACCGCCTACAACCTCGCAGACACGTTCTGGCTCGGCCAGTACAGTACGGACGCGCTGGCGGCCATCAGCTTCGCGTTCCCGATGGTGTTCCTGCTCATCTCGCTGGGGATGGGCATCTCCGTCGCCGGGAGCGTGCTGGTCGCCCAGTACACGGGCGCGGGCGAGGAACGCGAGGCCGAGTACGCCGCCTCGCAGACGATGACCTTCGCTGCCATCGCGTCGGTGCTCCTCGGGGTGACGGGCTACTTCCTCGTCGAGGAGTTCCTCGCGGTGATGGGCGCGTCCCAGGACGTCCTGCCGATGGCGACCGACTACATGGAGGTCATCTCGCTGGGGCTACTGTTCATGTTCGGGTTCGCCGTCTTCGTCGCGCTCATGCGCGGCTACGGCGACACCATCACGCCGATGCTCGTGATGTTCGGCTCCGTCGTGCTGAACATCGTCCTCGACCCGTTCCTCATCTTCGGCTGGTGGGTGTTCCCCGAACTCGGCATCGAGGGCGCCGCCTACGCGACGGTGTTCTCGCGCGCGCTCGCGCTCGTCGTCGGCCTCGCGATCATGTTCCGCGGGACACACGGCATCGAGATCCACCTCAGGGACATGGCGCCCGACACGACGTACCTGCGCCGCCTCGTCGGGATCGGTCTGCCCGCCTCCGTCGAAGGCACCGGCCGGGCGCTGTCGATGAACCTCCTGCTGTTCATCGTCGCCCTGTTCCCGGACACCGTCGTCGCGGCCTACGGCATCGGAACGCGCGTGTTCTCGGTGATCGTGTTGCCCGCGATCGCCGTCGCCCGCGGCGTCGAGACGATGACCGGCCAGAACATCGGGGCCGACAGACCGGACCGGGCCGCGCAGGCAGCGGGACTGGCCGCGAAGCTGCTCTTCGGCATCCTCACCGCGGCCGGCGTCGTCGTCTTCTTCCTCGCTGCCCCCATCGCCGCCGTGTTCACGACCGACCCCGCGGTGGTCGGCGTGGCCGCCCAGTTCCTGCGCTACGTCGCGCTGACGTTCGGGTTCATCGGGATCACGCGGGCGTACACCGGCAGCTTCCGCGGCGCCGGCAAGACGCTCACCGCGGCGGCCATCTCAGTGCTGATGCTCGGCGTCGTCAGGTTCCCCATCGCGTGGGTGGCGGCGGGCGATATCGGCGAGACCGGCATCTGGCTGTCGTTCGCCCTCTCCAACGTCGCCGGCGCGGCCATCGCCTACGCCTGGTATCGCCGCGGCACCTGGCGCGACGGCGACCTCACCGAACCGGCCGTCGACGTCGACGACCACGGCGTCGAGGCCGTGTCGACAGACGACTGACGACTGACGATGGCGACCAGAAACCGGCGAATCGGCCCGCGTACCGACCGCCAGTACCGGCTCCTCGATCCGGAACGCGGAAGCGTCAGCAGTCCCTGTACCATACCAGCAACCGATATGACACACCGATACGCGGACCGACGCTCCGGCGAGACCGGCCGGACAGTCCGCTTGCCCCCGTCCGTCGCGCCCGAGACCCGTCATCGACCACATTACCTTAGTAGCGAGGGGATCTAACGGTGACCAGAGGATGACGTCCGTATCACCCGTCGAACCAGATCTCGAGTGGTGTCACGACGCGGTCCAGGGCGTGTCGCGCACGTTCGCTCTGACCGTCGACGTCCTGGAAGAGCCGATGTCGTCGCACGTCTGCCTGGGGTATCTCCTCTGTCGCGTCGCCGACACCGTCGAGGACGCCGGGCACATCCCGCCGGACGCACAGGTTCGACTGCTACGGACGTACGACGCCGCGCTCGACCCGGACGACGACGTGACGATGACCGAGTTCCGGTCAGACGTCGACGAGTGGCTGCCCGCGCCCGAGGAGCGCAACGACGACTGGGCGGTCGTCGCCGAGTCACCCACCATCTGGGCGACCTTCGCCGACCAGCCCCAGCCGGTCCACGACGCCGTGATCCCGCCGGTCCGGGAGATGGTCGACGGGATGGCGATGTTCGTCGACCGCCACGCCGACGTCGGCGGACTCCGCATCGACGACCGCTCGGAACTCGAGGAGTACTGTTACTACGCCGCCGGCACCGTCGGCACCCTCATCACGAACCTGCTCACGCGCGGCGAGATCTCCAGGGAGCGCGCCCGGACGCTCCGGGAGACCGCCGAGGAGTTCGGCCTCCTCCTGCAACTGGTCAACGTCTCGAAGGACGTCTACGACGACTACACCGAGGAGAACAACGTCTACCTCCCCGCCGAGTGGCTCGAAGACGAGGGGATCGACCAGGACGCCGTCGTCGACCCGGACAACCGACAACCGGCCGCCCGCGTCGTCCACCGAACCGCCTCCCACGCCTCTACCTTCCTCGACGACGCCCAGGCCTACCTGGAGGCGATGCCGCTGGCCCACGGCAACACCGTCTCGGCGTGGTCGGTGCCGTACCTGCTCGGCGTCGGCACGCTCCGCGAACTCCGCTCGCGGCCCGAAGACGCGCTGACGGAGGCCGGCGTCTCGGTGTCCCGGCAGGAAGTGATGGCGCTGATGGGCGCCGCCAGCAAGACCGGTCGCGACTCGCTCGCGGATCTGCGCGAGACCGTCGCCCGCAAGCCGTACCACCACACGGTCGACTGACGATTCTTCTCCCTCGGCGCGGTATCGAGAAGGCTAACCGTCCCGCACTCTCGACCTGATCCGTGGACGAACGGTTCACGACCGTCGGGCTGTTCGCTGTTCTCGCTACCCTCTGGGGACTGTCCTTCCTGGCGATAGCCGTCGGTCTGGAGACGCTCGAGCCGGTGCTGTTCGCGGCCTACCGCTACGACGTCGCCGCCGTCCTCCTGCTCGGGTACGCCCTCGCCCGGACGACGGACTGGCGACCAGTGGGCGCGGCCAACGTCGGCGCCATCGTGGGCGGCGGCCTCTTCCTCGTCGCGGGGAACGCGTTCCTCTTCGTCGGCCAGCAGACCGTCCCCAGCGGCGTGGCGGCCATCATGCAGAGTCTCGTTCCCATCGTCACCTCGCTGTGGGCGCTCGGCCTCCTGCCCGAAGAACGCGTCTCCGCGACCGGCGCGGTCGGTATCCTGCTGGGCTTCGTCGGCGTCGGTCTCATCGTCAGACCGGACCCGGCGAACCTGCTCGGGAGCGACGTCGTCGGCCGGGTGCTCGTGTTCCTCCAGGTGGCGAGCGTCGCACTCGGGGGCGTGCTCGTCCAGCGCGCGAAGCCGACGCTTGGCAACGCCGCGCTCTCGGGATGGTCGATGCTCGTCGGCGCCCTCGTCCTCCACGCCACCAGCCTCGCCCTCGGCGAGCCGTTCGCGCTCCCGACGACGCCGAGCGCGGGCGCCGCGGTCGCCTACCTCGGCGTGTTCGCCACCGCCGTCGCCTTCTTCATCTACTTCACCCTGTTAGAAGTTCGGGGCGCCCTGGAGACGTCGCTGGTCGCGTATCTGGTTCCGGTGGTCGCCACCGTCGTCGGCGTCGTCGTCCTCGACGAGGAGATAACCGCATTGACCGTCGTCGGCTTCCTCGTCGTCTTCGCCGGCTTCCTCGTCCTCAAGCGGCGGGCCATCGCCGACCTGATCGACGAGGTACAGGGATCGGTCGGACAGGCCGGCGACTGACGGGGCTCGCGAGCGGACGACACCGGCTACCGACTCAGCTCAGAGAAGCACCGTCAGCACCGCGAGGACGACGACCACGGCGGCGACGACGTTCGCGCCCCGTGCTAGCCGCGGACCGTGAGCCGAGGGCACGGCCCGGGCCCATATCCGCGCGGATAGCGCGAGGCCGGCGACGAACAGCCAGGTCCGGACGTCGAGGGCGCCGCTACCGTCGAAGTACGCGGGCGGCCGGCCCTCGACGAACGACAGCGAGTGGCCGCCCAGCGCGGCGGCGAGCGTGGCGTCCGTCGTCGCCGCGATACCGGCCGCGATGACCACGCTGGCGCCGTAGACGAACAGCCAGGGGACGGCACACCAGGCGACCGCCGCCAGCGTCTGGCGCGGGGTGCCCGTCCCACCGGCCAGCCTGGCGCCCACGTGAGTAATCGTGGCCAGGACGAGCCACGGTGCGAACGCGACGCCGACGTTCACCGCGAGGTTGAGCGGTGCGGCGCTCTGGACCGACAGGGCACCGTCGCCGGTCGCGAATTGGAGCGAGTGGGCCGAGGTGTCCCCGAGCGCGACGGCCATCAACGGTACCGACTGGACGGCCACGACGACGCCGAGCGCGAAGACGACGAGCGCCGGCGCCAGCAGCGACGGCCGGTCGGGCACCTCCGCGAACGCGTCGGCCGGGCGGACGAACAGGGTTCGGAACCGAGTCGTCATCGGGCTGTCAGTCGACCGGCCCCGACTTAGTCGCCACGGTCACCCCAGCACGAACAGATAGAACGTCGTCAGTTCGATGGCGAGCGCCGGGAGGACGGCCAGCGTCGCCTGGCGGGTCGTGACGCGACGGCCGACCGCGGTGGCGATGACCCAGCACCCGAAGGCGACGATAGCGGCGACGGGGTAGAGCACGTCCACGGCGGCCATCGCCGGGCCGGACTGGACGGCCTCGATCCACGCCGCGTTCTCGGCGGGTGTCACTGGGGGCCCCGTTGTGGTCGCGTTGGTCACCAGCGCGCCGAGCCAGAACAACTGGACGACCAGCCCGGGGACCAGCCCCCAGGCGAACAGCGTGGCGTACCGGGTGAACGACCCCGTTCCGTCGAAGCGGGTCGTTATCCCGTAGGCGATGCCGGCGTACAGGAGCCAGAACAAAAACGGCGTCGCGAAGCCGAGAACCACGCTGGCCAGGGCGAGCGCCGGCGCCTCGACGACGCCGGTCCCAGTCGCCAGCGCGACGACCGGCTGGTCGCCCCGGGGCATCCGCGCGGCGAGCACCAGGTTCGCGACCAGCGGCGTGCAGGCGATGGCCGTGACGACCGCCAGCCCGCGCCAGCGCGGTCGCTGGCGTTCGGCCTCGAAGAACGCTCGAACGGGCCCGACGAGCATGGCTGTCAGGGGACACGTTCGGAAACGGACCGGATTACGGTGTCGATTCGGCACTCTCGTCGGTGCGGCTTTACGGCGATTGCCGGGATCGTTTTCGCACGCTTCGCAAGAATTTGCGTATCACCCAAGAGGGGGGACGGATATCGTTCGACGCTTCCGTACCCGACGAACAGGTGTTCCGGGACGCACCGATGGCGGACGGGCTCGATCATCTCGTGATGAGTCGAGCGTGGCCACACGTTTTTACGATAGCACGGGGAAATTCCGGGTATGGCCGAACGGGACTCCCGGCGGATCGCTCACGACCGGCTGAGTGAACCCCACATCAGGGACCGTCGGATCAGCGTCCGCCAGGTGTACGCGCTCGTTGAGGAGCGAGGCGAGGCGCCCGAAGCCGTCGCAGACCGGTTCGACCTCGACGTCGCGGACGTCTACCACGCACTGGCGTACTACCACGACCATCCGCGAGAGATGAGCGAGGTCCTGTCGGAACGCGACCGGAACGTCGAAGCGTTTCGGGAGACTGTCGACCGCCCGGACGGCGTCGACCCGGACGCGGCTTGAGATGAGTGGATGGCAGTTTCTGCTGGACGAGAACGTCGACCCGAAGACGGCATCGTATCTCCAGAAAGAGGGAATACCGGCAGAACACGTCCGCGACGCGCTCTGGCAGGGAGCGACCGACGAGGGCGACGTGTTGCCGTACGCCCGGGAGAACGAACTGGTGGTCGTGACCAGCGACGTCACTGACTTCGGTGACCTCCCGGCGGACGCTCACGCGGGCGTCGTGTTACTCCACGACGATACGATGCCCGCCTATCGAATCGCGTCGGCGCTCATCACGATGATCGACGCGTACCCCAGTCACGACGCGTTCGCAGGGCGCGAGATACTGGACGCCTGGCTCTGACGAGCGCGTGACGCCTCAGTGACTTCCGGCTATGGCAGTGACCGGTGAAAACCGACGCCGGAGTGGAACGAAGTGGAGGGGGAAACGTCAGCGTGGGACTGCCGTCAGTCCCGGAGCGCCTCGACGGGCCGGGCGTTGGCGGCCTTCCAGGCGGGGTAGAGCCCGCTGAGGAAGCTCGCAAGCGTCCCGAAGACGAATCCCATGGCCGCGTACTGGAGGGCCTCGGCGGTGAACGCAAGGGGATCCGCCAACAGTTCGGCGTTGATCGCCATCCCCAGGAGGATGCTGAGGACCACCCCGAGGAGGGCACCACCGAGCCCCAGCAAGACGGCCTCGGCGAGCATCAGTCGGAGGACGTCGAGGCGGTGGTAGCCGACCGCACGGAGGACGCCGATCTCCTCCCTGCGCTCGATGGCCGACATCAACATCACGTTGAAGATGCTGACCGAGGCGACCACGAGCGAGATGCCCCCGATAGCCAGGAGGAACGTGTTGATCGTGGCCATCTGCTGGTTGAACTGGTCGATCAGCTGTTCGGCGTCGTTGACCTCGTAGCGCTCGTCGCGTCCGGGGTTGAGCGACCCATCCAGATCCTCCGAGGTCTCGAAGGCCTCGTTCGGGCTGTCCGTCCGGACCATCAGGAGGTCGTAGGTCGACCGGTCGAACTGGGACGGTGGCAACAGGACGGCGTTGTCTGTCCGGACGAACGATGACTGCGGGGTGGGTTCGAGGACGGCGAGGATCCGGTGACGCTCGCCGTCGACGACGACGCTGTCGCCCGTCTGAACGTCGAGGCTGTCTGCCAGATCGGGCCCGACCAGCGCGCCGGAGCGCCAGTTGTCCGGAATCTTCCCGGTGTCCGCCGTCGCGAACTCGCCCGGGTGCGAGAACCCGTATATCGTCGCCCCGGTACTGGCCTTCTTCGCCTCGACGCCGGCGCTCTCCTGTTGCATCGTGTACACGGGATGGTCCACGTACTGCCGGACTTCCTCGAGGTGTCGCTCCTCGAAGGCCGCAAAGTCCGCGTCCTCGCCGGGCATCAGCCAGACGCTCTGGGTGACGGTATCGGCGCTCTGGAGGATCGACTGCTGGAAGGCGACGCCGCCCATGCCAAGCGACGCGATGGCGAGGACGCCGATGGTGATGCCCGCCATCGCCAGCGCCGTCCGGGCGCGCGCTCGCGAGAGGTTGCTCCGGGCGAACGCGAGCATCGGGAACCGGCGACCGAGCCAGCTGTCGATCACGACTCGATCCTCCCGTTGACGAGTTCGACGACCCGGTCGGCGTACTCGGTGACCTGGGGGTCGTGGGTGACCGTGGCGATGGCCACGTCGTCCTCGGCGGCGATGCGGCCGAACACGTCGAGCACCTGCTCGCTGGTGTCCTGGTCGAGATTCCCCGTCGGCTCGTCGGCCAGCAGGATCTCGGGCTCGTTGACGAGCGAGCGCGCGACGGCGACGCGCTGTTTCTGGCCGCCCGACAGCTCGTTGGGGTAGTGGTCCAGCCGGTCGGCCAGCCCGACGCGTTCGAGCAGGCTCTCCGCGCGGTCGATCAACTCGGAGCGGTCGCCGTGGACCAGCCCCGGGACGGCGACGTTCTCCCGCGCAGTCAGCGTCGGCACCAGGAAGAAGCTCTGGAAGACGAAGCCGACGGTGTCCCGGCGGAGGTTCGTCCGCTCCCGCTTCGACAGCTCGGAGAGTCGCTCGCCGGCCACCGTCACGGCCCCCTCGGTGGGGACATCGAGCATCCCCAGCAGGTTCAACAGCGTGGACTTGCCGCTCCCGCTGGGGCCGACGACGGCGACGAACTCGCCGGGGTCGACCGACACGTCGACGCCCTTGAGCGCGCGCAGCGTCTTCGACCCGGACTCGTACTCCTTGACCGCGTTCGCGGCGCTGATCACAGCCATCGTGACCACCTACCGGTACCGCCGCCAGCCGAGGCCACCGACGACGGCCACGACGACGAGGCCGCCGAGCGCGGGCACGAGCAGGCCGGAGTTGCGCTGGGTCGACTGGTCCGGCGTCGTCCGCGGCGTGTACTCGACGTCGATGGTCCGCGTGACCTGGTCGCCGTCGACGGTGTAGCTGAGCTGGAGCGGGATGGTGACGGTCTCGTTGGTCTCCTCGGTGAGGCGGCCGTGGACCTCGAAGGAGGAGTAGTCGCTCGCGGCGACCTCGCCGACGAAGAACGACGCCTGGTTCTGGGCCGGAGCGACGCGGTCGCCGTTCTGGACGGCCACCTTCACGCTGGAGGCGTTGGTCGACCCGACGTTGCTCGCGCTCCCGCGGACGACCACTTCCTGTCCCTCCTGGGTCACGCGCTTGCCGGTGACGTCGATCTCGGCCGGCTGGCCCTGGTCCTCGACGGTGGCCGACAGCGTCTGCGACACGCTCCGGGACTCGCCGTCGGCGGTCAGGTAGGTCAGCTCCGCCTCGACGGTCTTGGTCCCGGTCGAGACGTTCCGGACGGGAACGTCGACGACCGCCTCGTTCCCGGGCTGGAGTGAGGAGACGACGTGGCGGTCTTCCAGGAGCGTGACGTCGTCGCTCGCGAGTTCGACAGTGACGCCGCGGACCTCGTTCGGTAGGCCGTTCGCGACCGTCAGCGAGAGGTCGGTCTTCCCGGTGGCGCTGGCCTGGCCGGCCGACAGCGACGTCGCGGGATGGGACTGACCGACGGAGACGGTCACTGGCCGCACTATCTCGACGACGTCGCCAGTGCTGGAGACGAACCGGAGGTGGACGTAGCGGTCGAACTCGCCGGTCTGGTCGAACTCCTCGGTGAGGTTCACGGCGACGGCCTCGCCGCCCTGGACGAACTGCGAGGGGTTCTCGCTGTCCACCGCGTCGTCGCTGCCGTTCCTCGTCTCCTGGAGCTCCACCCGCTGGAGCTTGTAGGGCTGGCCGTCGTCGTGCATGCTCTCGACGGTGGTCGAGACGGTGACCTCGCTCCCCGGCGGGGCCGGGTCCGGCGTCGCCTCGACGTCGACGCTAATAAAGGCCGCACCCGCTGCGGCCGCGGGGCCCGCGCCGACCGTCACCGCACTCGCGAGAACGAGCGCGGCGAGTGCGAGGGTGGCGGCGCGCTTCATACGATCACCCCCGGCGGGCGCGTCCGGACCGGTGGGAGGGCGATACTACGGAGTGCTGGGGGTCGCGTCGTCATTGCGTCCTGACTGAAACACCCGTACAAGAAAACCAGCATCGCACAGTTTCCGACCCGGAAACCGTGACGCGCGCTTTTTTATACCCGGACCGAACAGTCGCAGGTGTACCGTGTCTCCAGACCGTCCATCGACTCGGGGCGACCGACGGTAACCACGAGCGATGAGCGAGGAAACCGAGCTGGCGACGGTCGTCGAACTGCTCGACGACGAGTACGCCCGGGCCATCCTCGCGGCCACGAGCATCGAGCCAATGTCGGCGTCAGAACTGGCCGAGCGGTGTGACGCCTCGCCGCCGACCGTCTACCGACGGCTCGACCGTCTCCGCGATGAGGACCTGGTCGAGGCCGCCCAGCAACTGGACCCGGAGGGCCACCACTACGAGGTGTTCAGCGCCCGCCTCGCTCGCCTGGAGGTCGAACTGGACGACGGGGACTACGAGGTAGCCATCGAGCGCCGCGAACGCGACGCGGCCGATCGCTTCACCGAACTGTTCGAGGGACTCAAATGACCGGGTTCGTGCTCCAGTCGACGGCCGGATCCGCCACGATGCTGAGCCTCCTGACGTTCCTGGGCATCCTCGTGTCCGTCGTTCTGTCGGTGGTTATCCTCGTGAAGGGAGTCCAGGGCTACAGACAGACGGGCGACGCCGCCCTGCCCGGGCTCGCCGCCGGCATCCTCCTCCTGAGCGGCGCGCCGTTGCTCCTGAACGTCCTCCTCACCTCGCTGACCGGGACCGGCCTCGGGACGGTGACCGTCCTGACCGACCTGACCCAGCTGCTCGGGCTCGCGCTGATCACCTACGTCATCTACGAGACTGGACCATGACTCGAACAACTCGCACCGATCGGACAGCCACAGTTACTACCGAAGGTGTCCCACTGTGACGGGACTCTCGCTCGGCACCCTCGCGCTCCAGGCGGTCGGCGTCGGCCTCTCGACGGTCACCGCGACGGTGACGGCGCTGGTCGGTGCGTTCGTCGCCTACCAGGGCTACCGGGGCTACCGCCGCAACGACAGCCGCCCGATGCTGTACCTCGCGGTGGGTATCCTGCTGCTCACGACTGTCACCTTCCTCGTCCAGCAGGTGGTCGGCCTCGCCACCGGTGGCGCCGTCACGGCACAGTTCGCGGCGCTGACCGTCAGCATCGCAGGACTGCTGGCCGTGCTGTACTCCTTCACCGGCGCCTAGTCTCTCGAGTCATAGTGGTGGTTGTAACTTTTTACCGACGTTCGATAGCACCGGCCACGTCGAACGTCGGTACGGGCTTACAACCACCACTATCAGTCCTCACTGTCTTCAGCAACCACGTACCGGTCCACCTCCTCGTCGCGCTTCCACTCGCCCAGCTCCTTCGGGTCGACGTGGACGAACGCGTCGTCGACCTCCGGCAGGTCCTCGATGGCCTGGACGACGGCCGACTCGATGTCGTGGGCCTCCCGCAGCGTCTTGTCGCCCTCGACCTCGACGTGGAGGCTGACGTCGATCTCCGGGCCGACGTAGTGGGCGATGGCGTCGTGAGCGCCCTCGACGTCGGGGTGGTCGAGCGCGCGCTGGATGATCTCGCCCCGGAGGTCCTCGGGCGGGGCGGCGCCGACGAGGTAGTCGACGTTGTCCCGGACCACCTCGTAGCCCGTGTAGACGATGCCAACGGCGACGACGATGGCGGCGATGGGGTCAAGGACCGGGTAGCCGGCCGAGGCGCCGAGGACGCCGACCAGCGCGGCCGCGGCCGTCAGGATGTCGTTGCGGTTGTCCTTGGCCGTCGCGACGACGGCCGGCGAGTTGCGTTCGGTCCCGATGGCGAGACAGTAGCGGTAGAGGGCGTACTTCAACGCGGCCGAGAACAGCAGGACCGCGACCGCGGCCGGCCCGCGCGAGACGGTGACGTCGCCGCTCAGCAACGACTGGCTGGCCTGCCAGACGATGGCGCCGCCTGCGGCGAAGATGCCGACGGCGACGAACAGCGAGACGAAGGGCTCGATGCGCTCGTGGCCGTGGGGGTGCTCGAAGTCCGGCGGCTGGGTCGTCAGGTAGATTCCCGCGACGATGACCAGGCTGTAGGTCGCGTCGGCGAGGCTGTTGACCGCCTCGGACCCGACGGCGAGGCTGCCGGTGGCCTGCCAGACGACGCCCTTGAGGACGACGAGCAGGACGTTGGCTGCCAGGATGACGAGGGCGACCCGGCGGAGCGCGGCCCGGCGCGACATGGGGCTGAGTGTTACGTGCCCCCCGACAAAGCCGCTTCGACAGCGCCGTTACGACAGGGACGCTGCGGCGCCGCCGCTTCGACGCGTCAGGGCTCGGGCCGGGGCCTGGCCGCGAACGTCAGCAGGCGCGGACTGAACGGGTCGTACACCGACTGGTGGCACTGACAGTACACCATGTCCTCGGCGCCGAACTTCCCGCTCCCGCTGGCCTTGAAGGACGGAACGCAACAGAAGTGGGTGCACTTGTCGAGCCAGGCCATAAAGCCCTCGGCCGTGGCGGCGTCGAGGAACGTCCGGACGGTCTCGGGGAGCCTGGCGTACTCGCCTTCGCCGGCGACCATCTTCGGCACCTCCGGGCTCCGCATCACGATGACCGGGATGTCCGTCAAGTCCTCACCCTCGGAGCGCCAGTAAGCCTTCGCGGGCTTTCCGAGTCCGGCCGTCCCGACGCCGTTGCCCCACTCCTCGTAGTCGGAGAAGTGCTCGACGCGGAGTACCTCGCGGGAGTCGAGCTCCCCCTGCCAGCTGTAGGTGCCACCCGCGCGGAGGAAGTCGTCCTGGTCGGCCGTCGGCTGGATCCCCTCGGCGCGCTCGACGCCGCAGAACTGGAACCACCTGACGGAGTAGGTGAGCCCGCCCAGTTCCTCCTCGGCGCTCTGGTAGGTGCTCCCGTCCTCCGTTTCCTTCTCGACGGTCTCGGGATACCGGCCCGTCAGTTGCCCGTCCACTATCTCGACGGGGATCAGGGGCATTCCGCGCGGGGCCGGCCCGGCGGTGTTGGCGATGCCGACGAACTGGGTCGACCCGGCGTCGATACCCGACTCGTTCGTGGTCACGTCCGCGACGACGCTGCCGCCCGTGGCGCCCGCGGAGGCGACGCCGCTGCCGACCATTCCCTTGACGAACCGCCGCCGACCTGACTGTGGAGGGTATTTGTCGCTCATTGGCACAGTGCTGACGACGGACAGGTGGACAAAAGATCCATCCAGTGATTTCCAGATCCTGGAAATCGTGGCGGTTCGAGCGCTCCGTCAGGCGATCAGTCGAACGCGACGGCCGTGTCCTGGTCCGCGACGGTGGCGCCGTCCTGCTCGGCGAATGCCCCGTGGAGGCGCTCGTAGGTGTCCGCGATGGCCTCGACGATGACCTGCGTGTCGCCGACGACGGGCATGAAGTTGGTGTCGCCCTCCCAGCGCGGGACGACGTGAGTGTGGAGGTGGTCGTCGATGGAGCCGCCCGCGGCCCCGCCGCCGAGGTTGAGCCCCGCGTTGAACGCGTCCGGACCGAGGGCCGCTTCCAGTGCGTCGAAGGTCCGCTGCTTCAGTCTTGCGTGGCCGAGCAGCGTGGCCTCGTCCAGGTCTCGATAGTCGCCAGTGTGGTCGAACGGGATGACCATCGCGTGGCCCGGGTTGTACGGATAGTTGTTCAACAGCACGTAGGCGTGGTCGTTGCGCGCGACGACGCGGTTCGCCCGGTCGTCCTCGCGTGTCGGCAGGTCACAGAAGACGCAGTCGACCTCGACGTTCGGGTCGTCGCGTTCGACCCACTCGATGCGCCACGGCGCGAACACCTGATCCATACACGGGGGTGCAGCGGGGGCCGTTAAATGGCTTCGGCGTCCGGCCAGCGACTTCCTATAAAAACCCACCGGCCGTTCACTGATTGTTCGGGCGATCTGGACGATTAGAACTGCCCCTGAACTGTCTCGGCATAGCTAAGCCCGTAGTTCACCACAACCCATCCCCGTCTTGCGATAAACCGTCTGAACGACCCATAACGGTTCCCCCTTTTTATGCTACTATCTGGCCTCTAATCGGACAGGATGGCAGCGACAAACAGCGCACGGGACATGACGGAGCCGTGTTCCAACTGTGAGCGGACGACGCCACACGACGTCTCCGTCGAGATACTGACCGAGAGTGCCCAACCCGAGAACGCGGAGTTCTCCCGCGAACCGTATCGGGTGAGCGAGTGCATGGTCTGCGGTACGACCACCAGCACCCGCATGAACAACGCGTAGGCCATCCCGCAGGCGATCTCACCGCCACATCCCCACACCCACACCCACACCCCTTACCGTGGCGTCGACGGCACCCTGCCGTCACGTGAGTCACCCTGTTTCTCGAAACAGCGAAACCAAACAGTCGAGAGTCGTACGTCCGAGACGGTCACTTCTGCCTGGAGACCGTGAAAGTACGGCGACCGCATCGTCTCCAGCGTCGCCGATCAATCCCGCTCGAAGCAACGAGTCCCTCACCAGTTCAGTTCCCGTTCGGCCCCCTTCTAGCGCGCCAGTGGCATCGAGTAGCCCGTCTCTCGATCCATCACGACCTCCCAGGTCCGCTCACACTCGCACTCGACCTGATCGAAGACGGTCGGGTCCTGGCGCAGGTCGAAGTCCTTGATCGCTCGCTGGGCGCGGTCGTCGCAGTCGCCGCAGTTGTGCGGGCCGCGGTCGCTGCCGTGGCCGACGGGGTCCGAGACGACGATGACGTCGGCGTCGGCCGTCGACTCCAGGACGTCACACACCGACCAGAGCCACGGCGGACGGTAGCCGCCGTCGTGGTAGAGCTCCGCGACCATCGTGTAGTTCTGGACGTTGCAGGGGTTCATCGAGACGGTGTGACACCCCTCCACGTCGGCACAGCGGCGGACGGACCGCTTCATGTCTTCGACGGCTTCGGACTCGCTGAGGAACGGCGGCTTCATCAGGAGGTAGGCCTTCACGCCGCCGCCGGCACGCTGGGCTGCCGCCGCCGCGTCCTCGAAGTCTTCGAACTCGAAGTACTTGTTCACGCAGTCCCGGCGAACCCTGTCGGTGGCCGTCTCAAGGCCCACGGCGACGTCGGTTTCGAGGCCGTTGTCCACGAAGTCGGCGACCTTCTCCTCGCTGACGAAGTCCGGGAGTGACTCGACGACGATCCGATCCCTGTCGGCGAACGTCTCGGCGATGGCCTTTCGCGTCTCTGCGGGGACTTCGCGCTCGTCGAGGAAGCTCCCGGAGGTGTAGATCTTGATCAGGCCGGCCTGCTCGTCGGAATTCTCCGCTTCGTGGTCGAGGCAGTGCTGGACCTGGGCCATGAGGTCCTCGTGGGCGACGCTGCCGCCGTCGACGCTCTCGGCGACGTAGCCACACATCGTACAGCCGCCGGCGCGGGCCCACCGGCAACCGCCGGTGTTGAGGATGATCGTCAGGCTCTGGTAGACGCCGTCGGGCGTGTTGTCCTCGTCCAGCCAGACGCGGGTGGGCTCGCGAGGGTCGTAGGACGCGTCGTTACGGGACCGGAACTCCCGCATCGCCTTGTTGTGGGCGTCCATGCCCTTGCCCTGCTCGTACACTTCGGGACTGGGCGTACTCATTGGCAGGTTCTGGGCACCGCACGCGTAAAACCGGCCCGGTCCGGCGGCTCGCTACTACTCGCGTGTCACCACTCGCCCGTTTCGAACGCCGCGAGCGTCCCGTCGCCGAAGCCGGTGTACACCGTTCCGTCGACCGCTTCGGAATCGAAGACGCTGTCCTCGGGGCGGTAGACTGCCTGCGGCTCGCCCGTGTCCGCAGAGACGGCGAACAGGCTCGTGAACTCGGCTTTATCGGGAGTGATTGCCTCGGCGACGACCGCGTCCGTCGTCGCGGCGACGGGCCAGGCGTCGTCCGAGGGCGCGTCGAAGCGGAACTGTCGGCCCCCTGCCGGCAGCTGGTACGCGTCGACGGCGTCGGCCCGGCGTCCCGCTCGCGTGTACAGGCGGTCGCCGCTCGGCGAGAACGTCGGCTCGTCCCCGTACGACCGACGCTTCCACGCGACGGTGCCGTCCGGATTCAGCGCCGTCACGGCGCGCCCGAACCCGTAGACGCGCCCGTCGTGGGCGAACAGCGAGCGGACGGGAAGCGACCGGGACCACCGTTCGGTTCCCTCCGGACCGAACCCACGGACAGTGGTGTCGCGACGCTCATCGCCCGTCGCGACTACCGTGAGGTCCTCGACGGTCGACAGTGCCTGGAACGCCTCGGAGAGCTTCCTGTGCCACCGCTCGGTCCCGTCGAGTCCGAGCGCCGTCACTGCGGCGTCCGTCGCCACGACCGCTTTCCGCTCGCCAACGGCGACGCTCTCGACGCCGTCGAAGGCGATCGCCCACCGCTCCTCGCCGGTGTCCGCGTCGATGCCGTACAGCACCGTCCGGAGCGGTTCCTCGGGCGTGTCGTGAGAGTGCTCCGGTTCGAAGAACTCCAGCCCGGTCGCCAGGACGGTGCCGTCACGGACGCCCTGGACTGACAGCTCCCGCTGTCGGCGGAACGACCATCGCTCGTTCCCCGACTCTGCGTCGAGCGCGTGGAGGGCCGTCCACTCGTAGGACTCCGCGCGGCCGTGGACGCTGTAGACGCTTCCGTCGGCGACCAGGACGCCCCACTGGTCGCGGTGGTCGTCCGGAGAACCAGGGTTCCCACCGCTGGCCTCGCCGTCGAAGGACTGCTGCCAGTCGACCGAGTCCTCGCCGCGCCGGACGGCGGCGACCCCGGACGGACCGTCTTCGTCGTTCAGCGTCAGGTACAGCCCGTCCGGGCCGGCGTCGACGCCGAGGACGTGCGAAAACTCCGTCTCCAGCGTCCACGCCGGTTCCCAGGCGGGGAGTTCCCCGGTCACGGTCGTTGTGTCCGTGTCGTCGTTCGTCTCGTTCGTTCCCCTGGTCGGACTGTCGCTCTCGACGGCCGACCCGTCGGTCGTCGTCGGCGTTCCTCGACTGGTACCCTCCCCAGCACTCCCGTCGTCGAGACAGCCCGCGATCGCCGAGAGTCCCCCCGCTGTGAGCGCGAGCAGCCGTCGTCGAGTGGTCATACTCGGGCTGCGGAGTCGCAAACAAAGGGTCTTATGGAGAGTGTAATCGGAATTGAGCCATCGGAACGGGTGGTAGTGGCCGGTCTCCGGTTCTTCGTTCGAAAGGACCGCAACCGCGGCGCTGGTCCCAGTTTCGTCTCCGTACAGCGCCAGGTTCTGTTGGTTGTCGGTTGGTCGTCTGGCCGGGCTCGTTGGTGCGGTCGGGCTATCACCGCGAAGTATCGTAAATTGTCGTTCGTTGTCGGAAGGGGGTTAATTCCGCGGTTATGCCGGTTCAGCCGAGCTGTCACCCGGAGGACTACAGGATACTATCATTCTAGCATTCTAAGGGTATTGCATAAGTTTAAGTCCTGTCTATATATAATCAAATCCGATGCCAGATAACAACCAGAAGACAGGTAGTGGCGCTGGATTCGGATCGAGTACGCGGCGGGACGCACTCGCGACGTTCGGAACGGCCGCTGGCGTGCTGCTCGGGACGACTGGTCTCGGCAGTGCGCAGTCTGACAGTGCGGCCACGGTATCCGTCGATCCCGACCCGCCGACAGTCGGCACGGAGACGACGTTCACCGGTAGCGGGGCTTCCGTCGCCAGGTGGCACTGGTTCATTACCGGGCCTGATGGAACGACCACCGGCCACCCCGGCCAGTCGACCGCCGTCACGTTCGAACAGACGGGTAGTTACAGGGCAATCCTCTACGTCAAGTTGCACGACGGGGACGTCCAGACGGTCATCGAGAACGGCACTGTCGAGGGAAGTGACGGCGCCGCGGTCGCCCGCATCGACCGTTCGCCGAAAGAACCGGTGTCCAATCTGATCACGTTCGACGGGAGTGGATCCAGCTCGTCCGACGAAGAGATTACCGAGTACGAGTGGTACCGCAAGGAGGGCAACCCGGACTCCGACGACCGATTCACCCTGGAGAATACCGGCGACACGTACGCGGACACCTTCGAACCCGGGACCACCTGGACGGTCAAACTGGAAGTGAGAGACACCGCCGGCGACACCGCTACTGACACGGTGACGTTCAGATACGCGGACTCGGACCCGGTCGCACGGATCGATTACTCGCCACAGGATGCGGGCTCCGGTCAGGTCGAGTTCGATGCGAGTGGCTCCA
This sequence comes from Halomicrobium sp. HArcel3, assembly GCF_058933135.1. NCBI lineage: Archaea > Methanobacteriati > Methanobacteriota > Halobacteria > Halobacteriales > Haloarculaceae > Halomicrobium > Halomicrobium sp. HArcel3. The sequence goes on along the minus strand of NZ_JBZYDN010000003.1, from coordinate 60,086 downwards.
GCACGCCCGACGGAGAGATTGCCGGCTACGAGTGGTACCGCAAGGAGGGCGGACCGGACTCCGACGACCGGTTCACATTGCACGCTACCGGCGAGACGTACGCGGGAACCTTCGAACCCGGGACCACCTGGACGGTCAAACTGGAAGTGAGGAATTCGGTGGGGAACACCGACACGGAGACGGTTTCGTTCACGCCCGGGGAGTAAAGCCCGACGCGAGCGGCGCGTCTTCATCGTCGCGGACGCTCTAGAACGGCTGCGTTTCGAAGTCCGTCAGTTCAGGCCACGCTCGCTCGGTAACAGTTCGCTGCCTACCAGGTCAGCCCTTCGTAGGTAATTTCCTCGCGTCGCTCGACGATATGCCGACCGTCCACGACGACAGGGTCGGCCATCGCGTCGAACTCCGCGTCGAGCGCGGCGAACTCGTCCCAGTCGGTGGCGACGACGGCGCCGTGGGCGCCCTCCAGCGCCTCCGCGGCACTGTCGGCGGCCTCGAATTCGACGTCGGGGGCGTACTCGCGCAGGGACTCGACGGCGACGGGGTCGTAGGCGACGACGTCGGCGCCGCGTTCGCGCAGGCCCTCGATGACCGGGATCGCGCGCGTGCCGCGAACGTCGTCGGTCCCGGGTTTGAACGAGAGGCCGAGGACGGCAACTTTCTTCCCGGTCACGTCGACGTGGTCGTCGAGCAGGGAGAGGAGGCGTTCTGGCTGGGCGTCGTTGACCTCGACGGCGGCGTCGAGAACGGCGGGCTCGTAGCCCACGTCCCGCGCAGCGGCCCTGATGGCGTCGACGTCTTTTGGAAAGCAGCTTCCCCCCCAACCGAGCCCCGAGCGAAGGAATCGTTCGCCGATGCGGTCGTCGAGACCGATGGCGTCGGCCACCTCGTAGGCGTCGACGTCGTACTCCTTGCAGACGTTCCCCAGGTCGTTGACGAGGCTGACCTTCGAGGCGAGGAAGGCGTTGTTGGCGTACTTTATCATCTCCGCCTCCCGGATGCCGGTCCGGACGACGGGGGCGCCAGTCTGCTCGACGAGGGGCTCGTAGACGGCGTCGAGGGCGTCGTAGGCGCTCTCTTCGTCGGCGCCGAAGACGATCTTGTCGGGGTCCATGAAGTCCTCGACGGCGGTGCCCATCCGGAGGAACTCGGGGTTCATCGCGACTTCGAACTCCTCGCCGCGGGTGACGTCGCCGCCGGCCTCGATGGCCGGGACGACGCTCTCGTCGGTGCTGCCCGGGATCACCGTACTCTTGACGACGACGAGGTGCCCATCGCTGTCGGTGAGTACCTCTCCGAGCGATTCGGCGGCGGCTTCCATGATCGAGAGGTCGATGCTCCCGTCCTCGCGCGAGGGCGTGGGCAGCGCGAGGAAAGTGACGTCCGTCTCCCGGATGGCGTCGTAGTCCGTCGTCGCCCGGAGTCGGTCGCCGGCGTACTGGTCGATCAGGTCCGCGAGGCCCGGTTCGTGGATCGGCGCCTCGCCGTCGTTGATGGTCGCGACGATGTCCTCGTCGACGTCGACGTTGACGACCTCGTGCCCCAGGTCCGCGAGACAGGCCGCGAGCGTCGTGCCGACGTAGCCGCTCCCGACGATGCTGACGTTCATGGGCGGTGGTTGACAGGGACCGGACTTGATAATTCGGTTTGTACTGCTGGGTGCACCCGCGTCGCGCGAGTGGGGCCGGCCGTCGGCGATGCCGACGGGGTGGAGTATCGACAAGAGTTTTACGGGCTTGCGGTCCACTGTGGGAACATGCAAGCTGTAGTCCTCGCCGCGGGGGAAGGCACTCGCCTGCGCCCGCTCACGGAAGACAAGCCGAAAGGGATGGTCGAAGTCGACGGAAAGCCCATCCTAACCCACTGTTTCGAACAGCTCGTCGACCTGGGCGCCGAGGAACTGCTCGTCGTCGTCGGCTACAAGAAGGAGGTCATCATCAGCCACTACGACGACGAGTTCCAGGGCGTCCCGATCACCTACGCCCACCAGCGCGAGCAGAAGGGACTGGCCCACGCCCTGCTCACCGTCGAGGAACACATCGACGGCGACTTCATGCTGATGCTGGGCGACAACATCTTCGAGGCGAACCTCCAGGACGTCCTGAATCGCCAGCGCGAGGACCGCGCCGACGCCGCCTTCCTCGTCGAGGAAGTGCCGTGGGAGGAGGCCTCCCGCTACGGCGTCTGTGACACCAACAAGTACGGCGAAATCGTCGACGTCGTCGAGAAGCCCGAGGACCCGCCGTCGAACCTGGTGATGACCGGCTTTTACACGTTCACGCCCGCGATCCTCCACGCCTGCCACCTCGTCCAGCCCTCCAACCGCGGCGAGTACGAGATATCCGACGCCGTCGACCTGCTCATCAAGAGCGGGCGCACCATCGACGCCATCCGGATGGACGGCTGGCGCATGGACGTCGGGTATCCCGAGGACCGCGACCGGGCCGAGGAACTGCTCGGCGACGTCGAGGGGAGCGCGGACGAGGCCGCGACCGCGGACAGCGCGGAGTAACTGGCTCTTCGGTTTCGATTTCGAACCCTTCTCGGGCCGTTACCGCTCCTCGCCGTGGCGCACCTCGCAGGCGACGCCCCGTGTCGATTCGGCCATCTCCGGGCCGGACATCTCGGCGCGGCCGACGGCGAAGGCGGAGGGGCCTTCCACGACCACGTCGTCGCCGACGCGGATGTCGTCGCTGGCGTCGACGACGCCCGGCGCCAGCACGCTCCCGTGGGGGACGAAGTCGTCGATTTCGACGCGCTTGACCGGAACGTCCGAATCGACCCACCGGCGGGCACCCTCGATACCGAACGCGAGGACACCGTACTCCTGGGCGAGCGCGGCGAGTTGCGCGCCCTCGGCGTCGTGGGCCCGAAGCTGGGGATAGCGACCCTCGGTCGTCAGAACGTCTTCGGGAAAGAGCGCGTCGCCGGCACCCTCACCGAACTGGTAGTCGGCGACGGCGCGGATCGTGTTGTGCTCGCGCTCGCGTTTCATGTACTTCGGGTAGCCGTCCATGGCCTCGGCGAGGTTCGAGAGGGACTCGCTCGTCGTCGGGTGGTCGACGGCGGTGTAGGTGAACTCGGCGTCTAGGGAGTCCTCGACCCGCTCGCATATCTCGCGGTACCCCTCGCCGGGGACGTGGACGACGACCTCGGGGTAGTCGTTGCGTTCGAGGTACCGTTCGAGCACGTCGCTGACGAACTCGATCTCGTTGGCGGTCCAGCGGCCGGTGACCACGGAGTCGTAGTGCTGGGCCGGGTAGGTGAGTTCGAGTTCCTGGGGGACGACGCCGATGGGCGAGGTCATCGAGAGCATATGGCCGCGGAACTGGATGGCGTCGTGGAGCTGTTTGTGGCTCTGGGAGTCGCTGTAGGGCTTGCGGGCCGAGCAGGGGACGATCACCAGGGGCTGCTCGTCGAACCGGCAGCGGTAGCGGGTGGTGACGCGCTCGGCGAAGCGCTGGATCTCGACGCGGCGCAGGGTGTCCTCCGTCGCAGCGGTGATCTCCTCGCGCCGGAGGACCGGGGTGCGCTGTTCGAGGTAGCCGTACTGCTGATCCAGGCGTCGCATCGTCGCCGTGAGCCACTGGTCCTGGCGGACCTGCCCCTCGATGTAGTCCCGCAGGCGGCCGTCCCGGATCCGTCGGCGGACGCGCTTCAGTTCGGCCTCGAGCGCGTTGACGTTGTGCTCGACGCAGGCCGCGCGGTCGAACTCCTCGCGGGGGACCTGACACGCCGGGCACGAGCAGGGGAGTTCGTCCAGATCTTCGAGGAAGTACGCCTCGTCGGTCGTCAGGTAGCGCCCCTGGGTCCCGCGGACGACGGCGCGGTCGGTGTCGACCAGGTCGACGCCGGCGTAGACGAGCGTGGCGACGTTCCTGGGAGTTGCGACGCCGGGGAGGTACAGTGCCGTGTCGGCGGGCGTCGCCTCCCGCGTCCCGACGACGGCGTCGACGAACGCGCTCGCGTGGCCGACGTAGCCGGTCGCGCCTGAGAGGACGTACGCGTCGGCCCCGTGGTCCGCAGCGGTGTCGGGCGAGACGACGGCGGCGCTCGGGTAGTCGACGTCTGGGTAGTCGACGGCGAAGGCGTCCTCGACCTCGTCGGGCGTTCCCGCGGGGAGCCCGCGATGCGGGAGGACCGTGAGAACGGAGTCGTCGCCCTCGGGGACGTCGCGGTCTTCGGGCCAGAGGCTCCCGGCGTCCGCGACGACGTCGTCCGCGAGGCGGGGCGTGACGTGGGCGTCGGCCAGGCGGAGTTCGCCCACCCGCGCGGCCCCGTCGCGCTCGTGGACTTCGAAGTGGTCGGTCATGGTCGTTCTGGGGCGCGGGGCGGCAATTAACTTGTTATCCCCGGCCGGGACCTCACCGGTGGCTGCTCTCAAGTTCGTTGCCGCCGCGATGGCTCTCACTAGTCGGTGGCGTTCGGTGGTTGTCCACGTCGATCCGGTCACGCCCGGAGTGCCCCTGTCGGCGCTTCCTCTGGCGGTTAGCTCTGCTTACGAGCCGGTGTCGTGGGATACGATCACGTTTCTCGTCCGATCGCCATCGGGGTGGTATAGACTACTCTGGACCTCGATCCGGTAAAGCCGCCGCAGTCTATCGGTTCCGGCTCGCTGGCGTTCGGTTCGCGGTACGCTGCGTTTTCTTTTGGAACTCGGGGACGACGGTCGAACGAGACATGTCTCCGGACGATACACTCGACGAAGACGACCGACGACAGGCGGAACCGGACGCGCGGACGTCGCGACGGTGGTTCCTGGCAGCGACGGGGCTGACGGGACTGGCCGGTGTCGGCGGGTTCGCGTTCGCACAGCAATCCTCGAACACCTACGAGTTCGGCGGCGAGGTCGCGGGCTGGCAGGCCCGGTCGCCCGCCGCCATCGAGGGCGAGACCAATCCGACGCTGGACCTGGAGGCCGGCACAGAGTACGAGGTAGTCTGGGAGAACCTCGACGGCGCGCCCCACAACTTCGTGATTCAGGACGCCGACGGCGACCGGATCGTCGGCACCGAAATCGTCGACGAGCAGGGCGCGACCCTGTCGTTGACGTTCACTGCGACCGAGGAGATGGCCCAGTACATCTGTACGATCCACCCGTCCTCGATGGTCGGCGATATACAGATCACCGGCGGTGAGTCGGCGACTGGAACCGGCGGAACGGCGACGCCGCAGGCCGACCGGTTCGTTCCCGAGGGCCCGACCGTCGGCGTCCAGCGAGTCGCCGACGGCCCGCTGACGAGCCCCGTCGCTATCCGATCTGTCCCGGGGATGGACGGGGCGCACGTCGTCGTCGACCAGCCGGGACAGCTCTACCTTCTGGCGGACGGTGAGTTGCAGCCTGACCCGCTGCTCGACGTCGGCCCGACGCTCGCCTTCGGGCGGGAAGGCGGCTTCGACGAACGGGGGTTGCTCGGCCTGGCCTTCCACCCCGAGTTCGAGGAGAACGGGCGGCTGTTCCTCCGGTACAGCTCCGTGGACCCGTACAGCGACGACGGGCTCGTCGGTCCGGGCGACCGCGAGTTCCCCGACGACTGGGACCACGTCGAAGTGCTCTCGGAGTTCCGGGCGGTCGGCACCGGGTCCCAGCTCGGGGTCGACGCCAACTCCGAGCGAGTGCTGCTCGAAGTACCGAGCCCGCAGTTCAACCACAACGGCGGCGCGGTGACGTTCGGTCCCGATGGCTACCTCTACACCACCGTCGGCGACGGCGGCAACGCCAACGACGTCGGCCTCGGTCACGTCGCAGACTGGTACGACGGGAACGAGGGCGGCAACGCCCAGAACGTGCGGGCAAACCTCCTCGGGAAAGTTCTCCGGGTGGACGTCGACGCCGGTGCGTCGGCGGGCGACGACGAACCGCCGGGGAGCGGGCTTCCCTACGGCGTCCCCGACGACAACCCGTTCGTCGGCACCGGGGGGATGGACGAAATCTACGCCTATGGGCTGCGCAACCCCTGGCGGATGTCCTTCGACGGCGGAACCCTGATCGCGGCAGACGTCGGCCAGGACCTGTACGAGGAGGTCGACGTGATCGAGGCCGGCGGCAACTACGGCTGGAACGTCCGCGAAGGGTTCCACTGCTTCGACGCAGCGAACCCGACCGAACCGCCAGCGGAGTGTCCATCTTCGGCCCCCGACGCTCCGCCCCACGACGGCCGGCCGCTCCGCGACCCAGTCCTCGAGTATCCCCACACCTACGACGGGACGAGCGTGGGGATCTCGATCACCGGCGGCTACGTCTACCGCGGCGACGAACTCTCCGAACTGTCTGGCCGGTACGTCTTCGGCGACTGGTCCACCAGTTTCGCCGAACCCCGGGGTCGGATCTTCGTCGCGACGCCGGACGGCGGCGGGAGCGGGACCGAGACAGGGACGGCGACCGCGACCAGCGCTGCGATTGGGACCGAGACCGGCGCCGGAAGTCCCTCGGCGACCGCGACCGCGAGTCCAGCGGGCGAAGGCGGGGAGGCGACGCCCGGGAGCGGCGGTGACGACCAGTTGCTCCCGTCCGACCAGCCCTGGCCCCTCGAAGAAGTCCTGATCGAGGGCGGAGAAGGCCAGCAGCTCAACCGGTTTATCAACGCCTTCGGCCAGGATTCAGACGGGAACCTCTACGTCCTCGCCAGCCGCACGGGGCGGATCACCGGCGACGGCGGCGAGGTGTACCAGCTCGTCCCGGCCGGCGACGGCGACCAGATCAGCCAGCCGGAGATGGAGACGCCGATGCCCAGAGCCGACGATGGCGGTGAAGGTGCGGGCGAGAGTGCGGGGAACGAGACGACGAACGAGTCGGCGGGCACCGAGGCGGGGAACGAGACGACGGCTACCGAGACGATATCGACCAACCAGACGCGGACGACGGAGGGGATCTAGCTGGACGAATCGCCGTCCCGTCGCTCGGCGAGGTTCCGAACCTCGACCCGGTCGGGCACCCGGTCCAGCGCCGACGGCGGCCAGCGGTCGTGGCCGAGCGTGAACTCGGCGTCGGGATTCAGTTCGACGAGCCGGGCGAGCCCGTCGGCCGCCGCCTGGTAGGCCTGCGGTTCGAGCGCCTCCGGCACCTCCGCCGTGAAGGGGTACGTCTCGCTCAACTCTCGAGGATAGGGACCGAACGGCGCGGCGATGCGCCAGTTCTCGTCGAACTCGTCGCTCCGTGCGCCCTCGGTGACGAACACGTCGCCCGAGAGGTCGAACCGGTCGAGTCGCTGGTGGTGGCGCACCACTTCGGGCCGGCGCGCGCTCTCCGTCGAGAGGTAGAAGAACGTGTCCTTGGAGACGGGATCAGTCTCCTCCAGCTGGTCGGCGTGGTGGAGTAAGGTGCGGTACCCGTCGAGCATGTCCGGGTGGGCGCGGGCGCGCGACTCGACGAGTTCCAGCAGGTCGCCGTCGCGGATGGCCTGCTTGATCGTTCGAATCTCGCCGTAGGTGACGTGGAGGTTGTGGCGGGCGAGCAGTTCCTCGGTCTCCCGGTCGCTCATCTTCCGCAGGGCCTCGGGCGTGTACTCGGCGCAGACCGGGCACTGGCACGGGAAGTACTCCATGTCGTCGAGGTGCTCGGTGCCCCGCACGGTGAGGTAGCGCCCGTCGCGGGCGTAGAGGGCGTAGGCGGCGGAATCGAACAGGTCACAGCCCAGCGCGACGGCCAGCGCGAACATCATCGGGTGGCCCGCGCCGAAGAGGTGCACAGGCCTATCCTCGCCGAGACCGCGCTTGCAAGCGGCGACGACGTCGACCAGGTCGGCGTAGCGGTACTCGTTCATCAGCGGCACGACGGCGCCCAGCGGGAAGACGTCCAGCGAGGTGCCGTCGGCGTGTTCGGCGGCGGCCCCCCGGAGGTCGGGGTAGGTCGACCCCTGGACCGGCGCCGTGACGAGCATCTCGCCGACGTCGACGGTCTCGGCGAGTTCGAGGCGCTCCTGGGTCGTTTCGAGTTCCTCCTCGGCCTGCTCGCGCTCGACGTCTGGCGGTGTCGGGATGTCCACCGGCGTCCCGATGTCGCTCCCGATGTCGTGCTGGAACTGCAGAATCTCCTCGGTGGTGACGGTGATGTCTCCGTACTCGGCGAGCTGGAACGACCCGGAGTCGGTCATGATCGCCCCGGAGAAGTCCAACAGGTCGTGGAGGCCTCGGTCGAGCGCGGGCTCGCGCAGGTCGTCGCTCCCGTGGAGGACGTAGCTGTTGGTGATCAGGATCTCGGCGCCGAACTCGGATTCGAGGGTCGCCGGCGACACGGTCTGGACGTGGGGGTTGACGACCGGGAGGAGTGCGGGGGTCTCGACCGTGACGCCGCGACGGGGAACGGTGAGTTCGCCCAGCCGCCCCGCGGCGTCGTAGTGGCGGACCTCGAAGTGACTCATTGGATAGTGTGGGGTTGACTGGACGCCTAAGGATTGCGTTCTCTGGGCCGGTTGCGACGTGGCTCAGAACTCGGTCCAGTCGACGACGGGGACGTCGTCGATGCGGTCGAAGTGGTCGACGTTGGCACGGTCGATGTTGTCAAGGACCGACGTATCACAGCGATTCATCGTCACTCCGCGTTAGCCTTCCCGGCTCAGCTGTCCGATATCGTCCTTCACCGCTTCCTGCGTCTCCGGGTCAAGGACGCTTGCACCCGTGACGTCTGCGAGCTTTCCGTCGTCATCGAGCCGATCCCTGATGACGTCGCTGAAACTCCGATCCCCCTTCTCGCGTTTCAACGCTCGATAGACGTCGTCGTCGATCTCGATGTGCTTGCTCATGATGTGCATATAGTGGTTTTACGCAAAGAGTTTTCAAACGAGTACAGCGCCATCGACTCTCACGGACGTAATCACCCGTACAGGATGTCGTCGATGTCGTCTTCCTCTGTTTCGACGCCGGAGTCGAACATACCGGACCGGGCGGCTTCCCTCTCCGCTTCGGAGAGCGGGACGGTCGAGGCTCGGAATGAGTTCACGACATAGGATTCCGAGGCCTCTTCGACGAGCTGTCCCAGTAGCTCCTCTAGCGTGACGTCCTGCCCCGTTCGCTCTCGGACTACCGCCTGGAGTTCTTCCAGACGTGACTTCGTGTCCGCATCCACTTCGACCGTCGGCATACGATTCAGTAACGCTTGCTGCTGGATTAATCTACCCTTGGTGACTTCGGTGGCTGATGGTTGGTTCGCCATCATTCTGCTCGGTACAGATGAAAGACATAGCGATCTGGGGGTTTTCGGCGATATAGCTGTGAGTGCGAGGTTCAACAACTCGAAAGCCCTCGGCGCGCTGGGGTCGCGCGACCCGCCCTGCGCTCCTCGACTTCGTCTGCGGTGCTTGCGGGGTCGTGCTTCCCCCACCCCGCCTCGCCCTTTCAGTCCTCCAGGCACTGCCTAGCTCGCGCGGCCTCACTCCGTTCGGCCCGCGCTCGCGATTGGAACCACCAAACCTCCCCGGATTCGCGCCGTCCGGCGCGAATCACGCTTCCTGACCGCTCCGCAACCGCTTGGCCGGGAGCGCAGCCCGAGTGCTGCGAGGGCCGCGGGACCCGGGGAAGGACAGGGCTGCCGTAGCGGCCCTTGGAGGACTGAAAGGGCGAGCGTGTTTCCGGGAACCTGGACGACGCAAGCACCGCAGGCGGAGTCCTCGTGAGCGAAGCGAACGAGGGCTCGTCAGAGCTTACCTCTGACGGCTGCCGAGGAGCACAGCGAGTCCCGGGGCCGGAAACGTGCGAGGGCTTTCTGAGTGTTGTCGTGCCAGTCCCTTCCAACGAAAAGTCGCAGAACCATCCGCTCACTTCACACCATGCAGAACACAGAGAAAACGGCTGCCGTGTGCTCACTTCATGTCACGAGCTCACGCAAGTAGTCACGCAGGTCCTCGATGGGCGTTCGGGGGCAGGCCATCAGCGTGGACATCGTCTCCGAGTCGATGCTCGACCCGGAGACCGTGACAGTGGTCGTCGTGTCGTTGCAGTCGAACCAGATCGGCGTGACCTCGATGACCTCCGTCTCCTCGCCCTGCTGGAACGTTATCGTATAGCTATCCTCGTAGTCGATGGTGCCGTTCACCCTGGCCCCGGAGCCGAGTTCGAACGTCCGCCGGAAGACGAGCGTGCCGTCGCGTTCGATCCGCAGGTCGACGGTCTCGGACTCGTTCCCCGTGTTGCGGATCACCAGCTCGATGGGTTCCTCGGCCCTGCCGAGGTTCGAGTCGACGGCGAGGAACTCGACGGTCGTCTGGTTCGTGACCTGCTGTGTCGTCGTCTCGTTGGGGGCCGGCGTGGCGGGTCCGTCTGCGAGGCCTGCGCTACACCCCGAAAGCAGTGCGGACAGCGCGATCAGCAGGAGGAGGATCCTTTCTTTCACACCGACGGCATCGCGACGAAGGCGTATATGCTTCCTGTGAGCGGTCCGTCGCAGAGTCCGAGCGGCCATTCGAGCAGAAAATATATATGCGGCCCGTGTTACTCACAATCTGAGTAACTAATGACGATCCTCATCACTGGCGGTGACGGCTACGTCGGGTGGCCCGCCGCACTGCGAATCGCGGACCGGACGGACGACCGAGTGCTGCTCGTGGACAACTTCGGCCGACGTGAGTGGGTCGAGGAGACGGGCGCGACGAGCGCGACGCCCGTCAAGAGCATCGACGAGCGCCTGGAGGCCGCACGCGAGGTCCACGGACTGGACAACATCTCGTTCGTCGAGGGCGACCTCGTCGAGAAGAGCTTCGTCGACGAACTCCTCCAGGTACACGAACCGGAGACGATCGTCCACGCCGCGGCCCAGCCCTCGGCGCCGTACTCCCAGATCAACGGCGAGCGGGCGAACTACACCCAGCACAACAACATGCAGGCGACGCGGAACCTGCTGTGGGGCCTCGAAGAGCACGACCTCACCGACACCCACTTCGTCGAGACGACGACGACGGGCGTCTACGGCGCGCCGGAGTTCCCCATCCCCGAGGGCGGCGCGACGATGGAAAATCAGGGCGAGCGCGACGACGTGCCGTTCCCGGCGATGGCCGGATCCTGGTACCACCTCACGAAGTCCCACGACGCGGCCAACATGCGGCTGGCGCACAAGCAGTTCGACATCCCGATTTCGGACGTGCGGACGGCCATCGTCTACGGGACCGAAACGGAGGAAACGCGCGAGGACGACCGACTGAAGACGCGCTTCGACTTCGACTACTACTTCGGCACGGTCACGCACCGCTTCTGCGCCCAGGCCGTCGCCGGCTACCCCGTGACGGTGTACGGCAAGGGTGAACAGCGCAAGCCCTTCATCTCGCTGGAGGACGCCGTCGAGGGACTCGCCCAGCTCGCCGTCGCCGACCCCGACGACCGCCCGGAGGGCCTCACAGTGTATAACCAGGTCACGCGCGCGATCAGCATCGTCGAGATCGCCGAGACCATCGCCGACGTCGGGTCGGAGTTCGACCTCGACGTCGACGTCGAGCACTTCGAGAACCCCCGCGACGAGGACGAGACCCACAAGATGGAGATCGAGGACGACCGCTACGCCGACCTGATCGGCGAGCAGGCCCAGAGCTTCGAGGACGGTGTACAGGACATCTTCCGGACGCTCACCCGCTACGCCGACACCATCGAGGCCCACGAGGACCGGTTCCTCCCTGGCGTTCTCGAGGAGTCGGAGGACTGAGGCGGGATGGACGTCCTGGTCACCGGCGCCTGCGGCTACATCGGAAGCGCGCTCGTCCCGCTGTTGCAGGACGACGAGCGCGTCGACCGGATCGTGCTGCTGGACAACCTCTCGGACGGGTCGCCCCGCTCCTTGCTGGGCTCGGTCGGCGACTCGCTGGAGTTCCGCCGCGGCGACGTCCGCGAGTACGGTGACGTCGAGAGCGCGACCCGAGACGTCGACGCCGTCGTCCACCTCGCGGCCATCACGGGCGCCGCGAGCACCCACGACCGCCGGGAGGAGACCTTCGCGGTCAACTACGACGGGACGGAGAACGTCCTGACCGCGGCGGGCAAGTTCGGCGTCGACGACGTCGTGCTGGCCTCCTCGTGTAACGTCTACGGCCGCGCGACCAGTACGGACATCGACGAGACCACCGACGCCGATCCGATCAACCCCTACGCCGAGACGAAACTCCAGTCCGAGGAACTGCTCGCCGAGTACTGCGAGGAGTTCGGCATGGACGGGACGGCCCTGCGGATGGCGACCAACTACGGCTACTCGCCGGCGATAAGGTTCAACCTCGTCGTGAACTACTTCGTCTTCCGGGCGCTCACGGGGCGCTCGCTGACGGTGTACGGCGACGGCTCGAACTGGCGCCCCTTCGTCCACGTCGAAGACGCCGCCCGCGCGTACGCCCACGCCGCGCTCGAACCCGACCGCTGGGACCACCGCGTCTACAACGTCGGGACCAACGACGGCAACTTCCAGATCGCCGACGTCGCCGAGTTGGTCCGCGAGGAAGTGGGGCCGGTCGACGTCACCTACCTGGAGGACGAACACCCCGGCCCGTCGTACCACGTCAACTTCGACCGCCTCGCGGAGACGGGGTTCGAGCCGTCGTGGACGCTCCGCGAGGGCGTTCGCGACCTGAAACGCCGGTTCGAGAACGGCGCAACGATCCAGCAGTGACCGACACACCAGACGAGACCAATGACTGACACGCCACACATCGCGATAACCGGTGCCGCGGGTTACATCGGCAGCCGCGTCGCCAGAGAGATACAGGAGACCCACCCCGACTGGGAACTGACCGCCATCGACAACTTCTACCTCGCCAAGGTCCGCTCGATCGGTGACCTGGAAATCGACCACGTCGACATCCGTAACCGGGACCGACTCGAGGCAGCCCTCGACGACGCCGACGTCGTCCTGCACCTCGCCGCCGTCAGCGGGGTCGACGACTGCCAGGAGAATCAGGACCTGGCCTACGACGTCAACGTCCAGGGGACCAACAACGTCGCCTGGCTCTGCCGCAAGACCGGCGCCGGCCTGGTGTTCCCGTTCAGCATGGCCGTCCTCGGCGACCCCGAGGCGTTTCCCATCACCGTCGACCAGCCCCGGGGCCCGATGAACTGGTACGGCCGGACCAAACTCCTCAGCGAGCGCGCCATCGACACCTTCGCCGAGGGGGCGTTCCCCGCCCACCAGTACATGATCTCGAACCTCTACGGCTCCCACGACGTCGACGGGACCACCGTCTCCAAGGGGACCGTCATCAACTTCTTCGTCTCCCGGGCGAAGGCCGGCGAGCCCCTGACGGTGTACGAGCCGGGGACCCAGTCGCGCAACTACGTCCACGTCGTCGACGTCGCCCGCGCGTACGTCCGCAGCTGCGAGCGCCTGCTCGACCAGCTGGCGGCCGGCGAGACGGGCGTCGAGAAGTACGAGGTCGCCAGCGACGAGGACCCCAGCGTCGAGACGGTGGCCAACCTCGTCGCCGACATCGCTGCGGAGGAGACGGGCGAGCGACCCGAAGTGAAACTCGTCGAGAATCCGCGGGCCGACGACGAGACGCTGACGGACACCTTCGAGGTGGACACCTCCCGAGCCCGCAACAAGCTTGGCTGGAACGCGGAACGGAACATCGAGTCGGTCGTCCGGGAAATCTTCGCCGACGAGTAAGCGGAGCCCGCGGCGCTGAGACCACCGCTCACCGCGTGATGTCGAACCGGGCGCCGCCCCGGTCGCTCTCCGTCACGGACACCTCCCACCCGTGAGCATCGGCGATCTGGGAGACGATCGAGAGGCCGTAGCCGGTCCCCTCGTCGGCTGTGGTGTAGCCGCGTTCAAACACGTTCGCCCGGAGTCCCTCGGGTATCCCGGGCCCGTCGTCCGCGACCCAGAGCCCCGGACGGTCGACGGTCCGGCCGACGCGTACCGTGACTGCGTGGTTCCCGCACTCCAGGGCGTCCTCTCGATCAGGGGAACGAGGCTCTGTGGAGCCGTGCTCGACCGCGTTCCGGAAGAGGTTCTCGAGCAGTTGCATGAACCTGCTCTCGTCGGCGTCCACCTCCCCCAGGCCGGGGTCACACTCGAGCGTCGCCTGGCCCGTGTCCACGTTCTGCCAGGCGGCGCGGACGCAGCGTTCGACGTCGACGAGTTCGGTCTCGCCGATGAGGTGGCCGTCTTTCGAGAGCGCCAGAATGTCGTCGACGAGGACGTCGATCCGTCGCAGCGATTCGGCGACGCTATCCAATTCCACGACGTCGTGTTCCTCCTGAGCCAGTTTCGTGTATCCCTGCGCGACCGTGAGCGGGTTCCGGATGTCGTGTGCGAGGATGTCGGCGAACTCGTCGAGGCGCTCCTTCTGGTCGCGGAGCTGTTCCTCACGCCGTCGCCGTGCGGTGACGTCGCGGATGATGCCCGTGAAGTACTGCTCGCCCCCGTGCTCGTGTTCGCGGAGGCTGATGAGCGTCGGAACCTCGTGGCCGTCTTTGTGGAGCGCCGGTAGCTCCATTCCGTCCCAGTCGATGTTTCGGTCGCCCGTCTCGACGAACGCCCGGAGCGCCGACGCGTGTACCGGCTGGAGCCGCTCGGGGATGATCTTCATCTTCGGACTCCCGATCAGTTCCGCCGGCGTATACCCCAGAATATCCTCGATGGCGGCGTTCGCGTAGACGATTTCGCTGTCCTCGTCGATCGTCAACATCCCCTCGGCGGCGTTCTCGGCGAGCGTCCGATAGAAGTCGTCGACGACGTCGTGGGGGATGTCCGGCTCCATTCTCTCGTTGTAGACTCGACGGACTACGATGGGTTAACCCTTCCCGAGAGTTCTCACGTTTTGAAATGGGCGGTGGGCTCGTTCGACCCGGGCGTCTACCGCCTTCCCTTCGATGCTGCCGCTTCGACGCCCTGGAACTGCACGCAGACTACGTAGCCGAAGATTGACACCATTCGGGACTGAACCGGGGGATATGTCCGCCATCTCTCGCAGCCTCCGGACCCCTCACGCCCTCGCCGCGTTCGGCGGTCTCGGCTATGCGGCCGCACTCTTCTGGTGGTTCTCCTCGAGGGGCCTCCACTTCTCGTCGCCGGACCCCGTGACGACGGCTATCGGGTTCGGTTACAGCGTGGGTGGCCTCTTCCTCCTGGGCGCCGTCCCCCTGTACCTGCTCGTGCGCTTCTCGCTCGTCACGCCCGTGCTCGCGACGGGCTGGACTCTCGGGAACACCGTCTATCAACATCTCTACGGGACGCACCTCCACCCGCTGAGTTCGTACCTGATCGTCTGGCCGCTGCTGTTCGGCCTGGCCGTCCTGCCGGGGGCCGTCGAAGCGCTAATCCGGCTCGGACTCGACCGCGGGTTCGACCGGTTCGGACTTCGGCCGCTGGTGTGACGTGTAGTCGAAGCGCTGCTCTGACGACGGTCGTCGGGCCTCACGTGTCAGTACCACTATGGTCCAGCACAGAAATCTGCCACTGTGAACCACGACGAGTTCCCCGGCGTCGCGCTCCACAACGTCGCCGAGACGGCCACGGCGCCCTGGAGTCCCGACGGCCACCGGCTCCGCCGCGTCCCTGCGGCACTCGGAAAGAGACTCAACGTCGACGCCCGCGAGCGGATGGGCTACCCGACGAACGCCGAACTCCGCTTCGTCCCCGAAACCGACGACGCCTCTGTGCGGGTGACGGTCTCGGCGCAGGGGAGAACTGTTCTCCACCCGTTCTGGGGTGGTTTTCAGGGCGAGGAACCGATCGAGTTCGGCCCTGTCCCGAAGACCATCGAACTGACCGTCCCTGACCGAATCAGTGTGCTCGACGACGCAGTGGCGACGGGCGCGTTCGACCCGCGCGTCTGTCGCCTGCGCTTCGACGCCTGGGAACCCGTCGCCGTCCACGACGTCGCGGGGGCGTGCCGACCGCCGACGGACGACGAACTCCCGGACACGCAGTACCTCGCCCACGGGACGTCCATCACCGAGGGCGCCGCGGCCTCCGCCGCCCACCTCACCTACGTCTCGCGGGTCGCCCGTCGTCTCGGCGTCGACCCGGTCAACCTCGGGGCGTCGGGGTCGGCTTTCTGCGAACCGGCGATGGCCGACTACCTCGCGGATCGGGACGACTGGGACGTGGCGACGCTCGCGCTGTCGGTCAACATGGCCAACCGCGGCTTCACCGAGAAACAGTTCGACGAGCGCGTCCACGCCTTCGTCCGGACCGTCGCCGAGTCGAACCCCGGGAAGCCGGTCGTCTGCGTGACGCTGTTTCCCTACCACGAGGACCTGGTGCGGGACGGCGACCGAGAGCGTGCAGCGGCGTTCCGGTCGTCGCTCCGCACGGCCGTCGACAATTGCGCGACGGGCAACGTCCACCTCGTCGAGGGCCCCGACCTCATGGACGCGACCGGCCTGACGACGGACCTGCTCCACCCCGGCGACGCAGGGATGGAGGCCATCGGGCGCGGACTCGCCGAAGAAGTTCGTCCGCTGCTCGACTGAGGCCCTTCACCCCCGCTGGGGCGCCGCGCTGGCGAGTGCTCAGCGGCCGATAGTCCCCTGCCGCGTAATGGGTGCGTCCGGATCGACGAGGAAGGCGACCACCAGCGCGTCATCCCGCGCCGTGATTGTCAGTCCCTCGTCGTCGACGAGCAGTCCGCTCTCTCCCTCCTCGAAGCGCGCGTCGGCGGCCTCGACCGCTCCCTCGAACACGTAGAAGTACGCGTCCCGCCCCGCAATCTCGGGAAGGTCGACGCTGGCTCCCTCGCCGATCCGGGCGTCGAAGCAGTCGACCTCGTTACGAACGGACAGGGGCGCGTCGGACTCCTCCGGACCGAAGAGATGCCGCCACTCGTTCGCGACCGGATCCGGGATGGGCTCGTGCTGGATCTGCGGTTCGAGGCCGAGACTGTGCGGTCTGACAAATATCTGGAGCATCCGGAGCGGCGGGTCGTCGGCGAGCGTGCGCTCCTCGTGCCAGAACTCGGTGCCCGCGCCCATCACCATCAGGTGGTCGGAGTCGGTGACGAGTTTGTTCCCCTCGCCGTCGTCGTGGCGCATGACGCCGGCCGGGACCCACGAGATGATCTCCTCGTTCCGGTGTGGGTGCATCGAGATGAGCGTGTCGGGGTCCATGAACGACTCGACGACGGTCGCGAGCGGGCCGTAGCCGTGGTCGTCGTGGTCCGGGCGGTTCCGACCGGGGAAGTTGAAGTGCGTCCTGAACTTGCCCTGATCCTGTATCACGTCCGTTCGCGGCGCTTTGTAGAGTTTCTCTCGGGTGTCTGCTTCCATTGTCGGTACTACGTGCCGGACGCCTTTGACGGTCCCGGCGTCACGAACGCGAGCAGGTGGCGTCGATGCCGCCAAACCCATACTCCGTTGTCAAATCGAGCGCCGTCTCACAGACGCGTCTCGTCGTGACCGGCGAGGAACCCCGGCCAGGTCCGGCTGTCGTCGGCCGGAGAGCCACCCCCGGACTTATTTCGCCCGATGGATACTCCGGATCATATGGTTCCCGACAGAAGCGGTGGAAGCGCTGCGGATAGTGGATCGGTGACGGACGGTGGAGCGGCCGCCGGAATCGACGAAGCCGTCCTCTACACCGTCGTCAGGAAGGCCGTCGAGGACGCTATCCTCGGCGTCATCGGCACCGTCCTCCTGGTGGGCGTCGCGTTCGTGATTGCGTACGTCGGGCTACTCGGCGTGCTGGCCTCGGCCGGATCCACTGGACTCGGGTTGACGGGCGTCGCAGTCGGCGTCGCCCTGATCGCCGTCGGCCTGTACCTCACTGCAGCGACGCTCGAACTGATCCCGCCGATCCGCGAATGGGGTGGCGAGTGACGGGCGTTCGCTAGAAACCGCCGCTCGACGCTGGCTCGGACCGTCCCCTCACTCCCAGACGGCCGCCACACTCTGCCCCTCGTGGACGATGCCGTTCAACGCCTCAACGACGGCCTGCGGGTCCTCGGTTTGCCAGACAGAGCGGCCGATGACCGGACCGCGCGCGCCACAGCCGACGGCTTCCTCGATGTCGCCGAGCATCGCCCGCGTCGACCCGGACGCCGGGCCGCCCAGCACGGTGACGGGGACCGGTGACGCGTCGACGAGGTCGGCGTAGGAGTCGGGTTCGCCGGTGTACGGCGCCTTCAGGACGTCGGCGCCGATCTCCCAGGCGATGCGGCAGGCGTCGGCGACGTACTCCGGGTCGGTCTCCAGGGGCTCCGGAACCCTGCTCCCCCAGCCAACCGGTTCGACGATGAGCGGGACGCCGGTGCCCCGCAGTTGCTCGGCGAGGTCGGCGACGGCCTCGATGTTCCGCTGGAACAGCTCGCGGTCCTCGCGGCCGAAGACGAGCACCATCTTCACGCCGACGGGGTCCAGATCCAGCAACGTGTCGACGTCGAATGGCTGGGTCCAGATGTCCATCGCCTCGTCGTGGCCCGGCCGGGTCGAGAACGTCGCGACGTCCGCCGTGACCAACAGGTCCGCGTCCGAGTTGTCGAACCGGTCTGCGTAGCGCCGGGCGAAGTGGGGCCCGACGAGGACGCCGTCGGGGTCGCCGGCGAGGACGGCGTCCAGCGTCGCGCTGGCGTCCTCGAACCCCTCCAGCGCGCCCATCCCGAGACCGTGGTCCAGGGCGATGACGACTGCGTTGCCCGACTCCGTGTCGAAGAGGTCGTAGCTCATGGGTGTGGACTGGGACGGCGAGGGAAGGAAGGTGTCGGTTCTGAAATCCGGCCGGCGTTACTCGTCCTCGAACAGCGCGTAGTGGAGAACGGCGAACCCGGACCGGCCGTCCTGGAGGTCGCCAGTGCGGACACTCTCGACGAGGTCGTCGAACGAGGCCGTGTCGACCCGGATGGACTCGTTGTCGTCGAGTCGCTGCTCGGCCGTCGGTTCGCAGTCGTGAGCGACGAAGTAGTGGAAGTACGAATCCGCGAAGCCGTTGGCCGGTTCGACGCTGGTGAGGTGTTCCATCGCGCCGGCCTCGTGGCCTGTCTCCTCGACCAGTTCGCGGTGGGCAGCGGCGGTCGGGTCGTCGTCCTCGGGCTCGATGCTGCCCGCGGGCAGGCCGCGATTGACGCGCTCGACGGGCTGGCGCCACTCGTCGATGACGACGACGTCGCCGTCGGGCGTGAACGGGAGAATAACGACGGCCTCGCTCTCCGAGAGGTAGTCGAACTCCGCCGTGGTGCCGTCCGGGAGTCGAACCGACTGGTTGAAGATATCGAACCCGTCGCAGGTGTAGGCGGTCTCCGTGGCGAGCGTCTCCCAGGCGAGGTCCTCGCCGTTCGGTCCGTCGGCGACGTCTCGGTCGGTCATGGGGGTATCTGGCCGGCCCAGGCGGTTAAGCGTCGATGATCCGCGGTGAGCGTGGTCAGTCTGACCCGGTTCGGCCCACGTCGACCACGTTGTCGGCGCCGGTCTGGGCCACGACGGCGTAGTCTTCGACGGTCGGGTTCTTCACGGTGTATGCCAGCAGGCTGGAGAAACCGTTCGGACCGGGGTGGAGACCGATACCGCTCCCGGCGCCGACGAGTCCCGGGGGCTCCGCGTCGAGCGTCTCGCGCCACCACGCCCGGTCGAAGAAGAGGTCGGCCATGTCCATGTGCTTGGCCTCGTGGGTGAAACACCGACCGTCGTTCCGGAGCACGGGCCAGAGGTGTTCGAGCGCCGTCTCCGCGGACGCTCGCAGACCGACGTCGAGGAAGGCGGCGACGCAGGGTTCGTCGAACCCCGGCATCGTCTCCTCGAAGTAGCCCGGGTGGAACACCACGGCGCCGGGGTCGCCGTAGGCGACGACGTTGGCCTCCACCTCGTCGATGGTCGCGTCCCAGGAATTCTCCTCGTAGGCGTGGACCCGTGCGGAGTCGACGACCAGGTGCGTCTCGTCCTCGGCCGTCGGTTCGGGCATCCCCTCGAAGGAGTCGAACACGTGGAGTGTGCGGTCACACAGCCCCGCCACGAGCGAGAGGTTGGCGGTGCTACCGCCCTTGAAGCAGCCGCACTCGACGACGCAGCCGTCGACATCCGGGGGAACCTCGAGGATGGCGGCCGCCATCACCAGGTGTTCGACGAAACTCGACCCGGTCGGGATCTGCCAGTTGTTCCGTACCATCCGCGCCGCGAGGACGAGTTTCGACGCGAGGCCGACGTCGTACGCCGCGCCGGTGTCCGGGTCGAAGTAGTCGGCGAGGATGATCGGCAGTGACGCGGCGGCTATCGCGAGGCGGTACGCGCGGGCCACCGCGCGACGCGCGTCTGTCGTCTCGAACATGGTTCGGTGAAACCCGCCCCCATCTGTTTGTTATAGGCGCTGTACCGATTGTATGTAGCACGTACTTCGGCGTCCGTCGACCGCTCACGTCGTGTCGCGTTCGACGAACGTGCCCGTCCAGTTCGTCGGGACGTCGACGGGCCGCCCGTCCAGTGTCCACGACGAGTCGGAGAGCGGCAGGGGCCGGACCGCGAGCGATTTGCGTCGGCTGCGAAGCCACGACAGCGGCGGCCGGTCGTCGGGCCTGAACCCCAGTCTGTGGAGGATCGCCGGGCTGGTCGCGCCCGCGCTGACGGCGACGAGCGTCGAGTCCGCGTGGTCCCGGGTCACCGCTCCGAAGAGTGACGTGGCGGTGCCCATCAGCGAAGCGTCGCCTGGCAGCGGCAGGACGTCTGCGACCTGCGTGACGGTGGCGCCGTCGGCGAGCGTGCGGGTCCGCGCGACGAGCGCGGCGACGACGGTTCCGCCGCGGCTGGCGAGGTAGGTCGTTCGTGACCACGCCGGGCTCCCGAACCGCCACCTGAGGAGCTCCTCGTCGCGGAGCACGTGGAACCTGCCCGGCACGCGGCGGTCGTAGAGCGACGCGAGGGTCGCGCAGGGGACGCCTCGCCGGGACTGCACGTCGACGTCGGACCGTCCGGACGCGTGAGTCCCGGTTCGCCGCACCGACCTGACCAACGGTCGGAGGGTCCGGCGAGCGAGCGCTCTGGCCGGTCCGTCGAACCGCTCTGCGAAGAGGCGAGCCGGGTCCTGGACGCGGTAGTACGTCACTTGCGGGCCGAGCGTCCGCCAGCCGAGTTTCTCGTAGCCGGGCCGGGCCGCGTCGTTGGGGAAGTTGAACAGTAACGCGGGATCCTCGTCCGCGTACGTCGCGATCGCTCGCCTCGTCATCCGGCTGAAGAGACCCCGCCGCCGGTGATCTGGGTGGACCATCGTATCGCTCGGTTGCAGCGCGTCGACGACCGACTCGCCGGCGCGTATTCGAAAGGCCATGAACGGGCGCGCACCGACGATCTCGCCGTCGTATTCGGTCACGAACATCGGCACGTGGTCCACGATCGGGTTGGACGCGTACTTCCAGTCGAACCAGCCCTCACCCCGGTCCCGGCCCCAGACGGTCCGGTCGAGGGCGAGGACTCCGTCCCTGTCCTCGGAGCGAAATTCACGCACTGTATACGAATCCCCCGGCCCACGTTTCCGGTCCACATCTGTGGCGCCAACCATCGGTACCCTCCTCCTCTGTCCGCCAGCAGTTTCAATATGTATTGCACAATACGGCAACAGGTTTCCATTACTTGGGTAAGGCAGTCGTACCACGGGGACGACGGGTGCCGTTGGCACGAACGAGCGGCTGGTAGCGGTCGGTCGTCGGGTACCGGTTCGTCGTGGACGGTTCACGGCACGCGCCGCCCTGCTGGCCACGCCCGTTTCCATCTCTCGCCGCATCGACGCCGTAGCCACCGTTCCGGCGCCGACGTGATCGGACCTCGTCGACTCGACTGCGTGGCCCGTCGAGGAGGCGCCCGCGACTCGTTCACGCAGTCGAGGCCGGGGACGCTTTTGTGTCGTCAGTCCGAAATGACGGCGTGCTCGGGGCAACGTCTGATGACGGCGCAGCGAGAGCCGACGCGGGCGAGGGTGACGTCGTCGTCGACGTCGGCCTGCTGGTCGCCCACTCCCCCCGGAGCGGCGGCGTCGACCTCGCGGGCTTCGCCGACCGGGCTGCCCGGGACGTCGTCGGCGAACTGGCGTCGGCGACGGACGCGAGCTGGCGGTTCCACGCGGAAGAGCCCGAGGAGCTGTCTGATTACGACGCCCGCTACCCCTCCGAGTTCCTGGAGAGTGCGGCACTGCGGATGGTGGAGGGACCCTACGACCTGGTCGTCGTCGTCACCGACGTCCCGCTGCTCTCGCGGCGCGAGCGGCGCGTGCCCGGGCTAGCCTCGCCGCTGGGACGCGTCGCGGTCGTCTCGACGCGCACGCTCCGGCTGTCGCCGCGCGACCAGCCCCGGCGGTCGCTCGACGACGCGGCGGTGCGCTGGAACGGGGCGGCACTGATACTCCACCAGATCGGGCACGTCCTCGGTGCGGGCCACGACGACGGCGGCGACGCCGCGATGGCGCCGTTCACGTTCGACGCCGAACGGGACGGCGTCCCGCGGTTCGACGCGACGCTGAGCAGACAGTTCCGCCGCGAGGCGGGCCGGATACCCGAGGAGGAGACGGACGCCCGCGGCCCCCTCGGCCGGCTGTGGTTCTACCTCGCCAGCGTCGCCCGGAACCCGGGGGAGGTAGCCGCCGCAGTGGTCAGGAGTCGGGCGCTCGCGCTCCCCCTGTCGCTACCGAAGCTGTCGACGGCGGCGCTGGTCCCGACGCTCGTCGTCGTCTTCAGCGCCGAGACGTGGGACGTCGGGCTGAACATCACCGACGGCACCGCGACGCTGTTCGCCGTCGGATCCATCCTGCTCGCGGCCGTCTACCTCCTCTTCTCGCACAACCTGCTGTTCCCCCGCGGGCGCCAGCAGGTCCTCACCGAACACGTCGCGCTGGTGAACGTGACCGTCTTCTGCATCCTCGTCCTCGCCATGGTCGGGCTCTACCTGCTGGTCGGGGTGATCATGCTCACCATCGAGTACGTCGTCTTCCCGCCGAACCTGATGACGAACTGGCCGAGCCTAGAGGACCCGACCGTCGGCGTCGTCGAACTCGTCCGCATCGCGGGCTTTATCGCCACCATCGGCGTCCTCTCGGGCGCGCTCGGCGGCGGCCTGGAGAAACAGACGATCCTCCGGCATCTGGTCCTGTTCAACGACCGTCCGTGAGGTGATTTTCGTCGTAAGGGTCGTCGTGTCGGCCCATCGTTCGTTCATGGTCAGTAGAGGTCGAGGACGTGTTGATCAGTGGGTTCTGCGATTGCCGCTTCGAGCACGATGCAAACAACTCGAAAGCCCTCGGCGCGCTCTCTGGAGTCGGAATCGAGACCGCAAACACTTCGAAAGCCCTCGGCGCGCTCGCCTCGCGCGGCTCGCTGTCGTTCGAGAGAGCGGAGCTCTCTCGTGATGACGAAAGGCGCGCAGCGCCTTTCGAACCACGCTCCTCGCTCCGCTGCGGTGCTTACGTCGCCGTGCTTCGGCCAGTGCACCTCGCCCTTTCAGTCCACCAGGAAACTTCGTCGCTCGCGCGATGAAACGCGCTCGCGATTAGTTCCGCCAAACCTCCCCGGATTCGCGCCGTCCGGCGCGAATCACGCTTCCTGACCGCTCCGCAACCGCACAGCGGTCGGCCGGGAGCGCGTTTCATCGCGCGACCAGGGGAAGGGCTGGGCTGCGGTGCTGTGCTGACCTGGAGGACTGAAAGGGCGAGGTGCGGTCCGGGGTTCCCGGACCGCACCGAGGGCTTTCTGGTTCTTGCTGTCGGCATTCATTTCACTCGTTCAAACGAGAACCACCCCCTCACTACACACCTCTCCAACAGCCACTCTCAGCCGACCTCGTCCCGGCTACTTCACCTTGTTGCGGAGGCCCTGGAAGAAGGGGCCGGGGTCGTCGAGGTTGAGGTAGTCGAAGTGGGGCTCCGAGAGGCAGGAGGCGGCTATCTCCCAGGCCGTCCCGGTCAGCGACGGCCGCTGGACGAGCGGCGAGTCGTCGGTGAGGATGCTCAGGAGGTAGCCCAGTTCACCGTGGAGCAGGTGGCTCCCGACGCCGATCTCGTAGTCCGGGTCGATCTCGTCGGCCCGGTCCATCGCCTGGAGCCAGTAGTAGCCCGGGAAGTCGACGCCGGCGCGGACGGTCGAGGGCAGGGACTGCCACATCCGGGGGTTGATCTCCGTGAGGATGAACTCGCCGGTGCGCTCGTCGCGCATGTACTCGATGCAGGCCAGGCCGTGCCAGTTCAGGTGGCTGAGCAGGTCGTCGGCGACGGCGTCGAGTTCGGGGATGTCGGTGGACCGGCGGTAGACGCCGCCGCCGCCGGTGTAGGAGTTGCCCCGGATCTGGTGGTGCTGGAAGGTGGCCAGCGCCTCGCCGTGGTCGTACAGCCCGGCGAACATGTACTCCTCGTCGTAGGGGACGAACTCCTGGACGACGGGGTCGTGTTGGTACTCCTCGCGGATCGCGCCGGGGTCCGGTTCGGCGCCGGGCTGGAGGTGTTTGACCGCCTTGACGACGGCGGACTCCCCCGGGTCGAGGTGGTCGACGTAGTCGTCGACGACCAGATTGTACCGGGACTTGACGATGAGGTCCGGCCCCCAGTCGTCGACGTCGGAGAGGCGACGCGTCTCTGGCACCGGCACGCCCGCCGCCTCGGCCGCCTCGGCGAGTCGCAGGCGGTCGTGGACAGTTCGTAGCTGGTCGAACGACGGGACGGGCAGTGAGACGTGCTCCTCGAACTCCTCGCGGTACCGGGAGAGGACGTACCCGTCCTCCGGCCGGACTGGAATTATCGTCTCGATGGTCTCCCGCTCGGCGAGTTCGAGCAGCGCGTCCCGGTAGGCCAGCAGGTCCGCTTTCGGCGGCGGCAGGTCGACGGACTCGTCGCAGTACCGCGACGCCGCTGCCGGGACGGCCTCCTTCTCCGAGGCGACGATGGTCCGGACGCCCCGCTCCGAGAGCGACCTGACACAGACGTAACTCTGGGCCTCGTGCCCGGTCGGAATGACGACGGCGTTCACTCTTCGGTTCTCCTCATGTCGGCAGTGAGGCGTGCGCTCGGGATTAGTATGCTCTCCTGAAGATTCGCCGGCGGTGTCTAGAGCCACCTTACCGGATACGCTAGATATATTGAGTGCCGACGCGGCCGCTTCCGTACCAGTCGACCGTCTGCCGGTTCCTCCGGCCGCTAGAGAGCGGCTACTGCCCCGTGTTGCTGTTCCCGCGTGCCGTCAGTAGCTGGTGTACCGGTCGGTGTCGAGGTAGTTGTGCGCGACGACGATGGCGTGGTCTGCGTGGATGGCCTCCGGCCCCAGGGAGAGTCGCTGGTCGGCGACGTCGTCGAGGAGCGCGCTCTCGGCGTCCGTGAAGTCGTGGTGGTCCGAGAGGACGAACACCGGGTCGGTCGGCGGATCGACGTCGACTGCCGGGTCACCGTTCTCGTGGAGCTGGACGACGGTTCCCTCCTGTGCGGCGCTCTCCAGGGTCGCCTCGAAGCCCATCCGCGAGAGCGAGACGCCCGGCGACGTCTCGACCGGGATGTGGCCGATGGCCTCCTCGCGCTCTTCGAGGGCGTTCCGGACCCGCGCCGCCGTCGAGCGCTCGTCGGGGTTGAAGTTCCGGAGCGCGCTCCCGTCGAAGGTGACGGTGTACTCGTCGGCGAGGACGAGGTGGACGCGGACGTCCTCGCGGAGGCCGTGTGAGAGCACGAGCGCGCTCGTGACACAGCGCGCCAGCAGGTCGAGGCGTCCCGCGCCACCGGGGAGGTCGTCGAGGGAGAACTCCGGTGTCGTCGGGACGTCGTGGCCGGTGACGACGAACTGTCGGCTCATGGCTGTAGGCGTCGGACTGCGTACTTAGGTGTATTGACGTTCGTTCCGGACACATGTGGCGTAACACGCTTCGGAGAAGCGCTCGCACCGAGGAGTATGACAAGACCAGAGACCACGGTCAGCGAAGGGTGGTTCGTCACAGTTCCCGAAGCAGTTCGTCGGCGTCTCGACATCGAGCCAGGCGACAAGCTACGCTGGGACGTCGACGAATCGGGTGACCTCTCTGTGGAGATCGTGCGACAGCGACACGGCGCATTCGAAGGAGACGACCTGAAAGCACCCATGGGCGGCGACGGCATCGAAACGCACGATATCGCCGGGAACGAGGCCGATTCCACGCTCTCGGAGGATTCCTGAGCTCTGGTCCTCTGTCGTTTCTGAGCGAATCGTGCACATCCAGCCGAGACGAGATCCTCGCGACATTCTATCCAGTAGGACGACCTTTCTCCACTCGACTTCCGATCTGTCGCGCGACGCCAGATTTCTAGACGGAGCCAGCGCGACGCCGAAGATAATCCCGCGTTAGTCGCGTAAGGGCACTCTATAACTAACCACGAAGTTCCCAATAGGGGCCTACGGGCTTGCGGTTTCGTCTGCGAACTCGGTTGGCTTAACCAGGGTGGATACACGAGGGAGCGCCAGATGATTTACACCGATACACTGCCGACACTATGAACCGGGAAACGGGCGCGTGGCTCGCGGTCGCCCTCCTCTCTATCAGCGCGATGGGCGTCTCGGCGACGACGCTGGAGTCGACGATGTCGACGGACGCCAACGACGTCATCGACCTGGACTACGACCAGGTGCCCATCGGGCAGGACACCGCCTCGGACGTGATGGACGAGATCGAGGGGGACGAGCAGGAGGGTGAGCCCGCGAGCGCGACGAACGCGGACGCGAATGGGCAACGCGACGCGACGAGCAGCAAGCCGGCGGAGAGCCAGTCCCAGCAACGGCAACAGCAGCGAGAGCAGCAGCAGGACGACAGCGGCGAGCAGGGCCTGGAACCGATGTCACTGCTCGACCGGCTCCTGGCCCTGCTGATGGCCCTGTTGCCGTACCTGCTGGTCCTCGCCGCCGTGCTGGGTGCGGCCGGAATCGCGTATCGATACCGTGATCGGCTGCTGGCCGCGTTCGCGGATCCGGACGACGAGGAAGACGCCGAAGGCCCCGCACCTGTAGCCCAGTCGGACCCGCGGGAGGGCTCGCCCGCTCACGCCGTCGAACGCGCGTGGCTCGGGATGGTCAGCCGCCTCGACCTCGATCGTCCAGGAACGATGACGACCAGCGAGTGTGCGAGTGCCGCCATCGAGGCCGGACTCGACAGGGAGGCCGTGAAGCGACTCACCGAGACGTACGAGGAAGTCCGCTACGGCGGCCGTCCCGTCACTGCCCAGCGCGAAGAGACCGCCCAGCAGAGTCGGGACCGACTCGACGCCGGAGGTGGGACCTGATGGCACTCACGCGCAAAGCGCCGGCCGCCGCAGGAATCTTCCTGCTGGTTCTCGGCATCCTCGCCGTCCTCTCGCCCGCCGTCGCGGGACTGATCCCCATCGGGCCGGCCCTGGCGCTCGCCGGCAACGACTACGTGCTGGTTGCCGTCCTCGCCGTGCCCGCGCTCGCCGCCGTCGTGGGCCTCGTCCTCTCGCGGACGACGACGGGCGTCTCGGAGGCGACGCCGCCCCCCGTCGAAGGAACGGACCCAGCCTCGCCCGGCCGCGACGTCGACGACGCGCTCGGGTCGCTCCCGTTCCTGCGCGTGATCGATACGCACCGACGTGTCCACGCGCGCGTCCGGGCCGCCGCCGTCGATGCCGTCGCCGAAGCGTACCGGTGCTCCCGGCCCGACGCCCGCGACCGCATCGAATCGGGCAAGTGGACCGACGACCAGGCCGCCGCGGCGTTCCTCGCCGACGACGAACTCGACCCGCCCGGACTCGCGGGGCGCCTCGCCACGCGTCTCCGCCGGGACGACTGGTTCCGCCGGCGCGTCGACGCGACGGTGGCCGCGCTCGAACGGCTGGAGGGGGAGTCGGGGATGGAGGGTGAGTCGGCGTGAGCGACGTTCGCACCACTGGTCGCTGGCGCGGCGTCGTCGCGCTCTCGCTGTTCGCGGGCGCCGTCGGCCTCCTCGCCCAGCGCCCCAGCCTGCTGTTGCTCGCCTCTGTCGGCGTCGGCTACGCCGTCTACCCGCGGCTCGTCCCGGAACCGCCCGAACCCGACCTCGCCGTCGAGCGGACGATATCGGAGCGGACGCCCGCACACGGGGAGTCGGTCGACGTCGCGGTCACGGTCCGCAACGAGGGCGACCGGTGGCTCACCGACCTCCGCGTCGTCGACGGCGTGCCCGCCCTGCTCCCCGTCGTCGACGGGACGCCGCGGCGCGCCACGGCGCTCGGCCCCGGCGAGGAGACGACCATCGAGTACGCCGTCGAGGGTCGCGAGGGGAAACACCGGTTCGAACCCTCGACCGTGCTCACGCGGGACCTCGGCGGCGCGACGGAGCGGACGACGACCGTCCACGAGTCGACGGTGATCGACTGCGGCGTCTCGGTCCCCCAGGCCGCCCTGCGGGACCTGACCCGCCGCCGTACTGGCGAACTCGTCACCGAGGAGGGCGGCAGCGGGCTGGAGTTCCACCGCATGCGCGAGTACCGCCGCGGCGACCCGGTGAAACGGATCGACTGGCGACGCTTCGCCAGCGGTGGCGACTTGACGACCGTCGAGTTCCGGGAGGAACAGGCCGCCGCGGTCGTGCTCTGCGTCGACGTCGGGACGTCCACCGCACCGGACGAACCGGGAGCGTCGCCGACCGCCCACGCCGTCGCCCGGAGCGTCGCCGCGGCCGACCGCCTGGCCGCCGCGCTCGCCGACGCCAACCACGAGTTCGGCCTCGCCGCGCTCGGCCCGGAGCCCTGCTGGCTCCCCCTCGGCGTCGGCAAGAGCCACCTGGCCCATCTCCGCCAGTTGCTCGACGCCGACCCCGCGTTCGCGCCGTCGACGGTCGCTGGCAACCAGGACGACGCGCTGGACCGCGTCGTCTCGCCCGAATTCGAGAGCAGGGACGTCGCGCCCGAGGTGAACGACACCCAAGTGGGGCCCACGGTGGACCAGCCCGGGACCGCCGGCGCCGAACCCGCGCTCTCCGACGGTGGCCGGCTGGTGGACGGCGCGACGAGCGGGCGCGACCGCCAGACCGCCGAACTCCGTGAGCGACTCGGGGGTAACACGCAGATTACGCTGCTGAGCCCACTGGCCGACGACGACATCCTGGGGACGGTGCGGACCCTGGAGGCCGCCGGCCACCCAGTCACCGTCGTCAGCCCGGACACGACGGCCGGGGAGACGGTCGGGAACCGCCTGGCCGCGCGCGAACGGACGACGCGGATCCAGGCGCTCCGCCGCCTCGGCGTCCCCGTCGTCGACTGGCAGACCGGCGACCACCTCGGCAACGCCCTCGAACGGACCATGGAGGGATACCGATGACGTCGCTGGCTGCCTCGCGTGACCTGCTCGACCGACCGACTGCGCCCGGCGCGCTGCTGGCGATGCTTGCTGGATTCGCCGCCGTCGCCATCCTGATCGAGGGTGCCGGCCAGTGGCAGGCGCTCGTCGTCGACGTCGTCGGCCTGGCGCTCTGTGCCGGTGGCTACGTGGCGTGGCAGCGCGGGCAGAAGGTTCCAGGGTCGCTCGCGGCGCTCGCGGGCGGCGTGCTCGTTCTCGTGGCGCTCGCGCTGGCCGTCTCCCAGCCGGAGGCGATGACGGAACGACTGGAGCTACTCCCTGGATTGCTCGGTCTCGCGGTGCTGCTGGCAGGGCTGTTGCCCGTCCGTGCGGGCTGGGAGCGCAGGCTCGTGACCACCGGGGCCGCGTTCCTGTTCGTCGGCGTCGTCACGAGCGGCGTCGTCCGCGGTGCCTCGGAGATTCAGTTGCTGGCCGCCGGCGTCGCGTCGGTGCTCGCCTGGGACCTGGGCGAACAGGCCGTCTCGCTGGGCGGCCAGGTCGGGCGACGTGCGCAGACCCATCGGGCAGAACTGGTCCACGCTGGCGGGAGTCTACTTGCTGGAGTCGCGATTCTGGCCGTGACGCTCGGCGTGGCTGCGATGGACGTGCAAGGGCTCTCGCTGACCGGCTTCGCGGTGTTGCTGGTCGCCGGGTTCGCGCTGGTCGTGGCGACGCGGCAGTGAGGACTTCGCTGTTCGCGCCGGCCCCCGAGACTCCGGTGGCGGGTCGCGCGGTCCACCTGATCGTCGTCGCGTACTTCGTTCTCAGATCGCGGGAACGCGGACATCGTTTCAAATAGGCCCGCTGCGACTGTACAGATATGAGTTCAGCACTCGATCGACCCCTGTCAGAGGACCCGCCCGTTCGCCCGGAGCGAGTGATGCCGCTCGTCGCGGCCGTCGTGACCGGTCTCGCCGGCCTGCTCGTGGCCGTCGGCCTCCTCTCGCTGTGGCCCACGCTGGCCAGAACGGTCGCCGGGTCGGTGTCGCCGCTGGCGCTGGCGATCCCGCTCTTCGGGGCGCTGCTCGTCCTGGTCGTGGTCGCGTCGGCGCGAACCCGGCCGCGACGGACGCGGTAGCGGGACCAACGACTGGCTGCAGGAGGCGGCTCTTTTCGGTGGCATTCGTCCGGAGAGCGTTCTCGGACTCGGCGTCGCGTTCGACCCTGGCTGGTTTCGGCTGCGAAGTGAGTCCGGCGTCGACCGGGGGAACCAGTCGTCAGGCCGTTCGCCGACTGGCCCAGTAGAGTGCGCCAGCAGTGACGACGAACAGGAGTGTCGAGAGGTCGTAGGCCACGCCCGGAACAGTCGATGCGAGCGGCGATCCCACGCCGACGAGGATCGCCGCGAAGGCCGCGCCGACGGGCCACAGGCAGCCGACGCAGGTAGCGACGCCGAGGAGACCAGCGAGGGCGGTCCGGGAGCCCGAGAGCACGAGCGTGTACACGAGTACCGCGAGCGCGGCGTACCCGACGACCTCGAACGGGAGGACTGCGAGGTGGACGAACTCGGTCGTGTAGAACAGCGCCGGTCCCCAGCCGGGCGAGAGCCAGACGACGGACGGTGACATCGACATCCCGCCGTGGCGGATCAGGCCGCCGGCGACGGCCAGGACGAGGAAGTAGCCGAGGGCGAGCGTACCTGCAGCGAGGCGCCGTCGCGAGGACGCACTTACGGTCGGTCGACGGAGCAGAACCCAGGCGCCGACGTTTATCCAGACGAACGGGTAGAGCGTGTAGCGGAGCGCGACGACGGCGGTGTCGGTCAGGTGGAGATACACCCCGAGCATCGTGAGTTCGACGACGAGCAGCGCGCTGACCGCGCTGACCGTAGCGGAGCGACCGAGCGGCAGCGATGGACCGACCGATCGGTCGACGGCAGTCGCCACGGGGTCAGGCACCTCCCGTGTGGTCGTCGGCGGTCGTCCCGGCGCGGAGGTTCCACGCGCCGACGGCGAGGAGGACTGCCATCACGAGCCCCGTCACGGCGACGAGGTACTGACCGACCGAGAGGGAGACGCCGAACAGGGCCGCGAGCGTCCGGAACTCGACGATGACCGGAACGAGGAACGCGAGGATGACGAGCAGGCCGGCCCGGGAGATTCGCCCGCTCACGTGACTACCTCCAGCCAGGACAGCACCACGGGATACGATTCGGTTCCCGGCCCGAACAACCCGCCGTCGGCGACGATGGCGCCGATCGGCAGGCTGTAGGCCAGCAGGACGAGCAACAGTGCGATAGCGACCCACAGGGAGAGGTTGTCGAGCACTTCGGGGGAGTCCTCCGGACCGGAGAGCGCCGGGGGAAGGGACCGGTCGACGGTACCCTCCATCGGGTCTTCCAGTAGCGAGATGATGAGGTTACCCAGGAAGAGCACGACGGAGACGAACAGCAGCGTCCCGCCGATGGCGACCTGGGCGTCGAGTTCGGCGACGCTGCTGAGGCCGGCGTCGAAGGCGAACCCGTCGTACTGGGGTTCGGCCGTCCGACGCGGGATGCCGACGAGCCCGGCGCGGTGCATCGCGTTCGACATCAGCACCATGCCGACGAACCACATGACGACCTGGAACAGGCCGATGGTCCGACTGTACAGCCGTCGGCGGGTCAACTGCGGTAACAGCCAGTAGGTCGCCGCCATGAACGTCAGGGCGACGGCCGTGCCGACGGTGAGGTGGAAGTGGCCGGGAACCCACAGCGTGTTGTGGATGAGGTAGTTGATGTTCATCCCGGCGTTGACCATCCCCGAGAAGCCGCCGGCGGCGAACATCAGGCCTGCCAGCGCCATGCCGGTGAAGGCCGGGTCGCGCCACGGTAACGCACCGAGCCACGAGAGGTAACCCTCACCACCGCGCTGGCGAGCGCCGTGTTCCATGCTCGCCACGACGGTGAACGCGGTCAGCAGGCTCGGGAGCAGCAGGAACATCGTGTTCGTCATCGCGATGAACTTGAACCCCTCCGCGATGCCGGGGTCGAGGTACTGGTGGTGTATCCCGACCGGCGTCGACAGGATCAGGAACAGCACGAAGACGACGCGTGCGAGCGGGTCGCTGAACAGCCGACCGCCGGAGATGGACGGTAACACGGTGTACCACAGCAGGTAGGCCGGCATCAGCCAGAAGTACACCACCGGGTGCCCGAAGTACCAGAACAGCGTCCGCGTCAGCAGCGGGTTCACCTGGTCGATGATCCCGAGCGACCACGGGAGCAGGAAGAAGACGACGGAGATGGCGACCCCGATGGTCGCGATGTACCACATCAGCATCGAGGTCAGCACCATGAACGTCTGGAGCGGGATGCGGCCGTCGTTCTCGGTGCGCCAGTGCCACCACGAGCGGAACCAGTCGAAGCCCGCGAGCCACGTCCCGATGATGAACACCGCGAGTCCCGCGTAGAAGAGCGGGTGTGCCTGGAGCGGCGCGTAGAACGTGAAGAGCACGTCCGCGCTGATCGGGATCGAATCGACGAACCCGCCGAGGATGGCGACGCCGGCCAGCACCGTGCCCGCGACCATCGTCAGGTACCAGGCCCAGGTGAAGCGGATGTTCTCGACCGGTCTGTCGAGACTCCGGGTCACCGCCCACGTGAACAGTCCGACGAGGAAGAAGATAGTGAAGGAGATGACGAGCAACACGCCGTGCAGCGTGAGGACCGTGTAGTAGTCCGCCGAGTCGATGAACCGGACGTAGCCGACCCGGTGGAGCGCCTGGACGATGCCTGCCAGCGCGCCGATGCCGAGCGCGACGAACGCGCTCCACAGCGACGCCCGGACCACCTGGGCTTCGTCGGGGAACCTGTCGAGGAACAGTTCTTCGCCCGGCAGTTCTTCGCTCGTCACGCGTCGTCACCTCCGTACTCGTCTTCGGGAACGACGACGAGTTTGCCCTCCATGTCGTGGTGCCCCTGCCCACAGTACTCGTTGCAGATGATACCGTACTCGCCCGGCTCGTCGAAATCGACGGTGATCTCGGCGACCTGTCCCGGGATGACCATCGTGTTGACGTTCGTCCCGACGACCTGGAACCCGTGGATCACGTCCGCGGACGTCACGTAGAACGTCACGCGGCTATCGGCCGGCACCCGGATGGGGTCGGGCTGGTACATGAACTGGCGGGCGACGACAGTCACCTCGTACTCTCCGTCCCCGACCCGTTCGACGCCCGGTTCGCCGAACCGCTCGTTCTCCGAGAGGGACGTGGAGTCGACGGTCCCGCCGGAGGCGTCGACCATCGCGATGCCCGCGCCGGCGGCACCGTAGACGACCGTCGCGATGAAGCCGACGATGAGGAACAGCGACGCCACGAGCCAAATCTTCTCGTACGTGTGGACGTTCATCCTACCACCGTCGGCCCGTTGCCGAGGAACTCGACGAAGTAGGTGAGGACCCACATCCCGACGAGGATGAGAAAGTACACCGTGATGAGAGTGAGCGTCCCGACCGGGTCGAACTCTTCGTGTCCGATTTCCTTCAGTTCTGTGTCGGTTGCCATTCGTTTCTGCTGAGTAGCTTGGGGGGTGAGTGGAAATACGGTCTGCCTGTTCCCGGCAACTGAGACCAGCCAGCCCCTTTTTATGAGCGCGCCCCTAACCGCGACTGATGGAACTGACACCGCGTCTCGGTGCAACTGTCGGGCTACTGTCACTTATCCCGGTGGCCGTCTTCGCGCTGTCACGGGGCGAGCTGTACGTCGGGATCGCGCTGGTGAACGTCCTGCTGATCGTGGGTAGCCTCTACGTCGCGTTCACGCCGGTGAACGGTCACGAACCGGATGGGGCAGTCTGAAACGTTGCTGGTCGCCGTCGACGTGCCGGGCGCCGACCTGCTGATGTTCCTCGTCGTCGGCGTCCTCGCGGGGGCACACTGCCTGGGGATGTGCGGTCCGCTGGTGACGCTGTACGGCGAGCACGTCGACGCGTCCCGTGACCGCCGTCGCGCGAACCACCTCACCCTCCGAGCCGTCCGCCAGCACTTGCTATTCAACCTGGGGCGAGCGAGTAGCTACGCGCTGGTGGGCGCGGCCGCCGGCTTGCTCGGCGCCGTCGTCTTCGACTCGGCCGCCACCGTCCAGGGAGTCGGTGACGGGCTCCGCGGCGCCGTCGGCGTCCTGGTCGGGATACTCGTCGTCGCCGTCGGCGTCTCGTACCTGCTCGGTGGCGCGGGCGCGCTCCACCGGTTCGTCCCCGGCGGCGGGCCGTTCGGACGACTCGTCACCGTGGCGACGAACCGCGTCGACCGCCTGGCCGCCGGGCCCGGCATCGCCGGCCTCGGCGCGCTCCACGGACTCTTTCCCTGTCCGATCATCTACCCGGCCTACCTGTACGCCTTCGCGGTCGGGGACCCCGTTCGCGGTGGGCTGTCGCTCCTCGTCCTCGGTCTCGGCACCGTGCCCACGCTGTTGCTGTACGGCCTCTTCCTCGACGCCGTCGGGGTGGCTCACCGCCGTCGTCTCCACCGTGCGCTCGGCGTCGCGTTCGTCGTCCTGGGGTACCTCCTCCTCGCCCACGGCCTGATGCTGTTCGGCGTGCACGTACCCCACCCGACCATTCCACACCGATCACTCTCCCATGTCCTGTAGGCTCTGTGAGTTGCCGACGCCCGACCCGCCCGTGACCGCCCCCGAGGTAGACGGTACCTTCTGTTGCCGGGGCTGTCTCGAGGTCCAGCGTCGACTCGGGGACGAGGCCCGGGCCGCGCTCGACGACCGCGACGACGACGACGGCGCCGCGACGGTCCCGGCGGGCTGCGAGCAGGGCTTCCTCGCGGTCGAGGGGATGCACTGTTCGACCTGCGAGGTGTTCGTCGAGTCGCTCGGCCGCGACGTCGAGGGCGTCGAGGCGGTCGAGGCGAGCTACGCGA
Organism: Halomicrobium sp. HArcel3; assembly: GCF_058933135.1. Classification (NCBI taxonomy): domain Archaea; kingdom Methanobacteriati; phylum Methanobacteriota; class Halobacteria; order Halobacteriales; family Haloarculaceae; genus Halomicrobium; species Halomicrobium sp. HArcel3. The sequence continues at coordinate 25,090 of NZ_JBZYDN010000003.1, read as the reverse complement.
CGGAACTCGCCAGGGTCGTCTACGACCCCGAATCGGTCGACTTCGACGCCCTCCCGGACCGGTTGACGGGCTACGGATACGAGGCCCGGCAACCCGACGCGGACCGCAGTCCTGACGAGGACGGGCTCGTCCGCTTCCTCGTCGGCGGGGGGCTCTTCGGGATGATGGCGATGCTGTGGTACGTCCTCTTCCTGTATCCGACCTACTTCGGCTATCCGCCGCTCGTCGAGTTCGGCGGCCTCGACTTCGTCTACATCGCGGCCAACGTCTGGGCGTTCACGTCGATCGTGTTGTTCTACACTGGCTACCCGCTGTTGCGCGGCGCGTACGTCAGTCTCCGGTCCTGGCGACCGAACACCGACCTGCTCGTATCGCTGGCCGCCGTCGGCGCCTACGTCTACAGCACGCTCGCGATGGTCCTCGGCCGCACGGAACTGTACTTCGACGTGACCATCGCGATCGTGCTCGTGGTGACCGCGGGCACGCAGTACGAATCGCGGGTCAAACGACGGGCGACCGACCTCCTCTCGGAGCTGACCCGTCTCCAGGTCGACGAGGCCACTCGCCATCCCGACGGTGAGACGGTCCCCGTCGAGACGGTCTCGCCCGGCGACCGACTGCTGGTCCGGCCCGGCGAGCGAGTTCCGGTCGACGGGACCGTCATCGAGAACGCCGCGGCGGTCGACGAGGCGCTGGTGACCGGCGAGTCACTCCCGCGCCGGAAGGAGCCCGGTGACGACGTCCGCGGCGGCACCGTCGTCACCGACGCCCCGCTCGTGATCCGGGCTGGAGACGAGGTGACGAGCACGCTCGACCGGCTCGTGGAACTCCTCTGGCGCATCCAGAGCGCCCGTCCCGGCGCCCAGCGGCTCGCCGACCGACTCGCGACCGTGTTCGTCCCCCTCGTCGTCTCCCTGGCCGTTCTCGTGACCGGCTGGCTGCTCGCGACCGGCGCGAGCACGACGACCGCCCTCCTGACGGGGCTGACGGTCCTCGTCGTCTCCTGCCCGTGTGCGCTGGGGCTGGCGACGCCGCTCGCCGTCGCGACCGGCACCCGGACGGCCGCCGAGCGGAACGTCGTGGTCACCACGCCCGCGCTGTTCGAGACGGCGCCCGACGTCGACACGGTCGTCTTCGACAAGACCGGCACGCTGACCACGGGCTCGATGCGCCTGCTGAACGCGACGGCACCGGACGCCGACGCGACGAAACTCCTGCAGCGGGCCGCCGCCCTCGAACGCTACTCGGCCCATCCCATCGCGACGGCGGTCGTCGCGGCCGTCGACGACCCGCCGGAGGCAGTCGACGTATCACAAGGCGACCGGTCCGTGACGGGAACCGTCGACGACGAGCGCGTCGTCGTCGGCCACCCGTCGGCGTTCGAGACGCGCGGTTGGACCATCCCCGCCTCCCTCGTCGAACGGGCCGACGAGGTCAGAGCCGACGGGTCGGTCCCCGTCGTCGTCGGCTGGGACGGCCGGGCCAGGGGCGTGCTCGCCGTCGGGGACGAGATGCGGGCCGAGTGGTCGGCTGTCGCCGAGTCACTCGCCGACCGCGACGTCGTCGTGCTGACCGGCGACGAGGGAGCGGCCGCCGACCGACTCCGCTACGACTCCGGTGTCGACCGCGTCTTCGCCGGCGTCAAGCCCGAGGCCAAGGCCGCGACGGTCCGGCGCCTCCGCGCCGAGGGGACGGTGGCGATGGTAGGCGACGGGAGCAACGACGCGCCCGCGCTCGCGGAGGCCGACGTCGGCATCGCGATGGCCAGCGGCACGGAACTGGCCACCGAGGCCGCCGACGCCGTCGTCCTCGACGACGACCTGCGCGCCGTGCGGGCGACGTTCGACCTCGCTTCGGCCACGAACCGTCGCATCCGGACCAACCTCGCGTGGGCGTTCGGCTACAACGCCGTCGCCATCCCCCTGGCCGTCGCCGGGTTGCTCAACCCGCTGTTCGCCGCGGCCGCGATGGCGTCGAGTAGCCTGCTCGTCGTGCTCAACTCCGCGCGGTCGCTGTGAGCGGGTAATTTCGGTGGGTTCCCCGGCCGCATCCGCAGCGTCCGCCTCCACTGATACTCTGCGGGCGGTGTCGACGTCGACCGCCTTCGCCTACAGCTTCTCCGCGCTCCGGGCCTGCTTGGCCCGCCGATTCGCCTGTTCCTGGCGGTTCTGTGCCGCGTTCACGAGCGAGTCCGGCAGGTCGTCACTGGCCTCGGCGAGGCGCTGTTCTGCCCGTTCGAGCCGGTCGGCGACCGCTTCGAGCTGTCTGTCCGCGTTCCCACGGTCACCCTCACGGGCCCGCGCTGCCGCTCGTTCTGCCGCGTCGACGACCGCGGCGAGCGCCCGTTCGAGACCCTGGACGGAGTTCTCCGACCCGCCAGAGCCACCGGTCCCGGATCCGTCGGCGGCGTCGGAGCCGCCGGTTTCGGTCTCCGTCTTGTCGTCGCTATCTGCATCGTCGCTATCCCCGTCGTCGCTACCGTCGCCGTCGTCACCGTCCATCTCCGCCGCCACCGCCGCCCGCGTCTCCTCGCTGACGTCGGCGAGATACTCGGCGAGCGGCGCCTTGCCTGTCTCCGGGTTCTCGATGCGAACGTCGGCGTCCGAGTTCCGGTCCGGATTGACTCGATAGGCACCGACCTCGTCGTCGCTGTCCCGGACCTCAGTCGTGTACGCGCCACCAGCGTGGACGTAGACTGCCTCGTCGCCGTCGTCTCCGACCGGTGACTCGTAGAGGCGACCCGCGAAGTCGTCTTCGAGGGCCACGGTGGCGACGTCCACGTCGGCGTTCGCCGTCCCGACCTCGAGTTTCCTCGCGTCGCGGTTGGCGACGAGCGGGATCTCGCCGTCGACGCCGGCCGCGGTCACCGCGTCGGCGTTCCCGTCCCCGCCGCCGTTTGCGCCCGCGCTCCCCTCGCCACCGTCGTCTCCCCCGTCCCCGCTACCGGCTACCGACACCCGCTCGCTGTGGGGGGCCTGCCCCGCGCCGTTGACCGTCAGCCGGTGGTCGCCGGCCGGGACGTCCCGGACGACGGCGACGCCGCCGAACGTCGGGACCGCTTCGGGGTCGCTCTCCAGCAGGGCGACGGACTCGACGGTCGCGTCCGTCGTCGTCAGCCCCTCGTCCTCCGGCGCGTCATCGCTGGTTATCGCCTCCGTGACGCGGGTTACGACGGTGTTGACCGGCGCCGGCTCGCCGATGGCGTCGTAGCGCTCGGCCAGCGCCGCGCGGTGGTTCGGGTCCGTGACGTCCGCGGCCGGGTTCTCGTACCGCGGCTGGTCCCACGGCGCCCCCGTCGTCGTGATGTGCCCCGCGACGGCGTCCTCGACGGCCTGCGGGACGGCGAACTCGAAGCTCAACTGCGGCCCGGTGAAGTCGGCGATGTGTTCGAGTTCAGTTGTAGGGACGAGGTCGTACGCCACGTCGGGATCGTCGGCCGTCTCCTCGCGCTCGGCGTGCTCGAATACGAGCCCGGTCTCGCGCCGGGGGAGGTCCGTCGGTGGAGACGTCAGTTCGTCGAACGCTCGCACCGTTAGCGCCTCGGTGACGAGCGAGTCGGCCGTCACCGACGGCAGTCGTTCGTGGTCGTAGATCGGCGCGCCCTCGTACGCCGGGACGACGTAGGGCAGCCGGGACCCCTCGTCACGCGGGAGCCCGTAGGCCAGCGGGATCTCGGCCAGGTCCTCGACGCCCTCGATAGCCCTGTTGGTGACGTCGGCGAACAGGTCCCCGTCGGGCAGACGCTGGAACCGGTCCGCGTCGTCGTTGACCGACAGCGCCGTCGAGTGCGAGCCCAGCTCCGCGAGCATCCGCGGAATCGTCTCCGGGTCGGGGTCGAGGAACTCGTTGTTGGGCACCTTCCGGGAGTGCGAGCTGGCGACGTACAGCTGCGGTTCGTCAGATTCCGTGTCGACGAAGACGTGCAACACCTCCCAGTCGTGCCAGTGGAAGTTCGTCGTGAACTGGTCGAACGCCGAGTACAGCCAGAACTGGACGACCGCCAGCGGCGAGTTCTCGTACTCGACGGCGTTGTAGAACACCGTCGGGTTCGGCGGGTCGCCCTGGCCGTAACGCTCGTGATAGCCGTCGAACGCGTCGAAGCCGTCGACGACCGTTTCGCCGTCCGCTTCGCTGGCGTAGGGCCGCGGGTCCGTCGGGAACCACGGCTCGTGCTCGTCGAAGTACAGCGTCGGCGCGAAGCGCGTCGCGAGTTCGCGGGCGAGGTCGTCGTCGGCTGTCGCCGCTTCGCTGTCGTTCTCTGCCTGGAGTGCCGAACAGCCAGCGAGTGAGGTGGCGCCTGTGGCTGCGAGTGCGCCGAGGAGGGTTCGGCGGTCGAGGTTCTGTTCACTCATCAGCAGAGAGCTGATGGGAGGGAGTATCGATCGCGAGTGAATGCATTACCCAACGACGGCTAGACGCGGGGAAAGGTCTTCTGGCAGTCGGGCAGTGGGGTGATTCTGGTCACCGAGACCAGGCGTGCGGACGACATGCGGGCCTCCGAATCCCCCGGCCCGACGAGTGTCGCGGACGGCCCGACCGCGTCACGTCGGCGGTGGCTCGCGCCGGACCTCGGTCACCTCGTAGCCGAACGTCGTGAACCCGACGGCGGCGACCACCATGGCGCCCACCAGCAGGACACTCCGGAACTCGCTACCCGTGGCGTTCAGGTGACCTGCGCCGGCGGGGACCGACAGGACCGCCGTCAGGACCACGGACAGGAGCATCACCGCGACGAGGACAAGCACCTCCACACGTATCGCCCAGACGAACGACTGCGTCGCGCCCCGGCCGGTGGCGTTCGCGGCGCCGCCGTGCGGGAGGCGGGAGAGCAGTCGACGGCCGGCCGTCCGACGGCGACAGGCCGCGGGCTGGAGTCGAGACAACAGGAGGAAGCGGTTGACCCCGCCGAGGCCCGCGGCGGCGAGCGCGAACGCCACCTTCACCGCGAGGACGACGCCGTAGTCGGAGGCCCGTACCGTCGTCGCCCCGGGCAGGTGCCAGACGGCGATGAGCAGGCCGGCGACGCTGGCCAGCGTGACGCCGCCGACGGCGATGGGCGAGAACGACCGGATCGCTCGCGCCACCGCCCGACGTCTCGCGTCCTCGTCGACGGCCCGGAGCACCGGCGGACAGACCGTCGTGAGCACGACGAGGCCGCCGGTCCAGACCGCCGCACCGGCCATGTGTCCGAACTTGAGCGCGATCGCGACGCGGGCGTCGGGAACGACGGTCGAGTACCCCGACGCACAGACGGCCAGCAGGACGAGGACGCCGCCGGCGGTGGCGCCCCGGAGCCACCATTGACGCGGCACCACGACGAGGCCCACGATGCCGACGAGCGCGACCAGACCGAGCCCCAGGGTGACCGCCGTCTGGGCGACCCAGACCGCCCCCCACTCGGTCGCCAGGAGCGCACGGCCCCCGTCGGCCGAGAGGGGGAGCCCGCCGGAGCTCGTCGCGAGTAACAGCGCGGTGGCGGCGGCGAACGCGGTCAGCGCCGGGACCCCCACGAGCAGCAGGACCAGACGGTCGACGACGGTCGTCCTGACGTCTTCCGCGTCGGCCAGCGGGTACACCACCAGCTCCGCCGTCGGTGGTCCCCCCACCAGGACGACGACTGCGAGCAGCAGCGTTCCACGGAGCGGCGCGGTGAGTTGCGAGGCTAGTTCCATCGTGGTGTCCGGTTCGTGTCCGTCGCGCGGCCCGGTCTCGACGGGGTGGTCGTGATCGACGACGGCGCAGGTCCGCGAATCGCCGTCGGCGTCGTCGCGTCGGGCGGCGTCACCGGTGGTGACCAGACGTCACGCGACGTTGCGGATCGTTCGAACGCCGACGACTGGCCGTCGCGCGTGGCGCTCCCCCCGTCAGTGTACGGCACCGTTGCGCGCCACGTCCGCGATTCGAGCGGGCCGGCTCGGACCCCCGAAATATCTTTCGAGTTTTGTAGAAATTAAAGTTATGAATATTAGACCGTATATAATATCTAAATACGAAAAAAGGGGAGTGGCGCCGGCGTCGCTGGCGTCCCCTTGGCCCGTACTGGTCGCAGGGCTACGGTGAGGGAAGTAGCGTCGTCGATCGGCCCGCAGATGTAGCGGAGCGTCCGACTGCGTCTCGCACGCGCGTCGCTAGCGAGGAACAGGCAGGGCAGGCGTGGAGTTCGTCGTCGTTCCGGACCCGGCATTCGAATCTGCGTGCCCACTTCTTCGCAACGAATACCCGTCACTGACGCTCCTCGTATTGCGTTGAGAGAAGTGGGCCGGCGCAGATTCGAACTGCGGTTACGGCCACCCGAAGGCCGAAGGATACCAAGCTACCCCACCGGCCCGTGTGGTAGCAGCTAGTGCAATGTGAGGCCGAGTTTTAACGGTTCCGAAACCGTCCATTGGCCAGGTCCGATTGCGGGACACGAACCATACCGTACGCCCGCAGCTCGCGAGTCGCGCCCCCATTACGAGAGAGATGAGCGGCGTCGCGTCGAGGACCTACATTCACAGGTCCTCAATGTCGTCGTCGAGGTGGTCGCCCGATACCCACGTACTATCACCTTCCTTCGCTACTTGGACGAAGTCCCAGACCGAAACGCCGGCGAGATCGGCAGCGTTAGTGAACGTGGTCCTGCCCTCCCCCAAATGTTCTAGGGCCTGTTCGCGACGCCAGTTCTCGAGTCCTTCGGTGAGGAGTTTTCGGACGGCCGAACGCTGGTCGAGATGTTCTTCATCGACGTATCTTTCTAACTCGGCTTCGAGTTCGTCAGGCATCTGGACTGATATCGTCTCCATTGCATTTGCGTCAAGTGCGTCGTATATAGACATTTTTGCAGTCCAGTCTGGCTGTCAGAATCTTCTAGTAGTGAATCGGCTTGGGTATAGGACCGGTTACTTGCCGTCGAAGGTGAGATACTCGTCGACTGCTTCGACGAATTCCACGTACTGGGCGAGATCGTTTTGCAGGGCGTCGAATACGATGTCGTCGTTTACGATGGGTCCGTACGTATGTGCGAGGACGTTTCGAAAGCCGACAGCAGTCCGCAATCGATCGGCGAGGCCCGCGTCGATGATCCCTTCGTTTTCGAGAGCGGTGACACGCGCCTTCCGTCGTTCGGGAACGTCAGCGCGTTCCTGTTTACAGAGCTCCGACGAGATATCGAGTACCGCTTCGGCCAACTTCTCGAACTTCCGCTCGATCGCGTCTCGCCGATCCTGTTGGTCGGGCGCGACCTATTCTTCACGCGATAACTGTTGATACTCGCGGAGACGTATTACATTCCGCTCGATATCCTCGATAGCGTCGGCGATTCGGTTGGCCCGGTCCGGAGGGAGGTCGTCGGCACTCATCGTCCCCGTTGCCGAGCTCCCACTGGTTTCACGAGAATCCCTCGCGGAGTCGACTGGCCGCGGCTGTGACTCGCTTTCTCGCATTTTCGACTGACGGCTCGTCACCTGTGAGTCGCCGTTCGAGCGTTTCCAGCCGTTCCTCGGAACCGAGGACGAGGACACCGTCGTCGAACACGACGCTCGCAAACGGCGGGGAAGTCGAATGAACGTCGACGAGGTCCACCTGCCGTTCGATCTCGTCTTCCAGCGTCGAGTAGAGGTCGAGATATACTGCCGCGTACCCCTCGTCTGTCGGGCGGTACTCACTGAACTCGATAGCGATATCGAGGTCAGCGGGGTCCGCGTCTGGTTATACAGTGGATCCGAAGAGTACCGCTAGACCGACTCCATGGGCAGCTAGCACAGCACGGAGACACTCGAGTTCGTCGCCGGTGAGTGCGACTCTCTCCTCGTCGAACCCGGGCATATGCGAATGTTTGGAGGGCATTTGTTTATAGATTTCTCACAGGCGGTGCTCCGGCTAACCGGTCGTCGGAACGGATCCCCTCGACAGGAATCATCACGCCCCGGCCCAGGTAGGCTCGAATTGCGACGACCCGTCCACGGCGATACGTGTGCGAGTCCCCCATCAGAAGAATGACATCAGATCAGACATCGTAAACAGGTAGATGTCGTCGCGTTCCGTTGCTGCATCCCGCAAGTCCGACGTAAATCCAGACCTCGAGAAGAGAGCGCAGGCCACCAGTAGCTGGCGTTCATCCCCCCGTGGTACGAGGAGGCCCACGCCCGTTCTGACGCTCTGTCGATCAGTATGCGTGCGATAATATGATCGCGATCATAACGGGCTCATCAGTTGGGGTGATACCGCTGTGCCCCTGCGAGAGGTACTGTTGAGTATGTGCGGGGAGACGAGACTGATGGTATAGCAAACACGTCGAAAGCCCTCGGCTTGCTTCGCGGCGCAGCCGCGAAGGTATAGAAGGTCGGCGGAAGCCGACCTTCCGCTCGCGCGCCCTGAGCGGGATATCCTCGCTCCTCCGTCGCTCGGATAGGGCCCGACTCAGCCCCCGCGACCGGCCTCGTGGTCCGAGAGACCTTCGGTCTCTCGTCATCACGAAAGAGCGAAGCTCTTTCGAACGACCCTTTCATTCCTCCAGGGACAGCTATCGCTCGCGCGGCCATCGGCACGCGCTCCCGAATGAACTCCCCGCTCCTCCCCGAACCCGCCGCGTCCGCGGCGGGTCACGCTTCCTTGCCGCTCAGCAACTGCCCGGCTGTGGCCGGCAATCGTTCGGCCAGCGCTCGTCGATTCGACGGCTTTCCCGGTCGGATTGCACTGCGCCGTCTCGACGTGGGAAGACGCGCCTCCGCGGGGTCACAGGTGCCCGTAGCCCTTCCGTTCGAGTTCCGCGTCCAGTTCGACGTGCATCGCCTCGACGGTCCCCTCGGCGAATCGCTGGCCCGTCGTCGCGCCCGAGATTTCCGCGATTTCGGCGTGCCAGTCGCGTACGGTCGACGCGAGGTCAGCCAGGAGGTCCTCGGCCGTCTCGTCGGACCCGTCGACGTCCGCGACGACCTGCCAGCCGGGCTGGAAATTTTCGAGGACGTATCCCCGCTCCGCGAACTGGATCGCGAAGCGCTCGCAGACGGCGCCGAATCCGGTTTCGATGCTGAGCAGCGGGATGACGTGGACGACGTCGTCACGGTCCTCTAACGCGCGGAGATCCGCGACGGGCACGGCGGTGTCGGGGAGGACCGAACCGAGTGGGTCTGGGAGGGCTTCGTTATCAACGGTCTCGGTTCTGTGCGTCGGCTCGTATTGGTCGACGGCGTCGCCCTTCCCGTTCACGACCCCCGGTTCCGCGTCGCTCGGTTCGTCATTCAATATCTCTTTCAGGATAGCGTAGAAGCGCCACTCGTCGCCGTAGTCGTAGAGGTAGCAGATCCGGTCGTACTGTTCGAGCCCGAGCTGTCGGGTCAGCTCGCCGATGGTGACGGCGCCCGCGTTCTCGGTCCTCTGGGGGCCTGTCAACAGGTTGGGGCCGGACGACTCTTCGTACTCTCGTGGACTCTGGTAGACGACGTCGCTGTTCCAGTAGTCCTCGTCGGTCCCGACGAACCACAGGTGATCCTGGCCGAGTCCGACGGCGGCGTTGATCGCCGTCTGGAACTCGGCGATCGTCCTGTCTGCCCCGACGACGACGTCCCGCCAGAGCGCAGTTGGATCCCGGTCGAACTTGACCCGGAAGCGATAGGCGGTCATGTGTTGACCGTCGGTCGAGTTTTCCGTAATCGTTTCGGCGCTTTGTTAATTTTCACGCAAATCGGCAACGACCTGCGGAGAAGCGCCGACCGCTCGCGGAGCGGGACTCTCACGAACCCGCCGGCCGACTCGTTCCAAAAGCTCGCCGAATTTGCCAAGCGTGCACGCGTACATATTCGGTGTACCGTTCGACCCACCGTCTCGCAGAGCCCCACTCGAGCGTCGCCTCGGACTCGCGGACCAGCAATGTCTCGTCCCGTTCGTTGCCTCCCGCCACATATAGCCCCATTACGTCGTTCCACCAGCGTCCGACCCGTGAATATCTCACCGGGGACGCCGGCGTTCGAACCGGCTGTCTGTCACTATATCTGCGATCATATTATCGCGCTCATAATCGGTGCTGTGGAGTGACTGGTAGAACTCGTCGCGGGCCGACCGCTGGTGGAACGTTCTCAAAGTTGTATTTAGCAAATTGACAGGACGGAGAAAGCGGGGGACTCCGCAATGATTCGTTCGACAGCGCTGTTCCGCGGTCTTTTTATCTTCAAACCTGGCATCCTCTGGTATGAATATCTTAGTCACCGGCGGTGCGGGGTTCATCGGGGGCCACCTCGCCGAGCGGTTCCTTCGGGAGGGCCACGACGTCAGGGTCCTCGACGTGATGCATCCGTACTACGACCTGCGGATCAAGGAGCACACGCTTGGCATCCACCGCGACGTTGCGGAGTCAGAAGGTCGCGAGTACGAGTTCGTCGAAGGGGACGTCCGGGACGCAAATCTCGTGGACGAACTCGTTTCGGACGCTGACTACGTCTACCACCAGGCCGGTCGTGCGGGCGTCCGCGACAGCGTTGCGGAGCCTCGTGAGTACCACGAGGTGAACGTCGACGGGACGCTGAATATTCTGGACGCCGCCCGTGCCAATGGCGTGGAGCGTGTGGTAATGGCTTCGTCCTCGTCGGTCTACGGCGGTCACGAGGAGTTCATCCCGTTTGCCGAGAGCGACCCGACGATGCCCGTGAGTCCCTACGGCGCGTCGAAGCTGGCAGCCGAACGCTACGCCGGGTCGTATCACGAGGTGTACGACTTGCCGACGGTCGCACTGCGATACTTCACTGTCTACGGTCCGCGAATGCGCCCGAACATGGCCATCTCCAACTTCGTCTCGCGGTGCATGAACGGCGACGCACCAATCGTGTACGGGGACGGGATGCAAACGCGTGACTTCACCTACATCGAGGATGTCGTCGAAGCGAACCTGTCGTTGCTAGATACTGGTGTAGCCGACGGTACGGCGATGAATATCGGCTCAACGGACAACATCGCTATCAAGACGTTGGCCGAGGAGGTTCGGGACCAGCTGGCGCCTGGGCTGAATCTGGAGTACGCCGACCGATACGAGTCCGACGCCGAGCACACCCACGCCGATACGTCTCGGGCTGCGGAGTTACTAGGGTACGAACCGAGTCATACGATTCGGGAGGGTGTCGGGAAGTTCGTCGAGTGGTACGAAGCGAACCGGGAGTGGTACGAGCCGCTGGTGTTGGCGTCGTAGGCGGAAAGTTTTCGTCTTTTTTGGTGCGAACCGAGGACGCGATAGCGACCTATTCGTGTTTGAGTACGGACGCCACGCGATCTGCAAGTATCGGCCATCGGTGTTCCCGTTCGACATACTGGATCCCTGCTGTCCCCATCTCCCTTGCTATCTCTGGGTCGCTAACGAGCGATTTAATGGCTTCGGCCACCCGTTCCGAATCGTTTTCGACGGCGAAACCGGCGTTCGCTTCGTCTGTGATCCGGTCAATCTCACGAAGGCTACTCGCGACGTACGGCGTGCCGACGGCCATGCTTTCAAGTAGTTTGTTCGGCCGGGCATAATCGAGTCTGTACTGCTGCTGGAGCGGGACCAGACTAGCCGTCGCCGTTGAGAGGATGGTGGGAATCTCCTCGCGCGGCACGACGCCTTCGAACGTGACTCGGTCCGTGAGTTCTTGATCGCGACAGAACTGCTCAAGTTCCTCGCGCCGCTTCCCGGTGCCCACTAGGACGAGTTCCGCCACGCCATTGAGGTACTCGAACGCGCCGATGAAGGGGCGGAGTGCGTGGGCCTCTCCCATGTTCCCGGTGTACACCACGGTATCGCTCCGCTGGTTATCGCCAGAAGGGGCAAACAATTCAGCGTCGACTCCAAAGGGGACCAGCGTGAATCGGTCGAGCGAGACATCGTACTTCTCGGCGAAGTGCTCGGCCATCGTCTCTGTGATGACGAATAGGTGATCCGATTTAGTGATCGCCCGCCGCTCTAGCCACGAAATGGCCCGATACGGGATCGATCCCCGCTCAACGTAGCCGATGTCGAGTGCATTGTCGAGCCAGAGGTCGAAGATGTCTGGCATCCACTGGAGTCCGAGCAGATGGCCGACGATGCCAGGTAGGAACGTCGTATGCGGCGCAGAGACCGTGACGATGCCGTCGTAACGCCGGTGGGTCAACACGACGTAGAGACTGGCGAATACGGAAAAAATGACGTAGTTCAAGATCCTGCCGAGGTTCGAACCCTCTGAAGTGGCGTCGCTCCGAGGCTGGTAGGACCAGAGCCGAGTGACCGGCACCTCATCTATCACGTCACGTTCGACCGGTGTCCATGACCGATCGAACTCGCCATACGGGAAGGCCGGCGGCGGGCAGAGGACCCGGCAATCGTGATCCTCCGGCAGTTCTTCAATTAGCTTCTTCCAGCGGTGTGCACCGCCGAGTGATTCGGGTGGGAAGAAATGCGAGACGACGAGGGTTCGCGTCGTCATTGAACGTGTTGGGTCGGATCGAGTGGTTCTGCGCCTCCGAACTGAAGGAGTTCGATTCCCTGATCGGCCAGCCGCCCTCGTATGCCGTCGATGGCTGCGACGGTGTCGTCATGGGCGACGAATTGCACGACCACGTCGGGCGATTCCTCGGCGACGAGTGAGCGGAGGTCGTCGTACCCCATCTCAGGGACGTGGTCGTCGTAGTGGGCGACCGAGTAGCCGTCGAGACGCAGGTCTTCGACTATCTCTTTAGCAGGACTGTTCCGCTGATCGTACGTGTTCGGCTTGTAGGATGCGCCGAGCGCAAGTATGTGGGGATCGGTGTACTCCGCGGTCGCCCGCCGTATCCGCTTCGTCGCGAAATCCGGCATCATGTCGTTAATCCTGCGTGCGGTCGTGATGAGGTTCGTGTGCTCGGGATCAACTTCGTTGAGAAACCACGGGTCGACGGGGAGGCAGTGGCCACCGACGCCGATACCAGGCGAGAGAATGTCGACGCGGGGGTGATTGTTGGCGAGATCGATGACTTGCTGAGCCCCAATACCGAGTTCGTCACAGATAAGTGCGAATTCGTTCGCGACGGCGACGTTAATGTCGCGAAACGTGTTCTCCATGAGCTTACAAAGTTCTGCCGAGAGTAGATCTGTCTCGTAGATATCGGCTTCCAGAAATGGTTCGTAGATGGCTGCGGCGGCGGCTGCACAGTCTGGCGTTGCACCCCCCACGATGCGGTCATTTGAGACAATCTCTTCGAAGACGTTACCCGGCAGAATCCGTTCTGGCGAATGTGCCAGGTGAACGTCGTCTCCGACCTCGAAACCAGCGTCGGTGAGGAGATCGGTCACGAGCGTATCGCATGTCAACGGCGGTATCGTCGACTCTACATTCACCACATCACCCTGAGACAGGTACGGGAGAATTGACTCGATGGCTGCCTGGACGTATGAGAGATCCGGGCTCTTCTCTGGGTGGGTGAGTGGCGTTGGAACGGAAATGACGAATGCGTCTCCCTCTTCGGGCGCATTCTGCGCGACGAGGTGTTCTTGAACCGTGTCGTCTTCCAGGAGCGCTTGCATCTCACTCTCGTCGAGGTTGAGCGAAGCGTCGTTGATGGCTTCTGTGACGTTCTCGTCAATATCGACGCCAATAACTTCGACACCCTCTGCCGCGAGCGAGAGGGCGAGCGGAAGGCCAACGAATCCAGTTCCGATGACGACAACCTTCTCGATTTCAGACATCGTAGTAGTCGCGCATCCATTCGATGGTCTCCGGGACCCCTTCCTCCAGTCTCGTGCTTGGGTCGTGATCGAGGTCTCGTTTTGCCCGCTCGATGCTTGCTTTCTTGTTCAATGTGTTGTGTTCCTCTCGTCCCCGATACTCGACCTTCGAATCGTCCTTGTCGAGATAGTCCAAAATGAGATCGGAGAGGTCCTTGATGTTCCGATAGTCCGTGCTGGCGATGTTGTACACTTCGCCCGGGTCGAAGTTCTCTACGACGTTCGCCAAGGTGTTGACGGTGTCTCCGACGTATGTGAACGAGCGGTGGTGATCGTCGTACACGTGGTAGGGTTCGTCGTGGAGTGCGAGGTAGCAGAACTTCGCGACGACACTACGGTATTCACTGTACTTCTCGCCGGGGCCATACGTATTGAAGAGGCGAACTCGAACAGTCTCACTTCCGTGGCGGTCGGCCGCGTTGAGCACCTGCATTTCGTTGACCCACTTCGAGATTGCGTAGTCGTTGAGCTGCCGAACGCTCTGTTCGTGAGGGACTGACTCCTCCATGACGCCGTCGTAGTCGCCGTACACCTCGCTGGAGGATGAGAAGATCATCCGAAACCCATGCTCGGCCTGGAGACGAAGCAAATGTTTTGTGCCAACGGCGTTGGAATTCCACATCGTCTCGTAGAAGTTCTCTCCGTTCTTGCGGCCGAACTCTGCTGCGAGGTGATAGACGTAATCGAAGTCCCGATCCTGGAACACCCGCTCCAGTTGTCGGTATTTGCTTACGTCGCATCGGTAGTACCGTTCGCGCTCTGACCAGGGAAGGTCAGCGACCCAGACGTCGTGACCGCGGGATTCGAGTTCGTCAACCAGAGGAGCACCAACGGATCCAAGGCCACCAGTGACGAGGATTGCTGCCATTACGTGATAGCCATTGCCCGAGTATGATTATCTTTTGCTTCATGCCTAGTCGGTGCTATTCGTCTAGTATCACGTCGAGAATCTGAGTGGCGGCTGTCCCATCGCCGAATGGGTTTGGCCAATCCCCTTTTGATTCGTTCATCCGTTGGGCCGCTTCCAGAACAGCGTCCGGGTAAGTTCCCGCGACGACGTTCGCACCGGCGTCGACGGTCTCTGGTCGTTCCGTTGAATCTCGTAACGTGACGCAAGGGGTTCCAAGGATGCACGCCTCCTCTTGGACGCCGCCGGAGTCGGTGAGGATCAGGGCGGCCTCATCTTCTAGACGGAGAAAGTCGAGGAAGTCAAGCGGGTCGACCAGTGTCACCGAATCTGGGACAGAGAGTTCGAACTCGTCCAGTCGTTTCCGCGTCCGAGGATGGATAGGATAGATAACGGGTAGTTCTAACTCGTCCGTGACACCGTTGACTGCACTGAGGAGTCTGGTCAGCTGGTTTCGATCGTCAACGTTCTCCGCCCGGTGGGCTGTCAGCAGAATGAACTCGTCCGGATTGAGGCCGTTGTCTGCCAGGACGGTACTCTTATCAACCGCAATTTCACGGTTCTGCTGGACCGCGTCGACGATGGTATTACCGGTGACGTACACGCGGTCGTCCGGTATCCCCTCGTCTTCGAGGAGTGTCGCGGTTTCAGACGTGGGGGCGAAGAGGTAGTCGGCCGCGTGGTCAGTGAGGACCCGATTGATCTCCTCGGGCATCTCACGGTCGAAACTCCGAAGGCCCGCTTCGATATGTCCGAGTTCGGTATCGAGTTTGCTCGTCGCGATGGCGCCCGCAAGGACCGAGTTGGTATCACCTTGAACGAGCACGACGTCGGGGTCTAACTCCAGTAGTGCGGCCTCTATCTCGGCGAGCATCTCGCCTGTCTGTCGCCCATGTGAACCGGAGCCAACTTCGAGATTATAGTCGGGTGCGGGCAGCTTCAGTTCATCGAAGAAGACGGCGTCCAATTCCTCAGAGTAGTGCTGGCCGGTATGGACAATAGTACACGACGCATCCCGACGTTGGCACTCCCGAACGAGTGGGGACAGTTTGATCACCTCGGGGCGGGTTCCAAGGACCAGTACGATACGTTTTTCGCTCACTATAGATTCGTTCGGTAACGACGGTCAAATCGCTTTTCGTTACGAGTCGTTCACGAGCGAGCGGTATAGGTCCTCGTGCCTGTCGACGCACGCTTCGAGCGAGAAGACGGATTTGACCCGTCTCCGCGCATTTTCCGCCCGTCGTCGACCTTCTCCAGGATCGGCCAGTACATTTTCGATGGCGTTCGCGAGCGCGTCACTATCCTTCGGCGGAACTACCCATCCGTAGTCTTCGTCAGGAATCTCCTCTGGCACCCCTCCAACTGCAGTCGCCACGACCGGACATTTCATCGCCATCGCTTCGAGCACGACGATAGGGCACGCCTCCGCAACCGATGGCAAGACAAATATATCAAATAAGGAGAGCAACTGTGGAATGTCGGACCGGAATCCGACGAACTGTACCTGGTCTTCGAGACCGAGGCTTGCCCGGAGCGAGCGCAACTTATGGAAGTACGCCTCCCGGGAATTGAGTGGAGCGCCGACGATGGGGACCGCGACTTTCCGCCCATCTTCGAGGACCGTAGCGATGGCGCGAAGCAGATACTTGTGGCCCTTGATCGGATTGAGATTGCCGACGGTCCCGACTATGGGAACATCAGCTTGGAGCCCTAGTTCGTCTCGCATCGTCGCTTCGTCTATCTCGACTCTGTCGGGATGAAATGCGTCGATGTCCACTGGTGCGTACAGCGTCGTTGAGGAAGTCTGTGGAGAGAAATAATAGTCATGGACGGCGTCTGCGGCAACGATGATTTCGTCAGCCCAGCGGGTCCCCATCCACGCTGCCGCTTGCTTCACCGGGAACGGAGTGAGTGTGTCGTTGAAGTGCCACGCGAGCGGCGCGTCAGTTCGAGCTGTGGCCAATGCTGTCTGAAAATTCACGACCATGTTCGCGTGAACGATGTCGATTTGGCTTTCCCGAATAGTGGCAGAAATTTCGCGGACAGATGGTAGGAAATCAATCAAGAATCTGGCATTTCCACCGACCCTCGTTGGCGGTCGGATCCGTGAGAGCGCCACCCGCTGTACTTCGAACGCCTGGGCGCGAGCGGCGTCGGAAAATGCGTCGTCACCAGGTGGGATCAGGAAGACCGTTTCTATGCCGCGCTCTCTGAGTCGCTTCGCGACGTCGAGCGACCGTCGTTGTGGACCCCCCATTCTCGGGTCCGTGACGCTGCTGAGAACGCGCATCCGTGGTGTACGCATCCGCTGGAGCGGACTAAATGCGTTCCGACTTGGTCACCGTCGACAGGCCGCTTCAACGGCCGTGGCGAACTGCTCGGCGGAGAATACCGGTGAGAACCGTTCGATTGCGATCCGCCGGGACCGCCGCCCCATCTTCAGACCTACATCTTCGGTCGCCAGTACGTCTTCGATTGCCCCAGCGAGGGCCGCAGGGTCTCTTGCCGGGACGACGTACCCGTTTCCTCCGTCGGTAATCATCTCTGGTGCGTTACCGACGCCATCAGTCGTTACGATGGGGAGTCCGGCCGCCAGCGCTTCGTTAAGGACGAGTGGTGCGAGGTCTTCGAGCGACGGTAGGACGAAACAGTTGGCCCGGGCGAACTGGCGACGTTTCTCATGTTCCGACACCCAGCCGGTAAACGTGACATCCAGTCCATGCTCGTTCGCTTCCCGTTCGTACTTGTCCCGTTCGGGCCCGTCTCCGACGAGGACGAGTTCGACGTCTCGCCGGTAGAGTTCGTCGTACGCCTCGATGAGGTGTTCAACTCCCTTCCGTTCGATAAGCTGTCCAACATAGAGAAGCCGAAAGGCATCTCCCGGCTCTCGTTCTGAGTAGTAGCCGTCGACGTCAACGACATTCGGTGCGACCGTGACGCGGTCGTCGGGAACGCCTTGTCGTAACTGGAACTGCCGGGCTTTCGCCGTCGGGACCACGAGCGCGTCACTCCGAGTCGCCATCGTCCGCATCAGCGGAGTGAGCAGCTTTCCGACTGGGTTCCGGGGGTCTCTGAGACGTTCGGTCCAGAGGATAGTTCCGTCCAGCGCGAGCTTCGAGACAAGATAGCCGAGTTGCATTGTGAAGTTGGTACTCCCGCCGATAATCGCCGCGTCGAACCCGCCCTTGGTGAGTTTCGTCGCTACTGACGGGTTGACGTGATAGTGGATGTCTCCCCTATCGAAACGGACCCCGGGAAGGACAGTGAAGTCGTGCCCAATCGAGTCTGGAACGGACCAGTTGCGCTTCTCGTGCGACCGAGCGCAATAAAAGACGTGGAGATCGATTGCGGGATGGTCCGAGAGCGCGTCGAAGAGAACGGTCCGATATGGCGTGATGATGTTGTGTACGAGGGCGACCCTGAACCGATTCATTTCTGTTGTGTGTCAGTGGTCGGTACGACCGTATAAAACCGCTCATACGGGTCCCTCCCCGGTACTGTCACCGGAATCATCGGAATACTCATATCTGGTGGCCCGAAGTTTGTTCTATTGTGAGTCGGAACGTACTCCTCCTCGTTCTCGATGGAGTCCGGGCGAAGAACGCGTCGCTCTACGGCCATCAGAACGAAACCACGCCGTTTCTCGAAACCTTTGCTGACCGTGCTACCGTCTACGAACAGGCACGATCTCCCGGCGTCGAGAGCCTGTCTAGCCACACGAGCATTTTTACGGGGTACCACGTTCCAGAACACGGCATTACGTCCGCTGATTGCGATCTGAAAGACGGCGTCCTGATCTGGGAACGACTTCGGAACGAATATGGCTACGAGACTGGCGTCTTCACGGAGAACCCCTTTCTCACGACTGGGACGCTCGCCAAGGAAGCGGCGTACGATACGGTAGTGGACTGGCGCGAGGAATATCCATTTCCGGGGGGCGTCGATCCGAAGGCATTCGTCAGCGGAACGAAACCGGCGTATATCGACTATCTCAAGGCTTGCATCGGTAACTCTCGACCGATAGGTTCGCTCGTCAACGGCCTCGCGCTCCAGTTAGAGTCGAGGTATCCGTCGGTGCTCCCTGACCGGTATCGAACGAAGGTGTCCGCCGGAACGTACGCCGATTCGTTTCTCAACTGGGAGCGCAGGACCGACGGCCCGTGGGCGGCGTGTGTCAACTTCATGGACGCCCATATGCCGTACAGTCCGAGTTCAGAGCACAATGAATGGGACGATGGCACCGCGCTGACGTTCCAGTCCGGAATCCAGAACATGACCTGGGAGTACAGTTGCGGCCACAGGCCGCTCAGTGAACTCGAACAGCTGGAAGGACTGTACGACGGGGCGATCCGCCAGATGGACGCAGCGATAGGCCGAATCGTTAGCGAACTCGACGAGCGAGACGTGCTCGATGAGACGCTCCTCGTCGTGACCGCCGACCACGGCGAGGGGTTCGGTGAACTGAGTCGCATCCGTCCCGAAACTAACGTCGTCGGGCACGACGGGGGCGGGAGCCACGAAGTCCTCACGCACGTGCCGCTCGTCGTAAAGTATCCGGGTCAAACTGACGGGAAGCGGGTCAGCGAACCGGCTACACTAACCCGATTCTGCGACGTTTCGACGGCGGTCGCCAATGACGTGGACGGATCGAGTTTTGTCCCAGACGACGATATCGTCGTTACACACTCTGCCGGAGAGAAAACGCCAAAGATTCACGACAAGATCCAGAATTACTGTGACGACCTCTGGCCGTTCACGGGAACCGCGAAGGTGGTGTACGACGCCAACCCAGACGGCGGGGTCGTGAAAAACGCACAGTGGCGCTCGGAGGACGTTACTATTCAGGTCGACGACGCACAGGAATCGACAGTTGTCAACACCGAAGACAGCGGGCGCGTCAGGGAAGTCTACAGCCGGTTTGCGGACCGAGGAGTGCGGCACAACAGTTCCGCTGACGTCGACGAAGCGACCAGAGAGCATCTGAGTGACCTGGGATACACGTAACGCATGTCGAGTACACCCAGTGTCTCCGTTATCTTACCCGTGTATAACGACGCGGAGTTCGTCGGCCGCGCTATCGAGAGTGTCCTCGACCAATCGTTCGATCCGTTCGAGCTCATCGTCGTCGACGACGGCTCGACGGACGGAACGTATGAGGTTCTCGACCGGTTCACGAGCGACGAACGGGTGAACCTCGTAGCGCACGACCAGAACAGCGGTCTCCCTACCGCGTTGAATACAGGGCTGGAGCACGCTACCGGTGAGTACATACTGCGCCAAGACGCGGACGATGAGTCACTCCCCGGACGGCTGCGACGCCAGTACGACTACCTCGAACGCCATCCGGAAGTGGACGTACTGACGACTGGCGTTGAAGTCGTAGACGAAGCTGGAGCGGTCCACTACACGATGAGCGGACCCGAGGATCCCGGACAGTATCTAAAGGACCGGAATCCGGTCGTCCACGGTACCGTAATGGCGAGACGCCCGGTGATCGAAGCGATGGATGGATACGACGAATTTTTCCGCTTTTGCCAGGATTACGACCTCTGGATACGCCTGCACCGCGCCGGCTACCAGCTACGAACGCTGTCTGAGCCTCTGTACAGACTCCGCCGAGAGGACACGCTCCTCTCGGTGGACCGGCGCCGCAAAATCGCTCTGTACGGGATGCTCGCGAGAGCACCAGAGAGTTTGAAACGGCGGCTCAAGCAGCGAACGGAGACGCACGGGTTGGACACCATCTACGATGGTTCCGACGCCGAAGAACGGGGTCGATATCACCGACGAATGGCGCTGGCCAATCTCGAACATAGAAATCGAGCGACTGCATTGGGCCACGGGGTCCAGAGCGTTGCAAAACAGCCAAACGATCCGAAATCGTACGAATATCTGGTGCTCACTGGTTTACCCAAAACGATCACCGACCGAATAATGGCGAGGATCAATGGTCGATAACTGTCCCACCGAAGAGACGAGTCGTTTTGACAGTTGGTCTGTTGCGCGTTCTATCGCTGATCTCTTCGTTTCTGGCTGTCGTCGACTTGTTCTGATTTTCGACGAACCCTCATGTAAAATTTTGACTGTTCGTCACACGCAGCGTCGAACGGCAGGTTGCCGCACGATTCGTACCCCTCGCTGTGACGAATCTATAGTACAGACTCTCCTCTGGCGCGTTCGTTGGTACTCGCCTGTCACATGAAGTACGTAGTTCAGAAGGTATAAAACCGCGTGAAAGCTCTGGTTGGATCATGTGCGGTATCGCGGGCATCTTCGGTACCGGTGACCACGCAACCTTCGACCGGATGCTGGAGCGCATCATCCATCGCGGCCCTGACTCTGACGGACAATTTATCGACGAAGACGTTCCGATTCGGATGGGGGCTCGCCGCCTCGCCATAATCGATTTGCAGGGCGGGACTCAACCGTTCTCGAACGAAGACGGGACGGTGACTGTCGTCTTCAATGGGGAAATATACAACTACGAAGGACTGCGCGACGAACTCGAAGCCAAAGGACATCGCTTCGAGACGAACTGTGACACCGAAGTACTGGTCCACTGCTGGGAAGAGTACGGGGAACGGATGCCGTCGCATCTGAACGGCATGTTCGCCTTCTCCATCTGGGATAGCGAAGCCGAATCCCTGTTTCTCGCGCGAGACAGACTCGGTATCAAACCGTTATACTACGCGAACCTAGACGGCAGTTTCGTCTGGGCCAGCGAGATGGGGAGCCTCCTGGAGGCAGACGTCGAAACGCACGTCGACGAGGCCGCGCTTTACAATTACTTCTCGTTCAAGTATACGCCGTGGCCACAGACCCTTCTCGAAGGCGTCCGAAAGGTACCCCCGGGGACCGCTCTCTCAGTCACTGCCGGTGGGGTCACGGAGCATGATTTCTGGAGTCTCACTGAACAGTCAGTGAGCGGGTCGCCGGCGGCAATTGCCAAACGAGTCAGAACGGCCCTGGAACGATCAGTCGAACGGCGCTTGATGGCCGACGTACCCGTCGGCGCGTTTCTGTCGGGGGGCGTGGACTCCTCCGCGATCGTGGGGCTGATGTCGGAGCACGTCGACGACCTGAAGACGTTCTCTATCGGGTTCGACTCTGTGGAACACGACGAGAGCAATGAGGCCCAGTTCGTCGCCGATCACTACGGAACCGATCACCACGATATCACTGTGGACTTGGACTCAATGGATGTGTTTCCGAGGATGGTCCGACACTACGGCGAACCGGTCGCAGACCCGGCCATTCTGCCGACGATGCTCCTCGCCGATCACGCGAGTGATCACGTAAAGGCAGTTCTCTCGGGTACGGGGGCGGACGAGGTGTTCGCCGGCTACAAGCACTATCGAGAATACCCCCGCCACCGTGGCCGGTACGGGAAGATTCCGTCGCCGCTCCTCGAACTGGCCGAGCGCGTCGCCCCGTACGCCCCCGCGAAAGGGAAGCATCTCTCGTATCTCGGGAGCCTGAACTCCGACGAAGAGGGGTTCCTGTTCCACGTCAGGGGATTCGACCAGGAACCAAACCGGTACATGGAAACGGAGTACGACGCGGAGAGTGCCGGGGCGCAGAACTGTATCAACTCGACGTTCGCGCTCCCCCGGGGCGACGATCTCGTCAAGAAAATGTCGACGTTTGACCTCACGTACTGGCTACCGGACGATCTCCTGTACAAGGTCGACCACGCGAGCATGGCGAGCTCACTGGAAGCACGCGTCCCGTTCCTCGATCACGAGTTCGTCGAGTTGGCCTACAACATCCCTTCAGAATACAAAGTCGCCAACGACGAGTACAAACCAATCCTCAAGCGGGCGGTCAGCGACCTCTTGCCGGAACGCATCTACCAGCGCGAGAAACATGGTCTGTCGGTTCCGATTGACGACTGGTTCCGTGAAAGTCATGAGGCCATCGAAGGTGTGCTTACCGAGGAGGCTGTCGCGCAAGCGCCGTATCTCGACGACGCGGAACTCTTTTCGCTGTGGGAGGCGCACCGTCGCGGAAATGCAAACAACAGTCTCACCCTGTGGAAGGCATTGAACTACGTTGCCTGGCACGAGGAGTTCTGTAGGGGGTAACTGCCGGAGAAACACGCCGTACTACTCTCACAGGGCTTTGGGGCTCTCGGCGGTCACTATCCGCAGGGTCGATAGGAGTTCTAGACGTCTCGGAAGACTGCGATGTTCTCGTAGAGCCACTTTAATTCTGAGGGGTCGATCTCTTCTTTTAAGATCTGGGTGTCCGCTTCGGAATACTCCATGCCCGCCGTTTCGAACTTTTCGACCCAGTAGTCGAGTGGTTGCTCATTCACGTGATGCTTCCCACCCTGGCCTGGCGGTGCGGCGGTTATTATCGCGACCGGCCCGATTGCAGCGATTGAATCCACTGCCGTCTGTGCTGCCTCTTTCGGCAGGTGCTCAAGCACCTCCAGACAAAGCGCCAAATCAGAATCTTTGTCCAATTCGAGGGGCTCGGATAGATCGTGGTGCCGGATATCGATGTCGGGGTCGATAGGATTCGTTGCGGCGTACCGTGACCCATCAACACCGTAGACGGTAACACCGGAGTCGTGGAGTGGTTTAAGGAACCGTCCGACTCCACAGCCTAGATCGACTACAGACGATGGGTCGTATTGGTCGACCATGACATTTGCAAATTCCCGAGCGTCCGCTTGCGCTTCCGACCGGAGCATCTTATCATAATATTTCTCACCATACATGTCCTCGATCTCCACAACCCCTAACCTCCAGAGCTTGAACCAGACCGGCTCAATGACCCCTCGTCTGACTCTCCAATGCACGAATCTTATCCCGGAACCGATCGCGGAGAGTGTGCCTTCTTCTCTCCGTTTTAGAATGGCTTTCCGAATGAGACTCATCTGCTTGAAAATGATGAGTTTGCCTATAAGTATTTTCGCTCTGTGTAGCCTTGATAGGCCACGAATCTCCCACCCATCGTTCATCAGGAGTACGTAAATAATCTTCACCTGGGCCCACCACCAAAACGTTCAAATTACTAATATAAAAACCAAACCGCAGTTCGCTCAGATAGTTATTAGGCGTTTGATGCGTCCATGCCCGGTGAAATTGCCATTTCGAACTGAGCGATCGTAAGACCAACCAGAATCCATGTCTGCTTCCAGGCGAGAACGTCGACGGCGAAGGCTTGTACGAGAACACATAATAGCCCAACTCCCAGTACAGCCATCGTTTTGGCCGACTGCGATGCATTAATGGAGAGCCTCACGTAGCCACTCGCGACGAGCCTGAACAGCGAGAGCACAAAGCCGGCCAATAATGACCCGCCGAGAAGGCCAAGCTGTAGTATCACTGACAAACGAGTGCTATGTGGACTTCTCCCATGAGTTAATTCAGAATTCTCGGGAACTTACGTAATGAAGGTTCCAAATCCGTTGGTTATGAAAGGGTGCTGAAGGAACATTCCAATTCCGGTTTGGTATCGGGTCAGTCGGATTCTAATGGATTTGTCAGCTAATTAACCGGCACTATAGTATGTGGACAGCCTTCTGACGTATGCGGTAAGGACAAGCATTAAATCCTAGAGGCTAGTCGTGACAAATAACATACAAAAAGTATGCAGGCAGGAATGTGTTGTATATTCGACAGTAGCGTTTTGGTCGTATAACTATTTTCGCCCCATTGTCCCAATTGGCTAGTAAATTTTATCTGATTCCACAATGTACTGTGTGGTCAGAAACAACTCTTGCCATTTATTGTGGTGAGGACCTGGTATAATATTACTTTCTTTTTGGCGCGAGTGACTTATCGCCATATTCTTGAACTGCTCACTGCATTTCCCATTGTGAAATACTGAGCGAATCATGACAGAGGATATTTCAAATAAATCAACATCAGTTATACATTTTCAGTATGCTAAAGCAATTCGTATTTTGTCAACAGCAGTTCTCATTTCTCCATATTTGTCAGTCACCTTCCCAATTTCCGTCAACAACACCACCTTATACCTCACCGCTACTCGGATACTTATGATCTTAACGGGTATTTTTGCAATTGCTTTTTTATTGAAGAACAGTCAAGTTCACCTCACAAATTCGCCAATTTTGCTATTCATAGTATTTGGAACTATATTTCTCAGTGCCAGCTGGTCGCTTTTTCCGTCCAATACGCTAAACCGAGTTTTCGATCTTGGCTTTTTTGCCCTCTTCTATTTATCAATTATACTCATACCCAGCAATGAGGTCAATATTGAAAGTTGGCAAAGGATAGTATTAGTTGCTTGTTGTGTAACATTTTTTGTATATCTCTTGGGCCTTACTACGGATTTATATAGTGCTGCTGTGCTCCAAAATCATGCGGCAAGACGTCTTTTGGTCCCAATTCCCATTTCCTTAGCTTATGCAGTCACAACAAATAGAAAAAATATTCGGCGAGTTTCAGTCTTATTAATGTCCACATGTATAGTTATGACAATTCAATCTCAATCCCGGAGTGGAATACTTACGTTAGTATTTT